>NZ_JAUSVR010000002.1 GCF_030814815.1 Ancylobacter amanitiformis | reverse complement strand
GTCAGGTCAAAGCGAGCCATCTCAACCTCCAGGGCTGAGATCAATGAATCAGAACCCCGGCCCGCGGGGAAGCCCGTTTATGGGTATGTCTCCTAGGCTGCTCCGCTCAAATGGAGACTGGCCAATGCGCCTCATCGGCATGCTCGATTCGCCCTATGTCCGCCGGGTGGCGATTTCGCTCACCCTGCTCGATCTCCCCTTCACGCACGAATCGGTCTCGGTGTTCCGTCACTATGACCATTTCGCCGGCATCAACCCGGTGGTGAAGGCCCCGACGCTCGTCACCGATGACGGCGTTGTGCTGATGGAGTCGACGCTGATCCTGGAACATGTCGAGCGGCTGGCCCATCCGGCGCGCTCGCTGGTCCCCGGGGATATCGGCCGGCACGCGCAACACCAGCGCATTGTCGGCCTCGCGCTCGCCACCTGCGAGAAGGCGGTGCAGATCGTCTATGAGCACCAGTTGCGCCCGGCGGAGAAGCAGCACGCCCCCTGGATCGAGCGCGTGCGCGGCCAGCTTCTCGCAGCCTGCCGCCTGCTGGACGACGACGTCGCCGGCCGGTCGGGCTGGCTGCTGGAGGATCGCCCCTCGCAGGCGGACATCACCACCGCCGTGGCCTTCACCTTCACGCGCAACATGCTGCCGGACATGGTCGGCGCGGGCGATTTCCCCGCGCTCGATGCCTTCACCGCCCGCGCCGAAGCGCTGCCAGCCTTTCGCGCCGCCCCCTATGATGGCTGAGGCGGCGGTCCGGGCGACGGCGGGGCGGGCGACGGCGGGGCGGGCGACGGCGGGGCGGGCGACGGCGGGGCGGGCGGGCGTCAGTATAGCCCGCCGGTGCCGCTGCCGCCGATGGCGCGGTCGGCCTCCGGCGTCACGCCGAGCGCGCGGCCCGACGAATCGCTGGCGCCGATCACCGAATAGCTGTCCGGCGGCGCGGTGCCGGGCTTGAACGCCTCGAGGATCGAGTTCTCGCCCGGGCCGGCGCGCAGGCCGGTCTTGGGGTTGATGCGGATCAGCTTGATGCCCGGCGGCACGCGGAACGGCACGGCCGGGCGGTCGGCCAGCGCCACCTGCATGAAGTCGCGCACGACAGGCGCGGCGATGAGGCCGCCGGTCGAGCCCTTGCCCATGGGCTTTGGCGTATCGAAGCCGAGATAGACCGCCACCACCATGTCCGGCGTGAAACCGACGAACCAGGCGTCCTTTTCCTCGTTTGTGGTGCCGCTCTTGCCGGCGACCGGCTTGCCGAGCGCCTTCAGCGCCGTGCCGGTGCCGCGCTGCACCACGCCCTCCATCATGCCCACCATCTGATAGGCGGTCATCGGATCGAGCACCTGCTCGCGACGGTCGATCAGGGTCGGCTCGGGCTGGTCCTGCCACTGCGCGGCGTCGCAGCCGCGGCATTCCCGCTCGTCATGCTTGTAGATGGTCTTGCCGTAGCGGTCCTGCACGCGGTCGATCAGCGTCGGCTTCACCTTCTTGCCGCCATTGGCGAAGATCGAGTAGCCGCCGGCCATGCGCAGCACGGTGGTCTCGCCGGCGCCGAGCGACATGGAGAGCACCGGCAGCAGGTTGTCGACCACGCCGAAGCGCTTGGCGTAATCGACGATGATCGGCATGCCGAGATCGTTGGCGAGCCGCACCGTCATCACGTTGCGCGACTGTTCGAGGCCGAAGCGCAGCGTCTGCGGGCCATAGAACTTGCCGGAATAGTTCTCCGGCCGCCATGTCGCCTGCCCCGCCTGGTTGAGTTCGAACGGCGCGTCGAGGACCACGCTGGAGGGCGTGTAGCCATTATCGATCGCCGAGGCATAGACGAAGGGCTTGAAGGAGGAGCCCGGCTGGCGCTGGGCCTGGGTGGCGCGGTTGAACTGGCTCTCGTCGAAGGAGAAGCCGCCGGCCATGGCCAGCACGCGGCCGGTCCAGGGATCCATCGCAACCAGCGCGCCCTCGATGCGGGGCTCCTGCCGCAGGCGCCACTGGTCCGGCTTGCCGTCGACCGGCTCGACATAGACCACGTCGCCCGGCTTCAGCACGCTGGCGACGCCCTGCTTGTTGCCGCGCACCGCCCATTTGGCGCCGTCCGCGGTGATCACGCCGAGATCGCGCTGGGTGGCGAGCACGCCGGAGCGGTCGCGCTGCGGCTGCAGGCCGATGCGCGCGCTCTGCGCATCCGATTCCAGCACCACGGCGAGGCGCCAGGGAATGTCGGTGAAGGTGCGCACATCGGCGAGGCGCGTGCCCCAGTCGCCGCCGGTATCGATGCGGGTGACGGCGCCGTGCCAGCCGCGCTGCTCGTCATAGCGCGTCAGCCCGTCGAGCAGCGCCTTCTTGGCGGCCTGCTGAAGCCGGGGATTGAGCGTGGTGCGCACCGAGAGTCCGCCGCCATAGAGCTTGTCCTCGCCATAGCGCTCGAAAATCTCGCGGCGCACCTCCTCGGCGAAATATTCGGCCGAGAAAATATGCGCGCCGGTCGGGCGCAGGGTGACGGTGAGGTCGGTGGCCTTGGCTTCCTTCGCCTGCTCGGCCGTGATGTAGCCGTTCTCCTCCATGCGATCGATCACCCAGTTGCGGCGGTCGACGGCGGCCTCGTGGCGGCGGAACGGATGGTAATTGTTGGGACCCTTCGGCAGGGCGGCGAGATAGGCCGCCTCGGCGATGCTCAACTCGGCCACCGACTTGTCGAAATAGAGCAGCGAGGCGGCGGCCACGCCATAGGAGCCGATGCCGAGATAGATCTCGTTGAGATAGAGTTCGAGGATCTTGTCCTTCGAGTAGGTGCGCTCGATGCGCAGCGAGAGCAGCGCTTCCTTGATCTTCCGGTCGAACGAGACCTCGTTGGTGAGCAGGAAGTTCTTGGCCACCTGCTGGGTGATGGTGGAGGCACCCTGCGGGCGGCGGCCGGAGCCGTAATTCTGCAGGAAGGCATAGGCGGCGCGGCCGATGCCGGTCACGTCGATGCCGCCATGGGAATAGAAATTCTTGTCCTCCGCCGAGATGAAGGCTTCCTTCACCAGGGCGGGAATGTTCTGGATGGGCAGATAGAGCCGGCGCTCACGGGCATATTCGGCCAGCAGCGAGCCGTCCGCCGCGTGGATGCGCGTCATCACGGGCGGCTCGTAGTTCTGGAGCTGCGTGTAGTCCGGCAGGTCCTGGGAAAACTTCCATACGAAGTACCCGGCTACCGCGCCGCCGACGACAAACACAATTGTACCGAGGGCGAACATAAAGCCCAAGAACCGCAGAAGCAGCCGCATGCGGCCGTGCCCCCTAAAGCTGGGACAGCGGCCGCGCGACAAGCGCGGCGTGTCCGATTACCTGACGTCGCCCGGGTCCCCGTGTGGGGGGCAACTATGGCCTAATCGCGGCCGGGCCGGGCTTCGCACCGCCCGCGGATTCGCCGGCGGTACGATCCATGCCAGCCGGCACGGCGCCCGGATGCGCCTCGCCCGGCTTCTGCGCCGCGAAATAGGCCTCGATGGCCGCCACCATGGCGTCGGTGACATTAGACTGCCATTCGGGCGATGTCATGAGTTCGAGGTCCTTGGCGCTCGAGAGATAGCCGAGTTCGAACAGCACGGAGGGCACGTCCGGCGCTTTCAGCACCTTGAAGCCGGCCGATTTCAGCGGCGATTTGTGCAGCCGCGCCGTCTCCGACACGTTGCCCGCCAGGGTGCGGGCGAACTGGGCGGAAAAGTTGCGCGTTTCGCGCTGGGCAAGGTCGAACAGGATGCCGGCCACGTCGGCCGGCTCCTCGGACAGGTCGAGCCCGACGATCATGTCCGCCTTGTTCTCCGAATCGGCGAGGCGCTGGGCTTCCGCATCGGAGGCGCGGTCGGAGAGCGTGTAGATCGTGCCCCCGCGCACGCCGCCGTCACGGGCGGAGAGCGAATCGGCATGCAGCGAGATGAATAGTTGCGCCCCGCTCTCGCGGGCGAAGCGCACGCGCTGGCCGAGCGCGACATACGTGTCGTCCTGGCGGGTCATCAGCGCGCGATAATGGCCGGTGCGATCCAGCTTCTGGTGCAGCTGCCGGCCGATGGCCAGCACCACGTCCTTCTCGTTGACGCCAAAGGCGGTGTTCACCGCGCCCGAATCGATACCGCCATGGCCGGGGTCGATGACGATCACCGGCCGCGTGTCGCCGGCGGCGGAGGCCTCGGACTTCGGCGCGGGCGGCTCGTCGGCGCGGCGCAGCGGCGCGGCGACATGCTTGAGGAAGGTGGTGCGGTCGGTCTTGACGAGATCGACGACGAGGCGTGCCGGCTGGCCCTCCATGGGTTCGAGCACGAAGGCCTTGTCGATCGTCACGGGGCCGGAGACATCGAGCACGATGCGTGCCTTGCCGGGGGCGAACAGGCCGAAACGATAGGCGGTGACGAGCCCCCGCCCCTGCTGCCCGGCCGAGGCCGGCAGGGTAAAGATGACATCGGGCACGTCCACCACGACGCGATACGGGTCGGCGAGCGTGAAGGCGCCCAGCGGGACGGCGCGCGAGAGATCGACCACGAGACGGGTGCGCTCGCCATCGCCGGCCAGCCGCGCATCGGTGGCCACGGCGGGTTCCTGCGCCAGCGCCGGCTGCCGCCCCGCCCCGGGCAGCACCAGAAAGGCCAGCACCAGAAACGCCAGCGCCGGCAATGCCCGCACCGCACCGATCGTCGCGTCACGCCACTTCATCGTCTGTTGTCCGGCTCCTGCTGGCGCGTGTCGGGCATAGGCGGCGAAATGGCCCAGAGTTGGGCCGCTTCATATGCATTAGGAACCGACGGTTAACCTTTCGTTGACCGCGGGCGGCGGATCGGCGAAGGGCAGATCGACGGAGTGCGGCCCGCCGCGCGCGCCGATCACCACCCGCCGTCGACAGAACGCGCCGTTGACGGACGTTGCACAGCGCGCGGGCGCGGCGCAATCGGATCCAGCGCGATCTGGGACGCGATGGAGACGCAATCCTTGCCAAATCGTCACGCATGCCGCTATTAAGGGCATGCATATGGTTCGCATTTCCGGGTCGCTCGCTTGACGTCCGGCTTGCGCGGCCCGTCGGCGTTGGGCGATCCAGCAATGGGGATGCCCGGCACCGTCACGATAGGCCCATGGCGATCGGCCCCATGACGACCTGTCCCCGAGGGGGCGGACCTGGGGCGGACCCGCAAGGGCGTGTGACCGTGCCGTGAGCCATCGCGCTCCATTCGCCCTCGGAATCGCGCCCGGCCGACGTCGTTCACGGGCATCGGACGCGGCATAAGGCGCCTGCTTCGTGTCGGGCGCGCCCGCGGATTTCGCCGCCATGTGCCTTGAGCCGGATCGCCCGCGGTCGCGGCTTGTCCTGTTCGGTCGAGGAAATGGACGGCACCATACGATGACGCGTCAGCCGGTAAGTGCGGAACATGTGCGGGACGGTCTCCGCCGTCGTGCATGTGACCGCCGGGCAGCGTCAGGCCGGTTCCCCCAGCACCGCGTCGGCCAGGCAAGGCTTCCCTATTCCCACCTCCCTGACCGGTTTTCGGTCACCGCTTACAGGCGCGGCCCCGATCGTCGGGCGTCCCTTGCGACGTCGACGCTGCCGCATATGAGAGTTCAATGGCCAACAAGATGCTCATCGATGCCACCCACCCGGAGGAGACCCGGGTGGTGGTGGTGCGCGGCAGCCGAGTCGAGGAATTCGACTTCGAGGCCGCCAACCGCAAGCCGCTGCGCGGCAACATCTATCTCGCGAAGGTAACGCGGGTCGAACCATCCCTGCAGGCCGCCTTCATCGAATATGGCGGCAACCGGCATGGCTTCCTCGCCTTCAGCGAGATCCATCCCGACTATTACCAGATCCCGGTCGCCGACCGGCAGGCGCTTCTCGCCGAGGAAGAGCGCCAGCAGCGCAAGGACGCCGAGGACGAGGGCGAGGAGAAGCCCAAGGCCCGCTCCCGCCGTCGTGGCGCCGCCAAGTCGGCCGGCGATGATGAGACCGTCTCCGAAGAGGCCGCTACCGACGATTCCGGCGAGACCAGCGAAGAGACCGAGCGCGCCCCCGCCCGCCGCTCGCGGCGTCGGCCGTCCTCGGACGATGAAGGCGGCGGCGGCGAGGTCGAGGAGATCGCCGGCGAGGAAGACATCGTCGACGAAGTCGGCTCGGACGACGCGCTGGAGGAAGTGCCCGAGCGCGCCGCGCCGCGCACCCGCGCCCGCACCTACAAGATCCAGGAAGTGATCAAACGCCGGCAGATCATGCTGGTGCAGGTCGTGAAGGAAGAACGCGGCAACAAGGGCGCCGCGCTCACCACCTATCTGTCGCTCGCCGGCCGCTACTCGGTGCTGATGCCGAACACCGCGCGCGGCGGCGGCATCTCCCGCAAGATCACCTCGGCCGAGGACCGCAAGCGGCTGAAGGAAGTCGCCTCCGACCTCGAGGTGCCGGAGGGCATGGGCGTCATCCTGCGCACCGCCGGCGCCAACCGCACCAAGCCGGAAATCAAGCGCGACTTCGAATATCTCCTGCGCCTGTGGGAGAATGTGCGCGAACTGACGCTGGGCTCGACCGCGCCTTCGCTGGTCTATGAAGAAGGCTCGCTGATCAAGCGCTCCATCCGCGACCTCTACAACAAGGACATCGACGAGGTTCTGGTCCAGGGTGAGGAGGGCTATCGCGAGGCCAAGGACTTCATGCGCATGCTCATGCCGAGCCATGCGAAGAACGTGAAGATCTACAAGGACCTGCAGCCGGTATTCACCCGCTTCGGGGTGGAGAGCCAGCTCGACGCGATGTTCCTGCCGCAGGTGCAGCTGAAGTCCGGCGGCTATCTCGTCATCAACCCGACCGAGGCGCTGGTCTCCATCGATGTGAACTCGGGTCGCTCGACCCGCGAGCACAATATCGAGGATACCGCGCTCAAGACCAACATGGAGGCGGCCGAAGAAGTCGCCCGCCAGTTGCGCCTGCGCGACCTTGCCGGCCTCGTCGTGATCGATTTCATCGATATGGACGAGAAGCGCAACAACCGCTCGGTCGAGCGCAAGCTCAAGGACTGCCTGAAGAACGACCGCGCGCGCATCCAGCTTGGCCGCATCTCGCATTTCGGCCTGATGGAAATGAGCCGCCAGCGCATTCGCACCGGCGTGCTGGAAAGCTCCACCGAGGTCTGCCCGCATTGCGGCGGCACCGGCCACGTGCGCTCCTCGCCCTCCGTCGCGCTGCAGCTGCTGCGCGCCGCCGAGGACACGCTGCAGCGGTCCAACGCCTATAATCTGGTGGTCCGCACCCGCACCGAGAACGCGCTCTACGTGCTCAACCACAAGCGCGCGCATCTGCACGAGCTGGAAGAGCGGTTCGGCGTGGTCATCACCATTAGCGCCGACCCGACGCTGACTGGGCTGACCCCGTTCTCGGTCGATCGCGGCGAAGCGATTGCCAACCCGATCCCGATGCCGCGCCCGCCCGAACTGGTCGTCGAGCCGGAAGACGAGATCGAGCCGGTGGCTGCCGAGGAGCCGGAAGAGCTGGAGGAGGTCGTCGAGGAAGAGGTTCGCGAGAGCCGTCCCGAGGCGCCCCCCGCGGCAGGCGAGGCCGGCGAGGCCGCACAGGGCGACGGCAACCGTCGTCGTCGTCGGCGGCGGCGGCGGCGGCGCGGCGGCCCGAACGGCAATCGCCCGGAGGAGAACGGTTCCGGCGAGGGCGATGCCGATTCCGCAGGTGCCGAGTTCGAGGATGACGGCGACGAGGCTGACGACGCCGCGGATGGCGAAGGCCGCGAGCTCGTTGCCTTCGAATCCGGCGAGACCGATGTCGCGGCGGCGGACGTGACCGCCGAAGCCCCGGTTGCCGGCGAAGCCGCCGAGCAGGCGCTGGAACTCGCGGAAACGGCGACAGCCTCCTCCGAGCCCGTCGCGTCCGTTGACGCGGGGCCGGTGTCGACCGAAGCCCCGATTGAGGACGCCCCGACGGAGGACGCCCGGCTCGTCGACGCGCCTGTCGTCGACGCACCTGTCGACGCTCCCGCAGCCGAGGAAGCACCCGCCGAGGAAGCACCCACCGAGGACGACAAGCCGCGACGTGGCCGTCGTGGTGGACGCCGGACGCGCGCCAAGGCCACCGAGGAAGCTGTCGCCGGGGACGCAGCGGCCGAGGTTCCCGCCACCGCGGCGGCCACGCCGGATGCAGCCAAGCCTGAAAAGGCCAAGTCTGGAAAGGCCAAGCCCGAAGACACTAAACCCGAAGAGACCAAGCCGGCGGAGCCCAAGCCGCGCCGTCGCCGCTCCACCGTGCGCGAACGTGCGCCGGTGATCGCAGCCGAGGCGGTGGAAGCCGTCGTGTCGGACGCGGTTGCGGGCGAGACGGCGGCGGTTGAACCGGGCGAGCCGGCGGTTGTCGACGCTCCGGCTTTCGAAGCCATGAGCGTCGAATCTGCGGTCACGGAAGCTGCTGCGACGGAAAGCCCGCTGGCGCATGACGCGCCTGCCGGGGAAGCGGAACACGAGGCGGCCCCGGCCGAATCGTCGCCCGTCGAGACGCAGGCCGCGACCGCGAACCCGGACGCCCCGCCGGCGGACGACCCCGATCGCCCGCGCCGCACCGGCTGGTGGCAGCGCAAGATCTTCGGCGAGTGACGCGCGATTTCGTCTGACGACAAGGAACGCCCCGCCTCACGCGGGGCGTTCTGCATTTGGGCCCTCAGCCACGGCGCAGGAAGTCGCCGATCCGCGCCACCGCCTCGCGCATCTCCTCGGCGGCCCCGGCATAGGACAGGCGCAGATAGTGATGGCCGCGATGCGGGTCGAAATCGACGCCGGGCGTCGTCGCCACATGCGCCTCATCCAGCAGGCGGCGGGCCAGGGCGGCGGAATCGTCGGTGAACCGGGACACGTCGGCATAGAGGTAGAACGCGCCGTCGACCGGCAGGAATTCCGGCAGGCCGGCCTCGGGCAGGCCGCCGGTGAGGATCAGCCGGTTGGCCTCGTAGCCATGCTTCACCGCCTCCATCTCCGCCGCGCCGTCAAATGCCGCCTCGGCCGCGACCTGCGAGAGCGTCGGCACGGAGATCATGAGGTTCTGCTGCAGGCGCTCCACCGCGCGCACCAGCGGCTGCGGCATCACCATCCAGCCGACCCGCCAGCCGGTCATGCAGAAATATTTCGAGAAGGAGTGAATCACCGTGGCATGGGGGCTGATGGCGGCCGCCGTGGCGGCGGGGAAGGCATAGTCCAGCCCGTGATAGATTTCGTCGGAGATGAAGCGGATACCGAGCCCCTCGGCGGTGGCGATGAGTTCGGCCAGTGCCTCCGGACGCATCATCGTGCCGGTCGGATTGGCGGGGCTCGCCACCAGCACGCCCTTGAGCGGTGCCGTGGCATGGGCCTGCGCCAGCGCCTCGGGCGTGATCACCCAGCGCGAGGCGGCATCGGTCTCGATCAGCACCGGCTCGCAGCCGAGCGCGGTGAGGATATGGCGATAGGGCGGATAGCCCGGATTGGCGATCGCCACCCGGTCGCCCGGCTCGAACAGCGCGAGGAAGGCGAGCAGAAACCCGGCGGAGGAGCCCGTCGTCGCCACCACCCGCGCCGGATCGATATCGACGCCGTAAGTCTCCCCATAATGGCGGGCGATACGGGCGCGCAGCGTGGGAAGGCCGAGCGCGGTGGTGTAGCCGATCCGCCCGTGGTCCAGCGCGCGCCGCGCCGCCGCGCGCGCGCTGTGGGGCGCGGGGGCAGCCGGCTGGCCTACCTCCATGTGGATGACGTGCCCACCCGCCGCCTCGATCCGCGCGGCGCGCTCCATCACGTCCATCACGATGAAGGGAGCGATCTCGCTGCGGCGCGAGGCGCGCGCGAGAATCTCCGCCATTGCGGCTGCCGAGGGAAGGTCGTTTGGCGTAATGGCGGACGTCATGTTGCTCAACCTTGCGGGACCGCCGCATCCGCGCCGCAATCTCCGGCTGGTCTCGGCCCGTGTTCAATCGAAGATGATGACCGCAAGGCTTGACGCTGCCGCCACGGCAGCGTCAGTTCCCCGCAATCGCATGCAGCCGATGGATGATGCTTCTGGCCCGCCGTGACAACCCCTCGCTTCGGCGAAGCGCGTTCCGCTCCAGCCGCCCGCTTCCCGCGCGGCTGCGAAGGCTCATCGGCCGCGCGACGGGCGCCCTCGCCTGCCTTGCCACCGCCCTGCCCGCCGGGCCGGTGGCGGCGCAGCAGCGCCAGCCGACCATCATTCGCGACGCCGAGGTGGAATCGCTGCTGCGCGATTACACGCGCCCCATCTTCAAGGCGGCCGGGCTGCAGCAGCAGAACATCCAGATCGTCATCATCGGCGATGATTCGTTCAACGCCTTCGTCGCCGACGGCAAGCGCATCTTCATCAATACCGGCACGCTCAAGCAGTCCACCACGCCGGGCGAGGTGATCGGCGTGCTGGCGCACGAGACCGGCCACATCGCCGGCGGGCATCTCTCGCGCATGCGCCAGCAGCTGGAGACCGCGCAGACCGCGGCCATCGTCGCCATGCTGCTCGGGGTCGGCGCCGCCGCCGCCGGTGCCAGTTCGGGGGCGAGCGTCGGCAATGCCGCCGCCGGCGCGGTGCTGCTGCCGCAGGAGGTCGCCCGCCGCACGCTGCTCTCCTACCAGCGCAGCCAGGAACAGGCAGCCGACCGCTCGGCCGTCACCTATCTGAACGCCACCCGGCAGTCGGCCAAGGGCCTCCTCACCACGATGGAGCGGCTGCAGAACGACCAGATGTTCATCAGCCAGCGTATCGACCCCTACGTGCTCAGCCATCCGCTGGCGCGCGAGCGCGTCGCGGCGCTGGAGGATATCGCGCAGAAGAGCCCCTATTTCACCGCGAAGGATGCGCCGGCGCTGCAGGCGCGGCACGACATGATGCGTGCCAAGCTGGTGGGCTTCACGCAATCTCCGGATTCGGTGAACCGGGTCTATCCCGCCTCCAACACCTCGCTTCCCGCCCGCTATGCGCGGGCAATCTCGGCCTATCGCTTCGGCAGCATCCCCGATGCGCTCCGGCAGATCGACGCGCTGATCGCCGAGCAGCCGGCCAATCCCTATTTTCACGAGATCAAGGGCCAGGCCCTGCTGGAAGCCGGGCGCGCCCGCGAGGCGGTGGCGCCGCTGCGCAAGGCGGTGAGCCTGTCCGACGGCAACCCGCTGATCCGCATGCTGCTTGGCCAGGCGCTGGTGGCCAGCAACGACAAGGCGACGATGGACGAGGCGGTGCGCGAGCTGAATTTCGGCCTGCAGCGCGAGCCCGCCTCTCCGCTCGGCTGGCGCTATCTCGCCATGGCCTACGGCCAGCGCGGCGACCTGCCCAATGCCGATCTCGCCTCGGCGCAGTCGGCATTCCTGAACGGCGATTTCCGTCTGGCCCGCGAACTGGCGACCCGCGCCAAGGGCAAGTTCCCGCTCGGCTCGCCCGGCTGGCTGAAGGCCGACGACATCTTGAACTACAAGCCGCCGCAGCAGCTGGTCCGCCGCTCGTCGACACCCTGAACCAGACGCGCTACAGCCCTCTCACATCCTTTTCGATCGATCCGGAGATCACCATGCCGCCGCTGACCCTCATAAGCCGACTTGGCCGCGGCGTGCTCGCCGCCGCGCTCGCCCTCGGCATCGGCATCGCTCCGGCCGCCGCGCTGGACGACGCGCAGCGCAAGGAATTCGAGACCGTCATCCGCGACTACCTGCTCAAGAACCCGGAAGTCATCCAGGAGGCGATCGGCGAATTGCAGAAGCGCCAGGCCGCCGTCGAGGCCGGCCAGCGCCAGCAGGCGCTCGCCGGGCTGAAGCCGCAGATCTTCGATTCCGCCCATGCCGTCACCATCGGCAACCCGAAGGGCGACATCACGCTGGTCGAGTTCTTCGATTACAATTGCGGCTACTGCAAGCACGCGCTGGCCGACATGCAGAAGCTGGTGCAGAACGACCCCAAGCTGCGGGTCGTGCTGAAGGAATTCCCGGTGCTTGGCCCGGGCTCGGTGGAAGCGGCTCAGGTGGCGGTGGCCGTGCGCCTCGTCGCGCCGGAGAAGTACTATGCCTTCCACCAGAAGCTGCTGGGCGATCGCGGCCAGGCCAACAAGGCCAAGGCGCTGGCCGTCGCCGGCGATCTCGGCATCGACACCGCCGCCATCGAGAAGAAGCTCACCGACCCGGAAATCAACGCCACGCTGCAGGAAAGCCTGAAGCTGGCGGATGCGCTCGGCATTGACGGAACGCCGAGCTACGTGGTCGGCGACACGGTCATCGTCGGCGCGGTCGGCCACGACCAGATCCGCAAGGCGCTCGATTCCGTGCGCAACTGCGGCAAGGCCCAGTGCTGAGCGCCGCCGGCAGCGAGCCGAATCGGATGCCGGGCACGCGAAATCGCGTGACGGCTGGGGTTAAGTGACCTGCGGCAAAGGCAAGGGCTTGGCGCGCGTCACGTCCTTGCCTATAACCCCGCGGCGGTCCTTGCTCGGGCCGGTTGTCGCGAGAGTTCCCGAGGCGCAATGCCCGACACGGTGCATGTCCTGAACGGACCGAACCTGAACCTGCTCGGCACGCGCGAGCCGGAGGTGTACGGCCGCACGACTCTCGCCGACCTGGAAGCCGCCTGCCGCGCCAGCTGCGAGCGGCACGGGCTCGATCTCGTCTTCCGCCAGACCAACCATGAAGGCGAACTCGTCACGCTGCTTCAGCAGGCGCGCGGCTCGCTCGGCGTGGTGCTGAATGCGGCGGCCTACACGCACACTTCCGTTGCCCTTGGCGATGCGATCAAGGCCGTCGGCCTCCATGTCGTCGAGGTGCATCTTTCCAACGTTTTCGCGCGAGAACCCTTCCGCCATCATTCGTACATCTCGCCGGTCGCGCGCGGTGTCATCTGTGGCCTGGGGATCGACGGCTACCGGCTCGCAATCGACGCGCTTGCCGCGAGCCGCAACAGCTGAGGGGGGCGGGCAAGCGACCGTCACAGGACAATGATGAAGACCAGCAAGCCGAATATCGACCCCGCGCTCGTGCGTGAGATCGCCAATCTGCTGTCCGAAAGCGACCTGACCGAAATCGAGGTCCAGCACGAGGACCTGCGCATCCGCGTGGTTCGCGCGGCGCCGACCGTCTATGCCACGGCGCCCGCGCCGGCTGTGGCGGCTCCGGCCCCCGCAGCAGCCCCGGCGGCGGTTGCCGCTCCGGCGGCGAGCGTGGACCCGGCGAAGCATCCCGGCGTGGTTCCCTCGCCCATGGTCGGCACCGCCTATCTCTCGCCGGAGCCCGGTGCGCGCGCCTTTATCGAGGTCGGCACGGTGGTGAAGGAGGGCCAGACTCTCCTCATCGTCGAGGCGATGAAGACCATGAACGCCATTCCCGCGCCGCGCGCGGGCACCATCACCCGTATCCTCGTGGAAAACGCGCAGCCGGTCGAATATGGCGAGCCGCTCGTGATCATCGAGTGAGAGGCGTCTAATGTTCGGCAAGATCCTGATCGCCAATCGCGGCGAGATCGCCTTGCGGGTGCTGCGCGCCTGCAAGGAACTCGGTATCGCGACCGTCGCGGTTCACTCCACCGCCGACGCCGACGCCATGCATGTGAAGCTCGCCGACGAGAGCGTGTGCATCGGCCCCCCGCCCGCCAAGGACAGCTATCTCAACATTCCCGCGCTGCTCGCCGCCTGCGAGATCACCGGCGCGGAAGCGGTGCATCCCGGCTACGGCTTTCTCTCCGAGAATGCCCGCTTCGCCGAGATCCTCATCGATCATGGCGTCGCGTTCATCGGGCCCAAGCCCGAGCATATCCGCGTCATGGGCGACAAGATCGAGGCGAAGAAGACCGCCAAGCGGCTGGGCATTCCCTGCGTTCCGGGCTCCGCCGGCGGGGTCTCGACCGACGAGGAGGCCGCCCGCGTTTCCGAGGAAATCGGCTTCCCCGTGCTGATCAAGGCCGCTGCCGGCGGTGGCGGTCGCGGCATGAAGGTGGCGCGCTCGCCGGAGGAACTGTCCTCCGCGCTCTCCACCGCGCGTTCGGAGGCCCGGGCCAATTTCGGTGACGACGCGGTCTATATCGAGAAATATCTCGGCACGCCGCGCCATATCGAAATCCAGGTCTTCGGCGACGGCAAGGGCAACGCGGTGCATCTGGGCGAGCGCGACTGCTCGCTGCAGCGTCGCCACCAGAAGGTTCTGGAAGAAGCCCCCTCCCCGGTCATCACGCCCGAGCAGCGGGCGCAGATCGGCGAAACCGTCGCGAAGGCCATGCGCGACATGAAATATCTCGGCGCGGGAACCATCGAGTTCCTGTACGAGAATGGCGAGTTCTACTTCATCGAGATGAACACCCGCATCCAGGTGGAACATCCGGTGACGGAGGCGATCACCGGCTTCGACCTGATCCGCGAGCAGATCCGCGTCGCCGCCGGCGAAACGCTGAGCTTCACCCAGGACGACGTGGTGCTGACCGGCCATGCCATCGAGTGCCGGGTGAATGCCGAGCATCCGCGCACCTTCCGCCCCTCGCCGGGCAAGATCGGCTACTGGCATGTGCCCGGCGGCCTTGGCGTGCGCATCGATTCAGCGGTCTATCAGGGCTATACGATCCCGCCCTACTACGACAGCATGATCGGCAAGCTCATCGTCACCGCCGCCACCCGCGACGAGTGCCTGGCACGGTTGAGCCGGGCGCTGGACGAGTTCGTGGTGGAAGGCATCGAGACCACGCTGCCGCTGTTCCGCGAACTGGTGCGCAATGGCGACATTCGGCGCGGCGCCTATGACATCCACTGGCTCGAACAGTTCCTTGCCGAGGGCGAACCCGGCAATTGATGCATGGGCCATCGCCCCGCGGTGGCCACGGCGGAGGTCGATTTCAGGAAGGCGCCCTCCTCGGGCGCCTTCCGCGCATTTGGGTGCCGCATCACGGCCGCGACGCCTTCACAGCGCCCGACATGTCAGCCATTCTGGCGTCATGTCACTGCCCCGCGAGCATCAGGTTGAAATCACGCCCGAGGTCCTGCTGAAGGCCTATGCCTGCGGCATTTTTCCCATGGCGGAAAGCGCGGACGATCCCGGGCTCTACTGGATCGAGCCGGAGCGGCGCGGCGTCATTCCGCTCCACGATTTCAACATCTCGTCCCGCCTCGCCCGCACGGTGCGCTCGGACCGCTTCGAGATTCGCATCGATCATGATTTCGAGGCGGTGATCGATGGCTGCGCCGCCCCCGCCGAAGGGCGCGGCTCCACCTGGATCAACCGGCGCATCCGCAAGCTCTATTGCGACATGCACGCCAGCGGCCATTGCCACTCCGTGGAAGCCTGGGACGACCGCCGGCTGGTCGGCGGCCTCTATGGGGTGCGGCTCGGGCGCGCCTTTTTCGGCGAAAGCATGTTCCACCGCGTGCGCGATGCGTCCAAGGTGGCGCTGGTGCATCTGGTGGGACGGCTGCGGCAGGGCGGATTCGTGCTGCTCGACACCCAGTTCGTGACCGATCACCTGCGCAGCTTCGGGGCCATCGAGGTATCGCGGCGCCACTATCACACGCTGCTCGCCCAGGCGATCGAGGGCGAGGGCGATTTCTACTGCTGGGCGGCGGGCGAGGCGATCACCGGCGCGGTCTGCTTGCAGTCGGTCAACCACACGTCATAGATCGGGTGCTCGACGCCGTGCAGGCCGGGGCTGGAGGCGAACATCCAGCCGCCGAACAGCGGCTGCACCTTGCCATCCAGCGTGATCTCCTGGATTTCCACGAAGCCGGTAGTGTTCTGCGTCTCGCTGGGCGGGCGGGTGTAGCAGGCGCGCGGGGTGATGCGCAGCGCGCCGAACTGCACCGTCTCGTTGATCGACACGTCGAAGGAGATGATGCGGCCGGTGATCTTGTCGAGGCCGGAGAATACGGCCGTCTTGTTGACCACTTTCTCGGCCGGCGGCTGCACCACCTCGATATCGCCCTGCGGGCCGACCGTGGCCTGGCCCGGCACATCCGGCTGGGCCGGGGCGGGCTGGCGTGGCTCGCCAGCCTCGGGCGGCGCCATGATGGACGGCACGCCCGGCCCGCCGGCGGGCGAATCGGGGTTCTCGACGGGGCCGCCCGATGGGGCGCTCGGCGCATCCAGCGGCTGCGATTCGACTCCGCCCTGCCAGCTCTGCTGGGCGGCCAGCGGGCCGTTCAGCGCGAGGATGGCCGCGAGGGCAAGCAGCGACGTGCGCATCGAACCGGGAAACATGGAAGAACCTCGCTTGCCGCGCTGCGGCACCCGCGCGCGTTCGACGCCAAGATGCGGGGCAATGAGGCGATGTCGGGGCGGACGCCCGCCCGTGGAGGCGTCCGGCGGCGGCAAGGGCGTCACGCCGGCGGTGCCTGAACGGCTCTCACTCCGGCGTCCAGGCCTTGTAGTCGCCGGTGACGGTGGGGCGATGGCCGAGGCCGATGGTGGAGCCGGGCGGGTGATAGGCAGCCGGCGTACCGGTCGGGTTGGGGCGGTGGGGCTTCTGCCACTCACGCGGCGTGTAGCTCTCCTGCGAGGGCGGCACGTCCGAGCGCTGGTGCATCCACGCGTGCCAGCCGGGCGGAATGGCGGTCGCCTCGGCCGGGCCGTTGAAGATCACCCAGCGGCGCTGGAAGCCGAGCGTCGGGTCGATCTTGCCGCCCTTGGTGCGATAATACCTGTTGCCGAACTCGTCCTGGCCGACGAGTTCGCCGTACCGCCACGTGTGGAAACGCGTACCCATCGTCTGGCCGTTCCACCAGGTGAAGGTCTCGATGATGACGTCGGAAAACTTCACGGAAATCGTCCCTGCGCGCGCCTTGGAGCTCGGCCGGAACATGCCACCCGCGCCGCCCGGTGTCCAGCCGGGGCATACGGGCGGCCTGCTTTAGCCGCGGCGGAATTCGCTGGCATAGTAGGCGAGCGCCAGCAGCACCGCCGCCACGCCGGCGATCGTGACATGGCTCCAGCCGCCCAGCTGGTAGAGCGGGCTCGCCACTGCGGAGCCCAGCACGCCGCCGAAAAAGAAGGTGGCGATGTAGAGCGCGTTGAGCCGCGAGCGGATCTCGGGGGCCAGCATGAACAGGGCGCGCTGGCCGAACACGAGATTGGCGGTCGCGGCGCAGTCGAGCACGATGGCGCCCGCGGCGAGCACCACCACCGATCCCGCGCTCACGCCGATCTGCGTGAGAAGGAGCCCGATTCCCGCCAGCAGCAGCGCCCCGCCGGTCGCCGCGCGCGAATAGCCCTTGTCTGCGATCCAGCCGGCCAGCGGCGAGACGACGACGCTGGCCGCCCCCGCCAGCGCGAACAGGGCGATTCCCTCCTGCCCGAAGCCGAAGGCCGGCGCCGCCAATTGCAGCGGCACCGCCGTCCAGAACAGGATGAACACGCCGAACATCACAGCCTGATAGGCCGCGCGCCGGCGCAGGACGGGCTGGGAACGCATCAGCGGCCAGAGCGAGGCGACCAGCGCCCCATAGGCCCCGCCCCCGCCTGTCGTCGCCGGTCGACGGGCCGGCAAGGCGAGGCGCAGCCCGACCGCCAGCACCAGGATCATCAGGGCCGCGAGTGCGAACACCGCCCGCCAGCCGAAAAAATGGGCCACGATGGAGGCGACCGGGCGTGCCAGCAGGATGCCGGTCATCAGGCCGCTCACCACGCTGCCGACCTTGCGCCCGCGCTCCTCCGGACGGGCGAGATGAGCGGCGAAGGGCACGGCGATCTGCGCCACCACCGAGCCGATGCCGAACATCAGCGCGGCCAGCAGAAACAGCGCCGGCGTCGGGGCGATCGAGGCGAGGCCGAGGCCGATCGTCGCGCAGATCAGGATGAGCGCGATCAGCCGCCTGTTCTCGACGATATCACCGAGCGGGACGAGCAGCAGCAGCCCCAATATATAGCCGGTCTGGCTGACCGTGACGACGAGACTGGCCATCGTCTCGTCGAGCCCGATATCGGACGCGATCAGCGCGACCAGCGGCTGGGCGTAATAGAGATTCGCCGCGCCCAGCCCCGCCGCCAGGGCGAGCAGGACGAAGGTGAAGGCACCCGCCTGGGGCGCCGGCGTGGTCTCTGAGCGCATGAGAAGGACCGCACGGGAGGGAATTGCCCCGCCATGTGCGCACGGGTGGCCCGCCTGTCCAGATGCCGCAGGGGCAGGCCGTGCGCCGCGCACAAGGGTGAAATGACCGTCTGCCGGGCCCGGCGGCGCTTCGGCACCGGCAACGACCGGCGCGCGCCGGCGCGCTGCGCATTGCGCTTCACGCGCGCCCATTCCATGATTTCGGGGTGTCTCAGCCGATTCTGGTCGACGCTGCACAGCTGTGCGCCCGTGGCCAGTGCGTGCGGCGTGAAATCCCCGTTGTTCAGGCGATCCAGAGCTGAAATCGCGTTCTCGCGAACAGGGCATCCCCGTTCGATCAAGTTGGCGTTAAACTCCTATCAATCTTTCAGGCCGACACTACATATAGATGACATGAACCTGTCATCCACAAGGGATTGCCGACCGGATGGAAACGAGGTTTGCCAGCCGGACGGAATCGGGGCAGTTTCAGGGCACATTTACGGACCCGGTCGAACCGGCTTTTCCGACACGCTAACCCTGAAGCTCGCTGACGCCCTTGCTGCGTCTGGCGTGAGCAATTTTGCCATTTTCCGGCGTCCTCTTGCCAGGGTGCCGTGGGGGACGAAGATCATGCGCATCGAGCGCCGTTACACCAAAGCCGGCCGTTCTCCCTATGCGGATATCGCGTTTCGCAAGGCGACGAGCGAAATCCGCAATCCCGACGGATCGGTGGTGTTCCGCCTTGAGGGCATCGATGTGCCCGAGCATTTCTCGCAGGTCGCCAGCGACATTCTCGCGCAGAAATATTTCCGCAAGGCGGGCGTTCCCGCGCGGCTGAAAAGGATGGAGGAGGAAACCGTCCCCTCCTTCCTGTGGCGCGGCGCGGCGGACGAGAAGGCGCTCGCCTCCCTGCCGGAGAAGGAACGCTTCATCGGCGAGAGCGACGCGCGGCAGGTGTTCGACCGCCTGGCCGGCACCTGGACCTACTGGGGCTGGAAGGGCGGCTATTTTGACGGCGAGGACGACGCGCAGGCCTTTTTCGACGAGCACCGCTACATGCTCGCCATGCAGATGGCCGCGCCGAATAGCCCGCAATGGTTCAATACCGGCCTGCACTGGGCCTATGGCATCGATGGCCCGAGCCAGGGCCATTTCTACGTGGACTACGCCACCGGCAAGCTCACCCGCTCCAAGACCTCCTACGAGCATCCCCAGCCGCATGCCTGCTTCATCCAGTCGGTCGGCGACGACCTGGTGAATGAAGGCGGCATCATGGACCTGTGGGTGCGCGAGGCGCGCCTGTTCAAGTACGGTTCGGGCACCGGCTCCAACTTCTCCGCGCTGCGCGGCGAGGGCGAGAAGCTCTCGGGCGGCGGCCGCTCCTCCGGCCTGATGTCGTTCCTCAAGATCGGCGACCGCGCCGCCGGCGCCATCAAGTCCGGCGGCACCACCCGCCGCGCCGCCAAGATGGTGGTGGTCGATGTCGATCATCCCGATATCGAGACCTATGTCGACTGGAAGGTGAAGGAAGAGCAGAAGGTCGCCGCGCTCGTCACCGGCTCGAAGATCGTCGCCCGGCACATGAAGGCGGTGATGAAGGCCTGCGTGAACTGCGAGGGGGAGGGCGACGACTGCTACGATCCCGAGAAGAACACGGCCCTCAAGCGCGAGATCCGCGCCGCCAAGAAGGCGCTGGTGCCGGACAATTATATCCTGCGTGTGGTGCAGTTCGCCCGTCAGGGCTACACCGACATCGATTTCCCGGTCTACGACACGGACTGGGATTCCGAGGCCTATCTCACCGTCTCGGGCCAGAACTCGAACAATTCCGTGCGGGTCGACGACGCGTTCCTGAACGCGGTCGAGGCGGATGCCGACTGGAACCTGACCTCGCGCACCACCGGCAAGGTGACGAAGACGCTCAAGGCGGCCGAATTGTGGGAAAAGATCGGCCACGCCGCCTGGGCCTGCGCCGATCCCGGCATCCAGTTCCACACCACCATCAATGACTGGCACACCAGCCCGGCCGGCGGCGCGATCCGCGCCTCCAACCCGTGCTCGGAATACATGTTCCTCGACGACACGGCGTGCAACCTCGCCTCGCTGAACCTGCTGCAGTTCCGCAACGCGGACGGCACGTTCGATGTCGAGAGCTATGAGCATGCCTGCCGCCTGTGGACCGTGGTACTCGAAATCTCGATCCTGATGGCGCAGTTCCCCTCCAAGGAAATCGCCAAGCTCTCCTACGACTACCGTACGCTCGGCCTCGGCTACGCCAATATCGGCGGCCTCCTGATGACCTCGGGCATCCCCTATGATTCCGAGGAGGGCCGGGCCTATTGCGGTGCGCTGACCGCCATCATGACCGGCGTCGCCTATGCCACCTCGGCGGAAATGGCCTCGCAGCTCGGCCCCTTCCCCGAATACAAGCCCAATGCCGCGCACATGCTGCGCGTCATGCGCAACCACCGCCGCGCGGCCTATGGCGAGCGGGCCGGCTATGAGGGGCTGTCGACCGCCCCCGTGCCGCTGGATCACGCCAAGGTGCCCGAGCCGCTTCTGGTCGCCCGCGCCAAGGCCACCTGGGACCTCGCGCTGGAACTTGGCGAGGCGCATGGCTATCGCAACGCCCAGACCACGCTGCTCGCGCCCACCGGCACGATCGGCCTCGTCATGGATTGCGACACGACCGGCATCGAGCCCGACTTCGCGCTGGTGAAGTTCAAGAAGCTGGCCGGCGGCGGCTATTTCAAGATCATCAACCGCGCCGTGCCGGAGGCGCTGCGCACGCTCGGCTATTCCGAGAGCCAGCTTGCCGAGATCGAGGCCTATGCGGTCGGCCACGGCTCGATCACCCAGGCCCCGGCGATCAATCACGGCTCGCTGCGCGCCAGGGGCTTCGACGACGCCATGCTGTCGAAGATCGACGGCAGCGTGAAGGCCGCGTTCGACATCAAGTTCGTGTTCAACCGCTGGACGCTGGGCGACGAGACGCTGGCCCGGCTCGGCGTGCCGGCCGACAAGATCGTCGACCCGGCCTTCGATCTCCTGTCCTTCCTCGGCTTCTCCAAAAAGGACATCGAGGCGGCGAATGTTCACGTCTGCGGCGCGATGACCCTTGAGGGCGCCCCCTTCCTGAAGCTGGAACACTACCCGGTATTCGACTGCGCCAATCCGTGCGGGCGCATCGGCAAGCGCTACCTCTCGGTGAAGAGCCACATCCTGATGATGGCGGCGGCGCAGCCCTTCCTGTCGGGCGCGATCTCCAAGACGATCAACATGCCGAACGACGCCACCGTCGAGGATTGCAAGGAGGCCTACCTGCTCTCCTGGCGGCTGGCGCTCAAGGCCAACGCGCTGTACCGCGACGGCTCCAAGCTCTCGCAGCCGCTGAACTCCCAGCTCATCTCCGATGAGGACGACGAGGAGGACGCGGTCGAGGCGCTGCTGGACAAGCCCGCCGCCGCCCGCACCACGCAGATCGTCGAGAAGGTGGTGGAGAAGATCGTCGAGCGCATCGTCGCGGTGCATGACCGCGAGAAGATGCCCGACCGCCGCAAGGGCTATACCCAGAAGGCCGTTGTCGGCGGCCACAAGGTCTATCTGCGCACCGGCGAATATGATGATGGCCGCCTCGGCGAGATCTTCATCGACATGCACAAGGAAGGCGCGGCTTTGCGCTCCTTCATCAACAACTTCGCCATTTCGGTGTCGCTGGGCCTGCAATATGGCGTGCCGCTGGAGGAGTATGTCGACGCCTTCACCTTCACCCGCTTCGAGCCCGCCGGCCCGGTGCAGGGCAATGACACGATCAAATACGCGACCTCGATCCTCGACTACATCTTCCGCGAACTCGCCGTGTCCTATCTCGGCCGCAACGATCTCGGCCATGTCGATCCGGGCGAGTCGAATTTCGACGCGCTGGGCAAGGGCGTGGAAGAGGGCAAGGCGCCGACCGCCACCCCCGCCTCGCGCATGGTCTCCAAGGGGCTGACGCGCGGCCGTTCGGTCGGGCTGATGGTGGTGCCCGCCGGCACGACCGTGGCGCCCACCGGCTCCAACGTCACCGCGCTGCGCGGCGGCATGCAAGGGGCGGGCATCCAGGGAGCCACCGCGCTCAAGGCCGAGCCGCAGGAGGACGAGGACGCCGCGCTCGGCGAGACCAGCGCCCTGCCCTGGTCCGCCCCGACCCCGGCCGCCGCCGCGGCGGGTCCGACCAAGGCGGAAGCCCGCGCCATCGCCCGCGCCAAGGGCTATGAGGGCGAATCCTGCCCCGAGTGCCAGAACTTCACCATGGTGCGCAACGGCACCTGCCTGAAATGCGAGACCTGCGGAAGCACGACGGGCTGCTCTTAAACACCGGCGCAAAGAGGCCCGCTCACACGAGCGGGCCTCTTATGTATTCAACTGATAACAGCGAGAATTGTGGGGAGAACAAATACGAAACAAAAACAAACGGCGTGGTTATCGCCGAAATGATGTAAAAATAAAGGGCGCCGCACCGTTGGCCCGGTGCAGCGCCCTGCTATCACGCTAGCCCCGTCGGAAGGACACAGCATGAATATAATTGATATAAATATCTACCGAAAACACCTAGGACAAGGTCGCACCAAACACAATCGTATCATCCCAAAAAATGATAACGAAAGCATTAACTCACCGCAGCATCAAAACGCCAGTGTATGGACAGATGATGGGTGGTGCGGGCACTTTCAGACAATAAATGGAGCCATTAATTTTGTTCCCATTTACCGTCGTCACGTAGGCATATGAATCTGTTAGTAGCGAATACATAGCACACTCATTTGAGTCGTCCACCAAGAAGTTGCGCAAACTGAAACACTAAGGCCATGCCTGTGGACATCGTAAAAGTGGCTGAAATAACAGGCACTTGGAGTGACTAGACGACTAAAGCGAGCAAAGTGAAGCTGGACGGTTATGCGCGATCAAACGACGCCCAGCTTTAGTAGCCTGAACAAGCATCACGCCTCTCATGGCGAGAATAGGAGCATCTGATGGCTAAGAACACCGGCGATGGCTTTCGGCGCGGAGCAGTCAGCGCAAGAACGCAGTTTCAGCGCCCCGACGGTCTCTGGCAGAAGCGTGACGAACACACTGGTCGCGTAATGCAAGTGAAACAATCCGATGGGCCGTATAAAGGCGTAGCGAAGGAGCCCGATGGGCGGGATACACGAAAGTCTCCAGAGAACTGGGACAAGTGATCTATTGAGTGTAAGCAGACCCGGATGGCGGCGGACGGTCGGGTTCACCCCCGGCCGTTTTCGTTTGCGACGACACGAACGGAACCCGGCCATGACGCCCCCCACCCTCACCACGCCCCGCCTCATCCTGCGCCCGCACCGGCGCGAGGATTTCGAGGCTTATGCCGCCATGTGGGCGGAGCCGGCGGTGGTGCGGTTCATCGGCGGACAGCCCTTCGCGCGCGAGGTGGCGTGGAACCGGTTCCTGCGCCATCCCGGCCTCTGGCAATTCCTCGGCTTCGGCCATTTCGCGGTGGAGGAGCGCGCCGGCGGCGCCTTCATCGGGGAAGTCGGGTTTCATGATTTCCGCCGGGCCCTCTCCCCCTCGCTGGAGGGGACGATGGAGGCGGGCTGGGTGTTCGCCGACGCGGCGCATGGCAAGGGCTATGCGCGCGAGGCGATGGGCGCGGCGCTCGGCTGGGCGGATGCGCATCACCCCACACGGCGCATCACCGCGATGATCGAGGAGAGCCACGCCGCCTCGCTACACATCGCCGGCACGCTCGACTTCACGCGCTTCGCCGGAGCGAGCTATGGCGGGCGGGAGATGGTGCTGCTGGAACGCCTGCGTGATGGCGCGGGAGAGGCCGCCCCCACGCGCTGACGCGCTCGGGCGCATGGCCCGGCC
Source organism: Ancylobacter amanitiformis (assembly GCF_030814815.1). Classification (GTDB taxonomy): domain Bacteria; phylum Pseudomonadota; class Alphaproteobacteria; order Rhizobiales; family Xanthobacteraceae; genus Ancylobacter; species Ancylobacter amanitiformis. Next base: position 507,442 of record NZ_JAUSVR010000002.1, on the reverse strand, counting down.
CATCACGATGCCCGCGAGGGCAAGCACAGGCAGGTCGGCGGGCAGGTCCATGGGCGGACCGCCATAGGTCAGCATAGCTTACTGACTTTTTTTGATCGCATCCCGTCGACCGGCTTACCTCGCTACCCAAGCTCTCTATAGTTTCCCTTGCCCAATGGGCTGGGGGATACATCATGAAATCTACAAGAAGGCGCCTTCGCGGGTACCTGATGGCAAGTTGTGCCTGGCTTCTGCTTCCTGTTGGCGCACAGATCGCGCATGCCGACAATAACCTAGACTATATCAATCTCAATTATCCTCTCGCTGAAGCGAATTTCACGGGTATTCGCGGCGCCAATATCGTCGGCAACTACCTCATTCCGGACGGAAACGGCGCGTCCGGCGGGATTCTCTACCGCACGGATACGCAAACATGGGAAGCCATTCCCACCGCGACGGCGTCGGGGGTCAACTATCCCGGTGTCTTCAGCGCCTCGCCCTATGGCCCGACCTTCGGTTCGCCCGATGGCGGCGTGTTCCGGGTGGTCGGCTCCTACAAGCTGACCTCGTCCTCCGGCGACACCGGCTACATCTATGACGCCGCCGCCGCGCCCGGCGAGCAATATACCGATCTGTTCATGCCCTCGGCACCCGGCCTGACGGTCATCAACACCATCCCGCACAGCACCTTCGGCAATAATGTCGTCGGTAGCTTCGACACTTCCGAGGGCGAAGGCGGCGCCTTCCTCTACAACATGGTCAGCAAGACCTACACGCAGCTGAGCGGCCCCGGCGCCGTCGTCACCACCGCTTACGGCATCTATGGCGACAAGGTCATCGGCGGCTACACGGACTCCGGCGGTTCGAATGCCCAGCACGGTTTCCTTTACGACATAACCACCGATACCTACACCAGCTACGACCACCCCGACGCCATCGCCACCCATTTCCAGGGCATCGCCGGCGGCGGGCGCAACGGCTCCTATAACCTCGCCGCCGACTGGATCGATGCGCAGGGCGGCCTGCACGCCGCCATACTGCACATCAATCCCGACGGTTCGACGGAATGGACCGAGCTGGACGTTCCCGGCTCGCTCACGACCTCCATCGATTCGATCTATGCCGGCAATGCGGTAGGCTTCTACTTCGACGCCAACGGCACGATGCTGAACTATTTCGTGGCCGTGCCGGGCGTCTACGATCCCATCCGCAATATCAACGACCTGACGGTCTCCGCCAATGGCGCCACGGGCATCGCCGGCATAAGCGGCGACGACATCGTCAATGATGGCACCATCACCGTCAGCGGAGCCGGCGCGGTCGGCATCCATCCGGACACTTATGGCGTCGTCACCAATAACGGCGCCATCACGGTGACGGGCGCCGGCGCCTCGGGCGTGGAACTCGGCGGGCTCGACGGGACGCTGCTGAACGTCGGCACCCTCACCGCCGCGCCGGGCAGCTATGCCATCACCACGGCCGCCGACGCGGAAGGCACCATGGTGGTGAACACCGGCATCATTGACGGCCAGGTGGCGTTCCTGCCCCGCGCGCAGGGCCGCTTCGAGAATAGCGGCTGGCTCGGCATCACCGCCGCCGGGGCCGGCACAACCCAGCAGATCGCCGGTGTGTTCGCGCAGACCGCTTCCGGCACGCTGGCGCTGCGCATCGACGGCGCGAGCCATGACCTGCTGGCCGTGGACGGCGCCGCGCGGCTCAACGGCACGCTGGCGACGAGCTTCACCGACACCCCGTCGCTGCTGAAGAGCTACACCGTCGTGACCGCCACCGAGGGCGTCACCGGCAGCTTCGCCAGCCTCGATACCGAGGGGCTGCCGTCCTTCTTCAGCGCGACGCTCGGCTACGCGACAAATGACGTGGCGCTCAATGTCGCATCCTCCCTCGCCGCCCTGCCCGGCCTCTCCGCCAACCAGACCTCGGTCGGCGTCGCCATCGACAGCGCGCTCAACAACGCGCCGGGCGCCGCCCTTGGCCAGCTGCCGGCCGGGCTGGCGCCGTTCTACGACCTCTCGGCGAGCCAGATCCCCGGCGCGCTGGATGCCCTCTCCGGCCAGTCCTATGCCAGCCAGCAGTCGGTGCTGATCTCGGATGGCTATTACAGCCGCCAATCGGTGCTGGGACGCCTGCGCCAGAACGCCTATGCCGGAGAGGAAGGCCCGGCGGCAGCCCTTGCCTTTGGCGGGCCGACGACCGCGCAGCCCGGCACCGGGGCCACACCGGCCACCGCCTCCGGGGCGCTCGCCTATGTCACCAAGGCTCCGGCGGCACCCCCGGTCGTCGCCACCACCGAGGGGCCGGTCTTCTGGGCCGAGGGTTTCGGCGGCTGGACGAACTATGATGGTACCAGCAACACCTCCGCGGCGGATTCCTCCATCGGCGGGATCCTCTCCGGCGCCGACGTGGCGGTCGGCGGCTGGCGCGTCGGTGCGGCGCTGGGCTATTCCCAGTCCGACACCAGCGTCGACGACCTCAACGCCTCCAGCACCGTCAATTCGCTGCTGCTCGGCCTTTATGCCGGCACCAACCTTGGGCAGGTAAAGCTGCGCCTCGGCGCCACCTACGCCTTCAACGACATCAGCGCCGACCGCACCATCGCCTTCCCCGGCTTCGCGGAAACCGCCGATGCCGACTATAATGGCGGCACGACGCAGGTCTTCGGCGAGGTGGGCTACGGCTTCACCTGGAACACGCTGGCGCTGGAGCCCTATGCCGGCCTGGCCTGGGTTCATCTGAATACCGACAACTTCACCGAGACCGGCGCTTCTTCCGCCGGGCTCACGGTGGATTCGACGTCTGAGGATGTCGGCTACAGCACGCTGGGCCTGCGGGTTGCCACCACCATGACGCTGGAGAACGGCATGGTGCTCGCGCCGCATGGGACAATCGCGTGGCAATATGCCTTCGGCGATACCATGCCGACCTCGCAGCTTGCGCTCTCGGCGCTGCCGGCGGCGTCCTTCGCGGTGTCCGGCCTGCCGCTGGCGGAGAACACCGCGCTGGTGGAAGCCGGGCTCGACATGGTGGTGAACGCCACCACGCGGATCGGCGCCGCCTATATCGGGCAGTTCGCCGACAACACGACCGTCAACGCCTTTCAGGTGAGCCTGATCGTGAAGTTCTGAGGCCTCCGCAGGGCCGCAGGCAACGACGCGCGACGCCCCGTCATCGGCGTCGCGCACGGCCCGACGGGGCGGGGTGACGGCCGGTCCGGTCCGCGCCCGCCCCTTCTCCAGCACAAAAAAACCGCCGCTCCGGCGGGAGCGGCGGCTTCATGCGGGACGCCTGGTGCGACCCGGAGGCTTATCAGCCGACGCTCAGGTTGACCGCCGAGGTCTTGCCCGAGCGCTGGTCGGTGTCGAGTTCGAAGGACACCTTTTCGCCATCGCGCAGGCCCTGCAGGCCCGAACGCTGCACGGCGCTGATATGGACGAATACGTCCTTGCCCGAGCCATCCGGCTGAATGAAGCCGTAGCCCTTCTGATCGTTGAACCACTTAACGGTACCGGTCAGCTTCGCCATAAAGGTGGTCTCATGTGTGAAGGTGAGGCATTCAAGAGGCACCTCGCCCCTGACTGCCGGGTCAAATCGGGTAGAAAGCTGATCGTGCACCGGCTTGGCCGGATGACACGTTCAAGAAGGCCAGCCAAGGTCCGATGGCAAGGCTTCCGCAAGCAAGGGGGAACGTCGCCATGCCGCAAGGGAATGGCGACAATATACTGGCTCCAGACAGAGTTTCCAGCCCGCAGGACGGGCTCAGCCCTCACTCAGAGCGGGCGCAGGTTGACCGCCGAGGTCTTGCCCGAGCGCTGGTCGGTCGAGAGTTCGAAGGACACCTTCTCGCCCTCACGCAGGCCCTGAAGACCCGAACGCTGCACGGCGCTGATATGGACGAAAACGTCCTTCCCGCCGTTATCGGGCTGGATGAATCCATAGCCCTTCTGCTCATTGAACCACTTAACGGTGCCGGTATCAGCCATAGAACGAAACCTTAGAGGCCAGAATCTTCGGTCAACGACCCCTCAGGGGACCGCCGCTTGCAGCCAATTCTCGCGAAAGCAACGGGTCGCCCCATCAAGGACCGGCCAGTCGTTCGGTCAAATCCGTGCTGCGCACAGCTTGGTCAAAATTGTGGCTTTTGCACGGCACATTTCACCGCATTCCCGCCGCAAAGTTCGAGCGTGCGGAGCCCCGCTCACACGGGGCCGGGAAAGCCCGGCGAGGGGCTACGGCGGGCCGGCTCAGCGCCGGCAATGGCGCGGATTCGAGCGCAGCACGCGGCCGTTGGACTGGCGGTAGTAGCAATTGCCGTTGCGCCAGAAATGGTAGGAGCGGCTGTTGCGGTTGCGGCTCGCGCCAATCGCCGCGCCGGTGCCTGCGCCGAGGGCGCCACCCACCAGCGCACCGCGGCCCGTGCCGGTCACGGCGCCGCCGACCACGGCACCCGTCGCGCCGCCGATGAGGGCGCCGCGCGCCGTGCTGTTCTGCGCGGCGGCAGGATGCGCGACCCAGAACGCCAGAAGGGCCAGAAGGGCGGCGGCGCAGGCGTGGCGAAGCATGTCGGAAATCCCGGGGGGTGCGCAGGCGAGACGGACAGCGATCCTCTGCCCCCGCCGCCCGCTTGTCGATAAGGCAGATAGTCCCGTCCTAGGATGATTTGTCACCGATGCGTCACGGCCATCATCGGCCGCCCTCGAGGCAAGCGCCGGCTTGCCAGAGGCCAGGCGCACGCCGTCAGCGGCAGCGGCTGTTCTTGGTGGGGACGACGTAACCGTTCGGCTGACGATAGTAACAGGTGCCGCCACGCCAGTAATAATTCGAGCTCTTCTGGTTCTGGCTGGCGCCGATGGCGGCGCCCGTGCCGGCACCGACCGCGCCGCCGACCACCGCGCCGGTGGCATTGCCGGTGACGGCGCCACCGACCACCGCGCCCGCCACGCCACCAATGATCGCGCCGGTAACCGCCTTGTTGCCGGCCAGTGCCGGCTGCGCCGCGCAGATGGCCAGGGAGGTCGCGAGAGTAGCCGCGAGTGTCGCGGCGGCCGGGAGGCGGATCATGCGTGCATTCCCTGTGATACGCCGCGCGGGCGGGCCGGAGTGTTGGACGCGCGAGACATGGGACGCGCGAGATGTCGGCCCTGCCGGAGCTTACACCTCGCAACGGGCCGTCGAGCAACGAATCCGCGCGAGGGCCCCCTCATCGCGGCCGGTCGGGCACCCGCGACGAGCGCCCGACCCAACACCGCAGCATCGTGCGGCGGCGACGTGCGGCGGCAACGTGCGGCGACTCAGTGCTCCTGAGCTTCGACCACCGCGATCGCCGTCATGTTGACCACGCCGCGCGCGGTGACCGACGGCGTCAGGATGTGGGCGGGGCGCGCCGGGCCGAGCAGGATCGGCCCGACCGGAAGCGCATCGCCGAACACCTTCACCATCTGGTAGCCGATATTGGCCGCATCGAGATTGGGCATGACGAGAATATTGGCCACGCCCTGCAGCCGGCTGCCGGGCAGCACACGCTCGCGCATTTCCGGAATGAGCGCGCTGTCGCCTTCCATCTCGCCATCGACCATCAGGTCGGGCGCCTTCTCCTGGATGAGTTCCAGCGCGCGGCGCATCTTGGTTGCGCTGTCGTCGTCGCGGCTGCCGAAATCCGAATGCGACAGCAGCGCCACCTTGGGCTCGATGCCGAACCGGCGCACATGGGCGGCTGCCAGCTGCGCCATCTCGGCCAGATCCTCGGCGGCGGGATCGAGCGTCACCTGCGTGTCGCACAGGAAGAAGGCGCCCTTCGCCGTCAGCAGCATGGAGAGCGCGGCGACATCGCGCACGCCCGGCGCCAGCCCGATAATGGTGCGGATGTGGCGCAGGTGGCGGATGAAGCGGCCCTCGACGCCGCAGATCATGGTGTCGGCATCGCCGCGCATCACCGCCACCGCGGCGATCACCGTCGGCGTCGTGCGCACCAGCGTGCGGGCAAGCTCGGGCGTCACGCCGCGCCGGCCGGCGCGCTCGACATAGGTCTGCACATAGTCGCGGTAGCGCGGATCGTCCTCGGGGTCGATCAGGTCAAAATCGACGCCGGGGCGGATCGACAGGCCGAAGCGCTGCAGGCGGGTGTCGATGACGCTGGGGCGGCCGATCAGGATCGGGCGGGCAATGCCCTCCTCGATCACCACCTGCACCGCGCGCAGGATGCGCTCATCCTCGCCCTCGGCATAGATCACGCGCTTGGGCGCCTGCTTGGCGAGGGTGAAGATCGGCTTCATCACCAGGCCGGAGCGGAACACGAAGCGGTCGAGCTGCTCCTGATAGGCCTCGAAATCGGCGATCGGCCGCTTGGCGACGCCCGAATCCATCGCCGCCTTGGCCACCGCGGGAGCGACGCGCAGGATGAGGCGCGGGTCGAATGGCGAGGGAATGAGCGAGTTCGCACCGAAGATCGGGGTCTCGCCGCCATAGGCGCGGGCCACGACATCGGAGGGCGTGTCGCGCGCCAGTTCGGCAATGGCGTTCACCGCCGCGATCTTCATCTCCTCGTTGATCGTGGTCGCGCCAGCATCCAGCGCGCCGCGGAAGATGAAGGGGAAGCACAGGACATTGTTGACCTGGTTGGGGAAGTCCGAGCGGCCGGTGCAGATCATCGCGTCGGGCCGCGCCTCGCGCGCCAGTTCCGGCATGATCTCCGGCGTGGGGTTGGCCAGCGCCATGATCAGCGGGCGGTCGGCCATGGCCTTGAGCATTTCCGGCTTGAGCACGCCGCCGGCCGAGAGGCCGATGAAGATGTCGGCGCCGGCGATCACCTCGGCCAGCGTGCGCAGCTCGGTCTTCTGCGCGAAGACCCCCTTGTAGGGGTCCATCAGCTTCTCGCGGCCCTCATAGACCACGCCTTCGATATCGGTGACGAAGATGTTGGCGCGGCGGGCGCCCATCGACTCCAGCAGGTTCAGCGTCGCGATGGCGGCGGCGCCGGCGCCCGAGGTGACGATCTTCACGTCCTCGATCTTCTTAGCCCCGATATGCAGCGCATTGACGATCGCCGCGGCGACGATGATCGCCGTGCCGTGCTGGTCGTCATGGAAGACCGGGATGTTCATCCGGTCGCGCAGCTGCCTCTCGATCTCGAAGCATTCCGGCGCCTTGATGTCTTCCAGATTGATGCCGCCGAAGGTCGGCTCCAGCGCCGCCACGACGCTGACCACATGGTCGACCTCAAGCGCGTTGATCTCGATGTCGAACACATCGATGCCGGCGAATTTCTTGAAGAGGACGGCCTTGCCTTCCATCACCGGCTTCGAGGCGAGCGGGCCGATATTGCCCAGGCCAAGCACGGCGGTGCCGTTGGAAACCACGGCGACGAGATTCTGCTTGGCGGTCAGCTCGGCGGCAAGTGCCGGGTCGGCGGCGATGGCCTCGCATACGGCGGCGACGCCGGGCGTGTAGGCGAGCGCCAGATCGCGCTGGTTGGCCAGCGGCTTGGTGGGCTGAATTTCCAGCTTACCCGGGCGCGGCAGCCGGTGATAGATCATCGCTCCCGAGCGCAGATCATCGGAAATATACGAAGCCATGGCATGTCCTTCCCCGAAACGGCGGGCGGAGAATAGGGATTCTGCTCCGCCGTACAACGTCTTTCCCATTTTCTGATGCCTGCACTTGGGCGGTTCGTCTAAGCTGGCTGCACGGATGCGGCCCGGAGCTGCAGGGTCGCCATCGTTCGCTTTCAGGTCAAAACGGCATGCGCAAGCCACTTATCATCGCTCTGGTCGCTCTTGGCGTCGTCGGTATCGGCGGTTTTTTCAGCTTCAACCTCATTGTGGACCAGTTGGCCCGGCGCCAGCTCGACGCGCTGTTTGCCCAGCTCGGCGTCGATGGGATCGAGGCAAGGCGCGGCGAACTGCACTATGATTATTTCAAGGGCACTTTCGAGGTTCGCGGGCTGTCCTTCTCGGCGCCCGGCCAGGGCAAGCTGACCCTTGCCTCGTTCCGCGCCGAGGGCCTGGAACAACGCCCGGCCGCCCGCCTGTTCGCCCGCCATGTCGAGCTTGTCGACCTCGCCTTCGAGGGCCCGCTGCCGCTGGCGCCGGGCATGGAGGGCAGCTATCGCGCGCCGAAGATCGAGGCGGAGGGCGTCGAACTGCCGGCCGCCCCGCCCCAGAGCCCCGGGCGCCCCTGGCTGGTTGCCCGGCTGGCGCTGGAACAGACGCAGGCCGACCGGATCAGCATCCCCGAATCGCTCGCCAGCACCCGCTCGGGCGCCGGCGAGAGCCGTGTCGAGACCGACATCGCCCATGGCGCGGCGAGTTTTCGCCAGCTGAAGGACGGCATCCTCGCCGAGGCAAGCGTGGAGCCTTCCCGCTTCACCATTGGCGGCGCGCCGGCCTATGCGGCCAAGGGCACGCTCGGGCGGGTCGAGAGCCGCGCCATCGATGTCGGCGCCCTGCTCACCCTGCTCGATCCGCAGAGCCGCGAGGCGGCGACCGAGTTCCGCACCGTCTATGGTTCCGTCATGATCGATGGCTACACCGTCACGGCGGAGAACGGCATCACCCAAAGCTGGAGCGCGGCCGATATTCGCGACGTGGCCATCCGGCCGGCCTCCATCCCGGCGGAAGACCTGTTCGCCCTCGGCACGCGCCTGCAGCAGGCCGGCGGCAAGGCGCCGCCGGAACTCGAAGTGGACCTGCTGCGCGCCGTCGCCGCCACCTATGACGGCATCAGCTTCAAATCCGTCGCCTTCCGCGACCTCGCCGGAGGCGAACCGGATGGCAGCAAGGCCGAGCTTGCCGCGCTGACCGCCGGCCCGCTGGCGGGTGGGCGCCTGGAAAGCCTCGCGCTGGAGCGTCTCAAGGGCGTGGATGCGTCCGGCAAGGTCATTCGCATCGATACACTGAAGATCGGGGGCCTGCGCCCCGGGGCGTTGATGGACGTGGCCGCCGACGTGGCGGAGGACCCCGGCAACGCCCGGGCGATCGGCTGGATCATGCGGCTGTTCGGCCTGCTCGACAGCGTGACCATCGAGGGTGCGGAGGCGCCGGCGCCCTCCGGTGGCGAGCCCGTGGTGGTGGACAGGTTCGCGCTTTCCTGGAAGGGCGAGACCGACGCCATCCCCACGCATGTGAGCGCGACGCTGCGGCTTTCCGGGCCGACCTCGGCCTTTCACGATGACGGGCCGCTCTTCGCGCTGGTGCCGGACGGCCTGAAGCGGGCCAGCGTGGCGCTGGACATTGGCGGGCAGTGGGACGAGGCCGGCAGCACGCTCACCCTCGCCCCGCTCTATGCCGAAGTGTCGGATGCCTTCGCCCTCTCGGTGAAGGTGAGGCTGAGGGATGTCGACGATTCGCTGTTCTCGCCGCAGCCCGACGAGGCGCTGGCCGGCGCGATGGCCGCCAATCTGCAGTCGATCGACATCACCGCGATCGATGCCGGCATCTACCAGCGCAAGCTGGAGGAGGCGGCTAGGGAACAGGGCCTCGATCCCGAGGGAACCCGCCAGTTGCTGGCCGGCTTCGCCGAATTGCTGTTCTCGGCCACGCTCGCCGACCGGCCGGACCTGGAGGCGGCATCGCAGAGCTTCATCGGCTTCCTGCAACGGCCCTTGGGCACGCTGGCCTTGCGCATCACTCCGCGCGGGAATGATGCGCTGCCGGTCGGCATGATCATCGAGACCCTGCAGGGCGAGGATCCGCTCGACCTGATCGACGAGATCAACGTCACGGTGATCGCGCCGGACGCGCCGCCGGTGCACACGGCCAAGCCCGCGCAGCCGGGCGTGCCGCCCGCCAAACCGGCCCAGCCGGCGAAGCCCGCGCTGCCGGCCAAGCCCGCGAAGCCGTGAGCTTGGGGTGATATCGTAAGGCTGAGTAAGGCCGGGGCGAGAGGTGGGGCCCTGGCCTCACCCCCGCGCGCGGTTCACTTTTCCTGGATGTTGGTGCGGATATGCAGCTCGCGCAGCTGCTTCGGGCTGGCCTCGTTGGGCGCGCCCATCAGGATGTCCTGCGCCTGCTGGTTCATCGGGAAGATCGAGATTTCCCGCAGGTTGGTCACGCCGCAGAGCAGCATGACGATACGGTCCACGCCCGCCGCCATGCCGCCATGGGGCGGCGCGCCATACTGGAAGGCGCGGTACATGCCGCCGAAGCGCTCCTTCACCGTCTCCTCGTCATAGCCGGCCAGCTCGAACGCCTTCACCATGGCCTCCGGGCGGTGGTTGCGGATGCCGCCCGACGCGATCTCATAGCCATTGCAGGCGATATCGTACTGGAACGCCTTGATGGTCAGCGGGTCCTGCCCGTTCAGCGCGTCCATCCCGCCCTGCGGCATGGAGAAGGGGTTGTGCGAGAAATCGACCCGCTTGTCGTCCTCGTTCCACTCATAGAACGGGAAGTCGACGATCCAGGCCAGTTCGAAGCGGTCGAAATCGACCAGCTTCAGTTCCTCGCCCACCTTGGTGCGGGCGCTACCGGCAAACTTGACGAACTTTTCCGGGTTGCCGGCAACGAAGAAGGCGGCGTCGCCTTCTTTAAGATCGAGCTGCAGCCGAATGGCTTCAACTCGCTCAGGCCCGATATTGTTTGCGACAGGCCCACCACCGGCGACGTAGTCCAGTCCGCCATGCTTGTAGTCTGCATTCTTAGGATCGGGATGAAGCTGACGAAGCGCAATTTGCGACTGTATATGAGTCGGATCAGTCATCGCTTCGTCTGAGAGTTTCTCGCGACGGAACATAATGTAGCCGAGGCCCGGCTGGCCTTCGCCCTGCGCCCACGAATTCATGCGGTCGCAGAAGGCGCGGGAGCCGCCGCCGGTGCCGGGGATCGCCCAGACGCGGTTCTTCGGGTCTTCCAGCAGCCGCGCGAACACCTTGAAGCCCGAGCCGCGGAAATGCTCGGAGACGTCCTGCATCTCGATCGGGTTGCGCAGGTCCGGCTTGTCGGTGCCGTATTTCTGCATCGACACGGCATAGGGAATGCGCGGCCAGTTTTGCGTGACCGGCTTGCCCTCGGCGAATTCCTCGAACACGCCCGTGATGACCGGCTCGACGGCGGCGAACACGTCTTCCTGCTCGACGAAGCTCATCTCCAGGTCGAGCTGGTAGAACTCGCCCGGCAGGCGGTCGGCGCGCGGGTCCTCGTCGCGGAAGCACGGGGCGATCTGGAAATAGCGGTCGAAGCCGCTCATCATGATCAGCTGCTTGTACTGCTGCGGCGCCTGCGGCAGCGCGTAGAACTTGCCGGGATGCAGACGGCTCGGCACCAGGAAGTCGCGCGCGCCTTCCGGCGAGGACGCCGTGAGTATGGGCGTCTGGAACTCGAAGAAGCCCTGCGTCTTCATGCGCCGGCGCATGGCGTCGATGATGGCGCCGCGCGTCATGATGTTCTTGTGCAGCTTCTCGCGGCGCAGGTCGAGGAAGCGGTAGCGCAGCCGCGTCTCTTCCGGGTACTCGACATCGCCGAAAACCGGGAGCGGCAGCTCGGCGGCGGGGCCCAGCACCTCGATCTCGGTGGCATACATTTCCACCTGCCCGGTCGGCAGGTCCGGGTTCTCGGTGCCGGCGGGGCGCGAGCGCACGCGGCCATCCACGCGGATCACCCATTCCGCGCGCACGGTTTCGGCCAGCTTGAAGGCCGGGCTGTCGGGATCGACCACGACCTGCGTCAGGCCATAATGGTCGCGCAGATCGATGAACAGCACGCCGCCATGGTCACGGATGCGGTGGCACCAGCCCGAGAGGCGGGCGGTTTCGCCGATTTCGCTCGCGCGAAGGGCCCCGCAGGTGTGCGTGCGATAGCGATGCATGGCTTATTCCCGAGGCTGCTTCCGGCCCTTGCCGGGCCGTCAAAGGTCAACACCCCTCTCGCGGGGCGCGCGGAGGGGTGCATGCAGGCAGGCGTTTTGTCAATGTCCAAGCGTCTGTCCAAGCGTCGATCCAAGCGGCAATGCCCCCGCGTCCCGGACGGGGCATGCGGACTATTCCGGCGGCGCGGTCGATGTCCATTTCGCGGCGAAGATCTGCGGCGAGGCGCTGAGTTCGCCCACCAGCCGCTCCACCAGCTCGTCCTCCTCCCGCGCGCAATAGACGATCGCCTCCACCTCCACGGAGCCGCTGGCGGCAAGGGCGTGGCTCTCCAGCGCGTGCAGGCGCAGCTCATGAACCTGCATCGCCGCAAGCAGGCGGGCGCGGATATCGGCCTCGTCCTGCGCGGCGCATTTCAGTTCGATCACATAGAAGCGCTCCACCTCTTCGCGCTGCGGGGCGAAGCGCTCCAGCATGCCGCCCAACCGTGGCAGCACCAGATTGATGGCGATGACGAGGCCGGCGGTCTCGATCGCCGCGATCGGCTGGCCGTATCCCGCCAGCGTGCCGATCGCCCCCGTCGCCCACACCGTGGCCGCGCTGGACAGGCCGCGCACGCTGAGCCCATCGCGCATGATGAGGCCGGCGCCGAGAAAGCCGATGCCGGTGACGATCTGCGCGCCCATGCGCAACTCGGGCCCATCGCCGATGAGGAGGGCGAGCGAACTGAAGGCCGCCGCCCCGAGGGCGACCAGCGCATGGGTGGTGAGCCCGACGAAGCGCTGGCGAAACTGCCGCTCAAGCCCGACCAGCGCCCCGAGCGCCACCGCCAGCAGCAGGCTCGGCGCGATCGACAGTCCGTCATGGCCGATCGCAAGCGCGGGACTGGCAAGCGAGGGAATGGCCAACGAGGGAATGGCCAACGAGGGAATGGCAAGCGAGAACATGCGCATCCCCCGATGGATGCGGCCCGGCCAGAAGGACCGGGCCGTCACTCCCGGTCCCCCGCGCGGGGGACCGTCTCTACATCACGGCTTGGACACCAGCGTCAGGCCGGCGACGCCGAGCGCGAGCGAGGCACCCACATTGCCCTCGACCGAGATCGGATTCAACGCGAAGGAGTTGGAATTGCCGACCAGCACGTTGGCACCCACCCCGACGCCGACGGCGACATTGCCGGTGACGCCGCCATAAGGGCCCGCCAGCGCGCCAGCCACCACCGGATCCTTGGTCACGGCGAGCACGCCCCAGGTCATCACGCCGCTGCCGGTCACGCCGAGATCGATGCCGATGGTGGTGATGGTGCCGGCATAGTGCTGCACCGCCGAATTGTCGGAAGGCGTGAAGGTGCAGGCGAGTTCCTGCTTGGATTCGACGATCATGCCGATGCTCGACCCGGCATTGCACACGAGAACGCCGGCATTGAACCGATCGGCCGCGCCGGCCTGCGAAGCCGAGCCGGCAAGAGCGATGGCCGCGATCGCGAAGAGCGTGTTCTTCATGAAACCCCCTTATGGCCGGCCACGCCGGCCGAGCAAATCCTGCCGTCCATCCGGTCCGGGCGAATCACACCGCGACCGTGACGACACAGGGGTAACGCTTGCTGCAAATTGCGTCACGATTCTGTGTCGTCTCGCGGCTCCGACTCCGTTATGAAACGTCGGACATGAACATGATCACGACAACTGACGCCCTTATTGCGGCTTGCGAGCGGCTCGCCCGCCATCGCTTCATCACCGTCGACACGGAATTTCTGCGCGAGACCACGTTCTGGCCGAAACTCTGCGTCGTGCAGATCGCCAGCCCGGACGAGGCGATCGTGATCGACGCCATTGCCGACGGGCTGGACCTTGCCCCGTTCTTCGCCCTCATGGCGAATGAACAGGTGCTGAAGGTGTTCCATGCCGGCCGGCAGGACATCGAGATCGTCTGGCACCTCGCCGGCATCATCCCGCGTCCGGTCTTCGACACGCAGGTCGCTGCCATGGTGCTCGGCCATGGCGATTCCATCTCCTATGACCAGCTGGTGCAGCGCCTCACCGGCCAGTTGCTCGACAAGTCGCTGCGCTTCACCGACTGGTCGCGCCGTCCCCTCTCCGCCGCCCAGATCGCCTATGCCGAAGCCGACGTCACGCATCTGCGCGACGTGTTCCTCAAGCTCGATGCCGACCTCACCAAGCGCGGGCGCGCCGACTGGGTGGGCGAGGAAATGGCGGTGCTGACCTCGCCCGACACCTACCGGCAGGAGCCCGGCCGGGCCTGGGAGCGCCTGCGCTCGCGCGCGCGCAAGCCCAAGGACCTCGCCGTGCTGATGTCGGTCGCCGCGTGGCGCGAGCAGGAGGCGCAGTCGCGCGACATTCCGCGCTCGCGCATTCTCAAGGACGACGTGATCGCCGAGATCATCTCGCAGCACCCGACCACGATCGAACGGCTCGGCCAGTTGCGCTCGATGCCCAAGGGGTTCGAGCGCTCCCGCGTAGGCGAGCAGATCATCGAGGCGGTCAAGGCCGGGCTCGCGCTCGACCCCAAGACATTGCCGCGCATCGAGCGCGACAAGCCGCTCTCCAACGGCGCCTCGGCGACGGTCGAACTGCTGAAGGTTCTGCTGCGCATGACATCGGAGCAGCATGGCGTTGCCGCCAAGGTCATCGCCACCATGGACGACCTCGAAATGATCGCCTCCGATGACGAGCCGGACGTGCCGGCTTTGCACGGCTGGCGGCGCGAGCTGTTCGGCGAGCGGGCGCTGGCCCTGAAAGCCGGCCGCCTCGCCCTCGCCATGCAGCGCGGCCGGGTGATCGCGCTGGAGCGGACGGCGACCGAGTGATCGCCGCTTCTAGGTGACGATGAGCGGCTCGCGGCCGATCAGCCGGGCGAGCGTGCGCAGGCGGTTGGCCACGCGCTCGCCGCCGAGCGGGGCGAGGTCGCCCTGCAGCTTCAGCACCAGCTTGCCGTGATCCACCGCCAGCGGCGCCGTGGGCAAGGTGCCCGGCATTGCCGCAGAGAGGATGTAGCCCACCCGCAGCGCCGCGCCGAGGATGCGCGCGCGGTCGAGGATGCGCGCGGAAACCAGCTCGCGGATGCGCGGGGAAAGGTCCTCGTCGATCAGGCCGACATGGCGGTAATAGATGGCGAGGCCGAGGAATGCCCGCCCGGGATGATCCACCCCGATAAACGCCGCGTGGGTGATGAGATTGAGGCTCTGCTCGCCGCGATAATCGGGATGCGCCCGCCAGCTGATATCCGACAGCAGGCAGGCGGCGTGACGCAGGCGCTTTTCCTCCACGCCCTCGTCGATGCCGCTGGAGGCCATGAAGCGGTCGGTCCACTCCACCAGTTCCCAGCCGTGCTTCGGCGAGCGCGAGCGCACCTCGTTGAGTTCGGCCGTGGCGGCGACGAGCGGATCGATCACCCGCTCCTCCTCGTCGAGCAATTCGTAGAGCAGGCCCTCGCGCACGCCCTGCGCCGAGATGAAGACATTGGCGGGCTTGCCGACGCGCAGGATCTGCTCCAGCACCAGCGCGCCATAGGCGAGCAACTGCCGGCGGCCCTCCGCCACCGTCTCGATGCGCGACAGCGTATCGACCGGCACGCGCTGCACCAGGCGCACGAATTCCAGCGCCTCCCTGGCGGGAATGATGTAGCCGTGCATCACATGCAGCGGATAGCCGCGCTGGAACATGTGCAGGCGCGCCAGCGCGCGCCAGGTACCCCCGACCGCGTAGAAGGTGCGGCCCTTGAGATGTTCGAGATGCGTCTCCCTGGCGAGCGCATCCTTGACGATCTTGGCGGCCTTCTTCAGCGAGCGGCCGGACGTGTCCTGCAGGGCGAGGCCGCCGAGCGGGAAGGTGACGCCGGAGCCGATGCGCTGACCGTGCAGGTCGGCAAGCTCCAGCGAGCCCCCGCCCAGATCGCCCACCACGCCATTGGCATGGTGCACGCCCGAGAGCACGCCGAGCGCGGAAAGCTGCGCCTCGCGCTTGCCGGAGAGCAGGCCGACCTCGGTGCGGCAGATGTCCGCGCAGGCGGCGACGAATTCCGGGCCGTTGGCGGCATCGCGTGCGGCGGCCGTGGCCAGCACGAACAGCCGGCCGACACCCATCCGATCGCACAGAACGCGGAAGCGCTTGAGCGTCGACAGCGCCTTGGCCACCGCATCCGGGTTCAGCCGCCCGGTGGTCGCCACTTCGCGACCCAGCCCACAGGACGCCTTCTCGTTGAAGATCGGCGTCGGGCTGCGCGACAGGCGCTCATAGACGACAAGGCGGACCGAGTTCGAGCCGATATCGATGACGGCGATCGGCGCGCCGGAAACGAGGCCCATATGGGCCTCGTGGGAAACATCATTCATGCTTTAGGTACGCTCACGTCGACGGACGAGGTTGCGGGGAGGAGATTCCTTCAGTGACTTGCCGCGCCCGGAAAGGCTCGGATTGGTCATGAAATATTTCTGGGCGTTGAACCGCTCCTCACCCTCGGCCGGCACTATGCGTTGCGCCGAGCCGTCCGGCAACACCAGCCAGCTCTGCTGGTTGTCCTGCAGGTTCGCCACCATGATCTGGTTGATGATCTGCTCGTGCACGGTCGGGTTGGTGATCGGGCAAAGCGTCTCGACACGGCGGTCGAGATTGCGCGGCATCAGATCGGCGGAGGAGATGTAGAGAGCCGCGCCGGGATTGGGCAGGCCGTGGCCATTGCCGAAGGCGTAGATGCGCACATGCTCCAGGAAGCGGCCCACAATCGACTTCACGCGGATGTTTTCCGAGAGGCCCGGCACGCCGGGACGCAGGCAGCAGATGCCGCGCACCACGATGTCCACCGGCACGCCGCTCTGGCTGGCGCGATAGAGCGCGTCGATGATCATCGGATCGACCAGAGAATTCATCTTCAGCCAGATCGCAGCCGGCTTGCCGGCCTTGGCAAACTCGACCTCGGCGGCGATGTGGTCGAGAATGCGCTTCTTCAGCGTCAGCGGCGCGATCGACAGCGCCTCCATCTCGGCCGGCTCGGCATAGCCGGTGATGAAGTTGAAGATGCGCGCCACGTCGCGGCCGATCACCGGATCGGCGGTGAAGAAGGACAGGTCGGTGTAGATCCGGGCGGTGATGGGGTGGTAGTTGCCCGTCCCGACATGGCAGTAGCTGGCGAGCGAGCCACCCTCGCGACGCACCACCAGCGAGAGCTTGGCGTGGGTCTTCAGCTCCAGGAAGCCGAACACCACCTGCACGCCGGCGCGCTCAAGATCACGCGCCCAGCGGATGTTGGCCTCCTCGTCGAAGCGCGCCTTCAGCTCGACCAGCGCGGTGACGGACTTGCCGGCCTCGGCCGCCTCGGCCAGCGCCTTGACGATCGGGCTGTCGGAAGAGGTGCGGTAGAGGGTCTGCTTGATGGCGACGACATTGGGGTCGCGCGCCGCCTGCCGCAGGAACTGAACCACCACGTCGAAGGATTCATAGGGGTGGTGAACCACCAGATCCTTCTCGCGGATGGCGGCGAAGCAATCGCCGGCATGGTCGCGGATGCGCTCGGGGAAGCGCGCATTATACGGCTTGAACTTGAGGTCCGGCCGGTCGACGCCGACCAGCTGGCTGAACTCGTTGAGCGCCAGCAGACCGTCGACGATGAAGATTTCGTCCCCGGCGACGCCCAGTTCGCGGCCGACGAAGTTGCGCAGTTCCTCCGGCATGGAACTGTCGATCTCAAGGCGGATGACCTGGCCGAGGCGGCGGCGCTTCAGCGCGCGCTCGAACTGGCGCATCAGGTCCTCGGCCTCTTCCTCCACTTCCAGGTCGCTGTCGCGGATGACGCGGAACCCGCCCTGCCCCTTCACCTGATAGCCCGGGAACAGGCGGCCGATGAACAGGCCGATCATCTGCTCCAGCGTGATGAAGCGTTGCACGCCGTTCTCGCCGTCCGGGAGCCGGATGAAGCGATCGATCTTGGCCGGCACGCGGATCAGCGCGTTCATGGTGCGCCCGTCGCTGATGCGCGACAGCTGCAGCGCCAGCGAGAAGCCGAGATTGGGGATGAACGGGAAGGGATGCGCGGGGTCGATGGCGAGCGGCGTCAGCACCGGGAAGACGTGGCTCAGGAAGAACTCGTCCAGCACGGCCCGGTCGGATTTCTGGACGTCGGCACCGTCCACCAGCACCAGCCCGACCTTGACCAGCTCGATGCGCAGCTCGCGCCAGCGCGCCTGCTGGTCCTCGCCGAGCGCCACCACGGCGGCGCCGATGAGCGGCAGCTGCTCGGCCGGCGTCAGCCCGTCCGGGCTCTTGCCGCTATAGCCCTCGCGCACCTGCTCCTTCAGGCCCGCCACGCGGACCATGAAGAACTCGTCGAGATTATTGGCCGAGATGGACAGGAAGCGCAGCTGCTCGAGCAGCGGATGCTCGCGATTCGAGGCTTCCTCCAGCACGCGGCGGTTGAACTGCAGCCAGGAGAGCTCACGGTTGATGAAGCGCTCGGGCGAGGCCATCAGTTCCTCTTCAAGAGGACGGAGCACCACGGGCTCACGTGCCTGCAACTGTCCGAGTTCGCTCTCTGCGACCAGCTGGTTCTCATTCTCGGTCACCGACGGCACTCCATTTTTGCTGCGGCTGGCGCGTTTGGGTCGGCGGGAAGGTCGCTGGGCATCGTGACGGCTGGATGACATGAATTACCTTAACTTGCCGAGTGGTCGCGGGGCGAATCGAGCGGACCGCTTGCCGCTTCCTCTCGGGCCCGCAGGAGCTCGGAAGCGAGCGTCCGCGTCAAGGGCCGCTTGCGCGCCAGCGCCTCGCGGTCCAAAGCCGCGATGACCTCGCGCAGCGCGGCGATCGAGCGCTCGACCCGTGGCAGGAGATAGCTCAGCAGCCCTTCGTCGGGCACGATCTGCCGGTCGGCAAACAGCTTCAGCGCCACCACCGCGAGCAGCGCATCGTCCGGCGCGCCGAGCGCGACGGCGGGCATGGCCCGCAGGCGCGAACCAAGGTCGCGGACGGCGCAATGCTCAGCCAGCGCGGCCGGCGAACGGCGCGCGGTGACAAGCACATGCGCGCGCTGCTCGGCGGCGAGGTTGAGCAGATGGAACAGCGCGGCTTCCGGCACCGCGCCCTCGCCGAGATCCTCCACCACCAGCGCGCCACCCGCGAGCAGGCCCGGCAGCGCGGCAATGTCGAGCGCGCGGGCCTCGACCACGCTCGCCCCGCTCGCCTGCGCGAACAGGGCGGCGAGATGAGATTTTCCCGAACCTTCCGGGCCGACCAGCGCCACAACCGGCGCGGGCCAGCGCGGCCAGGCATCGATGAGCGCCAGCGCGGCCTCATTGGCCGGGCCGGGCAGAAAATCGTCGCGCGCGCGGCTGTCGTGATGCGGCAGGTCGAGGGCAAGCTGGCGCGCCTCGGGGGCGACGGCGGAGAGCGGCGCAGACGGCGCTGCAACCTTGGCTGCAGAAGGGGCGGGCATGCTCGGCGAACCTTTCAGCGCAGCTTCAGCGAAGCTGCCGGGACGGCACGGCCGGCACCTGCGGCGGCGGAACCGCTACGGGTTGTTCCGGCTCGCCGGTATAGAGCGGACTTTCGAGATACTGGTCGATGGCGAAGCGCACCAGCACCCCGCCGGCGGCGGCCAGCGGCACGGCCAGCAGCAGGCCGAGGAAGCCCAGGAGATAGCCGAAGGCGAGCAGGGCGAACATGAGCCAGACCGGGTGCAGGCCGACGCTCTCGCCCACCAGCTTGGGCGAGAGCACGTAGCCTTCGAGGAACTGGCCGAGAACGAAGATGCCGATCACCAGCCCGATCATCGAGTAGTCCGGGAAGAACTGCACGATGGCGACGCCGCCCGCCAGCACCAGCCCGGTGAGCGAGCCGACATAGGGAATGAAGGTGATGATGCCGGAGACAAAGCCGATGACGAAGCCGAAATTCAGCCCGGTCATGGTGAGGCCGATGGCGTAGAAGCTGCCGAGGATGACGCACACCATCGACTGGCCGCGCACGAAGCCGGAAATGGCCTGGTCCATCTGCCGGGCGAGGCCGCGCACCACCTCGCGGTGCTTGAGCGGCACCCAGGAATCGACCTTCACCACCATGTGGTTCCAGTCGTTCAGGATGTAGAAGGCCACCACCGGCGTGATGACCAGCAGCGAGAACAGCGAGATCAGCGCCTGCCCGCCGGTCCACAGCCCCTGGATCAGGGTCAGCATGTAGGCCGCGCCCTGCGAGACGAGGTCGCCCAGCCCCTGCTGGATGGAGGGCATGCGATCACCGACAAAGTCGCGCAGCCATTCCGCCCGCTCGCCAGTCATCAGATGCTGCAGCTTGACGATATATTCCGGCAGCCGCTGGATGAAGGCGGCAAGCTGGGAGCCGAAGATCGGCACCACCAGCAGCATCAGGAGGATGCCTATCAGCAGGGTGAAGCTGATCGTGGCCAGCGCGGCGACCAGCCGGCTGACGCCCCAGCCTTCCAGCCGCGACGTGACCGGGTTGAGGAAATAGGCCAGCGCGAGGCCGGCGACGAACGGCAGCAGCACGCTCGACAGCAGCCAGGATGCCGCGACGAACACCGCCAGCATCACCACCCAGAACGTCACCTGCTTGTGCCAGGCCATCCAAACCTCTTCGCGCGAACCATCCGCGTCACGCATCCATAGATACAGGAAAATTCTGGCGGGGCGATTGCATCTCCCCGCAATTCAACGGCCGAACTGCCGCTTCGGCATCCGCAAAAAGCAACATGGCCGCGCGCGCCCTGCGGCGATTGACATCGCGGCCGCCGCGACCTCCCCTTCGCCCTCCGCGCGGAGGAAGACAACATGCAGCAGCAGGACCCGCTCTACACCGATGCGGCGCTGGTCGCGTTCTATGACGCCGAGAACGATTGGGGCGAGGATCGCGCCTGTTGCGCCGCCCTTGCCCGCGGCGTCGGCTCGGTGCTCGATCTGGGCTGCGGTACCGGCGCCTTCCTCGCGGGGATCGCTGCGCCCGTGCGGGTCGGCGTCGATCCCGCGCGCGCCATGCTGGATGTGGCGCGCGCCCGGCCCGGCGGCGAGAGCGTCGAATGGATCGAGGCGGATGCCCGCCATCTCGATCTCGGCCGGCGCTTCGATCTCATCGTGATGACCGGCCATGCCTTCCAGGTTTTCCTCGACGCGCACGACCAGCGCGCCGCGCTCGCCGCCATTGCCCGCCATCTGGCCCCCGGCGGACGCTTCATCTTCGACAGCCGGAACCCGGCCTGCCGGGAATGGGAGGAGTGGCAGCCGCACAATTCCCGGCGCCGGATCGACCATCCGCAGCACGGCGCGGTCGAGGCGTGGAACGCGGCCGAGCACGCGGCCGCGAGCGGCATCGTCACCTACCAGACCTTCTATCGCCTCGCCGATGGCCGCGAATTGAGCGCCTCCAGCCGCATCCGCTTCACCGAGCGGGCGGAACTCGCCGGACGATTGGCGGAGGCGGGCCTCGCGGTCGAGCGCTGGCTCGGCGACTGGACGGGGCGCCCCTTCACCGAGACGGCTCCCGAGATCATTGCGCTGGGCCATCTCGCGGCCGGCGGGCGGGCAGATCCCGGGCCCGCGTACGAGGGAGCGTGACGCGCGGGCCATAGCGAAACACAGGCTGGCGTGGCACAAGGCGGTGTCCTGATCTGCCGGCCCTGTGATCCTGCCAAGCGCGACCCTGCCAAGCGTGACCCTGCCAAGCGTGACCCTCCCATGCGCTCTTCCGTCATCACCTCCGCCGTCGTCGCCGCCCTCGTGGGCTTTGGCGGCACTCTTGCCCTCATCGTCGCGGCGTCGCAGGCGGTCGGCGCCACACCGGCGCAGACCTCCTCGGCGGTCATCGGGCTGTGCCTGTCGATGGCGGCGAGTTCGGCCTTCCTCGGCTGGCGCCACCGCATGCCGATCATCACCGCGTGGTCGACGCCGGGCGCGGCGCTGATCGCCGGCTCGCACGGGCTGGTCATCGAAACGGCGGTGGGCGCCTTCCTGCTGGCCGGCGTGCTGCTGCTCGTCACGGCGGCGGTGAAGCCGCTCGGCGCGCTGGTGCAGCGGCTGCCGGTCGCCATCGCCGCCGCCATGCTGGCGGGCGTGCTGTTCCGCTTCTGCACGGCAGTATTCACCGCGGGGCAGGTCGATCCGCTGCTGGTGCTGCCACTCGTCCTGCTCTTCCTCGTCGCGCGGCGCATCAGCCCGTTCGGCGCGGTGCTGGCGGTGCTGGTGATCGGCATCGCGCTGGCCTTCTTCCTCGGGCGGGTCGGCCCCCTGCCCGCCGGCATCCCGCTGCCGACCGTCGAATGGGTGATGCCGCGCTTCGAACTGCAGGCGCTGATCGGCATCGGCCTGCCGCTCTATGTCGTCACCATGGCCTCGCAGAACCTGCCCGGCTTCGCGGTGTTGCAGGCGGCCGGCTACAAGCCGCCGGCGCCCTCGATCCTCGCGGTGACGGCCATCGCCTCGCTGGTGACGGCGCCGATCGGCTCGCTCACCTCCAACCTCGCCGCCATCACCGCCTCGATCTGCACCGGCCCGGACACCCACCCCGACCCGGCAAAACGCTGGCCGGCGACGAGTTTCTACGCGCTGTCCTATCTGGTGCTGGCGGCGGGCGGCGCCTCGGTAGTGGCGCTGATCGCCGCGCTGCCGCCGGGGCTGGTGGCCACCTTCGCCGGCCTCGCCCTGCTGGGGCCGCTGGTGAATGCGCTGGGCACGGCGATGGCCGATGCGCCGCGCCGCTTTCCGGCCGTGCTGACGCTGGCGGTGACGGCCTCGGGGGTCTCGCTGCTCGGCATCGGTTCCGCCTTCTGGGGGCTGGTGGCCGGGCTGGTGGCGCTCGGCATCGACCATGCGGGGCGGCGCTGACCCGCGCGCCGGCTCCGCTTCGGCTTGCGGGGGCGCTCATTAGCGGCTAATCCGCGAGCATTGTTCGAGGATGCATGATGACCGGGACGGAAAAAGGCCTCAGCTATCGCGACGCGGGTGTCGACATCGACGCCGGCAACCGGCTGGTCGATCTCATCAAGCCGCTGGTCAAGGCGACCCGCCGGCCCGGCGCGGACGCGGATATTGGCGGTTTCGGCGGGGTATTCGACCCTAGGGCCGCCGGCTTCAAGGATCCGCTGATCGTCGCCACCACCGATGGCGTCGGCACCAAGCTGAAAATCGCCATCGAGACCGGCCGGCACGAGACCATCGGCATCGACCTTGTCGCCATGTGCGTCAACGATCTCGTGGTGCAGGGCGCCGAACCGCTGTTCTTCCTCGATTATTTCGCCACCGGCAAACTGGCCCCCGAGGTTGGCGCGACGATCGTCGCCGGCATCGCCAAGGGCTGCCGGGAATCCGGCTGCGCGCTGATCGGCGGCGAGACCGCCGAAATGCCCGGCATGTATGCCGAGGGCGATTACGACCTCGCCGGCTTCTCGGTCGGCGCGGTGGAGCGCGGCGAACTGCTGCCCTCCCCCAATGTGCGGCCGGGCGACGTGCTGCTCGGCCTCGCCTCCTCGGGCGTGCATTCCAACGGCTATTCGCTGGTGCGCCGCATCGTCGAACTGTCCGGCCTCGGCTGGGACGAGCCCGCCCCGTTCGCCCGCGGCCATGCGCTGGGCGAAGCGCTGCTCACCCCGACCCGGCTCTATGTGAAGTCGGCGCTGTCGGTCATCCGCGCGACCGGCAAGGTGAAGGCGCTCGCCCATATTACCGGCGGCGGCCTCACCGAGAACCTGCCGCGCGTGCTGCCCAAGCACACGATCGGGCGCATCGACCTTGATGGCCTGCCCGTGCCCCCAGTGTTCCGCTGGCTGGCGCAGGTCGGCAAGGTGGCGCCGGACGAGATGCTGCGCGCCTTCAACTGCGGCATCGGCATGGTGGTGGTCGTCGCGGCCGAAGATGCCGAGACGGTGGCCGATGCCTTCGCCGACGCGGGCGAAGAGGTCGTGCATCTGGGTTCCATCGAGCCGGGCGAGGGCCCGGCGCATGTCGTGTATGACGGCATGCTCGGCCTCGACACCCCGCTCTGAGGGCCCGACACCATGACACGGCCGCGCGTCGCCATTCTCATCTCCGGACGCGGCTCCAACATGATGTCGCTGATCGAGGCGGCCGCCGCGCCGGACTTCCCGGCGGAAATCGCCGTGGTCATTTCCAACCGCCCCGACGCCCACGGCCTCGCCCGCGCGCAGGCGGCCAACATCCCCACGCGCATGGTCGATCACAAGGCCCATGCCGACCGCGCCAGCTTCGATACCGCGCTCCACGCCGTGCTGGTGGAGGAGCAGATCGACCTTGTCTGTCTCGCCGGCTTCATGCGGTTGCTGACCGGGCCCTTCGTCGAGAATTGGCGGGGGCGGATGATCAATATCCACCCGGCGCTGCTGCCGAGCTTCAAGGGGCTGCACACGCATGAGCGGGCCCTTGCGGAGGGCGTGCGAATCCATGGCTGCACCGTGCATTTCGTGACGCCGGAAATGGATGTCGGCCCCATCCTCATGCAGGCCGCCGTGCCGGTGCTCGACACCGACACGCCCGACACGCTGGGCGCCCGCGTGCTGGCGCAGGAGCACGTGATCTATCCGGCCGCGCTGCGCCTCGTGGTGGAACGCCGCGCCATGCTGCGCGAGGGCCGGGTCGTGATCGACGAATTCATGCTGGCACCGCCCGCGCTGGTCGTGCCGCCGGCGGGCTGAAACGCGCCGGGGCTTGCGTCACACGAGAATTACGTCAATACCATTTCAATCCGACGCGCCGGCGGCGGAAAAGGGCGCCCGCTGAGGCGGGCAACTGTGCCGGCGCGTTCCGGCCGAAGCGGCAAGGTCGTTTGCAGAACACCAGGCTTGCCTCGCGATCGCGGACAAGACCCGTCGTCGCGAAGGCAACCGAGAGTGACATCGTGCTTTCATGCACGGCTCCGCCGGGTGCATGGGGACGTCCAAGGCTCTCCCCCAGGCGGAGGGGGGTCATCGACATGCAATCTGTGGCAGGGGGAAGTTCATGATTCAGGCGGTGATCGCGTTCATTCTGGGTAATCTGCCAGAAATATTGTTCGTGTCGGCCTTCCTTGCGGCGGCGCTGACGAAGAGCCCAGCCTATTATCCCGCCCGGCTGCTGGGATGGCTGCTGCTCTCGGCCGGCATTGCGTATGTGTGGGCCGGCTTCTTCCACATCGTGTTCCCGCATATGGCGGCGGCGAGCATCGGCTGGGAGGTCAGCCCGTTCCAGTTCGAGATCGGCGTCGCGGACGCCGCCATCGGCATCGTCGCGATCCTGTCGTTCTGGCGCCCGCTGGATTTCAAGGCGCCGGTCGTCGGCTATTACAGCCTGTTTTCCTTCGGCGTCGCCTACGGGCATTTTCGCGAGGCCTTCGAAGCGGGCGACACCTCGAAGAACAATTTCGGGCTCCTGCTGGTCATCACCTTGATCTATGCCGTGCTCCTGCCGGTGTTGTACGTGCTGGCGCGCCGGAAGAACGCCTGATCGGGCGCGCTCACGCAATGCCCACCGCGCGCACGGTGGGCTCCTCCTCCGCCACCTCGTCAAGCGGCGCGATGGTCACCGCCATCGAATTCATCTCGGCATTGCCGTAGATCGTCGCGAAGGCGGCGTCCGCGGCATCGCGGCCCACGCCGATGCGCACCAGCCCCTGCAGCGCGGCCTTGCGCGTCGGGTCGAACAGATACCAGGCGCCGTCGAGATAGCATTCGAAGACGGCGTGGAAATCGGGCGGATCGAGCTGCCACGCATAGGCGCTGGCAAAGCGCGAGGGAATGGCCAGCGCCCGGCAGAAGGCGATGCCGAGATGGGCGAAGTCGCGGCAGACGCCGGCGCGCTGCACCATCGTGTCATAGGCCGAGGTCTCGGATGTCGAACTGCCGCTGAGATAATCGACGTGGTCGTGGATCCAGTTGCAGATCGCGGTCACGCGCGCATGGCCCGGCGGCAGGGCACCGAACTCGCGATAGGCGAAGCGCGCCAGCCGGTCGGACTGGCAGTAGCGGCTGGGGTTGAGAAAGGGCACGACATCGAGCGGCAGCTGCGCCACCGGCGTCTCGCCGACGCTGGAGGGATCGGCATCATGCATGGCGAGCTCGACTTCGGCGTCATAGGCCACCTCGAACGTGCCGGGCTCGACCACCACGCGCACCAGCCGCGTGCCGCCCTCCAGTTCATGGCGATCCACCGCGACGGCGGGCGTGAGATCGAGCGTCTCGGAGAGGATCTTCTGGTTGCGCAGAGCCGCCGCCTCGATGTTGAGGATGAAGACGGTGGTCTCGCGCACCTCATAGGCGAGCCGGGCGGCGACGGAGAATTTCATGGCAAGGGGATCCGGTTGATGGGCGGCGTCGCCGATATGACGCGCCGGCCGGCAATCGGTTCCCTCCGATACCGCAGCTGCCCGCTCTTTCGCGCGAACGCCGGCCGAAAGGGGGCGCTGCTCAACCCTGCCGCGTGATCCGCACCCGATTGTCGTGCAGCGCCGCGCCACCGAACGGCGCCACCGGATCGGCGCCGGTGAGGCTGTTAATGCCGCGCCCGCCCTCATGCGCGCGGTTCGGCCAGATCGATTCCGCGACGACCACGCCCCGGCGCACCCCGTCGAACAGCCTTGCATGCAACAGCACCGCCCCGCGCGGGCTCTCCACGCGCAGCAGATCGCCGTCGGCGATGCCAAGCGCGGCGGCGTCCTC
Organism: Ancylobacter amanitiformis; assembly: GCF_030814815.1. GTDB lineage: Bacteria > Pseudomonadota > Alphaproteobacteria > Rhizobiales > Xanthobacteraceae > Ancylobacter > Ancylobacter amanitiformis. The sequence goes on along the minus strand of NZ_JAUSVR010000002.1, from coordinate 480,987 downwards.
CGGGTGGATCATCAGTTCCGGCCGCTTCTCGCGCTTGGTGGAACTGGGCGTCTCGGTGAAGCTGGAATTGAGGAAAGAGCGGGCCGGCGACGTCACCAGCCGGAAGGGGAATTCCGCGGTCGCCTCCTCGATCACATCCCAATGGTCCGGCCATTCCGGCATCGGCGCGTGTGCCCACGCCTTGTCCGGCCGGGAGAACGGCACGCTGGCCCAGTCCGGTTTCAGGTGAAACCTGCCGTCCGGCCAGTTGAAGCCCTTGAGATAATGCGCGGTTTCGAAATCAGGCTGCACGTCGAGGAAGCGCGCGGCTTCCAGTTCGTCCACCGTGCCGCGCCCGGTCGCCTGCAGGGTCCAGTCGACGATCTCGCGCGAGGACTTGTGGAAGCCCGCATGCTCGGCACCCACGCGCGGCGCCAGGGCGCACACCACATCATGGTTCGAGCGGCATTCGCCCGGCGGCTCCACCAGCTTGGGGCCCAGGATCACATACTGGTTGCCGCCGCCCTGGTAGAGGTCGTCATGCTCGGTGAACATGGTCGCCGGCAGCACGATGTCGGCCATGCGCGCGGTCTCGGTCATGAACTGCTCGTGCACGGCGACGAACAGGTCCTCCCGCGCGAAGCCGGCCCGCACCCTGTCCTGATCGGACGCCACCGATACCGGGTTGGTGCTCTGGATCAGCATGGCCGAGACGGGCGGCCCGCCGAGCAGCGCATCGGCATCGCCGGCGAGGATGTCGCCGATGCGGGACTGGTCGAGCCGGCGGGCGGCGATGCCGGGAATGTCCAGCCCCTCGATCATCTGCTTGTTCCAGCGAAAGATCGCGCCATTGGTGTGAAAGGCGCCGCCGCCCTCATGCTGCCAGAGGCCGGCGACGGTGGCGATCGAACTGACCGCGTGCATGTTCACCGCGCCGTTGCGCGAGCGGGTGAAGCCGTAGCCGGCACGGATGAAGGTGCGCGGCGTGCGGCCGATGGCGTGGGCGAAGGCCTCGATCTCGTTCGCCGGCAGGCCGGTGATCGCCGCCGCCCATTCCGGCGTGCGCGTCGCCAGATGCGCCTCCAGCCCGGCCGGATCGTCGGCATAGCGCGCGAGATAGGCGCGATCGGCAAGATCGTCGCGGAACAGCACATGCATGATGGCGCAGGCCAGCGCGCCATCCGTGCCGGGGCGGATCAGCACGGGGATATCGGCCAATTCCATGGTGGGCGAGCGATAGACATCGATGACGGCGATCTTCGCCCCGCGTTCCTTGCGGGCGCGGATGGCATGGGTCATCACGTTGACCTGCGTCGCCACGGGGTTGGTGCCCCAGATCACCACGAGATCGGCCTTGCCGATTTCGCGCGGGTCCGGCCCGGCGAGCTTGCCGGTGCCGGCCATGAAGCCGCCCCAGGCGGGGTTGACGCAGATCGAGGAGAAGAAGCGCGAATAGCCCTTGGCGTGGGTCAGCCGGTTGATGCCATCGCGCATCACCAGCCCCATGGTGCCGGCATAGTAATAGGGCCACACGCTCTCCGCGCCATGGCGGCTCTCGGCCGCCTTGAACCGCTCGGCTATCTCGTCCAGCGCCTCGTCCCAGGAGATGGGAGCGAAGGCGCCCTCGCCTTTCGGCCCGATGCGGCGCAGCGGCTGGGTCAGCCGATCCGGATGGTTGGCCCGCTCGCCATAGCGCGCCACCTTGGCGCAGATGACGCCGGCCGTGTAGCTGTTGCCGCTCGATCCACGCACCCGGCCGATACGCCCGCCGGAAATGTCGATCTCCAGCGCGCAGGTCGAGGGGCAATCATGCGGGCAGGCGGAATAACCGGTGCCGGTCGGGGATATGTGCTGATTCATGAAAAAGGCGCTCCGCCAGTATCCTAGCGGAGCGCCCCTTCATTTGACAGTCGTCGGCGCGTCGAGCGCTCAGTGCGAGCCGACCGTGGCGGTCGCGCGGCGGCTCTTCACGATCCAGCCGAACCCGACCACGAAGACCGCGCCCAGCACCGCCATGAGGTAATGCGGCAGCGCCGCGGGCTTCAGCCCGATCGGATCGGCGGGATCCTCGATCGTCTCGACCATTGCCGGCGCGAAGCCCTGCAGCGTCTCCAGCACCACCTTGTCGCCCACCAGCATTTCGCCGGCGATCCAGCCGAGCAGCGCCGCGCCGAACCAGATGAGGATCGGGAAGCGCGAGATGAGCTTCAGAATCAGCTGCGAGCCGAAGATGATCAGCGGAATGGTCAGCAGCAGGCCGAAGATGAACAGCTCGGCATGGCCGCGCGCCGCGGCGGCAATGGCCACCACATTGTCGAGGCTCATTACCGCGTCGGCGATGGCGATGGTGCGAACGGCCTTCCACAGGCTGTCCGCGCCCTCGATGTGATGCGCTTCGCCGCCCTCGTCCAGCACCAGCTTGACGGCGATCCAGAACAGCAGCAGCGCGCCCACCACCTTCAGCAGCGGCACGCCCAGCAGATAGGAGACCGCCAGCGCGAAGACGATGCGCAGGCATACCGCCGCGCCGGCGCCGAGCAGGATGCCCCATTTGCGCTGCTTCTCCGGCAGCGAGCGGCAGGCAAGGGCGATGACGACGGCGTTGTCGCCGGAGAGCAGCAGATCGATCCAGATGATCTGCAGCAGCGCCACCCAGAAAATCGGGCTGGTGAAATCCATCTTGTCCTCTCAGATCGTCGAAATGACAGCAGCGTAACGGCGTTTTCGGGCGCGGCGGGCACCGGCCGGCATGATAACGCACATGAACATCAGGCGAGAGCCCGGCGGCGAGCGGGATGCGGGACAGGATACGGCACGCGCGCCCCGCCCGCCTCCCCTCACGAGGATCGCGGTTTTTGTCTGGAATACTTTATAATGTACTCCAGACCGGTGTTGCCAAACTGAAAGCGCCCGCGCCTCAACGAGGTCGCGGGCGCCTTCAGGCGAGGGAACGCCTCAAGCGATCAGGCGTGCGGCTGGCTCGGGCGCCGCAGCCGCGTCATCGTCCAGCCGATGAGCAGCACCAGCGCCGCACCGGCGGCGGCGGCCACATATTCCAGGCTGTGCACCGAGGCCTCGCCGAGGAACTCGACCACCTTGATGTCCGACAGGAACATCTCGCCGGCCACCCAGCCCAGCAGGCCCGCGCCGGCCCAGACCAGGAAGGGGAAGCGCGACAGCAGGTTCATGATGAGGGCCGCGCCGGCGATGATCATCGGGATGGAAATGACCAGGCCGATGATGATCAGCACCCAGTTGCCATCCGCCACCGCGGCGATGGCGACGACATTGTCGAGGCTCATGACGAGATCGGCCACCGCAATGGTGCCGACGGCGCGCCACAGGCTGTCATGAGCGGTGACGCCGCCCTCCTCGCCTTCCGCCTCGGGAACCACGAGGTCGACGGCGATATACATAAGCGCAAGCGCGCCGATGACCCGCAGCCACGGCAGGCCCAGCAGCACGGCGATGATGGCCGTGAAGACGATGCGCATGCCGACGGCGACAGCCGCGCCCAGCACCATGCCGGTCCTGCGCATGCGGTCGGGCAGCGAGCGGCAGGCCATGGCGATCACCACGGCGTTGTCGCCCGACAGCAGGACGTTGATCCAGATGATTTTCAGCAGCGCTAGCCAGAATAGCGGCTCAAGGTAGCTCATCGGCTTGATTTTCCCTCACCCCCGTCCGCACGTGCGGACGGGATTCATTTGTGGCTCGTTCGGCGTTGGCGCGCCGTGAAACGGTGAGGCAAGAGGAGGTGGCTCCGGCGGGCCCACTCCCGGGCGCTCTTGGCGCGCCATAACGGCTTCCCCGCTGCGGGCCACTTCTCCGTGGCCGGACCCCCGCAGCGCCCAAGACGACAACATACATAATATTCCATGAGGCAGCCAACCCCATGGCTCGCATTTTGTTGAATTGACTGTGCTGCGCTGCGTGAGCTTACGCCGCTGTGCAAAAACAGAACACCCCACCTGGCTACCCAGATGGGGTGTGAACTCAGCGGAAGCCGCAGTGAAAGACTGCGGCGAAGGCCCGGCGAGGGACCTCGGCGATCAGCCGACGATCTCGTTGCCCGCGAAGAACTGGGCAATCTCGATCTGCGCGTTCTCAAGGCTGTCCGAGCCATGCGCCGAGTTTTCGCCCACCGACAGGGCGAAGTCCTTGCGGATGGTGCCCTCGGCGGCATTGGCCGGGTTGGTGGCGCCCATCACTTCGCGATGCTTGGCGACAGCGTTCTCACCCTCGAGCACCTGCACGACGATGGGGCCGGAGATCATGAACTCGACCAGCTCGCCGAAGAAGGGGCGCTCCTTGTGCACGGCGTAGAAGGCCTCGGCCTGGCCGCGGGTCAGCAGGATGCGCTTCTGGGCGACGATCCGCAGGCCCGCCTTCTCGATGTAGCTGTTGATGGCGCCCGTCAGGTTGCGCTGGGTCGCGTCGGGCTTGAGGATCGAAAAGGTACGCTCGAGCGCCATGGCGTTCGTTCCTTGAAGTTGTGAGGGGGCGAATTCGCTGCGGCTTATAACGGTGGCGCCCCATCACGACAAGATGAAGCCCGCGAGGTTTTCCCCCGCCCGCGGGAGAGCGAGGCCCGATCACGTCAGCGTGCTCCTGCGCAAGGAGCGTTCGAACCACACTTGTGGCGGAACCGCGGCGGGCGCATCTGGTTGATGGCGATGGGGTCGCAACGCCCGGCCGAGCCGCAACGGAAGTCGAACATGTCCAAGCTGATCCTCACGGCCGGTGCAGCGGCCTTCGTTCTGGCGGCGGCGATGCTGCTTCCCCAGGTGGTGCTGTCGGACACCTCGGCGGTGGCGGCAAGTGCGGATGCTGCGATGCGACAAGGTTACCGCACCTGCTTCATGGAGCGGCGTCTGGTGTCGACTGGCCAGCCGCGGATCGAGATGGCCCGCCGCTGTGTATTCGATGAATAGGTATCTTCACGACTTCATGAGTGGCGCTTGGAACTTTATCGGCACTACATACGTTAAGACCACGTTAACGGATCGCATGAGGCTCCCACGGATGCAGGAACGCGTTTTGGAACGTTCTGCAAGGTCGTCCCGACAGCGGGATGACAGGTGGCGTCGTGTATCCAGAGTAGAGAATGGAATGATGACGGTCTAACTGTCCGGTGACTTTTCACCGGAAGGTGGAAAGGGGATCGGATATGTCGAAGACAATCGCTCTCAGCATGATCGCCGCCTTGATGGCTTTCGGCGCATTGTTCGGCGGCGCGGCCTCGGCGACGGGTTACTTCAAGCGCCAGCCGACGGTGGCGACCGTGGAAATTCCGGCGGAGCCGGTGGCGGGCGATTGCGTGATGCAGGCGCGGTGGATGAGCGATGCGGGCCGCATGGTCCGGGTCGAGCGCCCGGTCTGCTACTGAGTGCCCGCCGGCAGTTCCCGGCGATGGACTTCGATGAAATTCCGTCGGTTTCACCCGTCCCGCCGATCCGGACTGTCGAAATCGAAGGCTGCGTGACTTCAGGACTTTATCGTTTTCAGGGTTTTATCGTTTTCAGGACTTAGGCTCGCGGCATCCCCACTCCCCCAAGCCCCACGCGAGCCCATAGCGCCCCGGCTCCCTCCCCAGGAGCCGGGGCATTTTTTTGCCCGCTCCGCTGGTTGCCGGGTCTTCCGGCCACAGGCGGCATGAACGACCCGCCGGCAGGCGCGAGATGAATGGCGGCCAACGAGCCGTTCAGCCGGGATTGCGGCGGCATGGGCGAAGCTGACCTCGCTCCGGCTTTTCCGGAACACCTGAACCGGCCCGTTCCCGCCGACCCGGCGCCGCGTTCGGCATCCCCGGCCCCGCCATGTCGTGGGGCCGGGGGCCTGCTTCAGTCTTCCAGCACCTTGGCGCGAAACAGCAGGCCGGCGACCAGGGCGCCGATGGGCGGCACCACCACGAACAGCCAGAGTTGCTCCATCGCCGTGCCGCCGACGAACAGTGCGGGCCCGATGCTGCGCGCCGGATTGACCGATACGCCGGTCGCCGGGATGAACACGATATGGATCAGCACCAGGGTGAGGCCGATGGCGAGCCCGGCGACGGGCGCCGTTCCCGCCGCGCTGGTCGCCCCGAGGATCACGACCAGGAACACGAAAGTACCGGCCAGTTCGGCGATGATGGCGGTGCTGATGCCGAAATTGCGGCCATAGCCCTCCCCCCACCCGTTCTGGCCGAGGCCGGAGGCGGCGACGTCATAGCCACCGATCTTGCCGGACATGATGAGGTAGAGCAGGGCCGCGCCGGCAATGCCGCCGATCACCTGCGCGACGATGTAGCCGAGGAGATCGCCGGCCGGCAGCCGCCCGGCGGCCCAGACGCCGATGCTCACGGCCGGATTGATGTGGCATCCCGAAATCGGCCCGATGCCATAGGCCATGGCCGTCACCGAGAGGCCAAAGGCAAAAGCCACGGCGAGAAACCAGACGGGAGACGCTTCGGCAAAGCCGGTGACGACGACCGAGCCGCAGCCGAACAGCACCAGCACGGCGGTGCCTAGACATTCCGCAACGTACTTCTTCATAACCCACCCCAACGCGGACGCGTCTCGACGCATCCATTGCGCCAAAGCGCCGCAGGTGGAGGACATACCCACAACCCGGCGCCGTCAAGCACAGTCAAGGGTTGTGCGACGCAGCAAGGACGGGCGCCATCGATCGGCCCGCGTGGTGTCGCCCATCACCATTGGGAATTGGCGGGCGCGCAGCGCGGCGCGCATGATAGCCCGCACCAGAGACCGCCGGAGCCGCGCTCATGCCCCTTCCATCCACAGCTGTGGGCCTTTTCATTGCGCGATATCGCCAGATGGCCGGCTATAATGGCTGGGCCAACCAGCGCCTGTATGCCGCCGCCGCCGGCCTCGCGGAAGATCAATACCAGGCGGAGCGCGGCGCCTTCTTCGGCTCCGTTCACGGCACGCTCAATCATCTTCTGGTGACGGACCGGATCTGGATGCGCCGCCTCACCGGCGCGGGCGAGTCGCCCTCCCGGCTCGACACGATCCTGTTCGAGACACTCGCTGCGCTGACCCCGGCGCGCGAGGCCGAGGATACCCGTCTTCTGGCGTTCATCATGGGGCTCGGCGAGGCCGATCTGGTGGCGCCGCTCGCCTATGCCAACACGGCCGGGCAATTATTCGAGCAGCCGCTCGCCACCGTCCTGGACCACCTGTTCAACCACCAGACCCACCATCGCGGGCAGGTTCATTGCCTGATCAGCGGCTTTCTCGGCAAGGGCGCCGCACCCTCGCTCGACCTCATCCAGTATCAGCGGGAAACGGGCCTCGCCGCCGCGGCGTGAGGCCTCGCCCCTGCACCGCGTTCAGACCAGCGCCAGAACGCGGCTGGGCCCGCCCGAGGCACCCTTGATTTTCGGCCCGCCCACGACCAGCGTCGCGCCCTTCGGCGGCAGCGTGCCGAGATTGGCGGCCGCTTCCACGCCCCAGCGCCCGGAGCCGAGCCACTTGTAGTGGAAGCCGAAATCCTTCGAGGCGCCGTGGTCGAGCGAGAGCGTATCCACCACCACGCCGGACGCCCCCTTCTCCGCCAGCACGGCCGCGACATCGGGATGGAAGCCGGGAAAATGCATCGTGCCGGCGGCGTCGGCATTGCGGAACATGTCGGTGCCGAGATGCTTCTCCCAACCCGAATAGAGCGCGACCGCCGCACCGGGCGGCACGGCGCCATTCACCGCCTCGTAGGCGGCGATATCGGCGGCTGTCACCTGATAATCTGGATCGCCGCCCGCCTTGGCCGAGACGTCGATGACCACCAGCGGCACGACCAGATTCTCGATCGCCAGCGCGTCGGCGCTCGGGCCGTCCTTGCTGAAGTGGAAGGGCGTGTCGAGATGGGTGCCGGTATGCTCGTTCACCACCCATTCGTTGAGGTTGAAGCCGTCCTTGTCGAAGGTGAACAGCTTGCGCACTTCCAGCTGCGGCTTGCCGAAGAAGGTCGGGAAGGCCGGGTCCAGCACATGGGTGAGGTCGACCACCCGGGTGAAACTCACCGGCGCCGCGAAGGCGCCTCCCACGGGCGCCGCCGAAAAGGCGGCCAGCGCCGCCGCTCCCGCCGCCCCTTTGAAAAGACCACGCCGCGAGAGGCGCTGGGCAACCGCTTCCTGACATCCGGGCACGCACATGGCTTCCACCTCTCCATTGTGTCGATTCTATATTCTACTCACATGGTGTATTATTTCGCACGCGTATGACGCCGCCTCTACCCCAAGGTAATGCATAGGCCGCTTCCCGCGCCAGTCGTGGGCCGGCGCGCGGTTCCCCGGCTCGGACCATGGCCGGAACCGATCGATGGGGAGCGGATCGCGCCACATGCGCCCGCGGAAGGCGTGATCGCTCTTGCCGGCCCGGCGCATGCGCGGCAGAAGACGACGCATGATCACTTTCGACGATATCTCGCTGCGCGTCGCCGGGCGGCTTCTCATCGAGCATGCCTCGGTCTTCATTCCCGAGGGCGGCCGGGTTGGCCTCGTCGGCCGCAACGGCACCGGCAAGACCACGCTGTTCCGTGCCATCACCGGCGATCTCGCTCTGGAAAGCGGCGATATCCGCATGCCGGGCAATGCGCGCATCGGCCAGGTGGCGCAGGAGGCACCCGCCGGGCCGGAGCGGCTGATCGACGTGGTGCTGGCCGCGGACGTGGAGCGCGCCTCCCTGCTGCGCGAGCGCGAGAGCGCGGAGGATCCCGGGCGGATCGCCGATATCGAACTGCGGCTGGTCGATATCGACGCGCATTCCGCGCCGGCGCGCGCGGCACGCATCCTTGCCGGGCTCGGTTTCGACGAGACCGCGCAGCAGCGGCCCTGCGCCGAATTTTCCGGCGGCTGGCGCATGCGCGTAGCCCTCGCCGCCGTGCTGTTCTCGGCGCCCGACCTTTTGCTGCTCGACGAGCCGACCAATTATCTCGACCTCGAAGGCACGTTGTGGTTGCAGGATTATCTCGCCCATTATCCGCGCACCGTGCTGATCGTCAGCCATGACCGCGAGTTGCTGAACCAGTCGGTCTCGTTCATCCTGCATCTCGATCAGCGCAAGCTGACCTTGTGGCGCGGCGGCTATGATTCCTTCGAGCGGCAGCGCACGGAAAAGCTGGCGCTGGACCAGAAGGCGCGCGCCAAGCAGGATGCCAAGCGCAAGCACATGGAATCCTTCGTGCAGCGCTTCCGCGCGAAAGCAACCAAGGCGCGGCAGGCGCAGTCGCGGTTGAAGGCGCTGGCGCGCATGGCGCCGATCGCGGAAGTGGTCGGCGAGGCGGCGGCCGCCATCTCCATCCGGCATCCCGAGCGCCTGCTCTCCCCGCCCATCCTCACCCTCGACGGGGTGTCCGCCGGCTATGACGGGCGCGCTGTGCTGCGCAATCTGACGTTGCGCATCGACCATGACGATCGCATCGCCCTGCTCGGCCCGAACGGCAATGGCAAGTCAACCTTCGCCAAGCTGATCTCCGACCGGCTGGCCCCGCTCGGCGGGCAGGTGGTGCGGGCGCCCGGCCTGGAAATCGCCTATCTCGCCCAGCACCAGCTGGACGAACTGGTGGCCGAGGACACGGTCTATGACCATGTGCGCCGGCTGATGCCCGACGCGCCGGAAGCCAGGGTGCGCTCGCGCGCCGCGGAAATGGGCTTCTCGGGCGAGCCGGCCAATACCCGGATTTCCAGCCTGTCGGGTGGTGAAAAGGCACGGCTTCTGCTCGGCCTTGCCGCCTTTCGCGGCCCGCATCTGCTGATTCTCGACGAGCCGACCAACCATCTCGACATTGCCGCGCGTCAGGCGCTGGTCGAGGCGCTCAATGATTTTCCCGGCGCGGTGATTCTCATCAGCCATGACCGCTCGCTGCTCGACGCCGCCGCCGAGCGGCTGTGGCTGGTAGGCGATGGCACGGTGCGGCCCTATGAGGGCGATCTCGACGAATACCAGCAACTGGTGCTGCGGCGCGGGCCGGAAAAGTCGCGCGGCGACAAGACGGCTTCCGATACGCGCTCGCGCGATGGAGCCTCGAAGCGACCGGCGCTCGGCCCCTTGCGCAAGCAGATCAAGGAAGCCGAGAGCGCCATCGCCAAGATGGAGCGCCAGCTGGTCGAACTGGACGCCAAGCTCGCCGCCCCCGGCCTCTATGAGAAGGACCCGCGCGAGGCGGCGCGGCTCTCCTCCACCCGCGCGGAACTTGCCGTCAAGCTGGCCAGCGAAGAGGAGCGCTGGATCGCACTTTCGGGCGAGGTCGAGCGGATCGAGGCCGGCGGCGCCTGACTCTTCGCGGCCAGCGCCGGAAAGCGCCGGCTCCACATAAAGGCACGCAAAAGCTCGGCGATGGAGGGTGCCACGGAACGGCGGCTCGCCGGACGTGGTCGGCATCCGCGAAAGCGCCGGCTGGATACGGCCCCCGAAGCCACGCCGCTTGGCCTGTCGCGGCGGGCGCCGCGATGCAAACCTGCACTCAACAAACTGATCGGATGTTTCCGTACCCGCCCTGGCAGGCGTGGTCTGGTCTCGCGGCCGCAATCGAGCGCGTGGCGCGGGAGCAAGAGACTGCCGGAGAAAGCCTGCCGGAGGAGGCGCGGCCACGGACAGGCTCGGAGCCTCCCCTCCCCCACACATGAGCGTGTCGCGCTTGCGCGCGGGAGCGTATCGCGCTTGCGCGCGGACAGAGCTTGCGGCGCCTCGGGCGCCGGCCGTCTGGCGCGGGGCGCCGGGTGCGGTCTCGCTCCGCGATATCTGTCCCCCATCCATGGCTGGCGACGAGGGGCGGTGCATCATCGGCATGGCCGATAGGGTCGTCCGCGCCAACGAGCGCGACGCTTGCCTCGGGTGGATCGACGATGACCATCGAACGTCCCAACGCACAAAACTGAACGCAAAAAGAAACCCCGGCACAAGGCCGGGGTTTCCATTCAATCCGATCTCGGAAGAGATCAGAAGGTGCGGCGAACCGAGAGCAGCACCTGATTGAAGTTCGACGAATTGGTGAGGTTGCCAAAAGCGTCGGTGACGGGAGCGTTGTAATCAGACGCGCCGTAGGTGTACTGCGCCACGAACAGGAGGTTCTTGACCGGCGTCCAGTTCAGGCTGGCACCAGCAGTCCACATGTTCAGGCCGGGAGTGCCGTAAGCAGCCGTGTTGGCAGCCGGGACATCCGCTTCGCCGTAGTTGCCGTACAGCACGCCGAAGACCTGGGGCGTGAAGTAGTGGGTCAGTTCGGCAGCGATCGTCCAAACGTCAGACGACTCGAGCTCGTTGGTGACCGGGTTGTAGTAGAGGTCCTGGATCGAATAGATCGAGGAGTAGTTGCCGTTGATACCGGTGTAGCCGGTAGCACCGCTGCCATAGGCGCCTTCGAGGTACAGCGTGTCACCCTCGCCGAGCATCGGCAGGTTGAACTTCACGCCACCGAGAACAGCCCAACCAACCGAGTCGGCGGTCGTGATGCCCTGGGTGTTGTAGTAGCTGTCGTCCAGCTGACGGACCGCGCCCGAAATCTGGAAGCCGCCCCACTCGCCTTCGTAGTTGATGTTACCGATCAGGGCCGGGATATCCGGCTGAGCGGTCTGACCGAGGCTGTCGCCGTTCGAGCGGTTCGAGTCGTCTTCCACCGAGATCGTGGCGGTGAAGCCGTTGCCGAAGTCCGCGGTGTAGGCAGCAGCGGTGACGTTCGTGTCGGCCGTCAGGTAGACCGAGTCGAAGCCCCACACGTTGTTGTCGGCGTAGTAGTCGAAGAACGACTGAACCTTACCGAAGGTGAACCCAGCGAACTGGATGTAACCCTTGTCGAGGTTGATCGCGGTCGAATCGCCGCCGTCGCCGTAAACGTTACCGAGGCCGTCGCCGTAGGTGGCGCGCAGGTCGATGAACGAACGCAGGGTGCCGTATTCGGTCTGCGTGCGGGCGTCGAGGCGGATAGCGCCACGAGCGCGGAAGTACGTCGACTGGAAGTCGCCGCTCGGCAGGTAGTCGTAATCCTGCCAGTAGTAGTCGGCCTGCACGAAGCCGCCGACCTTCAGGCAGGTGTCAGTGCCGGGAATGTAGTAGAAGCCCGCGCCATAGGTGGAGCAGATCTTCACATATTCCGCAGCCTTCGCCTTCACAGGCAGATCGGCCGCCGCAGCAGTCCCGACCATGGCAAGCCCAGCGACCGAGCCGAGCAGCACATTCTTGATGACCGTCTTCACTTCATTCTCCCCCAAATTGGACCAATGTTGGGTTTTCGCTTGTCAGGACCCACCGCAACCGCGGCATCCGCAGACGATATTGTTGGAAAGCCCTGGTCCGTGCAAAGCCAAAGTGGCCCAGAAGCGGCCCCTCAGGGCATTCGGCAGGGGAGTGTTGCCATGTAGACACAATTCTCACACACTCCGCCAGCGCCGCGACGCCATAGCCACCATGCGGAAAACACATGGTGAATCAAGGCTTAACGAAATGTCATGAGATGTCGGGATGGCGGCGGGCCGGCGCTTTTGCGGCGCGGGCGTGATCAGCGCTGCTGCCAGCGCCCCTCGGGGGTCTGCTGCCAATATGCGACCGCATGGCCGCCACTTTTGGCCACGCGCCATTGCGCGCGCGCCCGTTCCAGTTCGTCGGGATCGGCGCCGTCGAACAGGTGAATGACCCTGATATAGCCGGCAAACCCTTCAAGGACGGCACCTTCCACGAGGAAGCGCACGGCCGCGGCGTTCGGATTCGAATCGGAAGTCGTGAGGAGAATCGGCTGACGGGCCGGATCCGGCTGGCGATCCGTGCCGTGCGGCAGGAAGGACGCTTCGTCGAAGCTCCACAGAAGCTGGTCCAACGCGTCCACCCGCTCGGGCGAGGCGGCCTGCACCACGCAGCGCCAGCCGCGCTCGAGGCATTTCTCCAGCAATTGCGGAAGGGCGGCCTCCATGGGCCGCCCCTGCAGATGATAGAAGAACACCTCGGTCAAACCGTCGGCCACAGCCTGCGCCCGTCAGGATTCGTAGTGATCGGCGACCAGCTGGTCGAGCAGCCGCACGCCCCAGCCCGCGCCCCAGCTGCGGTTGAACTCGGTCGACGGGGAATTGATCGCGGTGCCGGCAATGTCGAGATGCGCCCACGGCACATCCGCGACGAAACGCTTGAGGAACTGCGCCGCGGTGATCGAGCCGCCGAATCGGCCGCCGGTGTTCTTCATGTCGGCGAACTTCGAATCGATCATCTTGTCGTAGTCGGGCGAGAGCGGCATGCGCCACACCTTCTCACCCGTCGCCTGCCCGGCGGAGGCAAGGCGCTCGGCCAGCGTGTCGTCATTGGAGAACAGGCCGGCATGTTCGGTGCCCAGCGCCACCATTATGGCGCCGGTCAGCGTCGCGAGGTCGATCATGAAGCGCGGCTTGAAGCGCTCCTTGGCGTACCAGAGCACATCGCCCAGCACGAGCCGGCCCTCGGCATCGGTGTTGATGATCTCGATCGTCTGCCCCGACATGGAGGTGACGATATCGCCCGGGCGCTGGGCGTTGCCGTCGGGCATGTTCTCGACCAGGCCGATGAGCCCGACCGCATTGACCTTGGCCTTGCGGCTGGCCAGCGCATGCATGAGGCCGACCACGCAGGCCGCGCCGCCCATGTCGCCCTTCATGTCCTCCATGCCGGCGGCCTGCTTGATCGAGATGCCGCCGGTGTCGAACACCACGCCCTTGCCGATGAAGGCGACGGGCGCCTCGTCTTCCTTGCCGCCGCGCCAGCGCATGACGACGACGCGGCTCTCCTGCACGGAGCCCTGCCCGACGCCGAGCAGCGCGCCCATGCCGAGCTTGCGCAATTCCTTCTCGCCCAGCACCTCGACCTCGACGTCAACCTTGGCGAGATCGCCGGTGCGCCGGGCGAACTCGGTCGGGGTGAGCACGTTGGCCGGCTCGTTGACCAGATCACGGGCGATGACCACGCCCTCGCCGATCCCCTCGCGCTTCCGGAAGGTGCGCTTCGCCGCCGCGTCGTCCTCTATATAAAGAGTGACCTTCAGCTTGGACGCGCTGTCGTCCGGCTTCTTCTTGGTCTTGTAACGATCAAAGGAATAGGCCCGCAGGCGCACGCCCAGCGCGAACTCGGCCGCGGCTTCCGGGGCAACCTCACCGCCCGGAAGAGCGAAAACGATGCCCGCCTCCTTGGCGGAGCCGGGCAGCTTGCCGGCCGCGGTCCCGCCCAGCTTCAGCCAGTCGAATGTCTTCAGTTCGGCGGGCTTGCCTACGCCCAGCACGATGAGCCGCGAGGCGCCGAGCCCGGTCGGAGCGATCAGTTCGAGCGAGGTGCCGGACTTTCCGTCGAAACGGTCCGCCTGTGCCGCCCGCGCGAACAGGTCGCCGGCCGGCGCGAGCAGCGCCTCGACCGCGGGCGCCAGGGCGGGCACGCCATCGGCCCCTTCGGCGGCGAGAAGGACGGTGATGCCCTCCAGCGCGGCGGGGAGCTTGGCGAAACTGAACTTCACGGTATCGGGCATGGGGCACCTTGGCTGGCGTCGTCCGCGCGGGACGTCATTCTGCGCGGGAGACGTTCTGGACCATCATCTTTAGCCCAATGCGGGCACGCCGACGAGGCCCGGCGGCGCACATGGTGAACCGCCCGCCCGATCGCCCGATTTGCACGGAAGCCCGAGGCCAATTATTCATCTGGCGACGATGGTCACGCCGGGGCGGCGGACATGTCGCAAGGCAGCAGAGGACCGCCGCTCGATGACCCGACTGGACCGCTACGTGTTCCGCACGGCCTTCATCGCCTTCCTTGGAACCCTTCTCGTGCTTGCCGGCATGATCTGGGTGACGCAGGCGCTGCGTGAACTCGACATCATGACGACGCAGGGCCAGACCATCCTGGCCTTCGTCTTCATCACCAGCCTCGCCCTGCCGGCGTTGATTCTCGGCCTCGCGCCCTCGGCGCTGTTCATGGCGGTCGCGCACACGCTCTTCCGCATGAACAGCGATTCGGAAATCGTGGTGGCGAGTTCCGCCGGGCTCTCGACCTGGCGATTCCTGCGGCCGCTCGTCATCCTCGCGCTGCTGGTGGCCGCCGGATGTGCGGCGCTCTCGCTGGAGCTGGTGCCCGCCGCGATGCGGCAGTTCCGCTATGAGATCAGCCGCGTGCGGGCCGATTTCGTCGGCTTCATCGCCCAGCCCGGCCGCTTCACCAATCTGGCGCCCGGCATGGTCTTCAACGTGCGCGAGCGCAACGCCAACGGCGTGCTGGGCGGCATCTTCATCAACGACGCGCGCAATCCCGACCAGGTCAGCACCTATCTCGCCGAACGCGGGCAGGTGGTGGACAGCCCCGAAGGTACCTTCCTCGTGCTGGAGCATGGGGCGATCCACCGCCGCTCCACGGGCAAGCCGGACACCAACGTGGTGGAGTTCCAGCGCTACGCCTTCGACCTGTCGCCCTTCACCTCGAACAGCGACAACACGATCTACCGGGCGCCGGAGCGCTCGTTCCGCGAACTGCTCAGCCCGGACCCCAACGACCTCGCCTACAAGCTGGATCCCGGACGCTTCACCGAGGAGATCCACCGCCGGCTGTCGCTGCCACTCTATGTGCTGGCGTTCTTCGCCATCGCGGTGGCCGCGCTGGCCGAGCCGCGAACGACCCGCGAGGGACGCGGGCTCGCTCTCGCGGCCACGGCGCCCTTCGTGATCGTGCTACAGGTCGTGAGCTTCGGGCTGATCAACCAGGTGCGCAACAATGCCGGCCTGGTGCCGTTCGTCTATCTCGTGCCGGTCGTGTTCATCATCGGCTCGGCGCTTTCGCTCAGCGCGCGGTTCAGGCCGCGCATGCCGCGGGCGATCGGTCGCTATATCGACAAGATGGCGCAGCGCGTCGTGCGGGCCACGGTGAACTGATGGCAGCCCTCAACGCGCGCTCCAGCCGGGAGGTCCCGTCGTGATAGGCCGCACCCTCGCCATCTATTTCGGCCGGCGCTTCCTCACCTCCGTGCTCGGGATCTTCATCGGCTGCGCCTTCCTGATCATGCTGATCGACTTCCTCGAACTCTCCCGCCGCGTGGGCGAGCGCGACGTCGATTCCGCGACCCTGCTGCTGCTGGTGCTCTATCGCGTGCCGTATTTCACCGAGCAGTTGCTGCCCTTCGCGGTGCTGTTCGGTGCCATCGGCACGTTCCTCACGCTGTCGCGCCGGCTGGAACTCGTGGTGGCGCGCTCGGCCGGCGTCTCGGCGTGGCAATTCATCGCGCCGGCCTGCATCCTCGCGCTGCTGCTCGGGGTGTTTTCCACAACTGTCTACAATCCGCTTTCGGCGGAGTTCAAGGAGCGCGCGAGCCGGATCGAGGCGGAAATCTTCAATCGCCAGACCGGCCTTTTCGCCTCGACCACCGGCGGCTACTGGATTCGCCAGCAAAGCGTCGACGGCGAGGCGATCATCCAGGCCGCCGCGCAGAGCGATCGCGGCCGCCAGCTCTCCGGCGTTAACGTTTTCTTGTTTGGTGGGGATGGCAAGTTGCTGGAGCGCATCGAGGCGCGAACGGCTACTCTCGAGGAAGGTGCCTGGCGTCTCAGCGACGTGCGGGTCTTAACTCCGGAAATAGGACTGCAGGCGTACGATACCTACATGGTTGCAACGAACCTCACCCCGAATCAGATCCAGGACCGGCTGCAGGCGCAGACGGTGTCTTTCTGGGATCTTCCGGCCGCCATCGATGCGGCGACCCGGATCGGTTTCGGGGCCGATCGTTATCGGCTGCAGTACCAGAGCCTGCTGGCCCGCCCCATGCTGCTGCTGGCGATGGTGTTGATCGCCGCCTCGGTCAGCCTGCGGGTATTCCGCTTCGGCGGCATCGGACAGACGATTCTCGGTGGCGTGGTCGCCGGGTTTCTGCTTTATGTTTTCACCAAGCTCGCCGAGGATCTCGGGGAGGTCGGGGCAGTTCACCCCGTCATGGCAGCGTGGTTTCCAGCAGTCGTTGGGGCATTGATGGGGGTTCTCATCCTGCTTCACCGGGAGGACGGATGAAGGTCGGCGGCGTCGTGGCCGGCCAAGCGGGCCGGATGGTGGAGCGGCACAAGCGCCGTTTGGGCATCTCCGCTTGTTGGCTGTTCTTTACGGTAGTTTCAGGCGCGCTCGGAACGTTGATTCCGGCGGGGCGGGCGCTTGCTCAGGGTGGAACTGGTGCGGCGGGCCAATTGCTCGCCCAGCGCGAGGTCGACCCGGATGCGAAGATGCTCGTGACCGCGGATGAGCTGGTCTACGACTACAATCGCAATGAGGTCATCGCGAACGGCAACGTCCAGATCTATTTCGACGGTGCCGTGCTCGAGGCCAAGCGCGTGGTCTATGACCGCGCCAACAGCCGGCTGCGCGCGGAAGGCGGCGTCCGGCTGAAGGACAAGGACGGCAAGGTCATCGCCGCGGACAATCTCGACCTGTCCCAGCAGTTCACGGACGGCTTCGTGAACTCGCTGCGCATCGACACGCCCGACAACATGCATTTCACCGCCGCCCGCGCCGACCGGTCGGGCGGGGACACGACCGTGCTCACCAGCGGCGCCTACACGCCCTGCGAACCTTGCAAGACCGATCCCACGAAGCCTCCCATGTGGGAAATCCGGGCCGAGCGGATCATTCACAAGGAAAAGGAGCAGACGATCTATTTCGAGAGCGCCCGGCTTGAGTTCCTGGGCGTGCCGGTGGCGTGGGTGCCCTATATGTCGGCGCCCGATCCCACGGTGAAGCGCAAGTCCGGCTTCCTCATCCCGAAATTCGTCAGCTCCAGCCAGATCGGCACCGGCGCGACCGTGCCCTATTTCTGGAACATCGCGCCCAACATGGACGTGACGTTCTCGCCGCTGTTCCTGAGCAAGCAGGGTGTGCTGCTGGACGGCGAATTCCGCCATCGCCTCGATACCGGCATGTACTCGATCCGCGCCGCCGGCATCGACCAGCTGGACAAGGACGAGTTCCAGGGCCAGCCCGGCTATCGCGAACAGCGCGGCATGATCGAGACGCATGGCCGCTTCAACCTGAACCAGCAATGGTACTGGGGCTGGGACGGCTGGCTGAGTTCGGACCAGACATTCCTGCAGAACTACAAGCTGGTGAACGACGGTTCGAAGACCGTCACCTCGCAGCTCTATCTCGTGGGCCAGGGCGATCGCAGCTATTTCGACGCCCGCCTGCAGTACTTCACGGGCCTGACCTCCTACGACATCCAGGACCAGCAGCCGGTCGTGGCGCCGGTGATCGACTACAGCAAGACGCTGGGCGAGTCGGTGATGGGCGGCGAGTTCAGCTACGACTTCAACCTGACCAGCCTCAGCCGCAACCAGATCGACCTGCGTGCCACGTCCGAGGCGATGGCCGTGCCCTATGGCTCGGACGGCCCCTCCAATGGCTGCAACACCGCGCTGTTGAGCGCCGATCCGGCGGTGGCGCGGGCGGAGTGCCTGATGCGCGGCATGCAGGGCAATTACACGCGCCTGTCGGGCGTCGCGAACTGGCGCAAGACCTTGATCGACGACCTGGGCCAGTCCTGGACGCCGTTCCTGAACGTCCAGCTCGACGTTGCCGCGGTCAACGCGGATCCGGTCGATTATCCCTGGCTGCAATCGGACAGCGAGCAGCTGTACCGCGCCATGCCGGCCATGGGCCTCGAATACCGCTACCCCTTCCTCTCGGTCGAGAAATGGGGCACGCAGACCATCGAGCCGATCGCCCAGATCATCGTGCGACCGAACGAGACCGATATCGGCAAGTTCCCCAACGAGGACGCCCAGAGCCTGGTCTTCGACGACACGAACCTGTTCGAGATCAACAAATATTCCGGCTATGACCGCGTCGAGGGCGGCACCCGCGCCAATGTCGGCATCCAGTACACCGCCAACATCCAGGGCGCCGGCCAGATCAATGCGCTGTTCGGCCAGTCGTACCAGCTGGCGGGACAGAACTCCTACGCCTATCTCGACATGGCCAATACCGGGGCGGAATCCGGGCTGGAGGACACGGCCTCGGATTATGTGGCCCGCCTCTATTACGCGCCCACCAGCGATTTCGCGCTGATCAACCGCTTCCGCTTCGACAAGGACGACTGGGAAGTCGAGCGCTACGAGCTTGAGGGCCGCGCTTCCTGGAAGCAGCTTAGCCTGTCGGCGACCTATGGCCTCTACGCCGCCCAGCCGCTGCTCGGCTATTACGAGGCGCGCGAAGGCGTGCTGGGAACCGGCGAATACAAGATCAACGACAACTGGAAGTTGATGGCGGGCGCCCGCTACAATATCCAGCTTGAAGAGATCGATTATTCGCTGATCGGCGTCTCCTATGCCGATGACTGCTTCGGTATCGCGCTGAGCTACCGCTCGGACTACACTGAAAGCACCAATCGCCAGCGGGTCGACACCGTGCTGGTGACGGTCACCCTGCGCACGCTGGGTTCTGCGGGCTTCTCGTCCGGGGTTGGCTCGGGAACGAGTTCGAACTAAAACCCGCGTGAACTGGCGACGCGGATGCCCTGCGCGTCGCATTGGTGCCACAAGCGCTCCTCAGAAGTGCGGGCAGATCGGGTTCGTCGCGAGCTGCCGATGGTCGCAGGACCGCCCGGCGCCGACGGCGAGAGGAGGATGATGCGCGACATGCTGAAGATCGCCTGCCGGCGGGGCATATCCGGGCCCCGCTCTGAACGCCGTTCGGGCACCCTCGCCCGCGTGGTCGCCCCGCTGCTGCTGGCCGGCGCGCTCGCCCTTCCCGTTGCGCTGTCCCCCTCACCGGCCGCCGCGCAGCAGATCCTCGTGATGGTGCAAGGCCAGCCGATCACCAATTTCGACGTCTCGCAGCGCATCAAGCTTGACCAGTTGACCGAGCGCCGCTCGCCGAGCCAGAAGCAGGCCCTGGACGAACTGATCGACGAACGGCTGAAGATCTTCACCGCCCAGCGCTACGGCATCACGGCGGATGATGACGAGATCAACAAAATGTTCACGCAGATGGCCTCGCGCGGTGGCCGCACGGCGGACCAGCTGACCCAGGCCCTCGCCCAGTCCGGCATCACCGCCACTGCGATGAAGCAGAAGATGCGCGCGGACTATGTGTGGAACTCCTACGTGCGCGGGCGCTTCTCCTCCGCCACCACGGTGCGCGATTCCGACATTTTCGCCGAGTTGCAGACCAAGGGCGAGGATATCACCCAGGCCCAGCGCACCACCGAATTCACCATTCGCCAGATCGTGCTGGTCGTCTCGCGCACCGCGCCCGATTCTGTCCGTGGCCAGCGTCTTGCCGAGGCGAATGAACTGCGCCGCAAGTTCACCGATTGCGACACCGGCGTCGGCGTTGCGCGCGGCATGCGCGAAGTGGTGGTCCGTGAGCCCGTGGTCCGCACCTCGGCGGATATGAGCGCGCCGGTGCGCAAGGTGATGAGCGACACACCGGTCGGCCAGACCACGCCCCCGGAAGTCACGCGCGCCGGCATCGAGATGGTGGCCATCTGCAATCGGCGCGAAGTGGTGGGCGAGAGCGCGCAGAAGAAGGAAGTTCGCTCGCAACTGCAGGACAAGCAGTTCGATTCGCTGTCCAAACGCCTGCTGGAAGAAGCTCGCCGATCCTCGATGATCCAGTATCGCTGATCGGCTGTCTGCCTGCGCCTATCGCCTCCGACCGCGTGAGACATCGATGCCCCTCCGCACCGCGCCCCCGTCTGCCGCCCTCGCCCTGTCGCTGGGTGAGCCGGCGGGCATCGGCCCGGATATCGTGCTTCTGGCATGGGTGGGCCGCCACGCGCTGGGCCTGCCCGCCTTCTTCGTCACCGGCGATGCGGATGTGCTGCGCCGGCGGGCCACGCGGCTCGGTCTCGCCGTGCCGGTGCAGCCCTGCGCGCCGGAAGAGGCGGTCGGGTGCTTTCGCGAGGCACTGCCTGTCGTCGCAGCCGGCCCTTCCGCCACCGCCGAGCCCGGCCTGCCGGATGCGACCAGCGGACCCGCCGCCCGCGCCGCCATCGACGCCGCCGTGGGCCTCGTGCAGGCCGGGCGGGCGGCGGCAATCGTCACCAACCCCATCGCCAAGTCGGTGCTCTATGCCGACGGTTTCACCTTTCCCGGCCATACCGAATATCTGGCGCATCTGGCGGGCAGCCCGGCGCTGCAGCCGGTGATGATGATCTGGTCTCCCGAACTCGCGGTGATCCCGGCGACGATCCACATTCCGGTGGCCGAGATCGTCCACCGGCTCACCCGCGAGTTGCTCATGGAGACCGGCCGCATCGCCGCGCGCGACCTCACCGAGCGCTTCGGGCTGGCGCGCCCGCGCCTCGCCTTTTGCGGCCTCAATCCCCATGCCGGCGAACAGGGCACGATCGGCCGCGAAGACGAGGAAATCACCCGCCCGGCCGTCGCGGCGTTGCAGCGCGAGGGCATTGATGCGCGCGGGCCGTTCCCGGCCGATACGCTGTTCCACGCCCGGGCACGCGCGGGATATGACGTCGTCATCGGCGCCTATCACGACCAGGTGCTGGCGCCAGTGAAGACGCTCGCCTTCGAACGGGCGGTGAATGTCACGCTCGGCCTGCCCTTCGTGCGCACCTCGCCCGACCACGGCACCGCCTTCGACATCGCCGGCACCGGCCAGGCCGATCCCTCCAGCCTGATCGAGGCTCTGCGCCTCGCCCGGAGGCTGGCCGATGCCGACGCGCGGCGCCAGGCCACGCACAATCCCGCACGCGCGGAGGCCGAGCCCCGGCGCGCCGCCGCCGCGCGCTGCGCATGAGGGCCCGCCGATGAGCGCCGTCGACGAACTTCCGCCGCTGCGCGAGGTCATCCGCACGCACGGCCTCTCGGCCCTCAAGTCGCTGGGCCAGAATTTCCTGCTCGACCTCAACCTCACCTCGAAGATCGCCCGCACGGCCGGCCGGCTCGACGGCGTGACGGTGGTGGAGGTCGGGCCCGGCCCCGGAGGGCTCACCCGCGCGATTCTCGCGCTAGGCCCGGACAAGGTCGTCGCCATCGAGCGCGACGCGCGTTGCATCCAAGCGCTGGGCGAGGTCGCGGCGCATTATCCCGGACGGCTGGAGGTGATCGAGGGCGACGCGCTGGAGGCGGATTACCGCGCGCTGGTGCCGGCGGGCGGCCGCGCCGCGATCATCGCCAACCTGCCGTATAATATTGCGACGCCGCTGCTGATCGGCTGGCTGTCGTCGGACCCGTGGCCGCCCTGGTATGAGAGCCTGACGCTGATGTTCCAGCGCGAGGTGGCGGAGCGCATCGTCGCCGCGCCGGGCACCAATCATTATGGCCGGCTCGCCATCCTCACGGGATGGCGGGCGAGCGCGCGCATCGCTTTCGACGTGCCCGCCTCCGCCTTCGTACCGCCGCCCAAGGTCACATCCTCTGTGGTGCACATCGTGCCGCACGCCGCGCCCCTGCCCTGCGACCTGAAGATGCTGGAGAAGGTGACAGAGGCCGCCTTCGGCCAGCGGCGCAAGATGCTGCGCCAGAGCCTCAAGAGCCTCGGCGTCGACACGCTGGCCTTGCTCGAAGCAACCGGCATCGCCCCGACCGAACGCGCCGAGCAGGTGCCGGTCGAGGGCTTCGTCGCGCTGGCGAACACCTGGGCCGCGATGCGGGCGGGCGCGTCCTGACGGCGCCGACCGATAACGCTCCCTCATCCTGAGGTGCCCGGCTGAAGCCGGGCCTCGAAGGATGCTCGTCCGGGTGTACTCGAACGAGCCCCTCAGTATCTCGCTCGCAATTGCAAATGTGCACGGGAACGATGATTTTCCTCCCTCTCCCCGCATCGAACTCGGCTGTTGCCGGGTTCGATCTCTTGGAAGGTCAAACTCGGCAACAGCCGAGTTTGACGGAGAGGGTTGGGGTTGAGGGGTCTTCGACGCTTCGCAATCGCTGGAGCCCCTCACCGACCCGCTCCGCGTGCCACCTCTGCTCAACTGGGAGAGGGAAGGACGCGCCAGACACGCGGGATGAGGACGCTTATGGGTCGGGCCCCAGATGAGGTCGTTCGATTCGACGAAACGGACGACCGGGCGGTCAATCCGTCAGCGTCGCGAGTTCCTCGTCGAGCCGCGCGATGACGGGAGCCAGCCCGACCTGACGTTCGCGGCGCAGCCGTTCCGCCAGCAATATGTTGCGCAGATTGGCGAAGGTGCTGTTCAGATCCTCGTTGACCAGCACGTAATTGTAATCCTGCCAGTGGGCGATCTCGGTGCGGGCGTTCTTCAGCCGCTTCTCGATCACGCCCGACGCATCCTCGGCCCGCCGCTCCAGCCGCGTCTTCAGCTCCGCGGCGGACGGCGGCAGGATGAACACGCCGACGATATCCTCGCGCATCTTGGCGTAGAGCTGCTCCGCTCCCTGATAGTCGATGTCGAACAGCACGTCGCGACCCGACGCCAGCGCGTTCTCCACCGGCTCGCGCGGCGTGCCGTAGAAATTCCCGTGCACCTCGGCATGCTCCAGCAGGTCGCCGGCATCGCGCATGCGCTCGAAACGATCCCGCGAGTGGAAGTGATAATGCACCCCCTCCACCTCGCTCGGCCGCCGGCCGCGGGTCGTCACCGAGACGGAGAGGTAGATGTCGGGATTCTGCTCCAGCAGCAGGCGCGCCAGCGTCGACTTTCCTGCGCCCGAGGGCGAGGAAAGAATCAGCATAAGGCCCCGGCGGGCGACGTGGGAGTGCTTCATGCGCCTCACTCGATGTTCTGGACCTGCTCGCGGAACTGCTCCACCAGCCCCTTGAGCTCAAGGCCGATGGCGGTCAGCGAGACGTCGTTCGCCTTCGAGCAGAGCGTGTTGGTCTCGCGGTTGAATTCCTGCGCCAGGAAATCGAGCTTGCGCCCGACCGCGCCGCCCTCGCCCAGCATGGCACGCGCGGCCGCGACATGGGCGACGAGACGGTCGAGTTCCTCGCGCACATCGACCTTGGCGGCTATCAGCAGCGCCTCCTGATGCAGCCGGTCGGAATCGAAATTCACGGCTGTCTCGGTCAGCACGCGGATCTGCTCGGCGAGCTTGGCGCGGATCGCCTCGGGCTGGCGGGTGGGATTGGCCTCCGCCCGCGCGGTGAGGGCGGCGATGCCGTCCAGCCGCTCGTTCAGCACGAGGCCGAGCGCCGCCCCCTCCTGGGCGCGCATGGTGACGAGATCGGCCAGCGCGGTCTCGAAGCCGGCGATGATCGCCGCCTCGACGATACGCCGCTGGTCCTCGCTGTCCTCGGCCTCGGTGATCTCGATCACGCCCTTGATGTTGAGGAGGCTCTCCAGATGTACCGGCGGCGCGCCCAGCCCCGCGGCTACCGTGCTGACCGAGGCGGCCACAGCCCGCAGCATGTCCTCGTTGACGCGCACGCTCACGGCCGAATCGGTGCGGGTCATGGAAAGGGTGGCGTTGACATTGCCGCGGGCGAGCGCCCGGCCGGCCACCTGTTTGAGGCCGATTTCCAGCCCCTCCCATCCGCCGGGAAGGCGCAGGCGGATGTCGAGCCCCTTGCCGTTGACCGACTTGAGTTCCCAGGCCCAGTTCCACGCGCCGGCGCTTCCCTGGGTGCGGGCAAAGCCCGTCATGCTGGCAAGCGCCATGCTCTCTCCCCTGCCGCAATGCGCGCGGCGGGCGGAACATAACGAGCGGGCGCCCGCCCCTCAAGCGGAACGGGCGACAAGATGGAAGGTTCGTCCGCTCAGTCGACCGACGGGGTTACCCCGGTCGTCCCCGAGGTGCCCGCGGGCAGGCGCGAGGGGTCGATCTTCTGGTCGCGCTCAACCTGCCGCCAGCGCGCGACGTTCTTGTTGTGCTGGTCCAGCGATTCGGCGAAGGCATGGCCGCCCGTGCCGTCCGCCACGAAATAGAGGTCGCGCGTCTTGGCCGGATTGGCCGTGGCCTCCAGCGAAGCCTTGCCGGGATTGCCGATCGGCCCCGGCGGCAGGGCGGGAATCGTATAGGTGTTGAACGGCGTCGGCGTGGTGATGTCGGTGCGGGTGATCGGGCGGTCGAGCCGCCCCTTGCCGCGCACCAGGCCATAGATGATGGTCGGGTCCGACTGCAGCCGCATCTTCTTGTTCAGGCGGTTGACGAACACGGCCGCCACCTGCGGCCGCTCCTCGGGAACGCCGGTCTCCTTCTCGACGATGGACGCGAGAATGACGAGTTCGTCCGGCGACTTGAGCGGCAGGCTGGGATCGCGCCTGGCCCAGACATCCTTGAGCGTCACATCCTGCGTGCGCGCCATGCGGCGCAGCAGGTCCTCGCGCGTGGTGCCGCGCGTGACCTTGTAGGTGTCCGGCATCAGGCTGCCCTCGCGCGGCACCTGCCGGATGCCGCCGGCCAGTTCGGCCACCGCCAGCAGGCGCTCGACGATCTGGTCGCTGGTCAGCCCTTCGGGAATGGTCACGTTATATTCGATCACCTTGCCGGACACGATCGTGTCCAGCACCTGGCGGATCGATGCGTTCTGGGCGAATTCATACTCGCCCGCCTTCAGCTTCCCGGAGGAACGGGTGCTGACCGCCGCGCCGACGAACACCCATTTATCGGTAATGACGCCGCGCTTCACCAGCAGGTCGGCAATGTCGATCACCCCGGAATCGCCGGGAATGACGATGGCCGTGTCCTGGGCGAGCGGACCGGGCGACTGGAAGCGCTTGAGGCCGAACCACAGCGCGCCGCCGCCCACGATGATGCCGACGACGAGCAGGGTGAAGACCATGCTGCCGGCGACGACAAGGGGATGATTGGCCCAGCGGGACGGCTTGCGCACCCGCTTCGGCTTGCCTTTCCAGACGGGGGGCGGCGGAGGTGGCGCGTGAGCCGACATGGCCTCGCCCGGAGCGGGCGGAGCGTTGGATGGGGCGGGCGACGCGAGCGCGCGCTCCTCAGGTGTCTGATCGGTCATCTGGGTCTCGCCTGGCGTCCGCCGGCAGTGCGACGCACAGGCAGACTATCCGCAAATATGGCGAAAGCGGGAATCGGTACGATAGGGAAACCGCACCTGTTCCCGCGAACGCTCAGTTCGCATAGCGCTTGAAGACCAGCGACGCATTGGTGCCGCCGAAGCCGAAGGAGTTCGACAGCGCATAATCGATGGACCGCTCGCGCGGCGTGTGCGGCACGAGGTCGATCGGCGTCTCGACCGAGGGATTGTCGAGGTTGAGCGTGGCAGGCGCGATCTGGTCGCGGATGGCCAGAAGCGAGAAAATCGCCTCGACCGCCCCGGCCGCGCCGAGCAGATGCCCGATCGCCGACTTGGTCGAGGACATCGACACCGTCGCCGCGGAATTGCCGAGCAGGCGCTCCACCGCGCCCAGCTCGATACCGTCGGCCATGGTCGAGGTGCCGTGCGCGTTGATGTAGTCCACCTCGGAGGGGGTGATGCCCGCCCGCTTCAGCGCCGCCTGCATGCTGCGGAAAGCGCCGTCGCCATCCTCGGAGGGCGCGGTAATGTGGTAGGCGTCGCCCGACAGACCGTAACCGACGATCTCGCCATAGATCCTGGCGCCGCGCGCCAGCGCGTGCTCCAGTTCCTCGACGACGACCACGCCGGCGCCCTCGCCCATCACGAACCCGTCGCGGTCCCTGTCATAGGGGCGCGAGGCCTTCTCGGGCGTGTCGTTATAGCCGGTCGAGAGCGCGCGGCAGGCGGCAAAGCCGGCCAGCGCCAGACGATTGATCGGCGATTCGGTTCCGCCAGCCACCATCACGTCGGCATCGCCGAGCGCAATGAGCCGCGAGGCATCGCCAATGGCGTGAGCGCCCGTCGAGCAGGCCGTGACGACGGCATGATTCGGCCCCTTGAGACCGTGCTCGATCGAGACATAGCCGCCGGCAAGGTTGATCAGGCGGCCGGGAATGAAGAAAGGGGACACGCGGCGCGGGCCCCGCTCCTGCAGCACGAGGCTGGTCTCGGCGATGCCCTGCAGGCCGCCAATGCCCGAACCGATCATGACGCCGGTGGCGCACTGGTCCTCATAGGTCGAGGGATGCCAATCCGCATCATTGAGCGCCTGAGTGGCGGCGGCCATCGCATAGACGATGAACTCGTCGACCTTGCGCTGCTCCTTCGGCTCCATCCACTGGTCGGGATTGAAGGTGCCTTCGGTGCCATCCCCACGCGGGATCTGGCAGGCGATCTTGGCGGGCAGGTCCGACACGTCGAAATTCGCGACGCGGCGTGCACCGCTTGCCCCGGCCAGAAGCCGCTCCCAGGTAACGTCCACGCCGCATCCAAGCGGCGTCACCATGCCGAGGCCGGTAACGACGACGCGCCTCATCCGATATCTCCGGATACACTCAAAACGTAAGCTGCCGCGATGGACCCTGCCATCGCAGCAGCAAAACGCAGCCTCAGGCCGCGTTCTTTTCCAGGAACTTGATCGCGTCGCCGACCGTCAGGATGGTCTCGGCGGCATCGTCCGGAATTTCGCAGTTGAAAGCCTCTTCAAAGGCCATGACCAGCTCGACGGTGTCGAGGCTGTCAGCGCCGAGATCGTCGATGAAGCTGGCACCTTCGGTGACCTTCTCGGGCTCAACGCCCAGGTGCTCGGTCACGATCTTCTTCACGCGCTCGGCAATGTCGCTCATCGGTTCACCCTCGTCCGAATGTTCGGAGGTTGCTACGTTTTTCAATCTGCCTAGCCGCGCGCAAGCGCGGTCTGGCGGCTTAATTTACTGCTCCGAGTACAGGAACTTTCCGGACGTTTCTGCATCACTTGAGCAGCGTCCGTAACCTGCGAGCCGAGCCGGTCGTTAGCATACTTCAATCGGCAAGACCAGCGCCCCGGGGACGCGTGCGGAATCGTCGACTCGCATGTCTTTCCTAGCGGATCAAGAAGATCCTGCCTATCAGATCATGGCCATCCCGCCATTTACATGCAACGTCTGGCCGGTGACATAACCAGCCTCGTCCGAAGCAAGATAGACCGCCGCCGTCGCGATGTCTTCCGGCGTGCCGAGGCGCCCGGCGGGGACGGCGGAGAGAATCGTCGTGCGAATCTTCTCGTTCAGCACGTCGGTCATCGGCGTGGCGATGAAGCCGGGCGCGATGCAGTTCACGGTCACGCCGCGCGCCGCGACTTCCTTGGCCAGCGACTTCGACATGCCGATCATGCCCGCCTTGGCGGCGGCATAATTGCCCTGCCCGGCATTGCCGGTCACGCCGATGATCGAGGTGATGCCGATGATGCGGCCGGTGCGCCGGCGCATCATGGAGCGGGCGGCCGCCCGCGCCAGGCGAAAGCCGGAGGTGAGGTTCACGGCGATCACCGTATCCCACATCTCGTCGGTGATGCGCACGAACAGCCCGTCGCGGGTGATGCCGGCATTGTTCACCAGAATGTCCAGCACGCCCATCGCCTCTTCGGCCTGGGGAACCAGCTGCTCGACCTGCTCCATGTTGGAGAGGTCGGCGGGCAGCACATGGGTGCGCTCGCCCAGCTCGCCGGCGAGGGTTTCCAGCACCTCGCGGCGCGTGCCCGAGAGCGCGACGGTGGCGCCCCGGGCATGCAGCGCCCGGGCGATGGCACCGCCAATTCCGCCGGTGGCGCCAGTGACGAGAGCGGTCTTGCCAGTCAGATCGAACACGGGCTTCTCCTGATTTCCGGTAGCGTCAAGCCTTCGGCGCCGCGGCGAAGGCGGCAACCTCTTCGGGCGTCCCGACATTGATGGAGGCCACCTGCCGGGCGATGCGCTTGGTGAGGCCGGAGAGCACCTTGCCGGTGCCCACCTCGACCAGCCGGGTCACGCCCTCGCCCGCCATGAAGGCGACCGATTCGCGCCAGCGCACCGTGCTCGTGACCTGCTTCACCAGCAGCGCGCGGATCTGCTCGGGATCCGTCACGGGGGCGGCGGTCACGTTGGCGATGAGCTTCACCTTGGGCGCATGGACGGCGACCTTGGCCAGCGCCTCGCGCATCGCATCCGCCGCTGGCGCGATCAGGCTGCAATGGAAGGGTGCCGAAACCGTGAGCAGGATCGCGCGGGAAGCGCCTTCGCGCTTGGCAATCTCGCAGGCACGCTCCACCGCCGCCGCGTGGCCGGAAACGACCACCTGGCCGGGCGCGTTGTCGTTGGCGACATCGCAGACCTCGCCCCCTTCGGCAGCCTCGGCGGCCACGGCGGCCACTTTATCGAAATCGAGGCCGAGGATCGCGGCCATGGCGCCGGTGCCGACCGGCGTCGCCGCCTGCATGGCCGAGCCACGCAGGCGCAGCAGGCGGGCGGTGTCGGCAATCGAAAGACTACCCGCCGCCGCCAGCGCGGAATATTCGCCCAGCGAATGGCCGGCGACAAAAGCCGCGTCGCGCGCCAGATCCAGCCCGGCCTCGCTTTCCAGCACACGCAGCGCCGCCAGCGAGGCGGCCATCAGCGCGGGCTGGGTGTTGGCGGTGAGCGTCAGCGTCTCGATCGGCCCATCCCACATGATGGCCGAGAGCTTTTCCCCCAGCGCCGCGTCGACTTCCTCGAACACGTCGCGGGCGACGGCGAAATTGTCGGCGAGCCCACGGCCCATGCCGACCGCCTGACTGCCCTGACCGGGAAAAACAAAGGCGCTGCTCATGACCTGACGCAATCCGCTCGTTAAGAATTGGCGGCCGGCAGTGACACCGGCCCGCGCCCGGTGTCAAGCAGCATGCGGGCCACATGCTGGCCAAGTGCCCACGGGCGCCCGCGCGGGTGGCCGGTTCGGGGGCGCACCCGCCTTGAATTCGAGACCCGCCCTCAGTCGACCTGTGTGCCAGGATGGAGGATGCGGCGTCGCCGGCTCGACGCCCGCCGGACGCGGGGGATGCGAGAGACCTTGATTTTCCGGCCATTCCCCGTATAAGCGCGCCACTGTCAGTCCCGGCCGGGGGCTGAACGGACGGCTACGCTTTGGCTTTTGCCAGCGGCGTGGCAGGCAATCCATGGATTTCCGCCGTCCCGTGTCCCCGCCTTCGAGATTGTTCGAGCCTTTCCGGGGCTCGAAGGGCTCGGCGCCGGGGAGGCGGTCCGCAATCGTGCGGAAACAATGGAAAGGTACGAGACATGGCTCTTTATGAGCACGTGTTCCTCGCGCGCCAGGATTTGACGGCGCAGCAGGTCGAGGAACTCACCGCCCGGTTCAAGGGCGTCATCGAGGCGAATGGCGGCTCGGTCACCAAGGCCGAGTATTGGGGTGTGAAGACCCTCACCTATCGCATTCGCAAGAATCGCAAGGCGCACTTCTCGCTCCTCAACATCGACGCCCCCGCCCCGGCCGTGGCCGAGCTCGAGCGTCAGCAGCGGATCGACGAGGACGTTCTGCGCGTTCTCACCATCCGCGTCGAGGAGCTCGAGGAAGGCCAGTCGGTCATGCTGCAGAAGCGCGACCGTGACGACCGCGGCGACCGCGGCTTCGGGGATCGCGGCTTCGGCGGCGACCGTGGCTTCGGCGGCGGCGGGCGCAGCTTCGGCGGCGACCGTGGGGATCGCGGCGACCGTGGCGATCGTGGCCCGCGCCGTGATCGTGAAGAGGCTCCGGCCAACGTGGAGACTGAGTGATGGCTTTCGGTGGCACCGGCGGTCCTTCCGCCAATACGACGGGCGCCCGTCGTCCCTTCTTCCGTCGTCGCAAGACCTGCCCGTTCTCCGGCGCCAATGCGCCGAAGATCGACTACAAGGACGTGCGGCTGCTGCAGCGCTACATTTCCGAGCGCGGCAAGATCGTTCCCTCGCGCATCACGGCGGTCTCCGCCAAGAAGCAGCGCGAACTGGCCCAGGCCATCAAGCGCTCGCGCTTCCTCGGCCTGCTGCCCTTCGTGATCCGCTGATCGCGTGACGCTCTCCATCCCGGCCTTGGCCGGGATGGTTCGGCAAGCGCCCCGGCCGCGCGCCGGGAACGCTCTCGAACGACACATATTCCGACAGGCCACGGGACTCCTCCCGAGGTCTTCGCTGGGACGGGCTCGGATCCGTTCCTAACCGCGTGGAGCGGGACAGCTCGTCGATGATACAGCTCTGGATCATAGCCCTTGGCGCCGGTGCGGCGTCCGCCCTGCTGGTTGCATCCGTCGCGACCGGCAGCGCTCTGGCTGTGCCGCTGTTCTATCTTGCCCCGCTGCCCGTGCTCATTGTCGGCCTTGGCTGGTCGCAGCTGGCGGCGCTGATCGCCGCCTCGGCCGCGGCCGTGGCGATCGGCCTGTTTCTCGGCGTCGAGCTGCTGTTTGCCTATATCGCCGGCGTCGGCCTGCCGGCCTATGTGCTCGCCTATCTCGTTCTGATGGCGCGGCAGGAGCGGCCGGACGGACCGCTGGAATGGTTTCCGGTCGGGCGCATCGTCTTGGCCGCCGCCATTCTCGGCTGCCTCGCGGTGGCCGCCCTCATTCCGCTCGTCGCCGGCTCCTTCGCCGACTATCAGGCGGCGCTGCGCTCGCTGTTCGAGGCGATGTTCGCCGAGAACCCGAATGCGGCCAGCGACGACACCCAGCGCCTGATCGATCTGCTGATCACCGTGATGCCGCCGGCGGCGGCGGTCGTCACCATGCTGACGCAGGTCGGCAATCTCTGGCTGGCCGCGCATGTGGCCCGCGTGTCCGGCCGGCTCGTGCGTCCCTGGCCGGATCTGGCGGCCATCACCGTGCCGCGCGGCGCCGTCGCCCTCGTCGCGGGCGCCATCCTTGGCGGAATGCTCGCGGATGGCTTCATCGGCCTGATCTGCGAGTTGCTGGGCGCCACCCTGCTGATGGCCTTCGCCTTTATCGGCCTCGCCGTCATCCATTGGGTCACGCGCGGCGCGGCGGGGCGGACGCTGGTCATCGCCACGGTGTGGATAGCCGCCCTGACGCTCGGCTGGCCGTTCGCGGTGCTGGCGGTGCTCGGCATTGTCGAGACGCTGTTCGGCATCCGCGCCCGCTTCCCGCGCCGCAACCGGCCTCCCGCCGCCAATGACGGCTGATATTTTTTCGAATCGAACGAACCCAATCAACGAACGAATGGAGAAGTGAAAATGGAAGTCATTCTGCTTCAGCGCGTGGCCAAGCTCGGCCAGATCGGTGAAATCGTCCGCGTCAAGGACGGGTTCGCCCGCAACTTCCTGCTGCCCTCCGGCAAGGCGCTGCGCGCCACCAAGGACAACAAGACGCGCTTCGACTCGATGAAGTCGCAGCTTGAGGCCCGCAACCTCGAGCTGAAGGCCGAGGCCACCAAGGTCGGCGAGAAGCTCGCCGGTACCGAAGTGGTGCTGGTGCGTCAGGCCGGCGAAACCGGCCAGCTCTACGGCTCGGTGTCCACCCGCGATATCGCCGAAGCGCTGACCGCGGCCGGCTTCACCGTCTCGCGCAGCCAGGTCGTGCTCAATCAGCCGATCAAGACGATCGGCCTGCATGACGTTCCGGTGTCGCTGCATCCCGAGGTTGAGGTGATCGTTCACGCCAACGTGGCCCGCAGCGCCGACGAGGCCGTGCGCCAGTCGCGTGGCGAGGACCTCTCCGTGCGGCGTGACGAAGAAGACGAGGAAGCCTTCGAAGACGTCGCGGACGAGACCGAAGCTTCCGACGAGACCGAGGAAGCCTGATAGCCTGACGCAGCGGCATATCTGCTGTGAAAAAGCCCGGTCGGCAACGACCGGGCTTTTTTGCGTGCGATTTCACTGGAAGGAATATTGCGACACCGCCAATGTTGTGATGCAATGATTTGCAACAACTCATACATGCCCAGGCATTGGGCAGGCACCTTCCATCCGGTGGGAGGTTCCGGCACTATGGGATTGGCCGATGGAATGGTTGCTCGCAAAGGTCATTGCGCGGGTTGTCACCCGCGGTTCGCTCACCATCACCTTCACTTCAGGACGACGCGTCACCTTCGGTGACGGCACGGGAATGCCACTGGCGTTCCGCTTCACCTCCCCGGCGTGGCAACGCCACATCGTGCTCGATCCCGAGCTGAAATTCGGCGAGGCCTATATGGATGGGGGCCTCGTCATCGAGCGGGGCGACATAGCCGAGATACTGGCCTTGATGATGGCGCAGGTCGGCCTCCAGGTGCCCAGCGCCAGCGCCAAGCTCATGATGAAGCTGCGCTTCCTGTTTCGGCGCCTCGCCCAGTTCAACCCGCCCGGCAAGGCCAAGGACAACATCGCCCACCACTACGATCTGGACGGGCGGCTCTACTCGCTGTTCCTCGATGCCGACCGGCAATATTCCTGCGCCTATTTCGAGCATCCCGGCCAGTCGCTCGACGACGCGCAACTCGCCAAGAAGCGGCACATCGCTGCCAAGCTGCAGTTCAACCGGGCCGACCTGACCGCGCTGGACATTGGCTGCGGCTGGGGCGGCATGGGCCTCTATCTCGCCGAGAATGCCGGCGCGCGCGTCACCGGCGTCACTCTGTCGGAGGAGCAGCTCGGCGTCGCCCGGGCGCGGGCGCAGGAAAAGGGTCTCGCCGAGCGCGCCGATTTCCGCCTGCAGGATTATCGCGACGCGCCAGGGCCGTTCGACCGCATCGTCTCGGTCGGCATGTTCGAACATGTCGGCATCGGCCATTACGACGAGTATTTCACCAAGGTGGCGCAGCTGCTGGCAGATGACGGCGTGGCGCTGATCCACTCCATCGGACGCTCGGAAGGGCCGGGCATCACCAATCCGTGGATCGCCAAGTATATCTTCCCCGGCGGCTATATTCCCGCGCTGTCGGAGGTGCTGCCGGCCATCGAGCGGGCGGGCCTGTTCGTCACCGATATCGAGATCCTGCGCCTGCACTATGCCGAGACGCTCCGGGCGTGGCGCGAGCGCTTCCTCGCCCATCGCGAGGAGGTGGAGCGGCTCTATGATGCGCGCTTCGTGCGGATGTTCGAATTCTACCTCGCCGCGTCGGAAATGGCGTTCCGCCATCAGGGAATGATGGTCTTCCAGGTGCAGCTCGCCAAGCGCGAGGGCGTGGTGCCGCTGACCCGCACCTATATTCCACAGGCCGAGGCGGCGCTGATGCGCATGGAGAAGAACAACCGGCCGGGGCTGCGACTCGCCGGCGAGTGAAGGCTTGCGCGGCAAGGCCTCGGGCGAGCCGGAACGCGTCAAGCACGATTGTGCTTTCCACAGGTCCTCCACAGGACAAAATACCGGGTGCGCGAATCGCCCGGACTCGGCTGACGACGTGGCGTTAGCTGTTTCCCCATACACGCGCACCCGGGACCGCCATGCTCGATTCTCCCCTCCGCACTGTGGCGGAGTCCGAAACGACGTACCGCACCGCCCCTCACAACATCGAGGCGGAACAGGCGCTGCTGGGCGCGATCCTGGTCAATAACGAGGCGTTCTACCGGGTTTCCGACTTCCTCGAGCCGCGTCACTTCTTCGAGCCGATCCACGTCGCCATCTATGAGACGACGGCAGCGCTGATCCGCGCCGGCAAGGTGGCCACCCCGATCACGCTGAAGACGTTCCTGCCGACCGAGTTCGATGTCGCCGGGCTGACGCCGGCGCAATATCTCGCGCGCCTTGCGGCCGAAGCCACCACGATCATCAATGCCGAGGATTACGGGCGCACCATCTACGACCTGTCGGTGCGCCGCGACCTGATCCAGATCGGCGAGGAGATCGTCAACGAGGCCTATGAGGCGGCGATCGACGCCACCCCGCAGAACCAGATCGAGGAGGCCGAGAAGCGGCTCTACGAACTGGCCGAGACCGGCCGCTATGATGGCGGCTTCATGCGCTTCAACGATGCGCTGAAGGAAGCGGTCGACATGGCCAGCCGCGCTTTCCAGCGCGATGGCCACCTGTCGGGCACCGCCTCCGGCCTCGACGATCTCGACCAGATGATGGGCGGACTGCAGCCGTCGGACCTCATCATCCTGGCCGGCCGGCCGGCGATGGGAAAGACCTCGCTCGCCACCAACATCGCCTTCAACGTCGCCGCCGCGTACCGGTCGGAGACGCTGCCCGATGGCTCGATCCGCGCGGTGGACGGCGGGGTGGTCGGCTTCTTCTCGCTGGAAATGTCGGCCGAGCAGCTGGCCACGCGTATTCTCGCCGAACAGGCCGAGATCGCCTCCTACAAGATCCGCCGCGGCGACATTTCCGAGCACGAGTTCGACAAGCTGGCCAGCTGCGCCCAGATGATGCAGACCATCCCGCTCTATATCGACGACACCGGCGGCATCTCCATCGCCCAGTTGCGCGCCCGCGCCCGCCGGCTGAAGCGCCAGCGCGGCCTCGACTTCATGGTGGTGGACTATCTGCAACTGCTGACCGGCTCGTCCAAAAGCTCCTCGCAGGGCCGCGTGCAGGAAATCACCGAGATCACTACCGGCCTCAAGGCGCTGGCCAAGGAGCTGGGCGTGCCGATCATGGCGCTCTCCCAGCTCTCGCGTCAGGTGGAGTCGCGCGATGACAAGCGTCCGCAATTGTCCGATCTTCGCGAATCCGGCTCGATCGAGCAGGATGCCGACGTGGTGATGTTCGTGTTTCGTGAGGAATATTACCTCAAGAGCAAGGAACCGAAGGAAGGCACCGAGGAATGGTTCAAGTGGGACCAGGACATGAAGGCGGCCCAGGGCCTCGCCGAGGTGATCATCGGCAAGCAGCGCCACGGCCCCACCGGCACGGTGAAAGTCGCCTTCGAGGCCCAGTACACGCGCTTCTCCACGCTGGCCTCGGGCGACCGGCTGCCCGAGCATTGAGCCGGCCATGGTGAAGGGCGCTCCTGTCGTGAAAGACGCCTCGGTTCCGCTGGAGGAAGCCGGCGGCCTCCTCACCATCGACCTCGCGGCCCTGCGCGCCAACTACCAGGAGGTCGCCCGCCGCGTCGGCCCGGCCGAGACGGCCGGCGTGGTGAAGGGCGACGGCTACGGCCTCGGGCTCGCCCCCGTCGCGTCAGCCCTGTGGGACGCCGGCGCGCGTAGTTTCTTCGTCGCGCTGCCGGGCGAGGCCCGCACCCTGCGCGAGACCCTGCCGGACGCGACGATCCATGTGCTGAACGGCCTGTTCGAGGGATCCCCGCCCCTCTATCGCGCGCTGCGGCTCCATCCGGTGCTGGGTAGCGAGGCTGAAATCGCCCGCTGGAACGGATTCTGCGCGGAAATCGGCCAGCCCCTGCCCGCCGCCGTGCATGTCGACACCGGGATGAACCGGCTCGGCCTTTCCGCCACCGAGGCGGTGAGCCTCGCGGAGATGCGCCATGAACTGCATTTTCCCATCGCGCTGGTCATGAGCCACCTCGCCAGCGCCGACGAGCCAGGCCATCCGCTCGCCGCGCGGCAGCTGGAGGATTTTCGCGCCATTGCCGGCCTGTTTCCGGACGTGAAGGCCTCGCTGGCCAATTCCGCCGGCGTCATGAGCGGCCCGGCCTATCATTTCGATCTCGTGCGGCCGGGCATTGCCGTCTATGGCGGGCGTCCGCGCGCGGATATCGCCCCGCTGCGCCCGGTGGTGCGGCTCGAACTGCGCATCGTGCAGATCCGCCATGTCCATGCCGGGGAGACGGTGGGCTATGGCGGCGCGCATACGGTGCTGCGTGCGAGCCGGGTGGCCATCCTGTCCGCCGGCTATGCCGACGGCATTCCCCGCCGCGCCGGCGCCTCGGACCTGCGCCCCGGCGCGGAAGCGGTGATCGCGGGGCACCGCTGCCCGCTGATCGGACGCATCTCGATGGACCTGCTGGCGGTTGACGTGACGGATGTGCCGGACGATGCCGTCGCGGCCGGCGATTGGGCCGTGCTGCTCGGTGACGGGCTCGGGCTGGACGACCTTGCCCGCCATTCGCAGACCATCGATTACGAGATATTGACCTCGCTCGGCCGCCGCTACCGTCGCCTCTGGGCGTGAGCGAATGCGGCTGGCGTCTCGCAGGCGACTGGCCCCGCGCCGGAGGCCGATATTGCGCTGCGGAAGAAACCGGTAGGACCTGATCTATCGCAGCTTCTGAACGTAATGCACGCGCATGGCGGTATCGCTGGAGCGGGAGCGACGCAGCTTGGAGCGTAACGCGGCAGCGACCTCGGCACCATTTTCCAGCCAGAGGGGAGCGACGACAGCCCTGCCCCCCTCGAAATCCACTTCAAGCCGCAACACTTCTCCGGCACGCTCGCCACTAGCCTTGCGCGCACTCAGGCTCTGCACGTTTTCCCAGGGAACAATGCGGCCAGACCAAAGATAAAGACCCTGACTATCGATTTTCTTCACGAATGATCGACGCCAGAGCCACAGCAACAGACTTCCTATTCCAAGCGTTGCTGGAATAAGAATGAGAAACGTAATTCGAAATCGACTGTTCAGGTGGGCAACAACCGGAACCATGGCCAGCACCTTCAATATCCGCGTACCGTTAGATAAGCGTCATAATTCAAAATTGGTAGGATTTTTTTTGAGAGGCATAAATGATGCCAACTTGACTTGGCGCCATGCGGATGGATTGCACACCGGGGTGATCACGCACCCCCATCACGCATCAAGAAGTGTCTTCCAGGGATAAACGACATGGCCAAACGCACTGCCTCCTTCATCTGCCAGGCCTGCGGGGCGGTGCATTCGCGCTGGCAGGGCCGCTGCGATTCCTGCGGCGGCTGGAACACCATTGTCGAGGAGGCGGCGGGCGACGCTGTTCCCGCAACGCAGCGTGGCGGGCGCAAGGGGCGACTGATCGCGCTGGAGAGCCTCGCCGGCACCTCGCAGGACGCGCCCCGCACCCGCGTCGGCATCGCCGAATTCGATCGCGTGGCCGGCGGCGGGCTGGTGCCGGGCTCGGTTCTGCTGATCGGCGGCGATCCCGGCATCGGCAAGTCGACCCTGCTGATCCAGGCCTCGGCCGCTCTCGCCGTGGCGGGCCATCGCGTCATCTATGTCTCGGGCGAAGAAGCGGTGGCGCAGGTGCGCCTGCGCGCGGAGCGGCTGGGCCTGTCGGGTGCGGCGGTCGAACTCGCCGCCGAGACCAATGTCGAGGACATCGTCGCCACCCTCGCGGAAGGGCGGCGGCCCGCCCTCGTGGTGATCGATTCGATCCAGACCATGTGGAGCGACACGGTGGAATCGGCCCCCGGCACGGTGACGCAGGTGCGCTCCTCCGCGCAGATCCTGATCCGCTACGCCAAGCGCGCCGGCGCCGCGGTCATCCTGGTCGGCCATGTCACCAAGGACGGCCAGATCGCCGGCCCGCGCGTGGTCGAGCACATGGTGGACGCGGTCCTGTCCTTCGAGGGCGACGGCGCGCATCATTTCCGCATCCTGCGGGCGCAGAAGAACCGCTTCGGGCCGACCGACGAGATCGGCGTGTTCGAGATGACCAGCCTCGGCCTCGGCGAGGTGGCGAACCCCTCCGCGCTGTTCCTCTCCAATCGCGATGTCGGCGCGCCGGGTACCGCGGTCTATGCCGGCATGGAGGGCACGCGCCCCGTTCTGGTGGAAATCCAGGCGCTGGTGGTGCCGACCAGCCTTGGCACGCCGCGCCGCGCCGTGGTGGGCTGGGATCCCTCGCGCCTGTCCATGGTGCTGGCCGTTCTGGAGGCGCGCTGCGGCATCAAGCTGGGCGCGCATGACGTTCATCTCAACGTCGCCGGCGGTTTCCGCATTTCCGAGCCGGCGGCCGACCTCGCGGTCGCCGCCGCGCTCATCTCCTCGCTGTCGGGGGCGGTGCTGCCGCCCGACAGCGTCTATTTCGGCGAGGTCAGCCTCACCGGCGCGGTGCGGCCAGTGCCGCATGCGCCGGCGCGGCTGAAGGAGGCGGCCAAGCTCGGCTTCAACCGCGCCGTCGCGCCCGCCAGCAAGAATGCGACGAGCAAGAATCCGATGAGCACCAATGCGACGAGCACGAATGCGGGAGCCAAGGGTGGCGCCGGCGACGCGGCGGAGCACCCGCTCGCGGTCGAATCCGTCACCTCGCTAGGGGATATCGTGGCCGGCATCGCCTCCAAGGCGCCCCGGCGGGGGGCCCGCGAGCGGCAGGAGGGCTAGTTGCCCCCGGCGAGTTGCGCGCGGGTCGGTCAAGAGGGATGACGGCTTGCCCGGGCCGCGCTATACGTCGCTCGGCGACTGCCGGGCGTCTTGAGCCTGCGGATTCGCCGTTCTTCCCTTGCAAATCCGCCACGGTCACGGTGCGATAGTCTTGACGCTGCTCGACATCATTCTCATCGCCGTGATGGTGATCTCCGGCCTGCTCGCCATGGTGCGCGGGCTCGTGCGCGAAGTGTTCGCCATCGCGTCCTGGGTCATCGCCGCCGGCGTGACGCTGTACGCCTATCCGCTGGTCCTGCCCTTCGCCAAGCAGTACATCGCCAACGACACGTTCGCCATGGCGGCCAGCGTCGGCGGCGTCTTCCTGCTCACGCTGCTGATCGTCTCGATCATCACCGTCCGTATCTCGGACATGGTGCTGGACAGCCGCATCGGCGCGCTGGACCGCACGCTCGGCTTCCTGTTCGGGCTGGCACGCGGATTCCTTATAATGGTGGTCGCCTTCCTGTTCTTCAACTGGCTGGTCCAGAACGAACAGGGGCAGCCCAACTGGATTCGCGACGCGCGTTCCAAAGTGGTCTTGCAAAGTGCGGGTGACTGGCTCATCTCCGTGTTGCCGGAAGATCCCGAGAAGCTGATCCGCGATATTCGCAGCTCGAAGGATGCCGAGCCGACGGAGCCGCCACCCGAGCCGTTCAACCCGGCGCCGGCGTCTCCAGCGAAGCCATAATTTCACCGCGCCTGCGGGACATTCCGTCCGGGCAGCGTGCGTTGCAAGTCAGCTTGGGAAGCGGCGCAGCCTTGAACTGCGCAGAGCGGAGCGATGGTCACATGGCCAATTTTGCCGTTGATGACGTGGTGCCGAAATCGGTCGACGCGAACGATTTCTACGATGATTACGGGGACACGCTGCGCGAGGAGTGCGGCGTGTTCGGCATTTACGGGCACCCCGACGCCGCCGCCATCACCGCTCTCGGCCTGCACGCCCTGCAGCATCGCGGCCAGGAAGCGGCGGGCATAACCACTTATGATGGCCAGCGTTTCCACTCCGAGCGTCGTCTCGGCCTGGTGTCCGACGCCTTCTCCGACGGCGAGGCGATCAAGCGTCTGCCGGGCCGCATCGCGGTCGGTCATGTGCGCTATTCGACCACCGGCGAAACCATTCTGCGCAACGTGCAGCCGCTCTTCGCCGAACTGGATGGCGGCGGCTTCGCCATCGCCCATAACGGCAACCTCACCAATGGCCTGACGCTGCGCCGCCAGATCATCCGCGACGGCGCCATCTGCCAGTCGACCTCCGATACCGAGGTGATGCTCCACCTCGTCGCCCGCTCCAAGCGCCCGCGCTTCACCGAGCGCTTCATCGACGCGCTGCGGGTCATCGAGGGCGCCTACGCCTTCGTGGGACTCACCAACAAGAAGCTGGTGGGCGCGCGCGACCCGCTCGGCATCCGCCCGCTGGTGCTCGGCGAACTCGACGGCCACCCGATCCTCACCTCCGAGACCTGCGCGCTGGACATAATCGGTGCGCGCCACGTGCGGGACATCGATCCCGGCGAGGTGATCGTGTTCTCCTCCGACAAGGTGGAGACGCTACGTCCCTTCGGCACCGTCCGTCCGCGTCCCTGCATCTTCGAGTACATCTATTTCGCCCGGCCGGATTCGGTCGTCGGCGGGCGCTCGGTTTATGATGTGCGCAAGAAGATGGGCTTCCAGCTCGCCGCCGAGGCGCCGGCCGATGCCGACCTCGTGGTGCCGGTGCCCGATTCGGGCGTACCGGCGGCCATCGGCTATTCGCAGGCCTCGGGCCTGCCCTATGAGCTCGGCATCATCCGCAACCATTATGTCGGGCGCACCTTCATCCAGCCGACCCAGTCGGTGCGCGACCAGGGCGTGCGCATGAAGCACTCCGCCAACCGCGCGGTGGTCGAGGGCAAGCGCATCGTGCTGATCGACGACAGTCTTGTTCGTGGAACAACGTCTGTCAAAATCGTGCGCATGATGCGCGAGGCCGGTGCCCGCGAGGTGCATTTCCGCATTTCCTCGCCGCCGATCACTCATCCCGACTATTACGGCATCGACACGCCGGACCGCGACAAGCTGCTCGCCGCGACGCACGACCTCGAAGGCATGCGCCGTTATATCGGTGCGGACAGCCTCGCCTTCCTCTCCATCGACGGCATCTACAAGTCGATGGGCTTCGAGGGACGCGATCCCGTGCATCCGCAGTTCACCGATCACTGCTTCACCGGCGAGTACCCGACGCCGCTCACCGACCGTTCGAGCGAGGTGGCGCCGCGCCAGCTCTCGCTGCTGGCCGAAGCCAGCTGAGGCGACGCGGGGAGCGCTATGGTCGAGCTAAAGGAATGGCATCGCGGGCGGCTGATCGATCATCTCCAGCTGGTCGTCGCCGATTACGAGGGCTGCCTGCGCTTCTACAAGGCGGTGCTTGAGGTCATTGGCGTGCCGTTGATCGAGGGCGAGGGCTACTTCTTCGCCGATGAACTGTATGTGACGCCCGGCGAGCCGATCACCGGGCGCACGCACCTTGCCTTCCAGGCGGCGGATGAAGCCATGGTCCAGCGCTTCCACGCGGTCGCCCTCGCCCATGGCGGGCACGACAATGGCGCGCCGGGCGAGCGGGACTACCATCCCGGCTATTACGCCGCCTTCGTGCTGGATCCCGCCGGCAATAATATCGAGGCCGTCTATCACGGCCCCGCCACGCGATCGGCTCCCTCCGTGGTGATGACCGACCCCTCCTAGCGGGCGGACCGTGCTCGGCCTGTGCACAGGCGGGGTCATTGTCGGCGGGGGAGAGCCTTCCCGCGCGCTGCGGGTTTCCTCGCGCGGCGAATGGCTCTAGGTTTCGGCAAAATTCGGAGGATCCCCATGACCGACCTCGCCGCGCCGGAGCCGTCCGCGCGCCCGCTCGCCGGACGCATCGCCCTCGTCACCGGCGCCACGCGCGGCATCGGGCAGGCCACCGCCCTCGCCCTTGCCGAGGCTGGCGCGCATATCATCGCCCTCGGGCGCACGGCCGGCGCGCTGGAGGAACTGGACGACGCCATCGTGGCGGCCGGCTCCACCGCCACGCTGGTGCCGATGGACATCAAGGACTTCCCCGCCATCGACCGGCTGGGCGGCGCGCTCTATGAGCGTTTCGGCAAGCTCGACATCTTCATCGGCAATGCCGGTGTGCTCGGACCCATGACGCCGCTGGCGCAGGTGGAGCCGAAGGAGTGGGATGACGCGCTCGCCGTCAACCTCACCGCCAACTGGCGGCTGGTGCGCTCGCTCGATCCGCTGCTGCGCCTCTCCACCGCCGGCCGCGCCGTGCTGGTCTCCTCCGGAGCCGCGCACAAGGCCCGCGCCTTCTGGGGCACCTATGCCATCAGCAAGGCGGCGGTGGAAATGCTGGCGCGCACCTGGGCGAACGAGGTGGCCAACATCTCCAACCTGCGGGTGAATCTCATCAATCCCGGCCCGACGCGGACCCGCATGCGGGCCAAGGCGTTCCCGAGCGAGGATCCGCAGACGCTGCCGGCCCCCGAGGACATCGCCACTGCCATCCTCGCCCTGTGCCTGCCCAGCTTCGAGGAGACCGGCAAGCTCTACGATTTCCCGACGGGCAGCCTCAGGGCGTTCCCGGTTCCGGCATGATCCGGCGGCGGGAGAAGATCGCCACCGCCACCACGACGCCGACGAGCTGAAGCGCCGTGCCCACCGCTTCCGGGGCGGTCGGCAGGCGCCGCTCGAAGGCGAGGCCATAGACGAGGCCGAACACCGTCTCCGCCACGATGAGCTGCGCGGAGAGCGCCATGGGCAGGCGCTCGGACGCCACCACCCAGCCGAAGGTCCCCAGCCAGGACACGACCACGCCCAGCGCCACCACCCAGATGAAGAAGCGCTGCGTCGCCGCGCTGTTGAAATCCACCAGGGCCGGCGCGCCGGAGAGCAGCGGCAGCAGCAGCAGCGCCAGCCCCCCGCAGCCCAGCCCCTGGATACCCGTCCAGCGCAGCGCGTCCGGCGCATCCGCCCCGCGCATCACC
The DNA here is from genome assembly GCF_030814815.1 of Ancylobacter amanitiformis. Classification (GTDB taxonomy): domain Bacteria; phylum Pseudomonadota; class Alphaproteobacteria; order Rhizobiales; family Xanthobacteraceae; genus Ancylobacter; species Ancylobacter amanitiformis. The sequence goes on along the minus strand of NZ_JAUSVR010000002.1, from coordinate 438,097 downwards.
ATTGCATTGACGAGGCCATAGGCGACCCAGAACAGCAGCGCCACCACCGACAGGCCGACGCCGGCGAGAATGGCGCTGGCCTCATTCGCATGCGCCTCCTGCAGGCTCGCCACATTGACCACGCCGAGCCCCGCCACGATGAGCGCCAGCGGCCAGGCAAGGCGCCGCCAGGGCAGCGAACGTTCGTGGAAATTGGCGACGATGGCGAGCAGCACCGGCGCGGTCCCGGCGATCAGCGGCGGCAGCACGGGGCCGGCGAGCAGCACGGCATAGGAGATGGAGAGGAAATAGCCGAACGTGCCGAAGGCCCCGAGCAGCAGCCCCGTGCCCAGCATGCGGGGCGACAGGCCCGTGGGACGGAAGCGCGGAATGACCATCAGCGCCACACTCACCAGCCCGAAGATCAGGTAGCGAAGCACCGAGAGATCAAAGGCGGAAAAGGGCAGGATGGCGCGCGGCGCAATGAAGGTGAGCCCCCACAGGGCCCCGGTCATGAGGCCCGCAAGAAGGCCGATCAGCATGGCGAAAACCGATGAAGGCAGCCGCGCCGAGGGGCGCGTCGCCGGATGCGGGATGAGCGAGGTGCGTCACTTGTGCGTGGCGCGGAGTGAAGCCCGCTCCAGGAGCTACTCCTTCTCCGCGTAAGGGTTGTCCTTCTCGCGCAGGGTCAGGCGGATCGGCACGCCGGGCAGGTCGAAGCTGGTGCGCAGGTTGTTCACGAGATAGCGCACATAGCTCTCCGGCACCGCGTCGGCGCGCGAGCAGAACAGCACGAAGCTCGGCGGGCGGGCCTTGGGCTGGGTGATGTAGCGCAGCTTGATGCGTCGGCCCGACACCGCCGGTGGCGGATGCTGGTCGGTGGTCTCGCCCAGCCAGCGGTTGAGCGGGTTGGTCGCCACACGCCGGTTCCACACCTCATGCGCCTGCGCGATGGCCCGCACCAGCCGGTCCAGCCCCTCGCCGGTGAGGCCGGAGACCAGCACCACCGGCGCGCCCTTGACCTGCGGCAGCGAATGGTCGGCTTCCTCGCGCATGCGGGTGACGAAGCCGGGCTGGTCCTTCACGAGGTCGGCCTTGGAGATCGCCAGCACCACCGCCCGCCCCTCGCGCTCGACGAGGTCGGCGATGCGCAGGTCCTGTTCCTCGAAGGGATGGGTGGCGTCCATCAGAACCACCACCACTTCGGCGAAGCGCGCGGCGCGCAGGCCGTCGGCGACGGAAAGCTTCTCCAGCTTGTCGTCGATGCGGGCGCGCTTGCGCATGCCCGCCGTGTCGAACACGCGCAGCTCGACACCATGGCGCTCGACATCGACGGCGATGGAATCGCGCGTGATGCCGGCCTCGGGCCCGGTGAGCAGCCGGTCCTCGCCGAGCAGGGAGTTGATCAAAGTCGACTTGCCAGCATTGGGGCGGCCGAGCACGGCGACGCGGATGCGCCGTCCGCCCTCATTGTCGAGGTCCATCTCGTCCCCGTCGTCGGGAACCACCTCGGCCAGCGCCCGCACGAGGTCGCCCATGCCGTCGCCATGCTCGGCGGAGAGTTCCACGGGATCGCCGAGGCCGAGCGCATAGGCATCCAGCGTGCCGCCCTCGGAGCCGCGTGCCTCGGCCTTGTTCGCGACGAGAATGGTGTGCTTGCCGGAGCGCCGGGCCAGATGGGCGAAGATCTGGTCGCTCGGCGTCACGCCGGCCTTGGCGTCGATGAGGAACAGCAGCACGTCGGCGTCGTCGATCGCCGCCTCGGTTTGTGCCCGCATGCGGCCTTCGAGCGATTCGACCTTCGCCTCTTCCAGACCTGCCGTGTCGATGACGCGGAAGGACAGATGGCCGAGCCGGCCTTCGCCCTCGCGCCGGTCGCGCGTCACGCCCGGCCTGTCATCGACCAGCGCGAGCCGCTTGCCGACGAGGCGGTTGAACAGCGTCGACTTGCCGACATTGGGCCGGCCCACGATGGCGACGGTGAAGGTCATGGCGAATGTGCTCTCGCGCCGCTCACTGCGGCGTCAGCGGCGCGGGGGTCCGCGACGAGGAGGAAGCGGCAGCCGGGGCCGCGGCGGGCTCGGCCGGCGTCTCATATTTGGCGGAATTGGCCGGCTGCGGCGGGGCGGCGTTGTAGTCGACGCCGGGCACGCCTTCGGGGAAGACGGACTGGCGCGCGCCCGGCAGCTTCTTTTCCTTCTCGGCGAAGGGGTTCATCTTGTCGAGCGTCTCGCAACCCGCTGTCGCGAAGACAAGCGCGAGAACCGGCGCGAGCAGAAGGGCGCGGCGCAGTGCGCTCATGCGCCGGGAACGCGTGTGGGGCGCGACAGGGTTCATCTCGACCTCCCTCACTGAACCGCCGGAGCGGCAGCCGGCGCCGCGGGCGTGGAAGCCGCAGGGGCGGCGATCGCGGGCGAAGCATCAGCCGGCTTAACGTCAGACGGCTTGGCATCCGCAGGCTTGGCATCCGCGGGCGGCAGTTGTCCGCTGGCGAGGGTGCGCATCAGTTCGGCGACCCGCCGCAATCCGGGCGGGGTCTGGGCATCGTTCAGCACCGACGCGAAGGTCTCGGTTGCCGCCTTGAAATCACCGGCCTTGTACTGGGCAAGGCCGAGGATCTCGCGCGCCGAATGGCGGAACGCGCCCTCGGGCGTGTCGAGCGGCTTGATGCGCTGCTCCACATCGGCGAGCGGGGCTGTGTCGACCAGCAGCAGCCCGGCACGGATCTGCGCCACGTCCTGCATCAGCCGGCCGATCGCGGCATCGGCGGCGAGCGCGTCATAGGCCGCAACGGCCGCCTTCGGGTCGGTGGCGCCGAGTTCGGCCGCCGAGCGGAAGCGGGCCAGCATGCGATAACCCGCCGGGCCATCCTTGGCGATGGCGGCAAAAGCGGCTTCCGCCTCGGCGGGCTTGCCCTCGGTGGCGAGTTGCAGCGCGGCCTCGAAGCGCGCGCCGGCCGCCTGATCCTGCCTCAGCTTCCACCACTCATAGCCGCGCCAGGCGGCGACGCCGATGACGATGAGCACGGCGAGGCCGACGACATAGAGGCCGTAGCGGCTCCAGAGGCGGCTGAACCGCTCCCGACGCAGGTCCTCGTCGATCTCGTGGAAGATGTCAGCCATTGCGGATCCGTGGGCAAGGAATCGGGACGAATGTTCCGGTCCGCCGGCACGCGGGCGCGTGCGGCGGTATCGGAAAGGCGCGTAAACTAGCGATGCGGCTTCAACAAGGCAAATCGGCAGGACGACAGGACGCGCGCGCCGCCCTCCCGCCCGAAGGTGAGGCCGAGACGTGGAGGGGCGCTCCCGGCGTCATGCCACCGGGGAGGCGGGAGGAGGCGAGCGCCTCACCCCTTCTTCGGCGCGTAGACGTGCTCCGGGCCGGGGAAGGCGCGGGCGCGCACTTCGCTGGCATAGGATTCCACCGCCGCGCCGATGGCCGGGCCGATATCGGCGAACTTCTTCACGAAGCGCGGCACACGGTCGGACAGGCCGAGCATGTCCTCCAGCACGAGGATCTGGCCGTCGCAGGCGGAGGACCCGCCAATGCCGATCGTGGGCGGGGCGACCTCCTGCGTGATCTGCCGGGCCAGCGGCTCGCTGATCGCCTCCAGCACGATGGAGAAAGCACCCGCCTCGGCGATCGCGCGCGCGTCGTCGAGGATGAGCGCGGCGCTCGCCTCGTCGCGGCCCAGCGCCTTGAAGGAGCCGAGCGTGTTGATCGCCTGCGGGGTCAAGCCCACATGGCCCATGACCGGCACGCCGCGATCGGCGAGGAAGCGCACGGTCTCGGCCATGCGACGCCCGCCTTCGAGCTTCACCGCGCCGGCTCCGGTCTCCTTCAGCACGCGGGAGGCGGTGGCGAAGGCCTGCTGCGGCGAGCCCTCATAGGAGCCGAAGGGCAGGTCCACCACGACCAGCGCGCGGGAGGAGCCGCGCATCACCGCCTGCCCCTGCAGGATCATCATCTCCACCGTGACCGGCACGGTGGTCTCCATGCCGTGCATCACCATGCCGAGCGAATCGCCCACCAGCATGAAATCGACATGCGGGTCGATGAGGCGCGCGGTATGGGCGTGATAGGCCGTGAGCGAAACGATCGGCTCGCCGCCCTTCCTGGCGCGGATATCGGGCGCGGTGAGGCGACGGGCGATGGACTGGACCGACATGGGGGCAGTTTCCTCTTGTCTTTACTGGGCTTTTTATCAGCCCATCACCGGCACACCCACGATGTACGGGTGGAACCAGAAGGCGAGAACGGCATAAAGCACGAGCCCGACCAGCACGGCAACGAGATCGCCGCCCCACCCTTTCGGCGCGACCGGCAGCGGCAGGCCGCGCCGCTTCACCGAAATACGGTCGAACACCGCCCAGCCGAGAATCACCACGGCCAGCGTCATCGTCGCCGCATCGCCATTGGCGATGAGATGGGACAGCGCCCAGATCTTCACCGCCACCAGCATCGGATGCTTGAGCCACGCGCGGATATGGCTCGGCACGAGATAGCCGCCGAGCGCGATAGAGGCGAGCAGCATCAGGGTCAGCGCGATGTGGCGCATCGCCACCGGCGGGTTCCACAGCTGCGCGGGCCCGGCCGCGCGCCAGTCGCCATAGCCATAGGCGATCATCAGCACCGCGGCGATCGACACGATCGAATACACGGCGCGATAGGGGATCATTCCCAGCTGCGCCACCGCCGCCGCGCGTGCCTCGCGCCGGGTGGTGAAGACATGCGTGACGAGAAACAGCACGAGGCCGGCCAGCATCAGGATCATCGGTCGCTCCCTTGGAGGATTCGGCGCGACGCTAGAGCCTTTCCAATCACGATGCCATCATCCACCGCGCCCCCCGCCCCTGTCACAGGGTCGCCCCCCCGCGCCGCGCGGATATAAACCATGAAGGGCACACCCGCTCCCCTTCACCTCGCGCGCGTGGCACAATGTGAGAAGGATCCGGCGGGCGGGGGCCGGCAGGCGCAGTTCGGGGAGACGCGGGGCATGAGACAGGTTTTCGCCACGCTTGCGGGTCTTGCGCTGTTCGCGCTCGCCGCGCCCGATATCGCGCGGGCCCAGGCGGTGGTGGCGCATATCGACCTGTCCACGCAGAGCATGGAAGTGTGGGTGGAGGGCTGGCGCGAGCACAGCTGGCCGATTTCCGCCGCCCGCAAGGGCTACCGCACCCCGGCCGGCACCTATCGGCCGCAGCGCATGTACAAGCGTTACTTCTCGCGCAAATACGACAACGCGCCGATGCCCTATGCCATCTTCTTCAATGGCGGCTACGCGATCCACGGCACCACGGACCTGCGGCGGCTGGGGCGCCCCGCCTCGCATGGCTGCGTGCGGCTCGCCCCGGCCAATGCGCGGACGCTGTTCGGCCTGGTCAGCGACTATGGTTCCGACAACACGAAGATCATCATCACCCGCTGAACCGCCGGCAAAAGCGGCAGCGGAAGGGGCGGAAGCGACGTTCCGGTCTCACGCGGCCTTCTTCACGTCCTTGATGTCGGTGAAGACGATGCCCGGCCAGCGGTCGCCGGTATAGCCGATCATGAAGGCCGACGGGCTGAGGAAGACGAGGTCGCCGTCGAGGTCCTCGGCGGTCGACAGGCGGTTGCCGGCGGCGAACTCCTCGACACGCTTGGGATCGGCCGACGATACCCAGCGCGCCAGCTGGAATTCCGACATGTCGAAGCCGACATCGAGCCCGTATTCGGCTTCCAGCCGGTTCTTCAGCACGTCGAGCTGCAAGGGCCCGACCACGCCGACCAGCGCCGGCGAGCCATCGGTCGGTCGAAACACCTGCACCACGCCCTCTTCCGCCATTTCCTGCAGCGCCTGCTTCAGCTTCTTGGCCTTCATGGCGTCGGAGAGCTTCACGCGGCGCAGGATTTCGGGGGCGAAGCTCGGCACGCCGACGAAATTCAGTTCCTCGCCCTCGGTCAGCGTGTCGCCGATGCGCAGATTGCCGTGGTTGGGAATGCCCACCACGTCGCCGGCATAGGCTTCTTCCGCCAGCTGGCGATCCTGCGCGAAGAAGAATTGCGGCGTGGCTAGGCTCATCGGCTTGCCGGTGCGCACAAGCTTGGCCTTCATGCCGCGCGTGAGCTTGCCCGAGCACAGCCGGGCGAAGGCGATGCGGTCGCGGTGGTTCGGGTCCATGTTCGCCTGGATCTTGAACACGAAGGCCGTCATGCGCGGCTCCTCGGCCTCCACCCGGCGTTTGTCGGCATCCTGCGCGCGCGGCGGCGGGGCATATTTGCCGAGGCCCTCCAGCAGGTCGCCGACGCCGAAATTGCGCAAGGCCGAGCCGAAATAGACCGGCGTCAAGTGGCCTTCGAGGAAGCTGTCCAGCTCGAACGGGTTGCACACCTCGCGCACCAGCCCGAGTTCCTCGGTCAGCGCGGCCTCCTCCAACGTCACGTTGAGGCTCGCGATCTCCGCCATGCTCATCTGCCTGAGCGGGCCGGTCTTGCCCTCGTCGCCATCCAGCAGCCGCATGCCGCCGGTGGCGATGTCCATGGTGCCGACGAAATCACGCCCGCGTCCCACCGGCCAGGTCATCGGCGTGGTGTCGAGCGCCAGCGTCTTCTCGATCTCGTCGAGAATCTCGAACGGGTCGCGACTCTCGCGGTCCATCTTGTTGATGAAGGTGATGATCGGGATGTCGCGCAGCCGGCACACTTCCAGCAGCTTGCGCGTGCGCGCCTCGATGCCCTTCGCCGCGTCGATCACCATGACAGCCGCGTCGACCGCCGTCAGCGTGCGGTAGGTGTCTTCCGAGAAGTCCTCATGGCCCGGCGTGTCCAGCAGGTTGAACACGTGGCCCTCGAATTCGAAGGTCATCACCGAGGTCGCGACCGAAATGCCGCGCTCACGCTCGATCGCCATCCAGTCCGAGCGCGTCGAGCGGCGGTCCTTCTTGGCGCGCACCTGTCCGGCAAGCTGGATCGCGCCGCCGAACAGCAGAAGCTTTTCGGTCAGCGTGGTCTTGCCCGCGTCCGGATGCGAGATGATCGCGAAGGTGCGCCGGCGCGCGACTTCGAGCGCGATGGGAGAGGCAGCGGAGTTGGAGAGAGCGTTCATAGGCGCGGATGTGGCAGGGAAGCCGCCCGGGATCAAGGGGTGGCGGGCGCTGTGACGTGCGCCGGCTGTCCGGGCCGGCCCCTCCCTCGCCGTCATCCCGGCCGCAGCGGAGCGGAGAGCCGGGATCGTTCTTCATTCCGGTAGCGATCCCGGATCGACCTTCGGCCGTCCGGGATGACATTCCAATTATCGCCGGGCTTCCCTCAGTCGAACTGTTTCGCGTAGGCTTCCGGCTTGAAGCCGACCAGCAGCGCGCCATCCGCCTCCAGCACCGGCCGTTTGATGACCGAATTGTGCTCCTGCATCAGCCGGAGCGCCTTCGCCTCGTCGATATCGGCCTTGTCGGCTTCGTCGAGCTTGCGAAAGGTGGTGCCGGCCCGGTTCAGCAGCACCTCCCAGCCCACCTTGCCGGCCCAGTCCGCGAGATGCGCGCCATCGATGCCGACGGACTTGTAGTCATGGAACGCGTAGGCGACGCCGTGCGCGTCCAGCCAGGCGCGGGCCTTCTTCATCGTGTCGCAGTTCTTGATGCCGTAGATCGTGACCGTCACGGGGAACCTCGCTCAAGGATGCGCGCCACCGCGCGCCGCGTCATAACGCCGGCGAGATGGGCGCGATAGGCACCCGAACCGTGAATGTCGGCGATCATCTCGTCGCCGTCGAGGCCGATATCCACCAGCGCCGCCGGGCTGAAATCCGCCACCAGCGCCGTCTCCGCCGCGCTCCAGCGGAACACCCCGTTCTGCCCGGCACCGGTGATGGCGACGCGCACCCCTTCCTCGCCCCTCCACAGGAAGGCGCCGGCCATGGCGTAGCGCGAGGCGGGGTTGGCGAATTTGGCGTAGGTCGCCGTTCCACCGATGGGAAAGCGGACGGAAAGGATGATCTCGTCCGGCTCAAGCGCGGTCTCGAACAGGCCGAGGAAGAAGTCGCCCGCCGCCAGTTCGCGCCGGTCGGTGACGATGGTGGCATCGAGGCCGAGGCAAGCGGCGGGATAATCGGCGGAAGGGTCGTTATTGGCGATCGAACCGCCGAGCGTGCCGCGATTGCGCACCGCCGGGTCGCCGATCCGCCCCGCCAGATCGGCCAATGCGGGGATGGCCGCCGCGACCTGCTGCGACGCGGCCACCTCGGCATGGCGGGTCATCGCGCCGATAACGAGCGCCCCGCCCTCGCGCGCGATGCCCGTCAGGCCGGGAACGCGCGCCAGATCGACCAGGTCGCTCGGGCTGGCGAGGCGCTGCTTCAGCGTGGCGATCAGCGTCTGTCCGCCGGCCAGCAGCTTGGCCTCCTCATTCGCCACCAGCAGGGCATGGGCGGAGGCGAGTTCGACCGGCCGGTGATAGGTGAAGGGAAACATGATCGCTCCTTCCTCACGCGGTCGCGGCGGGCGAGGAGACAGGCGACGGGGCGCCCATCGCCCGCGCCCCGGCCTGAATGGCCAGCACGATGTTGTGGTAGCCGGTGCAGCGGCAGAGATTGCCTTCCAGCTCCGCGCGCACCGTCGGCTCGTCCGGCGCAGGGCCGTGGCGGCTGGCGATGTCGATTCCGGCCATGATCATGCCCGGCGTGCAGAAGCCGCATTGCAGGCCGTGATGCTCGCGAAACGCCGCCTGCATCGGGTGCAGGTGCTCGGCGCTGCCGATCCCCTCGATGGTGAGGATTTCCGCTCCCTCGGCCTGCACGGCGAGCACGGCGCAGGATTTCACCGCGACCCCGTCGAGATGCACGGTGCAGGCGCCGCACTGGCTGGTATCGCAGCCGACATGCGTGCCGGTGAGCCGCAGCCGATCGCGCAGCAGCTCGACCAGCAGCGTGCGCTCGTCGAGCGTGAGCGTCACGGCGGCGCCGTTGACGGTGAGGGTAAGGGTCTGCATCGGCCTGCTCCCGGTCGGCTCTGCGGTTGCGCCAGCACTGGCGCGGCTCATTCGACGTGGGCGACGGAATCGGCTGGCGCGGGCGACACCACGCGGCTGAAGGCGCCGAAAAACTCTCCGGCCAGCTTCTTCGACGTGCTGTCGATCAACCGCGCGCCGAGCTGGGCGATCTTGCCGCCGACATTGGCCTGCGCCTCGTAATGCAGGATGGTGGCGCCCTCCTCCTCCACCAGCCACACTTTCGCGCCGCCCTTGGCGAAGCCGGCGACGCCGCCCTGCCCCTCGCCGGCAATGTGGTAGGCGTTCGGCGGATCCAGCGCGGAGAGCGTCACGGCGCCGGCGAAGGTGGCCTTCACCGGGCCGATCTTCAGCACCACCTTCGCGACGAACTCGGTTGGCGAGGCCTGCACCAGTTCCTGGCAGCCGGGAATGCACCGGCGCAGCACATCCGCATCATTGAGCGCGCGCCACACCGCCTCGCGCGGGGCCTCGATGCGCTGGGAGCCGGTCAGGTCCATGATCCACCTTGAGTCTGCATCGAGCCTTCCATTGCCTTGCCGAGAGGCGAGCCGGCGCGGCGCACCTGAATGTCGCCGGCATGCAGCAACGCCCGTGCCAAGCGCGACGATGGACCCGCCCCCGTGCGCGCCGGCTTTCCGCGCCCCCGGTGCGAGCCGGAGATGGGCCGAACCTGCCTGCAAGTTTGGCGCCCCGTGCATAAAATTGACGCACACCGGACGATCACGAGCATTGAGCACAAATAGGAATTTACATCATTGGTCCTATGATTAGTATCATAGAAAATCGTTGATGCGCCATAGTCGGCGCCGGCACGAGCCTGCGAGTCCGCATGAACCCCTTCGCCCTCCCCTCCCGCGTCGTCGACCCCGGCGCCTATGTCGCCACGGTGGCGCATCTGCGCGAGCGCGGCATCGTACTGCCGCGCTTTTCCGAGCTGGCCGCGCCGGACACCATGCCGCCCGCCGCCCGCCGCCGCGCGGCGGAAGCGGACAGGAACGCGCCCGATGGGCGAAACCTGTTCGGCGTGCACTGGTTCAACAATGCAATGACCGTGGGCGGGGCCAGCGTGCCGTCCTTCATCGAGCTGCCGGCCAGCGTGACCGGCGTTGCCGCCCGCATCGTGGTGCTGCAGGGCCGGCATTTTCCGATGATCCACGCCCATAAGGTGCTGGCGGCCTATGCCTGCCTCGCCCCGCGCCTGGTTTCCGGCATGTTCGATCCCACCCGCCACCGGGCGGTGTGGCCCTCCACCGGCAATTACTGCCGGGGGGGCGTCGCCATCTCGCGCATTCTCGGCTGCCGCGGCGTTGCCGTGCTGCCGGGCGGCATGAGCGCCGAACGCTTCGACTGGCTGGGCCAGTGGGTAACGGACCCGTCCGACATCGTGCGCACGCCGGGCACGGAATCGAACGTGAAGGAGATCTACGACGCCTGCGCGCAGATGGCGCGGGACGAGGAGAACTTCATCCTCAACCAGTTCTCCGAATTCCCCAACTACCTCGCCCATTACGCCATCACCGGCGCGGCGGCGGGCACGCTGTTCGAGGCGCTGAATGCCTCCGGCACGCTCAGCCTCGCCGCCTTCGTGGCCGGCACCGGCTCGGCCGGCACGATCGGGGCGGGCGACTGGCTGAAGGAGCGCTACGGCGCCCGCATCGTCGCCATGGAGCCGGTCGAGTGCCCGACGCTGCTCTATAACGGCTTCGGCGAGCACAATATCCAGGGCATCGGCGACAAGCACGTGCCGCTCATCCATAACGTCACCAATACCGACATGATCGCTGGCGTGTCGGACGTGGCGACCGACGATCTCGCGCTGCTGTTCGGCTCGGAGGCCGGGCGCGCCTATCTCACGGAGCGGCGCGGCATCGATGCCGCGACCATCGAGGGCCTGTCCCAGCTCGGCCTGTCGGGCATCGGCAATGTGCTGGCGGCAATCAAGACCGCGCGCCGGCTCGACCTTGGCGCCAATGACGTGATCATCACCGTCGCGACCGACGGCGCCGCGCTGTATGGCAGCGAGCGCGCCCAGCACCTCGCCCGCAAGGGCGGCAGCTACGACCGCATCGATGCGGCGGAGGCGTTCGGCCAGCATCTGCTGGGCGGCGATGCCGACCATGTGCTGGAACTGGACCATCGGGCACGCCAGCGCGTGTTCAACCTCGGTTACTATACCTGGGTCGAGCAGCAGGGCATTTCGGTCGAGGATTTCGAGCGCCGCCGGCATCAGGGCTTCTGGAAGGGCCTCGCCGCCCATCTGCCCGTTTTCGACGAAATGATCGACCGCATGAACCGCGATGTCGGCATCGCCGACGCCGCGTGAGGAGCCGCTTGTGACGATGCCCCTCGCCTATTCCGAACTCCGCCAGCGCACCAAGGCGCGTGACCGCAGCCTGCGCGACAAGGTGATGTCGCTGGAGGAGGCAGCAAAGTTGGTGCAGGACGGCGACCACCTCGCGGTCGGCGGCTGCACCGCCTCACGCACGCCCTTTGCCATGATCTGGGCGCTGGTGCGGGCACAGAAGCGAGGCCTCACCGTCTCGCGCTCGATCATGTCGACCGAGGGCGACATCTTCTACGCCTCGGGGCTGTCGCAACACCTCATCACGAGCTGGTTCAGCCAGGGCATCGTCTGGGGCGTCTCGAAAGTGATGCGCGCCTACACCGAGAGCGGGCGTGCCCGCTTCGAGGAATGGAGCCACATGGCCATGGGGCTGCGCTACCGCGCCGGCGCCATGGGCGTGCCCTTCCTGCCGATGCGTTCCATGCTGGGTTCGGACGTGCTGGGCCGGGTGAGCGGCGGCAGCGCCGGGCCGGCGGACCCCGCTTTTGCGGCCGCCAAGACCATGGAGTGCCCGTTCACCGGCGAGACGCTGCTGCTGGTGCCGGCGCTGAACCCGGATGTCGCCATCATCCATGTGCAGCGCTGCGACCCCTATGGCAACGCCCAGCTCGACGGGCTCACCTTCATGGACATCGACATCGCGATGGCCGCCAACAAGGTGATCCTCACCACCGAGCGGGTAGTGTCCAACGAGCAGATCCGCCGCCAGCCGGACCAGACCAAGATCGGCTTCTTCACCGTCGACGCCGTGGTCGAAGTGCCGTTCGGCTGCGCCCCGCACGAGTGCTACGGGCTCTACGAGCCGTTCTACAGCCACATGGACATGTATGCGCAGATGACCGCGCGCGACCCGGAAGCCGGGGCGCGGGACTATCTCGAGCGCTTCTATCACGAGCCGAAGACCTGGGCGGACTATCTCAGCCGCATCGGCATGGCCGAGCTGATCGACGCCCAGCGCCGCGGGAGTGCCATTCATGACGACTGATTCCGCGCTCGACGCTCCCGCGCGTATCCAGGCGCCTGACGCACTGCCTGCCCCTGACGCACCGCCTGCCTACACCGCCTCCGAACTGCTGGCGGTCATGAGCGCGCGGCTCCTGAAGGAAGGCCAGACCGTGTTCGCCGGGGTCGGCATTCCGCTGCTGGCGGCAATCCTCGCGCAGAAGACCCGCGCGCCCGGCCTCACCATCCTGTTCGAGGGCGGGGTGATCGGCCCGTTCGTCGAGGCCGGCAAGCTGCCGCCTTCCACCAACGAGCAGCGCTGCACGCGGCGCGCCAACATGCTGGTCTCGATCACCGAGGTGCTCTTGATGCTGCAGCGCGGCTATGTCGATGTCGGTTTCATGGGCGGCGCGCAGATCGACCGCTTCGGAAATCTGAACTCCTCCTTCATCGGCGACCCCGCGCACCCGAAGATCCGCCTGCCCGGCACTGGCGGGGGCAACGACATCGCCTCCCTCGCCGACATGATCGTCGCCATGAAGCACGAGAAGCGCCGTTTCGTGGAAAAGGTCGATTTCATCACCTCGCCGGGCTTCCTCGACGGCGGCGACACGCGGGCGCAGGCCGGGCTGCCGGCGGGCGGCATGTTCCGCGTCGTCACCGATCTCGGCATCATGGGTTTCGATGCGGTGACGAAGGCCATGACGGTGCTGGCGCTGCATCCCGGCGTCACCGCGCAGGCGATCAAGGCCAATACCGGCTTCGATCTGCCGGTGCCGGCCGATGCGCCCGTCACCGAGCCGCCGACCGAACTCGAACTGTCCATCCTGCGCGAGCTCGACCCGCAGCGGCTCTACACGGCTTAGTTCCTTCTCCCTCTCCCCGTCGGGGAGAGGGTTGGAGTGAGGGTTCTTCCTTTGCTCCGCAATCGTACGCCCCCTCACCCGCCGCGACGCGGCGACCTCTGCCCGACGGGGAGAGGTGAGAAGAAGGTCGCCCCATGCCCGCTCCCGTCTCCTTCGGCGTCGCGATGCGCAATTTCACCCGCTTCCCCGAGTTGCCGGACGCGGGGGCGCTGATCGACTATGGCGTGCGCATGGAGGAACTGGGATTCTCCTCGCTCTGGGTGTGGGATCACATCCTGCTCGGCACCGATCCGCATTTCCCGATCATCGACTCGCTGTCGCTGCTGACCGCGGTGGCGGCGCGGACCAAGACCATCAAGATCGGCACCGGCGTGCTGGTGCTGCCGCTGCGCAATCCGGTCATCCTGGCCAAGCAGCTGTCCTCGCTCGACCTGATCTCCAACGGCCGGCTGATGCTCGGCGCGGCGGTGGGCTGGTACAAGCGCGAATTCGATGCTGTCGGTATTGCCTATGAACGGCGCGGCAAGATCATGGACCGCAACCTCGACATATTGAAGCGGCTGTGGACCGAGGATTCCGTCACCGGTGAATGGGACGAGCTGAACCTGCGCAATGCGGTGATGTTCCCCAAGCCCGTGCAGAAGCCGCACCCGCCGATCCTCATCGGCGGCTATGTCGACGTGGTGCTCAAGCGCGCCGCCACCAAGGGCGACGGCTGGCTGACCTATTTCTACACGCCCGAGGCCTATCGCGAGTCCTGGGCGAAGATATCGGCCTATGCCGAGGAAGCCGGCCGCGACCCCGCCGACCTCTACAGCCTCAACCAGCTGCCGATCTATGTCGGCCCGCGCGAGGTCGGCATGCCAAAGATGACCGAATGGCTGAACGCCGAATGGGACCTGTCCAAGGGTTCGCTCTCGACCTTCGACAGCGCCATTGTCGGCACCCCCGCCGAATGCGCCGAGCAGATCGCCGCCCATATGGCGACTGGCGTGAAGAAGATCGTCTTCGTGCCGTGGCGCTACGAGAAGGAGCAGATCGACCTTCTCGCCCATGAGGTGCTGCCGCTGCTGCGGAAATAGCCAGAAGGTCCTCTCCCTGACGCGGAGAGGACGCCCCCTCACCCGCCGCGCGCCGCCAGGCTCCCCACGCGCGCGAACTTGCCCGCCGCCGGCTCGACGCGCGGCGTCAGCGCGTCCGCCGCATAGGAACGCTGCTTCTGCCGCGAGGGCGCCTCGCCATAGAGCGTGGTGCGCTGCCGGGCGAGGCGGCCGGCCGCGCGGATCGCCGCTTCCATCCGGTCGGGCGGAAATTCCTGCCCGTGCACGCCGCCGGCGGCGCGGCTGATCGATTCATCCATCAAGGTGCCGCCGCTGTCATTGGCCCCCGCCGCCAGCGCCGCGACAAGGCCGCCCTCCCCCAGCTTGACCCAGGATGCCTGGATGTTGGGGATGAGCGGGTTGAGCGCCAGCCGCCCCACCGCATGCATCAGCAGTGCCTCGCGCCGGCTGGGGCCGGCCCGCGTGCCGCCCTTGAGATAGAGCGGCGCTTCCATGTGCAGGAAGGGCAGCGGCACGAATTCGGTGATGCCGCCGGTCTCGGCCTGCAATTGGCGCAGCCGGAGGAGATGGCGCGCCCAGTGCCGGTAGCCATCGACATGGCCGAACATGATGGTCGACGTGGTCCTGAGGCCGACGCGATGGGCGGCGGCCACTGTCTCCAGCCATTCCCGCGTGGTCAGCTTGTCCGCGCAAAGCCGTGCGCGCACCTCGTCGTCAAGGATTTCCGCCGCCGTTCCCGGCAGCGAGCCGAGGCCCGCCTGCTTCAGCGCGAGGAGGAAATCCGGCACGGAGAGGCCGAGCGTCGCCGCGCCATGGCGCACTTCCAGCGGCGAGAAGGCATGGACATGCATGTCCGGCACCGCCCGCTTCACCGCCCGCAGGATGGCGAGATAGGTGTCGCCGGAGAAATCCGGGTGGATGCCGCCCTGCATGCACACTTCGGTCGCCCCGCGCGCCCATGCCTCACGGGTCCGGCGCTGGATCTCGTCCAGATCCAGCTCATAGGGCCGGCCGCGCAGATGCTCGTGCTGGCGCCCCTTGGAGAAGGCGCAGAAGCCGCATTTATGGGCGCAGACATTGGTGTAGTTGATGTTGCGCGTGACGACATAGGACACCGTGTCGCCCACCACCGCGCGCCGCAGCGCATCCGCCGCCGCGAAGACCCGCTGCGCCCGGCTGCCCCGCGCGTCGAACAGCGCGACGATCTCGCCCTCATCGAGCGCGCGGCCGGCGACCGCCTTGTCGAGCACCGCCTCCAGCACCGTCTCCGGCCCGGCAATGGCCGGTGCGGCGGGCCATTCGACCACGCGGGCCTCCGGCGCGCCGACACGCCAGCCGCCTTCATGGGCGAGACCCGCGCCATCGGCGCGGCGCAGCACGAGCGGCGCGACGGCCGGATCCAGCCAGCGCGCGCGATCCTCGATATAGGCGGGATAGACCGCGAGCCGGGGACTGAGTACCTTTCCGGCACGCGCGGTGGCGGCGGCGAGCGCGGCGAGCGCCGGCCACGGCGCTTCGGGATTCACGTGGTCGGGCGTGACCGGCGAGACGCCGCCCCAATCATTGATCCCGGCATCGATCAGCGCCTTCAGCCCCTCCGGCTGCAGGTTGGGCGGCGCCTGGAGCGAGATGGCCGGGCCGAGGATCAGCCGCGCCACCGCGACGGTCCACAGATGGTCGTCCAGCGAGGGTTCGGGCGCGCCGGCCATCTTCGTGCCCGGCTTGGCGCGGAAATTCTGGATGATCACTTCCTGCACATGGCCGTGCCGCGCGTGGCTGTCGCGAATGGCCAGCAGCGCTTCGATGCGTTCCACCCGCGTCTCGCCGATGCCGATCAGCAGCCCCGTTGTGAACGGCACGCCCGCGCGACCGGCCGCCTCCAGCGTGGCGAGGCGCGCTTGCGGCCATTTGTCGGGCGAGCCGAAATGCGGACCGCCGCGCGCCGAAAGCCGCTCGGCGGTCGTCTCGATCATCAGCCCCTGCGACGCCGACACCGTGCGCAGGCGCGCCAGATCCGCCGCCGCCATCACCCCGGCATTGAGGTGAGGCAGAAGACCGGTCTCGCGCAGCACAAGCCCGGCCATGGCGGCGAGATAGTCCAGCGTCGTGGCGAAGCCCAGCGTCGCCAGTTCCTCGCGGGCCAGGGCGTAGCGCTGCTCCGGCTTGTCGCCGAGGGTGAACAGCGCCTCGTCGCAGCCCATCTGCGCGCCGGCGCGGGCGATGGCCAGCACCTCGTCAGGCCGGAGAAAGGCGCGCTGCCCCTTTCGCGGGGCATGGGCGAAGGTGCAGTAATGGCAAACGTCGCGGCACAGCTGGGTGAGCGGGATGAAGACCTTGCGCGAGACGGTGACGGTGGCGCCGAAGCCGGCATCGCGCATCTGCGCCGCCGCCCGCATCAGCGCGGCGAGGTCGCCCGCGCCGGCCAGCGCCAGCGCCGCCTCGCGGGCGAGCGTTTCGCCGCCGGGGAGCCCTTCCGCCGGCACCATCGCCCTAGCCCCTCATCTTCTCGGGCAGCGTCACCAGTTCGACGCCGGCCTCCTCCAGCGCGCCGCGCACGGCACGCGCCACCGCGATGGCGGTCGGCTCGTCGCCATGCACGCAGAGCGAATCGAACCGGGTCGGCAGCGGCTTGCCGTCGACCGAGATGATCTCGCCGTCCAGCACCATGCGCACCGTGCGCTCCGCCGCGATCGCGGGATCCTTGATCACCGCGCGCGGGTCGGTGCGGGTGAGCAGGTTGCCCGCGTCATCATAGAGCCGGTCGATGAAGGCCTCACGCGCCAGCGGCAGGTCGAGTTCCAGCGCCGCCGTCTCCATCGCCGATCCGGACAGCGCGAGATAATAGAGCGAGGGATCGACCGTGCGGATCGCCCGCCCGATCGCCAGCGCATAGCTCTTGTCGATGGCGGCCATGTTGTTGAGCGCGCCATGCGGCTTCACATGCGTCACCTTGGTGCCGGCATAGGCCGCCATGCCGGCCAGCGCGCCGAGCTGATAGGCCACGAGATATTCGAGATCGGCCGGGCTCATGCGGATCTGCCGGCGGCCGAAACCCCAGATGTCGTTGAAGCCGGGATGGGCGCCGATGGAGACGCCGTTCTCCTTCGCCTTGAGGCAGACCTCGCGCATGACCGTGGCGTCGCCGCCATGCAGGCCGCAGGCGACATTGACGCTCTGCACAAGGGTGAGGATCTCGTCGTCATTGCCGATCCGATAGTGACCGTAGCCCTCGCCCATATCGGCGTTGATGTTGATGCGCACGGCCACGGGCAACCTCCTGATCACTGTTCACGTCCACGATTAACACATTATCTGGTAATGCATTTCAAGCTCAATCATCCTAACATTAGGATGAATTATCCACGCGCTGGAGACCTCCCGTGACGGAAGAGAAGGCGGAGCAGCACGATGCCGGTTCCCGGCGCCTCGGCGCGCTGGCGCGCTTCCTCGATCTGGGCGACACGGCCTTCGCGGTGGAGTTCGGCACCGTCATCGCGCCAGAGATCAACGCCCTCGTCCACCGCACGGCGGCGCTGCTGGCGGCACACCCGCCCGAGGGCATGGTCGAGACGGTGCCGACCTTCCGCTCGCTGCTGGTGCATTACGATCCGCGCCGCACCTGCGCCGCCGCGCTTCAGGAGAGCCTTGCCGCGCTCGACATCGGCGAGGCCCGCGTCGAGGCTCCCGCCCGCGTCTGGCGCATTCCGGTGCTTTATGGCGGCGAAGCGGGCCCGGACCTCGGCGATGTCGCCCGCGCCACCGGCCTCGGCGAGGACGAGGTGATCGCCCGCCATGCCGGCACGGTCTACCGCGTCTATGTGCAGGGCTTCCTGCCGGGCTTCGCCTATCTCGGCGACCTGCCGGCGGAACTGGACCTGCCGCGCCTCACCAGCCCACGCGTGCGGGTGCCCGCCGGATCGGTCGCCATCGCCCAGCGCATGACCGGCATCTATCCCGTCGAATCGCCCGGCGGCTGGCGGTTGATCGGCCACACGCCGCTGCGCTTCTTCGATCCCGCGCGGGCGCCGCCCACCCTGTTCACGCCCGGCGACGGGGTACGCTTCGTGCCAGCGGGGCCGGATGAACATGCGGCGATCCGCGCGGCGGTGGCGCGCGGCGCCCATGTTCCGGATTGCGAGGCGAGCCGATGAGCGCGGCAATCGCCATCCTCCAGCCCGGCCCGCAGACCAGCGTGCAGGATGCCGGGCGCCTCGGCTTCCAGGCCTTTGGCGTGCCGGTCTGCGGCGCGCTGGATCCGCCCGCGCTGCGGCTCGCCAATGCGCTGGTGGGCAACGAGCCCGGGGCGGCCGCGCTGGAACTGCGGCTCGCCGGCCCCGCCTTCGAGGTGACCGGCGGCCCCGCCCGGCTGGCGCTGACAGGCGCCGATGGCGTGATCGAGGTGGAGCAGGGCGGGGAGACGCGGCGCTTCGGCCCCTGGCGCGCGATCGATATACCGGAGCGCGCGCGGGTGCGGATCGGGCCGCTCAAGGCGAGCGGCAGCGCCATCCTCGCCTTTGCCGGCGGCATTGACGTGCCGTGCGTGCTGGGCTCGCGCGCAACCGATCTCAAGGGCCGGTTCGGCGGGCATCTCGGCCGCGCGCTGATGGCGGGCGACGTTATCGCGCTGGGTGCCTCCTCGCTCGACGGCCCGTGTCTTGAACTCCAGAACCCGCCATCGCTGACCTTCGGCGGGGCGCTGCGCGTGGTGCTGGGCCCGCAGGCCGACGCGTTCACCGAGGACGGGCTCGCGGAGTTTCTCGGCACGGCCTATCGCGTCTCCCGCGAGGCGGACCGCATGGGCCTGCGGCTGGAGGGCACGCCGCTCGGCTTCCGGCGGGGTGCCGACATCGTGTCCGACGGCATCGTCACCGGCTCGATCCAGGTGCCGGGCTCGGGACTGCCCATCCTGCTGCTGGCGGACCACCAGACGATCGGCGGCTATGCCAAGATCGCCACGGTCATTTCCGCCGACCTCCCCGCCGCCGGCCGGCTGCTGCCGGGCGCCTCGGTGCGCTTCATCGCCGTCTCCGTCGCGCAGGCGGAAGAGGCCCGCCGCGCGCAGGAGCGGGCCGTCGCCCAGCAGATCGCCGCGCTCCTGCCCGTGCGTGCGCTCGCCCGCGTCGATCTCGAGGCGCTGCTGCGCGAAAATCTGGTCTCCGGCGTCGTTTCGGCGCTGGAATCCGACGAAGGGCGCGGAGCGATGGATAGGATTACATGATAGGGAAGATAGGAAGACCCCAGCGATTCTGACCTGACCCGCGGCTGCGCACGCGAATGTGCCGTTGCCGCCATCGGAACCGACATTGCCCATGCTCAAGGATTCTCCCTCCGGCCTGACCAGTCCCGATTATCGTCGCAGCCCGGTGCCGCGCTATCTGCAGGTCGCCGGGGTCATCCGCCGGCGCATCGAGGACGGTGTGTGGGGGCCGAACGAGAAAATCTCAACCCTGCAGGAACTGGAAGCCGAGTTCCGCGTCGCCCGCGTCACCGTGCGCCAGGCAGTGGAGGTGCTGCAGAGCGAGGGGCTGGTGCGGCGCATCCAGGGCAAGGGCACCTTCGTCTCCGCCTCGGTCGAGGAGAAACGCTGGCTCAAGCTCGATCTCAAATGGCACTCGCTGGCCGGCACCATCGGCGCCAACGTGCCGCGCTTCCTGCCCGTGCCCGCCAACCCGCCGCTGCCCACCGTGCAGCCGGAGGACGGCAGCCCCGCCCCGCGCTACCGCTACCTGGAAAGCGTGCAGTCGCGGCGCGGCCAGCCCTATTCCTTCGCGCGGGTGCATGTCGACGAGCGGTTGCTCGCGCTCGCCCCTACCCGCTTCGAGCGCGAGCCGACCATCAGTGTCGTTGCCACGCTGGAGGGGCTGCAGGTGAAGAAGGCGCGCCAGTCCTTCATCGTCGGCACGGTGGAGCCGCGCGTGGCCAACCTGCTCGCCATCGGCATCGGCTTTCCCACCGTGGAGGCGCATCTCGTGGTGGTGGACGAGAACGACGTGGTGATCTACCTCGCCGACATCATCTATCGCGGCGACTGCGTGCAGCTCGACGTCGACCTGCTGCGCTGAGGCAAAGGCTAGGCGGGTCAACCGCTTGCGCGGCCTTGCGCAGAGGTTGATTCATCCGCGCGCGCCGCGCCGTTCCCAAAGTGGTTCAAGCCCCTCGCGCAGGCGGAAAGCGAGCCCGCCCGAGGACTTGCGCGCCGCTTCGCCCAAACTGATTCAGCCGCGCCCGAACAGCCGCGCCAGCCAGCCCTTCACCAGGGCGAGGAACAGCGCGCCGGCGTCGAGCGGCGCCGCCGCGACCGGGGTCGCCTGCCCTTTCAGCGCCGCGCCCAGGTTGGCGGCGAAGGCGCTGGTCAGGCGGGCGGCGAGGTCGCGGGCAATGGCGCCCCGGCTCATCTGGGCGAGCGGGCCCTGCAGCACATAGGCCACCTCGATGTGCACGCGGGTGGCATTTCCTCCCGCCGCCGCCTCAAGCCGATAGGCCAGCCGTGCCTCGATGCGGCTGGCGCTGCGGCCATCGACGCCGCGCCCGTGAATGACGCCGGACCAGTTGGCCGGATCGGGCGCGATGAGGCCGATCCCGCCAAACGCCGCCTGCATCGGGCCGAGCTTCACGCTCATCTCCGCCTCAAGGCGGCGCCCGTCGCTCGGCTGCGTCAGCCGCGCGCCCGGCAGGCAGGCGATGACGCGCGCGGGATCCTGGAACAGCGCCCACACCTCCCCGCGCGGGGCGTCGACCTCGAACGCCTCGGTGATCTCGATCGGGTTGCTCAGCGGCGCCGGGATGAACGCGCCCCCGGCCGCCGACGCCATCGCCACCGGCGCGGCCATCGCGGGAGCCTCGCCGCCGGCCCGGCGGGCGGGCGACACCGGCAGGGTGAGCGGGGACGGACCGACCGGCGGCGCCGGGCTCGCCCCGCGCGTGACGAGGGGCGCCGCGCCCGCCCGCGCGAGGGCCACGGCGCGGATCGCCCGCACGATGCCGGCATAGCCGGTGCAGCGACAGAGATTGCCGGCAAGTTCGTGGCGGATCGCCGCTTCGTCCAGGCCCGGCCGGCGCAGCACGATGTCGCGCGCCATGATCAGCATGCCGGGCGTGCAAAAGCCGCATTGCAGGGCGTGCTCGCGGGTGAAGGCCGCGCGCAGTTCGCCCGCCACGGCATCCTGCGCCAATCCCTCGATGGTGGTGATGCTCGCCCCGTCCAGCGCCACGGGATAGGCAATGCAGGAGCGGGCCGGCGCGCCGTCGACCAGCACGGTGCAGGCGCCGCACACGCCATGCTCGCAGCCCAGATGCGTGCCGGTGAGCAGCAATTCCTCGCGCACGAAATCGGCAAGGCTCTGGCGCGGCTCGATTTCGGCGTCAATGCCGCGGCCGTTGATGCGGAAGTGAACGGCGTTCATGGGGCCACACGTTTCATGGGGCAATGTGTGTCATGGGGCAATGTGGTTCATGAGGTGAGACTTTCGGGCGTCGTCTCGCGTGCCAGCGCGGCAATGGCGTCGCCGATCACCGCGCGGCGCAGGCGGAAGGTGGCGGGATCGCCGGCGAGCCCCGCGCGGCGCAGCAAATCCTCGACGCCAGCGGGATCGGCGATCAATGCGGCGGCCTCGGTGACCACGAGCTGGCGGGCCTCGGTAGCGCCGACCACGAGGCGATGCACGCCGCACGCGGGATCGGACAGCACCGCGCACATGGCTTCCGCGAACTCGCCCAGCTTGCGGCAGGACTTGCGATAGCCGAAGCGCGCGCCCGCCGCGCAGCGGGGCACGAATACGCCGGTAATGATTTCGCCCGGCCCCAGCGCGGTCTCGAACGCGCCGAGGATGAACGCCTCAACGGGCAGTTCGCGCCGCCCCTCGGGACCGGCCAGATGCACCACGGCACCCAGCGCGGCGAGCGTGGTGGGCCAGTCGGCGGCGGGGTCGGCATGGGCGAGGCTGCCGCCGATGGTGCCGCGATTGCGCACCGCGCGATAGGCGATGCCGTGGGCGATGCGGGCGAGGAAGCCGGGCGTCGGGTCGGGCACCGCGCCATCCTCGAACTCGGCATGGGTGATGGCCGCGCCGAACAGCACGCCGCCCGGCCCCTCCTCCACCCCTCGCAGATCGGGCAGCCGCACCACGTCGACCAGCAGGGAGGGCCGGGCGAGGCGCAGGTTCAGCATCGGGCCCAGACTTTGCCCGCCGGCTATCGGCTTGGCGCCGGCATCGGCCAGCGCCGCTGTCGCCGCCGCGAGGTCGGCAGGCCGCGTGTAGTCGAAACGTGCCGGCTTCACGACACGCCCCCCGCGGGCCGCACCCCCGCCCTGGCCCGCGCCGCCGTCACCGCCTCGCGCACCCGGCGCGGGGTCATCGGGGAGACGGTGAGTTCCACGCCGAGATCGGCCAGCGCGTCGTTGATGGCATTGCCGATGGCCGCCGGCGGCGCGATGGCACCGCCCTCGCCGATGCCCTTCTGGCCGAAGCGTGTATTGGGCGAAGGTGTTTCCATGTGGGCGATGCGCACATCCGGCATCTCATTGGCGCCAGGCAGGAGATAGTCGGCGAAGGTGGAGGCGAGCGGCTGGCCATGTTCGTCATAGGCCATCTCCTCGTAGAGCGCGGTGCCGATGCCCTGCGCGGTGCCGCCATAGATCTGGCCGTCGACCACCATCGGGTTGAGCAGCACGCCGCCATCCTCGACGATGACGTAATCGAGTATTTCGACTTCTCCGGTGTCCGGCTCGACCGCCACCACGCAGGCATGGCTGGCATAGGAGAAGGTGCCGGTATCGACCGTCGGCCGATAGCCCGCGACGAGGTCGAGCCCCGCCGGATCGGCGTCCCGCGGCAGGTTCTGCGGCGCGCGATAGAAGGTGTGCGCCACCTCCTTGAAGCTCACGGAGCCGGCCGGCCCGACCACCCTCGCCCCCTCGATCCGCACCGCGTCCACCGGCGCCTGAAGCAGATGCGCGCCGATGCGCCTGATGCGCCCGCCCAGCGTCTCGCAGGCGCTGGCCACCGCCCCGCCGGCCATGACCGCCGAGCGCGAGCCCCAGGTGCCGGTGGAATAGGGCGTCATGGCGGTATCGCCATGCACCACGTTCACCAGATCGGGGTCGATGCCCAGCACCTCGCAGGCGATCTGCGCCAGCGTGGTTTCCATGGACTGGCCGTGACTCTGGTTGCCCACGCGCAGTTCCAGCGTGCCGTCCGGGGTGAGGCGCGCGCCGCACTGCTCGAAACCCGGCACCATGGGAATGCCCCAGCCGTGATAGACCGAGGTGCCATGCGCGCCCTGTTCGCAATAAGTGGCGTAGCCGATGCCGATACGCCGCCCGTCCGGCTCGCCGCGCGCCTGCCGCGCCCGCACGCCGGCATGGTCGATCATGGCATGCGCGCGGCGCAGGCTCTCGGGGTAATCGCCCATGTCGAACGCCTTGCCGGTGATCGAGGTGAAGGGCATCTCATCGGGCCGCACCAGATTGGCGAGGCGCACCTCATAGGGCTCGCGCCCGGCGGCACGGGCGACCGCGTCGATCATCAGCTCCATCGCCGTGCACACGCCGGTGCGGGCGACGCCGCGATAGGGCACGATGGGCGGCTTGTTGGTGCAGGCGGAATAGGCGCGGCAGCGATAGGCCGGCAGGTTGTAGGGGCCGGGCAGGTTGGACACCACCTGCGCGCCTTCCAGACACGCCGAGAACGGGTAGACCGAATAGGCCCCGGCATCGACATGGGCCAGCGCCTCGAAGCCGAGCAGCGTGCCGTCGGCCTCGGCATAGGCGGTCATGATGTAATGATGCTCGCGGCAATTGGCGGCGGCGATCAGGTGCTCGCGCCGGTCCTCCAGCCACTTGATCGGACGGTCGAGCTTGAGCGCCGCCCAGGCGCAGCACACTTCCTCGGGCTGCAACAGCCCTTTCCAGCCGAAGCCGCCGCCGACATCGGGCGCCACCACGCGGATGCGGCGCTCCTCCAGCCCCAGGCATTCGGCAAGGCCCGAGCGCACGATGTGCGGCATCTGCGTCGAGGTCCACAGATGCAACTGCTCGGTATGGCGCTCGTGCACGGCGATGCAGCCCTTGCCCTCCAGCGGCGCCATGCATTGCCGGCTGGTGCGCACCTCGCGCGTGACCTTGATCGGCGCGCCGGCGAGGCGCCCGTCGAACTGGCTGTCGACCTGCGAGACGAGGAAGACATTGTCGGGCCAGTCCTCATGGATGCGCGCGGCGTCCGGTTTCACCGTGCGCAGCATGTCGACATTGGCGGGCAGTTCCTCATAGTCGACGGTGATCTCCTCGGCGAGATCCTCCGCCTGCGCCCGCGTCTCTGCCAGCACCATCGCCACCGGCTCGCCGACGAAGCGCACCTTGGTGCTCGCGAGCGAGGGTTGGGCGGAAACGCGGAAGCCCGGCAGGCCGGTCTTGGCGAGAATGTCCTTCACCCCCGCCATGTCCTCATGCGTGAAGGCGCGGCCCTTCAGATGGGCGGGGATGTGGATCCCCCGGATGCGGGCATGGGCGAGGGTCGAGCGCACGAAGGCGGCTTCCAGCTGGCCCGGAAATCGCATGTCGCCGATGAACCGTCCGCGCCCTTCGAGGAGGCGGGCATCCTCCTTGCGCGGGATGGAGGCGCCGACGCCGCGACCCTTCGCCGGCCGCGGGTCCAGCTTCTGCTCGTCCAGCCTGTGCTCATCCATATGCGGGCCGACCATAAAATCCCCCGGGGGAGCCTCTTGCGTGATCCGCTATCTTATTCGGATATAGACATTATCGCACCATATGTGCTGATCTTTGCACAAATAGTATCTCTGGCCAATATACGGGCAGCGGGACGGACGGGGCCGGGGCGTTGCCGGGCGCAGCCGAGGTGGAGCGGAAACGATGAAATTCGGTGTTGGCCAGCCCTTCCGTCGCGTCGAGGACCTGCGGTTCATCACCGGCACCGGCCGGTTCACGGATGATATCCGCTACGAGGGCGAGGTCCATGCCGCCGTGGTGCGGGCGCCGGTCGCCCATGGCGTGCTCACCATGGTGGATGCCAGCACCGCCCGCGCGATGGACGGCGTGCTCGCGATCTATACCGCCGAGGACCTCGCGGCCGACGGCATCGGCGCGCTGCCCGTCATCATCGTGCTCGACCATGTCGAGGGCGGGCGCATGCCGCTGCCCGCGCATACGCTGCTGGCGAGCGGCAAGATACGCTATCTCGGCGAGCCGGTGGCCTTCGTGGTGGCGACGTCCGCGCGCGCCGCGCTGGAAGCGGCGGAGGCGGTGGCGCTGGAGATCGACGACCTGCCGGCCGTGGTGGAGCCGGCCACGGCGCTCGCCGAGGGCGCGCCGCTTCTGTTCGACGAGGCGCCGGGCAATCTCGCGCTGCACTGGCGGCTGGGCGACATGGACGCGGCGGAGGCGGCGCTCAAAGCCTCCCACCGCGTGGTCGATCTGGCGCTGGTCAATAACCGCATCGTCGTCGCCTCCATGGAGCCACGCAACGCGATCGGCCTGTATGACGGCGAGACGGAACAGTTCACCCTGGTGACGGGCAGCCAGGGCAGCCACATGATCCGCGACTTCATGTTCGAGGGCGTGTTCGGCCTGCCCCCGAGCCGGCTGCGCGTCATCACCCCGGATGTCGGCGGCGGCTTCGGCATGAAGGCGGTGCCCTATCCCGAGCAGGGGCTGGTGCTCTACGCCGCGCGCAAGCTGGGGCGGCCGGTGCGCTGGCAGTCGAGCCGGGCGGAAGCCTTCCTCTCCGACACGCAGGGGCGCGACAATCATTCGAAGGCCCGGCTCGGTATCGATGCCGAAGGCCGCTTCATCGCGCTGAGCATCGAGACGCTGGCCAGTGCCGGCGGGGCGCTCTCGGCCTTCGGCGTCTATTGCCCGACGCTCTCCGGCCCGCCCATGGCGCCGGGGGTCTACGACATCCCGGTGGTCGTCACCGATGTGCGCATCGCCTACACCAACAATGCGCCGATGGATGCCTATCGCGGCGCCGGGCGCCCCGAGGCGGCCTATCTGATCGAGCGCATCGTCGACAAGGCGGCACGCGAGCTCGGCCTGCCGCCCGAGGCGTTGCGCGCCCGCAACATGATCGCGCCCGAGGCCATGCCGCACAAGACCGCGACCGGCGTCGCCTATGATTCCGGCGACTTCGCCCATGTCATGCGCAGCGCGCTGGAGAAGGCGGACTGGGCCGGCTTCCCCGCGCGCCGCGACAAAGGCTTGGGTCAATCCGGTGACGGCCTGATGCGCGGCATCGGTCTCGGCTACTACATCGAGCGCACCGGCGTGCCCGGCAAGGAAGGTGCCATGGTGGAGATCGGCACGGACGGCCGCGTCACCGTGCATGTCGGCACCCAGTCGACCGGCCAGGGCCACGAGACCACCTATGTGCAGATGACCGCCGAGGCGCTCGGCATCGATCCCGCGCATATCACGGTGAAGACCGGCGACACCGATCTGCCCATCCCCTCCGCCGGCGGCACCGTCGCCTCGCGCTCCATGGTGCATGGCGGCGGCGCGCTGCGCCTCGCCACCGGCGCGGTGCTGGCCAAGGCGAGCGAGGCGGCGGCGAAGCTGCTGGAAGTCGACAGGCGCGAGCTGGAGTTCGACGACGGCGCCTTTCGCGTGCCCGGCAGCAACCGGCATATCAGCCTGCTCGATGTCGCCGCCAAGGCCGGCGGGCTGATGGGCGTCGGCGATTTCGAGCAGCTGGCCGGCACCTTCCCCAATGGCGCGCATGTCTGCGAGGTCGCGGTTGATCCCGAGACCGGCGCCATCCGCATCGAGCGCTACACCGTGGTCGACGATTTCGGCCGCACGCTGAACCCGCTGGTGCTGAGCGGGCAGATCCACGGCGGCATCGCGCAGGGCATCGGCCAGGCCATGCTGGAGAGCGTGGTCTATGACGCCGAGAGCGGTCAGATGCTGTCGGGATCGTTCATGGACTATGGACTTCCCCGCGCCGACGACCTGCCGTTGTTCGAGGTCTCGACGCAGAACACGCCCTGCACCACAAATCCTTTGGGGATAAAGGGCGCGGGCGAGGCCGGCGCCATCGGCGCCCCGCCGGCTTTCGTCAACGCGGTGATCGATGCGCTGTCGCCGCTCGGCATTACCGAGCTGGACATGCCGCTGACGCCCTCGCGGGTGTGGCAGGCGATCGAGAGGGCGAAGGTCGGCTAGGCAAGGGATTCGGCCGAAGAGCTTTGCGCTGGGTCCCGGATCGGCGCTCCACCTGCGGTGTCGCGGGTCCGGGACACGAAAGCCACTCTGTTTCCCCGACCAGCTGCGCGCAGCGCAGTGCCGATCCGGGATCCAGCGCACGACCCCGCCGCAGGCGGCTTCATCCGCCATCCAGCGGCGATGACTACGGCACCGCCGGCATGGTCTCCGCCTCCGGCCACCAGCCATCCGCGCGCAGGACGAAGCGCGGGCAGCCATAGGCGGCGCGGACCGGCACGCCATCCATCGCCGCCATCCAGCGACCGGTCTGCTTCATCGCCACCACCATGCCGGCGATCTCCGCGCCGGCGCGCCGCATCAGCCGGCAGGCGGCCACCGCCGTCGCCCCTGTCGAGATGGCGTCGTCCACCAGCACCACGCGCCGTCGCTCAATGAGCGGCAGCAGGTTCGGATCGAGCCGCAGCCGCTTGCCGGCCTCGGGCGAGGTGATCGAGGACACCGGCTCGGACAGCGCGTCGGCGTACCAGAACTTGCGCGAGTAGCCGAGCGGCACGTAGCGCGACTGCCCGAGCCGTTCCGCCACAAGCGCGGCGAAGGCCAGCCCCAGCGTCGGCAGGCCGACGACGATCTCCGCCCCCAGCCCCCTCGCCTCTTCGGCCATGATGTCGGCGAGAGCGGCCACCACGAGATGCGACGCCTGATTGGCGATCAGCGAAGCGACGGCATGGTCGCCCTCCGGCAGGGCGCGCAGCGGCAGCACCAGCACGCGCCCGTCCGGCAGCGTTACCGGATAGCCGAAGCGATGGGGCGGCGCGCAGGAGAAGCGGGCGGGAACCGCGTCGTGCAGTTCCTGCCAATAGGTGAGCGTGGGTTCGGTGAAGTCCGCGCTCACCACCGGCGCCTCACAGCTCCCCCGCCGCCATCTGCCCGGCCATGAAACCCGCCTGCCGGATCGCCAGCGCGACGATGGTCAGCGTCGGGTTGCAGGCGCCGCCGGTGGCGAAGTTCGAGCCGTCAGCGATGAACAGGTTCGGCACTTCCCACGCCCGCCCATTCCCGTCGAGCACCCCATCCTCGGCCCGTCCCGCCATGCGGTTGGAGCCGAGATTGTGGCTCGCCGGATAGGCCGGCGCCTCGACCGAGCGCTTCGCCCCGGCCGCCTTGTGGATCGAGGTCAGCACCTTGTAGCCGTGCGAGCGCAGCTTCAGATCGTTGGGGTGATC
Organism: Ancylobacter amanitiformis; assembly: GCF_030814815.1. GTDB lineage: Bacteria > Pseudomonadota > Alphaproteobacteria > Rhizobiales > Xanthobacteraceae > Ancylobacter > Ancylobacter amanitiformis. The sequence goes on along the minus strand of NZ_JAUSVR010000002.1, from coordinate 409,526 downwards.
GTCATAATGGATGTTGGCGACCGGCACGCCATAGGCGTCGAGTTCGTCGGTCAGGGTGATGCGGTTGTCCGGCTGCGGCATGTCCTCGCCGGACATGAAGATGCCGGCCATCTTCGAGTACTGCTCGATCACCGAGGCGAAGTCGCGGCCCCACCAGCCCGGATCCATGAAGGCGGCGGTGGTCGGCAGGCCCATCGAGTTCATCTCGATATAGTAGCCGCCGGCAAAGCCGCGCGCGGGGTCGTGGCGCACGAAATCGTCGATCATGCCGCCCATGATCTCGCCGCGATGCATGTGCACCGGCTTGTCGAAGGTCGACCACACGGTCTGGATCAGATGGCGCAGATAGTGCCGGCCGACATGGCCGTAGCCATTCGCCAGCCCGTCGGGGAAGCGCGCGCTTTTGGAATGCAGCAGCAGCCGCGAGGATTCCACGCAATTGCCCGCCAGCACCACCGCCCTCGCCTTCTGGCGATAGGTGACGCCGGCCCCGTCGACATAGACCACGCCGGAAGCCTTGCCCGCCGCGTCATGCTCGATGAACACCGCGCGCGACTGCGGCCGCAGCTCCAGCTTTCCGGTCGCCAGCCCGCGCGGCAGCTCGACATTCAGCGTCGACCAGCGCGAGCCGGTCTTGTCGCCGGTGATGGTGAAGCCGTCCTGAATGGTCGCCGGGCGGCCATCATAGGGGATGGAGTTGATGGCGTGCCGGCCGGTCGAGACATTCAGCCCCAGCGCCTTCGCGCCGGCATACATGACCTTGAAATTGTTGTTGGCGGGAAGGCCGGGCAGGCCATTGGTGCGGGTCACGCCCATCTTGGCTTCGGCGAGGTCGTAATAGGGGTCCAGCTCGTCGAGCGTGATCGGCCAGTCGATCAGGCTGGCGCCGGGAATATCGCCATAGACGGTCTTCGCCCTGAGCTCGTCCGCGATGAAGCGGTAGCAGCAGGCCGACCAGTGCGTGGTGGTGCCGCCCACCACCTGGCAGCTCCAGCTGGGGTTGAGCGGATGGTCCTTCGCCACCCGCCAGTTGCCGGACGAGGTGCGCTTGTCGAGCCAGGACAGCATCTCGTAGCCGCCCCACTCGTCATTGACGAAATCGTCTGCGGTCAGGTGCTTGCCGGCTTCCAGCACCACCACCCCGACGCCGCGCTGGGCAAGCTCGTTGGCAAGCGTGCCGCCGCCGGCGCCGGAACCGATGATGACGACGACACCCTCGTCGTCGAATGCGTAGGTCGTCATGGAATGTCGCTCCAGATCGGGGATACGGGCCGCGGATCAGACGCCGGGCGGCGGATCGGGCAGCCAGTCGAGGTCGTTGAAGCCGCGGTTCACATAGCCGCCGAGATGGACCGAGGCGCCCTCATAGCCGAAGGCCTGCCAGACCTCGACGTCGTCATAGAGGAAGCGGACGGTCGAGCGCTGCACCAGCCGGAAGGCGGCGCTCTGCTCGATCCCTTTGAGCACCTGCACGCGGTAGCCTTCCGACAGCTCGGCGAACTTCAGCGGCAGCGCGCCATCGACGAGGTCGACGAACTCGGCGAAGGACTGCGCCGCCACCGGGGCCTTGGCGGCCATGGCGTCGAAATGGAACACGGTGCGGCGATAGATGCGCTCGGGCAGCCCGTCATGCGGGTAGAGCGTGCGGGCGGCTGCGACCAGCGTCTCGGCCGCATGGGCGTCGAACAGTTTCAGCGCGCCGACCCAGCTCGCATCCTCCGGCAGGGCGACGGGCGGGGGCAGCTTCGGGTCTTTATGGGCCGTGACGGCGGACATCGGATGGCTCCTGACAATCCGGCTCGCAGGTGCGAGCGGGTAGCTATCATTCCTCTCCCCATTGGGGAGAGGTGGCCCGCGAAGCGGGTCGGTGAGGGGCGACAAGGTTGCGAAGTGTTGAAGACCCCTCACCCCAACCCTCTCCCCCACGGGGAGAGGGAGAACTCTGCAATCTTGGGCCATCCTTACGGCAGATATTTCTTGGGCAGCACGCAGTGGATGCCCTTGTTGAGGTCGACGGTCTGGGTCACGCGCAAATCCACGCACAGCGAGGACAGCGTGTAGGCATCCTGCGCCGAGAGGCCGGAATGCGCGCGGATCAGCACGATCATGTCGCGCAGCGCCTCTTTGGCGGCGTCGTCGAGATCGGCGTTGAAGCCCATGGTGATCCAGCTGTCGGCGGTCTCGGCGCGCGGCGTGGTGAGCGTCATGTCCTTGCGCAGATGGAACTCGAAAGTGCCGGTCAGCGCGGTCTCCAGCGCGGTGAGGCACACTTCGCCATCGCCCTGCCGCCCATGGCCGTCGCCGACCGAGAACAGCGCGCCCTCGGTGAAGACGGGGAAATAGGTCGTGGTGCCGACGCCGAGTTCCTTATTGTCCATGTTGCCGCCGAACACGCGCGGCTCGGTGGAGGACAGCCGTCCCCATTGCGGCGCCGGCGCCACGCCGAAATTGCCGAAGAACGGTTCCAGCGGCAGTTCCTGCCCCCAGGGCATGGTGGCGACGCCGCGCGCGGCATCGACGGGAATGTGCAGGCGGCGCAGCTCGGGAAAGTCCTCCGGCAGCGTGCCCCAGAACGGCATCTGGATGTTCCAGCCCCAGTCGGCGCGGAATTCTATTCGCTTGAGACGGACCTCCAGCACGTCGCCGGGCTCGGCGCCCTCGATGAAGATCGGGCCGGTCAGCAGATGCGGTCCGGGGCCGCGAAAGGTGTTCTCGAACACGTCCTGCTGGCCGGGCACCGGGGTGAAGCCCAGCGCGGGGTCCGGCATGTCCTCCGGCTCGCCGGACAGCGTGTCGATCACCACCGTGTCGCCGGACTTTATGCTGAGCGCGGGCTTGAGGCTGGCATCCCACTGGCCCCAGTTCACCGTGCCGGGCTGTGCCGGCAGATAATGTTCAGCCATTCGCGGTTCCTCAACCCTTGACCGCGCCGAGCGTGAGCCCGCGCACGATGTGACGCTGCAGAATGAACACCACGATCAGCACGGGGATGAGCGCGGTCATCCCCACCACCGCCATCTCGCCCCAGCGCACGCCCTGCGAGGTGATCAGTTTCGGGATGGAAACGGGCAGCGTCTGCACCGCCCTGCCGCCGAGCATGAAGGCGAACAGGAACTCGTTCCAGGCGAAGATGAAACACAGCACGGCGGTGGCGACGATGCCGTTGCGCAAGAGCGGGAAGACGACGCGGCGAAAGATCTGCGGCCGCGACCAGCCCTCCAGCGCCGCCGCCTCCTCCAGCTCCACCGGCAGGTCGCGGCAGAACGAGCGCAGCACCCAGATGTAGAAGGAGAGGTTGAACGTCATGTAGGCCAGCGTCAGCCCGAGGAAGGTGTCGAGCAGCCCGACCTTGGCGAAGATCAGGTAGAACGGGATGACGAGGCACACCGGCGGGGCCATGCGCGAGCCGAGGATGAACAGGAACAGGTCGTCCTTGGCCCGCATCTCGAAGCGGGCAAAGGCATAGGCCGCCGGCGTGCCGATGATCACCACCAGCGCGGTCGAAACGGTGCAGAGCAGGAAGGACGTGAGCAGATACCAGTGGAAGCCCTGCGCCAGCACATATTCGAAATGCGCCAACGTCGGGGCGAACAGGAACTGCGTCGGGCGCGCGAACATGGCGTCGTTCGGCTTCACCATCATCGTCGCCATCCAGTAGATGGGAAACAGCATGATGAGGGCGTAGACCACGGTCACGCTGGTCCAGAGAATGCCCCTGGAGCCTTCGGGGCGGCTTGAAGCCTCGGCCATGTTTACTCCTCTCCCGTTCAGAGAGCCTGGTTTCCGACTCCCTCTCCCCGTCGGGGAGAGGGTTGGGGTGAGGGGCCTTCGACGCTCCGCAATCGCGAAACCCCCTCACCGACCCGCTACGCGGGCCACCTCTCCCCATTGGGGAGAGGAAAGAAAGTAAGTCTCTAGAACGCGTTCAGCTTCTTCTTGGCGATCTGGTAGAAGATCGAGCAGAAGGCGAAGAAGGCGATCCACACCAAGACGGCCAGCGCCGAGGCCTCGCCGATGTTCCAGAACTCGAAGGTCATCTTGTTGGCGAGGATGGACGGCGTCTCGGTGGAGATGCCCGGCCCGCCGCCGGTCAAAATGTAGATCGTGTCGAACACCTTGAAGGCGTCGATGAAGCGCAGCAGCCCGATCACCGCCAGGAGCGGCGTCATCAGCGGCAGGGTGATGTGGAAGAACATCTGCAGCGGGTTCGCCCCGTCCACCGCCGCCGCGCGATAGGGGCCGAGCGGCAGCGCCTGCAGGCCGGCGAAGAAGGCCAGCATCATGAACGGCGTCCACTGCCAGATATCGACGAAGATCAGCGCATAGAGCGCGTAATCCGACGAGGCGAAGACCGAGGTGCCCTCCAGCAGGTTGAACCGCTCCAGCACATTGTAGGAGAGGAACCCCCACGACCCCGCGAGCATGATCTTCCACAGCAGGCCCACCACGATGGGCGCCATCATGGTCGGCATGAACAGGAGCGGGATCAGCAGCGAGCGCCCGCGCACATTCTGGTTCAACACCAGCGCGCCAATGAGCCCGAGTATGAATTCGATCGGCACGGCGATGACCACGAAGGTCGCCGCCACGCCGATGGAGTTCCAGAAGCGCGGATCGGCCAGCAGGACCGCGTAATTGTCGAAGCCGATAAAGTCGGTGACGCGGCCGAACTTGGCGGCGTGGAAGCTGAGATAGATGGCATAGAGGAACGGCACCAGCGAGACCACGACCAGCATGATCATCGACGGGGCGATGAGCAGATAGGGATACCAGCGCCGTTCGCGCAGCACGGGCGCGCTCACCGGCGCGGGCGCCGTCGTCATCCTGTCGCTTGCACGGGTCATGGGAATGCCGGTTCCTCAACACTTCGGGCAAAAGGTCTTCGGGCGACGTCTTCTTTTCCCTCTCCCCTGTGGGGAGAGGGATTTCGGAACCATCAGAGGCCGTATCCTCAGATCGTGCAGGACTTGCCGCCGCAGAGCTTCACGAGGATGGCCTGGCCCTGCTTGGCGCCCTCTTCCGGCGTCATCTTGCCGAGGCCGACCTGCTGGGCGATGCCGCTCATGGCGTCGAACATTTCCGGGTACTTCTCCATTTTCGGTCGCGCCGAGGCCACCGCGAGCGAGGACTTCATCGCCGCAAACAGCGTGGAGTTGGAGGCGTCCTTGATCGCCGGCAGAGCCCAGGAGCTTTCGCGGATCGGCACGCCGCCCTGGCCCATCTCGATCAGCTTGTCCTGCTGGCGCTTGGAGGCCAGCCATTCCAGGAACAGGAAGGTGGCTTCCGGGTTCTTGGACGCGGCGCTGATCACCGTCACCGAGGGCTCGGCATCGGCATGGCGCTTGGCCTCGTTGCCGGCCTTGGCGGGCACCGGGGCATAGACGAACTTGCCCGCGTAGGGCGACACGCCCGGCTTGTCGATGCCGAGGACGAAGTCCGACCAGGCCAGAGACTGCGCGGCGATGCCATTGCCCATCACGGTCGGCACGTCGACCAGCGAATATTCAGCGATGCCGGGCGGGGCATAGGTCCACAATTCGCGCCACATGGTCAGCGCGGCAACGGTCTGCGGGCTGTCGAAGACCGGCTTGCCGTCCTTGTCCAGCACGTCGCCGCCATAGTTCTGGATGAAGTTCACCCAGAGGTTGGAGAAGGTCGAGCCGCCCTTGATGCCCTCCAGCACAATCCCGTAGAAATCGCTTTCCAGCGGCTTGCCGGCCAGCAGCGCGCCCTTCTTGCGTGTGAAGAACTGCGCGATGTCGCGCATCTGCTCGATGGTCTTGGCCGGGGCGAGATCGTAGCCGTACTTCGCCTTGAACGCGGCCTGTTCCTCCGGGTTGTTCAGGAGGTCGGCGCGCGCCCAGTAGACGTGGTTGTAGTTCCAGTTGATGAAGCCGTACTGCTTGCCGCCGCTGAACGCGGTGGTCTTGTACGGTGTCTGGATGAAGTCGTGATCGTTCATCGCGGGATCGGCGAGCTTGGCATTGGCCACATAGGCATCGATCGGCGCGATCACGCCGGCCGACAGCATCGGGCCGAGCTGGGAGCCGTGCAGCATGATCGCATCATAATAGCCGCGGCCCGACAGCATGTCGGCCTGGCCCTTGTTGATCACCTCGAAATGGTTGAGCAGCTCCCACTCGACCTTGATGCCGGTTTCCTTCTCGAAATCCGGCACGATCTTGGAGAGCGTCTCCTGCAGCGGGGTGATCTCGTCCAGCACGCGGATGGTGGTGCCCTTGTAGGGCTTGGCCGCTTCCGCATAGAAGCTCGCGTCCTGCGCCATGGCCGGATGCAGGGCCGACGCGCTCAGCGCCGTCGTTGCCGCCAAGGCGGCGGCGAAACACCAGATCTTACGCTTCATCGCTCTTTCCCTCTGTATGTGCCGTTAGCGGCTTATGCGTCTCAGGTGCCGGCCAGTGCCCGGCCGGTCGCGCCGTCGAAGAGCGACAGCCCCTCGGCGGGAAAGGTGATGCCAACGCCCCGGCCGATGCCGCCATCCGCGCCCAGCGCGGCAGCGGCGGCCATCGAGGTTTTCACCTTGGCCAGCAGCGCGCCGAGATCGATCGTGACGATGGCGTGCTTGCCGAACGGTTCGTTGGAATAGATCTCCGCCGCGACCGTGCCGGGCGCGCCGGCCGGCGCGAAGGAAAGGCCGTCCGGGCGCACGCCCAGGATGACGCTGTCCGTGCCATGGCGGGCGGCGGCCACGGCGAGCGCGGGCGGCAGGGCGAGGCGCATGTCGCGGCGGGTGACATAGAGCGTGTCCGCCGCGCGCGTCAGCGTTCCCTCGATCAGGTTCATCGGCGGGTCGCCCAGCAGCCGGGCGACGCGCGCGCTGGCCGGCCGCTGCCAGATTTCCTCCGGCGTACCGACCTGCTCGACCCGCCCCTGATCGAGCACCACCACGCGATCGCCGACCGAGAGCGCCTCCATCCCGTCCGGCGTCGCCCAGATGCAGGGCGCGCTCTGGGCGGACAGGCGGCGACGGATTTCCCCGCGCAGCTTGTGGCGCAGCTTGGCGTCGAGATGGGATATCGGCTCGTCCAGCAGAAAGAGGTCCGGCACCTGCACCAGCGTGCGGGCCAGCGCCACGCGCTGCTTCTGCCCGCCCGAGAGCGCGCCGGGCAGGCGCTCTCCAAGGTGCCGGATCTCCAGCAGTTCCAGAACCTCGTCGACCCGCTTCTGCGCCTGCGCCGGGGCGAGCCTGCCCCCCGGCGCCTGCAACGGCGAGAGCGCGTTGCCGCGCACGGTGAGGTGAGGATAGAGCGCGTAGCTCTCGAACATCAGCGCGACGCGGCGCTGGCCGGCGGGCACCGTGCCAAGATCGCGCCCGGCCAGCGTCACCGTGCCGGCATCCGGCCGCTCCAGCCCCGCGAGAATGCGGCAGAACGTGCTCTTGCCCGCCCCGGAGGGACCGGTAATGGCGACCAGTTCGCCGGGGCCGACCTCGATGCCGATTTCGTGCAGCACCTTGTGCGGATCAGCCTTCGCTTTCGCGAAGCTCTTGGCGATGCCCCGCGCCATCAGGCCGGGCGGGGTGATGGCGCTCATGACCATGCTCATGGCAGCGCCTCCCGGTTGCGGCCGGTCGGTTCATCGAAGACGAGCAGCTTGCGCACATCGATGCCGAGCGCGACACGGTCGCCCGTCCGCCATGGCGATGGGCCGGCGATCTCGGCGACAAGCTGGCCGCCCGGCCCGCCCGGCGCCTCCAGCGCGACGGTCAGCACATCGGCGTCGCCCCTCGGCTCACGATAGGTGATGGTGCCGCGGGCCTCGCCCGCCATGTCCGGCGCGCGCACCGCGATGTTCTCCGGCCGGATGCCGGCAATCAGCGGCCCGCCGCCCGCCGTCAGCGCCGGAAGCCGCACGGCCTCGATCACTGCCGACCAGCCCGCGCCGAGGATGCGCCCGCCCTGCGTGAACTCCGCCGCCATCAGGTTCATGGGCGGCTCGCCGATGAAGTTGGCCACGAACAGGTTGGCGGGGCGCTCGTAGAGTTCCTGCGGCGCGCCGACCTGCTGCAGTACGCCGTGGTTCATCACCGCCACCCGGTCGGCCATGGCGATGGCCTCGGTCTGGTCATGGGTGACGAGGATGGACGTCACCTGTCGCAGCTTCTGCAGCCGCTTGATCTCGGCGCGCAGCTGCACCTTCTGGTCGGCGTCGAGATGGGAGAGCGGCTCGTCGAACAGAATGACTTCCGGGTCGCGCACCAGCGCGCGGCCGATCGCGACGCGCTGCTGGGCGCCGCCGGACAGCCCCTTCACATGGCTGTCGGCCATCTGCCGCAGGCCGAGCAGCTGCAGCACCTCGCCGATGCGCGCGGCGGCGGGCTGGCCGGTAATGCCGCGTATCTTCAGCGGGAAGGCGACATTCTCCCACACCGTCATGTTCGGGTAGAGCGCGTAGTCCTCGAACACCATGGCGATGTTGCGCTCGCCCGGGGCAAGGCGCGAGACGGGGCGCTCGCCGAACCAGATCTCGCCTTCGGTGACGCTCTCGATGCCCGCCGCCATTTTCAGCGTGGTCGACTTGCCGCAGCCGGATGGGCCGAGCAGCGCCAGCATCTCACCCGCCGCGCAGGAAAGGTCGAGCCGGCTCACGGCTTCCACCTCCCCGTAACGCTTGCCGACGGACACGAAAGCGATGGACGACATCGGGCACTCCACAGGCTATGCCGATGAGTAATCCAAGTTCTGTGCCAAAGTGTGCTGGTGTATAGACACTCCGTATGACTGGTATTTTGATACCTTATTCAAATCGCACGCTGCTCAAATATTCATCCCTAAGGCAGGGGCTGCCGCGATTATGAGCGGGCCTGTCCCACCCGCTCGTCGCCACCCGCCGCAGCCGCGCATGGAAAACCTACCGCGGAGAAACGTACCGCGGAGAAACGTACCGCGGAGAAACGTACCGCGCGGAAACGTACCGCGCGGAAACGTACCGCGATGGAATCGGCCTGTCGGCAAGGCCCGGCCGCGCAACCATCGCCCGTCGCGCGTGCGGGCTACGCCATGCCCTGCTCGGCCAGCAGGCGCCGTGTGTGCGAGCCGGGCGGCAACCGGTCGAGCCGCGCCAGGTCCTCGGGCCGGTCGATGTCGCGGGCGAGGCCGGGAAACTGCGCGAGTTCATGCACCTGCAGCGCGGCCTGCGCCTCGCGGGCATTGGCGAGATGCATGGGAAAGCTGAGCGGGCCGAAGGAGAATCGCAGCCCATCCGGCGGCGAGACGACCAGCGCGTTGGTACCCTCGCGGTCATGCGCCGGCACCACGCTCACCGCCCGCCCGGGCGGATGCGCGGCGACCAGCCGGGCGATCTCGTCGGAGGTCACGGCGGGAATGTCGGAGGGCACGACCAGCATGCCGCTGCGCCGCTCGGCCGCGAGATAGGCGCCGGCCTGGGCGACAGCGGGGTTGAGGCCGCGCACCGCGCCCTCGAACAGCAGCCGCGCGCCATATTCGCCCGCGAGCAACCCCGCCTCCGGATCGGCGGTGACGACGACGATGCCGGCGATCGCCTCCGCTCCGCGCAGCGCGATCAGCACGTCGCACAGCATGGCCCGCGCCAGGGCATGCCGGAACGAGGGCGGAAAGGCGCCGGAAAGGCGCTGCTTGGCCAGCGCGAAATCCTTGACCGGCACCACCGCGAGGATATCACGGCCAGCCCGCGCCGCGCTCACGCGCGCTCCCCCGCGAGGCCGAGCACGATCCGGGCGAGGCGCGTCCGGTCATCCAGCGTGCGCATCAGCGTGGGTGCCGCCACCATGCGCACCCCCGCCCCGGCATCCATGTCGGCGTCCATGCCGGCATCCGCCTCGTCCACCACGAACATGTCGATCAGCCCGGCATAATGGCGGGCGACGGTCGCGGCCGAGGGCACAAGCCCAAGCTCCATCATCATCTTGGCGGTCGGCCCCTTCACCGCCTGCCCGGCGATGATGGGCGAGACGGCGACGACCGGCGCACGCGCCGCCCGCAGCCCCGCGCGCAGCCCCGGCACGGCGAGGATCGGGTCGACGCTCAGATAGGGGTTGGACGGGCAGATGACGATGAGGGCGAGATCGGGGTCCGCCAGCGCCGCCGCCGCGCCGGAGGCCAGGCGCGCCTCGTCCGCCCCCGCGAAATCGAGGCCGACAATGCGCGGCTCGCAGCGCCGGCGGACAAAATATTGCTGGAAGTCGAGCCGGCCCTCCTCGGTATCGACCTGCGTCGCCACCGGGTCGTCGCTCATCGGAACGATCACCGAGCCGATGCCGAGTTGCCGGCTCAGGAAATCGGTAATGCCGGAGAGCGTCTCGCCGGCCGCGAGCCGGCGGGTGCGCTCGACGTGAATGGCGAGATCGCCGTCGCCCAGCTGGAACCAGCTTTCCCGCCCGAGTTCGCCCATGGCGCGCATGAAGGTCCAGGTCTCGTCCCGGCGCCCCCAGCCGCGCACCGGGTCGTCGAGGCCGGACAGCGTGTAGAGCAGCGTGTCGATGTCGGGAGAGATATGGAGGCCGAAATGGCGGAAATCGTCGCCCGTATTGGCGATCACGGTCAACTGGCCGGGCGCGAGCACGCGGTCGAGGCCCAGGGCCAGCTTGGCGCCGCCAATGCCGCCCGACAGCGCCACCACCTTGCCGGGAAAGGAGATCGCGCTCATCGAAACAGGTCCTCGTTCGCGGGTCGGAGAAGCGCGCGCACCGGGCTGGCCGGGGCCGACCACGGAACGCCGCGCAGCAGCACCACTGGCAGCCCCTCCGCCGCCGGCCCCATCAAAAGCGAGGCGCTGGCGGCGATTTCATCGGCCAGCGCGATCATCGTCACCTGCAGCGGGCGGCCGAACAGATCGGCCTCGCCGCGCCGGTCCACCAGCGCCGGCAGGCCGGCGGCGCCGATGGCGGTGCCCACCGTGCCACGCCGCCAGGGCCGGCCGAAACTGTCATTGATGACGATTCCAAGCCTCATCCCCGCCGAAGGAGCCAGCCGCGCGCGCAGCCGCTCGGCGCTGGCATCGGGATCCTCCGGCAGCAGCAGCGCGAAGCCGTCCTCGACATTGGACTGGTCGATACCGGCATTGGCCATGACGAGCCCCAGCCGGTGCTCGACGATGAGCACGCCCGGCGCCTTGCGCACCACGCGCCGGCTCTCGCGCAGGATGAGCTCGACGAGGCGCGCATCCTTGCCCACCTGCTGCGCCAGCGCCAGCGCCGGCACGGAGGGCGTGACATCGGCCAGCGCGACCCGGCGCCCCTCCGCCTTGGAGACGATCTTCTGGGCGACGACCAGCACATCGCCCACGCGCAGCACCAGCCCGGCGCGGTCCAGCGCGGCCGCGATCAGCCCGGCGAGGTCATCGCCCGGCTGAACCAGCGGCAGCCCATCCAGCGCGAGAAGTTCGATCCGGGGCGGCACGCTCATGCGGGCTCAGGTGAAGGCCGCGCGCAGGCGCGGCGCCACGTGTTCGGCGAACAGCCGCAGAAAGCGCGCCTGATCCTCGCCCGGCGCGTGGAAGACCAGATGATTGAAGCCGAGTTCCACATAGGGCCGCACGCGCTCCACCACGTCATCCGGGTCGCTGGAGACGATCCAGCGCCGTGCCGCCCGCTCCAGCGGCAGCGCATCGGCCAGTTTCTCCATTTCCAGAGGGTCCTCGACCGACATTTTTTCCTCCGGCGTCAGGGCCAGCGCCGCCCAGTGCCGCGTGTCCTGCAAGGCGCGTTCCCGGTCGGTATCGAAGGACAGCTTCATCTCGATCATGCGGTCGTAAGTGTCGGCCGAACGACCGGCGGCTTCAAGACCGGCGGCGACATTGGGCAGCAATGTCTCGCGATAGAGGTCCCACGCCTTGCCGCTGGTGCAGATGAAGCCGTCGCCCGCGCGGCCGGCGAATTTCGCCACCATCGGCCCAGCGCCGGCGACATAGATCGGCACCGGGGTCTGCGGGCGGTCGTAGATCGTGGCGCGCTCGGTGCGGTAGAACTCGCCCTCGAAGCTGACGCGCTCCTCGCTCCAGAGCTGGCGGATGAGCCGCACCGCCTCGCGCAGGCGGGCGAAGCGCTCCTTCAGCTCCGGCCAGGGCGCGCCGGTGGCCGGCACCTCATTGAGCGACTCGCCCGACCCCACGCCGAGGATGAGGCGGCCGGGAAAAAGCTGGCCGAGCGTGCCGAAGGCCTGCGCCACCATGGCGGGGTGATGGCGGAAGGTCGGGGTCAGCACGCTGGTGCCGAGCACGATGCGCGAGGTCGCCGCACCCGCCGCGCCGAGCCAGGGCAAGGCCGCCGGCGCGTGCCCGCCCGTGTGCCGCCAGGGCTGGAAATGATCGCTGATGAAGACCGAATCGAAATCGCGGCGCTCCGCCTCCACCGTGAAGTCGAGCAGCGCGCGCGCGTCGAACTGTTCCGCCGACGCCTTGTAACCGAGCCTGAGCACAATCGCCTCCCCATCCACACCGCGAAGATAGAGTGATATTTAGTTGCAGCACAATATATGAAATTATCTTTTTATAACAATGGTGTAATAATATTTATCCCCCGCTCGGCCGCGCGCCTGCGTGCCACCTCGCGGCAAAGCGCTTGTGGCGTCCCGGACAAGGGCTTATCGGGCCAAGCTTGACGCGGAAAAGGGACGCAGCGCGATGAGCCAGCGTGGTACGGCGACGATGATTGCAATCTGCACGGCCATCCTGGTGGCGGCGGCGCTGTTTCTGGCGAGCAGCATCATCGCGCCGGTGGCCTTCGCCCTGTTCATCATCGCGCTGGTCTGGCCGCTGCAGAAAGCGTTGCAGCGCGCCCTGCCGCAGCTTCTGGCGCTGTTCATCACGCTTGCCGTGACCATCGTCGTTCTGCTCAGCCTCGCCTCCCTCACGCTGTGGGGCTTTGGTCGCGCCGCCCAATGGCTGATCGCCAATGCGGCGCGGTTCCAGGCGCTGTACATGAGCGGGGCGGGCTGGCTCGAAGGACACGGGCTCTATGTCGCCGGCACCTTTGTCGAGACGTTCAACGTCAGCTGGCTGATCCGCTTCTTCCAGGGCGTGGCCAGCCGGGTGAACGGCATGGTCGGCTTCGGCGTGGTCACCGCCATCTTCGTCATGCTCGGCCTGCTGGAAGTGGACGTGATCCGCGCCAAGCTGGCCGGCGCCGAACTGGGCGAGGGTGGCCGCCGGCTGCTGGTGGCGAGCGAGGAGATCGCGCGCAAGTTCCGCCGCTACATGCTGGTGCGCAGCGTGATGAGCGCCTTTACCGGCCTCGCCATCTGGGCGTTCGCCGCCGCGGCCGGGCTGGACCTTGCCTTCGCCTGGGGCGTCATCGCCTTCGTGCTGAACTATATTCCGTTCATCGGCCCGCTGATGGCGACGCTGCTGCCCACGCTGTTCGCCGTCGCCCAGTTCGAATCCTGGCAGATGGCGGTGGCGGTGTTCGCCGGCATGAACGTCATCCAGTTTTTCTCCGGCAGCTATATCGAGCCGCGCATCGCCGGCAAGGCGCTCGCCATGTCGCCTTTCATCGTGCTGCTGTCGGTGTTCTTCTGGGCCTTCATGTGGGGCCTGCCCGGCGCCTTCATCGGCGTGCCGGTAATGATCGCCGTGCTGGTTCTGTGCGACCAGTATGATGGCAGCCGCTGGGTGGCGCGGCTGCTCTCGGGGCGGACGCCGGATCCGGCGTAGGAAACGGGCGTGGGGCAGCAGGCGCGGGAAATGCGCGCAGGGAAACGGGGAACGCCGTCATGATGAGGCTCAAGCGCCTTCTGAAGCTTCTGGTCGGCGCGCTGCTGCTGGTCTTCGTCACCTTCATGGCGACGCGCATCTATTTCGCCCAGAGCGGCGCCCCGCTGGAGCCCTGGCACACGTTCGTGCCGCACGAGCTCAGCATCGCGGAGATGGACAAGGGCGACTGGTCCTCCTACCTCGCCGCCGAGGATCGCATCTTCCGCGACGTCGACGCGGAAGTGGTGCAGAAGCTGGACGACGCGGAGCGGATCCCCTCCAATCGCTATTTCTCCGGCAGCATCGTCTATCCCGCGCGCTTCGCCCATGACTGGAACCGCTCCTACACGCTGGACCCGCAGGGGGTGGTTGCGGGGGCGCCAAAGGGCGCCGTCGTGCTGCTGCACGGGCTGACCGATTCACCCTACAGCCTGCGCCACGTCGCTCGGCTCTATGCCGATGCCGGCTATGCCGTCATCGCCCCGCGCCTGCCCGGCCACGGCACGGTGCCGGCGGGCCTCACCGATGTGGAATGGGAAGACTGGCTCGCCGCCACCCGGCTCGCGGTGCGCGAGGCCCGCCGCCGGGCGGGGCCGGAGGGGGAGCTGCACATTGTCGGCTTCTCCAATGGCGGCGCGCTGGCGCTGAAATACGCGCTCGACGCGCTGGACGATCCGGCGCTGCCGCGCGTCGACCGGCTGGTGCTGATCTCGCCGATGATCGGCATCACCCGCTTCGCGCGCTTCGCCGGCCTTGCCGGGTTGCCGGCTTTCCTGCCGGCCTTCGCCAAGGCGGCCTGGCTGGCGGTGCTGCCCGAGTTCAACCCGTTCAAGTACAACTCGTTTCCGGTCAATGGCGCGCGCCAGTCGCACCGCCTGACCACGGCGCTGCAGGATTCGATCGCGGCGCAGGCGCGCAAGGGCAATCTGGGCGCCCTTCCCCCGGCGCTCACCTTCCAGTCGGTGATGGACTTCACCGTCTCGACGCGGGCGATCATCACCGCCTTCTATGCGCTGCTGCCGGAGAATGGCAGCGAACTGGTGCTGTTCGACATCAACCGCAACACCAAGCTCGGCCCGCTGCTGCGGGCGGCGACCTATGCCGCCCTGACGCGCATGCTGCCGCCGGCGCCGCGCCATTTCCGCACCACCATCGTCACCAATGTTCAGGGCACCGACGAGGTATCGGAACACTCGGTGGCGGCCGGTGCCACCGAGGAAACCGTGCGCCCGCTCGGGCTGGCCTACCCGCGCGACGTCTACTCGCTCTCCCATGTCGCGCTGCCCTTCCCCTCCAGCGACGGGCTCTACGGTTCGGATCCCGATCCGGCCGACGATTTCGGCCTCCAACTCGGGGCGATGGCGATACGCGGCGAGCGCGGGGCGCTGATCGTCAATCTCGACACGCTGGTGCGCATGTCGTCCAACCCGTTCTTCCCCTACATGCAGCAGCGGATCGGCGACGACATCGCGCCCGCATCCACCAAGCCGCCCGTCGGCCCACCCGCTGCCTCGCCGGCCAACGCGGCCCCATCCCCGCGCGCACCCGATGAAGCCATGCCGGAAACCATCCTGCCGGATGCGGCGATGCCGGAAACGCCCGAGACCGCCGCCCCCTGACACGAAAAAGGCCGCGCCCGATAGCGGACGCGGCCTGGGAAACCGTTCTGCCAAACGCGCGACGATCGATCGGATCGCCGCCGCGCGCGCGTGGCCTTTAGTTGGCGGTGGCCGCACCGATGACCGCGCCGGTGCCCGCGCCAATGGCGCCACCGATCGCCGCGCCCGTGCCGCCGCCCGCGATGCCGCCGATGATGGCGCCCGCGCCGCCGCCGATCAGCGCGCCGCCGGCGGTGCGCTTCTCGGTGGTGGTGCAGCCGGCCATGGCCAGCGCGACGATACCCACGGCCGCGACCTTCACCGCGATCGACTTCGTCATGATCAAACTCCCCTTCATGGAGCCGGGAACCCCTCCCGGCCGCTCAACTCGTGGCGATAGGTGATTCGCCCGATTGGACCGGCGGCTTTCTACCTCAAGCCGGCGCCGCGCGAGGGATGGGTGAGCCCCCGCCCCTCGCACGGCGATGTCAGGAAACGACAGAAGCCTGCCTGGCGGCCGGCGGCGTGTCGCGCACGACCGCGACATAGAGCGCCGGCAGGAAGATCAGCGTCAGCACCGTCGCCACCAGCAGCCCGCCCATGATGGCAAAGGCCATCGGCCCCCAGAACACGGTCGGCGCGATCGGGATCATGCCGAGCACGGTGGAGACGGCGGTGAGCATGATCGGCCGGAAGCGGGCCGAGCTTGCCTCGATCACCGCCTCGCGCACGGGCTTGCCCTCCGCGCGCTCCGCCTCGATCTGGCCGATCAGGATCACCGCGTTCTTGATGATCATGCCGATCAGCGCGAGGATGCCGAGGATCGCCACGAAGCCGAGCGGGCGCTGGAACAGCAGCAGCGCCAGCACCACGCCGATCAGCCCCAGCGGCGCCACGCTGAGCACCAGCGCCATCAGCGTGAAGCGGCGCAGCTGGAACATCAGCACAGTCACCATGATGAGCAGCATCAGGGGCACCACGGCGACCACCGAGGCCAGCGACTTTGTGCTCTCCTCCACCGTGCCGCCGGTCTCGATGCGGTAGCCGGCCGGCAGCGACGCCGACAGTTCCTCGATCTTCGGCGCGAGCGGGCCCACCACCTCGTCGGGCAGCACGCCCGGCGCGACATCCGCCTGCACGGTCAGGCTCGGCACACGGTCGCGCCGCCACACCAGCGGGTAGGTCTGCTCATACTCGAAGGTCGCGAACTGGCTGAGCGGCACCGTGCGCCCGCCGGCGATCGGCACCTGCACCGTGCGCAGCGTGTCGAGCGAGACGCGCTCCTCATCGGTGGCGCGCAGCACGACGTCGACGAGATAGATGTCGTCGCGCACCTGCGTCACCGGCGCGCCCGTGATCATGGTGTTGAGCACGCTGCCAATGGCCTGCGTGCTCAGGCCCAGCCGACGGGCCTCGTCCTGGTTGACGCGGATGCGGATCTCGCGCGCGGGCTCGATCCAGTCGTAATTGACCAGCCGCGTATCCGGGTTGGCCGCGACCACGTCGGCCAGCCGATACGCGATATCGCGCACCGTGCCGAGATCCGGGCCGATCACCCGGTACTGGATCGGCCATCCCACCGGAGGGCCGAGTTCCAGCGGATAGACCCGCCCGACCACGCCGGGAAAGTCCTGTGCGAGGCGCTGCTCCAGCCGCTGCTGCAGCCGGTCGCGCGCAGCCACGTCCTTGGCCACCACCACCGCCTGCGCGAAGAAGTCATTGGGCAGTTGCGCGTTGAGCGGCAGGTAGAAGCGGATGGCGCCCTCGCCGACATAGGTGCTCCAGCGGTCGACATCGGTGTCGCCCTTAAGCGCCGCGTCGAAGCGCTCGACCGCCGATTGCGTGGCGTAGATCGAGGCATTCTGCGGCAGGCTGATGTCGACCAGCAGTTCCGGCCGGTCCGAGGACGGGAAGAACTGCGAGGGGATCAGCGGCATCAGCAGGAAGGCGCCGACAAAGGCCGCCAGCGTCGCCGGAATGGTGATCCAGCGCGCGGTGATCGCCGCTCCGAGGAAGCCCCGGTACAGCTTCATGATCCGGCCCGGCTCGGTGGAGGTGCCGGGCTTCGGAGGCCTGAGAATCGCAAGGCCGAGCAGCGGCGCGAACAGCACCGCCACCACCCACGATACCAAAAGCGCGATCGCCACGACCGCGAACAGCGAGAAGGTGTATTCACCGGCCGAACTCGCCGCGAAGCCCACCGGCACGAACCCGGCGATCGTTACCAGCGTGCCGGCCAGCATGGCGAAGGCATAGGCCTTGAAGGCATAGGTGGCCGCCACTTCCTTCGGCTCGCCGAGCGCGAGGCGGTTGATGGTGGCATCGGTCGTCGTCATGGCGTCGTCGACCATCAGCGCCAGCGCGATGATCAGCGCGCCGAGCGAGATGCGCTGCATGTCGATGCCGGCGATCTGCATGATCGCGAACACCGCCGCCAGCGTGAGCGGAATGGACAGCGCCACGATCAGGCCGGGGCGCACGCCGAGCGCGAGGAAGCTGACGACGAGGATGATGGCGATCGCCTGCCAGAGCGATTCCATGAACTCCGAGATGGCGCCCTTCACCGTCACCGCCTGGTCGGCGACGAGATGCGCCTCGATGCCGATGGGCAGTTCGGCGGTGATCGCCTTCATCGACCTGTCGATATTGGCGCCGAGGGCGAGAATGTCGCCGCCTTCCTTCATGGCGATGGCGAGGCCGATGGCCGGCTGGCCGTTCACCCGGAACATCGGCTGCGGCGGATCGACGAAGCCGCGCCGCACCGTGGCGATGTCGGCGAGGCGCAGCATGCGCCCGTTCACCGCGAAATTGATGTTGGCGATGTCCTGCTCGGAGCCGAACGCGCCGGTCACGTCGAGCGCCAGCTTCTCGTCGCCGGTCTGCACCGTGCCCGAAGGCTGCACCACGTTCTGGCTGCGCAGCGCCTCCACCAGAGCGAGGCGGTCGACGCCGAGCGCGGCGAGCTGGCGGGCCGAAAACTCGACATAGACACGCTCGTCCTGCGCGCCCAGGATCTGGATCTGCGAGACGTCCGGCACCTGCAGCAGCTTGGAGCGCGCGGCCTCGACATAGTCGCGCAGCTGGCGATGGGTGAAGCCGTCGGCGGTAAAGCCGTAGATCAGGCCGAACGTGTCACCGAACTCGTCGTTGAAGCCGGGCCCGACCACGCCGGCCGGCAGGGTGCGGCGCATGTCCGCCACGCGCTTGCGCACCTGGTACCAGACCTCCGGCACCTGTGCCGCCGTGGTCGCCCCATCGAGATTCACGAAGATGGTGGTGACGCCCGGGCGGGTATAGCTGCGCAGAAAGTCGAGATGAGGCACTTCCTGCAGCGTGCGCTCGAGGCGCTCCGTCACCTGCTGCAGCGTGTCCTCCATGCTCGCGCCCGGCCATGCCGCCTGCACGACCATGGTCTTGATGATGAAGGAGGGATCCTCGCTGCGGCCGAGGCGGAAATAGGAGAACAGCCCCGCCCCGACCACCACGAGCATGAAGAAGATGACGAGCGAACGCTGCCGCAGCGCCCAGGCGGACAGATTGAATCCCATCACGAACCCTGCCCGAGCAGCCGCACCGCCTGGCCCGGATGCAGCGCCTGCACCCCGGCCGTCACCACGATGTCGCCTTCACCCAGCCCGGAGGCCACCATCACCGTCGCCGGATTGAACCGCGCCACCTCGATATTGCGCAGCGACACGGTCAGCGTCGCCGGATCGACGATCCACACCGCCGGGCGGCTCTGATAGGCGGTGAGCGCCGAGGCCGGGATCTCGATGCTCGCGCCGGCATCCAGATGCACGCGCCCGTTCACGCTGGAGCCCAGCCGCATCGCCTCGGGCGGATTGTCGAGCCCCACCCGCACGCGGAAGGTGCGCGTCACCGGGTCGGCCTGCGGGGCCACCTCGCGAACGCGGCCCGTCGCCTTCACGGCCGGATCATCGACGAGCGAGACCTCGATCAGCGGATTGGCGGGTACCGCGCGCAGCAGCTGCGCGGGCACGTCGAACACCGCGTCGCGCCCGCCCTGCCGGGCGAGCTGCACGATCAACTGGCCGGCCTGCACCACCTCGCCGGGCTCGGCGCCGCGCGCCGTCACCACGCCCGGGGCGTCGGCCACCAGTTCGGTATAGCCCACATTATCCTCGGCGATCTTGAGCTGCGCCTCCGCATCGTCCACCGCCGACTGCGCGCTGCGCAGCCCCTGGGCGGCGTCGTCATGAATGGCGCGGGTGGTGAAGCCGTTGCCGAGCAGGCGCTCCTGCCGCTCGAAATGGTTCTGCGCCTGAACGAGGCGGCCTTCCGCGGCGGTCAGCGCCGCCTGCGCCGAGCGCCGCCCGTTCAGCGCGTTCTGCGGATCGAGCCGCGCCACGACCTGGCCGGCGGTGACACGATCCCCGACATTGACGAGACGTTCGATCATGCGGCCGCCGACGCGGAAGGCGAGCGCGGCCTCATCTTCGGCCTGCACGTCGCCGGTGAGCGTCACCACGTCGCCGGCGGTGCCGATCTCGACCGTGACCGAACGCACAGGGCGAACCGGCGCGGGCGCATCCTCGTCGCCGGCATCGCAACCGGCCACCGCGAGGGCGAGCAGCGCGACAAGCACCAGCCCTCCCATGCGCCGGCCATGGCCCGCGTCGGCCCTGTTGCCCAGGCCAGGCGCCGCCCGGTGCTCCGCTCGATTCCCATCCCGCATGTCCCGGCAGACTCCTCACTATGATCTCGCCATTATGGCACCGATTGGCGCCGCCGGACACGACCGCAATAAGACAGGACATAGCCGCGTGAAGGGATGACATAGGCGCGTGGCGTCTCGGCCACGCGCCGGTGCGAAAGGGCAACGCCGCGGCGCAATCACATCCGCATCCGACGCGGGCGGCACGCGGCGCTTGAGCCGGAGGCCGGCCCGCTGTAACCGTTCCAGGGCGCGGAAGAGACCCCGCGAGGGACCAGTGGCGGCCGAGGTAGCGTGGTGAGTGACGGTGCAGCAGGTCCCCGGCAGGCGGCTCGGCAGAACGACGCGCAGACCCGCGTGCGGGCCGGCGTGCGGGCCGAAGCGGTGAAGCGCATGGGAGCCTTTGCCGGACGTCGCGCCGGCCTTTGCGCCCTCCTCCTTCTCGGCACGCTGATCGCGGCCTGTGCCAGCCGGCCGACGGGCGTGCTTGGCCCGGTGGCGCAGACGGCCACCGATGCGACCGAAGTCAACATGCTGGTCGCGACCACGCGGGCGCCCTCGACCGATCCGAACGTGCTGTTCACCGGCGAGCGCAACCCGAAAGTGTCGCTGACCGCCTTCACCGTCTCGATTCCGCCCGATGACCGGCGCCAGATCGGGCAGGTGCAGTGGCCGCGCAGCCTGCCCTCCAATCCGCAGACCGATTTCGCCACACTCGCGGTGAAGCCGCTGGACGGCACCAAGGCGGCCAAGAACTGGCTGGACCAGAATCTGCCGCCCAGCCGCCGCGTGCTGATCTTCGTGCACGGCTTCAACAACCGCTTCGAGGACGCGGTCTACCGCTTCGCCCAGATCACCCATGATTCACGCTCGGACGCGGCGCCGGTGCTGTTCACCTGGCCCTCGCGCGCCCGGGTGTTCGATTATCTGTTCGATCGCGAGAGCACGATCTTCTCGCGCGATGCCTTCGAGGAAACCGTCTGGCAGGTGGCGAGCGACCCCCGGGTCAACGACGTCATCATCATGGCGCACTCCATGGGCGCCTGGCTCGCCATGGAAGGGCTGCGGCAGATGGCGATCCGCCGGGGAAAACTGCCGGCGAAGATCAGCAACGTCATTCTCGCGGCGCCCGATGTCGACGTGGACGTGTTCGCCTCGCAATGGCGCTCGCTGAACAGCCCCAAGGCGCGTTTCACGCTGTTCGTCTCGCAGGATGACCGCGCGCTGCAGCTCTCGCGGCGCATTTCCGGCGGCGTCGACCGGCTCGGCCTCGTGGATGCGCAGCACTTCTACGCGGAACTGGAGAAGACCGGCATCGTGGTGATCGACCTCACCGCCCTGCGCAGCGGCGACGACGCGCTCAACCATGGCCGTTTCGCCGCCTCCCCCGAAGTGGTGAAGGCGATCGGCCAGCGGCTGGTGAACGGGCAGACGGTGACGGATTCCGACGTGAGCCTGGGCGACCGCATCGGCGTCGCCGCCATGGGCGTTGGCCAGACGGTGGGCAGCGCCGCCGGCCTCGTCATCAGCGCACCGATCGCGGTGGTCGATCCGGCGACGCGCAACACCTACCAGAGCCAGGTCCAGCAGCTCGGCCGCTCGGTCAGCGAGACGGTGGAAAATCCCGCCGCCGACTAGGGCATTTTCGAGCGACGTGGATTCCGGTTCGCGTGAAGAAAATGCGTCAGAACAATAAACTAGAGCTTTTCCAGTGAACCGGAATTCACCGGAAAAGCTCTAGGACGGCGGCGGGTCGATCGCCGTGCGCGCGAGACGCGCCGTTACCAGCTGCGGACCCAGCGGCCCGGCTCGTAGATCCACTGGCCGCGACGCAGCACCCAGCGCGGGCCGGCATAGGTGAAGCCGCGGCGGTTTTCCTCCCAATGGCCGGGGAGCCAGTTCCAGCCGTGGCGGCCGGTCCAGTTCCAGTGCCCGGGAATCCAGGTGTAGCCCCGGCGCGGAGCCGGGCGCGGCTCGCGCTGCGGCCGGGGCGGCGGGCCAGGGGGGCCGGCCGGGCGCGCGCCGGGCGGGGGCGGCGGGGCCCCTTGCGCATCGGCCGCGGCAATGAGGGCCGCACCCGCCGGCACGGTCAGCGCGGCGGCGATGAGGCTCCGGAAGAGCGAGCGTCGTGAGAGCATCGGCAGGTCCTTGAATAACGGCCGTGAACAAACGCCGTTCCCGAACGAATCGGCGATCAGCTGGCGAGATAGCCGATGACGGCCGCATTGACGATGTCGATGAAGAAGGCCGAGACCAGCGGCAGAATGATGAAGGCGCGCGGCGCCGCGCCGTGCGTCTTGGTCACGGCCGTCATGTTGGCGATGGCGGTCGGCGTCGCCCCCAGGCTGATGCCGGTGAAGCCCGCCGCCAGCACCGCCGCCTCGTAATTCCGGCCCATGGCCGGGAAGACGATGAACACGATGTAGAGAACCGCCGCCAGCGTCTGCAGGCCGAGCACCAGCATCAGCGCCGGCCCGAGCCCGCCCAGCGTCCACAGCTGCATGCTCATCAGCGACATCGACAGGAACACGTTGAGCGAGCAGTCGGACACCAGCGCCAGCGCGCGGGTGCGCGTCGGCCACACCAGGTTCGGCAGCAGGCGCGGCACGGTATTGGTCATCACGATGGCGACCAGAAGGCAGACCACGAAGAGCGGCAGCTTGAGCGCCACCTCATCCAGCAGTTCATCGACGAAGAAGCCGATCAGGATGGCCACGTTCAGCACCAGCACGGTGCGCAGCAGGCTGACATGGCTGACATCGTCGCGCACGCCATGCTCGCTCTTCTCCGGCAGGCCGATCACGTCGACGCCCGTCTTCGGCCCGTGCAGGTCATGGCGCGAGATCAGGTGGCGGGCGATCGGCCCGCCGACGAGGCTGGCCACCACGAGGCCCAGCGTGGCGGTGGCGATGCCGACTTCCATGGCGTTGGCGATGTTGAAGCGCTCGGTGATCAGCGGCGCCCACGCGATGGTGGTGCCGTGCCCGCCGATCAGCGATGCCGAGCCGAGGAACACGGTGAGCCCCTCCGGAAGGCCCAGAGCCGCGACGCTGCCGGCGGCGATCAGGTTCTGCAGCACCAGGAAGACGACGGTCAGGATCAGCAGAACCAGAAGCGGCCGGCCGCCGGTGATGAGGTCGTCGAGCTTGGCGTTGAGGCCGATGCCGGTGAAGAAATAGAGCAGCAGCATGTCGCGCGCTTCGAGCGCGAAGCGGATTTCGACATCGAGGAAGCGGTAGGCGAGGAACGTCGCCAGCGCCATCAGCAGGCCGCCCGTCACCGCCTCGGGAATGTTCCAGGCCTTGAGCGGGGGAATCGCCCGGTTGATGGCCACGCCCGCGAAGAACACCACGATGGCGATGGTGAAGGTCAGAAAGCCCGGCGTCTCAAGCGTCGTCATCGTCTCCCCCTAGGCGCTGCGCTCGTCAGGTCAGAACGACCCGACGAACGAGCCGAGCAGGATGACCGCGACCAAGGCGACGATGGCGCCCACGATGCCGACCATGACGATGTCGAGATAGCTCTCGCGATGCGTTGTGCCGCAGACCGCGAGCAAAGTCACCACCGCGCCGTTATGAGGCAGGCTGTCCAGCGTGCCCGAGCCGATCACCGCCACGCGGTGCAGCAGCGCCGGGTCAAGGCCGATCTCGGCGGCAAGCTTCATGTAGGTCGGGCCCAGGGCGTCGAGCGCGATGGTGAGGCCGCCCGAGGCCGAGCCGGTGAGCGCGGCCAGCACATTGGTGGCGATGGCGAGCGAGACCAGCGGGCCGCCCTCGATGCCGAGCACCCATTCGCGCACCAGCTCGAACGCCGGCAGCGCCGCGACCACCGCGCCGAAGCCGACCAGGCTGGCGACGCTGAACACCGGCAGAACCGAAGCGTTGGCGCCGGCATCCAGCGTGGCGCGCAGGCCCGGCAGGCGGCGCCAGTTGATCGCCAGCGCGACGAGAATCGCCGCCGTCAGCGCCACCACTACCGACCACACGCCGCCGACCGCGGAGAGGCTCGTCCCGCCCCAGCGCGGCTCGGCGAGGAAGGCGACATCCATCTGCGGCAGGATGACGAGCGACATCAGCAGGTTGACGACGACGACCACCACGAGCGGCAGCGCGGCGAGCCCGAAGGACGGCTTGGTATAGGCATGCACGCCGTTATGGATCTCGGCCGGGTCGAATTCATGCGCGGTGGTGGCCCGCTCGCGGATGATCGGGTCCTCGGCGGCGGCATCCACCGGCGCGGTGGCGTCCGCCGGACCGAAGCCCTCCCCGGCCAGCCGCGCCCGGCCTTCCGCGCGCCCGAGCCACCACAGGCCGAAGGCGAGCATGATGACCGAGGCGATGATGCCGAGCCCGGGCGCGGCGAAGGGCGTGGTGCCGAAGAACGGCATGGGGATGGCGTTCTGGATCGAGGGCGTGCCGGGCAGCGCCGACATGGTGAAGGTGGAGGTGCCGAGCGCGATGGCGGCGGGCATCAGCCGGCGCGGAATGCCGGCCTGACGGAACAGCGCGATGCCCA
Source organism: Ancylobacter amanitiformis (assembly GCF_030814815.1). GTDB lineage: Bacteria > Pseudomonadota > Alphaproteobacteria > Rhizobiales > Xanthobacteraceae > Ancylobacter > Ancylobacter amanitiformis. The sequence continues at coordinate 385,049 of NZ_JAUSVR010000002.1, read as the reverse complement.
TCGGCGCCAGCACGAAGAAGGCGACGAACAGGCTCACGCCGCCATAGGTGACGAAGGCGCCGGCCAGCACCACCGCCAGCATCGCCCGCCTTGTGCCGAGCTTCTCGGTCATGAACTCGGCGATCGACGTCACCGAGCCGCTGTCGTCCATGATCTTGCCGAACAGCGCGCCGAGCAGGAACAGCGGGAAGAACTGCGCGATGAAGCGCGCGCCGCTGCCCATGAAGGTCTGCGTCCAGTGCGCCAGCAGCGGCTCGCCCGCGAAAGCGGCGGCAATGAGCGCGGCGACGGGCGCGAGGAGCAGCACGCTCCAGCCGCGGAAAGCGAGTGCGACGAGCAGGCCGAGGCCGACCAGAATGCCGATGAGACCCATTCTTCCCCCAGAAGCGCGGCGTCAGACGCCGTCGAGAAGCTGATCGATGTCGAGCGTGGAACGCTTGCCGAGATCGGCGCCATGCTCGTCGAGAAAGGCCTGAGCCGAGGCGCGGCCCTCATCGCGCAGCATGCTGAGAAATTCCCACTCGGCATTGAGCTTGGACGAATAACCAAGCGTTCCCATGACGTTGTTGGGCACCATGTGGATGCGCATCTTGGCCCATAGCGCGCCCTCGCTATTGCCGGGATCGGCAACCTTGCGCATCAGCGCCATCATGCGCAGTTCTTTCAGCAGAACGGCGTTGAAGGATACCTCGTTCAGCCGGTTGAGAATCTCGCGGGCATTGCTGGGCGTGCCCTCGCGCTCCACCGGATTGATCGGGATGAGGATCGTGTCGTCGGAATCCAGTTCCCGCACCAGCGGCGTCATGGTCGGGTTGCCGGAATAGCCGCCGTCCCAATAGGGTTCGCCGTCGATCTCCACCGCCTGGAACATGGTGGGCAGGCAGGCCGAGGCGAGCAGCACGTCCGGTGACAGGTCGGCATTGCGGAACACCTTGCCGCGCCCGGTGCGCACGCTGGTGGCGGTGATGAACAGCTTGATCGGCGAGACCTTCACGAGGTCGAAGTCGATCAGTTCCTCCAGGATCGCCCGCAGCGGATTGCCGCCGCCGGGGTTGAGATCGTAGGGCGAGACCAGCCGCGACATCAGGTCCATGGCGACGAAGAGGGGCGAATTGTCGAGCGTCCAGCGCCCCAGCAACTTGTCCATCGGGCCGCGCTGGAACGGGCTGAAACGCGCCGCCTCCGACACTTTGGCCCAGAAATTGGCCAGCGCCGCGCGCGCGCCCTCCGGCCCGCCCTTGGCGAAGCCGAAGCTCATCACCGCCGCGTTCATCGCGCCCGCCGAGGTGCCGGAGACGCCGTCGATCTTCAGCCAGGGCTCTTCGAGGAAGCGGTCGAGCACGCCCCAGGTGAAGGCACCATGCGAGCCGCCGCCCTGCAGGGCGAGGTCGATCAGCACCGGGGCCCGTGCGGACGGCGCCGCGTCCTCGTCACCGGCCGGCCCGGCGCTCGCGGCCTCGGTCGCGGGATGAACGGCAGGCCGAAGCGGGGCCGCGGCAACCGCCTCGGGAGCCTCGGAATCGGGCGGGGATGGCGTTGAGGTGGTCTCGGTCGACATGACGCTCCGTTTCCGCCTGATAGTATCGCCGCCCGGTACGGGCAACCGCAGGATAGCATCCTAGACCGCGCCAATGACAGTGTGATTGCCCTAATGCCTTTGGCGAGGCCTCCCGCCTGGGGAATGATGCGCTCACGCAAAGGAAGCCGCCTCGCGCCTTCGTGCCTGCAATTTCACTTCGGCAGGGTGTATGATGGAGACAATCGCCGGACGAGCAACGATCCGGCGTGCTCGTGGGAGGTTTCATGCTACACCGCATCCGCCTTTTGCTCGCGGTCGCCCTGTTCTCCGCGCTGGCGGTTTCCGCCGCCGCGGCACAGGACGCCGGCGCCGACGCCACCTGGAACAGCCTCAAGCCCGATGTTTTCGGCGAGCGGGCGATCCATGACGGCAGTCCGCTCGTCCAGCTCACCGCCCCGGTCCGCGCCGAAGACGCCGCGTTGGTGCCCATCACGGTGGAGGTGGCGCTGCCGGCGGGCGATAGCCGCACGGTGAAGAAGCTGACCCTCATCGTCGACGAGAATCCCGCCCCGGTCGCGGCCACCTTCACCTTCGGCGGCGCGCGTCACGACCTGACGCTCGGCACCCGGCTGCGGGTCAACAGCTACAGCTATATCCGCGCCATCGCCGAACTGAGCGACGGCGAACTGCATATGGGCGAGCGCTTCGTGAAGGCCTCCGGCGGCTGCTCGGCGCCCGCGATGAAGGACGAGGAGGCCGCGCTGAAGAGCATCGGCCAGATGAAGCTGCGCCTGGTCAAGGACGGGCAGATGGGGGATGCCACCAAGGCGAACCGCGTCTCGCAGCTGCAGCTCATGATCCGCCACCCGAATTATTCGGGGCTGCAGATGGACCAGATCACCCGGCTCTACATCCCGGCCAAGTTCGTCGACGCGATCGAGGTCAAGCAGGGCGACGAACTGGTATTCTCGATGGAAGGCGGCATCTCGCTCAGCGAGGATCCGGCGATCCAGTTTTCCTATGAGCCCAGCGGCAAGGAAATCCATGTCGACGCCGCCGACACGGACGGGCGCCGCTTCGAGGGCGACCTGAAGCCGGCCGGGTGAGCCCCGCGCGGCGCCCTCTCCCGGTCAGCGATCCCGGATCGGCCCTGCGGGCCGTCCGGGATAATGCCAGATGATAATGCCTCAGTAGAAGCAGGTGATCTCGGCCTCGGCCTGCGCGCGGCGCAGATCGGCGACGATGTCGCGGAACATGGCGGTGGAGCGGAACACCTCCGCCTGCTGGCCAGCCACCTGCCCGACGCTGAGGATGGTCTCGGCCTCGACATATTTCTCGTAAGGCAGGATGGTCGCGATCGTGTCGATCGAGCAGGAGCATTTCTCCAGCGATTGCCGCGACTGGCCATTTGCCGCCATGCAGCCGAACACGTAATCCGCCCGCGCCACCGTGGGATAGTCATTGATGAGGCCGGCGCCGGACACGGAAGGGGCCGGCTTGCTCGCGCCGGCCGCCACCGGCGCCAGGGTCGAGGCCGCGCCCGACGTGGCCGGCGGACTGGCGTCCTGCGCGTGTGCGACGCCGGGAATGACGGGCACGAGCAGGGACGCGGCGAGCAGCGGGATAGTCAGCAGCAAATGGGCGCCGCCGCGGGCGATCCTGCTGGCGTTGATGGACATGGCTTTCTCCTCGGGTCGCCTGTTCGGCGTGTTTTTATCGGCGCTTATTTCGTGGCCGTCGGCGCGCTCGCACCGGTCAGAGTCAGGCTGGTCTCGATGAGGTTGGCCGCCCCGTCCTTGGCGGGCGTGATGACGCGGATCGCGTAGAGCCCACCCGGCACGGCCTCGGAATAGATGAACTCATAGCGTCGATCGGCCAGTTCCAGCAGCTTGTCCTTGTTTGGATCCTGCGCGAAGGGCGACATGGTCAGCTTCCAGCCCTCGACCTCGCGCCCCTCGAAGGAGAAGCGCGCGGGCTCGACCGTGCCGCTGGCAAGATGGTCGCGCAGCCGGTTGCGCAGGTAGAACGGGCTGCCCTTGGTGAGCAGGGCTATTTCCTTCACGTCGCGCTCCAGCAGCACGAGCGAGATCGGATTGCCGTTGCGCGTGGGGAACGGGCCGGCCTCGCCCTCCTTGTCGCCTCGATGGATCACCACATTGGCGATGCGCCCGGCCGCATCGTCCGGGGCGGCGTCCACCTTCATCGCCAGCGTCTCGTCGAAACTCTCGCCGAGATCGGGTCGGGCCGTCACGTGCTTGTAGACGTAGTCGAGCGTCGTGCCGGCCGGAACCTGCGAAAGGTAGGGCGTATCGAAGAAGAGCTCGGTCGCGGTCGGCGCAGCCAGCGCGGCGCCGGACAGCAGGGCGGAAACGAGAAGCGCGGCGAGCCCGGAGAGAGGGCGGCGCGCGAACAGTCGGGGCATGGGCGATACTCCTGAAAGGGTTCAGTTCGCCCGGTCCGGCACGACATAGCGCCGATAGTCATAGGCGACCTCACCGCCCGCAGCGTCAGCCTCGGCGAGGGCGAGCAGATGCGCGTGCAGCGGTGATTTGTGGCAGGCGGGGTCGGTGGCGGCGGCATCGCCGGCAATCGCCATCGCCTGGCAGCGGCAGCCGCCCCAATCCTTCTCCTTGCGCTCGCAGCTCTTGCACAGATCGGGCATCCAGTCGGTGCCGCGAAAGGCGTTGAACGAAGGCGCATTCAGCCAGATGTCGCTCAGGCCATGCTCGCGCACGTTCCAGAAATCGAGGCCGGGAATGGTCTCGGCCGCATGGCAGGGCAGCACCTTGCCGGACGGCGTGACGTTGAGCGACTGGCGGCCCCAGCCATTCATGCAGGGCTTGGGATATTTGGCGTAATAATCCGGCACCACCGCATCGATGGTGAGCTGGCCCTTCAGCCGCGCGCGCGCTTCCTCCACCACGTCGAGCGCCCAGAACACCTGGTCGCGCGTGGGCATCAGCGCGCCGCGGTTGCGCAGAGCCCAGCCATAATATTGCGAATGGGCGATCTCGATGCGCCCCGCGCCAAGCTCCAGCGCCAGCTGGATGAAATCGGGGATCTGGTGGATATTGGCCCGGTGCACCACGGAATTGATGGTGAGCGGCAGGCCGAGCCGGCGCACCTCGCGCGCCACGGCAAGCTTCCTCTCATGCGCGCCGCGAAAATTCGAGACCTTGTCCGTCACCTCGACGCTCGCCCCCTGGAAGGAGAGCTGCACATGGTCGACGCCCGCGTCCGAAATCGCCGCCAGCCGCTCCGGCGTGACGCCGACGCCGGCGGTGATGAGGTTGGTGTAGAGGCCCACCTCGACGCAGTGGCGGATCATCGATTCCAGATCGCGCCGCGCGGTCGGCTCGCCGCCGGACAGGTGCACCTGCAGCACGCCGAGCTTGGCCGCTTCCGAGAACACGCGCAGCCACGTCTGTGTATCGAGTTCGACCGTGCGGCGGTCGAGGTCGACCGGGTTCGAGCAATAGGGGCATTGCAGCGGGCAGCGATGCGTCAGCTCGGCCAGCATGCCATAGGGCGCGGGCGGGGCGGGGCGTGCGAGCGGCTGCGCGAGGGGCTGGGCGACCACGTTCATGAGGCCGCATCTCCCACGGTCACGGCCGCGAGCGTGACGATCCCCTTCTCCTTCAGCCCGGCGAGGAAGGCGTCGACATCGGTGGCGACGCGCTCGCGATCCACGGTGAAGGCACTCGCCAGTTCATCGATGATGATGTCGATGGAACGCACGCCGTCCACCTTCTTCAGGATCTCCACCGCCACCGGATCGGGATTGAGCACGCGCTCGGGCGCCAGCAGCACCCACTGGCCGCGGGCCTCGTCGTGACGCAGGCGCACGCCGCGCGCGAGCCTGGGAATGGCTGACGTAACGAGTGCGGTCATCGCGTCTCCTTGGGCGCGAAGGCGCCGGGATAGCCCATTTTCGGATCGACATAGGCGAAATAGAGCGCGTCCAGCTGCACCCACAGCACGTCGCACTTGAATTCCAGCGCGCGGATCGCCGCGTCCTGCTGCTCCGGCGTGCGGGCGTGGCGCTTGACGTAATCGAGCGCGAAATCGGCATCGCGCGGCGCCTCGGTGAGGCGGTTCTCGAAATAGGCCAGCGTCTCCCGGGAGACGAAATCATAGTTCTTCAGCATGCCGGCGACCCGCTCGCCGATGATGCCGGGCGAGAACATCTCGGTGAGCGAGGAGGCGATCGCCTCCAGAAGGCTCTTCTCGCGCACGAAATGCACATAGGCATCGACCGCGAAGCGTGTTGCCGGCAGAAGGCTGCGCAGCGAGGTCACGGCGTGGCGATCGAGGCCCAGCCCGTCCGTCAGCTTCAGCCAGCGGGCGATGCCGCCCTCGCCCTCGTGATGTCCGTCATGGTCGATGATGCGCTGGCGCCAGACGCGCCGCAGCTCGGGCTCGTCCATCCGCGCGAGAATGGAGGAATCCTTCACCGGGATCATCGCCTGATAATAATAGCGGTTCAGCGCCCAGGCCTGAACCTGCCCGAGATCGAGCTTGCCGTCGTGCAGCAGGCGATGGAACGGGTGAAGATTGTGATAGCGGCGCGTGCCGACGTCGCGCAGGCGCGCCTCGAGTTCCTCGGCCGACAGCAGCGTGGTCATAGAAGGATCTCCATCCCGTCTTCGGCGATTTCCCACCCGGCCCGGTTGGCCGCGACGCGCTCCGGCGAGCCGTCGATCAGCACCGGATTCGTATTGTTGATGTGCACGTAGATGCGCCGGCCGATATCGAGCCCCTCAAGGGCCGCCATGGAGCCCTCCGCACCGGACATGCTCATGTGACCCATGCGCCGTCCGGTCTTGGCGCCGACCCCGGCCAGCGCCATCTCGTCATCGCGCCACAGCGTGCCGTCGAACAGCACCACATCCGCGCCGGCCAGCCGCTCGCGGAGCGCGTCGGTCATGGCGGCGCAGCCGGGAATGAACAGCACGCGGGCCTCGCCCAGCCTCAATTCGACGCCGATGGTCTGCTCGCCCTGGCGGTCGGTGACGAGGGCACCGGTATCGGCCTCCTCGCGGGCCTCCAGATAGAGCGCGATCTTGCCCGGCACGGGAAAGATCGTGGCGCTGACACCCTCGACCAGATCGAAGGAGGCGCCGAGTTCCACCTTGCGCCGCTCGACCACGCCCTCGGCCAGCACATCGAAGGCGCTGCTGGTGCGCAGCACCTGATGCACGCCCGGCGTCGCGAGGAGGCTGAAGGATTGCGCCTCGCGCAGGCTCAGCAAACCCGCGACATGGTCGATATCGGCATTGGTCAGCAGCACGGAAGCCACCGGCGATTGCCGGCGGCTTCCTCGCGGATGCAATGCCGGCACGGATCGGATCTGCGACAGGATTTCCGGTGCGCAATTCACCAGGGCCCACCGCTCACCATCCGCACTCACCGCGATGGAGGTCTGCGTCCGCGAACGGACACGGGGATCATTGTCCCAGGCGAGCGCGCAGACCGGACATCGGCAGTTCCATTGGGGAAAGCCCCCGCCGGCTGCCGAGCCGAGCACGATGAGACGCGGGCGGGACACGGAGGTTGGCATCGCAGCGTCACCCCCGGTCCAGCCGGCCGTCCCAAGCTCAGAAGTCAGCCGGCATATAGGCGTTGACTTCCATTCCGACGCAAACTTCGACGATATGCGGAGTGGTCCAGGCCATTTCTTCCTCCAGGATTATCTGCCGCTTATACTTCATAAGAAGTTGATAAGAGGCCGGTTGTTTGCACGGTACTTAGCACCGCATGAGTAATGTGGAGACGATATCCCCACTCGTCAAGCAATGCCAAAAATATCTTCAAAGGCATACATTATGCCACGAAATCCGGTCAAGCGGCTCGCACCTCGAACATGAAGCCGCGCCCGCGCACGGTGACGATCATCTGCCCGCCTTCCGGGGTTGCCTCGGCAAGCTTGTGGCGGAGATAGCCGACATAGACATCCACCACATTCAGCGAGGCCCCGCCATGGCCGGCCCATAGCGCGGCGAAGATATCGGCGCGCGCCAGCGGCTCGCCGGCATGGCGCATCAGCAGCGCGAGCAGTTCCACCTCGCGCTCGGTGAGGCGCACCCGCGTGCCGCCCAGCAGCGCCTGCCTCGTATCGAGATCGAGCGCCAGCGGACCGGCGGTGAGCACGCGTGATTCGCCCTCCCCGCTGCTGCGCCGCAGCGCCTGCACCTTCACCCGCGCCAGCAATTCCTCGAAGGCGAAGGGCTTGACGATGTAGTCGTCGGCCCCCGCGAGCAGGCCTTCCGTACGCTCGTTCACGCTGGAACGGGCCGAAAGCATGATGATCGGCGCGGTCTGCCCGCCCGCGCGCAACGCCTTGCACACCTCGATGCCGGAGCGCCCGGGCAGCATCACGTCGAGAATGATCGCCTCCAGCGGCTTGCCGGTCGCGGCCCGCAGCGCCTGCTCGCCATCGCCCACCAGTTCGACCTGATAGCTCTCCGAGGCGAAGCCGCGCCGCAGCAGCGAGCCGATGTCGGGATCGTCCTCGACGATGAGAATGGTCATTGGGCCGCCTCCACCGTTATGTCGGGCACCGGGACAGGCAGCCGCACGGTCACGCAGGTCCCCGTGCGGCCTCCCCCTTCGTCGGCGGTGCCGCTTTCTATGTCGATCCGGCCGCCATGCCGGTCCACGATCCATTTGGCAAGGGCGAGGCCGATGCCGAAGCCGGGGCCCTCGCGCGTGCCCGCCACCCCGCGCCAGAAGCGCTCGAAGACATGCGGCAGCTCCTGCGCAGGAATGCCGGTGCCGTGGTCGCGCACCCGCAGCAGCACCTCGCCGCCCGCACGCTCGGCCTCCAGCTGCACCACGGCGCCGGCCGGGGAGTGGCGCACGGCGTTGGCGACCAGGCCGTCCATGGTCTGGCGCAACCAGTCGCGGTCCGCCTCGATGGCCACGCCCGGCGAGGTGCAGGCGACCTCCAGCGACAGGCCGGCGGCGCGCGCCAGCGGCAGCATGCTCTCCTGCACCTCGCGCAGGAGATCGGCGACGAGGAACAGCGAACGCTCCAGCTCGATCTGCCCGCTCTCGGAGCGGGCAATGCGCAGCAGATCCTCGACACGCCGGTGCAGCTTGCGGGCACGGTTCTGGATCACCATCAGCGCGGCGCGCAGGTCCTCCTCGCTGGCCCGCGCCCCACGCAGCGTCACCTCCGCCTCGCCGAGGATGACGGTGAGCGGCGTGCGCAATTCGTGGCTCACATCGGTGAAGAAGCGGCGGCGGGCGAGATCGACATTCTCCAGCCGCGTGTTCGCCCCGCGCAATTCGGCGGTGCGGGCGTCGACAATCTCCTGCAGCCGCCTCTGGTCGGCAATCAACCGCGCCTCGCGCCGGGCGAGATGGGCGGCCATCCGGTTGAACCGCGCCATGGCGAGGCTGAGTTCGTCATGGCCGGTCACGGTCAGCCGGATGTCGGTGCGCCCCTGGGCGATGGCGGCGGCGGCGGTCGCGACATCGGCCACCCGGCGCACCAGCGAGCGCCCCAGCACCTGATAGAGCACCACCGCGACAAGGCCGGCGAGCAGCACGCCGGCAAGACCCCAGCGCATCGCGCTCTCGCGTAGGTCATGCACCGATTCCTGCGCGCCGCGGGCATCCGTGCGCTCTTCCTCCATGGCGAGGCTGAGCGGCGCGCCGAAGCCGGCGGCGAACACATCCAGCACCACACGCACGGCCGTGGTGGGATCGGCCTGCTGCAGCGCGGCCTGGACCTGCCGGTCCATCCCCTCGAACTGCGCCCGGAGCCGGGCCACGGTGCGGCTGCGCGCGGCCATGAGCGTGCGCTGTTCCTCGTCGCCGCGGCGCTCGACTTCGAAGCCAAGCGCGGTCTCGAAGCGCTGGAAGGCGGCGAGCGTCGCCTGCCGGGCCGCCGCCAGCGCGTCGCGGTTGCGCTCGCCCGGCTGCTGCGCCGACTGCAGCGACACCAGCGCATAATCGCCGATGCGGCCGGATATGGACGATAGCAGTTCCAGCCGGTTCTGCGCGGAGACAAGGCGGTCCAGCTCGACATTGGCCCGACCGAGCACGACCACGATCAGCACGGCCGCCGCAGCGGTGACGAAAACCGCCACCGCGAGCAGCAACGCCATTCGCGCCCTCAGCGATGAAAAACTGCCGCGCCCCATGCTGCCTTCCCGAACACGGCAGCCGACAGGCCGCCCGCGGGAATGATTTCATGGACCGCGCGCTCGCGCACGCTGCGCCGCAGCAGAGCGTGAGCCCGAACGGCCGCCGATCAGCCCCGGCGACGGCAACGGCGACGGGTGGCGGCGCCTGCCGCTCAGATGTCCCGGCCGCCCATGTTGGCGCGGCCACAGCGCCACTTGTGCACCTTCCACTTGGGGTGCGTGCCGCTCCATTCGGCAATGGTCGGCATCGCGGCGATCATGCACTGCATCGGCATCTGCGTCTGCTCGACGCTGACCGAGAGCGCCTCCTCACGGCAGGTTCCCGGATTCGCCACGAGACAGATAGACAGTATGAGTTCCATAAGCGGCTCCCTCGGCGTGCGACAAAGCCACTCCCGCGATCATCTCCCCCCAAGACCGGTATTTGCGGCACCAAAGGCCACTCCGATCTGCGCCTTCCGGCGCTGGTATGCCAAAGCAAGATGAATGCCAGAGAACCGTGCGCGACCACCCGCCACGACCACCAGCTACATTCTGCCACAGCCGGCGCGACGGGCCGACGGCGAATGCGCGGGATGCATAACTCTTCATCATGCCGCCTTATTCCTCATCGGCGCGCAGGCGGCGGCGACCTTTTGGCGCGTGCGGCCGGAAAGCGTTGTCAATCCTGCGGAAGCGCGAAGAATCCCTTGCAGTTAAAAGCGAAGCGGGCCTAGTCTCTCGCCCGTAACGTGTCGGTCGCGCTATCGGGCCAACCGGTTTGGTGTCCCCAAACGCTGCAACAAAGATAGCCGGGACATTAGAGAGGGACGCCCCGTTCCTTGCTCGTGAAACCCTGCTTTGGGAGGTAGTTTAGATGGCCAAGATCAATAAGGTACTTATTGGTGAGTCGCTCGTCGGCGACGGCAACGAAGTTGCTCATATCGACCTGATCATCGGGCCGCGCGGCTCGGCTGCGGAAAGCGCCTTCGTCAACGCGCTGACCAACAACAAGGATGGCTTCACCTCGCTGCTCGCGGTCGTGACGCCGAACCTGCTCGCCAAGCCCAACACCATCCTGTTCAACAAGGTCACCATCAAGGACGCCCGCCAGGCCGTTCAGATGTTCGGCCCCGCGCAGTATGCCGTCGCCAAGGCGGTGGTGGACAGCGTCGCCGAAGGCGTGATCCCGGAAGAAGAAGCCGACGACCTGTTCATCTCGGTCGGCGTGTTCATCCACTGGGAGGCGGCTGACGACGCCAAGATCCAGCAGTTCAACTACGAGGCGACCAAAGAGGCGCTCAAGCGCGCCGTCGATGGCGATCCGAAGATCGGCGAAGTTCTCGCCAAGGCCGGCGCCGCCAAGCATCCGTTCGCCGCTTAGATCGGAAGCAACCCTGGGCAGACAACACCACCGCCCACGGCCCCATCTCATCCGAAGGGCCTGCTCCAGCGGTTGGCGGCGATATTTCTCGATAAGTGAGGGCGTGACGCCTTCGCTTTCGTGAGGGAGACGACGGACCTCCGCCCTCTCCCGAAACGCCGACTTGCCATAAGCCCGGAGCCTTGTGCTCCGGGCTTTTTCATGTCGCACGCTCGATGCAAGGACCGTTGCGGCATCGCGGCCGGAACGCGCCGGGCGGCGAAATTTCGGGCCGCGGAATATCGGGCCGCGTGCGGCGGTCAGGCTCCGCCGGACAACGCCTCGGGCTCGGCCAGCCCGGCATCGCTCAGAAAGGCCTGCAATCGCGCGGGCGAGCCGCGCTCGGTAACGCCAAGCTCGACCCGAACGTCGCGCGCGATGTGCACCGGCGTTCCTTCCAGCCGCACGATGCGGCTCGCCAGGGCCGCCGCCTCGCGGCTGTCATGGGTCACGAACAGCACGGTCGCCGGGTGCTGGATGATGAGCCGGCGCAGCAAATCCCGGAGCCGGCGCGCGCTCGCCGTGTCCAGCGAGACGAAGGGCTCGTCCATCAGCAGCAGGTCCGGGCGCATGACGAAGGCGCGGGCCAGCGCGACGCGCCTCTGCTGGCCGAGCGAGAGCCGCTCGGGATAGGCATCCGCCAATTCCGCGAGCCCGACATCCGCCAGCATGGCCCGCGCCGCCTCCTGCCCTTCGGTTCCCGAGGGCAGCACCAGCGCGACATTTTCCAGCACGGTGCGCCAGGGCAGCAGGCGCGGGCTCTGGAAGGCATAGGCAATGCGCGGCGGCGCGCCCGCGAACCGGATCGCACCGCGATACTCGGCATCGAGCCCGGCGATGATGTTGAGCAGCGTCGTCTTGCCAAGGCCCGAGGCCCCGAGCAGCACGAGGAACTCGCCGGCGGCGACGTCGAGACGGAAATCGCGAAAGATCTCCCGCGCCGGCGCGCCCGCGCGGGCGGGAAACTGCTTGCCCATGATGTGGATGCCGATCGCGCTCATCGCCGCCACCGGTTGACCCGCCGTTCCCAGGGCTGCAGCAGGCCGATCTCGATCAGTTGCACCACGGCGGTGAAGGCCAGCGCATAGGCGAGCACCAGGGCGACATCGAACATCTGGAACGCGGTCTGCAATTCGAAGCCGACACCATTGGAGCGGCCGAGCAGTTCCACCACCAGCACGATCTTCCAGGTCAGCGCCAGCCCGGAGCGGGCACTGGCGGTGAAGAACGGCACCAACTGGGGCAGCGTGACATGGCGCAGCAGCTTCCAGCGCCCGAGCCGGTACACACGCGCCATCTCGTCGAGGTCGCGCGACAGGGCAGCGGCGCCCTCGCGCATCGTCACCGCCACATTGGGGATCTTGTTGATCGACACGGCGGTGATGGCCGCCGCCTCGGTCAGCCCGAACCACACGTAGCACAGGATGATGATCACCAGCGCCGGCAGGTTGAGCAGCACGATCACCCACGGGCCCAACAGCTCATTGAGGCGCGGCGAACGGCCGAGCGCGATGCCGATGGCCGAGCCGAGCAGCATGGCGATTATGAAGCTCGCCGCCACCCGCGCCAGCGTGATGGCGATGTTGCGCTGCAGCGCGCCACCCTCCGCCGCCCGCATCATCGCCGCCAGCACCGCCGCCGGCCCCGGCAGCAGGGGCGAGGCCGCCCACCACGCCGCGACCTGCCAGACCAGCATGAGCGCCAGCAGCGAGAGGGCCGACATCAACAGGCGGGAGGCGGTGGACACGCCGGCCCTACTCCCCGACCGGGCCGAACAGCGCCCGGTCGAAGCTGGGATTTGGCCCCACCAGTTCGGCCCCGCCGAGTTCCGCCAGCACCTGGAACAGCCGGGCGCAGGATTGCCGCTCGGCCTCGCCGAAACTGCCGGGAATGCCGGCGCGGTAATAGTCGCGCAGCCGCGCGAATTCCGCGTCGTCGCTCGCCTGCATCAGCGGGCGGATGCGCACCCAGGCGGCATCGGAGCTGGCGAGCACGCGGTTGGCGGCGGCGGCCGCGCGCAGGAAAGCGGCAACCGAAGCCCCCTTCTCCGCCATGATGGCGTTGCGCCAGACATAGCCCACCAGCGGCGGAACCGGATCGATGCCGAGCCCGGTGACGACCTCCTTCATGTCGACCAGCCGCGTGAAGCCGCGCGCGTCGAGCCGCGCCGCATAGGGCCAGAAGGTCAGCACGGCATCGACCCGCCCGAGCGCGAGCTGCTCGCTGACCAGCGGCGCGGCGCCGAAGACCGGCTCGGCCACCTCCATCAGATCGGCGCCGAACAGCTTGCGGCCATAGGCGCGCAGCAGCAGCCAGCTCTTGTCCAGCGCGCCACCGGCCACGCCGAGCTTGCGGCCCTTGAGATCGGCCAGGCTTTTCACCGGCCCGTCCGCCGCCACCATCACCGCGCCGAGCGCGGTGGAAAACGGCGCGAAACGCAGCGGCTCGCCGTCATTGCGTCGGCGCAGCGCCCATAGCCAATCGGATACGATGAGATCGATGTCGCCCGCCTGCAGCGCCACCGTGGTGGCCTGCCCGCCGGCGAAGTCGACGCTCGCGATCGGCAGGTTCTCGCGCGTGTCGAGCCCCTCGGCGCGGATGGTCTCGACCAGCCAGTTGAGCGTGCCGAATTTCAGCGTGCCGATGCGCAGCCCGGGCAAGCGACCCGTGGCCGGCGTCTGCGCCGATGCCGGGAGAGCGCGCAGGGTCGCCGCCAAAGGCAGCGCCGCGGCCGCCGTCAGCAGGACGCGGCGCGAGAGAGCGGGGGGAGGCGTCATGGCGCGGCCTTTCCGGTGAGCGGCGGATCGAGCAGGCGGTTGCGCACGAGATAGGAGACGCCGCGAAGCCAGGATTCATCCGTATTGCTGCGAATATCGACGCTGCCGGCCCGCAGCACGGCGCCGCTCTCGGCATCGCGCAGCTGGAAATTGATGTTGAGGATGAGGTTCGACACTTTCTGCACCAGCCCGATCACCTCGATCTGCGCCCCGGCCGCGCGAGCGATGGCGAGTTCGCAGCTATTGCAGTTGCGCAGCGGAGAGGCCTCCTCGATTTCCGCCTTCCGCGGGGCGAGATCGACCAGCTGATAGCCGGCTTTGGTCAGCCGCTCGCGCAGATCGGCCGAAATCAACGCGAGCCGATGCGCCTCCTCCGGCTTGGGGCCGTTGAGGCTGGCCTCGCCGCTGGTGTCGAACAGCTCGAAGTCGAACACCGCCACGCGGGTCGCCGCCGCGCCGGTGCCCGTGAGGCAGAGAAACGCCCCCAGCACGGCGCCGATACGAGCAAGAGCGGACATGGCGGCTTCTCCCGGACGACGCGCTCATCGGCACGCTGGCGTGATCATAAGCGCAACAACGGCACCTGCAACTGCCCGGGGAAAAGTTCCCGATATCAAGACATCGTGTGCCGACCCAATATAGTCATGACCAATAGAGCTTATTAGTTTCTTATGTTTTCTATTGTGTTGAATACTTAGATCTCATTGCTTAGTGTTCCGGTACGGCGATGGGCAACAGTTCCAACAAATAGAGCCGTGGGATGGAAATGCCGATGAGAATGAAAGCGGGCGCGACCGGCGCGGCGCTGCTGGCTATGGCTTGCTTCGCGCTTCCCGCCGTCGCGCAGGAGGCTGCCCCGCCGCTCGCCGCCCCCAAGGCAGCGGCGCCGATTGCGCCCGGGCAGACTTTCAATATCGGCGTGGTGCGCCAGCTTCCCGAGCCGCCGCCCTGGGTGGCGCCGCTGCAGATGCCGCCGGACGATCTCGGCATTGCCGGCGCCCAGCTGGGTCTGCGCGACAACCTCACCAGCGGGCGCTTCCTCAAGCTGGACTACAAGCTCACCAGCGAGACCGTGCCGACCGAGGGCGATCCCCTCCCCGCCGCGCAGAAGCTGGTCGATGCGGGCAACCGCTTCATCCTGCTCGACGTGCCGCCCGACCAGCTGCTGCGCATCGCCGACGCTCTGAAGGACAGCGACGTCATCCTCATCAATGTCGGCGCCACGGATGACCGGCTGCGACAGCAGGATTGCCGCGCCAACGTGTTCCACATCGCCCCGAGCCGGGCCATGCTGACGGATGCGCTGGCGCAGTTCCTCATCAGCAAGCGCTGGCGCAACTGGTTCCTGATGGTCGGGCGCACCGACAACGACAAGCTCTATGCCGAGGCCGTGCGCCGTTCCGCCACCAAATTCGGGGCTAAGATCGTCGCCGAGAAGACCTGGGATTACGGGCCGGACGCGCGCGCCACCGCGCAGTCGGAAGTGCCGCGCGGCACGCAGGTCGGCGAATACGACATGCTGATCGTTGCCGACGAACTCGGCGAGTTCGGCGATATCCTGCCCTATAATACCTGGCTCTCGCGCCCCATCGCCGGCACGCAGGGCCTGATGCCGCTATCGTGGCATCCGACCATGGAAAACTGGGGCGCCTCGCAGCTGCAGAGCCGGTTCTTCAAGCAGTCCGGCCGGCTGATGCAGCCGCTCGATTTCCAGATGTGGGAAGGTGTGTTCGCGGTCGGCTCGGCCGGGCTGAAGACGCGCTCCAGCGATCCCGCCAAGGTGCGGGCGCAAATGCTCTCGCCCGATTACGACCTGCCGGTATTCAAGGGCGTCGCCGCCTCGTTCCGCCCGTGGGACCACCAGCTGCGCCAGCCGATCCTGCTCACGCACGCCACCAATACCGTGACGCTCTCGCCGCAGCAGGGCTTCCTGCACCAGGTCACGCCGCTCGACACGCTGGGCGTCGACAAGCCCGAGACGCTCTGCAAATTCCAATAAAATCAAACGCTTCCAGGAGGAACTGATGAAACGCCAGACCTTGCTGTCCGCCAGCCTTGCCGCCCTCGCCGGGCTGGCGGTGGCAGACGCACTGCCGGCGCAGGCAAGCCCGCGGGCCTTCGTCTCGAACGAGCGCGACCACACGATGAGCGTGGTCGACATGGAGAGCCTCAAGGTCCTGCAGACGGTGAAGACCGGTCGCCGCCCGCGCGGCATCACCGCCAGCCCGGACGGCAAGCTGATCTATGTCTGCGCCTCCGACGACAATCGCGTCGAGGTCTATGATGCCGCGACGCTCAAGCTGGTGAAGACGCTGCGCTCGGGCCCGGACCCGGAACTGTTCGTGCTGCACCCCTCGGGCAATCCGCTCTATATCGCCAACGAAGACGACAATATGGTCACGGTGGTGAATGTCGAGAATAACGACCTGATCGCCGAGATCCCCGTCGGCGTCGAGCCGGAAGGCATGGGCATCAGCCCGGACGGCAAGTACATGGTCAACACCTCCGAGACCACCAACATGGCCCATGTGGTGGACACGGCAACCAACGAGATCATCGAGAACATCCTCGTCGATTCACGCCCGCGCATCGCCGAGTTCTCGAAGGACGGCAAGCAGCTGTGGGTTTCCTCCGAGGTCGGCGGCACCGTCTCGGTGATCGACCCGGCGACCTGGAAGATCGTCAAGAAAATCTCCTTCAAGATCCCCGGCGTGAACAATGATGCGATCCAGCCGGTCGGCGTGCGCATCACCAAGGACGGCTCCAAGGCCTTCATCGCCCTCGGCCCGGCCAACCGCGTCGCGGTGGTGAACACCAAGACGCTGGAAGTGGAGAAATATCTGCTGGTCGGCCAGCGCGTCTGGCAGCTCGGCTTCACGCCGGACGAGAAGTTCCTGGTGTCGACCAATGGCAACTCCAACGACGTCTCGATCATTGATGTCGCCAGCGAGAAAGTCACCAAATCGGTGCCGGTCGGCCGTGCGCCGTGGGGCGTCGTCATCGTTCCCTGAGACGGCCATCACCACCTGACGAACCCAACGATATCTGGAGGATACGCCATGAAGCCGCCTTTCGCCGCCGCCTTTGCCGCCACGCTGGCCGCCACGCTCGCCCTCGCCGGGGCTGCCCACGCCAAGGGCGACCTCACCGTCAAGCCGACCGAATTGCCGGAGCTGACCGTCGGTCTCGGCGATTCCGGCTACGGGGTGTCGCAGAAGAAATACGAGCTGGAGACCGGCAAGTCCTATTCGCTCTCCATCAAGTCGACCGGCAAGAAGGAATGCGCCTTCCAGTCACCCGGCCTGTTCCAGAACATCTTCCTGCGCAAGGTCGAGTCCGGCGAGGCGGAAGTGAAGGCGCTGGCGCTGACCGAGATCGAATTCGAGGAGGCCGGCGACGCCGAGATCTTCTTCGTGCCGATCAAGCCCGGCAGCTTTGCCTGGTATTGCAAGGGCATGGAGGAGCGCGGCATGTCCGGGGAATTCATCGTCAAATGAGCCGTGCATTCCCTTTCGCCTCATGATCCCACTGTCCCCGGCTCCCGCCGGGGACATTTTTCCGACCGGACGATCGATGACGGCTCCGCCGAACCCGGCCTCCCGCGCGCCCGCCGCTCTCCCGGCCCTCGCCGTGACCCATGTCACCCATGCCTTCGGCACCCGCAAGGCGCTGGACGATGTGAGCCTCACCGTGCCGGCCGGCAGCTTCACCGCCCTGCTCGGGCCGAACGGCGCCGGCAAGACCACGTTGTTTTCGCTCATCACCCGCCTCTACGACAATCGCAGCGGCGGCATCGAGGTGCTGGGCGAGGATGTGCGCCGCCGCCCCGCCGCCGCGCTGAGCCGGCTTGGCGTGGTATTTCAGGCGCGCACGCTCGACCTTGAACTCACGGTCGCGCAGAATCTCGTCTACCACGCCACGCTGCACGGCATCGGCTTTCGCGCCGGGCGCCGGCGGGCGCTGGAGGTGCTGCAGCGGGCCGGCCTCGCGGATCGGGCGGACGAGCGGGTGCGCAACCTCTCCGGCGGGCAGATGCGCCGTGTCGAGATCGCCCGCGCGCTGATGCATCGCCCGCATCTGCTGCTGCTCGACGAGCCGACGGTGGGGCTCGATATCGCCTCCCGCGCCGCGCTGGTCGCGCAGGTGCGCGAACTGGTGGCGCAGGAGGGCATCGGCGTGTTGTGGGCCACCCATATCATCGAGGAGATCGCGCCCGACGACCGCGTGGTGGTGCTCCATCGCGGGCGCATCCGCGCCGAAGGCAGCCATGACGAGGTGCTGGCGCAGGCCGGTGCCCGCGCCATCGCCGACGCGTTCCTCAACCTGGTGCGCGAGGCCGATCCGGTGCCGGGGGCAAGCGCGCCATGAGCCTCCCGCCCGGCGGATTCCGGCTCTCCCTGCCCGGCTATCTCGTGTGCATGGCCGGCATCTGCTGGCGCGAGGGGCTGCGCTTTCTCAACCAGCGCGGGCGCTTTCTCTCGGCCCTGGTGCGCCCGCTGGTCTGGCTGTTCATCTTCGCGGCCGGATTTCGCTCCGTGCTCGGCGTTTCCATCATTCCGCCGTATGAGACCTATGTGCTCTACGAGGTTTATGTGACGCCGGGCCTCGTGGCGATGATCCAGTTGTTCAACGGGCTGCAATCCTCCCTCTCCATGGTCTATGACCGGGAAGTGGGCGCGATGCGCATTCTGCTGGTGAGCCCCTATCCGCGCTGGTTCCTGCTCGTCTCCAAACTGCTGGCGGGCATCCTGGTATCGGTGCTGCAGGTCTATACTTTCCTCGCCGTCGCCTGGTTCTGGGAGGTGGAACTGCCGCCGGTCGGCTATGTCGCGGTGCTGCCGGCGCTGCTGCTCAGCGGCTTCATGCTCGGCGCCATGGGGCTGGTCATGTCCTCGGTGTTCCGGCAGATGGAGAATTTCGCGAGCGTGATGAATTTCGTCATCTTCCCGATGTTCTTTGCCTCTTCCGCGCTCTATCCGCTCTGGCGCGTTCAGGAGAGCAGCCTCGTGCTCTGGTGGATCTGCACGCTCAACCCGTTCACCTATGCGGTGGAACTCATTCGCTTCGCGCTCTATGGCCAGTTCGAGCCTTTTGCCGCGCTGGTGGTTGCCCTATGTGCGCTGGTGTTTCTCGCCGCCGCCATCCTCGCCTATGATCCGTCCGCCGGCATGATGGCGCGGCGCGGCGGGCCCGAGGATGCCCGATGACGCGCGCTCGATACGGCCCGCCCGTGATGCCTGCACGATGAGCCCCGCGCCCCGTCTTCCCGCCGTGATTCCAAGGACACGTTCCATGCCGATGCCCCGCACGCTCCGTTTCGGTGCGCCGATCGCCCTCCTCCTCGCGGCCTCGCCCGCCTTTGCCGCTTCCTCGGCGGATCCGCTCTGGCCGTGCATCCAGCCGAAGGTGGCGACGCTGGCGGCCGGGCAGATGTGGGCCGGCCCGCCGATCGAGAACCTCAAATGGCGCGAGGATCGCCAGGTGGCCGATGTGGTGCCGCTGCTGATCGCCCGCCGCGTGCCGCTGGAGCAGGCGGATGCGCTGATCGGCGATTTCGCCCAGCAGGCCGGCGCCCAGAAGAAGGAGCGCCTCACGCTGCTCTTCGCCGGCGTGTTCGACGAGATCAATGGGCTGCGCACGCGCATCCTCACCGGCATCGAGCGCTATTCGCAGCACCAGATCGCCCTGTCCCAGCGGATCAAGGATGAGAGCCTGGCGCTGGCCAAGGCGAAGAAGGCGGCCACGACCGACGACGAGAAGGCCAAGGCCGCCGAGATGGAAAAGCAGGTGCTGTGGGATACCCGCATCTATGACACGCGGGCGCAGGCCGTCACCGCCGTGTGCGAGAGCCCGGTGATCCTCGAACAGCGCGCCTTCGCCCTTGCCCGCACCATCCAGGGCGCGATGGAGTGACATCCCCTGTTGCGAGGGCGTCTTTCCGGCGCCCTCGCCCGGTTCGTTGCGACGGACCTGTATTTGTGCCGCCGCCCGCCCTCACTCGCGCGGCGTCGCCGATTCCAGTGGCAGCCCCGCCCTGGCCCAGCCATCGCTGCCGGCCGGATACCAGGCGACGCCGGTATAGCCATAGGCGAGCGCCCGCTTGGCGGCGTTCCACGACATCCAGCAATCGGTCATGCAATAGAATACCAGCACCGCGTCCTTGCGGCCGGCGCTGATGTCCGTGAGGCTGCGGCGGAAATAGGCATCCATTTCCGGGCTGAGCGCGCCATAGCCGACATTGGGTAGCCAGACGCTGCCCGGCAGGTGATCGCGCTTCTTGTCGCGCCAGATCGTGCCGGCGGGAAGGTTCGCCGGCTTCACGTCGCGCGGCATCACATCGACAAACAGCGCGGCCTTGTCGCGCCACAGAGCCTGCGCGGCGGGCGTGTCGAGCACGGTTGCGCCCGTGAGCGTCGCCGGGGTGGGGGCGCGGTAGGCCTCCATGCGGTAATCGCCCGGCTCGGCGATCGGCGCCGGGGCGGCCGGGCCGGCAAGCGGCGCGGCAGGGGGCGCGACGAGCGGCGCCGGGCTCGGCTGCTGGCCGACGGCGGGGGAGAGAATCAGCAGCGCCAGCGCGAGCCCGGCCATGCCGAGCCAGGCGAGCCGTGCCAGGGGCGGTTCGGGGCGGCGGGTGCTCATCGTGTCCTCGCTCTGTCTGCCGCCCCCGCCCTCAAGGGGCCCGCTCAAGGGGCCGATTGTGGGAATCGAGCAGCGGCACGCCATAGTCCAGCAGGATGCGGTCAATCGCGCCCTGCTCGTTCTGGATGAAGGTGTTGAGCTGGTGCTTCCAGTTCAGCTCCCCGGGCCGGATCCCCAGCGTGATGCGATAGACCAGCGAGGGATCCCCCTTCTCCTTGACCAGCGGCATGACGCTCAGCGGCTTGGCCGAGGCGCGCGCGTAATAGCCGCCGATGGGCCCCCACAGGATGCCGGCATCGATCGTGCCGTCATTGATATCGGCGATCATCGCCTCGGCCGGGCTTTCGAAGCGCCGGTCGACCATCAGCGAATAGGGCCGCGCCGCGCCCATCAGCCCGTTGCGGGCCAGCAGGTCTCCCGGCGGGGTGCCGGCCACGACGCCGATCCGCCGGCCCTTGAGCCGGGGGTCCTCCAGCGTGTCGACGGCCGCGAGGTCGCCGTCGCGCGGCGTGACCAGCGCCCAGGCCGAACGGTAATAGGGGTTGGTGTTCAGCACCGGATCGCCACCGGCCACATAGCCCATCACCAGATCGCAGCGCTTGGAGCCGAGGGTCATGCGGTAGAAGCCGGTCGCTTGCGGAAACCAGGTGTAGTCGAGCGTGAGGCCGAGCTTCTGCGCGAGCAGCTCGGCGATCTTGTTCTCGAAGCCCTCGCCCTTCTCGTTGGTGAAGGGCATGTTGGCCGGATCGGCGCAGACCCGCAGCGTCGAGCGGTCGACAAGGTCGGAGACCTGCGCCCGGGCCGCCGACAGGCCGCCAAGGCAGAGGCCCGCGACGGCGGCGAGGCCGAGGCCCGCAAGCCCTCGCACGGCGAAACCCGCGAACCGACGCATCATGTCAGCCCGGACGTCCGAAGCACTGGTTCTCATTGGCGGTATATGCCTTCGTCTTGTCCTCGCGCTTGCTCGGCCGCTCGCGGCCCAGCGTGCCGTCGGCACGGGCCTTGAGATAGACGTAGATGTCGTCGAGGTAGCACATCACGTTCTTGTTCTCGCCGAAGGCCGGCATCACCTGATCCGCCGTGCCGACGCCGATATTCTTCTTGCCGTTGACCACGATTTCCATGAACTGGGCGTAGGTCAGGGTCTTCAGCGAATCCGCGAGCGCGGGAGCGTAGGAGGAGCCCATGCCGTCGGGGCCATGGCAGACATGGCACTCGGCATGGTAGCGGCGATAGCCGCTATAGGTGTACCAGTCCAGCGTGCCGTCAGGGGCGATGTTGTAGGTCGGATCGCCGTCCGGCAGCGTGTACTTGCCCAGATCGTCCTTCTCCTTCGCCTCGGTTGTCGGCTTGGCGGCCGTGGTGTTGGCATCCTGCGCGTGCGAGGGGGTCGGCAGAACCAGTGCAGCGGACACCACGGCGCCGAGCACCAGGGCGGACAGGCGGGCGGATGCCGGCAGGATGCCGGAAACAAGCCATCCGCGAGCGGAATTCGTCATGAAATCAGTCTCCTGAAGCCCCCCGGCGGGGCGATAATCCGGATTCCGCGCCCGGAGAGGAGCGAAGTCGGGACCAAGAATTTTTCTAAGATTCTCATAAAGACAGATATCCCGAGACGGCGGGGCCTGGCGTACCGGACAAACCGGCAGCCAGGCCCCTCGTCGTCAGGGAAGATACGGGGCCGGTGAAGCCGGACCCGCCCTCCGTCATCTCGTCAGTTCGGCAGTGCGAAGACCGTGAGCTGGCCACCCAGGTTGGTGTAGCTGGACAGCGCCGCATAGCCGCCCACCGCGCCAAGGCCGGCATTCGGGTCGGTCAGGCCGGCCGCAAGGCCGATGCCCGCCCAGCCACCGACACCCGACAGGATGGCGATGTACTGCTTGCCCTTGTGCTCATAGGTGGTGACGTTGCCGATGATGCCCGACGGGGTCTTGAACTTGTAGAGTTCCTTGCCCGTCTTGCTATCGACCGCCTTCAGGTAGCCTTCCAGCGTGCCGTAGAACACCACGTCGCCAGCCGTGGCGAGAGCGCCCGACCACACCGAGAACGGCTCGGGGAGCGACCACACGATCTTGCCCTTGGTGTTGTCCCAGGCGATGAAATTGCCCATGCCGCCATGGCTGTTGGGGGCAGGATACATCGACAGGGTCGCACCGACATAGGGCTGACCGGCGGTATAGCTGACGCGGAACGGCTCGTAGTCCATGCAGACATGGTTGGTCGGCACGTAGAACAGGCCGGTCTTGGGCGAGAAGGCCGCCGGCTGCTGGTCCTTGGTACCCAGAGCCGCCGGGCAGATGCCCTTGGTGTTCACGTCTTCGCCCTGCTGGGCCGTCGAATACTTGGACACAACCTGCGGACGACCAAAGGTCGGGCTGCTGCGGTCCATATCGACCTTTGTCGCCCAGTTGACGGCGGGGTCGAACTTCTCGGCCACCAGCAGGTCGCCCGTCACGCGGTCCAGCGTATAGCCGAAGCCGTTGCGGTCGAAATGGGTGAGGAGCTTGCGATCCTTGCCGTCCATCTTCTGATCCGTGAGGATCATCTCGTTGACGCCGTCATAGTCCCACTCGTCGTGGGGGGTCATCTGGTAGACCCACTTGGCCATGCCGGTATCGGCGTCACGCGCCCAGATGGTCATGGACCACTTGTTGTCGCCGGGACGCTGGGACGGGTTCCAGGTGGAGGGGTTGCCGGAACCGTAATAGACGAGGTTGGTCTCGGGATCGTAGGAATACCAGCCCCAGGTGCAGCCGCCGCCGATCTTCCACTGATCGCCTTCCCAGCTCTTCAGCGAGGAATCCTTGCCGACCGGCTTGCCGAGATCGGTGGTCTTCTCGGGGTCGACCAGGATGTCGCTGTCGGGGCCGATGGAATAGCCGCGCCAGACCTGCTTGCCGGTCTTGGTATCATAGGCGGTGACGTGGCAACGCACGCCGAATTCGCCGCCCGAGATGCCGACGATGACCTTGTCCTTGACCGGCATGACGGTCGCGGTGTTGGTCTCGCCCTTCTTCGGATCGCCGTTGACCACCGACCACTTCTTGGCGCCGGTCTTGGCGTCGAGAGCGACGAGCGTGGTGTCGGCCTGATGCAGGAAGATCGTGCCGTCGGAATAGGCAAGGCCGCGGTTCACGGTATCGCAGCACATAACCGGGATGACGTTCGGATCCTGCTTCGGCTCGTATTTCCAGATGATACGGCCGTCATTGTTCAGGTCGAGCGCATACACGATGTTGGGGAACGGCGTATGCACGTACATCACGTCGCCGATGATCAGCGGGCCACCTTCGTGGCCGCGCAGCACACCGGTCGAGAACGTCCACGCGACCTGGAGCTTGCCGACATTGCCAGCATTGACTTCGTCGAGCTTCGAATAACGGGTATTGGCGTAGTCACCAGTCTGGATGCCCCATTGTTTGGGGTCCTTGATAATGTTCATCAGCCCATCATTGGCCACGGCGGGCCAAGCATAGGCGGCCGCAGCCGTAACGAATGCTGCTGCAAGAACCTTGCGCATGCCTTTCTCCTCCTGAACGATCCTCCGGAACCACCCTACGGGCGGCCCCCTCGCGGCTTGTTGCCGTTCTGAGCTTATGTTTTCGGCAGCGTGTCACGACCGGCTGGGGGAGAGGCAGCCGGATCTTCACGGGGGCCCTCGCCCCAAGCTGGCCTACGAACCGGATCAAGGGATTTCCCCCTTGAAAGCCGTTGAAGCCGAAAACATGAGGAAGGCTAATCCGAATTCCAGCAACGCGCAATAAGAACTCTTATGAGAAGGAAGTCTTATTATGATCTTCTCGCAATTGCGGTCAGGTATAAAATATACCAGATTACTCTTCGCAGTGCAGCATAGGATGGCACCAAGAAAAAGCGTTGATCTTTGGGCCTATCCGGCTGCGTCAACCATGCGGCAGCGCAGCATTCACTCCCATTCCAGCTCGTGATAGGCGGCGATCGCGTTGCGCGCGTTGAATTCGTCGAACAGCGCCCAGCGCCCGCTCTCACCTTGCGCCACCGCCTGCGGCGCTTCGCCCATCGCGCCGCCACGGGCGATGAGGGCGCGCGCGTCGGCGAGGAGCCGGCCAAGATAGCGCCGCTCGTCGGCGCTGGCCTGCGGCCAGGGCACCTGCGCCGGTCCATGGCCGGGCACGGCGCGCGCCGCCGCTTCGCCGTCAAGCCGTTGCAGCAGGGCGAGCCACCCCTTGAGGCTGCCGTCGAGGGTCGGAACATGGCCGATGAACACCAGATCGCCCATCACCCAGGTGTCCGTCGTCTTGTCGCGAATCGTCAGGTCATTGTCGGTATGGGCGGTCGGGTGTGCCTCCAGAAGCAGCACCCGGTCGCCGAGATCGAGTTCCATCCGTTCGGTGACGAGGAGGTCCGGCAGGACGATTCGCGTGCCTGCCGCCATGTCGCCAAGCATCCGGCGGGCCTGATCGAGATAGGTGTCGGTGCGCACCGAGAGCGCCCGCGGCAGCTTGTAATGGCCGACGAAACGCACCCCCTCGCCCTCGAACGCGGCATTGCCCAGCGTGTGGTCGGGGTGCATGTGGGTGTTGATGACATAGCGGATCGGCCGATCCGTCGCCGCACGGGCCGCGGCGAGCATGCGCGCGCCGGCCAGCCGGCTGTTGCCGGTGTCGATGATCGCCGCCGCGTCACGGCCGACGACCAGCGTCATGTTGGCGATGGCGCCCTGGTTTTCCGGCGCCACCAGCGCATAAGGCGCCCGGTAGACGAGAATTCCAGGCGCCACTTCCTCGAGCGGCAGCGGCTCGGCCTCGCGCGGCGCGGCATCCGCCGCAACGGGCGCGCGCGAATCAATCACCGCCCCCGACGCCAGAGCGGCGCCGAGGAGGAGAACGCGACGACGATCCGGCACGTCTTCGACCGACATGGTCGGGCCTCCGCTTCCCTCAAGGGGAAGCAGCCTCCGGCTACTTCTTGGTGCCGTCGGCGTTGAAGGTGCTGAGATAGGCGATCAGGTCGACGCGATCGGTCTCCTTGGGCAGGCCCGCGAACACCATCTTGATGCCCGGCAGGTAGGCCTTGGGATTTTCCAGGTACTTATCGAGAACTTCCGCGGTCCACGTATCGCCCTTGGCGTTGTGTTCCTTGAGTGTCTCGGAATAGTTGAACCCTTCGATCGCGCCCATCTTGCGATCGACAATGCCGTTCAGCTCGGGACCGACCTTGTTCTTGGCGCCCTCGCCTACGGCGTGGCACGCCATGCACTTCTTGAAGACATTGGCACCCTTTGCAGGGTCGCCCGCCGGGCTCTGGGCAAGGGCGGCCGTGGTGCCGAGCACAATGAGGGCGGCGGAAATGGCGAAGCGATTCATGGCGTCCTTCCAGGCAGAGATCGTTTGAACGCGCCGTCACACGCGGCGCTTGGCAAGTGGCTTAATCCTCAGTCGCGAGCATAGCGCGCTCGTTAGAATGATCCTAGGGCCAGAAAGGTCCAGTCCGCCGCGCCGATTTGGCCCGCGCATTTCGTCGCGGCGCCACCGGTCCGCAGCCGGCAAAACGGCGTGGATTCTGGCGTGGATCATACCCGACATGAGCGCGAGAGCGCTACGGGCGGGCATCGGCAGGCGGTGCTTGCGGCGAAATATCCCACCTCGGCCGATGACGGCGCGGGCATCGGATCGCCCGGCGGGCCGGCGCTGCCAACGGCCGGCAGCCCGGAACAGCGATGCCCGCCGGTCGCGCCGGCCGGCACTCAGCGGGCGCCGGGCAAAGCCCGTGCGACGGCCGGCGCGTCGGCGAGGAGATTATGCCGCGCGAAGAAACGGTCGAGTTCGCGCGGCTCCGGCGTCTGGCCGGTATAGATCGCGACATAATCGGGAATTCGGCGCACGCGGGTGTTGATGTCCTCGTCCGACTTCATCGAGATATAGCCGATCTGGACGAGGTAAATGGTGCGTGCGTGCACATCGGCCGGCAGCGGCTCGAGGCCGAAGCGCATGAACATCTCGGCTAGCGCGGCGATCCGCGCCTCGTCCGCCCGGCGCACCTCGACGGCGATTTCGGGGGATTGCAGAGCCCAACTGCGGATGGCGAATTCAAACTGCGAATCGAAGAGTTCACGGTCGAGCCAGCAGTCGAACACGTTGAGCACCGCCTCGACGAGGGTCTCGGCATAGGCGCGCGAGCGGGCGACCAGATTGTCGGTATTCTTGGCCCGCCACCGGTCGACCAGCGCGTCGAGCAGTTGCTCGCGGTCCTTGAAGAACCAGTAGAAGCTGGTGCGCGAGAGCTTGAGCTTGCGCGCCAGGGGCTGGATGCGCACAGCCTCGACGCCGCCCTCCACCAGGCTGGCATAGGCGGTTTCCAGCCAGACCTCCGGTGAGCCTCTCCATCCCGTTTCGTTCAAAATGGGCACTCCGCACCTCGACATCTGCCGGCCCGGCGAGGGCCGGCAGAGCGTTCGTTTCGTTTGCCCGCCGGCAGGGCCGACGCGGCATGCGTACGGCTATTCCCAGCCGATCGGGGCCGCAAGTGGCCGCAGCCCCGATCGGAATCGTTCAATTCACGACGCGCGGCTCGCCCACGTCGGTGCCCGACGGATCAAGGCCGTTGGCCTTGAGAATCTCCTTGAGCGCGCCGCTCTTGTGCAGTTCCTGGATGGACGCGTCGAGCGCCTTGCCGAGATCGGTATTGGCCTTGGTGTAGAGCAGGTTCGCCTGCGCGGCCTGGATCGAGGACTGCACGCGCGGGTCGGGCTCGGCCACCTTGATGATGATGCCGGCATAGCCGCCCTTCTTCTGGGCGTAGGCGCCGGTGCCGAAGCTGTCGACGGCCACATCGATGCGGCCGGCCTCAAGATCCTGCGCCAGGGCGACAGGGTTCTGATAGAGCTTCAGGTTCGAGCCGAGCAGCTTCTGCAGGTCGGCGACCCACAGGAAGCCGGAGACGGTGCCGACCTTCTTGCCGACCAGATCCTCGACCTTGGAATAGCCGGTCTTGGAATAGATACCCATTTGGTCGAGATAGGTCGGCCAGGAAAGGCCCAGCACCTTGGCGCGCTCGGCGGTGCGGTACCAGTCGCCGGCGGCAAGGTCCGCCTTGCCCGAGAGCACGTACTGGATGGTGGCGGCGGGATCGACCACCGCGGCAACGACCGTCAGGCAGTTCTTCTCGGCGAACTTCTTGGCGATTTCGCCATCGACGCCGCCGATCTTGCCGTCCGAGGAGGCGGTCGAGAAGGGCGGATATTCATAGATCGCCACCGTCAGCTTGCCATCGGCGACGGTCTTGAACGCGTGCGCAGGGGTGCAGGCCTGCGCGGCGACGGCCGACGCCGTGAGGGCGACGGTCAGGGCGGCCAGCCCAACGATGCTGCGGATGCGGAGAGTCGTCATTTCTTGTTGTCCCTCTGGATCATAGTTTTGAAACGCGGTTCAGGCATGGGCACCCAGTTTGCGCTCGAGAGCGCTGACTGCGATGGTCGCGGGAATGCAGATGGCGGCGTAGAGCAGGCCCGCCAGGACCAGGATCGGCATGTAGCGGAAGGTCGTGGAGCCGATCAGATAGGCCTGGCTGACAAGCTCCGGCAGCGCGATGGCGAAGCACAGCGAGGAGGCCTGCAGCATCAGGATCGAAAAACCGAGCAGCGCGGGCACGGAGACGCGCAGCGCCTGCGGCAGGATCACGTAGCGCAGCGCGTCGAGATGGTTGAGGCCGATCGCCTCCGCCGCCTCCTTCTGGCCATGGGGCACCGCTTCCAGCCCGGCACGGATGATCTCGCTGGTATAGGCGCCGGTGCACCAGGCCAGCGCGATCACCGCCGAGGCGAAGCTGTCGAGCGACAGCCCCGCATTGGGCAGGCCGAAATAGGTGAACTGCAGCAGGATCAGCGCCGGCGCGCCGCGCCCCACCTCCACCACCACGATGGCGATGCCGCGCATGGGCTTCGACCGGGACTGCACCGCCAGAGCCAGCATGAGACCGAGCGGAACGCCGATGGCGAGCGAGACGCCCGTTACCTGCACGCTGACCAGGAGACCATCCAGCATGGCCGGCAGGTGTTCGAGCCAGAAGTCGACCAGATCGTTCATCGGGCAACCCTCGCGCGCAGGTGCAGGTCCGCCCAGCGCGAGGCCCAGGCGATGGGCAGGCTGAGCAGGATGTAGAGCAGGCCGGCGACGGCGTAGACATCGAGCCCGCGGAACGTGCGCTGCGAGACATGCGACGCCTGGAAGGCGATTTCATGCACGCCGATGGTGGAGGCGATGGCGGAATCCTTCAGCAACCCGATCGCGTAGCTCGCCGCCGAAGGCAGCGCCACCCGGAAAAGCTGCGGCCCGAGGACATCGAAGAAGCGGTGATAGGTGGAGAGCCCCAGCGCCATCGAGGCCTCCGACTGGCCCGAATGGATGGCCGACATGGCGCCGCGATAGATCTCCGCCATGTTGGCCGCCGTGATCAGGCCGAGGCCGATCGCCGCCGCCTGGAACGGGTTGAGCGAGACAAAGCCGGTGTCGAGGCCGAAAAAGATGAAGAACAGCCAGACGATCGGCGGGATGGCGCGCAGCGTCAGGATCAGCGTGTTCGCCACCATGCGCAGCACGACCAGCTTCGACATCCGCATGGCGCAGAGCGGAATGCCCAGCACGACGCCGATCAGCAGCGCCACGGCCGTGAGCGCGATGGTCCATGGCACGCCCGATACCATGGTAAGGAGCATGTCCTGCGTCATCGATCTTTCACCGCATGCAGAAAGCGCTGGGCGCGTTCGGTCTGGGGATTGCGCATCACCGTGCCGCTCGGGCCCTGCTCGACGATGCGGCCGTCGGCCATGATGATGACGCGGTCCGACACGTTCTCGGCGAAGCGCATCTCGTGGGTGACGACGATCATCGTCATGCCGCCCTCGGCCAGTTCGCGCATGACCGCCAGAACCTCGAGGCCGAGTTCGGGATCGAGCGCCGAGGTCGGCTCGTCGAACAGCATGATCTGCGGATCGAGCGCCAGCGCCCGCGCGATGGCGATGCGCTGCTGCTGCCCGCCCGAGCAGCGGCTGGGAAATTGCTGCGCCTTGTCGGCAAGGCCGACGCGCGCCAGCAACTGCATGGACACTGCGTCCGCCTGCTCGCGCGTGCGGCCCATCACCCGCTCCTGAGCCAGGCTGACATTGCGCAGCACGGTGAGGTGCGGAAACAGGTTGAAGGACTGGAAGACCATGCCGATGTTGCGGCGCAGCGCCATGAGCTCGCGCCGTGTCGGCGTGTGGCCCGCCTCGATGGTGGTGTCGCCGATCGTGACGCGGCCGGTGGTCGGCGGCTCCAGTTGGTTGATACAGCGCAGCAGCGTGCTCTTGCCCGATCCGCTGGGGCCGATAATGGCCACCACCTCGCCGGCGGCGAGACTGAGATCGATGTCTTCGAGAACGACATGGGTGCCGAAGGTCTTGCCGATCGCGTCAAGCCGTAGCAGCGGCGGCCTGGACGCGACGTCCGCCTGTGGGATCGAGGAAGAATTGAGGCTCATCGGTTCTCCCGGATACGACACCGCCCGATGCGGCTGAGTTCGGCTCACCAGCATGAATCGTGCCTCTCATGCCCGCCCGTCGCGGCGCGGCGACAGGCACCGTCCGAACGCGCATGCCTCTTTCAAGGCATGCCCGTCCAAGCGGCAATTCCCAGCACGCTAAGCGAACTTCCGGACATCGCGCAAGCGTAGAATGTACGTGACAGTTGAAAAACTCGACACCAATGTATACTCGCGATCGGCTGCCGTTCCCGACTGTCCGCATCGCTCAAGGCCGTGACGAACAGAGGGTCAGTTCACGATGGCAAGCCGCTTCCCCAAAATGCTTGCACCAATCCGACTTCGCGGCAGAACGCTGCGGAACCGGGTGGTGTTCGGGGCGCATACGGCCAATATGGCGGAGGACGGCCTGCCGGGGCTGCGCCATGTCGGCTATTACGAGGAGCGCGCCCGTGGCGGCGCGGCGATGATTGTGGTGGAGCCGGTGCCCGTGCATCCGGCGGCGGTTCTGACGCGGGGCAATTTCCGCCCCGGCGACGACGCCATCATCGAGCCGTTCAAGGCGGTGACACAGGCCATCCAGCGCCATGGCGCGCTCGCTATCCAGCAACTCTACCATATCGGCAGCCACGGCGATTCCGACCTGTCCTATCATCCGCACTGGTCGCCCTCGGGCATGCCGAGCTACCATGACAGTGACGGCTCCCACGCGATGAGCGAGGCGGAGATCGAGGAGACGATCGAGGGCTTCGTGCAGGCCGCCCGCCGCGCGCAGGCCTCCGGCTTCGACGGCGTGGAAGTCTGGGCCGCCTATCACGGCTTCGTCGACCAGTTCTGGACGCCCTGGTCCAACCGGCGCGAGGACAGATGGGGCGGCTCGCTGGAAAACCGCACCCGCGTCTCGCGCGAGATCCTCACCCGCATCCGCG
Organism: Ancylobacter amanitiformis; assembly: GCF_030814815.1. Taxonomy (GTDB): domain Bacteria; phylum Pseudomonadota; class Alphaproteobacteria; order Rhizobiales; family Xanthobacteraceae; genus Ancylobacter; species Ancylobacter amanitiformis. The sequence goes on along the minus strand of NZ_JAUSVR010000002.1, from coordinate 354,135 downwards.
CGCTGTGCGGCGAGGATTTCATCATCGGCCTCGCGGTCAATGACGAGCCCGATGTCGAGGTGGCGCTGCAGAAGCGCGACCTCGCCGAGATCGTCCGCCTGCACGACGAGCAGCAGCTGATGGACTATGTGACCTGCGGCAGCGGCTCCTATTTCGACTTCTACAAGATCATCCCGACCTTCCAGTATCCGGAGAAGCTCGGCGTCGACCTCGCCAGCACGCTGAAGAAAGTGGTGACGCACGCCCTCGTCACCGCCGAGAGCCATATCCGCACCCCCGACAATGCCGAGACGGTGATCGGCGAGGGTTCGGCCGATCTGGTCTCGATCGTGCGCGGGCAGATCGCCGATCCGCACCTCGTCAACAAGGCGGCGGAGGGCCGGCCGGAAGATGTGCGCGGCTGCCTGTCCTGCAACCAGATGTGCTGGGGGCGGCGCTCGCGCGACTACTGGATCAGCTGCCTCATCAACCCCTCCGCCGGACGCGAGTTCGAGTGGGGCGGCGACCGCTTCACACCCGCCGCGCGGCCGCGCCGCGTGTTCGTGGTCGGCGGCGGGCCCGCCGGACTGGAGGCCGCGCGGGCGGCGGCCGAGCGCGGTCATCGCGTGGTGCTGGCGGAAGCCTCGGACAAGCTGGGCGGGAATTTCCGCCTCGCCGGCCTGCAGCCGCGCCGCGCGCAGATCACCGACCTGATCGACTGGTACGAGCGCCAGTTGACCAAGCTGCAGGTGGAAGTGCGACTCAACACCTATGTCGAAGCGGCCGACATCACCGCGGAGGAGGCCGACATCGTCATCCTCGCCACCGGCTCGGTCACGCCCGATACCGGCTTCCAGAAGGCGTTCCCCCAACTTGACACCATGCCCGGCTGGGAGCGCGGCAACGCCGTCTCGATCGAGGCGGTGATGGCGCGTCAGGCGCGGCCGGGCAAGCGCGTGCTGCTGCTCGACGAGGCGGGCGGCTGGCGCGGCTGCGGCACGGCATGGAAACTCGCCGAGGACGGTCATGAGGTGACGCTGCTCACGCCCGACCCGATGGTGGGGCGCGAATTGCAGCGCACCGCCGCCGATGGGCCGCTGCGCCGCACGCTGAGCCGGCTCGGCGTGACCTTCGTGCTGGAATCCTCGATCCTCGAATGGCACGGCAACGGCGCAACGGTGATTTCCCACCTCGACGGCAGCCGACGCTTCATCGAGGCGGACACGCTGGTGACGGCCACCACCAACATGGCCGCCGACTGGCTGGCGCGCGAGCTGCGCGAGGCGGGCCTGCCCTTTGTCGAGATCGGCGACGGCGCCGCGCCCCGGCAGGCGCCCTATGCCATCTATGAGGGCCGCAAGGCCGCGCTGGCGATCTAGGATGAGCGCGTTCCTCAGCCTCACCCCCGACGCCGCCGCCGATTTCGCCCGTGCCGCGCTTGCGGCGGTCGGCGCCAGTCCGGCCATGGCGGAGGCACTCGCCACCGCCACCGTGCGGGCCGAGGAGCGCGGACGCGCCTCGGTCGGCTTCGCCCACCTCATCGACTATGTGGAAAGCCTGAAGGCCGGCCGCATCCTCGGCACGGCCGAACCGGTCATCTCGTTCCCCGCGCCGGCCCTTATCGAGGTGGACGTCGCGGGCGGCATCGCCCAGCTTGGCTTCGACCGCGCCGTTCGGGAGCTCTCTCAGCGGGCGACGGATCTGGGCGCCGCCAGCCTCGCGCTGCGCGGCAGCTTCACCACCGGCGAGCTGGGCGACTATGCGCTGCGGCTGGCCGAGCACGGCCTCGTCGCGCTGGCCGCCACCAACGGGCCGCCGCTGATGAGCCCGCCCGGCGTCGCCCGGGCGGTCTATTGCACCAACCCGATCGCCTTCGCCGCGCCGGGCGCGCAGGGGCCGGCCCTGCTGGTCGACCAGGCCTCCAGCGCCACCGCCTTCGTCAATATCCGCGAGGCGGCCGCGCGCGGCGAGCCGATCCCCGCCGGGTGGGCGGTGGATGGCGAGGGCGCGCCGACGCAGGATGCCGCCGCGGCGCTGGATGGCCATCTTCTGCCCTTCGGCGGCGCGCGCGGCGCCAATATCGCGCTGATCGTGGAAATCCTCGCGGCGGGGCTGACCGGCGCCAACTGGTCGCTCGATGCGCCGAGCTTCGTGGCCGGCACGCGAGGTCCCGGCGTCGGCCTGTTCGTGCTGGCCATCGCCCCGCGCGGTGCCGCCACCGACCTCGCCGACCGGCTGTCACGGCAGATGGAGCGGCTGGCCGGGCTCGGGGTGCACATACCCGGCCAGGCCAAGCTGGCGCGGCAGGCACCGCCGGGGCAGCTGCGCCTGCGTGCCGAGGTGCTGGCGCGAATCGCCGCGCTGGCCGGCATCGCCGCCCCGACATGAGCGGCGCGTGACGAGTGGCGTCAGAGCGAGCGGGCGGTGAGCGCGCTCAACTCACGCGCCCGCGCCTCGGCCGCCGCGAGGCCGGCTGCCACCGCGCGATCGAAGCCCTCCGCCCCGGCGGTCTCGATCAGCGCGGCGGTGGTGCCGCGATAGCCGGCCAGCGCTTCGATGATGTCACCGGGCACGGCGCCCGGCTCCGCCAGCAGCCGGCTCGCGCCCGCCACAATGGAGGCGGCGGCGCGGCGGGCCACGGCGGGGTCGACGCCACGGGCCTCGGCATGAGCGATCATCGCGCGGGCGAGCAGGGCCGGATAGCCGGCGCCGGCGCCGGTGAAGCCGCAGAAATAGTCGATCTGACTTTCGGAGGGCACCTCGTCGGCGGCGCCGCAGCACGCGAACAGCCGCTGCACCAGCGCCCTGTCATCCGCGCCCACCTCCGCCGTCGCGTACCACGGGGTGTAGCATTGCCCGATCGTGGCCGCCGCGTTGGGCATGGTGCGCACCACCTTGCGCGTGCCGGTGTGGCGGATCAGCGTCGCCACGTCGACCCCCGCCATGAGCGAGACCAGAGGCTTGTCGCCGACCGCGATGGCGACATGGGGCAGATGCTCCAGCCGCACCGACAGCAGGACGATGTCGCAGCCCTCGACCAGCGCCTGATTGTCCGCCGTCCACACCGCCTCCGGGATAGGCCCCGCCCCGGCGCGGGTGGACAGGATGAGGTTTTCCGGCCGGACCACGCCCTTCGCGAGAAAGCCGCGCGCGAAGGCCGCCCCGAGCCAGCCGCTGCCGCCGATGATCCCGACCCGCCTGTCGGTCGGCTTTTCGGTCGGCTCCTGCCCATGTTCCATCGCTCTCTCCCCTGCTCGCCACGTTCCGGCGCGCTCATGCGGCACGGATCAAATCCCATTCGCCCGCCCCGCGAAATGTACGCCGCTGTTTGATAGATTGACACGGGTGTACAGGTGGCTAAATTTTCAGTCTGGTACCTTTCCAGGCAGGCATGCATGTCCAACGATCCGCTGCTCCAACCTTTCCAGCTCAAGCACCTGACGCTTCGCAACCGGATCATGACGACCTCGCATGAGCCCGCCTATGCCGAGGACGGCATGCCGAAGGAGCGCTACCGCGCCTATCATGTCGAGCGGGCAAAGGGCGGCATCGCGCTGACCATGACGGCCGGTTCCGCCTCGGTGTCGAAGGACAGCCCGCCCGCCTTCGGCAACGTGCTGGTCTACAAGGACGAGGTGGTGCCGTGGATGCGCGACCTCGCCGATGCCTGCCACGAGCACGGCACGGCGGTAATGATCCAGATCACCCATCTCGGCCGCCGCACCCGCTGGGACAAGGGCGACTGGCTACCGGTCATCGCCCCCTCGCTGGCCCGCGAACCCGCCCACCGCGCCTTCCCCAAGCGCATCGAGGACTGGGATATCGAGCGCGTCATCAAGGACTTCGCCGACGCGGCCGAGCGCATGAAGCTGGCCGGGCTCGATGGCATCGAGATCGAGGCCTATGGCCATCTCGCGCAGCAATTCTGGTCGCCGGCGACCAATGACCTCGACGCGCCCTATGGCGGCTCGCTCGACAACCGGCTGCGCTTCACCCTGGAGACGCTGCGGGCCATCCGCGACCGGGTGGGGCCGGACTTCATCGTCGGCGTGCGCTACACCGCCGACGAGGGCGACATGAAGGACGGCATGGGCCGCGAGGAAGGCATGGAGGTCTCGCGCCGGCTGAAGGCGAGCGGGCTGGTCGACTTCCTCAACATCATCCGCGGCCATATCGACACCGATGCCGCGCTGACCGACGTCATCCCCATCCAGGGCATGCCCAGCGCCCCGCATCTCGATTTCGCCGGCGAAATCCGCGCCGAGACGCGCTGGCCGGTCTTCCACGCCGCGCGCGTGCCGGATGTGCCCACGGCCCGTCACGCCATCGCGGCCGGCAAGGTGGACATGATCGGCATGACCCGCGCCCACCTCACCGACCCGCATATCGTGCGCAAGATCATCGCCGGGCGGGAAGACGACATCCGCCCCTGCGTCGGCGCCAATTACTGCCTCGACCGCATCTATCAGGGCGGCGCCGCCTTCTGCATCCATAACGGCGCCAGCGGCCGCGAGGAGACGATGCCGCATGACATCCCGCGCGCGGACACGCCACGCAGGATCGTCGTGGTCGGGGCCGGGCCGGGCGGGCTGGAGGCGGCGCGCGTCGGCGCGGCGCGCGGGCATGAGGTGGTGGTGTTCGAGGCCGCCCCGACGGCGGGCGGGCAGGTGCGCCTCACCGCGCAGAACAAGCGCCGCCGCGAGATGATCTCGATCATCGACTGGCGCCTCGCCCAGTGCGAGGCCGGCGGCGTGTCGCTCAACTTCAACACCTGGGCGGAAGCGGACACGGTGCTGGCGCAGAAGCCCGATGTCGTCATCATCGCCACCGGCGGACTGCCGCACACCGATGTGCTCTCCGCCGGCAACGACCTCGTCGTCTCCGCCTGGGACATCATTTCCGGCGACGTGAAGCCCGGCCGCAATGTGCTGGTCTTCGACGATGCCGGCGACAATGTCGGCCTGCAGGCGGCCGAGGTGATCGCCGCGGCCGGCGGCAAGGTGGAGATCATGACGCCCGATCGCACCTTCGCGCCGGAGGTCATGGGCATGAATCTCGTGCCCTATATGCGTGCCCTGCAGAAGCACGACGTGACCTTCACCGTCACCTGGCGGCTGGAGGCCGCCGAGCGGGCGGGCAATGCCATAAAGGCCATTGTCGGCTCGGATCATGGCGGGGTGCGGCAGGAACGGATCGTCGACCAGATCGTCATCAATCACGGCATCGTGCCGCTCGACGACCTGTATTTCGAGCTGAAGCCGCTCTCGCGCAACAAGGGCGCGGTCGACTATGACGCGCTCATCGAGGGGCGCCCGCAGACCCGCGCGGACAATCCCGACGGCGCGTTCCAGCTGTTCCGCATCGGCGACGCGGTAGCCTCGCGCAACACCCACGCGGCGATCTACGACGCGCTGCGCCTCGTCAAGGACATCTGATCCGGCACGGCCAGAAGCGCGCGCCCGCGAGGCGCGCGCCTATGCGCCGGCTTCCTTCAGCAGAAGGCCCACCAGCGCGTCGGCGCCGGCCTTCAGCCGGGCGGGGTCATCGTGGATGCGCTCCATCACCACGATGCCCCGCGTCTGGGTGACGATGAGATCGGCCGTCGTCTCCACCGGCAGACGCAGTGCCGGTGCGGATCGCGACAGCCGCTCGACCAGGCAGGCGTGGAGATCGCCCATCTGCTGGCGCAGCGCCGCGCGGATGGCGGGACTGCCGGCCTCCTCGTCAATGGCCGTCTTGGTGGTGAGGCAGCCCCGGCGTTCCGTGCGGATGTAATCGATGCTGAACGCGAACAGCCCGGTCAGCGCCGCGCGCAGATCGGGCGGCGCGAGGGCGCGCCGGACACCCTCGATATAGCGCGCCTGATAGCGGCGATAGGCGGCGATGAACAGCGCTTCCTTGCCGCCATAGGCATTGTAGAGCGAGCCGCGCTGCACGCCGCTCGCCGCGGCCAGTTCCTGCATGGAGGTGGCCGCATAGCCCTTGCGCCAGAACTGGGCCAGCGCGTCCGCCAGCAGGCGCTCCTCGTCGAACTGCCGGACCCCGGCCATGGCCGCCTCGCCTCCCCGAAATTCCAGACGCCCGAACACCCGAACGCTTCGCGCACGCCACCGACACCGACACCGACACCGACACCGACACCATCGCATGATTGACACTGATGTCAAATTTGACGATATCGTCAAAAATGACAATGGTGTCAAAAATGGCGCCGCCCGCGAGGGCGCCGCGCCGGCATCTGCGAGAGAGGTCACCATGACCCGCAACGCCGCTCCCTCCGAGCCTTCCCGCCCCGGCAGGGAACCCCTGCCCTGGGCCGCCGTGATGGCCGGCTTCTGCGCCAGCATGATCGGCATCGGCCTCGCCCGCTTCGCCTATACCCCGCTCATTCCCCCTCTCATCGAGGCGGGCTGGTTCACCGCGGACCGGGTGATCTATCTCGGCGCCGCCAATCTGGCGGGCTATCTGGTCGGCGCCATCATCGCCCGCGCGCTCGGCCACCGCTTCGGCAATGTCGCGGTGCTCAAGGTGATGATGCTGCTCACCGCGCTGTCCTTCCTCGCCTGCGCCTTCCCGCTCTCCGAGGCGTGGTTCTTCGGCTGGCGGCTGCTCTCGGGCGTGACGGGCGGCACGATCATGGTGCTGGTGGCGGCGACGCTCATGCCGCACATTCCGCCCGCACGGCGCGGGCTGGCCGGCGGGGCCATCTTTCTCGGCATCGGCCTCGGCATTGCCGCCTCGGGCACCGTTGTTCCGTTCCTGCTGCACTGGGGTCTCCGGGCGACCTGGCTGGGCCTCGCCGCCCTGTCCTTCGCCCTCATCGCCCTGAGCTGGGCCGGCTGGCCCCGCAACAGCCCGGCGGCTGAGCTCCCCGGACGCGCGACGGCGGAGCCCCGCCCCGCCCTGGCGCTGAAGGTGCTTTATGGCCAATACGGGCTCATGGCGGTGGGGCTGGTGCCGGCCATGGTGTTTCTGGCCGATTATGTCGCGCGCGGGCTGGGACAGGGCGCGCATGTCGGCGCGCTCATCTGGGTGGTCTATGGCATCGGCGCCATTCTTGGACCGGTGGTCTATGGCCAGATGGGCGACCGGCTGGGCTCGGCCCGTGCGCTGCGCCTGCTGCTGGGTGTTCAGGCCATCGCGCTCGGCACCCTGCTATTCGACCCGCATCTGGCGGCGGTCGCCATCGCCACGCTGGTGATCGGCACCTTTCCACCCGGCATCGTGCCGCTGGTGCTGCACAAGATGCACCACCTGCTGCCGGGCGACCACGCCGCGCAGGCTGCCGCCTGGAGCCGGGCGACCATCATCTTCGCCACCTTCCAGGCGCTGGCGGGCTATGGCTATTCCTATCTCTTCGCCATGTCCGGCGGCAGCTACCGCCTGCTGTTCGGCTATGGCGCCCTCGCGCTGGTGCTGGCGATCCTCGCCGATGGCGTGCTGGGATATGTGACCCGCCGCCGGCCGCGGGCGGGGTCTCTCTCCACCTAGGACCTTGCCACCTAGGACCTTGCCACCTAGGACCTTGCGCCAGGTTTCGGGCCGCTTGATCCCGCCAATATGGCTGTGCTCGCGGCCCATGTCGTCGCGTTTCGAGCCCGGCATTCACCAGTCGTTGCGGAACGCGGTTCCCCAGCTTCCGCGCGGCGGACGGAGCCGCGCGGCCGCGCGGAAGCTGCGGGGGGCCGTTCCAGTTACGTCCTTACCGACAGACGCGCGCAGGACGCAGTTTTCGTTGGCACGCCTCGGGTTTATCCGGACGGCCGGCACCTGTGTCTGTATCGTGACGAAAGCCGATGTCCGGCAAACCGATCGACGCTCCAGGAACCCTTCATGCTCATTCGCTACGGTTACGAGATCACGCTGAACTGCCAGCAGCCCACAGCGCTCGTCTGCCTTCTTTCCGTGCATGAGGATCGCGCCGCCGATATCCGGGCGCCCGAAACCGTTCTCACCACTCCGCAGGTCGCCACATCCACCTATCTCGACCTGTTCGGCAACCGCTGCCTGCGGCTGGTGGCGCCGGCGGGCGACCTGACCATCTGGGGCGATGCCACGATCGAGGATGACGGCCGGCTGGACGGGTTGTTTCCCGATGCGCGGGAAATGCCGGTGCCGGAACTTCCCGATGCCTGCCTGACCTATCTCATGGGCAGCCGCTATTGCGAAACCGATCGCCTCAGCCAGACCGCGTGGGACCTGTTCGGCACGCTGGCGCCGGGTTGGGGACGGGTGCAGGCGATCTGCGATTTCGTCCATAACCATATCCGCTTCGACTACATGCAGGCGCGCTCCACGCGCTCGGCCTTCGAGACCTATCACGAGCGCGTCGGCGTCTGCCGCGACTTCGCCCATCTCGCCGTCGCCTTCTGCCGCTGCCTCAACATTCCCGCGCGCTACGTCAACGGCCATCTCGGCGATATCGGCGTGCCGGTGGTCGACCCGATGGATTTCAGCGCCTGGATCGAGGTGTTTCTCGACGGCGCCTGGCACACGTTCGACCCGCGCAACAATGTGCGGCGGATCGGCCGCATCGTCGTCGCCCGCGGCCGCGATGCCGCCGACATCCCGCTGGTCAACTCGTTCGGCCCCCACGTGCTGAAGTCGTTCCGGGTGTGGACCTACGAGGTGCCCGGCGTGCCGCCGGTATAGGGCGAACGGCACGGCGGGCCATGCGGCGGGCAACGGCAGGCAAGCGGCGAACTCGGCCGTAACGTCCAGATTCAGATGCTTGGCGAGGGCCTCGACCATCCGAAATTGAGCGTTGCGGCGATCCCCCGACCGTGTCGCACGCGGGCGCCGTATATTCAATTTTCGGGCCGGACCCTGCGCGCCATCGTATAAAACAGCCCAGACACCCCGGAAATTACAGTCATGTCGCAAGGTATCGCCGGCCTACATTTGATTGCGCGGCCACACTTCGCAGATCAATCAAAATATATATTATTTTAAATTGTTGGATTATTTTCTTTTCATGTTGCTATGGAAAAATAATCATCTCGTATATTTTATAATATTTAGATGGTGCTTTTTTTCTCACGTCCGATCCATCATCTTTAGTGCGGCGTCGCCATCGATGATGAGGCCGTTGACGATCCCGCTGGCGAGCAGCGCGGCGGCAGCGCGGGTTTTCTCGGGGCTCGCGACCATCAGCACGACATTGAGATCGCGCAGCACGTCGAACGGCACGGCGATGGTGCGCTTGTTCAGCGGATGATCGACCGGGCGGCCATTCGCATCGAAGAAGATGCCGTTGGTGTCGCCCACGGCACCGGCCGCGTGCAGGCTGTCGAGATCCGCGGCGGTGAGCATGCCCTGTCGGCGCAGCAGCGCGCTTTCCTCCAGTTCTCCGACGCTGATCATGCACAACGTCGCGGTTTCGGCGATGGCGAGCGCCTTCGCCACCTGCCGCTGCGAGAGCAGCACCTGCTTGTCCTCCACCGTGTCGGCGATGAAGGGCACGGGCAGGAAATAACCCTCGCCACCGGTACGCTTGGCCAGTGTGTGGACGAGTTCGAACGGGTTGAAGGCCGAATTGGCGGTCAGCGAGCCCATCAGCGAGATGAACCGCGCGTTCGGCGCGCTGACCCCCGCCATATGCAGCGTCATCTGCTCCAGCGTCCGGCCCCAGCCGAGCCCGACCGTCGCCGGCTCATCACGGGCGAGATGGGCGCGCAGATGGTTGGCGCCGAGCAACCCAACCGCGCGGAAAGCCACCTTCTGGGCCGGGGAGAGGCCCGCCCTGTCGCCCTTATCCGTTGCCGGCTGGCGATCGAGGCCGAGATCGAGCGCGGGCGTCGCCTGGCAGAAGTCGAGCCCGAAGCGCCGGCGCAGTGCTTCCTCAACCGGCACCATGCCGGCGAGCTGGCGGTCGACCGTGATCGACACCACGCCCTCTTCCAGCGCGTCGGCGAGCAGGCGGTTCACGCGGGCCCGCGTCAGACCAAGCCGTTCGGCGGTCTCGGCCTGGTTCAGGCCCCCCACATGGTAGAGCCAGGCGGCCTTCACCATGAGCGTATCGTCGGTCTCGTCCATCATCCCTCGTAACAAATGTAATTCGTCTTGACGTTTGTATCGAGCCTGAAATAGCCTCTCCGCAACGCCCGACAGAGGCGGTCGGCAGATCCTGCGCCACCAGGCGCAGTTAGGGAGAGACTGTAAAATGCCATTTCGAGCAATGAAGAACTGTGTCCTCAGTGCTGTCGCCGTCGCCTCCGTCATGGCGGCGGTACCGGCCTTCGCGCTGGACATCGCCTGGGTCCATTCCAACGCCGCCGCCCAGTCCGAGCAGCGCGTGAAGGCCGGCTTCCAGGCCTGGCTGAAGGAAACCGGCAAGTCCGACTGGAAGGTCGCCTATCTCGACAGCGGCGGCTCCGGCGAGAAGACCGCCGCCAACATCCAGGACGCGGCGTCGCGCGGCGTCGGCGCCATCATCATTTCCATGGCCGATCTGCGCGCCTCCTCCGCGGCGATCAAGGAAGCCGTCGCGCAGAAGATTCCGATCTTCACCGTCGACAGCGGCTCGGTCGACGGCACTCTGGTCGATGTCACCACCAACAACTGGGCGATGAGCGCGACCGTCTCGCCCTTCTTCCTCAACGAACTCGGCAAGAACCCGAAGATCATCTTCCTGCGCATGGCCGAGCACCACGGCACCCGCAAGCGCGGCGAGACCATGGCAACCGTGCTCAAGGAGTACCCCGACGTGAAGGTGCTCGCCGAGCACAATATCGACTACACCGCCTTCTTCGAGGACACGACCCGCTCGATGCAGGACTATGTCACGCGGTTCGGCGACCAGATCGATGGCGTTTGGGCGCCGTGGGACGAGCCGGCGCAGGCGGCGCTGAACGCGCTGAAGGCGGGCGGCAACACCCACGCCAAGGTCATCGGCATTGACGGCCACCCGCAGGCGATCGCCGAGGTCTGCAAGCCCGGCAGCCAGATGATCGCCACCATCAGCCAGCCCTTCGAGAAGATGGGCGCGCAGACCGGCGAGTGGATCGAGGACATCGTCGTCGAGAAGAAGCCCGCCGCCGACGTCATCCCCTCCAAGGTCGTCTATCTCGACGCGCCGCTCGTCACCAAGGCGAACTGCAAGGACTTCCTCCCGAAGTGAGCGTCTGACGGCCGGCGCGTCGCGGCGCCGGTCGTCCCCTTTCGGCAGTGGAGGCAGCGGCCATGGCCATCGAACTCACCGACATCATCATGGACTATCCCGGCACGCGGGCCCTCGACCGCGTCAGCGTCGCCTTCCGCACGGATGAGGTCCATGGCCTGATCGGCGAGAACGGCGCGGGCAAGACCACGCTGGTCTCCATCCTCGGTGGCAGCCGGCTGCCCAGCGAGGGCCGGATGACGCTGGACGGCGAGAAGGTGAGCCTCGCCTCGCCGGGTGAGGCGCTGGCGCGCGGCATCGCCCATGTCTCGCAGGAAGGCAGCCTGGTGCCGAGCCTCACGGGGGCGGAGAACATCCTGCTCGGCGGCGAGCCGCGCTATCCCGGCGGCATCGTCCGGCGCGGTGCGCTGCGTGATCAGGCCCGTGCCTTGCTGGCGCGCTGGTTCCCCGACCTTACCATCGACCTCGACCAGCCGGTCGAGACGTTGCCCTATGCCGACCAGAAGATCATCGAGATCGTCCGCGCGCTGCGCGGGCGCATCCGCATCCTCATTCTCGACGAGCCGACCGCGACGCTGCCGGCGCGCGAGAAGGAGCGGCTCTGGGCGATCATCCGCCGCCTGCCCGCGCAGGGTGTCGGCGTGGTGCTGATCAGCCATTTCCTGTCCGAGATCATCGCCCTGTCCGACCGCATCACGGTGCTGCGCGACGGCCGGCTCATCCGAACCTTCCCGGCCGCCGGGGCGACGGAAGGCCAGTTGACCTCGCTCATGCTTCAGCGCGGGCACGGCCCGTCCGACGGCGGCGCACAGGACCGGCGGAGCGAGGCGCTCGGCCCGCCGGTCGTCGAGGTGTCGGACTGGAACATTCCGGAGGCGCGGGTCTCCTCGTTCCACATCCGCGCCGGCGAGATTGTCGGCCTCATCGGGCTCACCGGCTCCGGCCATTTCGCCTTTGCCCGCTCGCTCTACGACGCGCCGGACCTGCAAGGGGGCACGCTGCGGCTGGGGGAGGAAACGGTGCCACGCATCGCCGCCCACGAGATGCGCCGGCGCGGCGTCGCCTTCGTGCCCGACCACCGCATGATCCATTCGCTGATCGGCGAGTGGAGCGCGCGCGAAAACCTTGCGATGGTTCATCCCGAAGCCGGAGCCTACCGTGCCTTCGGCATTCTCAGCCCGCGCCGCGAGAGCACCGAGGCGCGGGCCGTGATGGGGCGCCTGTCCGTCAAGGCCTCCTCGACCGAGCAGGTGGTCGGCGAACTGTCGGGCGGCAACAAGCAGAAGATATCCATTGGCAAATGGCTCTACGGGGCCAAGGGACGCTATCGCCTGATGATCTTCGTCGAGCCGACCGAGGGCGTCGACATCGGCGCCAAGCGCGAGATCCACGATCTGTTGCGCGGACTCGCTGCCGAGGGCACCGCGATCCTCGTCGCCTCCTCCGACCTTATCGAGATCGCGGACCTCTCCACCCGCGTCGTATCCTTCGTCAACGGGCAAGCCCTCGGAGACCTCGCATGGCCCAACTTCTCGGAACAGAGCTTCATCGCGGCGATGTCGGGAGCGCGGGCATGAACACCGACGCCAGCGCATCCGTCGCGATGCCGCGCGCGGGCGAGGCCGCCCGCCAGCGCAAGCAGCTCTTCCTGCGCTATTCGACGCTGGTCGTGCTCGTGCTGCTGTTCATCGGCTTCTCGCTGGGGGTGGACCGGTTCCTGACGACCTCGAACCTGCTGAACATCCTCCAGCAGATCTCGATGCTCACCATCGTGGCCATCGGCCTCACCTTCGGCTTCGCCGCGCGGGAGATGGACCTGTCGGTCGGCTTCATGGCCGGCCTCGCCGGTCTCATCGCGCCGACCCTTCTGGTGGCCGGCTGGCCGCTGCCGGCGGCGCTCGCCGCCGGGCTCGGCGCAGGCCTCGCCGTCGGCCTCGTCAACGCCCTGCTGGTGACGATCGTCGGCGTGCCCTCGCTGATCGCCACTCTCGCCATGGGCTCCATCCTGTTCGGCGTGAACTTCCTGCTCTCGGGCGGCCGGGCGATCTATGGCGGCCTGCCCGACAGCTATCTGGTGCTCGGGCAGGGGCGGCTCTTCGGCGTCCCGGTGCTGGCCTTCATCATGTTCGGCGCGGTGCTCCTCGCCTGGTTCGTCATGGAGCGCACCATTGTCGGGCGCTACATCTATGCCGTGGGCGGCAACCTCAAGGCGGCCGAGCTGTCCGGCATTCGCGGGCGGCGCTACCGCCAGCTGGCGCTGGTCATCTGCAGCCTGTTCGCCGCGACCGCCGGCATCCTGCTCTCCGCCCGCCTCGGCTCGGGCCAGCCCAATGCCGGGCAGGACTATCTGCTCGACGGCCTCGCCACCGTGTTCATCGGCATGACCATGTTCCGGCCGGGCACGGCGACCATCGCCGGCACCTTCTTCGGCGCGCTGTTCATCGGCGTCATCAATAACGGCCTGAACCTCATCGGCCTCGACACCTACATCCAGAGCATCGTGAAGGGCGTCATCATCATTGTCGCCGTCGCGATCGTCTCCCGCACCACCAAGCTGAAGCTCCTCTGAGCGAACGTGCGTCATCAAGGACCCGTCCCCGTCATGACCGACACCCGACCCTCCGCTTCGCCATCGGCCAGCAACGCCGATCTCCTCGGCCTCTACAGGACCATGCGGCGTATCCGCACCTTCGAGGAGCGCGTGGGCGAACTCTTCGTGCGCGGCCTCTCCGCCGGCTCCATGCTGCATCTGTCAATCGGTGAGGAATCGGCGGCGGCGGGTGTAGCCAGCGCCATGCGGCCGGAGGACACCTTCACCACCCACCACCGCGGCCACGGCATCTTCCTCGCCCGCGGCGCCGATCCTTCGCGGATGATGGCGGAGATCGCCGGCAAGGAAACCGGCTACTGCGCCGGCAAGGGCGGCTCGATGCACATTGCCGACATGGCGCTCGGCCATCTCGGCGCCAATGCCATTGTCGGCGGCGGCATCCCGGCCGTGGTCGGCGCCGGCCTCTCGGCCAAGCGGCTGAAGACCGGCAGCGTCTCCCTCGCCTTCTTCGGCGACGGGGCGATGGGCCAGGGCATCCTCTATGAGAGCATGAACATGGCGGCGCTCTGGGAGCTGCCGGTGCTGTTCGTGTGCATCAACAACCAGTACGGCATGGGCACCCGCGTCGATCAGGCGACGCGCAACGAGGCGTTCGACGAGCGCGCCCGCGCCTTCGGTCTGCAGGGGGCCATGGTCGACGGCAACGATGTCGAAGCGGTCGCGGCGACCGCCAAGGACCTGGTCGACGCCGCCCGCGCCGGCAAGCCGGGCTTCCTCGCCATCTCCTGCTACCGGTTCTTCGGCCATGCCCGCATGGACAAGAGCCCCTACCGCGCCGAAGAGGAGGAACTGGCCGGCCGCCAGCGCGACCCGGTGAAGATCGCCCGCGCCGCGCTGCTGGAGCGGGGCCTCGCCCCCGGGAGCGCGCTCGACGCGCTCGACACCGAGATCGCCGCCGAGATGGACGCCACCATCGACTTCGCCGCCGCGTCGCCGGCCCCGCCGCTCGCCTCGATGTTCCGCGACGTGTTCGCCGTCGGCGAACCCGAACCCGAGCCCGTGCGCACCCGGCTCGACCGCGTTCTGTCCAAGGAAATCCGCTGATGGTCCAGATCACCTACCGCGACGCGCTGCGTCAGGCGCTCATCGACGCGATGGAGGCGGATGAGCGCGTCGTCGTCATCGGCGAGGAAGTGGGCCGCTATGGCGGCGCCTATGGCGTGACCAAGGGCCTGATCGACACGTTCGGCGGCGACCGGCTGATCGACACGCCGATCTCCGAACCGGCGATCATCGGCGCCGCCGTCGGTGCGGCGATGACCGGCCTGCGCCCCGTCGCCGAGCTGATGTATGTCGACTTCCTCGGCATGACCATGGACCAGCTCACCAACCAGGCGGCCAAGATCCGCTACATGTTCGGCGGGCAGATCGGCGTGCCGATGGTGCTGCGCACGCAGGGCGGCACCGGCCGCTCCGCCGGCGCGCAGCATTCGCAGAGCCTGGAGGCCTGGGTCATGCACATGCCCGGCCTGCGCCTCGTCATGCCGGCCACCGCCGAGGACGCCTATCACCTGCTGCGCCACGCGCTGACCATGCCGGACCCGGTGGTCTTCATCGAGCACAAGGCGCTCTACACCCGCAAGGAAGAGGCCGACCTCACCACGGCGAAGCGGCCCTGGGGCAAGGCGGCGGTGCGCCGCGAGGGCCAGGACGTGGTCATCGTCACCTATTCGCGTCAGGTGCATTACGCGCTGGAAGCCGCCGAGGCGCTGGCCAAGGACGGCATCGAGGCGACGGTGATCGACCTGCGCACCCTCAACCCGCTCGACATGGAGACGGTGATCGAGCATGTCGAGAAAATCGGCCGGGTCGCCGTGGTCTCGGAAGGGCCGATGACCGCCGGTGTCGCCGCCGAGCTGGCGGCGCGCATCACCGAGGAATGCTTCGACTTCCTGCATGATCCGGTTATCCGCATCGCCGGCGAGGACATCCCGATTTCCGTGTCGCAGGAACTGGAGGCGGGCAGCGTGCCCTCCCCCGCGCTGATTGGCGACGCCGTGCGGCGGCTGCTGTCATGAGCGGCGCCATTCTCACCATGCCCCGTCTCGGCGAGACGATGGAGGAGGGGCGCATCGTCGGCTGGCTGATCGCGGAGGGCGATGCCTTCAAGCGCGGCGACCCGATCCTCGAAATCGAGACCGACAAGACGGTGGCCGAACTGCCCGCGCTCACCGACGGAGTGCTGGCGGAGAAGCTGGTGCAGCCCGGCGACATGATCGTCGTCGGCGCCCCCATCGCCCGGCTGAAGGGCGAGGCGGGAGTGTCCCCCGCGCCGGCGCCGGCCGCGAGCGGGCGGGTCACGCGCACCCTCGCCATGCCGCGCCTTGGCGAGACCATGGAGGAAGGCCGCATCGTCGGCTGGATGGTGCAACCGGGCGCTGATTTCAAGCGCGGCGACGGATTGTTCGAGATCGAGACCGACAAGACGGTCGCCGAATTTCCCGCGCTGATGGACGGCACACTGGTCGAGCCGCTGGTGGAGCTGGGCTCCATGGTGCCGGTCGGCGCGCCGCTGGCGCGGGTGGAGATCGCGACGGCGGATGCCGGCATGGAGGGCTTCCTCCCCGACGAGGCGACCCCGCCCGTCCCGGCGCCTCGCGCGGCCTCGATGGCGACCGCACCAGCGACGACCGCCCCAGCGACGACCGCTCCGGTCGCGACGGCCGTCGCGGCGCCGCCCCACGCTCCCGCGGATCCTGCCGCCCCGCGTCGCGCTACCCCCATCGCCCGGCGGCTCGCCGCGCGGGCCGGGATCGACCTCGCCGCTCTGCACGGGACCGGCCGGCGCGGGCGCATCGAGGCGCGCGATATCGAGGCGGCACTGGCGGGCGGAACCGTCGCCGCGCCGGGCGCGATCGCGTTTGACCGCCATGGCACGCCGGGTGCCGCACGCCGGGCGCTGCTGTTGCACGGCTTCGCCGGGGATCGCACCACCTTCGCCGCCTTCGCCAGCCAGCTCGGCCGCGCCGGCTATGACGTGCTGGTGCCCGATCTGCCGGGCCATGGCGGTACTCGCGCCGAGGTGACCAGCATTGCCGATCTGGCGGCTCCCCTGCCCGGCTTCCTCGCCGCGCAGGGCTTCGGGCCGACCGAGATTGTCGCCCATTCGCTCGGCAGCGTGGTGGCGGTGGCACTCGCACAGACGCTTCCCGGCGTGGAGCGCCTGACGCTGCTCTGTCCGGCGGGGCTCGGGCTCGCCATCGACATGGAGTTCATCGCCGGCATGGCGTCACGGCCCTCGCCCGGCGCCCTGCGCCATCTGCTGCGACGCCTCACCGCCCGGCCGGCGGGACTGTCCGACGCCGCCGTGACAGGCCTTGCCGCGACGCTCGGCAGCGGTCGGCTGGCGATGCTGGCGGACGACGCTTTCGGGCCGAAGGGGCAGAAGGTCGACATCGTCGAGGCCTTGGCCCGCCTCTCCCGTCGCATGAACGTGCGCATTGTGTTCGGGTTGGACGATCGCATCCTCCCGTGGACGCAGGTCACGGCGGCGCCCTCACCCGTCGCGATCCATCTCGTCGCCGGCGCCGGCCACATGCCGCATTGGGACCAGCCCGGCGAGGTTCTCGCGCTGTTTGACGGAGACGCCGCATGAGCGCCGAACTGAAGGAGATTCAGGCCCGGCTCGGCCATTTCGCGAAGGCCGTGCCCGAGGTCGCCGCCGGATTTCGCCAGCTCACCAAGGCTGCCGGCGCGGCGGGCCGCTTCAGCCCGGCGCAGAAGGAGCTGTTCGCCGCCGCCTTCGGCGTGGTGCGCGGCTGCGAGGATTGCGTCGTCTATCACATCGATGCCGCCCGGCGCCTCGGTGCCGAGCGGGAGGAACTGCTCGAACTGCTCGCCGTGACCGTGGAAATGGGTGGCGGTCCGGCCATGGTCTACGGCGCCAAGGCGCTGAAGGCCTTCGACGAGGCCAACTGACCGCACGCGATAAAGGGTGCCGACGGGAGATCAACTCCCGCGATCCTCTGGAGGAAACGACATGGCCTATGTGGTCGCCGTCGATGGCGGAACCGAGAGCCTGCGCGCGGGCGTCTATGACCCGTCCGGCGCCTGTCTCGGGCAGGCGAGCCATCCCTATGGCACGGAGTTCGCGCCCGGCGCCCGCGCCGAGCAGAACCCGGAAGACTGGTGGACCGCGCTCGGCATTGCCACGAAGGCAGCGCTGGCCAAAGCCGGGATCAATCCGAAGGCGGTGGAGGCGATCTGCCTCACCACCACCTCCTGCACCGTTGTCGCCCTCGACGCCGAGGGCAATGCGCTGCGCCCGGCGCTTTTGTGGATGGATGTGCGCGCCGGCGCGGAGGCGCAGGCCGTGCTCGCCACCGGCGATGCGGCACTGGCTTCCAACGGCGCCGGTCGTGGGCCGGTCTCCGCCGAGTGGATGATCCCCAAGGCGCTGTGGCTGAAGCGGCATGAGCCGCATATTTTCGACCGAGCCACCACCATCGGCGAGTATCAGGACTTCCTGACCATTCGTCTCACCGGGCGCCGCGTCGCCTCGCTGAACAACGCCTCGATCCGCTGGCACTATTCGACCGCCCGCAGCGGCTTTGCCGCCTCGCTGGTGCGTGCGCTCGGCATGGAGGACATCCTCGACAAATGGCCGCCGGAGGTGGCGGCGCCCGGCGCCGTCGTCGGCACGCTGACCGCGTCGGCCGCCGAGCATGTCGGGCTGCACGCCGGGGTGAAGCTGGTGCAGGGCGGCGCCGACGCGCTGATCGGCATGATCGGGCTCGGCGTGGCCAAGCCCGGACAACTCGCCCTCATCACCGGCTCCTCGCATCTCCAGTTCGGCGTGTCCGATCGCGCGGTCCACCATCCGGGCCTGTGGGGCTCCTATCCCGATGCGGTCTATCCCGCGCGGCACATCATCGAGGGCGGGCAGACTTCGACCGGCTCGATCCTGCAGTGGCTCAGGCGGCTGATGGGCGGAACGATGGATCTCGACGCCTTGAACACGGCCGCCGCGCGGCTGGAACCCGGCTGCGACGGCCTCATCGTGCAGGATCACTTCCAGGGCAACCGCACGCCCTATGTCGACCCGCTCTCGCGTGGTGCGATCATCGGCCTGACGCTGGCGCATGGGCCCGAACACATATTTCGCGCGATCATCGAAGGCATTTCCCTGGGTACGCGCGCCATTCTCGACGAGATGGCGGCCGCCGGCTTCCGCTCGACCGAACTGACCGTGGGCGGTGGCGCCACCGCTTCGGAACTCTGGTTGCAGATTCACGCCGACACATCCGGTCTGCCAGTCTGCGTGCCGGCCTCCGGCGCGGCGCCCTCGGTGGGGGCCGCCGTGCTCGCGGCCCATGGCGCGGGACATTTCGGTTCCATCGACGAAGGCATCGCCGCCATGGTCCGGCCCGGCCGGCGCATCGAGCCGCGCCCGCGCGAAGCCGCCCGCTATGACGAGATCTACCGCAGCTACCGCGCGCTCTACCCCGCGCTGAAAGACGTCGCCGCCCAGTCGACCCCGCGTCGCGCGCCGGAAACGGCATCCCGTTCCCCGGAGTGACGATGAACGCCTTTCACCTTACGGGACGGCTTGCCGTCGTCACCGGCGGAGCGCGCGGCATCGGCGCCGCGATCTGCGAGCGCTTCGCCGCCGCCGGTGCCCATGTCGTGGTGGCCGACCGCGACGAAGTGGCCGCCGAGGCGCTCGCCACCCGGCTGCGGGAAGTCGGCGCGTGCGCCGAAGCCCTCGCGCTCGACGTCACCGACCGGGCGAGGGTTGCCGCAACACTCGCCGCGCTGCGTGCCCTCCACGGCGTGCCGCATGTCCTCGTCAACAATGCCGGCATCGTGCGCAACGCCCCGGCGGCGCAGATGAGCGTGGAGGACTGGTCCGCGGTGATCGATGTCGATCTCCATGGCGTGTTCCACTGCGCCCAGATCATCGGCGGCGCCATGGTCGAGGAGGGGCGCGGCTCGATCGTCAACGTCTCCTCCATGTGCGGGGAAATCGTCGTCCATCCGCAGCCGCAGGTCGCCTACAACGCCGCCAAGGCCGGCGTGAACATGCTGACCAAGTCGCTCGCGGTGGAATGGGCGCGCCACGGCGTCCGGGTCAACGCGGTGGCGCCGGGCTACACGGCAACCGAACTGACGCTCACCGGGCGCAGCAATCCCGACTGGTTCGCCACCTGGCTCGACCGCACGCCGATGGGCCGGCTCGGCGAACCGCGCGAGGTCGCCGACGCCGTGCTGTTCCTGGCGTCGGACGCGGCGAGTTTCATCACCGGGGCCGTTCTGGCGGTGGACGGCGGCTACACATCGCTTTGAGGAGACCCATCATGAGCACCTTCGACACCACCCGCGTCGCCCTCGTTACCGGCGCCAGCCGCGGCATTGGCCGCGCCATCGCGCTCGGCCTCGCCGAACGCGGCTTCGATCTTGTCGTGAACGACGTCGCCCGGCAGGGCGAGGCGCTGGCCGCCCTCGCCGGCGAGATCGAGGCGCTCGGCCGGCGCGCCATTGCCCTTCACGCCGATGTCAGTTCAAAGGCCGAGGTGACGGCGATGGTCGCGCAGGCGATCGCCGCGGCCGGCCATATCGATGCCGTGGTGAACAATGCCGGCATCCTCATCACCAGCCCGGTGGAGACGTTGGAAGAAGGCGTCTGGGACGCGGTGATGGATGTCAACGCCAAGGGCACCTTCCTCGTCATTCAGGCGCTGCTGCCGCATATGCGCGCGCGTCGCTACGGCCGGATCGTCAACATCGCCTCGATCGGCGGCAAGCAGGGCGCGCCCGAACAGGCGCATTACTCCGCCTCCAAGGCCGCGATCATGGGCTTTACCCGCGTGCTGGCACAGGAGATCGGCGCCGAAGGCATCACTGCCAATTGCGTCTGCCCCGGCATCATCCTCACCGATATGGGACGCACCAATCTGGAAGATCCGGCGATCAAGGCACGCTGGACCGCCAATACCGCCATGCGCCGCATCGGCGTGCCGGAAGACATCGTCGGCCCGGTCGCGTTCTTCGCGTCCGACGACGCCGGCTTCGTCACGGGGCAGACGCTGAACGTCGACGGCGGCATCGTGTTTGACTGATGCGACTTCACACGCCGTTAGGCGGGGGAGCCGTCGGCGATCGGCGCCACGCTTTCTGGCGTGCCGTCATCCACGATGGCAAGGATCCGGAAGCGGCGGCCATCGGTGAAGGCCGCCTTCGCCGTCGCACGTCACGCCCGCATTGTTGACCAGACCATCGATGTGGCCATAGCGGCCCTGCACATGCGCGGCGAAATTCAGCCCCTGCCGCCGGTCGGAAACATCGCGGGCAAAGGCCTCGGCATGACCGCGCGACAAGATGATCTCGGCTGCGACCGCCTGCGCGCCCTCGCCGTTGCGGTCGGCGACAAGAACCGTCGCCTCTTCGTCCCGCAGCCGCGGGACGGTCGCCTTGCCGATCCCCTGTGCCGCACCGGTCACGACGATGATCCCATCTTTCAGACCGCGCATCAGGCGGCTCCTCCGATCAGATACTTGTCGTAACCTTCCCGGATGATCTCGCCCTTCTGGTTGACGATGGCGATCTCCAGTTCCACGACACCGCGCGTGGGGTTCTTGGAACTTGGCGGCTTCGACCTGACGAGATATTTCTGCCGGATGCTGTCGCCAGGCGGGACCCGCCAAGCATAGGGGGCCGTGGTGGCGGTGGCGGCAGGCGCGTCAACGGTGTTGGACTTCAAACGGAGACACTACCGCGCAGCAACGAGCATCGTTATTTTCAGCGATCAACGGGTGGTGCCTCGAGTAATGGCGGCAATCTCCCGGCCGTTTCAGCCTTCATCCCCGCGGCGCCCGGGATCATTGGGAGCGTAGCGCGCTCCGGCGATATGATCCGGCGCGAAGATGGTACTGAGATAGATGATCTCGTCACGGCTCAGGGCGACATTGGTCGCGGCCATATTCTCGCGCACATATTCGATGCGCTTGGTGCCGGGGATCGCCACGATGTCGAAGGGCTGGGCGAGCAGCCAGGCCAGGGCGAGCTGGCCGGGACGGCAGTGCTTGCTCGCGGCGAGCGCCATGAGCGCCTCGACCGGGGCGAGGTTGGTGGCGCGGTTCTCGGCCGAGAAACGCGGATCGGTGATCCGGAAATCTCCCGCCGCAAAGCGCGTTGTAGCGCTGACCGCGCCGGTCAGCATGGAGCGTCCCAGCGGGCTGAACGGCACGAAGGTGATGCCGAGTTCACGACAGGCGGGCAGGATCTCCGGCTCGACGCCGCGCTCCCACAGCGAATATTCGGACTGGAGCGCCGTTATCGGGTGAACCCCATGAGCCTGGCGCAACTGGGCCGGGGTGACTTCGCTGAGGCCGATCGCCCGCACCTTCCCCTGTTCGACGAGCCGGCCCATGGCCCCGACCGTATCGCCGACCGGCACGCTCGGATCGAGCCGATGGGCATAATAGAGGTCGATGACCTCGACGCCGAGACGGCGCAGGCTGGCCTCGCAGGCGGAAGCGACATAGTCGGGATGCCCGTCGATGATAACGCCCTCGCCGTCATCGGTGAACCTGACGGCGAATTTGGTGGCCAGCACAACCGCGTCGCGGCGCCCGGCAATCGCGCCGCCGATCAATTGCTCGTTGTGTCCGAAGCCGCGGTTCTCGGCGCCCACCAGCATATTGGCGGCGCCATAGATATCGGAGGTGTCGATGAAGTCGACGCCCAGGTCCAGAGCCTCGCGGATGGTCCGGGTCGAGCGTGCGTCGTCGGCCTCGCCGTAGAATTGCGACATGCCCATGCAGCCCAGCCCCACGGGCCGGACCACCAGATCGGAATGGCCAAGCCGGACGCGAGCCGATCCCGCGATATCATCGGGAGTGATAGGCATTTCAGTCGTTCCTTGCGAAAGCAGCCATGCCAAGCGCAGACCCGGCCTTCGGCTGCCGCAACTCATCTAGGAGGAGTTGATAGTCACAACAATTGCGATAAATTGGATCTCAGAGTAGCGAAAATCGAGATAATGCGGCCGGCCAAGCTCATCGAACTCGAAGCCATACTGGCGATTGCCCGGCGCGGCAGTTTTCGCGCCGCGGCGAATGATCTGGGCATTTCGCCCACCGCCATCGGCAATGCCGTGGCCGGGCTCGAGGATGAACTGGGGGTGAGACTTTTCGACAGGACTACCCGACGGGTGGACCTGACGGCGGCAGGACATGATTTCGTGCGCGCCATTGCCCCGGCCCTGTCCGATATCCACGCCGCCACCGAGGCCGCCCGCAGTCGGCGCGACAGCCCCACAGGGACGTTGCGGATCAACTGCTCGATCGCCGGGGGGCATCAGATTCTGGTTCCCTTCATCACCGAGTTCATCCGCCGCTATGGCGGCGTGAAGGTCGACATCGTGACCGAGGGGCGACTGGTGGATATCGTTCACGCCGGGTTTGACGCGGGCGTGCGTGTAGCGAGCGCCGTTCCCCCCAACATGACCATCGTTCCTCTGGGCCAGAGGCTGCGCTATCGGGTGGTCGGATCGCCGGACTATTTCAAGGCCCATCCGCGCCCGGTTCATCCCCATGAGCTGAGTGAGCATGATTGCATCCGCATCCGCTGGCCGAGCGGAGCGCCCTATGAATGGGAGTTCGAAAAGGACGGCGAGGCCATGCAGGTGGACGTGCCCTGGTCGCTCAGTCTCGACAATCATGGCCTGATCGCCCGTGCGGCCCTGGCGGGCCTGGGCCTTGCCTATGTCGCCGAAGCCGAAATTGCCGACCATGTCGCTTCCGGCCGGCTTGTGCCCGTTCTGGGGGATTGGATGCCGCCCAGTCCGGGCTTCTGCCTCTACTTTCCCGAGCGCCGTCCCATGGTGGGCTTTGCTGGCGCCTTGGCGCAAGTGATCGCGGACATGGGCCGCCAAGGCGATTGATCCCGGCCCTCGGCGCCGATGCCGGCCGGGCCTATGCGAGGATCTCGGCGCCAAGAATGATCCACACGGCCAAGAGCACAATATTGCCGGACGACCGGCCTCCTGTTCTCGGGCCCGTCAGACCTGGGTCAGCCCGCCATCGACACATAGGTCGATGCCGGTGATGAAGCTGGAATCGTCGGATGCGAGAAACAGCGCAGCCGTAGCGATTTCGCGCGGGCGGCCGAAGCGTCCAAGCGGCACCATGGCTGTCATCGCATCTTTCCAGTCTTGCGGCGCGGGCTGGGTGAACGGGGTATCGATCGGTCCGGGACTGATAACATTGACGCGGATGGCGCGATCCTTGAGTTCCATCGTCCAGCCGCGGGCGAAGGCGCGGACCGCGGCCTTGCTGGCACTATAGACACTGGCGCCGGGCATGCCCTTGAGATGCGCGATCGAGCTGTTGAGGATGATCGATCCACCATCCCGAAACAGCGGCAGGGCCTTCTGCACGGTGAACAGCACGGCCTTCACGTTGACGTCGAAGGTATGATCGACCAGTTCGGGCGATACGCTTGCCACCGGCTCGCCCATATGGCCGGCCCCGGCACTGGCGAACAGCACGTCGATATGGCCCTTTTCCGCCTTGACGACGGCAAACAGGCGATCGAGATCGGCAGGGTTGGAGACATCTCCCTGAATGCCGGTGACGTCTTCTCCAATATAGGCGACAGCGGCATCGACAGTATCTTGGCGCCGGCCAGTCACGAAGACATAAGCACCCTCCTCGACGAAGACTTTTGCGGTTTCCAATGCCATTCCGGAAGTTCCACCGGTAATGACGGCGACTTTTCCACTGAGTCTGGACAATTTGGCCTCTTTGGTTGGTTGCTATGCCCGGCAATGGCCGGAATGCCCCCTTTACTTACGGGCTGGCTGGGGATTTCCAATTCCGGCCAGGGGAATAGCTGAAATTCCATAATGGAATACTGATCTTCACCATTATTCCAATACATGCTATTTGCCTGGCATCGGCACATGGAGACGGCTGACGATGGATCAGCTCAAAAGAATGCGGCTGTTCGTGCGCACCGTGGAAACCGAAAGCTTTTCACGCGCGGGCAAGGCGGAGAACGTGGCCCAGTCGACCGTCAGCAAGGAAGTCGCGGCCCTGGAAGCCCATCTGGGCGCATTGCTGATCCGGCGCAGTTCACGCGGGCTGAGCGTGACCGAGAAGGGGCAGGAATTCTACGATTTCGCCGTGGGCATGCTGCGCGATCTCGAAACGGCGGAGGCGCGCATCCGATCGGGCGAGGTAACCGCCGCGGGCCGGCTGCGGGTGACGTGTTCGCCCGTCTTCTCCAACCGGCTGATCAGCCCGCGCCTGCCGGCGCTGTTTGCCAGATATCCGGACCTGACGATCGATCTGGAGGTTTCGGAGCGCTATGTCAGCCTGATCGAGGATGGCGTCGACGTGGCCATCCGCATTGGCGATTTGCCGGATTCCAGCCTGCTCTCACGCCAGATCGGCTGCGTGGAAGCCGCCGTGGTCGCCTCGCCCGCCTATCTCGCAGCGCACGGGACGCCAGTCAGTCCCGATGATCTGGCACGCCATAGCTGCCTCCCCTTCACCTTCCAGGGCAATTCCAAGACCTGGAAATTTAAGGGCTCTGATGGCCCGATCACCATAACGCCTTTCGGACCGCTCCGCACCAATGACCCCGAAAGTGTCCATGCGGCGGTGTTGGCAGGCATGGGGCTGGCCCAGGGGCCGAGCTGGATGTTTGCCGACGACATCGAGGCCGGCCGGATGGTGTGGGTCCTGGAGAATTACAGGCCGCGGCTCTATCCAATACAGGCCGTCAGTTCAACGACGCGCCGCATGACGGGGGCGATCAAGGTTTTCGTCGATTTCGTCGCTGGCCTGCTCAAGGAAGAGCCACACCTGCGCCTGCGATAATCTCCGCCCGTGGCATGCAGGTGAACGCTTCAGAAACCGTGACCCGGGACAGGAACGGTAGCTAAACGACGGCGAAAACCGCCGCCGAAACCACGCTACCGCCGCCGCTTGTATCCGTCATTCCCACTCGATTATTTCCTAGCATTATAAACCATTGATTTTACACATTAAAAAGTTTTTCGAGAGACGCCATACCGTCAGGAACACCGTCGAAAAAACGCGCTCCTGAAAACATTGGCTTTTTCGGCTAGATTTCGGAAACGCACCTTCCGCCATCTATCGCCATCTAAGCCCGCATCGGTCATCCGACGGGTGTTCAAACCGGCGCCGTCGTTTCCACGCTAGTGTACGCCGACTATCGAGCCGGACCCCATTAGCTATACCGTCAGGGTCTTCCAAACACCACCTTACCGACACGTTGCACCGTCAGCAGCGCTTATCATTGCGCTCACCCTCTCGGGCTGCAGGATCCGCGCCCCTAATCCTCCGTCGCCTCGTAGAACAAGGAGGGTACGCACACGGGGTTAACCCCGCATTGATCTGGGCATCGTTCCCAGCTAATCTAGCTTAATGCGTTACACTCAAAGCCAGATTCGCGAGCTGCTATCCATTTCAGTGGATGCCCTGCGGACGTGGCGGGATGCCATCCCGGCTTTGGCAGCGCATAAGGGTCACGCTCCAACCTTCACACCTGGGGACGTCGTCGCGATGGCGATCGTGGCCGAACTGGTCAGAGATTTCGGCGTCCGCGTTGGCACAGTTGGCAACCGTTTCGATGAACTATTCAGGGAGTGTCGCGGCAAATCTTGGCTCTCGCTGGAAACCTGCGTTGCCCTAATCGAAGCCGATAGCATCCGTCTCGTTGAGGCTGGCACGTCTACGCGTCCGTCGCCCGACGCCTCCACCCTATGCGTTCCTTGTGGACCCATCGTGTCGCGCTTGCAGTCGGCTCTTACGGCTACCGAGGCGGATCTCGCTCAAGGCTATCTGCAGTTTCCCCCGACAGCGATCGGCCCGCAAACCGAACGACGTGGAAGACGAGCATGACCACCACCCTGGCATCCGCATTGGCGCCGGAGTGGAAAGACCGCTTGGGGCTCACACATCGGCGCTCGCCTGAACTTTACGAGTCAGCGGAGGCCGTCAGCGACGTGCCGCACGCGCCGGCTATCCGAGCCGCCCTCACCGAGATGGGTGTATCGGCGATCTTCTGCGTCCAAGGCGTCCCAACCGTCGCGATCCTGGAAGCCGATCACTACGACCGCGCAGCTATTATCGATCTTCACGGCGCGCTCTGGAATCAGGGCTTGGCCAGCCTGTTGCTGGTTATCGCCGACGATATGCTCAGAGCGTTTTCGCTTGCCCGTACTCCGTTGAGCGATCCAGGCGACGCCTTCGAGACCCGCTGCCTCATCGATAGCCTCAGCCTAACGACGGAAGCGCTGCGGTTTCAGAACCTTATTTACGGCGCGGAATCCGGACGTCTATGGAAGGACTACGGCGAGTATTTCCCCCCGAAAGAACGCATCGATCAGGTACTCCTCGACAATCTGAATGCGTCGCATGACCTCCTGCAGAAGGCCGCGCTCGCTCCCGATGCGGCCCAGGCCCTGCTCATACAGGCGATGTTTATCGCCTACCTTGAGGACCGGGAGATCGTAACCCCCACCTACTTTGCCGCCGTCTCCGAGAAGAGCGCGGAGAGTTTTTCGGCGCTGCTGGAAACCGGCGACGTGAATCTCTTCCGGTCCTTCTTCCGGACTCTCCACGCGGATTTTAACGGCGATCTGTTCGTCGCGCCGTGCTCCTTCGAGGCCACGGGCGAGGCGCCAGAAGTCACGCCGGCGCATCTGACGATCCTGGCGCGGTTCCGGTCAGGCCGTGAAGAAATGGCGCGTTCCGGACAGCAACGGTTCTGGGGCTATGACTTCCGCTATATCCCGATCGAGCTCGTCAGCGCCGTCTACGATCGGTTCCTAGGTGAACGCGAGGCCGAACGACGCGCCAACGGCGCCTACTACACGCCCATGTTCCTCGCCGACACGGTCGTTTCCCAAGCGTGGGAGATGTTGCCGGATGCGACAAGGACGACAGGAAACTTCCTCGACCCTGCCTGCGGTTCAGGCGTTTTCCTCGTCCGCTCCTTCCAACGACTCTGCGAACACTGGCGCGCCAAGCACAAGACGCAGACGATTTCTTGGAAGACGCTGCTGTCCTTGCTGAGCCAGATCCATGGCTGGGATCTGAATGGCGGCGCCGTTCGGGTCGCCGTGTTTTCGCTTTACGTGGCCCTCCTCGAGGAGGTGTCGCCGCGCGACATCCGAAAGCTCATCACCCGGGGGAAACTCCTCCCGGAACTTTGGGGCAAGACCCTCGTCTGCCGCGACTTTTTCGAAGTGTCACCTGATGGCGCCCGATACGAGGTCATCATCGGCAATCCGCCATGGACCAGCCGCCGCGGTCCGGCGCGTTCTTCTGTGCAGTGGAGCAAGAAAGCCGGCCATCCCATGCCTGGCGGCGAGGACGCCTGGGCGTTCAGCTGGAAGGCCCTGTCGCATCTCGCCGACGGCGGAGTGATCGCGTTCCTGCTGCCGGCGATGGGATTTTTGCACAACCACGCCCAAAAGACGGTCGAGGCGCGTGATGCATTCTTCCGGAAATCCCAGGTCCGCCGCGTCATCAACTTCGCTGACCTTCGATTTCAGCTTTTCGAAAAAGCCCATCGCCCCGCAGCCCTGATCGTCTACGGCAGCGCGAATCCGGATAATTTCCCGTATCGCTTCGATTATTGGGCGCCAAAGGCCGACCTCAACCTGCGCATCAAGCGTGTCATCACGCTGAGCAGCGCGGACAAAGCCTCGCTCGGGGTGGGCGCGGTTCTCGACAACCCGCTCATCTTCAAGCAGCGCCTTTGGATGCGCGAGCCGGACGCCAAACTCTTCGGCTATCTCGCAAGGCTTCCAAAGCTAGAGGCCTTCGTCAAAGATTTTGGAGGCCTAAGCCGCCGCCGCGAAGAGCCGGGCGACCGATGGGTCATCGGGCAAGGCTATCAGCCCTTCAATGAAGACAGCGATAGCGATGCGCCTCCACTCGAAAGCGCATATGTCGGCCAACTGCCGGACCTGCCAATTGCGGCCTACTCACGCCTAGCTCAGACCGTGGAGGGCTTGCTGCCGGCCGCATCATCGACGGTTCGTCGTCGCGGCTTCGAGGCCGGGTTCGATGGCTCGCGGATTCTTATCCCGCGTGGAGTCGAGACGTCGCAGAACCGTCTTCGCGCCGCCTATTGCGATCAGCCTTTGACCTTCCAGCATATTTTCCAGGCGATTGTGGTGCCGAAGGGCGAGAGTGACCGCGCCAAACTACTGACCGCGATCCTCAATAGTCGCGTGGCGGTCTGGTACGCCTTTCATGGCACCGCTTCGTTCGGCTCGGATCGACCCGAAGTCCAGCAAGCCGACCTGCTACATTTGCCGTTTCCGTCGCCCGGCGATGTCCCCGATCCAACTGCGGCCACGCAGGCCGCCCTTAAGTTGATCGCGATGGTGGACGACGCACGCGAACGCTCCAACGAGCCGTTCTCGATGCAAGTCGACGACGGCGAGATCCTGCGGACGATCGACCAGCTAGCGTACCAATACTTCTGCCTGTCGCCCGATGAAATCGCGCTGATCGACGACACCGTCGAGGCGATCCTCCCCGCGCTTCAGCCGCATGAGGGCCACTTCCCCAAACTCTGGGGCGCGCCCGACGAACCGCAACGCGCTCAATACGCGCACACCTTGTCGGCCAGCCTCGCGGACTGGTTCAAAGGCAAGAAGATCGATGCGCGCCTTGTCGCGCGCGGCGCTGACCTCGCGATCCTCCGCCTTCATCTGGGCGGCCATGAAGACTACGCCGAGGATGCAGCCGGTGAACTCAGCGACGTGCTCGAGCAGCTCGCAGCCCATATCCACAGGCCCCTGGACGGCAATTTCCAGCTCATGCCGGATCTGCGCGTTTTCGTCGGCGACTGCCTTTATCTCATCAAGCCTATGCAGATGCGCTTCTGGCTGCGCTCCACCGCGCTCGCCGATGCCGATGGTATAGCGCTCGACCTCCAGCAAGCCGCCGCCCTGCCGCAAAAGCGGGGCGCGGATTGATGCTGATCGGCGATGTGCAGGGATGGGTCGACAACTTCGTATCGTTTGACGATCGCTTCTTGGAGAGGATCGCGGCGGCGTGGCCATCGTGCATGGGGGTGCTTCCCGAACAACCCGGCGAAGATGCCATCACCATCAACCTCGTCGATCGGCTGGCCAAGGACGCCGTGGTGCGTCGCTTGTGTCATTGGGTCGAGTATCAGTTCGAGCCCTTCGGCCTTAATCCAGACGGGTCGAAATACAGCAAGGGCATCATCGACATCGCTGTACTCTTCGACTGGGATCGGGAGCGATACCTGGCTTATGAGTGCAAGCGGCTGAACGTGATAAACGGCGGAAGCCGCAGTTCCCTGGCTACCGTATACGTCACCCAGGGCATGATGCGTTTTCTCACCGAGCAGTATGCCGAGCAGCTTCCCGTGGGGTGCATGCTCGGTTACGTGCTCGACGGCGACATGCCCTTTGCTAAATCACGGATTGCCGACGCCATCGGCAGCCATGTGCCTCTCGCGCTCGCTGAGGGACCTACACCACTTGCCGCGATCGAAACGATTGAGCGCTTCCGAACAAGGCACACCCGCCAAACCGGATCACAGATCGAACTTCGCCACGCGCTATTTTCGAAGCCGTCAGCGGTCGCGACAAACGCTTGAGTAAGGCGTGCTTTAGGGGCCTCTCGATTCTTGAAGCTTCAGCGCGCCTTGTATTGATCGATGAAGTATAAGTGACGCAATCATGGAAGGCCGCGACTGCTAATCAAGGGAAACTTGACGCGATCGGCCACCAATAAGGGGAGGTCGGCTAAAATGTTTATTGAGCGACTCAGTCTGACGAATTTCCGTTGCTTCGCCCCAGTTGCGACAAGCGTCGATCTAACCTCCGGCCTCACCACCTTTGTCGGCGTCAACGGCGCGGGCAAAACCGCCCTGATGCAGGCCCTGCAGCGCCTCTTCGGCGTGACGGGCGATCAGCGACGACTGCGGCGTCAGGATTTTCACGTCCCTTCCGCCGAGCTTATTGCGCCACTCCAGCGAAACTTCGTGCTGGAGGCGATCATCGCCTTTCCGGAACTGGATGCCGACGGTGCCGCCGGCGCGGCGATCCCGGAATTCTTCCATCAGATGGCCGCTGAAGAGGGCGGCAAGCTGAAATGCCGCCTGCGCCTCGAAGCGACCTGGACCGATGACGGTTCGCTCGACGGCGCGATTGAACAGAAATACTGGGCGGTCAGGACCTTCGGGCCATTCGCCGACGCCGACTGCACTGAGTTGAAAGCCACCGACCGGGCGCGGATTCAAATGATCTACGTACCGGCGACGCGGGACGGCGCCTCCCAGGTGACGGCCTTTCTGCGCGGCCGGTTGTGGCGTGCCATCAACTGGTCGCAGGGCGTCCGCGATACGTTCACGAACGCCGGCGCCACATTAAACCACGCTTTCGCCGGGGAGCCGGCCGTCGACGTGATTGCCGCAGCAGTGACGCGACGGTGGCAGGAAGTTTACACCGCCGGGACCGACACGACGCCGGTTTTTCGCCCGCTCGATCTGCGGTTCGAGCATTTCATCCGGAAGGTGGAGGTGGTCTTCCGTCCCGACGAGGCCGGACGGGAGCGAGCCCTCGATGACCTGAGCGACGGCCAGAGGTCACTCTTCCATCTGGCCATGACCGCCGCGACGTTGGATGTTGAAGGTGGGATCGTAGCCGATCCCGCCGGGGCTGGTTTCCAGCCTGGCGGCGTACCCTTGCCGGCGCTCACGCTCATCGCGATCGAAGAGCCCGAAAACAATCTCGCTCCGTTCTATCTCTCTCGCATCGTCCGGCAGATCCTGGACCTAACGAAGTCGCCGCAGGCGCAGGCGGTTGTTTCCAGCCATTCCCCGAGCATACTCGCCCGGGTCGATCCAACCCAAGTCCGGCACTTCCGCCTCGACCCGCAGGATCGAACGGCCCGCATCCGCCCGATCACCCTCCCCGTCGGCGAAGAAGAAGCCTCGAAGTTCATCCGCGAGGCTGTGCGCACCTATCCCGAACTCTACTTCGCGCGCTTCGTCGTGCTGGGGGAAGGCGCGTCCGAGGAGGTCGTTCTTCCCCGTCTCGCCGACGTCATGGGGCTCGACATCGATCGATCCTTCGTCGCGGTCGTTCCCTTGGGCGGCCGGCATGTAAACCATCTCTGGCGACTGCTGACCGATCTCGACATCCCCTACGCCACCCTGCTGGATCTCGACTGGGGCCGTTCCGGAGGAGGATGGGGTCGTATAAAGACGGCCTGTACGCAACTGCTTGCGAACAATGTCACGCCTCAAGCCATTTTCGGACAGTTCCTCGATCCCCAAGGACCAGCGGTCAACCTAGCGGCTTTCGACAATCTGCCAATCCAGGACTCCGTCGCTATCACTCAATGGACGAACTGGCTCCGCCAGTTCCACGTCTACTTCTGCACGCCCCTCGATCTCGACTATTCGATGCTGAGGGCCTTTCCTGTGGCCTATCAGGTCATTGAACCGGGCCGCCAAGGGCCGTCGCCCGCAGGGGAGCCTCGCACGTCGGTTCTGGGCGATGACGGCTTGCCTCATCTTTACGGTGCTGACCACGACGCCTTGATGCGTTGGTATCGCTATCTGTTCTTGGGGCGCGGCAAGCCGAGCACCCACGTCCGGGTGCTCAGCGCCCAAGACCCGGTCGCGCTCGCGGCGGGCGCGCCCGAAGAGTTGCGTGCCCTCCTGACGTCGATTGTCGCGCGCCTGACGCCGCCCCCACCGCCGCCGCCGCCGCCGCCGCCGCTTGCGGGCCTGTGACCATGCGCCTTATTCGGCCAGAGGACTGGCGCCCCAGCGGCATAGACGACCTCGAACCGGCTGCGTGGAACGCCCTGCGCCACGCCGGCTCGGCATGCGTGGTCGCGGGTCCTGGCGCCGGCAAGACCGAATTCCTGGCGCAGCGCGCCGACTATCTCCTTGAGACGGGCCTCTGCCGAGCGCCGCACCGCGTGCTGGCGATTTCGTTTAAAACCGATGCGGCCAACAATCTCGCATCGCGGGTCCGCAAGCGGTGCCCGCCAGAGTTCGCCCACCGGTTCGTGTCTGTCACCTTCGACGCCTTCACCAAGAGCCTAGTCGATCGTTTTCTCAACGCCATTCCCACTGACTGGCGCCCGACGCGGCCCTACGAAATCGCCTTCCCGAAGCGGAAGGCGGTCGAAGGCTTCCTGACGCTCGCCCGCCTCAGCGCGCCGCCGGAATGGCAGGCCGAAATCGCCGGCTACAGCGCGGGCGACTTCGAAGCCAAGATCGTCGGCAGCTACCGCCTGCCGATGGGGCCGATCGCGCCCCAGAATGCCGCCGAGTTCACGATCGCCCGGTGGTGGGCGACACAACTGCAGCCCGCACAGCCTTCGTTACTCACCTTCATAGGTATCAACCGGCTCGCAGAGCGGCTGCTACGGGCCAATCCCCACATCCGCCGGGCGCTCGTCGCCACCTATCCCTTCGTCTTCGTCGACGAATTCCAGGACACGACTTACGCGCAATACGACTTCCTGCATTCGGCGTTCTCTGGCGGGCAAACCATCATCACCGGCGTCGGTGACGACAAGCAGCGGATCATGGTCTTCGCCGGCGCGCGTCAGGACGCCTTTCAGCGGCTGCAGGCCGATTTCGGCGGAGCAAGGTTCCCCCTCCTTTTCAACTTCCGTTCCTCGCCGGACCTGGTCGCGATCCAGCACATCGTCGCGCGCGCTCTCGATCCGAACACCGTCCCTACAGTCGCTCAGACCGCCCGTCAGGTCGATGGCGACGTGGCCCAGGTTTGGTCCAGCCAGACCATTGCGGCGGAAGCCGCCCACCTGGCGCAATGGATCGCCAATGACATTGCCACTCGCGGCCGGGCGCCGCGCGACTACGCCCTCCTAGTGAAGCAGAAGTCCGATGATTATGAGCACGAACTCGCTGGAGCCTTCGCCGTTCATGGCCTGCGGATTCGCAATGAGAGCCATGCTCTCGGCAAAACCTCGCTTCAGGATTTGCTATCTGATGACCTGAGCCGGCTCGCGATTGCAATCTTCCGCCTGGGCGCGACACGCCGCGCGCCGACCGCATGGCAGCTGGTCTCGTCTTCTGTCCTGGCGCTGCGCGCTACCGGGCAAGACGATGATGCGCGCGCGGCCAAGGTCGAGGCGGAACTCAGCGCATTTCTGACGGCCTTGCGCACCGACATGGCGGCTGCTGCCCCGTCGCGGCAAAGCGCTGCCGATTTCGTCCGACGGGTTTTCGAATATCTGGATCTCGGAGCGATCGCCCGAACCTATGCCGAATATGGCGTTGGCGACCTGCTTCAGATCATCCTTGAAGCTTTTTGCATCCACTTCTTCGCTTCGGCCGATGGTGCCCCCAACTGGACGGCCTGCCTGGATGCGTTCGAGGGGGTCAATCAGATTCCGATGATGACCGTCCACAAGAGCAAGGGCCTCGAATACGACACCATCATCTTCGTAGGCCTCGACGACCGTGCTTGGTGGGCCCACACCCCCGGCGACCCCGAGGGCGTCGCTGCGTTTTTCGTCGCCCTCTCGCGGGCGAAACAGCGCGCTATCTTCGCGTTCTGCCAACAACGCGGAAACCGAAACAATGTGGCTGAGCTCTATCAGCTTCTGACTGATGCGGGCGTGCCGGAAATCGCAATATGAGTGGGTCGAGATCATGACCGCCGATTGGGCGCCAGTGTTCGTCCTTCCCAATATTCCGTTGGAAGCTGCAATCGGCTGCGACATCGCGGCGCTTGCCCCCGGACACGATGGCCGCGTTGCGACCCTGAAGCGTACGCACCCCATGCTCAGGCGTTTCCTCAACCGTTTCGCTGACAACTTCGGGCAGAAGTTCGAACCCGCCGTCCTGATCCTGAACACAGCGGCGCCACCGATATTTAGCGAAGTCTCGGCGCTGGCGAGCTTTCGCGATCTTATCGCGCTCTCGGCGGTCACCCACGGACGCGCGCTGGAACTCCGACATCCGCGCGGGCATCGGGTCCTATTTGGCGAGGCGTTCTCGATCTATCCTTGGATGCTTGACCGACGCTATGAGGATGTGATCGGCAGCACACCGGCCATCCTCGGTACGCATGAAGTTTCCAGCTTCAAGGGTCAGTCATCACCAGCACTGTTCCGCACCTCTCTCGGAGAAGGTGACATCGACCAGCCGTTGCTCACGGCGCTCATGGCTCGGTGGCGTCGCCGAAGCGACCGGAAAACATCTTCTGCAGCTTGTCATTCCGGCTCAGCACGCTCGATAGCGCCCGGCCGCCTCGCAAAAACTTCAGCGCGTGCTCGGTTCCGAGCAGATAGAGGTGCTTCCGTTTCCCAGTAGGATGCTCCGCGAGCAGCAGATAATCCTTGAACACCGAATTCTGGCGGATCGATCCCGCGCCGCCCCGCCATCGGATGAACTTGAATTCGGCGACCCGCAGGTTGGTCTCCAGATCAAAATCGCGTCCGGTGTTTCCAGCGCCGAGAGACACATATTCCACCCGCTCATCCGGTTCGAGGATGTGTGGAAGGCACAACAGGATGCCGAGCGCATGGATCGTAACGTTGATTTGGCCGGCCAGGCGTTTCATTTCCGCCGCCGCGGCCAGTGCCTCTCGACCCGCCCCCGCGCTTTCGAGAAAGCTCGCACAGCCCTCCGCCGTCACGCCGCGAACCCCGCTCTCGATCCGAGCGAGGGTTTGTGTCAGGTCCGGACCCGTGAACCGCGCGAGCAGCGCGCCGATGTCTGCAAGGCCGCTCGTCACGCGCCCACCCGACCGGCGGGACGAAGCCGTTCGATCTGATTGTAGTTGATCACCGCTGCGTCGGCGCCGATGACCGGAAACCGGCTGACGACGTAATGCACGACCTTGTCCATACCCAGTTCCTGTTTGAGCAGATGCTCGCGGCCGATCTCCTTTTTCAGCGCTCGCAAATAGTAGTTCGTGAGAGATCGATTATACCGGACGAACAGTTTACGTTCAGCCTCGATCTTCGAAAGATCGATCCAGTTGTTCTTGCATTGGATGTTGAAGATGACACCGTCATGCGTAGCGACGACGTCGAATTCCTTCCGATTGATGCGCTTGATGTTCGTGACGGTGAAGCCCATCCGCTCCAAGTCACGCTTGACCATGTCCTCAAAAATAAAACCCGCGTGAATCTGAAAGCGTCGGCGGCTGCCGAGGTGGACATTCTTGAACGCGTATAGGAAGCGCGATAGCAGATTGACGTTCGAGACAACCCGATCGCCCAGGTCCAGAAACGGTTGATAGGCGTTGGTGTTGGTTGCGTAGTCCGAGGGTATGTTCACCAGCAGCATCTCGAGTTCGGTGGGATTCAACTCGTTCTGCGCGCGCAGCATCGAGCGAAACTTGTCCTTCTCGATCTCGACATAGAAATCGTCTCGGGAATAGCGGGCGAAGGCGACCACCAGCACGCCCATGGCGGAAAAGTCGGAATCTTTGAGGCCGAACGCCTCATAGGTCGCGCCGATCAGCTTGACGCCGTTGCGCAGTTCGGCGGTCGAGAAAATCTTCCGG
This sequence comes from Ancylobacter amanitiformis, assembly GCF_030814815.1. GTDB lineage: Bacteria > Pseudomonadota > Alphaproteobacteria > Rhizobiales > Xanthobacteraceae > Ancylobacter > Ancylobacter amanitiformis. The sequence goes on along the minus strand of NZ_JAUSVR010000002.1, from coordinate 317,898 downwards.
CCATCCACCGGTTCCATGGGCGGCATTGTGAACTGATCGCCGCGTAGCTCGGCCATGACGTGGATCGACGCACGTTCCGGCTCAAGAAAATAGTCGTCAAAGGTCTGAAAGTCGTGGCTGGCCATCGCACCAATGCCGTCGACCTCCAGGCTGAAATCCGGCAGCGCCTCGAGCAGCGCAAGCTTATGGTGAAAGCCGGTGATGGCGATGCAGCTGTGCTCGACCTGGGGCAGAAGGACGGTCAGCGCGTCATAGGGCTGAAGAACCAGCGAGCCGGAACACGCATGGGGCATGGTGTAGAGCAGCGAGACGAAGTGCCGTCGCCGCGATTGAAAATAATCGACTGCCCCGCCGATCGTGTCGAGCGTGATGCTGGCGTTACGAGCGTCCTGGCCATGCGCGGCAAAGGCCACACCCATTGCCCCGGCGTACAGCATGATCCGCGTGAATCGGCCAACAACCGATGGTTCGAGATGAGGCGCGAGCGCCTGACGCACGGCCAGCCATGTCGGACCCGGATTTGCAACAAAAGCGCCGTCCAATCGGATCGCGCACAACCAAGCTCGAAGCCGAACGTCGGCGATCCCGAATCTTGGCAGATTGATGAATTCCTCGACGGCCCGGATCGTCTCATGCCATGCCGCCACCGCGTCATCTCGCCGATACTGCGCGAGGACGGAGAGCACGCCTTGGCCGTGCGCAGCCAACTGGCTCTCGATCAGTGCCCTCGCTTCATCTCCCGATATTGTCCGCATGACGCTCAAATTTTCCCCGTAGGCATCGCAACCTCTCCTTTCCGGCGAAAGATTGGTCCTATTGACACCAATTTCTATAGTGGTGCATATTGGTTCTGACAGAACCGAATTAGGCGCGCAATGGAACAGACCGTCACGACGGCGAAGGCAGCGGAGATCGTCGCTATCGGATACGAGGGGCTACGCTCATACCTGAAGCGTGGCTTGCTCGGTTCGAGCGGATTGATGGCGCCGTTCGTTCATCGCGATTCACCGGCTCCCGACTTGAGCCGGGTCCGCGCCAAGTGGAAACGCTTTGGCTTAGTCGACCTCTGCCTGATGCGTCTGGCGAAGCAACTGATTGACCTTGGCCTTTCATTCGAACAGGCAAATGGCATCGCTTCGCGTGACGATGTTCGAAAGGTGTTTGCGCGAGACCCAAGGGCCGCCGGCACGACACTGATGGCTTGGCCGCCGTATTACGACTTCATTCTCTTTGCGGGCGACGACCTGCGGCACCTTCCGGACCGATTGGCCGAGGCAGGCGACGTGGCTCTACTCGTGCAACTCGATCGGATCGCCGAACACGTCCGATCAGAGATCGATAGAGTATGCGAAGGCGAGGCTTGATTTCTGAATGACCGCTGTCACGGCCTCCCACCTCTACTACATCAAGCTCGGTCGCGGCGGAGACTGGGAGGCCGAAAGCCTGCGCGATGGCGTCCTGCGGTTCGGCTATCGAGAGGCGCCGCACGACCTGTGTGCTCGCGGCGACTGGCAAGGTGTCTGGGAGGCAATGAAAACCATCCGCAGTGATGCCGGCGCCGCGACCCGCGATGTCAATCAGATCCGGGCCTATTACGAGGCCGACGAGCATTCGATCTTCATCACGTTCGTCGGCGGACTCCTCTACTGGTGCCGGCCCAGCGGCCCAGTCGAATTGCTCGATGATCGCAGCCACCGTCGTCAAACCGCGGATGGATGGCTCAACACAAGCGTCAACGGCACCCTGCTCTCGGCCGACCGGCTATCGGGACGTCTGCTGAAGGTGCAGATGTTCCGGGGGACGATCTGCGATGTTCGGGCGGGAGACTATCTCCTGCGAAAACTTAGCGATCAGCTCTCCCCCGAGGTCGCCGCAGCCGAAGAGGCCGAACGAGCGCTGATGACGGCGATCGTGGATCTGATGCGCCTTCTCACCTGGCAAGACTTCGAGCTTCTCGTCGATCTCGTTTTCTCGACCAGCGGTTGGCGCCGGGTTAGCCAGCTCGGGCGTACGCAGAAGACTGTGGACCTGGAGCTCATCTTGCCCAGCACGGCCGAGCGCGCTTTCGTTCAGGTCAAATCGCAAGCTACATCCGCGGCCCTGAACGACTATGTGGCCCGCTTGGGGGAGGCCGATGCGTACGACCGGATGTTTTTCGTCTAGCACACCGGCGACATCTCCGAGGAAAGCAGTCCGGCAGGCGTCACACTTCTTGGTCCGCGAAAGCTTTCTCGCATGGTGCTCGACGCCGGCCTGTCATCGTGGCTGCGGGAAAAGGTTTCCTGACCAAGACAACGCTACTGAAAGCCCGATCTAGGGTTCTCCGGCCCTCCTTACGGATTCGTCCGCAAAGGATGAGCGCGAGGGGGAAAGCCTTCCCCTGCGGCCGAGCCAAGGTCTCGGCCGACCCCTTCTGCGGGGAGACCCCGCAACGCCCCCCTGAGGGTGAGAGTGCGGACCGGTTTCCGTGACGGGTGAAAAGCTGGAGAGAGGCTCCCGCGCCCGTCATGGAGTTTGGTCCCATGAACATGCAAGTCCTCGATGCGCGCCGTGACACGACCGGCGGTTACAAAGTGGATGTCAGCCGCGGCCAGCGGGTCGGCCGCGTCTCGTCCGAGTGGTTCTCGCGTCCGGCCGACGAACGCTACCTCTCGCTCTCCGACCTGGCGCGATCGGTGCGTGACCGCGCCGACCACAGCCGAACCCGCGTGGTGGAAAGCGCCCTGATCCATGTGGAGGCGAACCGCAATGACCCGGAGCGGTTGACCTCGCTCACGGATGAGGAAGAGATCGAGTTCGGCACCGCCGACAATGCGCCCTGGCTGCTCGCGGACACGCTGCGGAAGAAAGGCGCCCATTTCGAGCAGGGGCGCAACTGGGGCACTTTCGTGGTCACCGACGGCAACCTCATGACTGGCCAGAACCCGCAATCGTCCTCGAAGCTGGCAGAGGCCGTAATCGGGGCGCTGAGCGCGGTTAATCCCAACTCATCTCACGCTGCGTAGCGCAGCATAATGTTCAATGACTGTTCGGAAGTGAGGTCTCGGCAGCTTTATGTTCGATCTTCGTCACCTTCGCTACGCTATTGCGGCGGCAGATCATGGAAGCTTTTACCGTGCGGCCAGAAGCCTCAACACCGAACAGTCAACGGTCAGCCGTAATATTCTGAAACTGGAGCGGTCGATCGGCATGCCGATCTTTGAGCGCTCTCCCGCGGGCGTCACTTTGACGCTCGCGGGCAGTGCGTTCATCCGTGGCGCGAAACCGATGTTGGCCTCTGCTGACAAACTCGTGGCGATGATGCGAGCCGCTGGCCAAGGTCAAGCAGGTGGCCTCGTATTTGGGCATAACAGCTCGCTATCGGCCGGCAACCTTCGAGCTACGTTGATGAGCTGGCACGAGACTTATCCCGAAGTCGAGGTCGAGGTCATCGAAGGCGAGCGCGGAGCATTGCTCGCAGGTCTCAACACCGGCGAGATCGACATTGCGATACTCATGGGCGCGACCGGCCATGAGGGGTTTCGCTGCGAACCGCTCTGGAGCGAACGCTTGCACGTCGCCCTTCCTGCGTCCCATGAACTCGCGGGTCGCGAGGTGGTTCACTGGACCGATCTTCGCAGCGAGCGTTTCATGCTGCAGGCCGCAGATCCGGGTCCGGAGATAAGAGATATCCTGCTCGGCCGCGTGTCGCTCTCAGGCGCCACGCCACACATCCGGATGAACCAGTCGAGCCGCGAAACGATCCTGAGCGTTCTCGGCAGCAACAGCATGATCAGTATTGTCTGCGAATGCGCGACGGGAGTTAGCTATCCTGAGCTGGTCTATCGCCCCATGCACGGTGAACAAGGCCCCGCGCTAACCGCCTATTCAGCCTATTGGCGCGACAGCAACGTGAACCCGGCCTTGCGCCGACTTCTGCGTTTTATCAAAACGCGCTACGCCCTTACCTTTGACGTGTGATAGCCACCTGGAGAACGCAGCATCGTCCCTCCGTCCATCTTAGATGACGGTGCCAAACCTGCTCCGCTGAGCCAGCTCACTGAGTCTCAGGCTGATTTGAAGGATGGTGCGGGTGGTCGAGATCGGACCGACACTCCTTGCAGGCACGGATTCTGAAGTCTGTCGTGCGTTCCAACGAGCCAAATTTCCACGGGCGGTGGCTCTTCGAACGTGAGCCGAAAGGCTTGGTGGGCGCTCCTAGAGAAACCTGCCCTCTGGGACCACCCGTCCGATGTGTACGCTACTGCCCGATTTTACCGCACGCATGCGCACGTGGGCTTCAAAGCGGAGGATCTATCGCCTTCTATCTCCACAAGAGCAAAAACGTGGAGATACAGTATGAGCGCTGCACCGCATTTCGCCCGCAAAACAATTCGCCGACAGCAGTTACGAGAGATCGTGCCGCTTGCCGATAGCACGATCTACGACATGGAGCAGCGAGGAGAATTCCCGCAGCGCTTCTACCTCACCTCGCGCTGCGTCGTCTGGGACTTAGCAGAGGTCGAAGCCTGGCTCGATGCTCGACGCCGTGCTTCACGGGCCAAGACTGTTAAACGTGCTCCCGGCCCCGACGTGAGATTGCGCCGTTCCCGGCCAGTCAAACACTAGGCTCGAGCTCAAGCAGCTCCATCGTCGGCGGGAGCAGAGTCGGGACGTACTTCCGCCCCAAGACCCATGCGTCCACCAGATTGGACCACTCCTGCATCATATGCCGGCGTTGATGCTCGTACTCCGCCTTGTTGTAGACACCCCGAGAGGACCTTCCGTCTTCGTGCGCTAGGCACTTTTCGATCCAGTCGCTGTTGAAGCCGAGCTCATTCAACAGGGTCGAGCCAGTGCGTCGCATATCGTGAACGGTGAAGGGTTCGAGTGGCAGTCCCTCCTTTTTCGCCCTGACAACGACTGCGGTCGTGATCCGGTTGAACGTCGCCCGCGACATCGGCGCGTCCGCGTCATATCGCGACGGAAGGACGTAGCGCGAATTGCCCGCGCAAGTTTTCAGCGCGATGAAGATGTCGACGGCTTGCTGTGACAGGTAGACGTTGTGTGCCTTCGACCGCTTCATTCGCTCCTTGGGTATCGACCAGACGGCGTTCTCGAAGTCGACTTCATTCCACGTCGCGTCCTGCAGCTCGCTTTTCCTGACCATCGTTAGCAGGAACAGCTTCATCCCTAGCCGTATAGTCGGCAGGGTCGGTACATGCTCGAGCTGACCGAGCATAACGCGGATCTCGGCAGGTGATAGCGAACGATCCTTCGGTACGAAGGTCGCGATGGACGCGGGCCCAACTTCATCCGCTGGGTTGGCGACCTTCTCGCCATGCAAGATCGCGAATGCAAAGATCAGCTTCACGATATCCCGCACATGCACGGCCGTGGCTGGAGCGCCGCGATCCTTCACCTTCCCGCACATCATGCGGAGATCGTCCGGCGTGATCTCCGTCAAAAGCCTGTTTCGAAACGTTGGCAGGATGTCCCGCTCGTAGATCGAGCGTCGCATGGCGCGCGTGCTTTCGGCCATGCGCGACTCCTGGAACCACTTCTCACCGAACTCGCCGAACCGCTTCGCCTCCTTCAGGCGCCGCTTGTCGTGCTGCTTCTCTTGAGCAGGTGACCGGCCCTCTGAAATCGCCCGCTTCGCGTCGATCAGTTTCTCGCGAGCCCTGGCGAGCGAGAGGCCATCTGGACCGTATCGGCCGAGCGTCAGCGTCTCGCGACGTCCATTGAGGCGGTAGTCGTACCGGAACACGATCGCCCCCGACGGCTGCACTACGACGTACATACCGTCACGATCGCTCACCTTGTATAATTTCTTCTGGGACTTCAGTGACTTAATCGCAGTGTCAGTAAGCATGAGGGCCTCCAAAACCGTCTAAAAACCGGGGAGAGGCGCTGATTATACCGTCAGGCGAAAACAGGCGATGCTGAAAGCACAATTTCCATTGCTAATCAGCCTGTTAACACAAATAATTATACCGTCATCAGCTCTCTCAGCCGTGACGGTATAGAGAAATTCGCGATCGAACAAGTTAACCCATACCGTCTGCTATACCGTCAAATCGGAACACTGCCCCCCGATAGACGGCGATAGATGACGTATATATTACCCAGCAAATTCAACGCATTATGGCGTAACGGAGCGTAAAAACGGATACTGCCGGATAGGCAAAAATCATTCCCACTCGATGGTCCCCGGCGGCTTCGACGTTATGTCGTAGACGACCCGATTGACGCCCTTGACCTCGTTGACGATGCGGGTGGCGACGCGGCCGAGGAAGGCCATGTCGAAGGGGTAGAAATCCGCCGTCATGCCGTCGACCGAGGTCACGGCGCGCAGGCCGACCACATAGTCATAGGTGCGGTAGTCGCCCATCACGCCCACGGTCTTGACGGGGAGGATGACCGCGAAGGCCTGCCAGATCTCGTCATAGAGGCCGCCGCGGCGGATTTCCTCGAGGTAGATCTCGTCGGCGAGGCGCAGGATGTCGAGCTTCTCGCGGGTGATCTCGCCCGGGCAGCGGATGGCCAGCCCCGGCCCCGGGAAGGGGTGGCGGCCGACGAACACCTCGGGCAAGCCGAGTTCGCGGCCGAGCGCGCGCACCTCGTCCTTGAAGAGTTCGCGCAGCGGCTCCACCAGCTTCATGTTCATGCGCGCAGGCAGGCCGCCGACATTGTGGTGGCTCTTGATCGTGACCGAGGGACCGCCGGTGAAGCTCACGCTCTCGATGACGTCGGGGTAGAGCGTGCCCTGGGCGAGGAACTGCGCGCCGCCGATCTTGCGGGCTTCTTCCTCGAACACGTCGATGAACAGCTTGCCAATGGTCTTGCGCTTCACCTCGGGGTCGGTGACGCCTTCGAGCGCGCCGAGGAACATCTCCGAGGCATCCACATGCACCAGCGGGATGTTGTAGGCATCGCGGAACAGCGTCACGACCTTCTCCGCCTCGCCGAGGCGCAACAGGCCGTGGTCGACGAAGACGCAGGTCAGCTGGTCGCCGATCGCCTCATGGATCAGCACCGCGGCGACGGAGGAATCGACCCCGCCCGACAGGCCGCAGATCACCTTCCCCTCGCCCACCTGCTCGCGGATGCGGCGGATGGACTCCTCGCGATAGGCCTTCATGCCCCAGTCGCCACGCGCGCCGGAAATGGTGCGCACGAAATTGCGGATCAGTGCGGCGCCATGCGGGGTGTGCACCACTTCGGGATGGAACATGGTGGTGTAGATGCGCCGTGCCTCGTCCACCGCGATGGCGCAGGGCGCGTTCTCGGAGGTCGCCACCACCTCGAAGCCGTCCGGCAGGCGGGTGACGCGGTCGCCATGGCTCATCCACACGGGATAGCGGCTGCCGACTTCCCACACGCCCTCATACAGGGCGCTCGGCTTGTTCACCGTCACCTCGGCGCGGCCGAATTCGGCGGCATGGCCGCCCTCAACCTCGCCGCCGAGCTGCAGTGCCGCGGTCTGCTGGCCGTAGCAGATCGCGAAGATCGGCACGCCGGCATCGAACGCCTCCTGCGGCGCGCGCGGACTGCCCTCGTCGGTCACCGAGGCCGGGCCGCCGGAGAAGATGATGCCGACGGGATTGAGCCGCCGCACCGCCTCGGCCGCGCTCTGATATGGCACGATCTCGGAATAGACCCCCTCCTCGCGGACCCGGCGGGCGATGAGCTGGGTCACCTGCGAACCGAAATCGATGATGAGGATGGTGTCGTGATGGGCGGGGGCGTCGGTTTCGGTCATGATCGGCTCTATCGTCTCGCGGGCGGCGTTCTCGGTTGCGTTCATATCAGGCCTCAGGCCTCGCGCACCAACAGGGCGATGAAGAAGCCATCGGTGCGGGTGCGGCGCGGCGTCAGCAGAAGTCCTTCCGGGCGCTCCAGCGAAGCCTCGCGCAGCGCGATTCCACGCTCGCCCAGCGCCAGCACGGCCTCGGCCGGCGGGATGACCCGGAAGGCCGGGTGGCGGGCGGTGAAAGCGCGGATCTGGTCGACATTCTCCGCGTCGAGCAGCGAGCAGGTAATATAGGCGAGGCGCCCGCCCGGCTTCACGAAACGGGCCGCGTCCTCGAGAATTTCCGCCTGTTCCTTCACCCGCTCGGCCAGCGCGCCGGGGCGCATGCGCCACTTCGCATCCGGGTTGCGCCGCCAGGTACCAGTGCCGGTGCAGGGCGCATCGACCAGCACGAGATCCATGCGGGATTCGAGATCCTTGAGCACGTCGACCCGGCCGGGGCCCCGCCCCTTGGGCGAGCGCACCTGCACGTTATGGGCACCGGCCCGCTGCACCCGCTCATGGATCGGCGCGAGGCGGCGCAGGTCGTCGTCATAGGCATAGAGCTGGCCGACGCCGTCCATCAGCGCGGCGAGCGCGAGCGTCTTGCCCCCGCCCCCGGCGCACAGGTCCAGCACCTGCCCGCCGCGCGGCGGAGCGGCGAGAATGGCGGCGAGCTGCGAGCCCTCGTCCTGGATTTCCACCAGCCCCTTGAGATAGGCCGGCTCGACCGTGAGCGGGGGCGCCTTGCCATCCGCCTCCAGCTCCAGTCGCAGGGCGAGCGGCGACCACTCGCCGACCGAGGGCGAAAGATGGGAAAGCTGCGGCAGCGCCTTGTCGAGCGCGCCTTTCAGCGTGTTGACGCGCAGGTCGAGTGGGGCGCGTTCGGCCAGCGCCTCGCCCTCCTCGACCCGCGCCTCGCCGAACACGGCGGCCAGCGCGGCATCGAGCCATTGCGGATAATCGCCGCGCACATGGGCGGGGGCGTCGTCGAGCGAGGCCCCGCTGAGGCGCGCCCGTTCGTCCTCGCTCAGCGGCTCGGGGGCGAAGCGCCCGCCGTCGCACAGGGCGGCGATGGCATCGACATCAAGGCCACGCCCGCGCCGGAGCATGCCGAGCACCAGCCCGCGCGGGGTTTCCTCGCCCTCGGCGCCGCCCATGATCCAGGCGGCGGAAGCGCGGTGGCGCAGCACGTCATAGACCAGCGAGGACAGCGCGGCCCGATCTCCGGAGCCGGCGAAGCGATGCGCGCGCCCCCAGTCCTTCAGCACGTCGGCAGCGGGACGGCGCTCGGCGAGAAGGGTGCCGATCACCTCGATGGCAGCGGATATGCGGGCAGCAGGTATCATGTGGTCCTCGTCACGGCAGCGCCGGCGATAGGAGAATGCCGAAGCCGAAGCGGATCCACATGATCAGCAGCAGCACCACGCCGGCGGCGAAGGCAGAAAAGCGCAGGCGGATGTCGTTGCTGGTCACATGCACCAGCGCGTGGACGGCGCGGCTGATGACGAACAGCCAGGCGAGCAGCACCATCAGCCCGTCCGCCTGCCGCGTCACCAGCGCCAGCGCCATGACGACATAGAACAGCACCGGCAGTTCGAACTGGTTGCGGAAGCAGTTGCCCGCCTGCCGCACGCGGTCCGGCCACGCGGTGTCGTCCAGCACCGCCCGCTCCCGGTCCAGTTCTCCGGCGCGGATGGCGGCAAAGCGCACCACGCCGAGCCGCGCCAGAACCGCGAAGGTGAGCGCGACCTGGAGCAGGACGGGAAGCAGAATGGCGGTGACGGTCACGGCGCCGGGTCTCCTTCGCGAGCGGATGGATCAGGATGACGGGCGGGCGCTCACGCCCCGCCCGGATAGTTCGGGCTCTCGCGGGTGATGGTCACGTCGTGGACATGGCTCTCGCGCAGCGAGGCGCCGGAGATGCGCACGAACTGCGCCTTCTCGCGGAACTCCTCCAGCGTGCCGCCGCCGACATAGCCCATCGCGGCGCGCAGGCCGCCGGCCAGCTGGTGCAGCACGCCGCCCACCGGGCCCTTATAGGCCACCTGCCCCTCGATGCCTTCCGGCACGAGCTTGAGCGTGTCCTTCACCTCGGCCTGGAAATAGCGGTCGGCCGAACCGCGCGCCATGGCACCCACCGAGCCCATGCCGCGATAGGACTTATAGGAGCGCCCCTGGTAGAGATAGACCTCGCCCGGGCTCTCGTCGGTGCCCGCGAGCAGCGAACCGATCATCGCGCAATCGGCACCGGCAGCCAGCGCCTTTGCGAGATCGCCGGAAAACTTGATGCCGCCATCGGCGATGACCGGGATGTCGCTCTGGCGGGCCACCTCCACCGCGTCGAGGATGGCGGTGAGCTGGGGCACGCCGACACCGGCGACGATGCGCGTGGTGCAGATGGAGCCCGGCCCGATGCCGACCTTCACCGCGTCCGCGCCGGCATCGATCAGCGCCCGCGCGCCCTCGCCCGTGGCGATGTTGCCGGCCAGGATCTGCACCTTGTTGGAGAGCTGCTTGATGCGGCTCACCTGATCGAGCACCTTGCGCGAATGGCCGTGCGCGGTATCGACCACCACGAGATCGACGCCGGCATCGACCAGCAGTTCCGCCCGGTGGAAACCATCGTCGCCGACGCTGGTCGCCGCGCCCACGCGCAGGCGGCCCTGCTCGTCCTTGGCTGCGTTGGGGTTGGTGACGGCCTTTTCCATGTCCTTGACGGTGATCAGGCCGACGCAGCGGCCTTCATCATCCACCACCAGCAGCTTCTCGATGCGGAACTGGTGCAGCAGCCGCTTAGCCTCGGCCTGCTCCACGCCCTCGCGGACGGTGATGAGCTTGTCCTTGGTCATCAGCTCGGAAATGGGCTGGGCGGGATTGGTGGCGAAACGCACGTCGCGGTTGGTGAGGATGCCGACCAGCTTGCCGGCGCGGCCATTGCGCCCGCGCTCGACCACCGGAATGCCGGAAATGCCGTGATTCTTCATCAGCGCCAGCGCGTCGGCCAGCGGCTGGTCCGGGTGGATGGTGACCGGGTTCACGATCATGCCCGACTCGAACTTCTTCACCATCCGCACATGCTCGGCCTGAACTTCCGGGTCGAGGTTGCGGTGGATCACGCCGAGACCGCCGGCCTGCGCCATGGCGATGGCGAGCCGCCATTCGGTCACGGTGTCCATGGCCGAGGAAATGATTGGAATGTTCAGCAGGATGGAGCGCGTGACGCGCGAGCGGATATCCACCTGCCCCGGCATGACATCGGACAGGCCCGGCTTGAGGAGAACGTCGTCGAAGGTAAGCGCTTCCCGCGCGAGGCCGTCATGGACCGACATCGCCAACTCCCAGATCTGGGGCATGCGACGCGCCAAGCCGCGCCAGCCCGATGGATGGAATACGCAAAAGGGAGCGGAAAAACCGTCATCCGCGCCCTTCGGGTTGGCGAGGGCTCATACCATGGCGCGGGACGCTTTCCTAGGCGCTTGCTCTGCCTGTGACGCAATGCGGATGCGCGTCCGCAAAAGGGCCCGCTCACCCTATCGTGAAAGCCCGCTGTCGCGGCGTCAGGCCTCGCCGGTGCGGCATTGGCGAGCTATATGCCACCTCGCCCGACCTTTCCCGCGACATGCCGGTTTTGCCCAGTGCGCCCTGAACGCCTCGTTCCCCTCATCGTCGCCTGCGCGCTGTTCATGGAGCAGCTCGATTCGACCGTGATCGCCACCTCGCTGCCGGCCATCGCCATCGATCTCCACGAGGACCCGATCGCGCTCAAGCTGGCGCTGACCTCCTATCTGCTCAGCCTCGCCGTGTTCATCCCGGCCAGCGGCTGGTTCGCCGACCGGTTCGGCTCGCGCACCGTGTTCCGCGCGGCCATCGTCATCTTCACGATAGGCTCGCTGCTCTGCGGGCTGGCCTCCTCGCTGACGGACTTCGTCCTCTACCGCATCATCCAGGGCATGGGCGGGGCGATGATGGTGCCGGTCGGCCGGCTGGTGATCCTGCGCACCGTGCCCAAGCAGGACATCGTCTCGGCCCTCGCCTGGCTCACCGTGCCGGCGCTGATCGGCCCCGTGCTCGGTCCGCCGCTCGGCGGCTTCATCACCACCTATTTCGACTGGCGCTACATCTTCTTCCTCAACATACCGATCGGGCTGGTCGGCGTGCTGCTGGCCACCCGCTTCATTCCCGATATCCGCGAGGACGACCTGCCGCCCTTCGACCTGCATGGCATGGCGCTGTCGGGCATCGGCCTCGCCGGGCTGGTGTTCGGCTTCGCGCTGCTGGGGCAGCACGCGGTGCAGCCGTGGATCGCGCTGGTGGTGATCGTGGTGGGCGCGGTGGCGATGTTCTTCTATGTGCGCCATGCCCGGCACACCGACCGGCCGATCCTCGACCTGACGCTCCTCAACATCCCCACCTTCTTCGCCGGCGTGGTGGGCGCCTCGCTGTTCCGCGTCGGCATCGGCGCCCTGCCCTTCCTGCTGCCGCTCATGCTGCAGCTGGGCTTCGGTCTCTCGCCCTTCGCCTCCGGCATGATCACCTTCGCCTCCGCCGCCGGCGCGATGACCATGAAATTCACCGCCGCGCCGATCATCCGCGCCTTCGGCTTCCGCCGCGTGCTGATCGTGAACTGTTTCATCGCCTCGGCCTGCATCGCGGTCATTGCCGTGTTCCGGCCCGAGATGTCGCATCTGGCGCTGATCATCGCGCTGCTGGTCGGCGGCTTTTTCCGCTCGCTGCAGTTCACCAGCACCAACGCGCTGTCCTATGCCGACATCTCCAGCGAGGCGATGAGCCGGGCCACCAGCTTCGCCAGCGTCGCGCAACAGGTGTCGATCTCGACCGGCGTCGCGGTGGCGGCACTGGTGCTGGACAGCCTGCGCAGCCTGCGCGGCGACGGGACGATCCACCTGTCCGACTTCAGCGTGGCCTTCGTCGTGGTGGCGATGATCGCGGTGTGCTCGGTGTTCTTCTTCGTCCGCCTGCCCCGCGATGCCGGCGCCGCGCTGTCCGGCCGGCCGCGCCGGGAGGCGGCGCCGGCCGAGGCGCCGGGCGAGATGGGCAGCACGGCCTGAGCCGCGCGGCGCCGGTCTCTCTCTCAGTCTCTCTCTCTCTCAGTCCGGATCCGGGAGTTGATCCTGATCCCGGCTCTGGCGGCCGCGAAAGCCGGTGGCGACGACGTAAAGCTCGGCGGAATCCGCCCGGCTCGCCTGCGGCTTCACGTGCTTCACCGTGGTGAAGTCACGCTTGAGCTCGGCCAGCAGCGCGTTCTCGGTGCCGCCCTGGAACACCTTGGCGATGAAGGCACCGCCCGGAGCCAGCACCTGCCGCGCGAAATCGATGGCCAGTTCCACCAGCCCGATGATGCGCAGATGATCGGTCGGCCGGTGGCCGGTGGTGTTCGCCGCCATGTCGGACATGACGATGTCCGCCTCGCCGCCGAGCATGGCCTTCAGCCGCTCCGGCGCGTCGTCCTTGAGGAAGTCCATCTGGGCGAATTCGACACCGGCGACGGGGTCGATCTCCAGCAGGTCGATGGCGACGATCTTGCCGCGCCCCTCCTCCGCCTTCACGCGCTGGGCGGCGACCTGGCTCCAGCCGCCGGGCGCGGCGCCAAGATCCACGACGCGCGCGCCGGGCTTGAGGATCTTCATCTTGTCGTCGATCTCGATCAGCTTGAACGCCGCGCGCGAGCGCCAGCCCTCCCGCTTGGCGCGGGCGACATAGGGGTCGTTCAGCTGGCGCTGCAGCCATTTCTGCGAGGAGGAGGAGAGCGAGCGGGCTTTCTTCAGGCGCACCTTGAGCGGGCGCGCCTCCCCGCCCTTGCGGGCCTCAGGCTTGTCGATCACGTATTCGTCCTCGCCACGGGCGCCTCGACGCCCTCGCGCCAGACACCGTCCGCGCGCATCAGTTCCACCAATATGCCCTCGCGCAACCCGCGGTCGGCCACGCGCAGCCGGTCGCACGGGAAGGCCCGGCGCACCGCTTCGAGGATGGCGCAGCCGGCGAGCACGAGGTCCGCGCGCTCCACGCCGATGCACGGGTTGGCCGCGCGCTCGGAGAAGGGCATCTCGATCAGCCGGTCAACCACCACCCGCACCTGCTCGGCGCCCAGCCAGGTGCCGTCGACCTGCGAGCGGTCATAGCGCGGCAGGTCGAGATGCACGCCGGCAATGGTCGTCACCGTGCCGGACGTGCCGAGCAGGTGCAGCCGTCCGCAATTATGCGGGCCGACCGCCTTCACGAACCCGTCGAGATGGGGGGAAAACTCCGTCACCATCGCCTCGAAATCGTCGCGCGTCACCTTCACGCCGCCATGGCGCTCGGCCACGGTGACGACGCCGAGCGGCACCGAGACCCAGGCGCGAATGATGGCCGCGGGCGGGCCGCCGTCGCAGGTTTCCACCCGGTCGAGCCAGACCACCTCGGTGGAGCCGCCGCCAATGTCGAACAATACCGCGCCATCCGAATAGGGATCGACCAGCGGCGTGCAGCCGGCGGCGGCAAGGCGCGCCTCGGTCTCGCGATCGACGATTTCCAGCGCCAGCCCGGTTTCGCGCTCGACCCGGCGAATGAAATCCGCCCCGTTCAGGGCGGAGCGGCACGCCTCGGTGGCGATGAGCCGGGCACCGGCAATGTGGCGGCTGCGAATCTTGGCGGCACAGACGCCGAGCGCATCCACCGCCCGGTCCATCGCCGCCTCGCCGAGCCGGCCCGAGCCGATCAGGCCCTCGCCGAGGCGCACGATGCGCGAAAACGCATCGACCACGCGAAAGCCGTTCGCGGTGGGGCGGGCGACGAGCAGGCGGCAATTATTGGTACCGAGGTCGAGCGCAGCATAGCAACCTTCATTGGGCCGCGCGCGGGCCGGCCCGCCGGCCTCCGCCGGCGGGTGCGCCGCGTGGCCGCGCCGTCCCCGCCCGTGGCGATGGCGCGCGTGAGGTTGTGGGCGATCCTCGCGCGACGACCTCTCGGTCGTCGGCGGGCCTGCCCAGGTCTGGGTCTCGTCGACCATTTCGGGTTCCCCGGCCGAAGCCGGCGGCCCTGCCGGCGCGGTGCGCGCCACAAGGACCGCTTTGTTCATGACTCCCGGGAAATGTAACATTCGGAAGCGCCAACGCAATCGCCATCATGACAGGGATGCCCGGAACGCGCCGCCCGGACCGGACGGATGGCCGCTCCGCGCGCGACTTATGCCGGCCTTATGGCGTGGCCGCGAGCTTCGCATCGATCCCTGAGACGCGCCCGCCTAGCTTCTGCGGGCGGCGCACAACCCCGCGCCGACGAACCCTCGTTGCCTTCATGAGCCCTATTTCCACCAACCATCTTTCTGCCGGACATGCGGCCGGCATCGCCCCGATCGCCAATCGGCTGCGTTTCGCGGTCGGCAAGGATCCGTTCGGCCACTGGGTGGCCATCGAGGAACATGGCCTGGGTGGCGGCCTGTTCCGCTCGCGCGAGGACGCGCTGCGCTATGCCTGCCGCGAGTGCGGCGGCCAGCGCAAGGCCGTGCGGCTGGTGCGCCGCCCGCTGCTGCTTACCCTGTGAGGGGGTCGCCATGCTCAGCGGTGTCCTCGTTCCGCTCCTTACGCCCTTCCTTGGGGCCACGGTCGACGAGAATGTCTACGCCTATCAGGTCGAGAGGCTGCTCGCGGCCGGCGTCGGCGGACTCGTCACCGGCGGCATCATCGGCGAGGGACCCACGCTTGCCCCGGCCGAGAATACGCGGCTGGTGCAGGTCGCCGTCGAGGCCGTTGCGGGCCGGGTGCCGGTGATCGCGACGACCGGCAGCAACTCGACCGCCGCCACCATCACGGCCACCCAAGCCGCCCGGAAGGCCGGCGCTTCGGCCGCTCTCGTGGTGACACCCTATTACAACCGCCCCGGCCAGGCCGGCCTGTTCGCCCATTTCGAGGCGGTGGCGCAGGCGACCCGGATGCCGCTGATCCTGCACAACGCGCCCGGCCGCACGAATATCACGCTGGCGCCGCCGACGCTTGAGCGGCTCGGCGCGTTCCCTGCCATCTTCGCGCTGCTCGACGAGGGCGAGGAGACGGGACGGCACACCGCGCTGGCGGAGGCCTGCGCCGAGCGGCCGTGGCGCATCGCCCCCGATTGCCGCAGCCCGTTCGCGCCTCACCTGCGGCCGCCCCGCGCGTGCCTGAGCGCCATGGCCAATGTCGCGCCCCGGCTATGCATCGCCTTGTGGCGCCAGCGGCTGGCGGGGCACGGCGCGCGGGCGATGGAACTCGCCGCGCCGCTCGACATCCTGCAGCACGCGCTGGACCTCGAGGCCGAGCCGGCGGGTCTCAAATACGCCGTCTCGCTGCTCGATCCGGCCTTCAACCCCTCCCCCCGCCTGCCGCTGACCGCGCCGGCGCCCGCCGCCGCCGCCGCCATGCGCGTCGCCGTCGCGGCGCTGGCCTGCGCGCCGCTGCAGGACCTGAGCCTGACGCCAATGAGCCCGACGCCATGAAGTCGATCTTCCCGACCCCTCACGCCCGCCGGCGCCCGCCGCGGCGGCCCGCGACGCGCTATGCGCAGAGCCATGTCCTGATGACGCGGCTGGCGGTGATGTTCAGCCTCGTCTTCGTGCTCGCCATGGTGCTGAGCCATGTCGAGCGGCCGCAGCCGGAAGCCCCGCGCGCGGCTCACTCGCCGGTGCGATAGCCCACGCCGGGCTCGGTGACGATGAGCGCCGGGTTGGCCGGGTCGGCCTCCAGCTTGGCGCGGAGCTGCCCGACATAGACGCGCAGATATTGCGTGTCGTGCTCGTTGGCCGGCCCCCAGACCTCGCGCAATATGTGGCGATGGGTGAGCACCTTGCCGGCATGGCGCGCGAGGAAGGCGAGCAGCTCGAACTCCTTCGGGGTCAGCTTCACTTCCGCGCCGGCGCGCAGCACGCGATGGCGGGGAATGTCGATCTCGACATCGCCGAGGCGCAGGATCGGCGTCTCGCCCTTTTCCTGCATACGATGGCGCAGCGCCGCGCGCAGCCGCGCCATCAGTTCGCCCATGCTGAACGGCTTGTTGACGAAATCGTCGGCGCCAAGGTCCAGCGCCTCGATCTTCTCGATCTCCCGGTCGCGCGCGGAGAGCACGACGATCGGCACCTCCGACCAGCCGCGCAGCGAGCGGATCACATCCTTGCCGTCCATGTCCGGCAGGCCGAGGTCGAGGATGACGATGGCGGGCCGCCGGTTGACAACGAGGCTCAACGCTTCCGTGCCGGTGTCGGCACGCAGCGCCTCATAGCCATTGGCCGCCAGCGCAGGCGCCATGAAGCGATGGATGGCGGGTTCGTCATCCACGACAAGGACACTCACGCCGCTCATGGCGTCTCCTCCGTTTCGGCCGGGGCGGCCGGCTCCAGCGGCAGGCGAAGCGCGATGCGCGTGCCGGTCCGCTGGCCTGGCGCGGGGCTGCGCGCCGCCACGGTGCCGCCATGGGCCTCCACAATACCCTTGGTGATGGCGAGGCCAAGGCCGGAGCCGTCGCCCCCGTCCCCGCCCGGGCGCACCGCGCGCACGAATTTCTCGAATACATGCGGCAGCACATCGGGCGCGATGCCCGGTCCGTCATCGGTGACGGCGATGACCAGTTGCCCGTCGATCACCGTGGCGGACAGGCCGATGCGCGCCTGCGGCCCGGCATAGCGCACCGCATTGCCAACGACATTGCCGAGCGCCTGGTCCATCAGGCTGGGATCGGCCCTGAGCAGCGGCAGATCGGGCGCCGCCGTCACCACGAAGCGTTGCGTCGCGCCGCGCCGGCGGGCGGCCGAGCAGGCCCGGTTCATGATCTCCACCACGTCGATCCAGTCCCGGCGAAGGTCCAGCGCGCCGGCTTCCAGCCGCGTCATGGAGAGCAGGTTGCGCACCATCTGGTCGAGATTCTCCGCCTCGTCGCGCATCTGCAGCAAGAGGTCGCGCCGCGCCGGCGCGGGGATATCGACGCCATAGTCGATCAGGCTGGTTGCCGCGCCGAGGATGGAGGCGAGCGGGGTGCGGAAATCATGGCTGATCGAGGCCAGCAGAATGTTGCGCACGCGCTCGGTTTCCGCCGCGGTCCGGGCCTGCGTGACCTCGGCGGAGAGCTGGGTGCGCACCAGCGCCGCGGCGGTCTGCTCCGCCAGCGTGCCCAGAATGCCCTCGCTCTCGGCGTCGAGCGCGGGCACGCCGGCCGTGCGCTCGATACCCACCACGCCGATCGGCGTTCCCGCCTTGGCGCCGGTGAGCGGGCGAAAGAACCACGGCACGCTCGGCAGCGTGCCGGTGCCCGCCCCCGCCGGCTCGCCATGGTCGAAGGCCCAGTTGGCGGCGGTCATGGAGGCGGTGTCGAGCCGGTCCTCCGGCGGCCACGCGGCGGCGATGGCGAGTTCGCCCTTCTGCGTGGTGAGGATGACGCTGGCGCTGCCCAGCGCGGCGTGAAGCTCGATGGCGGCAGCCTCCACCACCGACGCGCTGTCCGGCCGGGCGGAGAGCTTGCGGGTGAATTCATAGAGCCGGCGCGTGGCGCGCATGCGCTGGGCGGCCAGCCGCGCCTGCTCGCGCGACCGCCCGGCCAGCGCGGAGATCGCCACCGCGACGATGAGAAAGGTCAGCAGCGCCAGCAATTCGTGCGGGCGGGCCACGGTGAACGTGTTGACCGGATCGATGAAGAAGAAATTATAGGCGAGGAAGGACAGCGTCGAGGCGATGATCGCGGGCCACACGCCGTAGAGCAGCGCCGGCATCAGCACGGCGAGCAGATAGAGCATCGAGACGTTGGGCAGCGCCACGACGCGCGTCAGCATCAGACCGAGCAGCGTTGCCGCGCCGACCCCGAGCGGGGCGACGACATAGCCGGCGAGCGGGCCCGCCTGCGGCAGGCGCGGCAGGCCGCGCCCCGCCGGCTCGGGCTGATCGGCGGTGACGACATGGATGGCGACGCCGGTGGCGGCGCGCACCAGCGCATCCGCCAGCGAGCCGCGCAGGAAGGCGCGCAGGCTCCAGCGGCGCGCCTTGCCGATAATGATCTGCGTCACGTTCTCGAAGCCGGCGAAGCGCAGCAGTTCCGCCGGCACGTCGGAGGCGACCAGCGAGCGCACCTCCGCCCCGAGATTCTCGGCGAGGCGCATGCCCGCCTCCAGCCGATGCCGGTCCCGCGTCGCCATCACATGGCCGGGCCGCTCGACCGTGACGGCGAACCATGTGGCGTCCATCAGGTCGGCGAGGCGCTTGGCCTCGCGCACCACCCGCTCGGCCGCCATGTCGGGCCCGACGCAGACGAGCAGGCGCTCGCCGGCCGCCCACGGGCCCTGAATCGCCGACCCCTGCATCCGCGCGACGAGATCGCTGTCGACGCGGGCCGCCACCTGGCGCAGGGCCAGTTCGCGCAGGGCGGTGAGGTTGGAGGGCTTGAAGAAGCTCTGCACCGCGCGTGTCGCGGTGTCCTCGACATAGACCTTGCCGTCGGCGAGGCGCTTGATGAGTTCGTCCGACGGCAGGTCGACGAGGATGATCTCGTCCGCCTTCTTCAGCGCCATGTCCGGCACGGTCTCGCGCACCCGCACGCCGGTGATGCGCTGGACGACGTCGTTCAGGCTGTCGAGATGCTGGATGTTGAGCGTGGTCCACACGTCGACGCCGGCGGCGAGCAGTTCCTGCACGTCCTGCCAGCGCTTGGGATGGCGGCTGCCCTCGACATTGGAATGGGCATACTCATCGACCAGCAGCAGGCCGGGATGGCGCTCCAGCGCGGCCTCGAGGTCGAATTCCGGCACCAGCCGGCCGCGATAGGGAATATTGGTGCGCGGCAGCAATTCGATGCCCGCGACCAGCGCCTCGGTCTCCGCCCTTCCATGCGTCTCGACGATGCCGATGACGACGTCGCCGCCCGCGGCCTTGGCGGCGCGGGCGGCGGAGAGCATCGCATAGGTCTTGCCGACGCCGGGCGCGGCGCCGAGGAAGATGCGCAGCTTGCCGCGCGCCTCCCGCTCGGCGGCGGCCAGCAGGGCCTCGGGGTCGGCGCGGGTGGGGTCCATCGCGCTCATGCGACGATGCCCCGAAGGGCCCGCCGCCGAGGCAACTCCCACTCAGGACGATGGCGTGGCCGGGGCAGATGCATCGAGCGCAAGGTTGAGCTGGAGAACGTTGACACGCGGATCGCCGAACACGCCGAATTGAGGTTTCTCTATGTGGGCCTCGACCAGCGAGCGCACAAGCGCCTCGCCAAGCCCGCGCGCCTTGGCCACGCGCGGCACCTGCGCCAGCGCGAAGGCTGGCGAGATGTGCGGATCGAGCCCGCTGCCGGAGGTGGTGACGGCATCGGCCGGGAGCGGCCCGGAGAAACCGCCCGCCCGCAGCGCATCGGCATCCGCCCTCAGCCGCTCGGCGAGCTTGGCGCTGGTGGGCCCGAGATTGCTGCCGGAGGAGGCCGAGGCGTCATAGCCGGTGCCGGCCACCGAGGGGCGCGGGTGGAAATAGCGCTCCTGCGTGAAGTTCTGCCCGATCAGCGCCGAGCCGACGACCTTGCCGTCGCGCTCGATCAGCGAGCCGCGGGCCTGCGCCGGGAACACCGCCTGCGCCACCTCCACCATGGCCAAGGGATAGGCCAGCCCGGTGATGAGGGTGAAGGCGACGAGCAGCGTCAGCGCGGGGCGCAGTTGGTTCACCATGGAAGTCATGTGCGTCGTCTCCTCAGGCGAGGCCCATCGCCGTGATGGCGATGTCGATGAGCTTGATGCCGGCGAAGGGCAGCAGGATGCCGCCCAGCCCATAGATGGCCAGATTGCGCGCGAGCACCGCGCCGGCTTCCTGCGCGCGGTAGGTCACGCCGCGCAGGGCGAGCGGGATCAGCGCGATGATGATCAGCGCGTTGAAGATCACCGCCGAGAGAATGGCGCTCTGCGGCGAATGCAGCCCCATGACGTTGAGCAGGCCGAGTTCGGGAATGGCGGCGATGAACAGCGCGGGGATGATGGCGAAATATTTCGCCACGTCGTTGGCGATGGAGAAGGTGGTGAGCGCCCCGCGCGTCATCAGCAACTGCTTGCCGATGCCGACGATCTCGATGAGCTTGGTCGGGTCGCTGTCCAGGTCCACCATGTTGCCGGCCTCGCGGGCGGCCTGCGTGCCGGACTGCATGGCGACGCCGACATCGGCCTGGGCCAGCGCGGGGGCGTCATTGGTGCCGTCGCCGCACATGGCGACCAGCCGGCCGCGCCGCTGCTCGGTGCGGATATAGGCGAGCTTGTCCTGCGGGGTGGCCTCGGCGATGAAATCGTCGACACCGGCCTCCGAGGCGATGGCGGCGGCGGTAATGGGGTTGTCGCCCGTCACCATCACCGTGCGGATGCCCATGCGGCGCAGTTCCGCGAAGCGCTCCTTGATATCCGGCTTCACCACGTCCTTGAGGTGGATGACGCCCAGCAGCCGGCCGTTCTCGGCGAGGCCGAGCGGCGTGCCGCCGGAGCGGGCGATCCGCTCCACCGCCGCATCGAAGGCGGCGATGCCGGTCGACGCCCGCGGATCGACCGAGTGGACGAAGCGCTTCACCGCATCCACCGCGCCCTTGCGGATGCGGCGCCCCGTGACATCGACGCCCGACAGGCGGGTCGCCGCCGAGAAGGCGACGAAACTGGCCCCCTCCAGCGCCGCCATCTCGGGGGTGATGCCGTATTTCTCCCGCGCCAGCGCGAGGATCGAGCGGCCCTCCGCCGTCTCGTCGGCCAGGCTCGCCTGCACCGCGATCAGCGCCGCCTCGTGCTCGTTGATGCCGGGCACGGCGATGATCTCCGACGCCATGCGGTTGCCGAAGGTGATGGTGCCGGTCTTGTCGAGCAGCAGCGTGTCGACATCGCCCGCCGCCTCCACCGCGCGCCCGGACATGGCCAGCACGTTGTGGCGGATCAGCCGGTCCATGCCCGCGATGCCGATGGCCGAGAGCAGGCCGCCGATCGTTGTGGGGATGAGCGTGACCAGCAGCGCGACCAGGATCGGCACCGGCACGTCCGCCGCCGAATAGCGCCCGAGGCCGGCCAGCGAGACCACGGCGATGAGGAAGATCAGCGTCATGCCGACCAGCAGCACCGAGAGCGCCATCTCATTGGGCGTCTTCTGCCGCTCGGCGCCTTCCACCAGCGCGATCATGCGATCGAGGAAGGAGGAGCCGGGAGCGGCGGTGATGCGCACGACCAGCCAGTCGGAGATGACGGTGGTGCCGCCGGTGACGGCCGAGCGGTCGCCGCCGCTCTCGCGGATGACAGGCGCGGATTCGCCGGTGATCGCCGCCTCGTTGACCGAGGCGATGCCCAGAATGATCTCGCCGTCGCCGGGGATGAGGTCGCCCGCCTCGACCAATACGTGGTCGCCGAGCTTGAGGTCGAGCGCGGAAACACGCTCATGGATGCCGCGCGCGGCGGGATCGCGCAGCCGCTTGGCGACCGTGTCGGTGCGGGCCTTGCGCAGGGAATCCGCCTGCGCGCGCCCCCGCCCCTCGGCGATCGCCTCGGCGAAATTGGCGAACAGCACGGTGAACCACAGCCAGGCCATGATCTGGCCGGTGAAGGCGAGCGGATTGCCGGCCAGCAGGTCCCGCGCGAACAGCACGGTGACGAGCGCGGCGACCACCTCGGTGACGAAGATCACCGGGTTGCGCATCAGCGCCACCGGGTTGAGCTTCACGAAGGCATCGCGCACCGCCCGCCCGATCAGTTCGGGCGAGGCGAAGGCGGAGCCGGTTCCCGCTGTGGAACTGCCCGCGGAGGAACCGCCCGCAGACGACCCGCCCGGATGGGATTTGGTGGACATGGACTATCTCCGAAACGGCGGGGGTCAGAACGTCTTGCCGGCCAGCATCTGCACCTGTTCGGCGATCGGGCCGAGGGCGAGAGCGGGGAAGAACTGGAGACCGCCGAGGATGAGGATGACGCCGACGAGCAGGCCGACGAACAGCAGGCCGTGCGTGGGGAAGGTGCCCGACGAGGCCGACAGCCGGGTCTTGGCGGCGAGCGAGCCGGCAATCGCCATCATCGGCACGATATAGGCGAAGCGGCCGAGCAGCATGGCGATGCCGAGCGTGGTGTTCCACCACGGCGAGTTTGCCGAGAGCCCGCCAAAGGCCGAGCCGTTATTCCCCGCCGCCGAGGAATAGGCATAGAGGATCTCGGACAGGCCGTGCGGGCCGGCATTGCCGAGGCCGGCAAGCGCATCCGGCAGCACGGCGGCGATCGCGGAGAAGCCGAGGATCGCGGCGGGCAGGATCAGCACGGCGAGGATCGCCATCTTCACCTCCGTGACCTCGATCTTCTTGCCGAGATATTCCGGCGTGCGGCCCACCATGAGGCCGGCGACGAACACGGCGATGATCGCCATCACCAGCAGCCCGTAAAGCCCCGAGCCGTTGCCGCCCGGCAGGATCTCGCCCAGCTGGATCAGGAACATCGGCATCAGTCCGCCGATCGGCGTGAACGAGCCGTGCATGGAATTGACCGCGCCATCCGACAGGCCGGTGGTGACGGCGGCGAAGAAGGACGAGGCGGCGACGCCGAAGCGCACCTCCTTGCCTTCCATGTTGCCGCCCGCGGGATCTAGGCCGGCGGCCAGCAGCGAGGGCGTGCCGGCCGATTCCGCCCAATAGGTGACGGCGATGCCGGCAATGAGGATGACGGCAATGGCGGCGAGAAGCGCGCGCGCCTGCCGCCGGTCGCCGATGAGCCGGCCGAAGGCGAAGACCAGCGCGGTGGAGACCACCAGCATCTGCCAGATTTCCAGCGCATTGGAGAGCGCCGTCGGGTTTTCGAACGGATGCGCGGCATTGACGTTGAAGAAGCCGCCGCCATTGGTGCCGATCTGCTTGATCGCCATCTGCGTGGCCACCGGCCCCATGGCGATGGTCTGCTGCGCGCCCTCGAGCGTAGCGGCGGTGACAGTGGGCGTCAGCGTCTGCGGCACGCCCATTCCCACCTGGATGAGCGCGGTGACAATCGCCAGCGGCAGCAGCACGTAAAGCACCGAGCGCGTCATATCGACGAAGAAATTGCCGACGCCGGCGGCGTTGGAGCGGGCAAAGGCGCGCACCAGCGCCACGGCGAGCGCGATGCCGGTGGCGGCGGAGAGGAAGTTCTGCACCGTGAGCCCGGCCATCTGGCTGAACAGGCTCATGGTGGTCTCGCCGCCATAGGCCTGCCAGTTGGTGTTGGAGACGAAGCTCACCGCCGTGTTGAAGGCAAGGTCCGGCGAGACGCCGGCAAAGCCCAGCGGGTTATAGGGCAGCAGCCCCTGCAGCCGCAGGATCGCATAGAGCAGAACGACGCCGGCCGCATTGAAGGCGAGCATGCCGAGCGTATAGGCGAGCGCGCCCTGCTCGCGGCTGGGGTCGACGCCGGCGAGGCGATACAGGCCCCGCTCGACCGGGCCGAGCAGCGACGAGAGCAATGTTGGCTCGCCGGCATAGACACGCGCCATATACGCGCCGAGCGGCACGGCCGCGGCGACGACGAGCGCGAGGACGATGGCTATCTGGAGCCAGCCGAGAACGGTCATTGGAATGCCTTTCGGCAGATATGTCTTGATCGGGAGAAGCGTTTTCCGGGGAAGCGCCGGCGCGTCAGAACGTCTCGGGCCGCAGCAATGCGGCAACGAGATAGGCGGCGAGCGACAGGGCGACAGCGGCGCCGAGCAGGAGATCGAACATCGGCCCTACCCCTTTGAAACGGCGCGCGCATAGGCGGCCATCAGCACGAAGAAACCAATGGCGATCGCCAGATAGACAATATCGAGCATGATCCAGCTCCTCTTGTTGAGCTGGCGGATGCTCTAGGCCTCCCGCGATAAGCGTTCGATCCGGAATGCGGCAGGCCGGCATAAAGGACGCATAAAGCCGCGGCGCCGGGATATGGGCCCGAGCCCCGGCCGCGCCGCCATCGCCCCGATGAGTTGGCCGCGGAAACGCGCGAACGCAGCGATTGTTCTTGATTTGTTCAGCCACGAGGCGCCAGAGTGGCATAGTTCAGGAGACACTCATGGCGAAGAAGACCTTCTACGTCGTCCAGCCCTTCGTGGCCGGCAAGCGCGGCTCGATACGGGCCGGCCAGCCGATGGAAGTGCGCAATGCCGCCGATGCCGAGCGCATTGCCGAACGCATGAGTCTGGTGAAGCTGGGCGCCATCGCGTTCTCCACCGATGTCGAGCCGGAGAGCGGCGATGCCGACCCACCCGTGCTCATCGCCTCGTTCGGCCAGGTGCCCGACGGTATCCTGGAGCCCGCCTGACGACCGTAGCGACACCGCCGGCGGCCGGCTCGCGGGATGACGCTGCGAGGCGATCGTGGCAGCGCGGCGTGCGCTGCGAGGCCGGGTATGCCGAGGAGCTGCCGGGGCTGGCTTGTCGGGCGCGTGGCTTGTCGCGCCCCGGAGACATCGAGGCGCCGCCGCGCGTCGGCGCCGCAGGAGAACGAGAGAGACGTCGTCCGGGGGAGATACCAGCAGCCGGCAGGCGCGGGCTGGGGCAGCTGATGGCTGCAGCCGGCCACGGCCCGGATGTCTAAGTCATTGATTTTCAATAACTATCGAAGTGGCTGGGGGACCTGGATTCGAACCAGGACTAACGGAGTCAGAGTCCGCAGTTCTACCGTTAAACTATCCCCCACCGAAACGCCCCGGGTTCGGGGCTATTTCCGGGGCCGGCCGGCGATGACGGTTCGCGTCAGCGCCGGGGGCAGCGGCAGTGGCGGGGTCTATAGCCTCTCCCGCGGGCGCGGTCTACCCCCATATTGAGCAAACCGCACACCATCCCCGGCAAGGATGGTTTCCCGCCCGGCGCCGGCTTCCCGGCATGTGGCGATGCGCCTGCGCACGGTGCGCGATCGACGACGGCGCGTGATGGTCACGCCCGGCGGCTGTCTCTGCGGGGAGCGCCGAAGCTGCGGCCGCGCCGGGATCTGCGGGGTGCGCGATCGCTCCGACGCGAGCCGACGGCATCGGCTGACAGCCGATCTGCCGTCCATTCCACACATGGCCCGACGACCAATCCGCGCGTCCGACGCATGGAACAATCGGCATTTATGGTTTCTAAATACCTTCCATCGTTTCAACCCTCACATTATCCACCTTATAGTACCCTTTTTGGAAATTTCCCCACCAAAGTACCCATGCGTCATGTTCATTGCTGTCATGCAGCATGCCATCTTTTGCAGCGCACCAATCGGTCTATATTCCTTGGCATACAGAATGCCTGAGATGATTGGAGAGCTCAGATGAGCACCTTTTCGCTGACCCACCGTACCTCGCCGGACTTCTTCTCGCGTGCGATCGAAGCCGTCGTCACCTTCTTCGACGCCATTGGCGAAGGCCGCCGCATCGCCCAGCGCTATGAGCGACTGTCGCGCCTGT
Organism: Ancylobacter amanitiformis; assembly: GCF_030814815.1. Lineage (GTDB taxonomy): Bacteria > Pseudomonadota > Alphaproteobacteria > Rhizobiales > Xanthobacteraceae > Ancylobacter > Ancylobacter amanitiformis. The sequence goes on along the minus strand of NZ_JAUSVR010000002.1, from coordinate 291,754 downwards.
CGGACGCCGCCCTTGCCAAGCGCGGCCTCGCCCGCGAGGACATCGCCCGTTTCGCGGTCAACGGTCGCTGATCAAACTGCGCGCGTCTGCCGGCGAATCGGCCGGCGCGCGAATGCGCACCGTGACGCTGTCGGCCGCGCCAGCGGCATCCATGACCGTCAGGCGCACGAAGCCTGTCCCGACCGGTTGCCAGAAGAAGGCCCGGCCGGGAAGCGGAACGCCGGCGGGAATGCCGTCCACCAGCACGGTGAGGCGACCGGTGCCGCCCGTCACCTTCAGCGCCAGCGGTTCGCCAGCCATATGATCGAGGCTGGCGCCATCCGGCGGGAAGGCGATTCGCGGCGCACCGCTGGCCGTCGCCTGCCCCATGCTGCGGCCGAAATGGCGGAGCGGCGGCGGCAACTCGCCATTGCGCACGCCCAGAGCCTCGCGCGGCGCGGCGCCCAGCGGCGCGGGTTTCGAGACCAGCCGCGCGAAGGCGTCGAACAGAAGCGGCGCAGCAGCCTCGCGGCCGATCATGCCCGGCACCGGCTGGCCATCCGGTCGGCCCACCCAGACGGCAAGGGTGCGCCGTCCATCAAAGCCCACCGCCCAGGCATCGCGATAGCCATAGGACGTGCCGGTCTTGAAGGCGATGCGCCCGGCGCGCTCGTTCTGCGGCGCCGGCGTGCCGATGAGCGCCTGCGCCAGATACCCGGCGGCCACCGGGCTCATGAGGCGCTGGGCCAGCCGCTCCTCCATCGCTGATCCGTCGAGCCGCTCGCGCAGCGCGTGGGCCATGCCGCCATTGGCGATGCCGGCATAGAGCCCGGCCAGCGCATCAAGGCTCATGCCGACCCCGCCGAGCCCCACCGCCAGCCCGGGCACCTCGCCCGGCGGCAGGTGCAGGGCGAAGCCCGCCTCCCCCAGCCGGCTGGCGAGACGCTGCGGGCCCACCGCCTGCAGCAGCACCACCGCCGGCACGTTCAGCGACAATTGCAGCGCCTGCCGTACCGGCACCGTGCCCTGATAGTCGCGATCGAAATTGCGCGGGCGATAGGCTCCGAAGCGGATCGGCCGATCGTCGATCAGCGTCTCGGGATGGGCGATTCCATCCTCGAAGGCGAGGCCGTAGATGAAGGGCTTCAGCGTCGAGCCGGGTGAGCGTATGGCGCGGGTCAGGTCCACCGCGCCGGCCCGGCCGGCATCCAGCGGGTCCGCCCCGCTCACGCGCGCCAGCACTTCGCCGGTCGCATTCTCCACCATCACGAAGGCGAGCGACATGCCCGCCCCCAGCGTGCGCACGCGCTCGCGGGCCAGATCCTCGAGCCGGGCCTGCGCCACCCCGTCGATGGCGAGCCGGTGCGCGCCCGCGCTCGGCCGCTCGGCCCGCGCCCGCTCGGCGGCATGCACGGCGCGCATCGGCAGGGCGAGGCGGCGGACCGGCACGGGCGTGCGCAGGGCGAATTCGGCCTCGGCGGGGCTGAACAGCGCGCGGCCGTGGAGCCGGGCCAGCACGCCGTCTCGGCCGCGCGCGGCGCGCGCGGGATGCCGGTCCGGCCGCCGGCTCTCGGGCGCCTGCGGCAGCGCGACGAGCAGGGCCACTTCCGCCAGCGAGAGACGGCGGGGCTCCTTGCCGAAATAGGCGAGGCTGGCCGCCCGCGCACCCTCGATATTGCCGCCAAAGGGCGCGAGGGTGAGATAGAGGCCGAGAATCTCGCGCTTGGACAATTGCGATTCCAACTGCAAGGCGCGGCGAATCTCCCGCCATTTGGCCTTGAGGCTCCGCTCGCCGCGCGGCTCCAGCAGCCGCGCCACCTGCATGGTGAGCGTCGAACCGCCGGAAATGATGCGCCCGCGCGCCAGCATCTGGCCGGCGGCGCGCAGCAGGGCCAGCGGATCGACCCCGCCATGGGAATAGAACCGCCTGTCCTCATAGGCGAGCAGCATCGCGATATAGCGCCGGTCGACATCGCCGGTGCCCGTGCGCAACCGCCAGCGGCCATCCTCCAGCGCGAAGGGGCGCAGCAGCCGTCCCTCGCGGTCGAGCACTTCCACCGAGGTGGCGATGTGAGGGATCGGCGGGGCGGCGGCACGCAGGCCGGCGAGCCAGGCGACCATGCCGCCGGCCAGCAGCATCAGCGCCAGCAGCGCAAGCCCCGCGATTCGCGCGAGGGCACGCTTCACCGCGCCACTCCCCTCACCCGGTCAACCCCGTCATCGCGCCGGCCCCGTCACCTGAACACGGCCAGCCGCGGTGCGGGCGAACCGGCCGGGGCGATACATGTCTTCCACCGTCGCCGGCGGATGGGCGTAACTGCCGGGAGAGACGGCCCGAACGATATAGGCGACGCGCAGCTGCCGGGGCTCCTCCTCGCCCTGCGTCAGGTCGAAGGCGGCGGCGAAGAAGGCGTCGCGGAATTCGGCATGGGCGGCCTCGCTGGTCTCGCCTAGCCAGGCCAGCGCGCCGGCATCGGAGCCCACCGCGAGCGCCGGATTGTCGATCTCGAAGCCGGCCGGCAGATGATCCACCAGCAGCACATGGCTCGGCCCGGCCTCATCCTCCTGCGCCTCCAGAACCACGACGAGCCGCTGGTTCTGCGCCACGCTGGCAGGCTCCGCCGGCTTGCCGTCCAGCGTGAAATAGCGACGCGTGAGCGCGAAGCCGTTCGCCGCCGCCGGCTCGGGGCTCACCGGCGGGCCGTCGATCGAGACCGCCACATCCAGCGGAGCGGTGCCGCGATTGGTGATGACGACCGGCTTTTCCGCCAGTTCCTGCGGGGTGAGCGCGCGCTCATAGATGCCGGTCTGCGCCACCCCGTCGACATCGAGCGCGATGCCGCGTCCCTCCCGCGCGGCCCGGGCGGCCAGCAGCAGCCACGCGTCCTCCTGGGTCGAGGTCGGGCCGGCATCGATGGCGGCGGTCGCCACGCGCGCCCGCGCCGTGCGGGCCGTGGCTGTGAAGCCGGCCTCGGAGGCGAGCGTCGCCACCCCCGCCGCGTCGCGCAGGATCGAGCCGAAATCCGGGCGGCCGGTGGTCAGCGTCTCCGACGCATCCGGCAGCAGTTCCAGCGCCGCGCCGAACACCTTTTCCGCCCGCCCCTTGTCGCCCAGCATGGCAAGTGCGGCACCGAGCTGGCCGCGCGCGAAGGCGCTCCGCACCTCCTCCAGCTTGGCGTCCGCGACATAGCGCAGGTCGCCGAGCGGGGCGCGGCCGTTGCGGGCCAGCACATAGATGGCATAGGCGTTGCCGTCGTCGGTCGCCCCGTCGGTGGCGTAGGCCAGCGCATTGCGCAGCCGGTCGAGCGCCATGGTGAAGGGCTGCTCGGGCACGACATGGCCCTTTTCGCGCGCACGGGTCAGGAAGTCGGTGACATAGGCGTCGAGCCACAGATCATTGCCACCGGCCTGCCACAGGCCGAACGACCCGTCCGACCCCTGCCGTGCCACCAGCCGGGCGATGGCGGCGGCGATCGTCTCCGCCGCCGGCTTTGTGAGGCGGAAGCGCGAGGCATTGCCGAAATCACTGAGGTAAAGCAGCGGCAGCGCCTGGCTGGTGAGTTGCTCCGAGCAGGCGAAGGGATAGCGATCGAGCGCGCCGATCAGCGCCGGCACGTCGAGCGCGGGATCGGGGCCGGCGAACACCGTCACCCCGCCCCGCCCCGGCACCAGATCGGCCACGAGATCGTGGCTCAGCGTGATCGCGGCGCCCGGCGCGAGACTCTCCACGCTGCGCCGGGAGATCGCGGGATAGGCGGGGCGCACGTTCAGCCGGTAGTCGCGCGTGATCGCCAGCCCACCCGGGCCGGACAGCCGCACCGAGATCGTCGCCTCGCCGAGGCCGTTGCCCTCGACCTGAAGATTGAAGGCCTGCCGGCCGCCCGTGTCGAGCGGGATGAGCTTCGGCGCGCTGGCAATGGCCACCGGCCCGTTGGTGACGACATCCAGCGCATAGTCGCCCGCCTCGCCATCGACATTGGCCAGCGCCAGATTGAGCGTCGAGCGATCGCCCATGGCGAGGAAGCGCGGCAGCGTGGCGGTGATCACCACGGGATCGCGGATGGTGACGTCCGCCTGCGCATGGCCGACCGCGCCGGACGACCACGCCACCGCCATCAGCCGGCCGGTGCCATCGAACGGGGGAATGGCGAAGTCGATCGTGCCCCGCCCCTGCGCATCGAGCCTCACGAGGCCGGAGAACAGCGCGAGCGGGGGCTGTGACGGCGGCTCGGCCTGCAGCTCGGCCGCCATCATGTCGCCGCCCGAGCGCAGGCGCCCGCGCGAGCCCAGCATGCCGTCGATAAGCTGGCCGTAGAAATCGCGCACCTCGGTGCCCAGCGCGCGCTGGCCTAGATAGAAGCCGTCCGGGTCCGGCGCCTTGAAGGCGGTGAGGTTCAGAATGCCGACATCGACGAGGGCGAGCGTCACATAGACCTCGCTCCCCCGTCCGGTGCCCGCCACCGTGACCGGGACGGACAGCGTCGTCTCCGGCCGCACCCGCGCGGGCGCGTCGAGCGTCACGTCGAGCACCCGTTCGGCATGGTCAACGCCGAACCAGGCGAGGCCGATGGCGCGGCCGGGATTGCGGCCGGCGGCGACATCCAGCGGCCGGTGCAGGAAGGCCAGCGCATAGGCACCGGGCCCCCAGGCCGCCTCGACCGGGAACTCCACCGCGCTGTCGCCGGCCTTCACGTCGAGCGTCTTCGAGGCGAACACGCCATCGCCGACGATCAGCACGGTGGCCGAGCCGGCATAACGGCTGGCGAGGTTGACCTTCAGCGTCTCGCCGGCGGCGTATTGCGCCTTGTCGAGGCTCACCTCAAGCCGGTCGGGCGCATCGGCCGTGGCGCCGCCGCCCCATCCGGCCTGGAACGGAACGGCCGTCGTCAACTTGCCGTCGCTCACCTCCAGCCGGTAGCGCCCCCACGCGACCGGCACGTCGAGCCGGGCCGGCGCGCCCGTGCCCAGTTCCAGCCGGCCATCGGCCACCTTGGCCACGCTTTCGACCGGCTCGAAATCCCAATCGCCGCCGAGGCGATACCATTGATAGCGCGTCTCGATGCGATAGAGCGCCCATTGCGCACCCGCGAGCGCCACGGGCGTGCCGGCGGCATCAAAGGCCTGCACCTCGAAGCCGGCGCTGCCATTCTCGCCCGGCCCGTTGCCGGCGAAGAGCGGCTTGACGCCGATGCCGGTACCGGCCGGCGTCACCGGCAGCACCAGCGAGCGGCGCACGGCCCGGCCGCCGCCCTCGTTGAGACTGACGAAGATTTCCGCTTCCAGCGGCCGCGCGGTGGGAGCGAGGCCCGGCAGCAGCACGGCGAGGTTCGCCTGGCCCTGCGCGTCGGTCACGGGCGCTTCGGCCAGCGGCTGGCGCTCGGCCGTGAAGCCGTCATCGGGCCTGCCGAACTTCCAGCCCGGCAGGCCGGGGCGGGCGGTGGCGATGCGCAGCTCGACCTCGCCCGTGATGTCGAGCCCGGCGGCGGGCGGGCCGAACAGCCAGCGCCCGGCTGCCGCCACGCGGACCGGCACGTTCGGGGCGATGGTGGTCGCCGTGGTCGAAAGGTCGAGCGCGAGGCGCTCGGGCACATAGTCCTCCAGCAGGAAGGTGGTGAAACCCACCGGCGCCCCGCGCGGATCGACATAGGCCTCCACGCGCCACACGCCGGTCATCGCGTCGCCCAGCAGGGGGAAGGCGATGGCGCGGCCGCCGCCGCCGGCATCCGGCGCCAGCACGCGGCGCTCCTCCACGCCATCGGGGCGCTTGAGAATGAGCGTCAGCGGCACCCCCTCGACGGCCCGCACCTGCGGATCGCGCAGCAGCGCGGTGACATGCACCTCCTCGCCCGAGCGGTAGACGCCGCGCTCGGTGGTCACGAAGGCGTCGAGCTTCTCGGGTGTCGCGCGCCCGCCGACGCCGCGGTCGGTCAGGTCGAAGGCCTGTTCCTGCAGCGAGAGGAAGGCATAGTCGCCATCCCCCGCCTTCGCCACGATCGCGGCAGGCGCGAAGCCGTCCTTGCCGCGCGTCAGCCCGGCGTCGAAAGTCACCGAACCGGAGGCATCGGTACGCAGGCTCGCCAGGACTTCGTTGGACTTGGCGAGCAGCCGCAGTTCCACATCGGCGAGCGGCTGCGCGGAGCCGAGCGCGCGCACCATCACCGTCAGCCCGGTCGAGCCCGACAGCGCGGTGAGCCCGAGATCGGACACCACGAACCACTGCGTCGCGCGCGCGCCCCATTCATCATCGGGATTTGCCGCCTCGCCCGCGGGCCGGGCGGCCAGCACATAGACGCCGGGCGCCAGCATGCCGGCCGCCTCGTCGACCGGGAAGGATGTGGTGACATCCGCATTGAGCGTCGACGCGGTTTCCAGCTCGCCCTTGAACACGAGTTCGGCCCGGCCGCTCTTCAGCTTCTCCAGATCATAGCCGCCGAGATCGCGGCGAAAATCGCCATCGAGCGCCGTCGGGATAAGGCTGCGATCGCCGATTCGGTACAGTTCTACCCCTACCCGCGAGGTGTTCACCGACACGACCGGGATGCCGCGCGGGCCGGTGCGCGGCAGCACGTAGGTGCGGCCGGTGAAGCGCACGCCGGGCTTGCGGTCGCGGACATAGATGGTGAGATCGGCGCTCTCCGGCAGAGTCTCCGCCGCGATGGCCGACGGCAAGCCCTGCTTGAGCCGCACCTCGTAACTCTCGCCGTGCTTCAGCCCCTCGATGCAGAGCTGGCTGTCGTCCACCGTCACCGCCGGCTTGTCGACCGCGCCGCCGGGGCCGCTCAGGCCGGCGAAGGCGGCGAAATCAACCCCGCCCTTCGCCAGCGGCTCGGAGAACTGCACGCAGATGCGCGGGTTGGACGCGTCCGAATCGACGGTGTAGTCCAGCATGCGGAAGCCGCGCTCGGCGCGCAGCTTGTCGTAGAAGACGCGCTGCTCCGGCACATTGGCATAGGTGAGCGCGAGCGCCAGCGTGTCCAGCGCCGCGCGCCAGAGCGAGCGCTGATCATAGAGATGGCCGATGGCGAACAGCGCATCCGCCTGGGCCGTGCGCGTCGCCGCGCTGCGGTAGGCGAGGAAGGCCGCGCCCTGCGCCCGCTCCAGGAACGTGTCCTCGCTCTCATTGTCATTGGGCTTGATGCGCGCCAGCGCCCGCGACAGACGCAGCCACGCCCCCGCATCCCCGGCGCCGGCGCGCACCAGCTTGCCGTAGAGGTCGGCGGCGGAGCGCGCATCGCCCGCGGCGAGCGCCGCATCGGCATCCTTGCGCAGCTGGCCGGCGGGCTTGGCGAGGGGCGCGCGGTCCCGGTCGATGAGCGCCTGCAACCGGCGCGCCGACTCGACCAGATCCGGCCGCGCGAAGGTCTTCGGCAGGGCCGGCTCGGCGGGCGCGGGGGTCGCTGCCGCCGGCTTCGCCTGCGGCCTGGCGGGCGGGCTCGGCGTCTGCGCCCCGCCCGGCGCGGCGGACAGCGCCACGAGGAACAGTGCCGCTGCCAACCCCCTCAGAAGACGCGGGAAACCCGAATGACGGGCAGCGGTTGACGCGACCATGGCACCTACCTCGAGAACGACCGGAAGGACCGGCGCCGCCATAATAAGGCGGATTCCCACACCTAGTCATGACGCACGGAAAGCTGGCTTCATCGTGGCGAAGTCGCGGCACTTTTGCCACACAGCCGAGGATTGCGATTCCCCCGGCATTGAATAGCTCACCATGCTTAGGTATACCGGCCCTCATCCATTGCGAGCCTGCCGGCGCGGGAGCCGCGGAGGATTTCCAATTCAACCGTGGCCGGGCCGGCCGCCGATACCAGAGGCATTTCATGTCGACAACGTTCGATGCCGTCGCCAACATCATTGCCGAAACGTGCGATATTCCGCGCGAGAACATCACCGAAGAAAGCCACGCGATCGATGATCTTGGCATCGACAGCCTGGATTTCCTGGATATCGCCTTCGCGATCGACAAGGCTTTCGGCATCAAGCTTCCGCTCGAGAGCTGGACGCAGGAAGTGAACGAAGGCAAGGCGACGACCGAGCAGTATTTCGTGCTCAAGAACCTGTGCGCGCGTATTGACGAGCTGATTGCCGCCAAGACCGCCTGACGACTGAAATAATACCGGGGGGGCAGAGCGCAGCAATGCGGCTCGAATATTTTCAGATGATCGACAAGGTGCTGGCGCTCGATCTCGACGCCCGCACCTTGAAAACCGCAAATACGGTTCCCGAGGAGAGTCCCATTTTCGAGGGTCATTTCCCCGGACATCCCCTGCTTCCGGGCGTCCTGCTCTTCGAGATCATGGCTCAAAGCTGCGGCATGTTGTTGCTGCGCCTGCACAATTACGATCGCATGGCGTTTCTTGCCTCGGTCGACAAGGGCAAGTTGCGCACCTTCGTGACGCCGGGCCAGGTCATCGTGGTCGATGCGCGCCTGGAGCATGACGGCTCCGGCTATGGCCGGCTGAAGGCCGAAGGGCGGGTCGACGGCAAGCTCGTCTGCAACGCTGACATCACGCTAAAGACCATGCCGTTCCCGGCGCCGGAACTGCGTGGCTATCTGCTGTCGACCGCCGAACGCATCGGCATGCCGATGGGCGAGGCAGCAGCGCCGGCGTCCTCGGGAAATCTATCGCATGTCTGACCGTCGCGACGTCTGGATTACCGGCATCGGGCTTGTTTCTTCGCTCGGTGAAGGTCTGGAAGCTCATTGGACTGCGCTCGCCACCCCGGCCAAGCCGGCGGTGGACGAGACCACGTATGCGCCCTACGTTCTGCATCCGCTGGCGAAGATCGACTTCGACCAGCAGATCCCCAAGCGCGGCGACCAGCGGCAGATGGAGCCGTGGCAGCGCATCGGCACCTATGCGGCCGGACTTGCGCTGGATTCGGCAGGCCTGAAGGGCAACAAGGAAATTCTCGCGACCACCGACATGGTTGTCGCGGCGGGCGGTGGCGAGCGCGACCAGACGGTCGATGGCGCCATCCTCACCGATATCGAGAAGCAGCCCAATCCCGAGGTCTTCCTCAGCGAGCAGCTGCAGTCCAACCTGCGGCCGACGCTGTTCCTCGCCCAGCTGTCCAACCTGCTGGCGGGCAACATCTCGATCGTGCACGGCGTTACCGGTTCCTCCCGCACCTTCATGGGCGAAGAGAGTTCGGGTACCGACGCGGTCCGCATCGGCTGGTCGCGCATTGCGGCGGGTACCAGTGAAATCGCCCTCGTGGGTGGCGCCTACAATGCCGAGCGGCGCGACATGCTGCTGCTGTTCGCGCTGAAGAGCGTCGCCCTGCACGCCCCCTGGGCTCCGGTTCTGGTGGACCCCAAGGGCGTGCCGACCGGCTCGGCCGGGGCGTTCCTGGTGCTGGAATCGCCCGAGCACGCCATGGCGCGCGGCGCCAAGCCGATCGCCAAGCTCTCGGGCGTCTGGTCCGAGCGTGCCAAGCGCGGCGAGCCCGGCGCCATCGAGGCGCTCGTCGACGAGATGATCCGCACGGCGAAGGGCGATGTGAGCGAGGGCACCGCGATCCTCTCCGCGGCCTGCGGCGCTCCCGAACCGACCTCCGCCGAGGTGGCGGCCATCAGCCGGGCCGGCCTGCCGGTTCGCTCCGTGACCGACCGCGTCGGCCACAGCCTGGAAGCGCAGATGCCCGTCGCCCTGGCGCTCGCGGCACTGGCGGTCTCCAAGGGAAAGCTGTTCGCGCCGCTGGAAGGCGAGACGCTGGAAGAAGCTTTCGATGGCACGCTGACGCGCGCCATCGTTACCGGAGTGGGGCATTGGCGGGGGGAAGGCGTGGCTCTGGTTGAGCGCGTCGACTGACCCAAAAGGCGGGAGCGTACCGCTCCCGAGGAGCAGATAATGGCTTCCTATACCGACAAGGCAGGCCGTCCGATTGTCGTTGTCACCGGCGCGGGGATGGTGACATCGCTCGGTCAGGGCAAGCAGGACAATTGGGCGAAACTGATCGCCGGCAAGTCCGGCATCCACCGCATCACCCGCTTTCCGATTGACGGGCTGCGCACCACCATTGCCGGCACGGTGGATTTCCTCGCCGAGAGCGGGCGTTCAGCGCCCGATCTCTCCGAGGAACTGGCCTCTCTCGCGGCGGCCGAGGCCATCGCGGAATCGGGCATCGGCTCGAAGGGCAACTTCCCCGGGCCGCTATTCTGCGCGGTGCCGCCGATCGAGATCGAGTGGCCGCAGCGCCGCGTGCTCGCCCAGGAATCGGCCGCCAACGGCCCGATCACCTATGACGACCTGCTGCGCGCGGCCGAGGCCGGCACGCACGAGGCGTGGCACGAGCGCTTCCTCTACGGCTCGATCGCCGACCACCTGGCCGACAAGTTCGGCACGCGCGGGCAGCCGATCTCGCTGTCGACGGCCTGCGCGTCGGGCAATACCTCGATCCAGCTCGGCATCGAGGCGATCCGGCGGGGCGATTGCGAGGCGGCGCTGTCCATCGCCACCGACGGCTCGGTGACGGCCGAGGCGCTCATCCGCTTCTCGCTGCTCTCCGCGCTCTCGACCAATAACGAGAACCCCGAAGCGGCATCGCGCCCCTTCTCCAAGAACCGCGACGGCTTCATCATCGCCGAGGGCGCCGGCGCCCTGGTGCTGGAGAGCCTGGAACACGCGATGGCGCGCGGCGCCGAGATCATCGGCGTGCTGGAAGGCGTGGGCGAGATGGCCGACAGCTTCCACCGTACCCGCTCCTCGCCGGATGCCAAGCCGGTGATCGGCTGCATGCGCGCCGCCCTGACCGATGCCGGCGTGACAGCCGACGACATCGACTACATCAACGCCCACGGCACCTCGACGCCGGAGAACGACCGCATGGAGTTCACCGGCATGAGCGCGGTGTTCGGCGAGCGGATCGGCAGCATTCCGCTGTCCTCCAACAAGTCGATGATCGGCCATACGCTGACCGCTGCCGCGGCCATCGAAGCGGTGATCTCGCTGCTCACCATCCGCAATGGTCGTATTCCGCCGACCATCAACTATGAAATCCCGGACCCGGCCATCCCGCTCGACGTGGTGCCCAATGTCGCCCGCGACACCCAGGTGAACCGGGTCATGTCCAACTCGTTCGGTTTCGGCGGGCAGAATGTGTGCCTGCTGCTCACCGGCGAGCCGGCCTGAGGCGTCTGCGTTCGTCGACGGCAATCTGAGACGGGCCGGGATCCTCCCGGCCCTCGTGTTCCATGTCGCCAAGCACCTTCCCGCGCGGCGCCCTCGTGAAGAGATCCGGAAAGGTCCATGTCGATGACCCAGCGTGTTCTCGTAACCGGCGGCGGCCGCGGGGTTGGCGCGGCGATCGTGCGGTCGCTGGCGCTCGCCGGCTTCGATGTGGTGTTCACCGTCCGCACGGCCTCGGCGGAAGCCGAGGCGCTGATCGCGGACATCCACGCCGAGAAGCCCGACGCGGTGCTCGAAGCGCGTTCGCTCGACCTCGCCGACAAGGCGGCGGTGGAGACGTTCGCCGCCCAGCTGGCGGAGGAGCCCACCTATTACGGCTTCGTCCACAATGCCGGCATGAGCTATGACACGCTGGCCGTCATGGTCGACCAGGCCAAGGCCGAGCAGCTGATGCAGGTCAATTACTGGTCCTTCGTCAAGCTGGTCGGCGCGCTGGTGCGGCCGATGACCCGGGCCCGCACCGGCCGGATCATCGCGATCGGCTCGATCGCGGCGGAAGTCGCCAATGCCGGCAACGCCATCTATGCCGGCTCCAAGGCGGCCCTGGCGGGCTATTGCCGCACGCTGGCCATCGAATCCGCCCGCCGCGGCGTGACGGTGAACGTGGTCGCCCCCGGCTTCGTCGACACGGCGATGCTGGCGCCCTATGCCGCCTACCGCGCCAATGTCGAGAAGCAGATCCCGGCCGGGCGTTTCGCCGCTCCGGCCGATGTCGGCGCCCTCGTTGCCTTTCTCGCCTCCCCCGGCGCGTCCTATATCACCGGCACGACGCTGCCGGTCGACGGCGGGCTTACCGCCGCACTAGCCATTCAGCGTTGAGTTCGTTAATCACGCTCGTCTTTTCACGCGGCCTCGCCGCTTTCATCCCCGCCTCCACGTTTTGATTGGGGGTCGGCCGCAGCCGATGATGTCCCGGAGTTGTCCATGCGCGCGCTTCAACTGGTATCCGACCGCGAACTGACCCTGGTCGACCTGCCCGAGCCGGATGCCCCGGCCCCCGGCGAGGTGCAGGTCAGCATCAAGGCCCTCGCCCTGAATCATATCGACGTGTGGGGCTGGCGCGGCATGGCTTTCGCCAAGCGCAAGATGCCGCTGGTCGTCGGCGCCGAGGCGGTCGGCGAAGTGATCGCCACCGGCGAGGGCGTGACGCGCTTCAAGCCGGGCTCCAAGGTCGCCATGTATGGCGCGCTGACCTGCGGCCAGTGCCGCATGTGCAAATCCGGCCGCGACAATCTCTGTGAGGAAGTCGCGGGCGTGATGGGCTTCCATGTCGACGGCTTCGCCCGCGACAGGCTCAACATCAAGGATCGCCTGTGCGTGCCGATCCCGGAGGGGATTTCCTGGGTGGACGCCGCGACCGCGCCGGTCACGTTCTCCACTGTCGAGCACATGCTGTTCGACAATGCCAAGCTGGAGCCGGGCGAAACCATCCTCGTGCACGCGGCCGGATCGGGCATCGGCACGGTGGCGATCCGCATGGCCAAGGAAATCGGCTGCACGGTCATCACCACCGCGGGCGATGACGAGAAATGCGCCAAGGCGCTGGCGCTCGGCGCCGACCACGCCATCAACTACCGCACCGACCGCTTCGAGCACGAAGTGCGCAAGATCACCAAGAAGAAGGGCGTCGACGTCGTGTTCGAGCATGTCGGCGTCGAGACCTGGAACGGCTCGCTGCTGTCCATGCGGCGCGGCGGGCGTCTGGTCACCTGCGGCTCGACCTCGGGCGTGTCGGTGAACATGAACCTCATGCAGCTGTTCCAGCGCCAGTATCGCCTCATCGGCTCGTTCGGCGCGCCCATCCGCGCGATTGCCGACGGGCTGACGCGCATGGAGCGCGGCGTGCTGCCGGTGATCGATTCGCAGTACCCGCTGGAGGATTTCGGCGCCGGTCTGGAGCGGCTGGAAACCCGCCGCGTGTTCGGCAAGGTGGTCATCACGTTCTGATATCCGACCACCGCCCAATCCCCACGGAATGACATCCTTGAACGAGCACACCCCGCCCTGGCCGACGCGGCTGCGCGACGGCCTTCTATCGGCGGGCGTGTGGACGATCATGCGTCTGCTGCGCCTGCAGCCGCCGCAGTTTTCCGCCTGGGTCGGCAGTTTCTGGGCCCGCGCCATCGGCCGGCACACCCGCGTGCACAAGGCGGCGCTGCGCAATCTGCGCCTCGCCTATCCCGAGAAGAGCGACGCCGAGCGCGAGGCGATCGCCATCGGCATGTGGGACAATCTCGGCCGCATGGCGGGCGAGTTCGTCCATCTCGATCGCATCTGGCAATACAACATGTGGGAGCCGGCAAAGAGCCGGATCGAGGTCGCCGGCGGCTCGAACTTCGTCGCCATGCGGATCGACGGCAAGCCGGCGCTGGTATTCACCGCCCATCTCGCCAATTGGGAACTGCCCGCCATCGCCGCCGCCGCGCAGGGGCTGGACAGTGCCGTGCTGTTCCGCGCGCCGGACAATACCTTCCTCGCCGACCTGCTGTTCGCGGCACGCAGCAAGGTGATGGGCAACCTCGTCGCGGCCTCGCATGTCGCGGTGTTCGAACTCGCCACCGTGCTGGACCAGGGCAAGCATCTCGGCATTCTGGTGGACCAGTCGCGGCCCGGCGGGCCGATGGTGGATTTCTTCGGCCACCCCTGCCCGGTGAACCCGACCATCGCCCGGCTGGCGCGGCTCTATGAGTGCCCGGTGCATGGCGTGCGGGTCATCCGCCTGCCGGGCGGGCGCTTCCGCATCCAGTGCACGCCGCCGCTCGACCTGCCGCGCGACACGGGCGGTAAGATCGACGTCAACGGCTCGATGCAGATGATCACCTCGGTGGTCGAGGGCTGGATTCGCGAACATCCCGAGCAATGGACGTGGTTCTACCGCCGCTGGCGCCATCTCGGCGCGGGATACTGAAGGCACCGCTCCGACACTCCGGTGATCCGTTCGACACGCAAAAGGCGCCCGGGACCACCGGGCGCCTTTTTCATGTCATCGGCGCGGGCGACCGGGCCTATTTGCCGCGCTTGAAGTCGCTCCAGGTGCGGGTGACGACGCGCTGCACCTTCTGCGGATAGGTGGTGACGGTGAACAGCTTGGCCAGCGTTTCCGGCGTCGGGTAGATCGCCGGGTTGTCGAGGATGGCCTTGTCGATGAACTGCTGGGCGCCGAGGCTGCCGCTGGCATAGGAGATATAGTTGGAGTTCTTCGCCGCGATCTCGGGCTTCATCATGAAATTGATGAAGGCCAGCGCCGCGTCCGGGTGGGGCGCGTCCTTCGGAATGGCGAAGTTGTCGAACCACATGAGCGCGCCCTCCTTGGGGAGGATGTACTCGATCTTGACCGGCGGCTTGCCGGTCTTTTCGGCGGCTTCCTCGGCGCGGGCCTTCGCCTGGAAAATGTCGCCGGACCAGCCGGTGGCAATGCAGATGTCACCGCCGGCCAGCGCGTTGATATAGCCCGACGAATCGAACTTCTTCACGAAGGGGCGGATCGTGGCGAGCAGCTTGCCGGCTTCCTGGATGTCGGCGGGCTCCTTGGAATTCGGATCCTTGCCGAGATAGCGCAGCGCGGTGGGGATGATCTCCTCCGGCCCGTCCAGCATGTAGACGCCGCAATCCTTCAGCTTGCCGAGGATCTCCGGCTTGAAGATGATGTCCCAGGTGTCGAGCGGTATGTCGCCGAGGCGCTCCTTGACCTTGTCGACATTGATGCCGATGCCGGTCGTGCCCCACATGTAGTTGACGGCGAACTTGTTGCCGGGGTCGTAGACCGCGAGGCGCTCGGAGATGACCGGCCACTGGGAGGTGATGTTCGACAGCTTGGCCTTGTCGAGCGGCAGGAAGACGCCGGCCTGGATCTGGCGCTGCAGGAAGGAGCCGGTGGGGACGACGACATCATAGCCTGTCTTGCCGCCGAGCAGCTTGGTTTCCAGCACCTCGTTGGAATCGAAGACGTCGTAGCGAACCTTGATGCCGGTTTCCTTGGTGAACGCTTCCAGCACCGACTCGTCGATATAGTCGGACCAGTTATAGACGTTCACGACCTTGTCCTGCGCGGACGCCGGCGCGATTGCCAGCGCCGCCAGCAGACCGGCCGCAATTGTCGTGAGCAGGCGAGACATCCTGTTCTCCTTGGAAGAGTTGAGGGTTTTTGACGCGAGCGCCCCGTGAGACCCCATAGTGCATCAAGCTAGAGCGTCAGCCGGTCGTGCTCAAGCCGTAGTCACGCTTACAAATAGGTCTCGTACTCCAGCAGATTGATTCGGCGCTCGAACGCCATGAGTTCGGCTTCCTTCATGATGGCGAACACCCGGCGATATTCCGGGCCGAAGGCGCGGCCGACAAATTCCGACTGCGCGAAATTGCGGATCGCCTCGCCCATGTCGTAGGTCAGCAGCGGCGCGCCCGCTTCATAGGCATTGCCGGTCAGGGTCGCGGGCGGCTCCAGCTCCCGCTCGATACCCTCCAACATGCCGGCGAGAATCGCCGCCAGCACGAGATGGGGGTGTGCGTCGGCACCGGCGATGCGGTGCTCCAGGCGGCGCGCCTTGGGCGGGCCGTTGGGCACGCGCACCGCCACCGCCCGGTTGTCGTATCCCCAGGAAATGCTGGTCGGCGCATAGCTGCCCGGCACCAGCCGGCGGAAGCCGTTATAGCTCGGCACATAGAGCACGGCGGTGTCGGCCATGGTGGCCAGCATGCCGGCCGCCGCCTGGCGCAGCAGCGTCTCGCCCGCCGCGCCGGCACCGAAGGCATTGTTGCCCGCCGCGTCGGTGAGGCTGACATGCACATGCATGCCCGAGCCGGCGAATTCGAGGAAGGGCTTGGGCATGAAGCTGGCGCGCAGTCCGTGCTTGCGGGCCACGCCGTCGATCAGCCGGCGCAGCAGGATCGCGTCATCCGCCGCGGCCATGGCGTCGCGGCGGTGATAGAGATTGACCTCGTACTGGCCGGGCGCGGCTTCGGAAATCACCGTGTCGGCCGGCAGCCCCTGGATGCGCGCCGCCTCGCGCACGTCGTGCAGCAGCGTCGCATAGGCGTCGAGGTCGGACATGGCATACATGTTCTGCCGCGCCGGCCCCGAGGTGGCGGCGGCAAAGACCGGCTCCGGCGCGCCGTCACGGCCGGGAGCGGGCTTCATCAGGTAGAATTCCAGCTCGAAGGCCACGCAGGGGTAGAGCCCCAGCGCGGCGAGGCGCGCGACCTGCGCTTCCAGCTTGTGGCGCGGGTCGAGGTCCCACGGCCGCTCGCCGCCCTGCCCGTTCGGCTCGAACATCGAGATCATCACCTGCGCGGCCGGGCGCGGCGACCACGGCACGGGCTTGAGCGTGCCGGCCACGGGACGGCACATGCCGTCGCGGTCGCCGGTCTCGATGTGAATGCCGGTCTCCTCCACCTCGCGCCCCCAGATGTCGAGGCCGAAAATGGACAGCGGAATGGCCACGCCATCCTTCCAGATCTTGCCGCCGGCCCCGCCGGGAATCCATTTGCCGCGCAGCACGCCATGCGTGTCGGGCAGGAGAACCTCGACGATTTCGGGAATGCCGTGCTCGGCGACATAGGCGCCGAACTCATCGACCTTGCGGTCGGCATCGCGGGCAGGGGCCGCGGCGGAACCCGCGGCGTCGGGCAATGGCATGATCCACCTGGTTGAATGCGTCACATTGATCTGGTCACGGCCGCGCGGGGCCGGTCAATGCCCCCGCAGCCATCCCATGAGCCAAGTTGTGCCATGCCGAAGCGCTTGACGCACGAAAAATGTGATCACATTCTGAGGCCCAGCAATCGAGACCCAGGTGCGCCATGACCCTTCCCAAGACCACTGCCGAACTTCGCGCGCTCGACGCCGCGCACCATCTCCACCCCTTCAGCGACACCAAGGCGCTGAACGAGGAGGGGTCGCGCATCATCGTCAAGGCCGATGGCGTGTGGCTTACCGATTCCGACGGCAACCGTATCCTCGACGGCATGTCGGGCCTGTGGTGCGTGAATGTCGGCTACGGGCGCGAGGAAATCGTCGAGGCGGTCGCCACGCAGATGCGCGAGCTGCCCTATTACAACACCTTCTTCAAGACCACGCACAAGCCGGCCATCGAGCTTGCCGCCAGGCTCGCCGAACTGACCCCTCCGCAGTTCAATCGCGTGTTCTTCACCGGCTCGGGCTCCGAATCCAACGACACCGTCATCAAGCTGGTCCGGCGCTATTTCGACATCAAGGAACAGCCGAAGAAGAAGATCATCATCTCCCGCCGCAACGCCTATCACGGCTCGACCGTCGCGGCGGGGAGCCTGGGCGGCATGTCGCCGATGCACGACCAGAGCGCGGTGATCGCGGATGTGGTGCACATCGCCCAGCCCTATTTCTGGGGCGAAGCGCGGCAGGGCGAGACACCGGACGAGTTCGGCCTGCGCACCGCCCGCGCGCTGGAGAGCACGATCGACGCGCTGGGCGAGGATCGCATCGCCGCCTTCATCGCCGAGCCGATCCAGGGCGCCGGCGGCGTCATCGTGCCGCCCGCCAGCTATTGGCCGGAAATCGCCCGCATCTGCCGTGAGCGCGACATCCTGTTCATCTCGGACGAGGTGATCTGCGGCTTCGGCCGCACCGGTTCATGGTTCGGCTGCGAGACCTTCGGCACCGAGCCGGACATTCTCGTCATGGCCAAGGGCATCACGTCCGGCTACATGCCGCTCGGCGGCGTGATGGTGGCCGACCGCGTGGTGGACGTGCTGCTGCAGGGCGGCGACTTCAACCATGGCTACACCTATTCCGGCCATCCTGCCGCCTGCGCCGCCGCCCTCGCCAATCTCGACATCATGCTGCGCGAAAAACTGGTCGAGCGCGTCGCCAATGATGTCGGGCCCTATCTCAAGGCGCAGTGGTCGACCCTGGCCGAGCACCCCCTCGTCGGCGAGGCGCCGATGATGGGACTGGTCGGCGCGCTGGAACTCACGCCGGACAAGATCGGCCGCACCAAATTCGCCGATGTCGGCAAGGTGGGCACGATGGCGCGGGACTTCTCGTTCCAGAACAACCTGGTCATGCGCGCGGTGCGCGACCGGCTGATCATCGCTCCGCCGCTGGTCATCTCGCATGGCGAGATCGACGAACTCGTTGCCCGCGCCCGCAAGACGCTGGACGCGACCCATGCCGAGGCGAAGCGCCTGGGGTGGGTGAACTGAGGCCCGTCATCCTCGGGCGGCGGCAGGGCTAGCCCCACCCCGCCGCCCGGGCCGCCGACATCGCTCGCGGCGACCGGCCTCTACCGGGCGACGTGACGCACGCATCGCGCTACACTTGAGGGAATGGCGCCGCCGGAGCCCTCGCGCGGCGCCTGCAAAGGGGAGCGTACCGGCGTGCGCCAGCGTCCGACATGAACATCAACGTCTCCTCCGAGGCTTCCGGCGTGGCGCCGGCCCGGGTCTCGGCGCTGCGCGCGGAAGCCGAGGCGCTCTATCTCGGCACCCGGCCGAAAACCCGCGCGGCCGCCGGCGCGGCGGCGCATCTGTTCCAGGGCGTGCCGATGCACTGGATGGTCGACTGGTCGACCCCGGTGCCGCTCGTGGTCGCCGACGCAACGGGCGCGCGACTGACCGATGTCGACGGCCATGGCTATGATGATTTCTGCCTCGGCGACACGGCTTCGCTGTTCGGCCATGGCCCGGCGCCGGTGGCGGAAGCGCTGATCCGGCAGGCGAAGCACGGACTTGCCACCATGCTGCCCAGCCCGGATGCCGGCACTGTCGGCGACCTGCTCGCAGCCCGCTTCGGCCTGCCCTACTGGCAGATTGCGACCACGGCGACCGATGCCAACCGCTTCGCGCTGCGCGCCGCCCGCGCCGCGACCGGGCGCCCGCGCATCCTCATCTTCGACGGCGCCTATCATGGCGCGGTGGACGACACTTTCGTGGGACTCACCGCCAATGGCCGGCCGGCCAACCGCCCGGGCCTGCTGGGTGAGCCGCGCGACCTCACCCTGCTCACCCGCGTGGTGCCGTTCAACGACCTCGATGCCGTGGAGGAGGCGCTGGCCGACCATACGGTCGCCTGTGTCATCACCGAGCCGGTGCTGACCAATTCCGCCATGGTGCTGCCGCAGCCCGGCTTTCACGAGGGTCTGCGCGAGATTACCCGTCGCCACGGCACGCTGCTGCTGATCGACGAGACGCACACGCTCTCCAGCGGGCCGGGCGGCTATAGCCGCAAGTTCGGCCTGTCGCCGGACATGTTCGTCGTCGGCAAGGCCATTGCCGGCGGCATTCCCGCCTCCGTCTGGGGCATGACCGAGGATGTGGCGGACCGGCTCACCCGCGCCCGCGACAGCCAGCCCGAGGGGCGCTCCGGCATGGGCACCACGCTGTCGGGCAGCCCGCTGCAACTGGCCGCGCTACGGGCGACGCTTGAGCAGGTGGCCACCGAGAACGCCTATGCACATATGAACCGGCTCGCCGACCGCATGGAGCGCGAGCTGACGGGGGTGATCGCCGAGGCTCGCCTGCCCTGGCATGTCGCCCGCTGCGGCGCGCGGGTGGAAGTGGTGCGCGCGCGCCTGCCGCTGTGGGACGGCGGACAGGCCAAGACCGCGCATTTTCCGGCGCTGGAGACCGCCATTCACCTGGCGCTGCTGGTGCGCGGCGTGCTGATCGCGCCGTTCCACGACATGATGCTGGCCTCACCCGCGACGACGGATGCGCAGGTCGACCGCCTCATCGCGGCGACACGCGACGTCGTGCAAAGACTGACGGCCTGAAGCGGCGCGCGGCGCTGACGCGCGGCGCTTCAGCCCTTCAGCGTCTCGAAGCCCGCTTCCTTCCAGGCGAGGATGCCGCCGGCCATGTGGCGATGGAGATCGACGCCGGCCGCCTGCGCCGCCGCCGCCGCCCGCTGCGAGCGCTGGCCCGAGCGGCAGGAGAAGACGAGCGTCTTCTCGCCGGGATCGGGAAGCTGGCTGGCCTCGAAAGTGGACAGCGGAAAGTCCACCGCGCCGGGAATGCGCTCGGCGGCGAGTTCGTTCGGCTCACGGACATCGACGAGCAGGATGGTGCCGGCTTCAAGACCGGCCTTCACCTCGTCGACCGACAAATGCTCGATCATGCCCCCGAAGGGATTGGGCTGCTGCATCGCGTCGCTCCTGACTGTCTTCGAGGAGGTAGACCCGCGCCCGGCCGACCGCAAGGGGCATCCGTCCCCCCAGTGCATGCGCGGCGCACGTCAGGCCGGTGCGCGCGGCGGGCGGGCGACGACGACGCCCGCGACCACCATCATGCCGCCGATCATCACCATGAGCGAGGGTATCTCGCCGAATAGCAGCGCCGCCAGCGAGGTT
Source organism: Ancylobacter amanitiformis (assembly GCF_030814815.1). Taxonomy (GTDB): domain Bacteria; phylum Pseudomonadota; class Alphaproteobacteria; order Rhizobiales; family Xanthobacteraceae; genus Ancylobacter; species Ancylobacter amanitiformis. The sequence continues at coordinate 271,263 of NZ_JAUSVR010000002.1, read as the reverse complement.
CCGACCACGATCTGCAGCAGCAGCACGGTCGATACCAGCCCTGCCGGCAGCCGGCCGAGCGCGACCGTGGTCAGCCCCTGCCCCGCCGCATGCGCCACGAGCCCGAGCCCAACCACCGCCAGCAGCCCCTTCAGGCTCTGCGGCACGATCACCTCATCCGTCGCCACGGCCCAGACCAGGCAGGCAATGGCGCCGGTCGCCGAGGAAATGAAGGAAGCCATACCTCCGCCAAGGCCGACACCCCCGGCCCCGTCATTGCGGCGCAGAGTTCGGGTGACGATCATGTAGCCACCGTAAGAGACCGCCGCGACGACGCAGAACGCATCGCCGATCAGGCTGGTGGCATCCGCGCCATGCGCCCCGGCGCTACGCGAGATGATCAGCGCCGTGCCGACAAGCGCCAGCACCAGCGCCGCCATCAGGCCGCGCGTCGGCCGTTCGCCCAGGCACAGCCAGCCAAAGATCAGTACGAAGACAACGGCAAGATTGCCCAGCAGCAGGGCATTGGCGGTGGTCGTGCGCACCAGGCCGAAATGGAAGGCGATCAGGTCGGCGCCGAAGAACAGCCCCGCGAAGGCCGCGAGGAAGAACTGCCGGACGGTGAACAGGCGCAGCGGGCCCGCCGCCCCCGCCCGACGCCGCCGCGCCTGCCCGACCCGGTATTCGGCATAGGCCCACACGGCGGTGGGACCGAGCGCGAACAGCAGGCGCCAGAAGCCGATCGCCGCCGGGCCGGTATCGGCCAGCCGCACGAAGATCGCGGAGAAGCCGATGCATATCGCCCCCGCGATCGCCGCAAGAAAGGCGTTGCGACGCAGGAGCGCCTCATGAGCCTCCCCCGAGAGCGGCGCGAGGAGATGAAGACTGTCGGTCGCGACCGGAGAGAGGGCGGCGGCGGGGGGCGGAGACATGATGACCTGAGCGATGGAACAGCGCGAGAACGCGGGAACACGGGAGACAGGGAATCCGCCATTGCGGCCCCGGCACCGCGCGACGCGAGAGGATGTACACCCGGCCGAGATATCGCCAAAGCGAGTTTATTTTGTCGTTTCATTCGCAAAAGTGATATGAACGAATGTCGGCGGCGGTGCCGACATAGACCGGACCCACCCGATGCGCCATCTCGACACAGAATCCCTCGGCATGCTGATCGCCATTGTCGACACCGGCGGCTTCACCGCCGCGGCGGAGCGGGTCGGGCGCACGCAGTCGGCGGTGTCGGCGCGGATCGCCCAGCTCGAAGTGAGTCTCGGCGTGCGGCTGCTGGAGCGCTCAAGGCGCGGCATCGCGCTCACAGAAACCGGCGAGCGGCTGGTCGCCCATGCCCGCCGCCTGCTCGCCTTCGAGAGTGAGGCGCTGGCGGATCTGAAGGGCGGCACGCCGGAAGGCAGCGTGCGGCTCGGCATGCCGGACGACTATGTCGACGCCTATTTCACCCCCACCATTGCGCGTCTGGCGGCGGCCTATCCGCGCGTGGAGATTTCCATCCGCTGCGACCTGTCCAAGAATCTGGAGCCGGAGGTCGAGCGCGGGCAGATCGACGTCGCGCTGGTGACGCGCGATCTCACCCGCCCGACCGGGGAACTGCTCAAGAAGGAGAAGCTGCTCTGGCTCGGCGCGCGCGGGCATCGCCCGGAACGCGGCGAGACGCTGCCGCTCGCCCTCTTCCCCACCGGCTGCCGGGCGCGCCCGCATATCGCCGCGGCGCTCGACAAGGCCGGTCGCAGCTGGCGTGTCGCCTGCACGTCGTCCTCGCATAGCGGCATCTATGCGGCGGTGGAGACCGGGCTGTGCATCACCGCGCTGCCCGAATGCGCCGCCCCGCCGGAATGGCGGCGGCTGGGCCCGGCGGAAGACCTGCCGCCGCTGCCCGACACCGAGGTCGGCCTGCTGATCGCCCCCGCCGCCTCACCGGCCGCGCGGCGCCTGGCCGAAACACTGCGCGCCGCGCTTTCCGTGCCGACGGTCGTCGTCGCGGCGTAGCGGCGTAGCGGCGTAGCGGGTTTATCGCGAAACGGGCCCGGAACAGGTCCGGCGGCGCCCGTCCGGCGGAAAGGATCCCCGTCCACCTGTCGTGCAAAATTCACATGCACGGGAGGTTCTTCCGCGTTAACCGTGCGTCTCATGAGCAATGCGCGAAGCGATGACATGGCGGCCGCAACGCCGCCCCCGGCGGCGGAGCTCGCGCGTCCGGTGGGCACGGCCGGCGAGGTGTTTCTGGCCTTCCTCCGCCTGGGGCTGACCTCCTTCGGCGGACCCGTGGCGCATCTCGGCTATTTCCGCGACGACCTCGTCAAGCGGCGGCAATGGCTGACCGAGGACGCCTACGCCACGCTGGTGGCGCTGTGCCAGTTTCTGCCGGGTCCGGCTTCCAGCCAGGTCGGCATGGCGATTGGCCTGATGCGTGCCGGGCTTGCCGGCATGGCGGCGGCCTGGATCGGCTTCACCCTGCCTTCCGCGCTGCTCATGCTCGCCGTCGCGTATGGCATCACCACAACGGCCGGCATGGCCGCGGGCTGGCTTGCCGGGCTCAAGATCGCGGCCGTCGCGATCGTCGCCGACGCCGTGCTCGGCATGGCGCGCAACCTGTGCCCGGACCGCGCGCGGCGCACCATCGCGCTCATCGCCGCCGCGGCTGCTGCGAGCGTGCCCGGCGCGGTGGGGCAGATCGGCGTGATCGCGGCCGGCGCGCTGGCGGGGCTCGCCTTTCTCACACCCGACGCGACGCCCGGCCGCCTGCCGGCTCACGCGCCGGCCGGCCACCTGCCCGGCCGGAACGCCTCGATCATCGCACTGCTGGTCTTCGCGGGGCTGCTGGTGCTGCTGCCGCTGCTGGCGAAGGCGACGGGCAATGGCGGCATAAGTCTCGTCGACACGCTCTATCGCGCCGGCGCGCTGGTGTTCGGTGGCGGCCATGTCGTGCTGCCGCTGATCGAGGCGGAGCTGGTGCATCCCGGCGGCCTGACGCGTCAGACCTTCCTCGCCGGCTATGGCGCGGCGCAGGCGATGCCGGGGCCGCTCTTCTCCTTCGCCGCCTTTGTCGGCGCCGCCATGCCGGGCGCGCCGAACGGCGTGACGGGCGGGCTCATCGCCCTCGTTGCCGCGTTCCTGCCCTCGGCGCTGCTGGTTTATGGCGCGCTGCGGTTCTGGACAGCGCTGGCGGCCGACCGCCGGGTGCGCAGCGCCATGACCGGGGTCAACGCCGCCGTGGTCGGCCTGCTGGGCGCGGCGTTCTGGGATCCGGTGGTGACATCGAGCATCAGTTCGGGGCGCAGCTTCGCGCTCGCGCTCCTCGCCTATCTCGCGCTGGCGCTGTGGCGCGTGCCGGCCTGGGCCGTGGTGGCCGGCGCCGCGCTGGCCGGGGGCCTGCTGCTGTGATCAGCCGCGCGTGATCTTGAACGGCGAGAAGGACTGGCAGGTCGCGAAAGGCTGGATGCGGTTGATATTGACGTGGCGCGGCACCGATGTGACGAAGAATACCTGCTCGGCAATATCCTCGGCCGTCAGCGGCTGGGTATTGGCGTAGATGCCGCCCGACTTTTCCGAATCGCCATGGAAGCGCACCAGCGAGAACTCGGTCTCGACGAGGCCGGGCTCGATATTGGTGACGCGCACCCGCGTGCCCGCGAGATCGGCGATGAGGTTGAGCGCGAACTGCTTCACGAAGGCCTTGGTGGCGCCGTAGACGTTGCCGCCGGGATAGGGATAGTCGCCGGCAACGGAGCCGGTGAACACCACATGCCCCTCGCCCCGCTCGACCATGCCGGGCAGCGTCGCCCGCACCGTGTAGAGCAGGCCCTTGATATTGGTGTCGACCATCTCCTCCCAGTCGTCGAGGCTCGCCGCGTGCGCCGGTTCGAGGCCGAGCGCGAGGCCGGCATTGGCGAACACCACGTTGATGTTGCGGAAGCTCTCCGGCAGCTTGTCCAGAGCCGCGCCCAGCGCGACCCTGTCGCGCACGTCGACCTCGAGGGGGTGGAAATTCGCGCCCAGTTCGTCGCGCAGCGCGATCAGCCGCTCGGTCCGCCGACCCGTTCCCACGACCCGCGCGCCGGCAAGGACATAGCGCCGCGCCGTGGCCGCGCCGATACCGGATGTGGCGCCGGTGATGAGCACGATGAACGTCGAGGGATCCAGCATCTGGTACACGGGCGGTTCCTATTCCAGTGTTTGGCGAGCGCAGCCTGTTGCATCGCACATAGCCTGTCGTCATGCTGGCGTCCATGCGCGCGACGCGATCGACATTACCGGCGCGCCCGTGGGCGGGTAAGGCCACTCGTGCGAGGCTCGCGGAGCCTCGTCCGGGGCTGGTCCGAGGTTATTGACGAGGTGACGGTCCGTTAAGGATTTGTTGAGCATAAAAAGAGTCGTGGATGGCTGCGGGCTGCCGCCACGGCAGGGTCACGCTCACGCCACGATCCTTGACGACACAGATATATCCGCTGCACGGCCTGCCGGCGCGGCGATCCAAGGGGCAAGGGCTCGCGCGCCGCGCGGGCAGGAGTGACAGGTCGATGCGGTTCCAGACCTTCGTGGCAACGGCCAGCATGGCGGTTCTCCTTGGCGGTTGCAGCACGACGCTAGACGGTTTCGGGGGCGCCCAGGCGACAGCCTCGGCCGATCCCAGCCCGATCACTCCCGCTCCCTCCGGTTCCATCGTCAGCGCCCCCGTCCCTGCGCTGGAAGGCACCTATGGCGCCACCGCGGCAACCGCGGCGGCCGCCGTCACCCCGCGCGCGGCGGCGACCCCGGTCGCGCTCTCGCCGCCCGCCGCCACGGCGCCCGGCGGCGTCGCCTATGCCGAGCCCGGCGCGGCGCGCACCCAGCTGGCCGGCGTGTGGAATTTCGCCTGGGACAGCGGCCAGAAGACCTGCAAGGTCACGCTTTCCACCACGCGCGGCATGTCCGGCTTCGCCGCCAATGCCGATGTGGGTTGCCCGAACGACATCTTCATGACCAAGGGCTGGGACGTCTGGGGCAACGACATCGTGCTGCAGAACCATCTCGGCAAGGTCACGGCCCGGCTGCAGCCCGCCGGCGCCGGTCAGTATGACGGTGCGACCACGGCGGACGGCTCGAAGATCAGCCTCACCCGCTCCTGAGCGACGGGATCGATCCAGTCATTCCGGATGGATTGCACGCCATTTCACGTAAGCATTTCCCCCGATCCACGGTGACTTACGCATCGTGATGACCGCATCTGTCATGCGGACGTGAAAAATTCTTCTCATAATTGAAATAGATTTCCGTCGACTTCGTATTCCATCGGATTGCGAAGTGATTGCGCTGTGAGAACTTGGCAACAGCTGCCCGTCACATTGTCGGGAACAGGCAAATAGTTCGTGCGTTAAAGGGCGGAGCGGTTCATTCTGCCCATCGGAAAAGCTGATTGATTCGCTCGTACGATAAGAGGGGGTTGTGATGCTGCAGGCAGCGACGATGACCAGACAGTCCAGCTCCGCACCGACCACGCCCCTGGGAGCCACGCCGCTTGGAGCGGCTACTTCCGTGTCCGCCATGCGCGAGGCGGACCCGACGCGTCCGATGTTTGCCCGGCGCGATGCCCCTTCGATCGCCCACCTCATGACCCAGATGCTGGATCTCACTCGTCCCGGCAGTGATGCCGAGGCGCTGCGGCTGCTGCGTCAGGCTTTTCCTGCCGCGCCGCTGACCGCGCGCGTCGAGGCCATGGCCCGGCGCGCCCGCTGATTGCCTCGGCGTCCGGCGAAAGGCCGCTCGTGCCCCGCCGATGAGGTCCTGTTCCGGCTTCAGGCCTCACGGCCCGGTTGAGCCGAGATCAGTTCAACTGGTTCGGTTGCCGAGGCTCTTCCTGCGGCTCGGGCTTGATCTCATCGCGGTGCGGCCCCTCGGACCGGGCCGGCTCCGTGGCGCCTGCCCGCTGGCGCGCATCATGGTCGCGTGCCAGCCGCGCATAGCGCATCGCCGAGAAGGGCAGCGAGGCGAGATAGGCGATGCACAGCACCGACAGCGTCGCCCACGGCCACGTGACCAGCACGGCGACGAATAGCACGACGCAGACGAAGAGCGGAATGACCTGATCGCGCGGAATGCGCGAGCCAAACCGCTTGCCCGACCAGGCCGGCAGCTTGGAGGCCATCAGCAGTGCGATGGCGAAACAGTAGAACGCCGCCACCGCCGGCGAGGCGATGAGCCGCGGCAGGCCGATCAGTTCGAGATAGACCGGCAGCAGCACGCAGATAGCCCCGGCCGGCGCGGGCACGCCGGTGAAGAAATCCGAGGCGAAGGCCGGCTTGTTGGGATCTTCCAGCATCACGTTGAAGCGCGCCAGACGCAGCGCCGCGCAGATGGCGAAGGCCAGCGCGGCGATCCAGCCGATCGAGCCGAGCGATTCCAGCCCCCACATGTAGAGCACCAGCCCCGGCGCCACGCCGAAACAGACGAAATCCGACAGGCTGTCCAGTTCCGCACCGAAGCGCGAGGTGCCCTGCAGCATGCGCGCGAGCCGCCCGTCCATGCCATCCAGCACGGCGGCGAGCACGATGGCGCCGAGCGCCAGTTCCATGCGCCCCTCGATCGCCATGCGGATGCCGGTGAGGCCGGCGCAGAGAGCCAGCAGGGTGACGAGGTTGGGCAGCAGCAGCCGCAGCGGCACCGCCTGGAAGCGGCGGCGGCGCGGCCCCGGCTCGTCCGGCTCGAAGGATTGGAACAGGTCGGACATCTCGTGCCTCGCAGCGCTTCGGTTCAGTCGATGCGGAAGGTCGGCTCAGGGCCGAAGGCCTCGCGATCGGCGAGGACGGTTTCGCCCGCAATGGCGCGCTGCCCCTCGGCCACCAGCGCCCGCGTGCCGGCCGGCAGATAGACATCGACGCGCGAGCCGAAGCGGATCAGGCCGAATCGCTCGCCCGGCGCGAGACTGTCGCCCTCGCGCACGAAGCTGACGATGCGCCGGGCCACCATGCCGGCGATCTGCACCACGCCGACCGCGCCGATGGCGGTGTCGAGCACCATGCCGGAGCGTTCATTGTCCTCGCTGGCCTTGTCGAGATCGGCCGAGAGGAACTTGCCGGGCCGATAGGCGATGCGCGTGATGCGGCCGGCCAGCGGCGCCCGGTTCACATGGACATCGAACACGTTCATGAAGATGCAGATGCGCGGCAGCGGCACATCGCCGAGCCCGAGTTCGGCCGGCGGCACGGCCGGGCCTATGAGGCACACGCGCCCGTCGGCCGGCGAGACGATCAGCCCCTCGCGCACCGGCGTCACCCGCTCGGGATCGCGGAAGAAGTAGCAGATCCACACCGTGATCAGCACGGCGATCCAGCCGAGCGGGGGAAACAGCCACAGGAACAGGACGGACGCTGCCGCGCCGATCAGGATGAACGGGTACCCCTCGCGGTGAACGGGCACGAGGCCGCTGCGGATCGAGTCGATGACGGACATTCGGCGCTGTTCCTGAGATCTTCCGCCCGTTCGCGGGCCCCTGAGAGGTAGGGCGGCGCGCCCGCGCCGTCAAATGCCATGCGCCGGAACCGGGCGCATGACGGCCCTTCGGTCACGCCGCATCGCTGGCGGTGGCGGGCTCGGCGGAGGCCCCGAGCGTCGGCTCCACCACTTCCCCGGCGGCTTTCAGCGTCTCGCGGGCCCGCTCGGCCTCGCGCTGGCGCTCCCACATGGAGTGATACAGGCCATGCCGGAGCATCAGCGCGGCATGGGTGCCGCGCTCGGCGATGCGTCCCTGCTCCAGCACGATGATCTCGTCGGCGCCGACCACGGTGGACAGGCGATGCGCGATGACCAGCGTGGTGCGCCCGCGCGACACGCGCTCCAGCGCGTCCTGAATCTCGCGCTCGGTATGGCTGTCGAGCGCCGAGGTCGCCTCGTCGAGGATGAGAATCGGCGGGTTCTTGAGGATGGTGCGGGCGATGGCGACGCGCTGCTTCTCGCCGCCGGAGAGTTTCAGCCCGCGCTCGCCCACCTCGGTGGCATAGCCCTTCGGCGTGCGCCGCACGAAGCCGTCGATCTGGGCGAGTTCGGCGGCGCTCTGCACGTCCTCCTCGCTCGCCTGCGGGCGGCCGTAGCGGATATTATAGGCCAGCGTGTCGTTGAACAGCACCGTATCCTGCGGCACCATGCCGATCGCGGCGCGCAGGCTCTCCTGCGACACCTCGCGCAGATCCTGCCCATCGATGGAGATGCGGCCGGCATTCACGTCATAGAACCGGAACAGCAGGCGCGACAGGGTCGACTTGCCCGCCCCCGACGGGCCGACAATGGCGACGGTGCGCCCGGCCGGCACGTCGAAGCTGATGCCCTTGAGGATCTCCCGGTCGGGATCATAGGAGAAGCGCACGTCCTCGAACCGCACATGCCCGCCCTTGATCGCGAGGGCGCGCGCGGCCGGCGCGTCGCGGATTTCCGGCGGCCGGGCGAGGATGGCGAACATCGCCTCGATATCGATGAGCGACTGCTTGATCTCGCGATAGATCATGCCGAGGAAGTTCAGCGGCTGGTAGAGCTGGATCATCATGGCATTGACCATGACGAAGGAGCCCACCGACTGCCGTCCGGCGCGGATGTCGAAGACGCACAGCACCATCACCGCGGTGAGGCCGAGCGTGAAGATCGCCGCCTGCCCGGCGTTCAGCCAGGCCAGCGAGGTATCGGTGCGGATCGAGGCCCGTTCGAACCGGGCCATGGAGCGGTCATAGCGATCCGCCTCCCATTTCTCGGCGCCGAAATACTTCACCGTCTCGTAGTTGAGCAGACTGTCGACCGCCTTGGCATTGGCGTCCGTATCACTCTCGTTCATCGCCGCGCGGATGCCCATGCGGAATTCGGTCATCAGGAAGGTGAAGATCGTGTAGGCGACGATCATGGCGATGGCGGCCAGCACATAGCGCCAGTCGAACTGCCAGAGCAGCACGCCGATCACCATCGCGAATTCGAGGATGGTCGGCGCGAGGTGCAGCACCAGCATGCGCACGATGGTCTCGATGCCCTCGCGCGCGCGCTCCAGTACCCGCGTCAGGCCGCCGGTCTTGCGCTCCAGGTGGAAGCGCAGCGACAGCGCGTGCATGTGCTGGAAGGTCTCCAGCGCCAGGCGCCGCACCGCGTTCAGCGCCACCTTGGCGAACAGCCCGTCGCGCCATTGCGTCAGCCCCGCCGTGACGACGCGCGAGAAACCGTAGGTGAGCGTCAGCATCAGCGGCGCCGCGATCAAAAGGCTGATCGCATCGGTCGAGATGTCAGCGCCCTCGCGCATCGCCACCGCGTCGGTCGCCCATTTGAAGAAGAAGGGCGTGGTCATGGTGGCGATCTTGGCGAGCACCAGCAGCAGCAGGCCCCAGGCGACGCGCGCGCGCAGATCCGCCCGGTCGACCGGCCAGAGATAGGGCCACAGCCCCTTCAGGGCGACCAGCAGGCTGCCGCGCGGGTTGATCTCCGAGGCCTTGGTCGGGCGCGTCGGCGCCGTCCCGCCATCCGATGGGGGCATGAGACTTCCAGTTCGACTTATGGCTCGGACCTTGTGGCCCGAATTCCCGATTTATTGTCGTTCTCGCACAGGCTCGTTCAGATAGGCGTCGAAGGGCTCGAAACCAAGGCGTCGGCACGCGGTGCAGGGTTGCGCTGCCCGTCTTCCAGCGCCGCGAACAGCCCGCCGACCTGCCCCGCCAGCACGGCGAGCGTCTCGCGGTCGAGGCAATAGCAGGAGCGCGGCCCCTCGATGGTGCCGGTGATGAGCCCGGCTTCCTTGAGCACTTTCAGGTGCTGCGACACGGTGGACTGCGCGAGGGTGAGCCCGCGCACGATCTCGCCACACTGGCAGCGATCCGCCGCCGCCAGCGCCCGCACGATCGCCAGCCGCGCCGGATGCGCCAGCGCGCGCAGGCGCAGGGCGAGAAGGTCGTCGTCGGCCATCATCATGCCGATCGTTTATCGTCGATGGACGATGGAGGCAAGGGCGCGACGTTTCCGTTCGCGAGGTCGCCGTCGGCCGCGGGCTGGACGCGTCGGCAAGGGGCGTGCAAAGTCATCGTGCTACCGTCGCGTGCACGGATGCACGTTTCACGCCCCGACACCCGCCCCAATTCTTGCCATCCAGGAATCGCCATGTCCCGCCAGCATGCCAGCCCCGTCCTCATCCGCGACAACCTACCGGCACTATCTCTCGCGCCCGTGACGCTCGGCAGCGGCGATGGCGCGATTTCCGAAGTCGATATCCAGAAGCTGGTGCATGAGCATCCCTCGATGCTGCCGATCGCGGAGGTCGACCCCGCCTTCAAGGGGCCGGTCGCCATCTGCCGGGAGTTGCGCACGCCGGCCGGTTCCATCGACAATTTCCTCATCACGCCGAGCGGGCTTCCGGTGATCGTCGAATGCAAGCTGTGGCGCAACCCGGAAGGGCGCCGCGAGGTGGTCGGCCAGATCCTCGACTATGCCAAGGAACTCAGCCGCTGGACGCAATCGGACATCCAGCGCGAGGTGAATATCCGCCTCGGCACGACCGGGAATGCGTTGCTGGCGAAGGTGCGCGCCGTGGCGCCCGAGGTGGACGAGATCGCGTTCAACGACGCGCTGACCGTCAACCTGCGGCGCGGGCGCTTCCTCTTGCTCATCGTCGGCGATGGCATCCGCGAGGGGGTGGAGGCCATCGCCGAGTATCTGCAACGTCATGCGGGCCTGCATTTTTCCCTGGGGCTGGTGGAACTGCCGTTCTACGCGCTGCCGGACGGCAGCCGGCTGGTGGCGCCGCGCGTCCTCGCGCGGACGGTGAACGTGGTGCGCCACGTCGTAGCGCTGCCGGAGGGGATGGCGATCACCGACAGTGTCGAGGATGACGAAGGCACGGACACGGCCGATCCCGAACTGACCGAGATCGCGGCCAAGCGTCAGCAGTTCTGGAAGGAATTCCTCAGCGTGCTGAAGCTCGATGACCCCGAACAGCGAATTCCCAATCCATCGCGCCAAGGTTATCTCAACTTCATGTTTCCCGCTCCCAACGGAAGCAGCTGGCTGTGCGCCTACCGTGAAATGAAAGATAATCGGGTTGGCGTATTTCTGGCTTCGACACGAGACAGCGTTGGTGAATACGCGGAACAACGCCTCGAAGGTGAATGGAGCGAGATACAGCCTCTTCTCGGCGGCGGCGCAAAAATTCAGGCGGGCACGTATGAGCGCCGTCATATTGGTGACGCTCGCGTATTCGGCGATCTGAACAATTCCGAGATACGCCAGCAGGCGTTCGCCTGGCTCGCCGAGCGCACCAACACCTTCGTCAACGTGCTGCGGCCGCGGGTGAAGTCGGCCGTCGCCGATTACCAAGCCGACCAAAGCGCCTGATATCCGCCGCCCTCGCCGCCCCGCCCTCGCCTCTCGCCGCCCGCTCGTGCATTTCCGATGCACGGCGAGTCTTGTCGACACGCCTATTGCTGTGCACCATGGCGCACATGACAAAGATCAAAAGCGTATGCGTCTATTGCGGCGCGGCTCCGGGGAACGACCCGGTCTATCTCGCCGCGGCGATCGAACTCGGCCGGCTGTTCGCGCATGAGGGGATCCGCCTCATCTATGGCGGGGGCGGCGTGGGGCTGATGGGGGCGACGGCGCGCGCCTGCGCGGAGGCCGGCGGCAAGGTCACGGGCATCATCCCCGATTTCCTGATCGGCAAGGAACAGGCGTTCGAGCACGCGCACGAACTGATCGTCACCCGCGACATGCACGAGCGCAAGCGGCTGATGTTCGAGCGGGCGGACGCCTTCATCGCCCTGCCCGGCGGCATCGGCACGCTGGAGGAGCTGGTCGAGCAACTCACCTGGGTGCAGCTCAACCGTCACGCCAAGCCGGTCATGGTGCTCAACATTGCCGGCTTCTGGGATCCGCTGCTGACGCTGTTCGACCACATGCAGGGGACCGGCTTCGTCAATGTCGGCCGGCCGATCCGCATGCTGGTCGCCCACCATGTGCGGGCCGTGCTGCCCAAGCTCAACGCGGTGGTCGCGCCGCTCGCCGAGGGGGACTTGCACGGCGAGGCCGAGGAGCGTGTTCTCGACCGGATGTGACACGCGCGGCGGGGCATGGCCGGGAGGGCGGCGCCCGGCCCGCCGATCGCCCGCGGCGCGGCCGGGGCGTGTCGAGCCGGGGCCCGCGCGAGACCGCCCTCAGCCGGGCGCCGGCGTCTCGGCGGTGAGCTTCTTTTCCAGCGTCGTGTTGCCGAGCCATTCGCCGCCGCGCTGCACGGTGTTGCGCTGGCGCGCCACATAGCCGCGCGCCTGGAAGAAGGCGAGCGCGGTGTCGCTGGCGTCGACCGTGAGGCTCTTGGCGCCGCGCGCGGTGGCCAGCTTCTCGATCGCCACGCAGAGCAGCGTGGCGACGCCCTCGCCGGCAACCTCCGGGCGGATGTAGAGAAGGTCGATGATCGTGTTCTCGGCCAGCGCGATGAAGCCCACCGGCTCGCCGGCACGCGTCGCCACCAGCGTCAGCCGGTCGGCGAGGCGCTCGGCCAGCGCCTCCTCATCGGCGAAGGCATCCGCCCACGCCTCCTGCTGCCGCTCGTCATAATCCTCGCCCGTGAGTTCGAGAATGGCGGTCATGGCAATGGCGGCGAGCAGCGGCACGTCGCCGGGCAACGCCGGGCGCAGGGCGGCGGCGGGTGCGGCGTTCGCAGGTGCGGCGCTCATCGCCGGGGCTCCCAGCTGGTGGTGCCGTCCTTGTTGTCCTTCAGCGCCACGCCGAGCGCGAGCAGTTCGTCGCGGATGCGGTCGGAAGTCGCCCAGTCGCGATTGCGCCGCGCCTCGATACGCTCGGCCAGCCGGGCCTCGATCTCGGGCGCCGACAGCGCCAGCTCGGGCGCCTGCGCCGCCCGCCACGCCTGCAACGGCCCGGGCGTGAAGCCGAGAAAGGCGAGCGTGCCGGCCAGCGCCTTCTTGCCGGCATGGTCCTTCAGCCCGTGCATCTCGGCAATGGCGCGGGGCGTGTTGAGGTCGTCGGCCAAGGCCTCGAGCACGGCGGGCGCGGGGCGCGGATAGGCATCGTCCGCCGCCGCGTCGAACCATTGCTCGAGCGTGCGGGCGCTCTCCTCCAGCCCCTTCACCGTCCAGTCGATCGGCTGGCGGTAATGGGTCTTGAGCATGTTGAGGCGCAGCACGTCGCCCGGCCAGTCGGCCAGCAACTGGCGGATGGTGACGAAGTTGCCGAGCGATTTCGACATTTTCTCGCCTTCCACCTGCAGGAAGCCGTTATGCATCCAGACCTGGGCCATGATGTTGGTGTGGAAGGCGCAGCGCGACTGCGCCACCTCGTTCTCATGGTGCGGGAAGACCAGGTCGATGCCGCCGCCATGGATGTCGAAGGTCTCGCCGAGATGCTTCCAGCTCATGGCGGAGCACTCGATGTGCCAGCCCGGCCGGCCCGGCGCCTCGATGCCCGCCGGCGAGGGCCAGCCGGGCTCGCCGGGCTTCGAGGGCTTCCACAGCACGAAGTCCATCGCATCCTGCTTGTAGGGCGCCACATCCACCCGCGCGCCCGCCAGCATGTCGTCGAGCGGGCGATGCGAGAGATTGCCGTAATCGGGCATGGAGGGCACGGAGAACAGCACGTGGTTCTCCGCGACATAGGCATGGCCGGAGGCGATGAGCTTCTCGATCAGCTGGCGCATCTCGACGATATGCTCGGTGGCGCGCGGCTCCACATCCGGGTGCAGCACGCCCAGCGCTTCGAGGTCGTCGTGGAATTGCGCCTCGGTGGTGAAGGTCACCTTGCCGATCGCCTCGTTGAGGTCGAGGCCGGGAAATTCCTGCGCCGCGCGCGCGTTGATCTTGTCGTCCACGTCGGTGATGTTGCGCACATATTTGACGTGGTCCGCGCCATAGAGATGGCGCAGCAACCGGTAGAGAATATCGAACACGATCACCGGGCGCGCATTGCCGATATGCGCGAAATCATAGACCGTCGGGCCGCAGACATACATGCGCACCGCCGCCGGATCCAAGGGAGCGAAACCCTCCTTGGCGCGCGTGAGCGTGTTGTACAGCTTCAGTTCGGGGAGCCCCGACGCAGAATTGCCCGACATGTGTCCATTTCTCCACACGCCCCCGTTTACAGGGGGCGACGCCGCGTCTGTCGTCGCTTTGGCGCGCCGCGTCAAGCGGAGCGGGCCAAAAGGCGCGGCGCGGCGGCGGCGCACCATTACCGGGCTGCGGTTGACGGGTTCCGGGCGGCCGGATTATTTCCCCGCGCCTTGGTGGCGGATCGCGCCGCTGATGAATCGTTAAGGGTCGCTTCAAACCTTTTCGCCACATTCGCGTTAAGCGATCGGAGGCCCTCGGGCATCCTGTCGCCGCGTTTCCGCCACACCACAACCCCAGTTCGTATCATGCGCCCCGCTTTGCGTTTTCGTGCCGCCCCGCTCCGCCTCGCCCTGGCGGCCGCGCTTCTCGCCCTCGCCCCGGCCGCGGCCAGCGCGGGAACGGCGCCCGAGATCTTCACCGTGGATACGTCGGAAGGCTACGGGATCGATGCCTGCCTCGCCTCCGGCGCCAGCTGCGGGCAGGGCATCGCCGATGCCTGGTGCCGTGTGCATGATTTCGAGCGCGCGGTCAGCTTCGGCAAGGTGAAGAGCGACGCCACGCCGCTCGCCGCCGCCGGCAAGAGCCTGCGCACCGCCTGCACCGGCAATTCCTGTCCGGACACGGTCGCCATCACCTGCCAGTGAACGCCGTCACGGCAGCCTGAGAAACGCGGACGGGGCCGGCGCCATGCCGGCCCTTTTCCACAGGCGCGGATAGGGCGCGTGCTCCGCCCTCTAGCCGGCGTCGCGGGCGAGGCCGTGCTCCACCAGCCGGTCGATCACCTCGGCATAGGGAACGCCGCTGGCCGCCATGGCCTTCGCGTACATGCTGATATCGGTGAAGCCGGGAATGGTGTTGAGCTCGTTCAGCAGCACATCCCCCTCATCGGTGACGAAGAAATCGACGCGCGCCATGCCGTCGCAGCCCACCGCCCGGAACGCCGCCGCCGCCACCTCGCGCAGGCGCCCCTCCAGACCCTGGGGCAGTTCGGCCGGCACCTTTATGAGCGCGCCGTCGGCATCGATATATTTGGCATCGTAGCTGTAGAAGCCATGGGCCTCTCCCGGCACGATCTCGCCGGGGCGCGAGACGAACAGGCCGCCGGCGGGATCCTCCAGCACGCTGCACTCGATCTCGCGGCCGCGGATGAACGCTTCGGCCAGCAGCTTGCGGTCATATTTGAAGCCTTCCGCCAGCGCGGCCGCGAAGGCGTCCGCGGTTTCCACCTTGCTGACGCCGATGGACGAGCCCTGCCGCGCCGGCTTGATGAACATGGGCAGGCCGAGTTCCGCCTCCACGTCGCCGAAAGTGGGCGGGGCCGATTCGTGGATCGTGACGGAGCGCGCGGTGTCGATCCCCGCCGCGCGCAGCAGCCGCTTGGCGATGTCCTTGTCCAGCGCGGTGACCGAGCCGAGAATGCCGCAGCCCACCAGCGGCACGCGGGCGACCTCGGCCAGCCCCTGCACCGAACCATCCTCGCCATGCATGCCGTGCAGCACCGGGAACAGCATGTCGATGGGCGCCAGTTCATGGGCCGGCCCATCGGCCGGCAGCGCCAGCAGCCGCCCGCGCCCCCCGGGCACCAGGCACAGTTCGGTGCCGGTCTCCGGCCGGGCGAGACGCCCCTCGGCGAAGGCGCTGAGCAGCCAGGCACCCTCGCGGGTCACATATACCGGCAACGCGTCATAGCGCGCGGGATCAAGGGTGAGCATGACATTGGTGGCCGACATCACCGAGACGTCATGTTCCGGCGAGCGTCCGCCAAACAGCACGGCAAGGCGGAGCGGGGCGGCGTCTGGGCGGTGGGTCACGGAATTTCCCCTGGATCTGGCGATGGTACCGAGTGAGGGGCCGGACCTGTCACCAAATCCTTAACGCCGCGACACAAGCCTGCCGCGACGGCACGCCGCTCCCCTCACCTATCCACCAAATCCGCTATTTCACGAAATCCGCGCAGCGGGGCGCCTCGCCGCTGGCGCCCCACGGCATGATCGGCACGGTGGAGGTCGAGTTCTTCGGGCTGCCGTCGATCAGCTTGTCGGAATAGACGAGATAGACCAGCACGTTGCGTTTGATATCGCAGCCGCGCACGATCTGCATCTTCTTGAAGATGAGCGAGCGGCTCTCGCGATAAACCACGTCGCCCTGCTCGAACTTGCCCTTGAAGGCGATCGGCCCGATCTGCCGGCAGGCGATGGAAATGTCGGACACTTCCTCCGCCACGCCGAGCATGCCCTTCACCCCGCCCCGCTCGGGCACCGTGTAATGGCAGGCGACGCCTTCGACGACCGGATCGTCAATGCCATAGGTGGCGAGCTTGTCGTCCGGCGTGAGGAACTTCCACACGGTGGACTTGCGGAAGATCAGGTCCGGTTCCTGCGCGCGGGCCTGCGCGGCGCCGAGGCCCGGCACAAGCACTAGGGCGAGAAGCGCGGCCGAGCCGAGGGGGGCGAGAAGGGAGGCGAATCGGGGCATGAACGTCAACTCCGGCGGCGGCAGGCGCGCGTGGGGCGCGTTCCCCATATGGGATGTCGTTGCGACAGGACCAAGGCGGCCGGCGCTTTGCGCGACCCTTGCGGGGCGGTTCAAAATTTCGACACCCTCGCCATGCTCATTGCCCTCGCCGCTCATTTCCGGCACACAGCCCGCGCAGCCGAGTGAAAACAGCCGAACCCATGATGTCATTGCCGAGCCGCCTTCGCCTGTTCCTTTCCGCCGTCGCGACCGTGGCTTGTGCGGGATTGGCGCTCGCGCAGGACGTGCCCCCCGGTGCCCTGGGCGGCGGACAACCGGGCGACCGCTCGGTCTGCATCCGGCTGGAGGGCCAGCTTGCCGCGCTCGACCGTGGCGGCGGCGGCGGCCAGCAGGACCTCGGCGCCGTCATCAACCAGCAGCGCCAGACGCTGGCCGACCTGACCGCGCAGGTGCGCCAGCTCGGCTGCGACAAGCGCGGCTTCCTCATCTTCCAGCCGCAATTGCCGCCACAATGCGAGGCGCTCAACGGCCGGCTGCAGCAGGCGCGCTCGGCGCTCGACCGCACCATGTCGGCCGCGCAGGGCCAGCGCAGCGGCAATGACGAGCAGCGCCGCCAGCTGGTCTACGCCCTCGCGCAGAATAATTGCGGCGCGCAGTATCAGGCGGCGATCGACCAGTCGCAGGGTGGCGGCGGCAACGCGCAGCAGCGCCGGGCGCCGCGCAACTTCTTCGAGCAGCTGTTCGGCGTGCCGCGCCAGCCCGAGGAAGAGGCCGGCCCGATCGACCAGCCGCCGCTGGAAATGCCGAAAGTGTCGACCTATCGCACGGTGTGCGTGCGCACCTGCGACGGGTTTTTCTTCCCCGTTTCCTACGCCGCCACGCCGGCGCGGTTCTCGGCCGACGAGGCCTCCTGCCAGCGCCAGTGCCCCGGCACCGAGGCTCGTCTGTTCGCCTATCGCAATCCCGGCGAGGACATCCAGCAGGCAGTGGCCACCAATGGCCAGCCCTACATGTCTCTGCCCAACGCGCTGCTGTTCAAGAAGCAGTTCGTGGCGACCTGCTCGTGCCGCCCCGCCGGCATGAGCTGGGCGCAGGCGCTGGGCCAGCAGGACGACGCCACGCTGCGCAAGGGCGATATCGTCGTGACCGAGGATGCCTCGCGCGAAATGGCGCAGCCGCGCCCGGCAACCCCGGTGCCGGCCAACGCGACCAAGAAGCCGTAAGCCGCAGAGAACCGGGCTCTCCGGCGGGTGGCGTCAGGCCGCCTCGCCCTTGAGCCGCGCGTGCGCGCGGGCGCGGCCGATCAGCGGCAGCAGCGCCTTCAGTTCCGGCCCGCTCTCCGCGCCGGTGAGCGCGAGGCGCAGCGGCTGGAACAGCGCCCGCCCCTTGCGCCCGGCCGCCGGCTTCAGCGCGTTCAGCCACGCGGTGTAGACCTCGCCGTCCCACGGCTCGGCCGGCAGCAGCTCGGCGGCCTGCGCGAGAAAGGCGGCGTCCTCCTCCGGATGCGGCGGGGCGATCGGGCCCTCAACCACCCGCCACCAGTGCGCGGCATCGCCGAGACGGCCGAGATTGCCCCGCACGGCCAGCCAGAACGGCTCGCCGCCGCCGACGCCGAGCGAGGCCAGCCGCTCCCTGACCGTCGCGAAGGGCAGATGGTGCAAGGTAGCGGTGGTGAGCGCGGAGAGTTCCGCGGGATCGAACCGCGCCGGGGCGCGCGAGATCTTGCCGAAGTCGATGCGCGCGGCGAGCGTGTCGAGGTCCGCGACCGGCTCCACCGCCAGCGAGGTGCCGGTGAGCACCGCGAGCGCGGCCACCGCCAGCGCCTCCTCGCCCTCTTCGCGCAGGGCGGCCAGCGAGAGATGCCCGAGCCGCTTGGAAAGCCCCTCCCCGCTCGGCAGGGTGAGCAGGTTGTGATGGCCGAACATCGGCAGCGTTCCCCCGAGCGCCTCGATGATCTCGATCTGCACGCCGGTATTGGTGACGTGATCCTCGCCGCGCACCACATGGGTCACGCCCATCTCGATATCGTCGACCACGGAGGTCAGCGTGTAGAGATAGGAGCCGTCCGCCCGCACCAGAACGGGGTCGGAAAGCGTCGCGGTATCCACCGCCTGCTCGCCGCGCACGAGGTCGGCCCAGGCGAGCTTGCGCCCGTCCAGCCGGAAGCGCCAATAGGGGTGCCGGCCCTCGCCCTCCAGCCGCGCGCGCTCGGCATCGCTCAGGCCCAGCGCGCCGCGGTCATAGATCGGCGGCAGGCCACGGCGGCGGCGCGAGAGGCGGCGCGTCTCCAGCTCCTCCTCGGTCTCATAGGCCGGGTAGAGCCGGCCCTCCGCCTTCAGCCGCGCCACCGCCGCATCATAGCGGACGAGCCGATCCGACTGGCGCTCGACGCGGTCCGGCGGGATGCCGAGCCAGGCGATATCGCGGGCGATGGCCTCGGCGAAGGCCGCCGTCGAGCGGGCAGTGTCGGTGTCGTCATAGCGCAGGATGAAGCTGCCGCCCTCGCGCCGCGCATAGAGCGCGTTGTAGAGCGCGGTGCGGGCATTGCCGACATGCAGCAGGCCGGTCGGGGACGGGGCGAAGCGGAGGACGGGTTTGATGGTCATGAGCGGGCTTATGGCGGAGGCCCGGAGGGAGGGCAACGGCGATTAGCCGATATCGGTCATTCCCGGTCCTCGTGCCTTCATCCTCTCCGCATAGGCGAGAGGTGGCCCGTGGAGTGGATCGGTGAGGGGCCGTACGATTGCGGAGCGTTGCGGCCCCCTCACCCCACACCTCTCCTCGCCGGGGAGAGGGAGCCCGTCGCGACATCTTGATCTTTACGCCGTTTCGCGGAACCGGTTGGTGATGGGATAGCGCCGGTCGCGGTTGAAGATGCGCGGCGTCACCTTCACGCCGGGGGCCGCCTGCCGGCGCTTGTATTCGGCGATGTTCAGCAGGTGCTCGACGCGGGCCACCAGCGCCCGTTCGAAGCCCTCCGCCACGATGTCGGCGACGGGCAGTTCGCGCTCGACCAGCCGCGTGAGGATGGCGTCGAGCACGTCATAGGGCGGCAGGCTGTCCTGGTCGGTCTGGTTGTCGCGCAGCTCCGCGGTAGGGGGCCTGTCGATGACGCCCTCGGGAATCACCACCCCGCCGGGACCGAGCGCGTGCGCCGGCTTCCAGCGGTTGCGCAGCCGGCAGAGGCGGAAGACCTGCGTCTTGTAGAGGTCCTTCAGTGGGTTGAAGCCGCCATTCATGTCGCCATAGAGCGTGGCGTAGCCGGTGGAGAGTTCCGACTTGTTGCCGGTCGTCACCACCATGGCGCCGAACTTGTTGGAGATCGACATCAGCAGCGTGCCGCGCACACGCGACTGCAGGTTCTCCTCGGTCACGTCCCGCACGCGGCCCTCGAACAGCGGCGCGAGCATGGCTTCCAGCGCTTCCACCCCGGGAGCGATGGGCAGGATATCGTAGCGCACGCCCAGTGCCCGCGCGACGTCGGCCGCATCGGCGAGCGATTGCGGCGCGGTGAAGCGGTAGGGCATCATCACGCAATGCACCCGGTTCGCACCCAGCGCATCCACCGCCATCGCCGCGCACAGCGCCGAATCGACGCCGCCGGAGAGGCCGATCAACACGCCGGGAAAGCCGTTCTTGCCGACATAATCGGCGAGGCCGCTGACGCAGGCGGCGTAATCCGCCTCATCGTCCACCAGCAGCGGCGCCCGCGCGCCCTCCTCGCAGCGCCAGCCATCGGCCCAGCGCTCCCAGCGGGTCACGCGCACGCGCTCCTGGAAGTTCGGCAGCTGCACCGCCAGCGAGCGATCGGCATTGAGCACGAAGGAGGCGCCGTCGAACACGAGTTCATCCTGCCCGCCCACCTGGTTGAGATAGGCGAGCGGCAGGCCGCTCTCGACCACGCGCGCCACCGCGACATTGGTCCGCTCGTCATAGACGGTCCGGCGATAGGGCGAGCCGTTGGGATTGAGCAGCAGTTCCGCGCCGGTCTCGGCCAGACACTCGATCACATCCTGCGACCAGATATCCTCGCAGATCGGCACGCCGATGCGCACGCCCTTGAAGGCGATCGGCCCCGGCATCGGCCCGGCAGTGAAAACCCGTTTCTCGTCGAATGGGCCGAAATTGGGCAAGTCGACCTTGTAACGGCTGGCGGCGATGGCGCCATCGGCCAGCAGTAGCGCGGCGTTGTAGAGCTTGCCCGCCTCGACCCACGGCGCGCCGATCAGCAGCGCCGGGCCACCATCCGCGGTCTCGGCGGCGAGGTCCTCCACCGCCTTGCGGCAGGCCGCCTGGAAGGCGGGCTTGAGCACGAGATCCTCGGTGGGATAGCCGGCGATGAACAGCTCGGTGAACAGGACGAGGTCCGCCCCCTGCTCCGCCGCCAGCGCCCGCGCCGCGCGCACCTTGGCGGCATTGCCGGCGATGTCGCCGACCGACGGGTTGAGCTGCGCGAGCGCGATGAGAAGCTGGTCGGCGGGTTCAGTGGAGGAGCGATCGGACATGACCGTCATTTAAGCGTCCTCCCGCCGATCGGCAATCCTGCACCTTTCGCGCCGGGCGCCGCCTCAATCCTCCCAGTCGGTACCCGGCACGCGCACGCCCACGGCATGAAAGCCCGCCTTGCGCACCGCCAGCGGCAGAATGCGCTCCAGCCCGTGCAGCAGCGTGCCGTCGTCCGGCACCGGCTCGGGCGGATAGTCGGTCCAGTCCAGCTTCAGCGCGAGGACAGGGGCGAGCGCGGCGGGGCGGGCGGCGAACATGTTGCCGATGGGAAAATCGACATAGGCGGTCATCGGCTCGCTCAAGGCAAGATCGGCGCGCAGCTTGGCGATCACCTTCCCATTGCGCCCCCAGTCGAGCACATGCCCGTCCTCGGGGTAGGCGAGCCCGACGGTGGGGTCGCTGGCGAAGCGGGCGAGGATGGCGTCCAGCATCGCATGCTGGCCGCCGATCATGTTCTCCCACAGAAAGGTGCGCCAGGGATCGCCGATATTGCGCCGGCGCCCCTTGGTCTTCTTGCCGTGCACATGGAAGAACACATCGTAGCCCCCGTGCAGCAGCGGCTCGCGCAGCGCCGTGAAATAGGGGCCGATGTCGCGGCCGAGATTGGGCACGACGGCGATTTCCACCCGCGCGGGATAGCCGGCGGTGGACGCACGCAGCGCCGCCACCTTGGCCTCGCTATCGGTGGTGAGGAACAGGTCCGGCCGCGCCACGTTGCGCGTGAGCCGTCCCAGCATCTCCGGCAGCAGGTCGACATAGAAGAAATGCCCGTGCAGCGCGACCTTGAGCGCGCCGGCGGCGGGGCTTGCCTCGCCCGGCCGCACCACGCCATAGGACCATGGCCCCTCGGGCTGGCCGCGCTCGATCCAGTGGGCGAGCGGAAAGCGCCGGTTGGCGAGGCAGTCGACCGGGTTGAGCTCGGCATAGATCATCGGGTTGAAGCCCGAGCAGGGCCGGCGGAGAATGTCGCGGAACAGCTTTTCCCCGCCCGTGCGGCGCGTACGCCAGGCGATCACCTTGGCCTTGAGCGTCGCGGCGATGTCGCCGCCCTTGTTCTCGGGATCGAGGATTTCCAGCCGCTCGGGCCCGATCGAAAGCGCGAGCGCCACCTCGCGCTCGACCCGGCCCGCCGCCAGCACCCCGAGCGCGGCGAGGCGCGCCGAACCCTCGCCGAGCGGGGCCTTGATGATGTGCAGGTAGTCCCGCCCCGCAAAGGCCGGGAAGGCGGCCTGCGCGGCGGCATGGGCATGAGGCGAAGCGAACACCATTTCGGTCGCCTGCCGCAGCAGAGGCTCCAGCCCGGGCGGGGCGCTCTCCGCATCGGCGATGAAGACCACCGGAATGTCGCGGGCCTCGAAGGCGAGCGCGATATCGGCCGTGTCCATGCCTACCGCGACCGCGAAACGCGGCGCCAGGCTGCGCGCCTGCAGGGCGAGCGCGCTCAGCAGCACGGGAGACGGCACGCGTGACATCGTCACCCCGGCGGGCACCAGATGCGCCGCCATGTCGGGCGCCGGCCGCTGGGGATCGATCAGCAGCACGACGACATCGTGGTCGACCGCAAGAGCCTCGACCAGATGCATGGCCTCCCCCGCCGAATGCCGGCACAGCACGAAGGCGACCGGGCGTTCGAGTTCTCCGGGCGCCGGGAAATGAACATGCGCGACCAGCGGCGGTAGGTCGGCGTCGACATCCGCCATCCAGCCGGCAAAGGCGCGGCGCGGGCGGCCGTCCTTGCGGATCACCAGCGGGGCGAAGCTCTCGCGCGGGCGGCGATAGGCGTCGAAGACCAGCTTGCGCACACCCCAGCGCGGGCGGTTGGCGGCGTCGAAGATCGCCTTGGCGAGCGTGCGGCCGAAGGCCTGGCTCCGGCTGGTCAGCCAGCGGCGGAACGGGCCGCGGGGCTTGGGCGCGCGATGGGGAATCCGCGGCAGCTCGCGCGCGGCGGCCGCCATGTCGGCCCGGCTGCTATTGGGCGTATCCAAGAAACCTCTCGATAGAATCGGGCGGCGCGCGCCCCCCGGCGCTTCGCGCGGCTCACAAAGCACAAGTTGCGCGGGCGTTCCAGCACCCCGCACACGGATGCGGCGGCCCGGACACCGCAGCCGCTCACTCGGCGGCGGCCTCGAAGCTTGGCCGGCGCGCCCGGCCCCAATGATGCAGCGCCATCACGGCAGGGCGCAGCGCCTCGCCCTCCGCGGTCAGCCGGTAGCCGACCTGCGGCGGCACGGTGGGGTAGACCGTGCGCAGCAGCACGCTGTCACTTTCCAGCTCGCGCAGCGCCTTGGCGAGGATGCGCTGGGTAACGCCCGGCATGCGCCGCTGCAACTCGCTGAAGCGCAGCTCGCTGTTCAGCAGCAGGTGATAGACGATGCCGCCCTTCCACTTGGCGCCGATGATCTCCAGCGCCGCCTCGACCGCGCAGCCCTCGCGCGTATAGGTGCCGTGACGTCTCGCCATTTTTCTGTCCCTCGCGACGGGGGGAATCTAGGCGCCCGAGGGTCCTCGCGAAAGGGCGTATCCTTTTCGATACAAGATCCCATTTTCGATACAGGACCACATTTTCGATACGTGGCTACTTTTCCGTGCAGTCTTGCACGCGCCGCGCGATTGGCGACACTGGCCAACAAAACCGGGCACCGCCCGGACCATTCCAGATCACGCGAGGCCCGCATGAAAGCCGTCGGTTACGCCCAGTCGCTGCCCATCACGGAGCCGCGCGCCCTGTTCGATTTCGAGGCACCGCTGCCCGAGCCCGCTCCCTTCGATCTGCGCGTGCGCGTGCTCGCCATCTCGGTCAATCCGGTGGACACCAAGGTGCGGCGCCGCCGCGCCGGCACGCCGAAAGCGCCGGTGATCCTGGGCTGGGATGCCGCCGGCATCGTCGACGCCGTCGGCGCCTCGGTCACGCGGTTCAAGCCGGGCGACGAGGTGTTCTATGCCGGCGATCTCGGACGATCGGGCACCAATGCGCAGTTCCATCTGGTCGATGAGCGCATTGCCGGCCACAAGCCGAAAAGCCTCGGTTTCGCCGAAGCCGCCGCGCTGCCGCTGACCGCTCTCACCGCCTGGGAAGGGCTGTTCGACCGTCTCGGCATCCCGCCGCGCGGCATGGGTGGCACCGAGCGCCAACTGCTCATTGTCGGAGCGGCCGGCGGCGTCGGCTCGCTCGCCACGCAGTTCGCCCGCGCGCTGACCGATGTCACGGTCATCGGCACCGCCTCGCGCGCGGAGAGCCGCGCCTGGGTGGAAGCGCTGGGCGCCCATGCGGTGATCGACCATTCCCGCCCGCTCGCCGAGGAACTGGCGGCGGCCGGGCTCGGCGCGATCGACTACACCTACAGCCTCACCCATACCGACGTGCACTGGGCGGAAATCGTCAAGGCCGCGCGGCCGCAGGGGCGCATCGCCCTGATCGACGATCCGGCCTCGCTCGACGTGATGCCGCTCAAGCAGAAGAGCCTGTCGCTGCACTGGGAGTTCATGTTCACCCGTTCCATGTTCCACACGCCGGACATGATCCGGCAGCATGAGATCCTGGAAGAGGTGGCGCGGCTGGTCGATGCCGGCACCGTGCGCACGACGCTCGGCGCGCATTTCGGCGTGATCAACGCCGCCAACCTCACCCGCGCGCATGAGGCGATCGAAGGTGGGCGGTCGATCGGCAAGGTGGTGCTGGAAGGCTGGCCGGACTGACCGGCCCGGCCCGGCACCCATCCGGTCCCACGGTCGCCGCCCGTTCGGGCGGCGACCGTCTCACACCGACTGGCGTTCGGGCAGCAGCGTGACCGAAGGTTCCGGCACGGCGACCGGGGCAGGCACCCCGAGCCGGCGGTCGAGCATCCGCTCGATGCAGTAATAGCGGAAGCGACGGAGAATGCCGGTGCGCTTGCGGCCGCGGATCTTGGCATAGGTGGGCGTCGAGGCCCGCTGGCGCCACAGCCGGGCCTCAAGCTCCGCCCCGTTGAACCGGTTGCCGACAATGTCGAGGATCACGCTCTCCAGCAGGCCGCATTCCATGACGTAGCCGATGGAGCCGTGGCCACTGAAATAGGTGTGCACCGGCTCCAGTTCCACCTCCCGGCGCAGGCGGCTGATATGCCGGCGGTCGAGGTTGAGCGGGTCGAAAAGGGCGTAGATCTTGGTCTCGCGGCGCGGGGAATTGCGATCCCACATCAGGCGCGCGCCCTCGGGCGCCCAGCGCGTTTCCCACCGCACCAGCTGCGGATCGACGCTGGCCTGCGGCGAGAAGGCGATGACCGTGTCGAGCTTCAGAGCTTCGGAGAAACGGATGGCGGCATAGCTGCCCATGCTGGTGCCATAGCCGATGACGCGCGTGCCGGGGGCGATATCGGCGCGCACACGCGCCAGCGCCTCGGGCATCTCGTCGAGCTGGTACCAGGAATTGGTATGCGCGAGGAAATGATAAGCCGTGAATCCGCGCCGCGCGAAGAACGATTCGCCGAAGCCTTCCCGGTCATCGGTACGCGATGGATTGAGCGGCTCGAAGGTGACGAAAACGACGTCGTCACGCTCGCCCGCAACCTTGATGACCGAAAGCTCCGCACTCTCGAAAATGCTTTGCCGCAAGCCGGACCCCCCCCGCATTGGCAACCGCCGCAGGCTGACGCCTGCGGCGGGACCAAATTACGGAAGGGCATCCGCTACGGCAAAGGCTTTTTCCGGAGATTGCGGTCATTGCCGAATGTTTCGGGGTTATTCCGCCGCCACTGTCACCGGACGGACACGGTTGCTGCGGGACTGCTTGAGCAACTCGGCGACGAGGAAGGCCATCTCGATGGCCTGCTCGGCGTTGAGCCGCGGGTCGCAATAGGTGTGGTAGCGGTCCTTCAGGTCCGCGTCCGAGATGGCGCGGGCGCCGCCGGTGCATTCGGTGACGTTCTTGCCGGTCATTTCCAGATGCACGCCGCCGGCATGAGTGCCCTCGGCCGCATGGACGGCGAAAAAGTCCTTCACTTCCTTCAGAATCTGGTCGAACGGCCGGGTCTTGTAGCCCGAGCCGGCCTTGATCGTGTTGCCGTGCATCGGGTCGCAGGACCACACCACGGTGCGGCCTTCGCGCTCAACCGCGCGCACCAGTGCCGGCAGGTGGTCGCCCACCTTGTCGGCGCCGAAGCGGGCGATCAGCGTGAGGCGACCGGCCTCGTTCTGCGGGTTCAGCGCATCGATGAGGCGGATGAGGTCGTCCGGCTTCAGCGACGGGCCGCATTTCAGGCCGAGCGGGTTCTTCACGCCACGGCAATATTCGATATGCGCGTGGTCCGCCTGGCGGGTGCGGTCGCCGACCCAGATCATGTGGCCGGAGGTCGCGTACCAGTCGCCCGTGGTCGAATCCACCCGCGTCAGCGCCTGCTCGAAGCCGAGCAGCAGCGCCTCGTGCGAGGTGAAGAACTCGGTCGAGCGCATCTCGGGATGCGTCTCGGGATCGATGCCGATGGCGCGCATGAAGTCGAGCGCTTCGGTGATGCGATCGGCGAGCGCCTGGTAGCGGCCGGACTGCGGCGAATCCTTGATGAAGCCGAGCATCCACTGATGCGCGTTGCCGAGGCTGGCATAGCCGCCATTGGCGAAGGCGCGCAGAAGGTTCAGCGTCGCCGCCGACTGGCGGTAGGCCTCAAGCTGGCGGCGCGGATCGGGAATGCGCGATTCCGGCGTGAAGTCGATGTCGTTGACGATGTCGCCGCGATAGGACGGCAGTTCCACCCCGCCCACGGTCTCCATCGGCGCCGAACGCGGCTTGGCGAACTGGCCGGCAATGCGCCCGACCTTCACCACCGGCGAGGCGCCGGCATAGGTCAGCACCACCGCCATCTGCAGGAAGACGCGGAAGAAATCGCGGATATTGTCGGCGGAATGCTCGGCGAAGCTCTCGGCGCAATCGCCGCCCTGCAGCAGGAAGGCGTCGCCAGTGGCCACCTTGGCCAGTTCGCGCTTCAGGCGGCGCGCCTCACCTGCAAAAACCAGCGGGGGAAAGGAGGCAAGCTGACGCTCCACCGAAGCGAGCGCTTCGGCATCCGGATAGTCCGGCACTTGCTGAATGGGCTTCGCCCTCCAGCTCTCCGGCGTCCAGCGATCGGACATGACGACCTCCTCACAGCACCAACGCCCGGCGGACAACCATTCCGCGCGGGAAAGGCGGGCCTTATACACCCAAGCATCCCGCCAATGCCAGAGCGCTCGCGCCACCCGATCCTTGCGCCGATGCGCGGTTGATCCCGCCTCGGAAGGCGGGCGTCAGAAAGCGGGAGTGGCCTGGGCGGAAGCTTCGGGCAGCGGGTCGCTGGAGGCATGCTTGCTGCGCATCGTCACCAGTTCCTCCGCGCTGGAGGGGTGCAGCGCCATGGTGCGGTCGAAATCGGCCTTGGTGGCGCCGAGGTTCAGCGCCAGGGCGGCGAGTTGCATGATCTCGGCCGAGCCTTCGCCGATGAGGTGGACGCCGAGCACCGTGTCGCTCGCCTGATCGACCACCAGCTTCATGAAGATCCGCGAGGGGCTGCCCGACAGCGTCGCCTTGAGCGGGCGGAAATCGGTCTTGTAGATGTCGAGCCGGCGCCCTTGCGCGCGCGCCTGCGCCTCCGACAGGCCGACCACGCCGACCTCCGGCTCGGTGAACACGGCGGTGGGGATGACCTCGTAATTCACCGCCCACGGCTTGCCGCCGAACACCGCATCGGCGAAGGCATGGCCCTCGCGGATGGCGACGGGCGTCAGCGCCACCCGGTCGGTGACATCGCCCACGGCATAGATCGAGGGCACGCTGGTGCGCGAGCGGGCATCGACCGCGACGGCGCCATTCGTGTTCAGCTCGACGCCGGCCGCGTCGAGGCCAAGGCCGGTGACATTGGGCACCCGGCCGATGGCCAGCATCACCTCGTCCGCGAACAGGTCCCGCCCGTCGCTCAGCCGCACGCGCTTGCCCGCCTCGCCCGTCTCGTAAATGCCCTCGATCGTCGTGCCGAAGGCGAAGGCGACGCCGTGCTGGCTCATCTCCTTGGCGAGGTGGTCGCGGATTTCCTCGTCGAAGCCGCGCAGCAGCTTGTCGCCGCGATGCACCACCGTCACCTGCGTGCCGAGCGCGGCGAACACGCTGGCGAATTCGAGCGCGATATACCCCCCGCCCTGGATGACGATGCGGCGCGGCAGGCGCTCCAGCTGCAACGCCTCGTTCGAGGTGATGGCGAGCGCGCGGCCGGGAATGTCGAGGCCGAGATTGGGGTGGGCGCCGGTGGCGATGAGAATGGTGCCCGCCGTCACCACCGTTCCGTCGGCCAGGCGCACCGTGTGCGGCCCCTCGACCACCGCGCGCTGGGCCACCATCTCGACGCCCGCCCGATCGAGATTGGCGCGGTACGCGGCCTCCAGCCGGGCGATCTCCCGGTCCTTGTTGGCGATCAGTGTCGGCCAGTCGAAGCTGGCGCCCTGCACCGTCCAGCCGAAGCCGGCGGCATCGGTGAACTCGCCGGCGAAGCGGGCGGCATAGACGAACAGCTTCTTGGGCACGCACCCACGGATGACGCAGGTGCCGCCGAACCGGTATTCCTCGGCGATCCGCACCCGCGCGCCATGGCCGCCCGCGATGCGCGCCGCCCGCACCCCTCCCGATCCTCCGCCAATGACGAACAGGTCCACGTCGTAGCGGGTATCCTGGATAAAGCTCGACATGGCGGCCTCCGGTTCGCGGCGGGATATGCCGCCATCTTTGCGTGGCTCGCATCGCGATACGCCCGCTCGCCGCCACATGTGGGCATGTCGCCCCGCCATCCCTCGCCGTCAAGCCGGCTCATGGCAGATCTACGACCTTTTCATGGCTCGTTCTCGCTCGACTCCCGTTGGGGGAGGCTCTAGCTTCCTCAACCCACAAGGGCGGGAGCAACGCCTCAGGGCATCACATGCCCGCGCCCGAATCCGGAGGAAACTGATGACCCAGATATTGCGCGGGGCACTCGTCGCGGCGGCGCTTGCCGCCTTCGCCCCCATGGGCGCCGCCCATGCCGAGATCAAGGACCTCAAGATCATCGCCCCCGCCGCCCCCGGCGGCGGCTGGGACCAGACCGCCCGCTCGATCCAGCAGGCGCTTCAGTCCGACAAGCTGGTGTCCAACGTGCAGGTGGTGAACGTGCCCGGCGCCGGCGGCACGATCGGCCTCGCCCAGTTCGTCAACGCCAACAAGGGCGACCCGAACACGCTCATCGTCGGCGGCTACGTGATGGTGGGCGCCATCATCACCAACAAGTCCCCGGTCAATCTCTCGCAGGTGACGCCGATCGCCCGCCTGACCGGCGAGTATGAGGCCATCGCGGTGCCGGCGAACTCGCCGATCAAGTCGCTGGCCGACCTCGTCGCCGCGCTGAAGGCCGATCCGCAGAAAGTGTCCTGGGCCGGCGGCTCGGCCGGCGGCACCGACCACATCACCGCGGGCCTGTTCGCCAAGGCGGTGGGTGTCGATCCCACAAAGGTGAACTACATCGCCTTCTCCGGTGGCGGCGAATCGCTCGCCTCGCTGCTCGGCGGCAAGGTCACGGCCGGCATTGCCAGCCTCTCGGAATATGATTCGCAAGCCAAGGCCGGCAAGCTGCGCGTGCTCGGCGTGT
Organism: Ancylobacter amanitiformis; assembly: GCF_030814815.1. GTDB lineage: Bacteria > Pseudomonadota > Alphaproteobacteria > Rhizobiales > Xanthobacteraceae > Ancylobacter > Ancylobacter amanitiformis. The sequence continues at coordinate 241,622 of NZ_JAUSVR010000002.1, read as the reverse complement.
CGAGCGCCCAGCGCCTGCCGGAAGCCCCCGACGTGCCGACCTTCAAGGAAGCCGGCATCGATGTCGAAATCCAGAACTGGCGCATGATCGCCGCTGCCCCGGGCATAACGCCCGAGCAGAAGAAGGAGATCAGCGAGACCATCGAGAAGATGGTGAAGTCCAAGGCATGGACCGAGCTGCTCGCCCAGAAGGGTTGGGCCAACACCTACCTTTCCGGCTCGGCCTTCGATGCCCAGCTGGCCAAGGACATCAGCGCCACCCAGACCATCCTGAAGGATATCGGCCTCGCGCAGTGAGAGCCTGATGCGCGGGGGCTGACGTTCGCGTCCTTACGTTCACGTCCGTTTCTGCGCCTGCCGCCAAACCGCTCCCCCGTGGCCTGCACCGCGGGGGAGCCTTTCGTTCCGACTGCCGGGAGCAGCCCCGATGAGCGACCCTCGACTCTCGTCCACCCGACGGCCCGACAAGGCCGGTTTCGTGATCGCCTTCGGGCTGGCCGCGCTGGCGCTCGTCGTCGGCTGGGACGCCTGGCGGCTCTCCAGCATCAACGCGCATTCCGCTGTCGGCCCCGCCGCCTTCCCCACCATCATCGCCGGGGGCCTCGCGCTGCTCGCCGTCGCCACCGCGGCGGAAGCGCTGCGCCGTGGCGAGGTGGAACGCCCGCGCGACGAGTTCGCGCCGATGGCCTGGGTGCTGGCCGGCCTCGTCGGACAGATCGTGCTGCTGCCCTTGCTCGGCTTCTCGATCGCCACCGGCTGGCTGTTCGCCGCCACCGCCAAAGGCTTCGGCCGGGGGCCGGTCTGGGCGCATTTCCTCGCTGGTACCGTGCTGTGCTTCCTGATCTACGTGATCTTTGCCAAGGGCCTGCAACTCGCGCTGCCCGCCGGCCCCATCGAACGGCTGATGTGAGGGCGACGCCATGGATACATTTGCCGCGCTCAGCCAGGGCCTGACGATCGCCCTGCAGCCGATCAACCTTCTATTCGCCTTTGTCGGCGTGATGCTCGGCACCGCGGTCGGCGTGCTGCCGGGCATCGGGCCGGCGCTCACCGTGGCGCTGCTGCTGCCGATCACCTTCAAGCTGGATCCGGCCGGCTCGCTCATCATGTTCGCCGGCATCTATTATGGCGGCATGTATGGCGGCTCCACTGCCTCCATCCTGCTCAACACGCCGGGCGAGAGTTCCTCCATCGTCACCGCGTTGGAGGGCAACAAGATGGCCCGCGCCGGGCGCGGCGGGCCGGCGCTCGCCACCGCCGCCATCGGCTCCTTCGTGGCCGGCACCATCGCCACGATCGGCCTCGCGCTGGTCGCCCCCACCGTGGTCGACATCGCCATCTCCTTCGGCCCGGAGGATTATTTCGCGCTGATGGTGCTGGCCTTCACCACCGTGTCCGCCGCCTTCGGCTCGTCGGTGACGCGCGGCCTCACCAGCCTGTTTCTCGGCCTCGCGCTCGGGCTCATCGGCATCGACCTGCAGAGCGGGCAGGCGCGCCTGTCCTTCGGCATCCCGGACCTTCTGGACGGGGTGGAGGTGACGACGCTGGCGGTGGCGCTGTTCGCCATCGGCGAAACGCTCTCCGTGGCCGCCGCCGGGGCACGGGCCGACGAGATCATCGAGCCGGTGAAGGGCTCGGTGTTCATGACGCGCGAGGACTGGAAGCGCTCGTGGAAGCCGTGGATTCGCGGCACCTTCCTCGGCTTCCCGATCGGCGCCATGCCGGCGGGCGGCGCGGAGATCCCCACTTTCCTGTCCTATGCGCTGGAAAAGCGGCTGTGCCGGAAGCCGGACGAGTTCGGCAACGGCGCCATCGAGGGTGTGGCGGGCCCCGAGGCGGCCAATAACGCGGCCGCCGCCGGTGTGCTGGTGCCCCTGCTCACGCTCGGCCTGCCGACCTCGGCGACGGCCGCCATCATGCTGGCCGGCTTTCAGCAATATGGGCTGAACCCCGGCCCGCTGCTGTTCGTCACCAATCCCGACCTCGTCTGGGGCCTGATCGCCTCGCTGTTCATCGCCAATGGCATGCTGCTCATCCTCAACCTGCCGCTGGTGGGGCTGTGGGTGCGCCTGCTCGCCATTCCCCGTCCGTGGCTCTATGGCGGCATCCTGGTATTCGCCACGCTCGGCACGCTGGGGGCCAATCCCTCGCTGGTGGAGCTTGGCATGCTGCTGATCTTCGGCCTGCTCGGCTATGTGCTGCGGCGCTACGACTACCCCATCGCCCCGGTCGTGGTCGGGCTCATCCTCGGCCCGCTCTCCGAGCAGCAATTGCGCCGCGCGCTGGCGATCAGCGTCGGCGATCCGCTGGCGCTGTTCCAGAGCCCGATCGCGCTGACGCTCTACGCGCTCTCCGCGCTTGCCCTGTTCGGGCCGCTGCTGTTCTTCCTCCTCACCGGCCGCAAGGCCCCGGTGGGAGCCGACGAGGACTGAGGCGGCCCCTTCGCCGCCTCCCTTCGCCAGCCCAGACAGCAAAATGCCCGGCGCGAGCCGGGCATTTTTCGTTTCCGTAGCGATCCTGCGGGGGAAGCGCGATCAGATGGTGAAGCCGCGCTTCTTCATCTCGTCGCGAACCCGGCCTTCCATCTCGCGGGAAAACCGCGAACTCCACGCCTGGATGCCGCGCAGGCCGTCATCGAGCACCTGCTGCCGGCGCTCCACGAACTTGCGACCGACCGCCGAGCGGTAGAAGGTGAGCAGATCGTTCAGCTCGGTCTCGGAGAATTGCGAGGCATAGGCGCGCGCCAGAATGTCGGTGATCTCGGCGCGGCGCGCCTCATATTCGGGCGCCAGCGACTTGGCGACTTCGCGCAGGTCGCGGATGAGATCCGGATTGGCCTGCACGAAACTGCCCGCCGCCTGGTCGATGATGCCGGGAATAAGCGAATCGAAGCTCGACGCCTCGCCATTGGCGCTCAGCAGTTCGCGAGCGAGCTTGAGCTGGCCGGCGCTCGGCTCCGGCGCCTTGGCGCCCGCGGCGGGGGTCGCCTGCGCAAGCTGGAACGGCGCGGCGGGCTGCTGCTGCGCGAGCGCCGGTCCCCCGGCAAGCATCACCGGGGCAAGAATCACTGGGGCAAGCATCACCGGGGCAAGAATCACCGCGGCGAGGCCGGCGCCGATCCGCCGCATCCTGTCTTGTCCTGCACGGGCAACCCGCATGAATGTCTCCCTGACGAATTGTGTCACGCGCGGTCGATGACCGTCACGCCGTCGGCGCCCGCGAGAATGACGCGGCTCGCCAGATTGATGAAAAGCCCGTGCTCCACGACGCCGGGGACCTCGGCCAGCCGCGCGGCCAGCAGCGCCGGCTCGCGGATGACGCCATAGGCTGCGTCGAGAATGAGGTGTCCCTGATCCGTGACGAAAACATGACCGTCCGCACGGCGCCGCAAGGTCAGCAGCCCCTGGCAGCCGGCCGCGCGGGCGCTGCGCTCGATGCCGCGACGGATGGCGGCGACACCGAAATCCACCACTTCGATCGGCAGCGAGAAGGCGCCGAGCTGCGCCACCATCTTCGAGGCGTCGGCGATCACGATCATCTCATGCGCGGCGCTGGCGACGATCTTCTCGCGCAGCAGCGCTCCGCCGCCGCCCTTGACGAGGGTAAGGTCCGGCCCGATCTCGTCGGCGCCGTCCACGCACAGGTCGAGCATGGGATGCTCGTCCAGCGTGCCCAGCGGCACGCCCAGGCTCTCGGCCTGCGCGCGCGTCGCCTCGGAGGTGGGCACGCCCACCACTTCCAGACCCTGCGCCACGCGCTCGGCCAGCAGTTCGACAAAGTGCTTGGCGGTCGAGCCGGTGCCAAGCCCGAGCTTCATTCCCGAGCGCACATGCTCCAGCGCACGCGCGGCGGCCTGTCGCTTCAGCGTTTCGGCGGTGACGGCAGAAGAGGACATGAGGGGCCCGGCACTTGAGTTAGGGAATTCGTCACGCGTTCCGCCGCTGCGTAGCGCCGAAACGGCGCCGCGACAAGGCTTTCCGGCCTCACATCCTGTGTCCGGGTCTTTCAGCGGCCCGGCCCCTCACCGCGCCCCCGGCGTGCAGACCACGGCGGGTTCGACGCCACCGCCCTCCTTGGGCATGTCGCGCACGTAGCACACGCTCATCTGCCCGGTCTGGGTGTTGACGCGGAAAATGCCGGTCTCGCCGGAATAGCGGGTGGTCATGACATCATAGGCGCCGGCCGCCGTTCCCGCCGCGCTGGCATCGCGCGGGAAGCACTTGGTGATGCCGATAACGCTGCCCTCCGGCCGCTCGAACTGGCAGGCATTCACCTCGCCGGTGCGCATGTTCACGGAATAGACGCGGTTGGCCTGCGCCGAGGGGGGCGAGGTGAAGACGTAGGGACCGTCCGCCGTGGCCGCGGGCGTCGCCGGAGCCTGGGTAGCGGCGGGAGCCGGCGGATCGGCGGAAGGCGCCCCCGCCGGCGGCACGGCGGGCGCGGCGCCCTGCGCCATGGCCGCCCCGTCCGCCGCGATGTTCATGACCAGCGCCAGCGCCGCAACGGCAATCAAGCCGGATGCGCCCCGGGCCGCTGCCCCCGTGTGGCGGAACGTCGTCATCATGTCGTGGCTCCTCAATTGCGTCGCCGGATTACCATCCCACCCACGCTGCCGCATGCGCCCGATGGACGCGGTACGCTGGACAGGAAAAGCGGCGGGATTGTAGGCATCGAATGGCAGGCTCGTCTCGCGGCGGCGGGCACTCGACCCCCTCGTTGTGCACATCCAGCCGAAGGAGACCCCATGCCCCGCTCGTCCGCCCCTCCTGCCGTCATCGCCTTCGACCTCGACGGCACGCTGGTCGACACCGCCCCCGACCTGCTCGACACGCTCGATATCGTGCTCGCCGAGGCCGGCGCACCGCCGCTGCCGCGCGCCGACACCCGCCGCATGATCGGCGCCGGCGCCAGGGCGCTGGTCAATCGCGGCCTCACCGCCGCCGGCATCCGCGTCGACGAGGCGACCTTCACCACGCTCTATGACCGCTTCCTCGACCATTACGCCGCCCATATCGCCGATTCGTCGCGCCCCTTTCCCGGCCTGCTCGAAGCGCTGGACGAGCTTGCCGCGCGCGGCCACGTGCTGGCGGTCTGCACCAACAAGCTGGAATATCTCTCCCGCCTGCTGCTCGACCGGCTCGGCCTCACCGACCGCTTCGCGGTGATCGCCGGGTCGGACACGTTTCCGGTGTACAAGCCCGATGCCGGCCACCTGCTCGGCACGATCGCGCGCGCCGGCGGTATCCCCGAGCGGGCGATCATGGTCGGCGACAGCGCCACCGATGTGCTCACCGCCAAGAACGCGCGCATTCCGGTGATCGTGGTGCCGTTCGGCTATACCGAGACGCCGGCCGAGGAACTGGGCGGCGACGCGCTGATCCACCATTACGACCGGCTGCCGGAAACGGTGGAAGAACTGCTCATCCACGGTCCATGGCGCGAGCGCGCTTGACACCCACGGTGCCCACACACTAAATCCCCCCCGCCGCAATTGACGGCGACGCCCTCGGGGAACATCTCCGGGGCAGCGGGCGATTAGCTCAGCGGGAGAGCACTCCCTTCACACGGGAGGGGTCGCAGGTTCAATCCCTGCATCGCCCACCATTTTCCTGGCGGCCCGGATGGGCGACGCCGTCACATTTCATGCTTCGCCGCACGGGTTGGCCGTCCCACACGTCGGGCGGGCACGCGCTTCACCGCGCGAATCACGCGCGTGTTCCCGATCGCTGATTCGGTTCGGCCCCTGCGGGCAGGCCCTGCCGGACATGAGCGGCGCACGAAGCCCTGGCGCGAATGCCGCCCTCCCCTGCCGCATTCCGATACTGTCTCCAACCGGCTCAGCCCGCCGGGGGCGCTACAGCCGCGGGGCCGTCATCATCCCGCTTCGTCAAGTCTCTGTTTGCAGTTCGCGGCGCATAGTCGTTTCATGGCTTCCATTGCGGACGACGCAGAGGCAGGCCGCAAACGGATCGAGTTGTGAGGCGTGCAATGAGACGGACAAAAATTGCGGCCGCGGTGCTCACCGGGCTCGCGCTCACGGGGCTGGCTCTCGGCGGGCTGGCGCTGACGGGCGGCGCGCCGGCGAAGGCGCAGAGTTCGCTGCTGGGCAACGCATTTCCCAAGCCGTTCGACTTCGGCATCGGCCCGAGAAGCGGCTATTCCGGTTCTCCGGTGCCGCGCCAGACGGTGCGCTATGATGGCAAGTACCGGCCCGGCACCATTATCGTGAATACCGGCGAGCGCCGGCTCTACCTCGTGCAGGACAATGGCATGGCGCTGAAATACGGCATCGGCGTCGGCCGCGATGGCTTCCGCTGGTCCGGCGTCAAGACCATTACCCGCAAGGCCGAGTGGCCGGGCTGGACGCCGCCGCCGCAGATGATCAAGCGCCGGCCCGACCTGCCGCGCTACATGCCCGGCGGCATCGACAACCCGCTCGGCGCCCGCGCCATGTATCTGGGCTCCACGCTCTACCGCATCCACGGCTCCAACGAGCCGGAGACGATCGGCCAGGCGGTGTCGTCCGGCTGCTTCCGCATGACCAATGACGACGTCACCGACCTGTATAACCGGGTGAATGTCGGCACCACGGTGATCGTGCAGAACTGAGAGCGCTTGACGCATCATCCCGGATCGCCGGCGTGGCCGATCCGGGATGCTCGCGCCCGGCGGCACGCCGGCTGGATGGCACGCCGGCTTGACGACGCGCGTGTCAGTGCCGGCGGACCGTGCCGGCTTCGTCGCGCGAGAGATTCTTCGAGGCCAGTTCCTGCAAATAGCGGGTCCACCGCGCATCCTGCTCGCGGCCGAGTTCGTGGAACGTGTCCCAGGTGTAGATGCCGGTCGAGTGGCCGTCGTCGAAGACGAGGCGCAGCGCGTAATTGCCGACCGGGATCAGTTCCTGCAGGCGCACCTCGCGCTTGCCGGCCACCAGCTGCCGGTCGGCCGCGGAATGGCCCTGCACCTCGGCGGAGGGGCTCTCGATCCGCAGATATTCCGCCGGCAGGGTGAAGCTCGCCCCATCCTCGAAGGCGATGGTGAGCGCGCGATGATCCTTGTGGACGCGAATCTCGGTGGGCCAGGCGTCGGTCACGGTGCTCTTTCCCCGGTTGCATCTCCACCCCACATAGAGGGGGCGACGCCATCCGCCAAGCGGTGGGCGGCGCGCCCTGAGCGGGCGGACGGGTAATTCCCTGCCGCCGGCGTGCGCGCGGGGAAGACCTCACCGCGTCGTGATGGTCGAATGACTGTTGCAATCGGGCGATAGGCGGTGGCGCCTTGGCGCCCGTCGGCCGACAGTCTAGAAATGCCTGCAACTGGCGCGACGTAGCGCCTCGGGAGCGATGCGCGTGAGCCGTCCGGAAAGCCTCCAGAACGCCCTCAGCGGCGAAGCCCTGATCGACCGCCTGCAGCGGGAGGCGCCGCGCGCGCCGCTGATGGACACGTTCGGCCGGGCGGTGAGCTACCTGCGCGTCTCCGTCACCGACCGCTGCGATTTCCGCTGTGTGTACTGCATGGCGGAACACATGACCTTCCTGCCCAAGCCGGAACTGCTGACGCTGGAGGAGCTGGACCGCCTGTGCTCAGCCTTCGTCGCGCGCGGCGTGAAGAAGCTGCGCCTCACCGGCGGCGAGCCGCTGGTGCGGCGGGACGTGATGACGCTGTTCCGCTCGCTCTCGCGCCACCTCGATTCGGGCGCGCTGGAGGAACTCACGCTCACCACCAACGGCTCCCAGCTCGCCCGCTTCGCCAAGGAACTGGCGGCGTGCGGCGTGAAGCGCATCAATGTCTCGCTCGACACGCTGGACCCGCAGCGCTTTCGCGCGCTGACGCGCTGGGGCGATCTACCTAAGGTGCTCGCCGGCATCGACGCGGCGCAGGACGCCGGCATCCATGTGAAGCTCAACGCCGTGGCGCTGGCCGGCGAGAACGAGGACGAGATTCCCTCGCTGATCGAATGGGCGCATGGCCGCGACATGGACGTGTCGCTGATCGAGGTGATGCCGCTCGGCGAGACCGGGGCGGAGCGCATCGACCAGTATCTCCCGCTCACCACCGTGCGCGAAAGGCTGGCGCAGCGCTGGACGCTGGAGGACATCGCGTTCCGCACCGGCGGCCCGGCGCGCTACGTCTCGATCAAGGAGACCGGCGGGCGGCTCGGCTTCATCACCCCGCTGACGCATAATTTCTGCGAGGGTTGCAACAGGGTGCGCGTCACCTGCACCGGCACGCTCTATATGTGCCTCGGCCAGGACGACGCGGCGGATCTGCGCAGCCCCCTGCGCGCCTCGGAAAGCGACGACAAGCTGCACGCGGCGCTGGACGACGCCATTTTCCGCAAGCCCAAGGGGCACGATTTCGTGATCGACCGCCCCGGCCGCCCGCCGGCCCTGCGCCGTCACATGAGCGTCACCGGCGGCTGACGCAGGCGGCCCCGCCATCCCCCCTGTTCTACCCGAGCGGGCGCCTTTCGCGCGGCGCGCCGGCATCGCTCCCTATTGTTGCCGCATCGCAACATCATTTGCGTAGGTTACGCGGGCACGTCCTGCTACCTACGCCCCGATCCTGCATTTCCTATCGAGCGAGTCCGTCCATGCAGCTCCCGCTGTTGGCCCTGGCCATGGCTTCCTTCGGCATCGGCACCACCGAATTCGTCATCATGGGCCTGCTGCCCGAGGTCGCCGCCGATCTTCACGTCTCCATTCCGGCGGCGGGCCTGCTCGTCACCGGCTATGCGCTCGGCGTGGTGGTGGGGGCGCCGATCATGGCCATCATCACCAATTCGCTGCCGCGCAAGGCCACGCTGATCGGGCTCGCCAGCATGTTCGTGGTGGGCAATTTCCTGTGCGCCATCGCGCCGGACTATTGGTTCCTGATGGCGGCACGCGTGGTCACGGCGTTCTGCCACGGCGCGTTCTTCGGCATCGGCGCCGTGGTGGCGGCCAATCTCGTGCCGCCCAACCAGCGCGCCAGCGCCATCGCGCTGATGTTCGCCGGGCTGACTCTGGCCAATGTGCTGGGCGTGCCGCTCGGCACCGCGCTCGGGCAGGCCTTCGGCTGGCGCTCCACCTTCTGGGCGGTGGTGGCGATCGGCATCCTCGCGGTGAGCGCCATCGCGCTGTGGGTGCCGCGCGACATTCCCCATGCGGCGGGCAACATCATCCGCGAATTCGGCGTGCTGCGGCGTCCGCAGGTGCTGCTGACCATGACGCTGAGCGTGCTGGCCTCGGCCAGCCTGTTCACCGTCCTCACCTATATCGCCCCGCTGCTGCGCGACGTGACGGGGCTGGCGCCGCATACCGTCACCTATGTGCTGCTGCTGTTCGGCGTCGGCATCACCATCGGCAACATTCTCGGTGGCCGACTGGCCGACTGGCGGCTGATGCCGTCGCTGATGGGCATCTTCATCGGTCTCGCCGTGATTCTCGTGACGCTGGTCTTCGCCAGCCCCCATGCGGCGCTCACCGTGGCGACGGTGTTCGTGTGGGGCATTCTCGTCTTCGCCGTGGTGGCGCCGATCCAGGTGCGCGTGGTGGATGCCGCCATCGGCGCGCCCAACCTCGCCTCGACGCTCAATCAGGGCGCCTTCAACCTCGGCAATGCCGCCGGCGCCTGGATCGGCGGCGCGTCCATCACGCTGGGCCTGGGCTATGCCGACCTGCCCTGGGTCGGGGCGGCGCTCGCCGTGGTCGCGCTCGGCCTGTGCATGGTCTCGCAATCGCTGGAACGGCGAGATGGCGGCCTTGTGGCGGCGCGCGAGGGAGCGACCTGCGAGGAATGCTGATCGGCCATGCCCTGACCGCAGGGCGTGGGACGGGATAGTTCTGGCCAAGGCGCCGGTGGCGCTCTATTTCCAATCCAACATCCGATCAGGACGCGCGGCCCCTTCCTTCGCGCCGCGCCTTACGCTGCGTTCCGTCACATGAACCCGTCTTCCGCCCTGCGTCGCGGCATCCTGCTGATGATCGCGGGCTCCTCGATTTTCGCGACCAACGACGCCTTCTCCAAGCTGGCGCTGGCGCATATTCCGCCCACGCAGGTGCTCGCGATACGCGGCGCGATGGCGGGGCTGTTCCTTCTCGCCCTGCTGGCGCACAAGGGCCAGCTGGCCAGCCTGCGCTTCGCGCTCGACAGCCGCGTGCTGCTGCGGTCCACCGCCGAGGCCTTCGTGGCGGTGCTGTTCATCACCGCCATCACCACGATGTCGATCGGCGATGCCGCGGCGATCATCCAGATCGCGCCTCTGATCACCATGGCGGCTGCGGTGCTGCTGTTCCGTGTGCGCATCGAGTTGCGCGAGTGGGTGGCCGTTCTGGTCGGCTTCGCCGGCGTGGTGCTCATCGTCAAGCCGGGCAGTTCGGCCTTCGATGCCGTGGCGTTGCTGCCCGTCGGCTCGGCCATTCTGCTCACCTTCCGCGACTTCGTCACCCAGCGGATCGGCGCGCATGTGCCGATTCTCGTCGTCACCTTCGCGACCGCCATGGTCGGCATGCTGCTCGGCTTCGGCGGCAGCCTGGTGCAAGACTGGCGGCCGCTCGACCTGATGACGCTGGCCTGGCTGCTCGGCGGCAGCCTCACGCTGATCTGCGGACACATGCTGACCATCGCCGCCTTCCGCGGCAATGACGCCGCGGTGATTTCACCCTTCCGCTACGCCGCCGTGGTGTGCTCGGTGGCGTTGAGCGCCGCGGTGTTCAGCGAGATGCCCGACCTCGTCTCGATCGGCGGCATGGCGCTGATCACGGCCGCAGGGCTCTATGCGATGCACCGCCACCGCCCCTCCCCCGCGCCGGTGGCAAGCGCGCTGCCCGCCGAGGCGCCGGCCAAGCCGGTCTGACCAACCCGCTCTGAGACCAACCCGGTCTGGCCAAGCCTGTCTGGCCGGGGGGCGCGGGAGCGTTGCCCGCTCGCGCCGGCGCTTGCCTATCCGCGCGTGCGGGCGCGGATCATGTAGCCGTCATAGGGATATTCGCCGACCTGCCACCACAGGTATTCCTCGTTGCGGAAGGCGAGCATCGATTCATAGATCGTCTTGAAATCGGCATTCTTCGCCGAAATCTCCGCCATCAGCGCGATGTTCTCCTTGTAGGAGGCGTCCATCACCTCGGTCGGGAACGGGCGCAGCTGGGCGCCGGCGGCGACCAGACGGCGCAACGCGGCGGGGTTGCGCGCGTCGTATTTCGCCAGCATGTCGGCATTGGCATAGGCGCTCGCGGCCTCGAAGGCCGCCTGATAGGGCTTGGGCAGCGAGCGCCAGGCCGGCAGGTTGACGATGAAATGGATGGTCGGGCCACCCTCCCACCAGCCGGGATAATAGTAATAGGGCGCGACGCGGTTGAAGCCGAGCTTCTCGTCATCCACCGGGCCGACAAACTCGGCGGCGTCGATCGTGCCCTTTTCCAGCGCCGGGTAGATGTCGCCGCCGGCAAGGTTCTGCGGCACCAGCCCGAGGCGCGAGAGCACCTGCCCGGCCATGCCGGGGATGCGCATCTTCAGGCCCTTGATATCGGCCAGCGTCTTGATTTCCTTGCGGAACCAGCCGCCCATCTGCGCGCCCGTGTTGCCGCCGGCAAAACCGATGACGTTGCTCTTGGCGAGGAAGGCGTTCTGCAATTCGAGACCGCCGCCATGATAGAGCCACGCCGTCTGCTGGCGCGCATTGAGGCCGAAGGGCAGCGTGGTGAAGGGCGCGAAGGCCGGATCCTTGCCGATATAGTAATAGAGCGCGGTCTGCGCGAGTTCGACGGTGCGGTTCTGCACCGCGTCCAGCGCCTGCAGGCCGGGCACGATCTCGCCCGGCGCGAACACGTCGATGGTGAAGCGGCCATCGGTCGCCTCGCCCACATATTTCGACAGCAGCACCGCCGCGCCATAGATGGTGTCGAGCGACTTCGGGTAGCTCGACGACAGGCGCCAGCGGATCTGCGGGGCGGTCTGGGCGATGGCGGGGGCGGCCAGCGCGACGCTTGCAGCGGCCGTCGCCAGGCCCGCACCGCGCAGCACGGTGCGGCGTTCGATGTGGCGGGTCATGGATGTTTCCTTGGAGAGACGACGCCCGTCACCCGCGCGAGCGGGCGCGGATCATGTAGCCGTCATAGGGATATTCGCCGACCTGCCACCACAGATATTCCTCGTTGCGGAAGGCGATCAGCGCGTCGATCACCTTCTTGAACTCGGCATTCCTGGCGCTCAGTTCGGCGTAAAGCTCGTTGGTCGCGGTCCACGACGCATCGAGGAAGCTCTGCGGGAACGGGCGCAGCTGCGCGCCGGCGCCGACCAGCCGGCGCAGCGCCGCCGGGTTGCGCGCGTCGTATTTCGCCAGCATGTCGGCATTGGCATAGGCGGTCGCCGCCTCGAAGATCGCCTGATAGGAGCGGGGCAGCTCGTTCCATTTACCGCGGTTGACCACGACATTCATGGTCGGCCCGCCATCCCACCAGCCGGGATAGTAGTAATAGGGCGCCACCTTCACGAAGCCGAGCTTCTCGTCATCATAAGGCCCGACCCATTCGCAGGCGTCGATGGTGCCCTTTTCCAGCGCGGCATAGATGTCGCCGGGGGCGATCTGCTGCGGTACCACGCCGAGCTTGGCCACGACCTGCCCGGCAATGCCGCCGATGCGGAACTTGAGCCCCTTGAAGTCGGAAAGGTCCTTCACTTCCCGACGGAACCAGCCGCCCATCTGGGTGCCGGTATTACCGCCGAGGAAGCCGACCAGGTTGTATTTGGCGAGGAACGCGTCCTGCAGCTCGCGCCCGCCGCCATGGTAGTACCAGGCATTCTGCTGGCGGGCATTGAGCCCGAACGGCATGGTGGTGAAGCAGGCGAAGGTAGGATCCTTGCCCGTGTAGTAATAGAGCGGGGTCTGCGCCACTTCGACGGTGCCGTTCTGCACCGCATCGAGCGCCTGAAGCCCGGGGACGATCTCGCCGGCCGCGAAGTTCTGGATCACGAAGCGCCCGTCCGTGGCCTCGCTCACATATTTCGACACCAGCTCATTGGCGCCGAAAATGGCGTCCAGCACCTTGGGCACGCTGGAGGTGAGCCGCCACTGCACCTTCGGCGCGCTCTGGGCGATGGCGGGTGCGGCGACCGCGGAGGCGGCAAGTCCGAGCCCGGCGGAGCGAATGAGGTCACGACGTTTCATGCGGAATGTCCTGCCACAGGCCGCCCGATCTGCGCAACACCGCCCCGTTCACGTCATCGCGGACGAGACCGGCGGACCGCGCCCGGGATGGCAGCGATATCAAGGCGGGCGCCTCCCGGGCGGACGCCGTTCCGGCCCTGCGCCAGGCAGCGGCCGGGACGGCGTCCGGTAGAGGGGCGGCGTTCCGCGTTCAGCCGTCAGCCGTCTGTCGTCAGCCGCGCGGGCGGGTGCGGATCTGGAAGCTGTCGAACGTGTACTCGGCCACCTGCCACCACAGGTATTCCTCGTTGCGGAAAGCCTGCATGGCGTCGATCGCCTTCTTGAAATCCGGGTTCTTGGCCGAGATTTCCGCCCACAGCTCGTTGGTCGCCTTCAGGCAGGCTTCCATGACGTCGGTGGGATAGGGGCGCAGCTGCGTGCCGTTCGCCACCAGCCGCTTGATGGCCGGCGGGTTCTGCACGTCATAGCGCGCCTGCATGATGGTGTTGGCATAGGTGGTCGCCGCCACTAGGGCCGCCTGGTAGTTCTTCGGCAGCGAATTGAACTTCTCGAGATTGGCGAAGGCGTGGATGGTCGGGCCACCTTCCCACCAGCCGGGATAATAGTAGTACTTGGCCACCTTGTAGAAGCCGAGCTTCTCGTCGTCATAGGGGCCGACCCATTCGGCGCCGTCGATGGTGCCCTTCTCCAGCGCCGGATAGATATCGCCACCGGCGATCTGCTGCGGCACGACGCCGAGCTTCGCCATGACCTGCCCGGCAATGCCGCCGATGCGCATCTTCAGGCCGTTGAGGTCGGCGGGGGTCTTGATTTCCTTGGAGAACCAGCCGCCCATCTGCGTGCCGGTATTGCCGCAGGGCAGGCCGAAGACGTTGTATTTCTTGTAGAATTCGTTGAACAGCTCGTTACCGCCATTCTGGTAGAGCCAGGCATTCTGCATGCGGGCGTTCAGGCCGAACGGCACCGACGCCGCGATGGCGAAGGTCGGATCCTTGCCGACGAAATAATACGAGACGGTGTGGCACATCTCGACCGTGTTGTTCTGCACAGCGTCGAGCACCTGCAGACCGGGGACGATTTCGCCGGCCGCGAAAACCTGGATCTGGAACTTGCCGTCCGTCAGTTCCGAAACCATCTTCGCCATCACTTCGGCACCGCCATAGATGGTGTCGAGCGATTTCGGGAAGCTGGAGGCGAGGCGCCACTTGATCTCGGGGGCGGACTGGGCAATGGCCGGCGCGGCAAGGGCTGTCGCCGCGACGCCCGTGCCGGCGGCGGCCAAAAACTGACGGCGCTTCATTCGTCTCTCCTGGTGGGATCCCTCTCGGCACGGTTGGGCATTTGCGCACCTCCGCACACGAATTGCTTGTTCTTGAACTAGAGTTACGCCACGCCTTGCCGCTGCGCAACGGCGAGCCGCTTTCGCCTTAAGTCGAGTATCGCGATCACTGCCGGCTATTCAATTGCCGCGGCCCGTCGCGCCGGCAGCGTCATCGCCGCGACGCCGGCCACCACGCAGGCCAGGCCGACCCAGGCCGTGCCGCTCAGGCTCTCGCCCAGCACCAGCACGCCGATGGCGACGCCGATCGGCACGCGCAGATAGGCCTGCGCCGTGGTGCCGACCGAGCCCAGCGTGTCGATCAGCCGGAAATAGATCACGAAGGCCAGCGCGGTCGAGAATACCGACAGCGCCAGCAGCGCGAGGACGGAGGCGAGCGAGGGCGCCAGTGTCCACGGCCGGTCGACGATCAGGCTTGCCGGCAGCAGGATCGCCGCGCCGCAGACCAGCGATCCCGCCGCCGGCAGGATGGGGTGGAGCCCGCGGAAGTTGCGCCCGAAGATCGCCGCGCCGGCATAGCAGAGCGTGGCGAGCACGATGGCGAGTTGCGCCCACACTTCGCGCCCCACGCCCTGCAGCGCCTGCATCCCGACCACGAGGCAGATGCCGGCCAGTCCCACGGCCACGCCGAACATCTTGGCGCCCGTCACCGGCTCGTGGCGGGTGATGAGCGCGGTCATCAGGAAGGCGAAGATCGGCGTCATCGAATTGAGGATCGCCGCGAGGCCGGCATCGGTTGAGGTCTCGGCCCAGGCAATCAGCGTGAAGGGAACGACACTGTTGAGGCAGGCCTGAAACAGGAAACGCCGCCATATCGGCGCGCCCCTCGGCAGCGCGAGCCCCCGATACCCCATGACGGCGAGCAGCACCACCCCGGCGATCAGCGTGCGCGCCGCGATCAGCGTCACCGGCGGGATGGTCTCCACGCCGATCTTGATGAAGGTATAGGACGCTCCCCACAGGGTGGAGAGCGCCAGCAGCAGCCACAAATTCGTGGCGAGGTTCGAAACGGGGGGCTTCATGCGGGCATCCGGCGATTCACGGGAGGGTCCGTCTTCTAGCCCCTCCCCGCCCGCCAATGCTTCGGTCCCGGCCGAACCATGAGCCGGTGACGAAGGCCCGTGCCGTCGATAATCTGCCGTCATGACCAACATCGCCTCCGCCAACGCCATCGCGCAGGTCGCCGCCCTTATCGGCGATGCCGCCCGCGCCAACATGCTCGCCGCCCTCATGGGCGGCCAGGCGCTGGCGGCGGGCGAACTCGCAAGCCATGCGAGGGTGAGCGCGCAGACCGCCAGCGGGCACCTCGCACGGCTTCTGGATGCCGACCTCATCGCGGTGGAGAAACAGGGGCGGCATCGCTATTACCGGCTCGCCTCGCCGCAGATCGCCCATGCCCTGGAGGCGCTGATGGCGGTCGCCGCCGCCGGCCCGAAGCGCCACCGCCCGCCCGGCCCAAGGGACGAGGCGCTGCGGCTGGCGCGCACCTGCTATGATCACATGGCCGGCCGGCTCGGCATCGCGCTGGCGGATGCCCTCACCGGCGGCGACCACATCGTGCTGGCGGATGGCGCCGGGCTCATCACCGAGGGCGGCCGCGCCTTCCTGTGCGATATCGGCATCGACCTCGCGGGCGCCTCAAACCGTCCGTTCTGCCGCACCTGCCTCGACTGGAGCGAGCGCCGGCCCCATCTCGCCGGCCATCTCGGCGCGGCGCTGCTGGCGCATGCGCTGGCGCGCGGCTGGGTACGCCGCACGACCGGCAGCCGCGCGCTCGCCATCACCCCGGCGGGCCGTCGCGGCTTCATCGATGCGTTCGGCCTGCCGCAGGACTGGGCCAGCCCGAGCGCCTGAAAAGGCCGGCTCAGGCCGCGACGGGTTCCATCAGCGTGATGATGCATGGCTGGCGCTGGTGCGCGTTGATCAGCGGCACCAGCCGGGTGAAGTGTTCCGTGCGGCAATGCGCGTCCAGCGCCGCGCGGTCGGGCCATTCCTCGACAAAGACGAAATGGCCGGGGTCCTTCTGGTCGATGAACAGATCGTAGGCGAGGCAGTGCGCCTCCTGCCGGGTCTTTTCCACCAGTTCCCGATAGAGCGGCAGGACGAGGTCGATGCTCTCGACCCGCATGAAATCCTGGGCGATCACCTTCAGCACGCGCGCCTCAGCTTTCCATCACGATGCGCGGCGCGGCGCGCGCGCCGGCGCGGCGGGCGGCGAGCGCCTCGCGCACACCCTGGGCGATGTTGCGGTAGATCTGCGCTTCCGGGCTGTCGGGCGCGGTCGCCACGATCGGGCGGCCGGCATCGGAAGTCTCGCGGATCGCCATCTGCAGCGGCACCTCGCCGAGGAAGGGCACGCCGAGGCGCTGGGCCTCGTGGCGCGCGCCGCCATGGCCGAAGATGTCCGAGCGCGTGCCGCAATGCGGGCACATGAAATAGCTCATGTTCTCGACCACGCCGAGCACCGGCACGTTCACCTTCTGGAACATGGCGATGCCGCGCCGCGCATCGATCAGCGCGAGGTCCTGCGGGGTGGAGACGATGACCGCGCCGGCCAGCGGCACCTGCTGCGCCATGGTGAGCTGGGCATCGCCGGTGCCGGGCGGCATGTCGACCACGAGGATGTCGAGCGGCGCCCAGTTCACTTCCTTGAGCAATTGGCTGATGGCGGACATCACCATCGGCCCGCGCCAGATCATCGGCGTTTCCTCCTCGACGAGGAAGCCGATGGACATGACCTTGAGGCCCCAGGACTGCAGCGGCTGCAGCATGCGGCCATCCACGTCCGGCTTGCCCTTGAGGCCCATCAGGCGCGGCACCGAGGGGCCATAGATATCGGCGTCGAGCAGGCCGACCTTGAGGCCGAGCGACGACAGGCCGAGCGCGAGATTGGCCGCCAGCGTCGACTTGCCGACGCCGCCCTTGCCGGACGCCACGGCGATGATGGCACCGACGCCCGGCAGGCCGGGGGTTTCCTTCTGCGGATCGGCCGGCGGCTGCGCGTGGGCATGACCGGCGTGAGAATGGCCGGCGTGGGAATGCCCCCCGCCCTGCCCCGAGACGCGCACCGGCTGGGTGGAACTGCCGCCCGCCGGCGCCGCGCCGCCCTTGCGCTCCGCCGTCAGCGCCACCAGCGCCGAGGTCACGCCGGGCGTGCCGCGCACGGTGCGCTCCACCGCCGCGCGCACCGGCTCCCACGCCTGCGCCTCGCCGGCATCGACCGTGATGGACATGTAGACCTTGCCGTCCGACACGAGGATGTCCGACAGCGCACCCGTCTCGGTCACGGGCCGGCCGTTGGGCGCGGAAATCTGCGCCAGCCGGGCACGAACCTCATCTGCGGTTACCGCCATGATCGTCACGCTCCTTCCATGTCGTTTCAAGCGGTGAGACACCAGCGCGCCCACAGCGTCAACCCATCGATGCACATCGGCCGATCAGTTGTGCGTATGGCGGGGACACGCCGCCGTCCGGCGCAGTTTTCTGCTTAATTCTCCATCATTCGCGATTATGATCGTTATTGCATCGGCATCGTTGCGCAGGGGCGGGCAAAAGTGCCAGCATTGCGCGAGCCGGAACAAAAACACAGCCGGCGCCGGCCCCACCTTCCAGAGGGGAACACAATGGCAGAGGGGAACAGCATGAGCCTCGTCACCCGTTTCGCGGCGGTTTGTCCCGTCGTCGCGCCCGCCTCGGGCGGCGCGCCGGCCCGGCCCGTGCCTCTGCGCTCCCGCGCCGACTGACGTTCCGCGCGCCGTTCCGGGCCAAGGCTTCCGGAATGGCGCTCCCGTCCCACGGCAACGGCCACCGGCCGGTTGCGGAGCGCCTCCCTCCCGATGCTGGACCTCCTACGCCTGCTCTCCTTCGGCCCGGATGGCTGGGGCGATGAAATCGCCCGCGGCGCCCTGCTGACCGTGGAACTCGCCCTGACGACGCTGCCCTTCGGCTTCGCACTCGGCCTCGCCGTGGCGCTGGCCAAGGATTCGCAGTCGCGGGCACTGCGGGCCGCGGCGGATACCTTCACCACCGTGTTTCGCGGCCTGCCCGAACTGCTCACGCTGTTCATCGTCTATTATGGCGGGCAGATGCTGTTCTCGCGCGTCGCCGGCTATTTCGTCGAGGGCGCGACCATCGAGGTCAACCAGTTCCTTGCCGGCGTCGCCGCGCTGGGGCTGGTGCTGGCGGCCTTCTCCAGCGAGGTGTTCCTCGCCGCGCTGCGCGCCGTGCCGGGCGGGCAGAAGGAGGCGGCTGCGGCGCTCGGCCTGTCGCGGTTCAACGCTTTCCGCCTCGTGGTGTTTCCCCAGCTCTGGCGCGTCGCCCTGCCCGGCCTGTCCAATAACTGGATGGTGCTGATGAAGGACACCTCGCTGGTCTCCGTCATCGCCATCAACGACCTGATGCGCCAGACCGCCATCGCGGTGGGCGTCACCAAGCAGCCCTTCTTCTTCTATCTCGTCGCCTGCCTCATCTACCTTCTGTTCTCCATCGCCTCCAGCCTCGTGCTGACCAAGGCCGAGCAGCGGGCAAACCGCGGACTGAAGCGCGCGGGAGGCAAGGCATGATCATGAGCCTTCTTGCCCAGGCCGGCGACGGCTTCCTCTGGCTGATGAGCGCCATCGGCCTGAACGCGGACCTGATGGACCGCTACGGGCTGCGCTTTCTCGGCGGCATCTGGGTAACGCTGCAACTGGTCTTCCTGTCGGTGGGGATCGGCGCGGTGCTGTCGCTGCCGCTGGCCATTGCGCGCATCGAGGGCGGCAAGGTCGCCCGGTCCGTGTCCTTCGGCTATTCCTATTTCTTCCGCGGCACGCCGCTGCTGGCGCAGACGTTTCTCATCTATTACGGCGCCGGCCAGTTCCGTCAGCCGCTGACCGATATCGGGCTGTGGTGGTTCTTCCGCGACGCGTTCAACTGCGCGGTGTTCACCTTCACGCTCAACACCGCCGCCTACCAGTGCGAGATCCTGCGCGGCGGCATCCAGAGCCTGCCGGTCGGGCAGACCGAGGGCGGCAAGGCGATGGGGCTCACGCGCTACCAGATCTACCGCACCATTCTCCTGCCGCAGGCCTACGCGGTGGGCCTGCGCCCGCTCGGCAACGAACTGATCCTGATGATCAAGTCCAGCGCCATCGCCTCCGTGGTGACGGTGTACGACCTGATGGGCGTCACCCGCCTCGCCTTCTCGCGCTCCTACGACATGGAGGTCTATCTCTGGGCGGCCGCGCTCTACCTGCTGATGGTGGAAATCGTGCGCCGGGTGTGGAACGTGCTGGAACGCCGGCTCAACCGGCATCAGTTGCTCTCGCGCTGAGGGGGCTGCCCGAGAAGGCGCGCCACTTCCGCCCGCAGCACCGGCAGCAGTTCCGCCTCGAACCAGGGATGGCGCTTCAGCCAACCGGTATTGCGCCAGGACGGGTGCGGCAGAGACAGCACGCGCGTCTCCCCCGCCGCCGCCCAGATCTCCCGCCAGCGCGCCACCCGCTCGGTGAGCCCGCCCCCGGCAAAGCGCTCCAGCCCGAGGCGCCGCAGATGATAGGCCTGCGCGTCCGCGCCCACGGCTACCACGAGGTCGAAGGGCGGGCGCGCGGCGAACAGCCGGTCATGCCAGAGGCGCGCGCATTCCTTGCGCGGCGGCAGGTCGCCGCCCTTGGCATCCTGTCCGGGAAAGCAGAAGCCCATGGCGGCGACGGCGATCGTCTCCGCGTCGTAGAAGGTGGCGCGGTCGACGCCGAGCCAGAAACGCAGCCGCTCGCCGGACGCATCGTTGAACGACAGGCCGGAGGCATGCACCTTTGTGCCCGGCGCCTGTCCGGCGATCAGGATGCGCGCCCTCGCCCCCATATGCAGCACCGGGTGCGGCTCATGCGGCAGCGGCCGGCCCAGCGGATGCTCGACGCAGGCGCGACAGGCGCGGATCTGCGCGAGGAGCGTATCGAGCGTCTCGGTCGGGGGCATGGCGGGCATGGGCATTAGATAGGCGCGGCAGCCCCGGTTCGAAAGCGGCTCAGGACGGGGGGCGCGGATGGGCGGCCCGCCAGTCCGCCGGCAGGTCGAACGGGCCGGACCAGATGCCCCGCCCCGCCGTGCGGGCGGCGGATTGCTCGCGCCGATAGGACAGGCCGGTCGCCACCGCCCAGCCCTGCTCCACGAGGCGGGCGGCGATATCCTGCCCATCCACCTCGCAGACCGAGACAGCGCGGGCATAGCGGTCCTCGTCCACCGGGCGGCAGCGGATATCAGCATCCCGGACCAGCGCCACCAGCGCGGCCTTCGCCTTTTCGCCGCAGGCCCAGCCCTTGCCGGCCGGCCCGCAGGACTGGTGCAGTTCCGGCGCGTCGATGCCGCCGAGGCGCACGCGCTCGCCCGCCACTTCCAGGCTGTCGCCATCCGCCACCCGCACCGCGCCGGTCAGCGGGGGAACGAAATGCTGGACAAGGAGGGCGATCCCCACCAGCACCACCGCGAACAGGATGGAAAGCCGCGTGCTTGGCCGCCAGCCGCCGCGCGGGCGTCGATAGAGCCGGGGCAAGGTTCAGGCGTCCGCCACGCCGGCTTCCGCGAAGGTCGCCATGCCGGAATGGCAGGCCAGCGCCGCCTTGACGACGCCGATCGCCAGCGCCGCGCCGGAGCCCTCGCCCAGCCGCATGCCGAGGTCGAGCAGCGGAACAAGGCCCAGTTGATCCAGCACACGGCGATGCGCCGGCTCGGCCGAAACATGGCCGGCGAGGCAATGGTCGAGCGCGCCCGGGTCCATCGCCTTGAGCACGGCCGCGGCGGCGGTGACGACATAGCCGTCCAGCACTACCGGCACGCGCTGCAGGCGCGCGGCGAGGATGGCGCCGGCCATGGCGGCGATCTCGCGCCCGCCGAGCTTGCGCAGAACCTCCAGCGGGTCGTCGAGATGCCCGCGCGAACGTTCCACCGCCGCCCGCACCGCCTCTATCTTGCGCGCCAGCGTCTCGCCGATGGCGCCGGTGCCCGGACCCACCCATTCGGCAGCCTCGCCGCCATAGAGGCCGTGGAAGATGGCGGCGGCCACCGTGGTGTTGCCGATGCCCATTTCGCCGAGGCTCAAAAGGTCCGGCTCGCCGGCCAGCGCCTCCATGCCGAACGCCATGGTGGCGGCGCATTCCGCCTCGGTGAACGCGTCGCCTTCGACGATATCGGGGGTCGGCAGGTCAAGCGCGAGGTCGAATACCCGCAGTCCCGCGCCGAACACGCCGCAGATCTGGTTCACCGCCGCCCTGCCGGCCGTGAAGGTGGCAACCATCTGCTTGGTCACGTCGGAGGGGTAAGGCGAGACGCCCCGCCCGGCAACGCCGTGGGTCGCCGCGAATACCGCAACCGTCGGCCGGTTCACCACCGGGATCTCGCGGCCCTGCCAGCCGGCCATGTGGATGGCGATGTCCTCCAGGCGCCCGAGCGCGCCGGGCGGCTTCACCAGCAGGTTCTGGCGCGCCCGCGCGGCGGCGCGGGCCGCCTCATCCGGGCCGGGCATCTGGGCAACAAGGTTGCGGATGTCGTCGAAGGGCAGGCCGGTGGCGGAGCGCAGCATGGAAGCCTCGTTCGTGATGCGCGCCCGGCACGGGGGATCGCGTCGGGCGCGGCGGCGGGGTAGACCCTCGCACATGCACGCGCAACCCCCCAAACCGGACGACGCGCCTCCCGCGCCGTCAACCGGAAGCCTCCACCCTCCCCTGTTCGACGCAGCCTTTCGCGCGCGGCTCGACACGCTGTTCGCCTGGCGGCGGGACGTGCGGCATTTCCGGCCCACGCCGCTGGCGCCGGGCGAACTGGCGGCGCTGATCGCGCTGGCCATGCAGGCGCCCAGCGTCGGGCTCAGCCAGCCCTGGCGCTTCGTGCGGGTCGGCGCGCCCGCGCGCCGCCGCGCGGTGCGCGCCATCTTCGCCGCCTGCAACGCCGCGGCGCTGGCGGACCAGCCGGCGAGCCGCGCCGCGCTCTATGCCCGGCTCAAGCTCGCCGGGCTCGACGAGGCGCCCGAGCATCTCGCGGTGTTCGTCGAGCCCGATCCACCGGCGGGCCATGGCCTCGGCCGCGCCACCATGCCGGAAACGCTCGCCTATTCCGCCGTGATGGCCATCCACACGCTGTGGCTGGCGGCGGCGGCACGCGGGATCGGCGTCGGCTGGGTGTCGATTCTCGATCCGGTGGCCGTGGCGGCGGCGCTCGATGTGCCCGCCCATTGGCGGCTGGTCGGCTATCTCTGCATCGGCTATCCCTGCGAACCGTCCGACGTGCCCGAACTGGAGCGCGCCGGCTGGGAGCACAGGCGGCCGCCGGCCGATTTCCTGCTGGAGCGCTGAAGGAAGCTCGCCCGCCATGCCCATTCCCGTGCTCGGCCAGGGACTCGGCCAAATCCTGCGCGACACGGTTCGCGACGTGCCGGCGGCGCTGCGCTTCCTCTCGCGGCTGCCCATCCCGCCCCTGCCCTTCGAGCGGTCGGCAGACGAGAGGCGCGAACTCGGCCAGATGGCGCCGGCCTTCGCTGTCGCCGGGGCGCTGATCGCGCTGGTCGGCGCGCTGGTCTTCGCCCTCGCCGATCGATTGGGCCTCGGCAGCTTTCTCGCCGCCACGCTGGCGCTGGCCGCGCTGATGATCGTGACCGGCGGTTTTCACGAGGATGGGCTGGCCGACACCGCCGATGCGCTGGGGGGGGGGACGCTGGCGCGGCGGCTGGAAATCATGAAGGACAGCCGGATCGGCAGCTTCGGCGTGCTGGCGCTGGTGGTGAGCTTCGCGCTGCGCGCCGGTGCGCTGCACGCGCTGGCGTTGCATGGCGTGCCGGCGGTGGCCGGGGCACTGGTGGCGGCGCTGTCGCTTTCGCGGGTCGGGGCGCTGGCCATGCTCGCCGCCCTCCCCCCGGCGCGGGCGGAGGGCCTGTCGCGCCGCGCCGGGCGCCCCGCGGGCGCCGCGCTCGCGGCGGGGCTGGCGGCGGCGCTGGCCATCGCCGCCATGGCGGTTGTCCCCAGCCTTGGCGCGCGGGCGCTGCTCGGCGGCCTTCTCCTTGCGGCAGCGGGGTTTTTCGCCCTCGTCCGCCTTGCCCGCGCCCAATTCGGCGGGCAAACGGGGGATGTCGCCGGTGCGGCTGTGCTGGTGGTCGAGATTGCCTTCCTGACGGGTCTGCTTATCCTCTCCCGGCATCCCTAAGCGTACCGATTCCGATGCCGATGACGGTCTCCACGCCTTGTATCTCGATCTGCACGCTCGACGTGAGCGGCCGGCAGTGCCTTGGCTGTGGCCGGACGCTGGCGGAAATCGGCGCCTGGAGCGGCATGAGCGAAGCCGAGCGGCGCGCGATCATGGCCCGCCTCGCCGCTCTCCCCACCGCGGAGAGCGGCCGATGAATGCCGACCGCCTGTTGTGGACCGTCATCCTCGGGCTGGCGAGCGGCATCGGCCTGCTCGTCTGGGCCGCGCAATATGGCGCCGTGGCCGGCCTCGACATGGGCGACCTCGTCCATGCGGTGGGCTATGGCTCGCTGGCGCTGGTGCTCGGCGCCATAACCTTCACGGTGCTGACCGGCCGCATCGGCGAGTTGCTGCGCGCCGCCGTCCTCTGGGTGTTCATCTTCGCCTTCCTCGCCACCGGCTACACCTACCGCTTCGAGATTCACGCCGCCGCCTATCGCGTGCTGGCCGAACTCGCACCGGGCTATGCGGTGCCGCTGGCCAAGGACGGCACGCCGGCGGTGGAGGTGGCGCGCGCGCGCGACGGCGATTTCAACGTGCGCGTCGAGATCAACGGCAACCGCATTCCGATGCTGGTGGATACCGGAGCCTCCAGCATGGTGCTGACGCCCGAGGATGCGGTGGCGGTGGGCCTGCCGATCGAGTTCCTGCAATATGACATCCCGATCGACACCGCGAACGGGCGCGGGCGCGCCGCCGCCGTGGTGCTCGACAAGGTGGAAATCGCCGGCAGCATCGCCGAGCGCAAGGTGCCCGCGCTGATCGCCAGCCCCGGCTCGCTCAAGCACAGCCTGCTCGGCATGAGCTTTCTGTCGCGGCTCGGCAGCTTCGAGATCCGCGGCGAGAAGCTGGTGATGCGGGCGAAGGCCGGCTCGCCCTGAGAGAGCGCGGGCGGCGTTCAGAGCCCCGCCAGAGCGAACACGAAGCGCAGGCCGACAATCAGCAGATAAAGCCCGAATCCGACCTCCAGCTGGCGCTTGGAGAAGCGGTGCGCCAGCCGCGCGCCGAGCGGGGCCGCGAGCGTCGCCACGCCGCCGACCAATATGAGGCCGGGCAGCGAGACATAGCCGAGCGAGAAGGGCGGCAGCTGCGCCAGATGCGGCAGTCCGCTGACGATATAGCCGAGCGTGCCCGGCACCGCGATGAGCGCGCCGAGCCCCGCCGAGGTGGCGATCGCCGTATGGATCGGCACGCGGTAGAGCGTGAGCACCACGGTGGCGATGCCGCCGCCGCTGATGCCGATCAACGGCGAGGCCGCGCCGATGCCGAAGGCATAGGCCGACATGGCGAGCCGGCCGGGCAGACGATCGGCCAGAATCCAGCTGTCGCGCCCGAACAGGAGCTTCGACGACATCAGCACGGTGAACAGCACGAAGGCGATCTTCAGCACCGTGTCCGGCGAGATGGCCGCCAGCCCGGTGCCGGCGACGACGCCCAGCACGAGCGGCAGCGCCCATTGCCGCAGCACGGTATTGTCGACTTTCGTGCGGGCGCGGTGGGCGAAGAAGGAGCGCAGCGCGGTCGGCACGATGATGGCCAGCGCGGTGCCGACCGAAACATGCATGCGCTCGGCATCGCTCACCCCGATGGCGCCGAACACCTCATAGAGCACCGGCACCAGGATAGCCCCGCCGCCAATGCCGAACAGCCCGGCGAGGATGCCGGTCGCGAATCCCGCCACCAGCAGCGCGCCGGCCAGCCAGAGCAGGTAATCCCAGGGCAGAGCGAGCATCATGCCACCAGAGCCCGCCGCTCCGACGCGCGCGCCTGCGCACCCCGCACCTCGTTCACCGCCGCGCGCAGCACCGCCAGCCCCGCCTCGGGCTTGACCCCCTCGGTGGCCAGCATGCGCCGGAACGCGCGCGCGCCGGGCCGGCTGGGAAACAGGCCGAGCATGTGGCGGGTAATGTCGTGCAGCCGCCCGCCCGCGGCCAGATGCGCGGCGATATAGGGCTCGAAGGCCTCGACCGCCGCGAAACCGTCCGCATGCCCATCGCTTGCGCCGAACATCCGGGAATCGACGGTGAGCAGGATCTCCGGGCTCTGGTAGGCGGCGCGCCCCAGCATCACCCCGTCGACATGGGCGAGTTGCGCCTGCGCCGCGTCCAGCGTCAGGATTCCGCCATTGATGCTCACCGGTACATCCGGCAGATGCTGCTTGAGCAAGCGCCGCTTGAGCCGGTGCACACGATCATAGTCGAGCGGGGGCACGTCGCGGTTCTCCTTGGGTGACAGGCCTTGCAGCCACGCCTTGCGGGCATGCACGATCAACTCGTCCGCACCGGCCGCCAGCACGGCGTCGACCAGCGCATCCAGGGCGGGTTCGGGATCCTGCTCGTCAACGCCGATACGGCACTTCACCGTGACGGGGATGGCGACTTCCGCCTTCATGGCCGCGACGCAGCGCGCCACCAGCGCGGGATCGCGCATCAGGCAGGCGCCGAAATTGCCGCCCTGCACCCGGTCGGACGGGCAGCCGACATTGAGATTGATCTCGTCATAGCCCCAGTCCGCACAGATCCGCGCCGCCTTGGCCAGCGCCTCCGGCTCCGATCCGCCGAGTTGCACCGCCAGCGGATGCTCGACATCGGAGAACCCGAGCAGCCGCTCGCGATCCCCGAAGATGACCGCATTGGCCGTCACCATCTCCGTATAGAGCCGCGCGTGGGACGACAGCGTGCGATGGAACGCCCGACAGTGCCGGTCGGTCCAATCCATCATCGGCGCCACGGAAAATCTAAATGATTGATTTTTCGACATTATTTTGTAACTTTGGGGAGTTGGGGCTCGTCGTGCACACTCGATTTTCCGCCACGATACGCCCCAATTTCCGATTTTTCGACGCGTGAGTGCACACGGAGCGCACACGGCTTGGCTACCCTCACTAAACTAAAATCGCGCTCCTGGAGAGCCCAGATCCGTCGGAAGGGCCGTACGTCAACGAGACGTTCCTGCGCCGGAGGGATGCCGAGGCATGGGCGCTAGACATATAGGCGCTCGACATATGGGCGCTCGACATGGAGCGCCGCATCGATCGCCAGGAACCCGCCATTTCGCGCAGGTCGTGCGACGCGAAACGCTTCCGCGATCTCGTAGAGCTCCACCGCCGGGACATGGCCGAGGTGGGGATCAGGATCCGTCGTTCCAAGGATTTCTGCCTCACCGCCATCGACGAGGCGCGCGGCGCTCTGAAGATCGGCGAGTTCGACCGCGAGCGCCTTATCAAGTACGGCAAGGACCGCGCGAAGGGAGGGGCTGGTCCGGTCACGGTGAGCATGGACTTCGGATACATCCATGCGACCGGGATGGGACGGAATCGGCTTACCCGTCCATTCTTCCGGCGACGATCCGTGCGCCGGAACATTGCCGCGCGCGCACTGGAGAGGACTGAATGAGCGATTTTTCAGTCCATAAGATCTGAAATCTCGCCTGCAATATCTGCGGCGGTTTGCCTGAGGAGCTTCAACGTCTGCACGGTTTTCCTCGCACCAATCTCTCCAAGGAAGAACATGTGGTTGCCCGGCAGCGTCGCGCTCAGCCGCTGGGCGGCGTGCCCGACATGCTCGACCAGCAAGGTCCATTTCTCGGAGGGAAGCGCGGCGAATTTGTCCACTTGCGAGAAGACGAGACCTTCGCAAAGCTGCTGGGTGATGTAGACGCCCCATGTGGAGCGGTCCGTGAGAGCGTGCCGGGCGTCGATCGCGGAGGCGTGCGTCATCAAGGCGAGCGGCGGAAAGGCGCGATACCGCGCGGCGCCGACCTCGAGCGCGTCTCCGGCCGGGTCGGGAACGAAAGCTCCGTCTCTATAGCGCATGGCCGATGCTGCCAGCCCGACCGGGAAATCGCCGGTCATCTCGCGTGTGAATTCGTCGCCATCGAGTGCCGAATGGCCGGTCACGACGTTCTGATCCGCGAGGCATTGGAGCAGCCAGTCGAGGTAGGCGCCCCTGATCGCGGCGAGGCCGCTTCCGGCTGGCTTCAGGTGGTCGAGACCGGGCAGGGTATGGGGAAGCGCCGATGCGGCCGCCATCGCTATGAAGAGTTCGATGCCCTTTCCCTTTCGTCGCAGCGCGGCATGAAGCGGCTCGGCAATGCGCCCCGCCATGCTCCAGCCGAGCACGATAGCGTTCGCCGGCAGGCCCTTGCGGTCCATGTAGCGGGCGATGATCTCGGCGCTCTGCTCCGCCCAGTCGGTGATCGAAAATTGCGGGAATGCGGCGTCGAACACACCCCTGTTGTCGATGGGATAGGACAGGACCAGCGACGGGAAGCCTTCCTCATGCAGCCAGTGGCACAGGAAATCGGCAGCCCTTCCCCCGGGCGGTCCGTAGGCGATGCGACCGAGCACGCCTCCGCCTGTGACGAACACCACGAGGGGAAGGCCCTCGCGCCCCGGTTCGAACCGCACCAGAGCCGGATAGCCGGCCGCCTCGGTCAATTCTTCGCCCGGATAGAGCATGGGGGATCTCTTCTGTGCTTCCGCCGGAGCGCGCCATGTCGCAGCCAAGGCTACGCCGAGCATCGCGGCTTGACGACGATCAAGGTCGCAGACAACCGCTCTCGAACCTCCATATCGCGTCCAGCCATCAGCCGACGTTGCGGCGGGTGGCATAGCCGGCCGGCAGATCCTCGGGGGCGCAGGCGATCACGCTCTCGTCGTCGCGGCCGCAATCTTCCACGAAGGTGATATCGGCGAACTCGTCGACGAGAAGGGTCGGATAGGTCGGCCCCGCATCGCGATACTGGCGCATCAGGTCGATCTTCTCGTTCTGGAAGCCGATGATCTTCTTCGGTTCCTGCTCGATCCAGCGCGGGAAGAAGGTGGCGCCGTGGGCGCGGTTTTCATTGAGATTATAGGCGACGCTGACGCAGGTGCCGGTCGGCTCATTCCATGAGACCTTGTACACGCCGTCGGCGAGGCGGACGATGTGGACCTCCTGGCCCTTGACCCAGCGCCCGCCCACCATGCCGCCATGCACGCGGTAGTCGATGGTGCGCTCGTTCTTGAAGTACATCTCGTACAGCCAGCCATTGGCATAGGTGTAGATGATGTGTTTGCCGACGAAGGGGGCGATCTCGGCCGGACGGGTGGATTCGAATGGATCGGACATGATTTCCTCTCTCCCGGCCGCCAAGGGGATGTTCGGCTGTCCGGGTCCGTGGGTGGGGTGGTGGGAAACGCTCAGCTGAAGCCGTACTCGCTCCAGCGCCGACGCACACGGTCGACGATCTCCGCCGGATAGCCGTGGCGGAACGAGGCCCGCATCGGCAGGGCTTCGCCCCATTCGTCCGGGGCAAGGCAGTTGTAGACGATCTTGCCGGTATGGCCGGCAACCTTCTCGCTCCTGCGGAGATAGGCGAGCAGCGGCGCGGCCTCGATGTCGTCGAAAACGGCATGACCGAGAAGGGGATGGCAGCGCGTGGCGAAGGCCCAGACCAACTCCTTCAAGTCGGTGGGGTCCACATCGTCATTCAGCACGATCACTTTGGGGATCACCGCCCCCGCCTTGCTCGCGAAGACCGTCTGCCCGATGCGCCGGCAGAATGCCCCGCTCTCGCCGATGCCGCTGCGACGGCGCCAGTCACGGGGAACCGTGACCACCAGCCAGTGCAGCGCCGACTGCAAGGGGATCCAGGCCGTGGTCGCCGGAATGCCGGCCTTCCGCAGATCGTAGAGAATCTGCGCCGAGCAGGGCAGGCCCCAGGCGGTGTGGTTCTCTTCCACCGGCTCGCCGGCGGCGACGACCGGCAGGATGGCGTTGTCGCGATGGCTGATGGCGGAGACCCGGTAGGTGGGCCGGCGCATCTGCGTATCGAGAGGGATGTAGCCGGCGAATTCGCCCATGGGGCCTTCCTCGACCAATTCGTCGAGATGGAGGTGCCCTTCGATCAGGATCTCCGCGCTGGCGGGAGCTTCCAGATCGACCGTCCGGCACTGCACGGTCCTGATGGCGCGCCCCAGCAGCGCGCCGAGGCGCCCGCCCTCGTCGACTTGCGCGGGCAGCGGCATGCCGCAGATGAAGGGAATGGCCGGCTCGACCCCGAGCGCCAGCGCGAACGGCATCGGCTTGCCCAGATCCGCCCAGGCCTTCGCCACCATCCCGAGGTGCTGCTCCGGCGCCACGATCCCCGAGAGGCGCTTTCCGTCGATCACCATCATTCGGGCGATGGACCAGTTGGTCCAGCTTCCGTCCGGCGTGCGGGCGACGATGCAGCCGAAGGTGTTGAGATAGCGCCCGCCGTCCCCATAATGCAGCAGCGGCACGGGAAGCGCGGTGAGGTCCACCGCGGCGCCCGTGACGGTGTTCTCGAAGACCGGCGCAGCGTCCACGACCACCGGGTCGATGGCCAGCCTGTCGAGGCTCGCGGCAATGGCCTCGGCGATCGCAAGGCCACCCGTGGTCGGCGGCAGTTCCAGCGCGACGGCAACGCGAACGAGTTCCATGCCGGGCTGTGCGCTGATGCCGCCCGGAGCCCCGAGGATGCGGAAGCCGCCGGGGTGATCCGAGAAGGTGTTGAACAAAGGCGCCGGCGCCCCGGTCTCGATGCAGCGCCGGATGATGGCGCCGAGTTCCAGATCGAGCGAGACCGGCGCGTCGATCTCCCGGATTTCGCCGAGGTCGCGCAGGGCCTCGATATACTGGCGCAGATCGGTCAGCGGCATCACACGCGTTCCTTGGCGAGGATTTCGGAGCGGCCGGCGGCTTCGGGCGGAGTGCGTTCAGGCTTGCCGCTCCAGCGGCGCACCAGCCCGGCATCGAGGTCGTAGAGGTCGAGCACGCGCCCGACCGTGTGGTTCACCATCTCGTCGAGCGAGGCCGGTCGGTCGTAGAAGGCCGGGACGGGCGGGAAGACGATGGCGCCGTTCGCGGTCGCCTGCGCCATGGCGCCAATGTGCCCGGCATGCAGGGGCGTCTCGCGGAACATCAGGACCACACGGCGCCGCTCCTTCAGGCAGACGTCGGCCGCGCGGGTGAGCAGGCCGTCGGTGTTGCCGGTGGCGATGGCGGACAGGCTCCTCACCGAACAGGGCGCGACGATCATGCCCATGGTGCGGAACGAGCCGGAGGCGATCGCGGCACCGATGTCGGCGTCGCCATAGCTGAAATCAGCCATGGCGCGGACGTCGCGCATTTTCAGGTCGGTCTCATAGGCAAGGGTGCGCTCGCCCGGCTTCGACATGACGAGATGCGCCTCGATGTCGAGAAGCCTCAGCACCTCCAGGATGCGCAGCCCGTAGATGATCCCTGTGGCGCCGCTGATCCCGACGATCATGCGCCGGCGTGGCGCAGGAGTGACGTGCAGTTGCATGGCGTGCGTCCGGTCCCGGTTCGATTGAACGGAGCCTAGCCGGCCGGGCCAGAGGCCTCATCGTCAGAACTGTCTATGCGGGAACTAGGGCCGCCGGACGGGGCCGGCCGAAGACGCTTCAGCGCAATTGCGGCACAAACGCCCCGAGCGTCGCCATGGTACGCTCGAAATCGCGCAGGTTCTCCGCTTCCGATTTGCCCAGGATCGAGCGGATCTGGCTGCGGACGGTCATGAGAGAGACCCCGCGTCCGCGCGCCACATCCTCGGCGCTGGCGCCGCCGGTGAGCGCGATCGCGACCTCCGCCTCGGCCCGGCTGAAGCCGAACATCTCGCACAGCATGTCCGCTTGCGGCGCCACCTTGCGGTCGAGCGGGCGTAGGATCAGCAGGGCGAGGGCCTCCCTTGCGGCGCCGCCATCCATTCCGCTCACTTCAGCGGCCAGGCCCTGCGGCGCCGGCGCAACCATCAGGCCCACCACCGCGCCGCTGCGGGAGGTCACCCGCATGGCGCCTCCCGTGCCCCCTGACGTTGCGGAGGCCACGAGCCGCCGCAGCACGCTGGTCTCCTCGCGGGACATGGCCGCGAGGTACACACCACTGCCGGCATAAGGGCCTGAGCGCATGGAGAACAGGCCGGAATCGGGACCGGCCAAGTACCTGCGGGCGAGATCGTTGACGAAGCGGATCTTCAACCCCGCATCGACGACCCCCACGCCCACGGGAAGCGCGTCCAGGGCGGCCCGCGTCAGAGCGCTCGCCTCGTATTCCCGCCCCAGCCGTGCGCGCAGCTCGATGGCGCGCTGGACGTGCGGCATCAGGGTCTTCAGCAGCCGGATATGGGTTTCGTCGAACGCCCCGGACTCGTCGCCGCGGGACACCAATATCGGCGTCGCCTCCGTGAGGCCGGCCATGCCGCCGATCACATGGCGACGCTCGTGATGCCGGGCGAAGTCGAAGTAATATTCGCTACGGAGAAGGTCGTTTTCGGCGACCAGCTCGGCGCCGAGCTTCGCGTTGCCGAGGTGGTGGGCCCGTGCTGTCGCGAAGTCATGGCGGGCCTTGGCGGCGTAGGGGTCTCTGGCGTGGAAATAGCCCGAGTATGCGCTCTCGCTGCCGTCGGCAGGCATCAGCACGTTGCGAGGTCCCCCGGGGCCACCGAGGACCAGCAGGGCGCGCCGGGCGTCCATGATCCGGCAGATGCGGTCGCCAACGTCAAGCCAGCTGCCGTCCCCGGCGCCAGCCTGATAAATGGCGCCGACGCAATCGGCGAGCTCGCGCTCCGTGTCTTTCACGCTGGCCAACCTTGGAGGTAGCCAGAAGATGCCAGAGACGCGGCGCGCATTCAACGCAAACCGACTACCGGGATACAGCTAAAGCGGCATTGCCCGGGTTCACCGCTCGTCTTTCAATCCGAACAACAATCTTGGGCACCTCACCACTTCTGTTGATGTGCGCCCCAATGCCGTGGCGATAGGCTGACGTCTCATAAGCACAGGCCGGGCGGTTCATCAGCCGCCGACGGATCTTTTTCAGGGGCGATCATCAGATCAGACCGTTGGTCGCATGCGGCCGATAGCTGGAGATGATGTTGGGGGAGCCTGTGGCCATGGACGCTGCATTTCTCGACTTGACCGTCCCGATGCGCGACGCTGCCGGACGAAAGACGATCGCGGATGAAGCGTACCTCATCACGGTCCTGCAGAAGATTGTCGGTCGG
Organism: Ancylobacter amanitiformis; assembly: GCF_030814815.1. GTDB lineage: Bacteria > Pseudomonadota > Alphaproteobacteria > Rhizobiales > Xanthobacteraceae > Ancylobacter > Ancylobacter amanitiformis. Next base: position 208,901 of record NZ_JAUSVR010000002.1, on the reverse strand, counting down.
TCGCATGCCCTGACGAGCCCCGAGGCCACGCGCCGCTTTCGCACCGGGACAAGGTTCGGCAGCGGCCCGGTCCTCGCCGTGGTGCGGCGGGGGTGGTGCGGCCGGGATCGCTGGTCGGGCAGTGGCGGGCCCTCACGGCCTGCATCGCCGCCTGATCATCGATCGCGAGCCGTGAAGCGGCGGCGGCGCGGCCCCGCCGCATCCCCATCGAACCGGGAGTAAGGGAGACATCCGTGTCCGGAGATTTCGAGAAAGAGCTGACGCGGCGCGTGTGGACCGACGACGCGTTCGCCGCGCAGGTGGAGCGCGACCCCGTCGCAGCGCTGGGATCCATGGGCGTCGAGGTGCCGGCCGGCGTCAAGGTGAAGGTCGTGGTGCAGCGGCGCGACCGGGTCTATTTCACCATTCCGCCCGCGCGTGCGCCCAACGCGCCGCCGCCGACGGCGCCGCTCAACCAGATGGATCTATGGTCCAGCCAGGGGCTTTTCATCTGGCTTGTGCCCGTCGCTGCCAAATTCAAGCTGCTCGCCCTGCGCAATGCGGCCCGCACCGGGGGAGATCAGCCGTGAGCCATGCCGATTTCGTCGAAAAGAATTACGAGCGCATCGCCACCGATCCCGACTATCGCGCGAAGCTCCTCGCCGACCCGGTCGGGGTGGTCTGCGCGGAGTTCGGCTACACACCGGGCCCGGATTTCAGGATCGAGATCATCGAGCAGGTGGAAGACACCATCGTCATCATGGTTCCGCCGAAGCCCGAGGCCGGGACGGATCTGGAGCGGGCACTCACCGAGATGACGGAGCGCGTCTTCGACCTGCTCTTTTCATCCGGCATCGGCGGCTTCTTCATTCCCGATGACAAGCAGAAATGGGTGGTGCGGGAGATGCGGCTGGCGGCGCAGACGAAGACCGGCTTCGACCGCTCGCAATTGTAGGACGCACCCCGCGCCGTGGCCCGACGCGGCGAGCCTGAGACCGGGGGAGAATCCACATGACGGCCAGGAACGGGAAGCCGGGTTTCTGGGATAATCTCATCGCGCCGAAGGGCGGCCTGTTCGGCGCGCAGCTGGCCGGCTGGACGCCGGGACCCGTCGCGAAGTCGGGGCTCGGCTGCCGCGTCCTCGCCGACCAGATGATCGAGGTCGCGCCCGCCGTCGCGCTTGCGGCCGATGTCTATGTGCCCCGGGCGCCCGGCCGCTTTCCCGCAGTCATCTGCTTTGGGGCCTATTCCAAGGAATTGCAGGCCGCCGGCGTGCCTGCGGGCAATAACGAAACCGGGAGCCCGCCGGTCTTCACCGATCGCGGCTATGCCCATGTCATCGTCACCCGGCGCGGCATGGGCCGTTCCGGCGGCGCCGATGCTGTCTACCTCAACGACACCGACGTGGAGGACTACGCCAAGGTGATCCAATGGGCCGCCGCGCAGCCCTGGTGCGATGGGCAGGTGGTGCTGTTCGGCACCTCCTATTACGGGCTGACCCAGCCGCAGGTGGCGCGGCTTCGCCCGCCGGCGCTGAAGGGCTTCTTCACCAACGAGATGTGCACGGACTATTTCCGCCACATCGCCATGTTCGGCGGCGCGCCACAGCCCGATTTCTTCGCGCTCTGGATGGGCGCGAACTTCACGCCCCTGCAGTTCCGGCTGCAGGTGCCGCCGTTGCTGCGCGCGGTGGTGAGCCACATCACCAACTCCGCCCTGAAGCCTGTGTGGTGGCCGCAAGTGAAGAAGCGCACGGCGCGGATCATGAGGACCTTCGAGCGACAGGTGCCGACGCCGCAGGCGCGCCGCCTGTTCGCCGGCCTCATGCTCGACGGCAAGACCCGGGCGACGAGCGTGCTGCCCGCCGGCCCGTCCGGCGCGCTGGGCGACATCGAGGTGCCGTTCGTGGTGGTGCAGAATGCCGGGTACCTCAACCTGCACCAGTTCGGCGCCTATGATCTGTTCGAGAATGCCGGCACGGCGAAAGATCAACGCTGGCTGATCATCGGCCCCGCGAGCTATGACCTGCCGGTCTATGCGTGGCAGCTGGAAGCGCTCGCCTTCTTCGATCACCTCGTCTACGGCGCGGAGAACGGCTATGGCGCGCAGCCGCGGGTGCGATACTGGACGGAGGGCACGAAGGACTATCGCAGCGCACCGGACTGGCCGCTGCCCGGCGGCACGGCACTGCGCCTCTACCCGGCCTCCGATGGCGCCGACGCCGCAACCCATCGCCTCGACCACGCGCCGGGCGACGGCGGGACGAACCGATGGGCGGCGGTGCCGCTGGGTGGCATCGTGACGGCCGGTTTCGACGAGGTGGAGACCCAGCGCCTCACCTTCGAACTACCGATCGAGGAGGAAATCGAGCTGACCGGTCCGGTGACCGTGAGCCTCTCCTTCAGCTGCAACGAGATCGATTCCTACGTGGTGGCCCGCACCGGCCTCGTCTCGGCCGATGGCGCCTACCAGATCCTCTCCATGGGCGCGATCCGCCCCGCCTGCCGCAGGATCGACGCCGCGCGCTGCACCGAAACGGAAATCGCCATCGACATCGACACACCCGAACCGCTCACCCCCGGCGTGCCGGTGACGCTGCGCTTCAGCCTGACGCCGCAGCCCGTGGTGCTGAAGCCGGGCGAGCGGCTGCGTCTCGACATCGCCAGCCGCACCGACCTGCTGCGCAGCGACGTGAGCCACGGGCACGCGCAATTCGACATGCAGGTGCCGCCCTATTACGCGCGCAACACCCTGCATTACGGGCCTGATACCTACATCGAGCTGCGGCGCACCGGTCAGGGATAGGAGAGATTTTCATGTCTGAAGCGACGGCACCCATGGCCACCGCGCTGAGCGGATACGAATTGCTGGCTGATCCGCAGCTCAACAAGGGTACAGCGTTCTCCGAGGCCGAGCGCGATGCCTTCCATCTCCACGGATTGCTGCCGCCGCATGTCTCGACCCTGGACGAACAGATCTCCCGCGCCCTGCAGTCGCTGCGCCAGTTCGAGACCGATCTCGAACGCTATGCCTTCCTGCGCGAGCTTCAGGACACCAACGAGACCCTGTTCTACGCGACGCTGGTCGCGAACCTGGAAGAGCTGCTGCCCATCGTCTACACGCCCACGGTCGGTGCCGGCTGCCAGCAGTTCAGCCGCCTGTACCACAAGCCGCGCGGCCTGTTCCTCAGCATTCCCCATCGGTCGCGGCTCGACCAGATCTTGGCGCACCCGCGCTTCGACGGGGTGGAGGCGATCGTCGTGACCGATGGCGAGCGCATCCTGGGGCTGGGCGACCAGGGCGCGGGCGGCATGGGCATCCCCATCGGCAAGCTCGCGCTCTATTCCGGCTGCGGCGGCCTTCATCCGGCGACCACACTGCCGATCCTGCTCGATGTCGGGACCGACAATGCCGAATGCCTTGCCGATCCGCTCTATGTGGGCTGGCGCCACGCGCGGGTGCGGGGGCAGGAGTATGACGACTTCATCGAGGCCTTCGTCTCCGCCGTCATCCGGCGCTGGCCGCGGGTTCTGCTGCAGTGGGAAGACTTCGCGAAGACCAATGCGACGCGCCTGCTGGAGCTCTATCGCGACCGGCTGTGCACCTTCAACGACGACGTGCAAGGCACGGCGGCGGTGGCGACCGGCACTCTTCTGGCGGCTATCAATGTCACTGGCGTGCCACTGGTCGAGCAGCGTGTGGCGGTGTTCGGTGCCGGCTCGGCCGGCTGCGGCATCGCCCGCCTGATCCACACCGCCATGTGCGATGCGGGGCTTTCGGAAAGCGAGGCGACCGCACGCTTCTTCATGGTCGATCGCGACGGCCTCCTGATCGAAGATATGCCCGGACTTGCCCCATTCCAGATCCCCTTCGTGCAGAAGAGGCCGGCGGTCGACGGCTGGACGCTGGGCCGTCCCGACAGGATCGAGCTTCTCGACGTGGTGCGCAACGCCCGGCCAACGGTGCTGATCGGCGTCTCCGGCGAGGCGGGCGCCTTCAGCGAGCCGGTGGTCCGCGCCATGGCGCAATGCAATGAGCGACCGGTCATCTTTCCGCTGTCGAACCCGACCTCGCGTGCGGAAGCGACGCCGGCGGATATCGAGGTGTGGACCGATGGGCGGGCCCTGGTGGGCGTTGGCAGCCCGTTCCCCCCGCTCCTGCGCGACGGCGCCCGCTTCAGGGTGGACCAGACCAACAATTCCTACGTCTTTCCGGGAGTTGGCCTCGGCGTTCTGGCGGTCGGCGCGAGCCGCGTCACGGATGGAATGTTCATGGCGGCGGCGAAGGCGCTGGCCGATGCGTCGCCGGCGCGCGACAACCCGCGGCACAATCTCCTGCCCCCGGTGAGCGCCCTGCGCGAGGTCGCGGCACAGGTCGCCCTGGCGGTTGCGATGCAGGCGCATCGGGACGGCGATGCGCCCGACGTCGCGGTCGATCAGATCCAGCAGCGCCTGCGCGCCAAGGTCTGGACGCCGCGTTATGTCCCGCTCACCGCGAAGGAAACGTAATCGCCCGCAACTCGGCCGGGCTCCTCGGGGCAGCGCTTCTATTGTTAGCAGACCGAATCGAGCCTCCTGACGAAGTCGTCCGAGATGGCGCGGATCGTTGCCGGAGTGGCGAACTCTTCGACATAGACGATGTTGGCGATCAGTGTGCCGTCGTAGACCGACACGGAGATGTTCGGAAATTTCTTCATCCAGCCCAGTGCATACTCGAAACCGGTCACGGCCAGGCGCTCGACCGGCCAATGAAACTCCACCGTCTGGATGTCGGAAACATTGATGGCGACCGGCGACTGCCGAGGGCTGCTGAATGCCTTGGGATAATTGATGTAGTCGTGAAAGATGCTGCCGTTCGCCAGTCCCTGATGGATATCGTCAAAGATGAACCGGGCGATCTCGACCATGGGCCGGTCGAGGTCGGGGACCGGCGTGATGTGCCCGGTGATGGCCGTGAACACCAGTTCGGGTGAAATATGGGGCTCGAGCCGCCGGCGCATGTCTACCGATGATCGCATGAGGATCTGGCGCGGGTGGTCGTCCGCGACGTCACGTATGGCGAGAGCGAGCGCGGCCAGCAGGAGCGCGTGCACGGAAGAGCCGGTGGCGTGGCTTGCCGTCTTCATCCGATGCATCGCGTCCGCCCCGATCACGACGCGTTCGAGCCGATGGGTCACGGGGCCGCCATCATGGCGCGCGGGCATGGGAATCTCGGCGAACACACCGCAATAGGAGGAGGGCGGCGCATCCGTGCCAAGCGCCGCCAGACGGCAACTCACGGCATCGTCGACCGGGATCGGGAACGGCTGCGCGCCGAGCGCCGGCACCTGGCCGCGCACGACGCCGTCGCACATATGGGCGAGACAGGAATGCAGCTCGACCAGCGATGTCGCGTCGGTGATCGCATGGGAGGTGAGCATGAAGACATCGAGCGCGTCATCGGTGGCGATGACGTGGATGGCATAGAGGGTCTTTCCGGTATCGAGGTCGGCGTTCAGCAATCTGGCATACATAGCCTCGGCGGAGCAGCTATCGGCGGGCCACCAGCTCTCGACCGCGGATCGGTCGTCCACCCGACCCACGAAATGCCCGTCCTCGACCACCGAGCGCAGGATTCCATAGCGCGCTTCGAGATGCGCGACGGCCGCCTCGAACTGTGCCCGGTCGACGGCTCCGCGGAGGCTGCTGCGGCTCACCACGATCATGCGCGTGGCGATGTAGATCATCTCCGTAGGCGAGGCTTCGCGATACACGCGCCGACCCGTGGGGACCTTCTGCACTTGCGACTCCTGTGAGCAGGTCAGATCGATACATTCTGGACCGGGGAGAATGACGGCCTGGGCGTTGCCGGCCCGCCAACGCGCCCTGCGCTACCCATCGAGCCGCGCGATCTCGCCAATGACGCGCACGCGCACGCGGCGCGCATTGCCGGGGAGATAGGCGATAGGGATGTCCTCTACATCAAGCGTCTCCACGCTGCCCGGCTCCGCGCCGGCCGCGATCGCCCGCCGCGTGGCCTCCCGGTGCGCTTCATCGAACGCCGCGTCGCGCTCGACACCCGAGAATATGCGGTCCACCTCGCCGCTGACCTGCGCGATGGCCGCGCCGACGGCATTGGCCACATCATGGTGCTCGATGCGCACCACCTGCGAGACGCCCTCCATGCGATCGGGCACCAGAAAGCTGCCGCCGCCCACCGCGATGAGGGGTATAGGCGCCGCATCGGTCTTCATCCGGTCCACCACCTCCGCAATCATGCCTTCCATGTGACGGAGACTGTCCGCCACCAGAGAACCGGGAAGCCTGCGCACCCGCCCCGGATCTCCCAGCGCGATCCGTCCCGCCGCGACGGCGATGTCCGTGGCGGTCAGCGTGTCGCCGCCAAAGCACAGCGCCTTTTCCGGCAGCCGGAAGCCGACACTGCCCGGACCGATCCGGTGCCCGTCATCGGCGATCTCAGTGCCGCCGCCGAGGCCGATGGAGATGAGGTCCGGCATGCGAAACAGCGTGCGCACCCCGCCGATCTCGACCATCGCATTGGCCGGGCGCGGAAACCTGCCCCTGAGGCAGCCCACATCGGTCGTCGTGCCGCCCACATCCACGACCAGCGCATCGGTCAGGCCGGAAAGGAAGGCCGCGCCGCGCATGCTGTTGGTGGGGCCGGAGGCGAAGCAATAGACGGGATGGCGCTTCGCCACCGCCCCCTGCACGATGGTGCCGTCATTCTGCGTGAGATAAAGCGGCGCCGCGATGCCACTGTCGCGCAGCGCCCGCGCGAAGGCGGCCGTGGTGCGCTGCGCGAGGCCCTGCAGCCCGGCATTCAGCAGCGCCGCATTCTCCCGCTCCAACAGGCCGATCCGGCCGATCTCGTGGGAGAGCGTGATGCGCGCCGCGGGCATCACCTCCCGCACGATCTCCGCGGCCTCGCGCTCGCATGCGTCGGTGAGCGGCGAGAACACGCTGGTGATGGCGACCGAGCTGATGCCGCTGTCCGCGATGCGCTGCGCCTCGCGCCGCACCGCCGCCCGATCCAGCGGCACCAGAACCCGCCCGTCATATTCGTGCCCCCCGCCCACCATGTGGACGCTGCCGCGCATCATTTCGGCGAGGTCCTTCGGCCAGCCGATGAAGGGCGGCAGGCCGGCATTGGCGGGCAAGCCGATGCGCAGCGCCGCGACGCGGTCGAGATGGCGTCGCTCCACCACGGCATTGGTGAAATGCGTGGTGCCGATCATCACCGCGTCGATGCGCCGGAGGGCCGGATGGCCGGCGGCCGCGGCGAGCAGATCGACCAGCGCCTGGCGCACGCCGTCCGCGACATCGACGGTGGTCGGCCGTTTCAGCGCGGCGATCACCTGGCCGTCCTCGAGCAGAACGGCATCGGTATTGGTGCCGCCGACATCGATCCCAATGCGGCTCATGCCGGCTCTTCTCCGAAGACGCTGCGAAATTCCACGTCGTGGCCGAAGGCGCGCGGACCGACATGGCGCAGCCCCTCCGCGCTGCGATGGATCGGCTGCGACGGCAGGGCGATGACCGTCACCCTCTGGCCGTAGCGCAAGCTCTCCGTGCCGATCGCCTCACCCGAGATGGTGTCGAGCACGCAGATCAGGTCGGGCGTCGTGACGATCACCGCGCCGTCGCGCCGGCCGATGGTGAACTCGTTCTGGAAGGCGATGGCGAAAGACGCGCCGGCATCGCCGCCGAGGCCGGCGAGGCTGAGGGATCCGCGCAGGAAGCCCTCGGTCGTGCGCCGCTGCACATCCATCACCTTGCCGGTGAAGAGCCGCTTGCCGCCGCCCGCCGTCACGGTCGCCTCGACGGGATCCTCATGCGCCGCCTTCGCACGGCGCACCTCACGCCCCAGCGCGATGGCCCGCGACAGGCTGCGCGGGACCGCGTGACGCTTCACCTCCGCCCCGGTGCGCGGCGCCTGACAGGTGGTCGCGACCGATCCGTATTCCGTGCAGACCCTGCGCCGCACGCGTTCCATGTCGTGCCAGCCGGAAGCGGTAGGGATGATGACATCATTGTCGCGGATGTCGGAAACCACGTGCGGAACCATCTGTAGCCCGGCAATCGAGAAGGTCTGCATCTGGGCCTCGGGGTAGGCCCGGCCCATGGCATCCGCGTCGACCACCGGAAGCCCCGACGCCGCCGCCACGAGCAGCGGCTGGAAGGCGTTGCAGCCGCCGATCTCCACCGTCATCACCGCCCGGAACGGCCGGCCCAGGAAGGCCTCCATGATCCGCACCGGTTTGAGGGCGAAGGCGGCATCGGTCATGCGCTCCTGAAACACCAGCGGCGCGCCCATGGTCGAGACCACGGCGACGATGTCGTCATCGGCCAGTTCGTCCGGGTCGAGCAGGGCGATCCGGCCGCCCTCCTCATAGAAGTGCCGCGCGACGAGGTAGGAGGCATAGGGCGATCCGCCGCCTCCGGTCCCGAGAATCCAGGCGCCAATGGCCAGCAGGTCAAGCTCTTCGGCATCGAGGAGGCGAGGCATTGCGGTTCTCTCAGATGTGAAGCGGGCCGTCGTTTTTCCCGCCGCGGCCATTTGGGAGCGACGTCACGTGATGGGCGGTCACCGCTCCGCCCCGATCTGCTGGAGATAGGGCACGAGTTCCTGCCAGTTCGCATCCTGCACCTGGGCTGCGAGGTAGCCATCCGGCCGGACCAGCGAGAGCAGCGGTTCTTCGCTGGAGGGACGCGGCGACGTCGCCACGAGCCGGGGAAAGCGCGCGGCGAGTTCGGTCGCGCCGGCACCGCCGCGCGCGGTGAATAGCGGCGTGTCGCCCCAGCCGAACGGCACCTCCCCCATGATCGGCCGCACCCGCGCGCCGGCCTTCGCGTCACCGTGCGAGGGGCCGTTGATCGGGCTGTGGGGATAGCCGATGGAGACTTCCGCCATCAGCCCGGTAACGGCCCGCTGCACCGGCGAAAGTCCCATCAGGGTATGGGCGACGAGGTCGCGGACATGCTGCAGCGTATGGTCGGCCAGCGTGCCGATCCGGGTCATGCGCCCCGAGGCCGCGATCACCTGTGCGCCCACCGGGCGGCGTTCCAGATCATAGCTCTCCAGCAGCGCCGGCGCACAGGCGATGCCCCGGATCACGAGAGCCAGCTTCCACGCCAGATTGATGGCGTCCTGCATGCCGGTATTCATGCCCTGCCCGCCAGCCGGGCTGTGGATGTGAGCCGCATCGCCGGCGAGGAAGACCCGCCCGGACCGATAGTTCTCCACCTGCCGCTCGTTGATGCGGAAGGCGCTGACCCATTCCGTGCCGGTGAGCGTGATCCCCCCGGGGCCGCGCGCATCGATCATCTCCTGGAACGCGTCCTGGTCCAGCGGAACGGGCGGCGTTGCGGTGGAGGGGCCGAGGCTGGTGATGATGCGCGCGCGGTCGGGCGCCATCGGGAAGAACAGCAGCGGCCCGTGCTCATGCCAGAAGATGGCCATCTGCGAGGCGGGGAAGGGATAGCCGCTCAGGTGAAAATCGCCCTGGGTCCAGTCAAGGCCCAGCGAGTCGCCCTGGAAGTCGAGGCCGAGGCGATGGCGCACCATGCTGTGTGCGCCGTCGCAGGCCACCAGAAAGCCATATGGCTCGCTGCGCTCCGTGCCGTCGGCTTCCCGCAGACGGGCCGAGAGGCCATCGCCGTCCTCCTCGAAACCCAGAAGCTCGACGCCGAGATCCGGCTTGACGCCGTGGCCAGCGAGGTGACGCCGCAGCACGGCTTCGGTCTCGTATTGCGGCACCATCAGCGCGAACGGATAGGGCGACGGCACGTCGTCGAGCGACAGAGAGGCCACGGGCCGGCCACCCGACAGGATGTTGGCAACGGTGACCTTGTTGCCGATGGCGATGATGTCCGCCGCCGCCCCGGAGCGGTCGAGAAGCTCCAGCGTGCGCGGCCACACCGCGACCGCCCGCGAGCTGTGCGTCGCTTCCGGAATCTTGTCGATGACGCGCACCGGCACGCCATAGCGCGCCAGTTCCAGCGCCATCGTCAGTCCAACCGGCCCCGCGCCGGCGATGAGAACGCTGTTCTTCATGATTGCTTCCCCCGTCAGTTCATGCGCTGGCCGGCTGCGCGCCGGCCGCAGCGCGGCCGGCCTTGTCGTGGGCCGATGGCCGCGGTGCCGATGCGTCTCAATCCGTGGGCTGGTCGTTCCTGCTCACCGGCGGACCGAGGAACTCCACGTGCCACTTCAGCCCGAAGTCATTGAGCGCCGCCTGGTCGGGGATGCCGTCATGCATCACGCCGGCAAGCTCCGTGAAGAACGTTGCCGCATCGAGCGCTGGGGCCATCAGAATGTACTGGCGCGCGGGCTTGTCGGTGACGTTGCAGAAGCCGTGCTCGACCCCGCCGGGAATACTCACCACGTCGCCGGCCTCGGCATAGAAGCGCCGGCCATCCGCCTCATAGAGATATCGGCCCTCGATGACGCGGAAGATCTCGGCTTCGCGGTGGCGATGGCGGGGCGGACCGGCGCCCGGAGCATTGATGGTCTCGATGAAGCAGAACTCGCCGGAACTCGCCGCCGGCGGCATGCGCACGAACAGGTCGAGACCGATGGCCGGGATCTTGATCGGGGCTTCGGTGCCCCTCGAATGCAGGAAGGATATGGACATGCGAGCCTCCTTGAGACGGGGGTTGGTGAGATAATATTGATTTGGCGTCAGTTCTCTTCCTCGAACAGCCAGATCTCGGCGGTGGGCTGGGGCAGGCCGCCGGCGCCTTCGCGCAGGCCGAGGAACGCGGGAATGCGCCGCTGCTGTTCCGGCGTGAGTGTGGCGACAAGCGGCTTCAGCATGGCCGTCACGCTTTTGAGGTCACGCGCCCGCACCGCTTCGGCATCGGCGATGCGGTCCAGGATGTCCACGAAATCGGCCGGCTGTGGCGCCTTCGCGCGCTCGGCGCGGCGCTCGGCTGACTGCTTCGCCACCGCGCGGATGGCGGCTTCCACCGGCGGCCAGAGCTTCTCTTGCTCCGGGGTGAGGGTCATCACCGTCTTGAGCGCGAGAATGCGCGCATTGAGCACGGCCTGCGCATCCGCCGCGCGGTAGAGCTCGATGGCAGGGGGCTCCGGCGGCGCGCCGGCGGGCGGTGCCGTCTGGGCCCGCGCGGCCGGCGCCGCGATGAGGAATGCGCCCATCAGGGCGGCCATCAGGGCGGCCATGAGGGCGCGGTTCATGGTCAGATCTTTCGCGTCGTTGGATTTCAGGGCGGAGAGGCCACTTGCTGTCATCGCCATCCGCCGCCGGGCAGCCGGCCATGATAGGGAGTGTCGCGGCAATGGCCGCACGGCCCGCGCCACGCGCCCGGGCCGCAGCCCTGAGCGACGCGGGTCGCGATGGGGGTATCCGGCAGAGGGGTTGGCGCAAGCGGCATCGCCGAAGCCGGCAACGCCGCCAGCATGCCGAGCCACAAGCCGGAAAGCCGTCCGAAGGTGGTTCGCATGAGGAGCCTCGCAAGGTGACGTCCGGGGCTTCGAAGATCGCCGCCCGCACCAAGGGTCCGTTTGCGAACCCGAGTGCCAATGAAATATCTCTTCCGCCTTGAGAGCGCATCGACAGAACTGGTGATGCGCCAAGTCGTCCATCGACTCTCCGATATCGAAAGCGGTGGCGACCATCGGCGCGACCGGGATCGAGAGCATTTTCGAGCGAAGTGGATTCCGGTTCGCGCTAAGAAAATGCGTCAAACCAAGAATCTGGAGCTTTTCCGGTGAACCGGAAGTCATCGGAAAAGTCTCGGCCGAACCGATCAAGCTGGGTGCAAATGCGCACAGTCGAGCTGTGGTGATCTGCCCCAACAGCGACCGGGAGCTGGGCCGTCACGTGGCGATTTTCGCTTCGACGGCCTGATCGCGAAGAAAAGGCGATGCCGCGACGGCCATCGCTGGCGCCATTCTTAATCTTGGCGCCGTCTATCGGAGGCTTCCGTCGGCGGCTCTCTCCGGCAGGATCACTGGCGGACACCGCACCTGGCTCGCGCCCGACGGCTCCGATAGAGATCGACCATCATCTCCGCGATGCCCCGCTCCTTCGGCTTCACGTTGCGATTGTCGGTGTCGAGGCCGAGCTGACGAGGGCAACCGGATCATAGACAAAATGCGGCCGGCCGTGCGGCGTCCAGTTCCACGCCATGAGCGATAGGGTCTCCCGCTATAACTCACATAATGCGGGTGCGTGATTGATAGATAACCATCCTATCGCTCACGGCAGCGCGAAGGAAAACTGAGAGCGTGATGCCGGGTCGATCCCACGCCGCGCGCAGCAGGGGATGAGTGGTCCACCCGCTGCCGGACCATCCCCAATCTGCGATACGATCGAGTCGGGATCAGGTCATGCCACGAGCGCTCCTGCGTTTCTCCCAAAGGGGCGTTCCAATGGCTGCTCGGTCGTCACGCCACCGGCAAGGGCGGGAGCCCGCTATCGCCGTGCGCGAGCCCAACCGCCCGAGCCGTTGCCGCCGTCGCCCGGGGGAGGCTGACGGCCGCAAGCCGTGCCAGATGGTCCGGGCCGAGCGTGAGCGATGCGGCAGCGAGATTGCTGGTCAATTGCGTGACCGAGCGCGGGCCGATCAGCGGAATGGCGCCGCGGCTTGCCGCCCAGGCAATGGCGACCTGATCGGCCCGCGCACCAAGCTCGGCCGCCACCGCGAGCACGGTATCGAGGATCGCGCTGCGCTGTACCGTGTCTTCCGCCTGGAACACCCTGCCGCCGAGCGCCTCGGCGCGGCGCTTTTCGCCACCACGCTGGGTGTCGCGATACTTGCCGGTGAGCATGCCGCCTCCCAGCGGCGACCAGGTGACCGCGCCCAGGCCCAGCGCGTGAGAGGCCGGCAGCAGGTCGGCTTCCGGCTCGCGATGGACGAGACTGTATTCGAACTGGGCGGCCGCGATCGGCACCGCTCCTGTCATCTCTGCCAGCGTGACGGCGCGGGCCAGACGCCAGGCCGGGAAGTTCGACAGGCCCGCATAGAGGATCTTGCCGGCGCGGGCGAGGTCGTCCAGCCCGCGCACGATCTCCTCCGAAGGCGTCACCGCGTCGGGGTGATGCACCCAGTAGAGGTCGATCCGGTCGGTCTTCAGCCGCTTCAGGCTCGCCTCCAGCGAGGCCACCATCGCCTTGCGACTATTGCCGGTCACGAGGCGGCCGGCATTCGGCGCGGCGCCATTGCTGAACTTCGTCGCCAGCACGAAATCCTCGCGCCGGCCTTGCAGCAGGTCGCCGAGGAATTCCTCCGACTGGCCGAACTGATACACGTCGGCCGTGTCGATGAAATTGCCCCCGGCCTCGGCATAGGCATTGAGGATGGCGGCGCTCTCCGCCTCATCCGCACCATGCCCCCAACGCCGGCCGAAATTCGCGGTCCCCAGAGACAGTTCGGAGACGCTGAGCCCGGTCCGTCCAAGCAGCCTGTACTTCATGATGTCCCTCCTTCAATGGAATGAGCGGGCTGTCACACCCGCGCTGCCACGGGTCCGCCGCCCCGGCGCTCGCGCACGGCAATGATGGCGAGGGAGGCGACCAGGCAGAGAATGCCGGCGACGACGAAGGCGGGCAGGTAGGTCTGGTAGAAGGTGCGGCTGAAGCCGGCGCCATAAGCGGCGGAAGCGGCGCCAAGCTGGTGGCCGGCGAAGATCCAGCCAAAGACCAGACTGGCGCGATCACCGAACCGGTCGGCGGCCAGCTTCACCGTCGGTGGCACGGTGGCGACCCAGTCGAGGCCGTAGAACACGGCGAAGATGGACAGGCCGTAGAAGCTGAAATCGCTGAACGGCAGATAGAGCAGCGAGAGGCCGCGCAAGCCATAATACCAGAACAGCAGCCAGCGACTGTCGAAGCGGTCCGACAGCCAGCCGGAGCCGACCGTGCCGATGAAGTCGAACACGCCGATCAGCGCCAGCATGCCGGCCGCCGTCACCGCTGCCATGCCGTAATCGCCGCAGAGCGAGACGAAATGGGTCTGCACGAGCCCGTTGGTCGAGGCGCCGCAGATGAAGAAGGTGCCGAACAGCACCCAGAAGGTGGCGGATCTGGAGGCATCGCGCAGCGCCAGCAGCGGCGAGGCGAGCATCGCCTTCAGCGTGGTGGGACGGGCGGGATTCGTCGGCGGCTCGCTGGCGCCATAGGGCAGCAGCCCGATATCGGACGGCCGGTCGCGCAGCAGGATTAGCACCGCGAGCGCGGCCACCAGCAGCATGGCGAGAATGAGCGACAGCGCGCTGCGCCAGCCGAGCGTTTCCGTGAGCTGGGCGAGCAACGGCAGGAAGACGAGCTGCCCGGTCGCCGTCGAGGCGGTGAGCAGGCCCAGCACCAGCCCGCGGCGCTGGGCGAACCAGCGCGTCGCCACCGTCGCGCCGAGCACCATGGCGGTGAGCCCGGTGCCGAAGCCGACGACGACACCCCAGAGCAGCATGAGGTGCCAGATCCTGGTCATGAAGAACGACCCGAACACGCCGAGCCCGATGAGGGCGAGCGCCACGGTTGCCACCGGGCGCAGGCCGAAGCGGTTCATGAACGCCGCGGCGAAGGGCCCCATCAGCCCGAACAGCACGAGGCGGATCGCGAAGCCCGAGGAAATATCGGCGGTGGCCCAGCCGAATTCGCGCTCCAGCGGGCCGATCAGCACGCCGGGCGCGCCCACCGCGCCGGCCGTGACCAGCATGGTGAGAAAGGTGACGGCGGCGACCACCCAGCCATAATGGATGCCGCGCCGGGCGAAGAAGGCGGGAAGCGTCCCGGTCGGAACGGGGGCTTCCGGGGGCTGGCTTTCCATGGGTTCCCTTCTGCGGGTAGATGCCCGCTTCTATGCGATAGCGATTGGATTGGCGGGCCACGCCGGATGGGTCAGATGGCGGCGATAAGATCCTCGAGCGCTTCGACGCGTTGCGGGCCGAGCCGTGCCGCGACCGCCGTCTGCGTCGCCTCCCACATCGGCACGGCCAGCTGGAGCAGGTCGCGGCCGCGTTCGGAAAGCTTGATCATGGCCTCGCGCTGGTCCTCGCTGCCGCGCGTGCTGGTCGCCAGTTCCATGCGCTCCAGCACGCGCACGTTGCGCCCGACCGTCGAGCGGTCGAGGTCGCACAGGCTGCCAAGCCGCGTAAGACTGACCGGCTCGTTGCGGTGGATCCGGCGCAGCAGCGCATATTGCGCGACATTGATGCCGAGCGGCGCCAGCGCATCGTCATAAACCGCGCTAAGTCGGCGCGTCGCCTGACGCAGCTGCGTGCAGTAGCAGGGTTTCTCCATAATGCGTGTATATACCTGCATATCACGTTCTGTCGAGAGGCCGTGGTGAAATGTCCTCTTTGGCAATGCGCTCCTCAATCCGGCCCGATACGGCCCGGATCAACGACGATCGCGGCGGCTCGCGCCGCTTCGTCGCTCTGATCTGCGCCCGCGCCTTGTCGAGAGGATGCGGCACCGTCCGCCCAGTTCCGCGAATGGCCGAAGACGCGGCTTGAGAAGAACGTCTCCGTTATTTTCGCCCCGCCATCGCTTACCCATATCGATGGCAGCGCCATTGCATCGGTCAGAATCGAGCGCTGCCCGACACCGCTCCCGGGCGTGCCATCCTGTGCATTACCGACGGAGAGACGGGCAGACCCATTCGAGCCGCCAATAATCGCGGCGGTTCGCAGCCCAGACGGGGAGCGGCCGACGCGAGAGGCGCCTGCGGCTATTGCTCGGCTGTTGCGGTGCGGATGAGGGAGCCCAGCATGCCCTTGCGCTTGGCCTCGTAGTAATAACCCCGGGCATAGAGCATCACCGCCCGCTTCTCATCGCGCCCGGCGACCCGATACGCATTGGCGAGATAAGCGACGGCGTAGGCCATGTTGGTGTCGGCATCGAGAAGATCGTTCGGCTCGCCACGGAAGCCGAGGGCGCGCGCCGTGTCGACGCGGATCTGCATCAATCCCCAATAGGGACCATGTCGCAATCGGTGGTTAAACCGGCTTTCCCGCCAGGCCACACGACGCACGAGCCGCGCGGGCACATCGAAACGCTCGGCGTGACGCTGGATCAGCGCCTCGATATGCGGCGGCGCGCGATCGGCCGACGCCCGGGTCGCCGCCGGCTCGGGAGCGTCATCGATGGACCGGGCGGCATCCTCCTGGGGGATCTCTTCCGGGGCGACCTCGGTGCCGGCGTCTACCGCATTGTCGCTCGGTGCCGGCGCGTCCGCCGGCGGGGCATCCTCGCGCGCGGCCGTCTCCGGCGGCGCCACGGAGACCGGCTCCGCGAGGCGCCGGGGCGGCAGTGGCGCCAGCGACGCCAGAACAATGCCGCGCTTCTCCGCCAGTCGCTTCGGCGGCAGGGGGGCGGATGATGCGGGCAAGGCGGCGGGCAAGGCCGCTGGGACCAGGGCGGGGGAAACCGACGCGGAGGAAGGCGGCGCCGGCGGCGCAAGCGCGCTCACCCGCTGGAAGACCTCGGCCCCGACGGTCCCCGGCCCACGGGCGACGAATTTGTCGCCGGGCAGCGCCCCATGCGGCGGATCGGTCAGCCATCCCGCATAGGAGGGAGCCACAAGGTCCGCGGGAACGTGGGCGACCGGCACCAGGAGCGTGGCGGGGATGCTCCCGTCGCCGGACGGCCAGGCCAGGACAGGCGCGGCAATGGCTGACGCCGGATTGGCGGCCGGCGCCGGCTTGTGCTGGGCCGCTGCCCATACCGGCAACACGCCCGCGAATGGGCTATAGACGAGGGGACCCACCAGCGCGAGTACCCCGACCACAAGGGGCCTTCCGCCCGTCCGACGCTTTGCTGCTCGACATTCCACGCTGTTGCCTAGCACAATTCGTCAAAGGTCGAAATGCCCCCTGCCGCCGCCCTCCCGATGCCCCCCGTCGGCGCGCAGCCGGCATCGGCGGACCCGGGCTCGGACCGAGCGGATGAGGCTCACCCGGCACGGCCCCGACAGTGAGATATTTGTCCCCGTGCGCGACGCCGCGCGCTTGCGGCGGGCCAGGCCGCTTGTATGATAAATTTTCGCAATATTCATACGACGGGTGCCACTTGGTCAGGATCGCCGCTTCGTTTCGCCTCGCCCTTCTGGGGCTCTCGCTCGGCTCCTGCGCCGCCTCCGCGCATTTTCAGGAGATCATCCCATCGGCGGACGTGCTGCCTGAGGGCGGCACGGTCACGCTGGACATGGTGTTCACCCACCCGGTCGAGGGCGGGCCGGTCATGGACATGCGAAAGCCGGTGCGCGTCGGCGTGCTGGCCGACGGCACGCCGACCGACCTCACCGCGCAGATCACGGAAAAGCCGGTGGCGGGCCACAGCGCCTGGTCGCTGCGCCATGATCTGACGACGCCGGGCGCCGCGGTCTTCTACGTGGAGCCGCAACCCTATTGGGAGCCCGCCGAGGGCAAGCTGATCGTCCACTATGCCAAGGTCATCGTCGACGGCTTCGCCTCCGGCGAGGGCTGGGACGCGCTGGTCGGGCTGCCGGTGGAAATCCAGCCGCTCACCCGCCCCACCGGCCTCTGGACCGGCAATCTGTTCTCCGGAATCGTGCTCAAGAACGGCAAGCCGGTTCCCTTCGCCGAGGTCGAGGTGGAATTCATCAATGATGGATCGGTCACGCCGCCCAATGATGCCTTCGTGACGCAGGTCATCAAGGCCGACGCGAATGGCACCTTCGCCTATGCCATGCCGCGCGGCGGCTGGTGGGGCTTTGCCGCGCTGCTGGAGGCCGATACGCCGCAGAAATCGCCGGAAGGCAAGGATGTGCCGGTGGAACTGGGCGCGCTCATCTGGGTCAAGGCCACCGACATGGGCGGGAAATAGCCGCCCATGGCCCATATTCCCGATGGCATCCTGTCACTTCCCGTGCTGATCGGCGGCGGGCTGATCACGGCTGGCGGCGTCGCGCTGGCGCTGCGGCGGCTCGATGACCGGATGATCCCGCGCGCGGCGATCCTCGGCGCGGCGGTGTTCGCGGGATCGCTGATCGCCGTGCCGGTCGGCCCGTCCAGCGTTCATGTGCTGCTGTCGGGCATGATGGGCATCATGCTGGGCACCGCGACCTTCGCGGTCGTGCTGGTCATCCTGCTGCTGCAGGCGCTGCTGTTCGGCTTCGGCGGCCTGACCACGCTTGGCGTCAACACGGTCAATATCGCGCTGCCGGGCGTCGTCTTCGCCCTGCTGCTTGGCCCGGCGATCCGGGCGACCCCGAGCGGCGTCCTGCGCGCCGCGCTGGCCGGGGCGGTGGGCGCGCTCAGCGTCTTGGGCACGGGCGCCCTGGTGGCGTCGTCGCTCGCCCTCTCCTCCTCCGAATTTACTCCCGTCGCCAGCGTGCTGCTGGCCACCTATCTGCCGCTCGCCGTGGGAGAGGCCTTCGTGACCGCGGCCATCGTGGGCTTTCTGGCGCGGGTGCAGCCGGAGGCGCTGCGGCCGGTGATCGCGAGTTCCGCCTCGCCCTCCGCTCCGCCCTCCACCCCGTCATCCGCCTCATGAGCCGTCTTCTGCTCACCCTGCTCATCCTGCCGGGCCTTGCCGGGGCGGCGGAGGCCCACAAGCTCAAGGTCTTCGCGGCGGTCGAGGGCGAGAAGATAGGCGGCTACGCGTTCTTCATCGGCGGCGGCCGGCCGCAGGGCGTGCCATGGACGGCGAAGAACGCGCAGGGCGTCGAGGTCGCTTCCGGGCTGACCGATGCGGAGGGGCGCTTCTCCTTCGCGCGCCCGGCCACGATTGCCTCGGACCTCACCATCACCGTCGACACGCGCGAGGCGCATATCGCCTCCACGACGCTACCCGTGTCCCGGCTGGGCGGCGCGGCGGCGCCCCCCGCCACGCCCGCCGCTTCAGCCACGGGCACCCCCGCTCCGCCCTTGTCCGACACGCGGCTTGCCGCGCTGGTCGAGGCGGCGGTCCAGCGGCAGGTGGAGCCGCTCGAGGAGCGGATCGAGGCGATGGATTCCCGCCTGCGCTTTGTCGATGCGCTCTCGGGCGTGTTCCTCATCCTAGGGCTGGGCGGCATGGCCCTCTGGGAGAAAGGCCGGCGACGGTGATGGCCCCCGCCGACCTGCGGCTTCGGCTCCTCGCGGCGTTCATCGCGATCGCCTGCCTCTCGCAACTGCACTCGCTCGCGGTGGCGGGCGTTCTGCTCGCGCTTGTCCTGCCGCTGGCGTGGTTCCTCGGCCCCCTCGCCTTTCCCTGGCGGCGCCTGTGGCATCTGGAGGGCTTCCTGCTTCTGCTGTTCGCCACCCTGCCCTTCACGATGGACGGGCGCCCCCTGTTCACCCTCGGCCCGCTCGTCGCCAGCCTGGACGGCGTGTGGCGCGCGTCGCTGATCGCGGCCAAGGTGTCGACCTGCGTGCTCGTGCTCACCGTGCTGCTGGGCGATGTCGAGCCCGCGCGCCTCGGCGTCGCTCTGCGCGGCCTGCGCGTTCCCGAACGCCTCTCCCGGCTCTGCGTGATGACGATGCGCTACACCTCGCTGCTTCGCGACGAGGCGCGCCGCCTGCACGACGCCATGCGCGCGCGCGGCTTCCGGCCGCGCTCCAGCCGCCACACCTGGCGCAGCTATGGCAACCTCATCGGCATGCTGCTGGTGCGCGCGCTCGACCGGGCGGAGCGCGTGGAGGAAGCCATGCTGTGCCGCGGCTATACCGGCAGCTTCCCCTACCACGCCCCGCCATTTCCGCCGCTGCGGGACTGGATCGGCTTCGGCGCGATTTCCGCCGCGGGCGTCGCCATCCTGGTGATCGACCGGCTATGAGCGCGCTGATTTCACTGGAGAACGTCTCCATCACCCGCGGCGCGACCTCCGTGCTCGGGGACGTGAACCTTTCGCTGGCAGCCGGCGAGCGGCTGGCCATTGTCGGGCCGAATGGCGCGGGCAAGACCACGCTGCTGCGCACCATTGTCGGGCTGGAGCGCCCGGCGCGGGGCGTGGTCCGGCTGTTCGGCACGGCCTGCGCCGACGAGCGCGCGTTCCGGCGGTTCCGGCCGCGCATCGGCTTTCTGTTCCAGGACAGCGACGACCAGCTGTTCTGTCCCAGCGTGATCGAGGACGTGTCCTTCGGCCCGCTGAACATGGGCTGCCCGGCGGCCGAGGCGCGGATGCGCGCGCAGGCGGCGCTGGACGCGCTCGCCATCGGTTCCCTGGCCGAGCGGATCAGCCATCGCCTGTCGGGCGGCGAGAAGCGCCTCGTCTGCCTCGCCGGCCTGCTCGCCATGCGGCCGGACGTGCTGATGCTGGACGAGCCCACCAACGGCATCGACGCGGAAAACGGGCAACGCCTGCGGGCGGCGCTGCACGCCTTTCCCGGCGCCATGCTGCTGATTTCGCATGACGATCATTTCATCGCCGAACTGGCGACGCGGGCCATGGTCATTCATGACCGCCGCCTGTTGCCGGGCGAGGTGCACGGCCATCGCCATGTGCACGAGCACTGGCACGTGCACCCGGTCGATCCCTCCTGACTCCCGCACGACGCCGCCGCCGGAAGATGGCGGCGCGGCGGCGGGCGCCGTTCAGGAGCTCAGGCCGGGGGCGGGCGAGCCCGCCCGCGCGCCGGCCGTGCTGAAATCCTTCTTCTCCGCGATGAAGCGGGCGGCGAGGACCAGCGTGCCCATGGCGAAATCGCGCCCATGAGCGGCGATCATCCGTTCGGCGAGGGCGGCGACTTCCTCGAAGAACAGGTCCTTGCTCTCGTCCTGGGGGTCGGGGATCTGGCGGTCGGGCGATGTCATGGCGTGTCTCCCTTGGGATGATTGAAATTGGGCGGCCCGGTATCCGGCCTATTTGAACATGTGCGGCGGCAGATCGATCACGCCCAGCTCGCCCTGCGCGGTGGTAAAGGCGAGGTGCTCGCCATCACCCGACCAGCGCAGGTCTTCCACCTGGCCGGCGGAGGGCTCGCGCAGCAGGAGTTCGTCGCGGTGGCCGATCCTGGCGATGACGATGGAGCCGTCCTCATAGCCGACAGCCACCAGTGGCCTGCGCGGATGCCGGCGCACCACTTCCACCGTCACCATTCCCGCGCGTCCGGTCTCGATGGTGCGCGGCCTGTCGCCCGGCTCGGCCATGTCCCACACGATGGTGCGGAAGGCGCCGCCCGTGACCAGCTGGCTTCCATCGGCGCTCCAGTCGAGCGAGCGGATGGGCGCGGGATAGTCGGGCAGCCGCAGCACGCGGCCATCCTCCATATCGAGCAAGGCAAGTCCGCCCTCCGTGAGGCCGATGGCGAGGCGCTGCCCGTCGGGCGACCAGGCCAGCACCTGCGCGCGCGCCAGTGCCAGATCGGTCCGGCCCGCGTCGCGCAGTCCGATGACCGCGACGGCGTCCGGCGTCGCCAGCGCCACATGATCGCCATCCGGCGCGGCGGCCAGCGCCCGCAGCGGCCCTTCCATATGAGCGAGCGCCCGCGCGGTGCCGCCCCCGGCGTCGTAGCGCACCACCACCCCGCCGGCGGCGACCAGCGCGCTGTGGTCGGGCAGCGGCTCGATGGCATCCACCGCGCCGGTGTCGATCTCGACGAGAACCGCCGTCGTCCCGTCCGGCGCCACCCTCACCAGCCGGCCGCTGGCGCCGCCGACGATGAAGCCCTCCGCGCCGAACGGGGCCACCCGCAGCGGCGCGACATCGGCCAGCAGCCGCATCAACGGCGGCACCGGCCGGCGGCGCGGCGCGATGCTGGCGCGGCCGGTATCGAGCGCCACCCGCCAGCGCGCCTGCGCCGATTCGGGGTCGTCCATCGAGGCCAGCGCCAGCGTGCCGTCGCCAAGGACGAAGGCGAGGCGCCCGCCCGCGCGATCGAAACGGCAGTCGCCCACCTCCTCGCCGAGCCGCCAGCGGCGGGCCAGAAGCTTGACGAGCGGGGTTGTCTCAGCTTCGGCGATATTCATGTTTCCCTCTCCTGCTCTTTTTCATTGGTTTGTCCGGCAGCCCCGGCCGGCCTGGCAACGGCCCGCTCATCGACCCGCCAGTTGGCGATCGACCGCGTCGAGGCGGTCCTCGCTGGCCGTCAGTTCCCCCCGCGCCTGGGCAAAGCGGGCGACCGCCTGCGCGAGCTGGACGCGCAGGGCTTCAAGCCGGGCCGAGGCGCCCGGTACGCCCTCCGCGACATCGCGCGCGCAGCGCTCGCCTTCCAGCTCCACCCCGCCGATTTCCTGCTGGCATTTCAGCTGACGGGCGTTGAGGCCGGCAATCTCCTGCACGATCGCCAGCCGCTGCATCAGCAGGGTGGCCAGATCCGGCTCCGTCTTCATGACCTCACCTCGCGACGGCGGTTCGGCCAACGCGACCGGGCTGGACGCGGGCCGGCGCGGCGGCGGATAATGGCGCTGTTGCGGGCGGCAAGGACGGTTCCATGTTCGATCTCATCGGCAAACCGCTGTTCAGCGCGCTGGCCGCGGCTGCCACGGATGCCCTCGGCGCCGGCCACGCCTGCACGGCCGCACTGGGCCGGGCCGGCCAGACCGGCATGCCGGCCGACATCGCCGCTGCCGAGGCCGCGCTGAAACAGCTGGCCGAACCGCTGCGCACGCAGCTGATGGGCGCGGCGCATCAAAGGCTGCGGGAGAACCCCGGCAGCCTGCTGGCGGCGATGGGGCCGGCCGAACGTGGGCATCTCCACTGAATCAGGGCTCGTCATCGCCCCCTCCCAGCATTTTGCGGTCGGCATCGATCTGGGCGAGGATGTCGCGCAATCCGCCGAGACTGGAAACGAAATGCTGCTCGGCGGTGTCGACATAGCCGTGCAGCGTGTCCCACAGGTCCGCTCGCAGCAGCCGCATCGCGTCGCCGCGCGAGCGCTCGAAGCTCTGCAGGCCCAATTGATGCTGCAGGGCGATGCCGTTGACCACGAAATCGGTCAGTTCCCGGCTGTGCGACTCCACGAACAGGCGCAGCAGCGGGTGATCGCCATAGAGCACGCCATGACGCTGCAACTCCTCCTCGATGAAGGACTGGAAGTGGCGCGACAGCAGGTCGAGGCTCTCCCCGGTGATGCGGATGATGAAGGCGACATCGCGATCGGCCCGATCGAGCACCGCCGAGGCGAGCGCGGTCGAGCGGCTGGGGGCGCGCTCGAAATGGGGTGGCTCGGTCATGAGACATCTCGCCTTCCGCCGTTGATGGTTCCCGTGGCACCTTGAGCACCGCGGGAGCTGAAGCCTTTGCCTCGACGCGTTTCCGACATGCGAACCGGCATCCACGTCGCTCGGAAACGCCCTAGCGACCCGTCCTGTACTGGTGCAGTTTGCGATAGAGCGTGCTGCGGGCGATGCCGAGGCGGTCGGCCGCAAGGGACGTATTGCCGCCGGTCGCCGCCATCGCCTTCTCGATGAGCTGCCGCTCGGTGGCGTCGATGCGCTGCACCGGCTCGCTCGCCGCCATGCTTGTGCCCGGCGCCAGTTCCGCCTCCAGCTCGTGCAGTTCGGCGGCGAAATCCTCGGGGAAATCATCCAGCCCGACGACGCGCGAACGCGCCATCAGCACCATGCTCTCCACCAGGTTGCGCAGTTCGCGCACATTGCCGGGCCAGCCATAGCGCTCCAGCAGGTCCAGCACCGCCGGCTCGAAGACCGGCGGCTCCATATCGTAGCCGCTGGCGATCTCGCGGCTGAAATGCTCGACCAGCCGGGCCACGTCGCCCTGCCGCGCGCGCAGCGGCGGGATGATGATCTTGACCGCGCCGATGCGGAAATACAGGTCCTTGCGGAAGCGCCCCTCGGCCGCCTCCTGGCGCAGATTGCGGTTGGTCGAGGCCACGAGCCGCACATTGAACGGGCGCGGCTTGCTCTCGCCAATGCGATAGACCGCCTTTTCCTCCAGCACGCGCAGCAGATAGGGTTGGAGATCGAGCGGCATCTCGCCAATCTCGTCGAGGCTGAGCACGCCGCCATCGGCGACCTCGAAGCGACCGGCACGGCCCTCGCGGGTGGCGCCGGTGAACGAGCCCGGCGCATGGCCGAACAGCTCCGCGCCGAGCAGTTCCTTCGACACCGCCCCGCAATTGAACGCGACAAAGGGCTCCTTGCCGCTCTCCTGGCTGGCGGCATGGATGAGCCGGGCGAACAGTTCCTTGCCGACGCCGGTCTCGCCCTCCAGAAGGATGGACGACCTGCCATGGGCGGCGCGCTCGGTGCGCTCGATCGCCTCGATCAGCGTCTCGCTATCGCCAATGATCGCCGCGCGCGCCGCCAGCAACGCCTCGCCCGGCGCCGGGCGGATCGACGGTGCCGCCGGCGCGGCGCGCCGCGCCCGCACATGGGGGCCGAGCACGACCATCGCGCCGGAAAAGGCGCCGTCACAGACGAGGCGCTCGAAGCCTTCGAGGTCCAGCCCGCCGGCTGCCGGCTTGCCCAGCGTATCGGGCCATTGCGCATCGTCGAAATCCACCAGCCGCGCACCGATCTTGAGATCGACGCCGGGATTGCGCTCCTGCCAACGCCGCGGCGCGCAGGGGCTGTGGTGGATCACCCGCCCGAACCGGTCGAGCAACACGTAGCCGTCGCTCTGCGGGCCGACCCGCAGCCGGCCGAGGCACAGTTCCAGCAACTGCATGCGCTCGATGCGCATGCGATCGGCGAGACCCAGCTCGATATGGCTGGCCGCCATCATGCCGAGCGCCACATTGTGGCGCTGGAAGATGTCGCGCGGGCCGGAGAAGTCGATGACGCCGATGATGCTGCCGTCGAGCGGGCTGCGGATCGGCGTGCCGATGCAGGTCCAGGCCTTCACCCCCTCGCAGAAATGCTCGGCGGCGCGCACATAGACCGGGGCGCCGGAACTGAGGGCGGTGCCGATGCCGTTGGTTCCCGCCGATCCCTCGCACCACTTCGCCCCGATCTCCAGGCGGATGTCGTGCGCATCATCCATGGTGCGCGGGTCGCCGCCCGCTTCGATGATCGTTCCCTCGTCATCGGTGATGACCACCATGGTGGAAGTGTCGGCCAGCAGTTCGGCGACCCGCGCGAAGGTCACGCCGGCGATGGACAGGAGATCGGCCTTGCCCTTGCGGATCCGCCCGAGCTCCTCCGGGGAGAGGATGACGTCGCTGCCTCGCCCGTGCGCATCGACCCCGAGCCGGACGCTGCGCTCCCACGAGCGCTGGATGACGCCGCGCACCGGCAGGCCCGCCGTCGACGCCTCGCGCGAGGTGACGAAACGTTCCCAGGCCTTGGCGGTGGCCGCCTCGTTATAGGGAGGCGCGGTCGAGGGATCGACCGGGGCCTCCCGCTTCGCCGCTTCAGCGGGGCGAAGGGAGACAAGGGGTCCGCGCGGATAGGCAGGCTTGATCATGGACACGTCCGTGCGCATGCCAGAACGATCGCCCCTTCCCCGCCGCGCGCATCAGGCGCCGGCCGCGTGGAGCGGCGAGCGCGTCGACGCGCGTTCAGGCGGTGGCGGTGGGCGGCGAGGGAGCAAAGCCGAGGCGCTCGGCAAGCAGCTGCTTGAGACGCTCCTCCCCGTCCTCGTCCGCGATGAGGGCGCCTTCCAGGTCGGCAAGATCGGCCTGCACCTCGTCGGACAGCGGGTCGAAGAAACCGTTGGCGCGGATCGCCAGCCGCAGCTGCCGGCCCTCGGCCCCCGTGCGCAACTCGCCCACGAACAGCATCTGGCGGCTGGTCTCCTCGTCGACGATCACCACGCGGTTATTGGCGCTGATGCGCACATAGGGGCGCGGCTCGTCTCGCCGCCCGGTGGGCGCATAGCCGAGCAGACTTTTGCGCTGCTCCTCCGGCGTCTTCACCGGCGCATTGCGGGAGCGCTTGATGTCGTTCCAGTGTCCGCCGGACAGTTGATTGGCAAGACGATCGATCGTTTGCCAGTTATCGCGAATAACTCTCTTGGCAACGACATCCTCTTTTCGAGGACCGTCCTGTTTGGATATGACGTAAACCACTGCTCTCTCCCTTTATTATATTGTTCCAGAGCGTCTGGCTTCCCGAGTTGATCAGAGCCACCCGAGTTAGACTAATTGCTTAGCACGGTTTCAAACTGTCGTCACTTGTCAAGGCGGGAGAAATGCGGACCCCGAGCCTGCCGTTCGGATCGGCCGGCCACCCCGCCCGCGCTTGTCCGCGACGGGTGGGGGAGCACAAGCGACACCCCGAAGCGACACCCCGCCGCGACGGCTTCGGCAAGGCCGCGCAACAGGTGTGTGGCGCGATCGAGCATCCGGCGGATGGCCCTGCCGGGCTGCGGCGGCGATGACGCCACATCGCCCGCCCGCTGCGAAAGCGGGCGGGCGCCGGTGTCGAGGCGGGGCGCTGCGTTCGCGGCGAGCGGAGCGCCCCGCCGGCCGGACAATGCCCGCCGGCGGGTCGAGATGATCATGCCCGGCCCAGCTTTTCTGCGCCGCCGCCAAGGGCGGGGCCGGCGGTGGGATCGACATAATCGGGGATGTCCGCCACCAGCGTGGTGGTGGTCAGCACCAGCGTGGCGACCGAGGCGGCGTTGCGCAGCGCCGTGTAGGTGACGCGCACCGGATCGACGATGCCGGCCGAGATCATGTCCGTCATCTCGCCCGAGGCGGCATCGAAGCCGACGCCCTCCGCCGCGTTGACCAGCTGGCCGACAATGGACTCCGGGTCATAGCCGGCATTGCGGGCGATGAAGGCGGCCGGGCGCGACAGCGTCTCGCGCACCAGCCGGATGCCCTCGCCGACATCGCCGTTGAGATTGCCGAGCTTGGCCGCCACGACGGGCGCGCATTGCAGAAGCGCCGTGCCGCCGCCGGCGACGATGCCTTCTTCCGCTGCCGCGCGGGTGGCGTTGAGCGCGTCGTCGATCAGCTGGATGGTGCGCTTCTGCTCCACCGGGGTGACGCCGCCGGCATAGATGATGGCGGTGCCGCCCGACAGCTTGGCGAGGCGCTCCTTCAGCTTGTCCTGCTCGATATTGGGCGGGGCCAGCTCGTGCTGGCGCTGCACCTGGGCGCGCCGGGCGACGATGGCGTCCGGATCGCCACCGCCGCGCACGATCACGGTCTCGCGGGCGCTGGCGCGCACCTGGCGGGCGGTGCCGAGATCCTCCAGCGTCACGTCCTCCAGCCGGCCGCCGAGATCGCGGGCGATGACCCGGCCGCCGGTGATGATGGCGAGGTCGTCCATCATCGCCTTGCGCCAATGGCCGTAATCGGGCGGATTGACCACCAGCACGCGGCCGCGATTGCCCTCGCCGAGCAGGGTGACGACGACATCTGGCGCGATTTCCTCGGCGACGATGACCAGCGTGCGCCCGGTCTTCGCCACCGCCGCGCGCAGGCCGGCAATTTCCTGCGGCGCGCGAACCTTGAGGTCGGTGAGCAGGATGTAGGGCTCGTCGAGCACCACTTCCATCTTCTCCACATCCGTCACCATGTGGTGGGAGATGTAGCCGCGATCGAACGACATGCCCTCGACCACATCGAGCGTGGTGTTGATGGTGAGGCCATATTCCGAGGAGATGATGCCGTCGAGGCCGACCGTGTCGAGCGCCTCCGCGACCAGACTGCCGAGATGGGCATTGGTGGCGGCGATGGTGGCCACCGCTTCCAGCATCTTGCGATCCGTCACGGGGCGGGCGCGGCTCTTCAGCGTCTCCACCACCACCTCGACCGCCTTGTCGATGCCCCGGCACAGGTCGACCGGCTTGGCGCCCCGGTCGAGCGCGGCGACGCCGTTCTGAATCAGACCGTTGGCGATCACCATGGCGGTGGTGGTGCCATCCCCGGCGACCGCGTTGGTCTGCATCGAGACCTCGCGCACCACTTGCGCGCCCATGTTCTCGAAGCGATCCGGCAGCTCGATTTCCGAGGCGATGGTCACGCCATCGCGGGTGACGATGGGAGTGCCGATCGGCCGGTCGACCATGGCGTTCATGCCCTTGGGACCGAGCGTCGCCTCGACCGCCGCCGCCAGCTTGCTCACCCCGCGCGAAAGTGCGTGCCGGGCTTCGGCGTCATGCAGGATCCTCTTAGCCATCGCGTCCTCCTTGAGTGCGTTTTATTTTGTGATGTCGTCCCGGGGGACGACCTGATCGTGGGTCGATGCCGGCGTGGGGTGACGTGTCGCCCCTGGCGTTACGTCGGCTCGACCTGGTTTCGTCCTCGTTCGTCGGCGCCGCGCGTCAGAGATCCGGCGCGGCTGCCGGCTGGGGGGCGGAAGCCTGCCGTGCGCAGCCACCGCAGCAGGATTTTCCACCGCCCCCGCAGGCATGCGTCTCATTTGCACGCGCCGCGTTTGCGTGGGCTTCGGGAGGCTCGGCGACCGCCGTCTCGCCATAGCGGGCATCGAGCAGTCCGCGGCAGATGGCGCCATTGGCCTCCATGTTGATGCGCACCGCCCGCAGCGCCCGCATATGCGCCGGCAGCGACGCCTCGGTGAGCGCGGCGCCCTCCAGAGTCACGAAGGCGCGGTCGCCGGGCATCAATGCCAGCCCGCGCGCCAGCAGCAATTCGCGGTAGCGCGGCTTCTGGCGGGTTGCCTCGCCATCTTCCAGCACGACCCGATCGAGCGTGGCGAGGTCGGCCGTCACGATGGCGGCATCCGACCAGCCGGCCCGCCGCAGCCCGAGGATCACCGCCTCCTGCCGGCGCTGGAAGGCCTTGCGATGGAAGGTCTCGCGCAGGTCCTCCAGCGTGCCGGCCACCTCGAAGGCCTCGAACGTCTCGGCGAAGGACAGGCCGAGATGCGCGCCGCGATTGACCTCGTCCGAGGCCATATGGTCGTGCAGTTTGGGACGCACCTCGCGCACGAAGGGCAGCCGCGCCAGTTCGCGGGCGATATCGTCCACCATGAGGAAGGCGAAGTTGGGCGAGCACCAGTAGGTGGGCAGGCGGAAGCCGACATCGACGCGGCCGGCCGCGTCGAGCGAGACATCGGTCACGAAGCCGAGATCGACGATGGACTCGTCGAGCTCGGGATCCATGACGCGGGACAGGCCGTCCCACAGGGCGGCGACACGCGTGTCGCCGCCGATCGGTGTGTCCATGGCGCCGGTCATCGCGCCTACTCCGCGGCGACGGCGAGCGGGGAGTTCTTCAGGCGCACCTTCTGCGCTTCCACGTCGATATTGTAGAGCCGCGCGGCGTTGAGGCCGAGGATCTTGCGCTTGGCCTCGCGGGTCAGGTCGACGCCGTGTTCCTGCTTGATGTCCTCGGGAATCTCGAAGTTCCAGAACTTCTCGACCAGCCAGCGCGGCGTCCAGATGGCGTAGTCCGAGCCGAACAGCAGCTTGTCCTCGCCGACCCAGAACAGCAATTCGCTGATGACTTCGGCGAAATAGCGCGGACGGGAATGGATGAAGGGCAGCGCCACGGCGAGGCCGCCATAGACATTGGTCTCCTGCACCGCGATCCAGCAGAAATCGTCGAGCCGGGGCAGGCCGCAATGCTCGATGATGAAGTTGAGCCCCTGGAAGTCGGTCGCGACATGGTCGACGTCGTGGACGTCGAAGGCGTCCTTGTCGAGCGGGATGATGGTCGGGCCCTTGTGGATGTGAACGTTGGTGATGCCGAGCTTCTGGCACAGCTCCAGGCAGCGATAGGAATTGGGATCGGTCAGCTTCCAGCCGCGCGATTCACCCTTCCACTCCGCAGTGTAGAGCTTCACGCCCTTGACGTCGTAGGTTTCCTTGAGGAAGTGGATGTATTCGAGCGCTTCCTCGCCGTCGCGCGGATCGTAGGCGCCGTTGACGATGAAGCGGCCCGGCTGGCCCTTCGCCATCTCATGATTGCGCTCGATGGTGTTGAAGCCGTTCTTGTAGAAGTCCTTGAGATAGGTCGACTGCACGATGGCCATGTCGTCGGGACCATCGACGAACAGATCATGATACATCTTGTCGGCGCTGTATTTGGCGAACTGCTCGCGGGTCCACAGCTTGTCCTTGGGGCTCAGCGAAGAGTGGTAGCCGTAGAAGCAGTCGATGAACTGCTTGCCATGGATGTTCTTCTGGTTTTCCGGGCTGCCGTCCCAGAAATGCGTATGGCCGTCAATGATGAAGACCTCTTCGCCGTCGGGCGTCGTGTACATGGCGTTCTCCCTTCTGATGTGGTTCCCGCAGCGGGCCGGCCACCGCGGGCGCGGGCAAGCCGGGGGAGAAGCCCCTCCCCCGGGCGGCCGGCGCGTTCACTCGATGTATTGGCGCATCTCGTCCATGTCGCCGAACAGCGTGACGGTGTTGTCGTCGACGCGGATCATGCGGCCATAGTGGGTGGACGTGTTGACCTCGAAGATCTCGGCATTCATTTCCTTGCCGAGGATCTCGCCGATCTCGTCCATCTTGAACACGATCTTGCCCTCGCCATCGATGCGTATCAGCGCCGGCTGATAGGTCACGGTGACATTGGGCTTCTGGGCCATGAACTCGGCGATGGCGCGGGCCTCGACGCTGTCATTCATGGTGACGCCGCACTGATGCGAAATCGTCTGGTTGAAGACGATGGCGTCCATCTTCTGGAAGATGTTGCTGTTGGTGGCGGAACGCGATGTCACGGACATGGATGGTCACTCCCTGGGAATGTCGAGGCCGAGCTCGCCGAGGATCTTGCCGAAGCGTTCCAGCGAATGGCCGTGCGCGTCGGCGTAGGACACCGGCTTGGAATGGGGCTGCGACCAGATGGGCTGCAGGCCGGCGGCGGCCTTGGCGGCGAGCACCGTGTGCTTGTGCAGCCAGGCCTGGAACAGGCCCTTGTTGTGCCCCGCATGCTCGGCGTCGTGGACCAGCACATGGAACAGGTCGATGGCGTTGGCGAGGTTGCGCTCGTAGTCGGCCTCGGCCGCCGAGATCACCGACGGGGTGATGAAATCGCCATTGGGCGAGGCCACCTGCATGAGGAAGCCCGAGCGGAACAGCTCGCCCACCAGCGGCTCGAACACGATGTTGATGGCGAAATACTGTTCGAGATAATCGGTCGCGCCCATGATGGCCTCGACCGCGTGGCGGGTGCCCTGCCACACCCCTTCCTCAAGCCAGGCGCGCTTGCCCGCCTCGTCGTCGAAGCCGGGAATGTCCATGCCGATTTCGGCGAGGTAGAGCGTGATGTCCTGGGCCAGACGCAGCTTGTACGACGAGTTGGTCAGCGTCGCGTTGTTGATCATCTGCGTGTAGCCGTAGCGCTGCGCCTGCATCAGCGCGGTGCCAAGGCCGAACTCCGCGTGCTTCCACGCCCCGAGATGGGTCTGCAGCACCTTGATCCAGGCGCGGTCGAAGGCCTTGGGCGCGCCGGCCTTGCGGCCATTGGCGATGACCGCCTGCACCATCGCCTCGATCTTGGACTGGCGCTGGTAATGGGTGCGCTCCCACTCCTGGTCCGGGGCGCGGAACAGGTGCCAGTTGGAACTCAGCGCGGCGGTATTGTCCTTGGAATAGGCGCCCTTGCCATTGGCGAAGGAGATGATCCAGTCCTGCAGCAGGTAACGCTCGGGATCGGGCTGGACGTCGACCGTGACGTCCTCGTAATGGGTGGCGCGCTTGCCGCGCGGCTCGAAGTAACGGTATTTGCGGCTATCGCTATCGGCGAAGATCGCCGAGCCGGCAGCCCCCGACTTGAACGTTGCCGGTTCTGTGGCGGTCATGTGTTCCTCCCTTTTATTGGCGACTTCAATTGAGACGGCGTGGAAGACGGTTCACTCAGCTGTGAGCGAAACTCTCCGTGGTGGCGGATGCCGGCGTGAACTTGTCGAAGTGGATCCGCTCCGTGGCGACGTCGTTCAGTTGCAGAACCGGCACCAGCGCCTCGATCATCGGCTCGGGGCCGCAGGCATAGACATCGCAGTCCTCGCCGAATTCGAGCCGGCGCAGATGCGCGTCGAGCACCTCGTGCACGAAGCCCGTCTCGCCGGTCCAGCCGGCGTCATCGCCGGCATGCGAGAGCGCCGGGATGAAGTGGAAGCGGGGATATTCCGCGGCGAGCCGCGCGAATTCGTCGAGGTAGAACAGATCCTTCTGCGTGCGGGCGCCGTAGAAGAAATGCACCTCGCGGTCCTCCCCGCTCTGGAAGTGGTCGTTGAGGATCGACCACAGCGGCGACATGCCCGAGCCGCCGCCCACCAGGATCAGGGCGCCGGATCGGCCTTCCCGGCGGAAGCAGGTTCCGAAGGGGCCTCGGGCATCGAGACGGGTTCCGGGCGTGAGTTCTCCATCGAGGCGGGAGGAGAAGCGTCCATTGGGGTATTTCTTGATGATGAACGCGAGCTCTTTGCCTTCGATCGGCGTATTTGCCATGGAAAACGAACGCGTAATCGCCTCTGGTCCCGGGAGCGTGATGTCGACATATTGCCCCGCCCAGAATTTGATGGGCTGATCGAGCTCGATTTCCAGACGACGGATGTCGTGGGTGAGTTCGACGACCCGCTTCACCTGCCCTGCGATGCTGCGGACCGGGATCGACTTCGACAGCAGTTCCTCGTCATAGTTGAGCAGGTCGACGTCGATATCGGTGTAGACGAGCGTGCGGCACAGGAGAATGTGGTTCTGGTCCCGCTCCATCTCGTTGAGCGCGAAGGTGGAATAGGTCTTCATTTCCACCTCGCCCTCGTTCAGCACGCATTTGCAGGCGGCGCAGCGGCCTTCCTTGCAGCCGTGCGGCAGGGCGATACCCTGCCGGAACGCGGCATCGAGGACGGTCTCGCCCTCCTCGACCTCGAATTCGACGCCGACCGGGTTCAAGCGGACGGTATAGACGTCGCCCATCGCGCGACCTCCCCTCGGATGTGTGCAGGCGGATGGCAGGCACGGGGCCGGATGAACCGGCCCCGGCCATGCGCTCAGTTGCAGGGGTTGATGGTGAAGCCGGCGCGGTACTGCGCGAGGTGCGTCTCGCGTTCGGCCTCGCTCATGCCCCGCAGGGTGATGAGCGGGCTCTTCAGCGTGAAGCCGCGCACATCGTCCAGCGTCCACATCTCGTCCTGCTCGAAGCGCAGGTGCGGCTGCGGCACCAGGGTCTTGCCGTCGGTGCGCACGAAGCCGAGATCCTTGATGGCGTCCGCCAGATCCCAGTCGTGGTAGCAGCTTTCCCATTCGCGACGACCGCTGAAGCGGCCCATCGCCGGGGTCGGACGGCCCTGATATTCGCCGGCGAAAGCTTCAACCGCGGTCCAGCGGTCGAGTTCATGGGCGAAGGTGTGCAGCTGGCCGTCGATCGTGTCGGTGACGATGTCCTCGCGCACCACGCAGGGCACCATCGAGCTCCAGCACCGGTGCGGATAGACATAGCCGGTGTCGGGGTTGAAGGTGATGTTGGTCTGGCCGCGATGCGAGAGCTTCTCGTACCACTTCCAGTACTCGCCGAACTCGCCATACCAGCCCGGATACTTGGACTCGAACCACTCGAAGTCCTTGTCGGTCTGGGCCTCGATGCGCCAGAAATTCACCGGCCAGCCGACCGAGAAGAACTGCGCGATCTTGTGGACGTAATTCTTCTCGGTGATGCGCTTCCACGCCGTCTGCACGTCATCGTGGTGGATCTTGATGCCGTACTTCTCAAGCGGAAGCATGTAGGTGCGGTAGTAATCCTCGAAGATCCAGCGATGCCACATCTCCGCGTAGGACTCTTTGTTCTTGTCGCGGTTGGTGGTGCCATATTCGATGAAGGTGCCGATGGCGGCATCCACGATGGCATGGTTCTGCCAGAAGGCATAGCGCATGTCGCGCTCCAGCAGGAGGTGGTTCTCCGGCTCCTTCAACATGGACATCAGCATGGAATGGCCGTTGCCGACATGCCGGCTCTCGTCGGACTGCACCGAGAGGAACACGGTCGGCAGCGCGTAGTCGCCGTTGCGGGCGGCTTCGGAGGGCATGGCGACGAACAGCGTGTTGGTGAACGCGGTTTCCGCCACGACGGTGAGGTAGACATTGGCCGAGGTGATGGCGTCACCGGTGATGAAGCCTTCGCCGAACTGGCGGCCGATCGTGGTGGCGTAGCACTTGCCGAAGGCTTCCTCGGTGATGTCGAAGCCGGCCGGATCGATATAGTTCTCCATGTACCACTTCTTCAGGTTCATCTGAATCGTGGAATGGCGAAACTCGTCGACCATCTGCATGGTGAAGCCGGTGCGCAGTTCCTCACCCGGCGCCAGGCGCCCGACCATCGCCATGGAGCGCGCGGCCGAGATTTCCGGGAACGGGATGATGGCGAGGAAGAGCTTCATCCACTCCACCCAGCGCGGCTCGACATTGCGGAACATGTCGCCGCGCAGCGCCGCGTCGAGCGCGCCATAGACGCGGTTGTCCTTCTCTTCCTGCATCGGGAAGTAGGAACGCAGCACCTGCTTCATCGGGTCGCGCGGCGCCTTGGTGATCTTGTAGTCGGTGGGGAAGGTCATCGCCTCCTGCACATAGGAGGGATTCCACCCGAGATCGGCGATCTTCTTGGCGGCTTCCGCGACGGGAATGCCCTTCTGCGCCGTGATCTTGTTGAGGGTCAGTGTGTTGGTCATTTCTACCATCCTCCTCCTGGATCGGAGTCCACGGTCTGTTTCCTCCCGTCGCCAGCGCGGCACGCGGTGCCGCCCGGCGGCCGGGCTTTGGACATGGCGAACCCTTGCCCGACGCGCGGCGCGGCAGGCGGGTTCGACGACGGCAAAGGTCCAAGATCCGAGGGACGTGTCTGGCGGTTCGATGGCCGCGCTCAGGGCGCGAACATCGTCCACCGGCCGGCGGCGGGGTGCCGCGCCGGTGCCTTCCTCGGATATCTCCCCTTCGTTCTTGTCGCTTCTCGTCCCGTGGGACCAGTCAGCATTTTTCTAATGTGAAGGTTCGCAAGAGGCGTGCCAACTCGTCGCAGTAGGTGTTTTAACGACTTTTCAGGCTCGCCGCTTCCAATGACCGGCTGGATTGATCCGTTTTGCGAATCTCCAGCTTGTTGTTGTTTCATTTTGAGAAAATGTTGCGTCGCCGAAGAGACAGACAACAACACTTACTTACCGAATTCATTGCTGCGTCGCGACATATATTTTCCGGGACGCCGAAATGATATATGGTATTCCAGAATTTTGCCGGCCGACATTGCCATGCGGCGGCAACATCATGCCGCACCGGCCTCAGGGGATCAGCACGGCCCGGCCGTGGATCTTACCGGCATTGAGGTCGTGCAGCGCCTGGTTGGCATCCGACAGCTTGTATTCCGTGGTTGCCAGATGAACCAGGCCACGATCGGCCAGCGCCATCAGTTCGGTCAGTTCCGCCCAGGTTCCGACCAGGTTGCCGATGATGTTGCGCTCGGAGATGATCAGGTCGACCGCGGGGATCTGGATGTCCTCGCCATAGCCCACGATGTAATAGCTGCCCATGGGCCGCGTCATCTTGAGGCCCTTGGTCGTGGTGCCCTTCTCGCCCACAAAGTCGATCACCGCCTCGGCGCCGACGCCGCCCGTGAGTTCCAGCACCGCCTCCACCTC
The DNA here is from genome assembly GCF_030814815.1 of Ancylobacter amanitiformis. Lineage (GTDB taxonomy): Bacteria > Pseudomonadota > Alphaproteobacteria > Rhizobiales > Xanthobacteraceae > Ancylobacter > Ancylobacter amanitiformis. Next base: position 173,566 of record NZ_JAUSVR010000002.1, on the reverse strand, counting down.
GTTGCCGTCGGCCTTCACCGTCTTGTCGGCGCCGCTCTTGGCGGCAAGCGCGAGCGAGGCGTCGGACTTGTCGACCACGATGATGTCGGCGGCGCACATCGCCTTGAGGCACTGGATGCCGATATGGCCGAGGCCGCCGGCGCCGATGACGACGCAATTCTCGCCCGGCAGCAGGTGGCGGGTCGCCTTCTTCACCGCGCGATAGGCCGTGAGCCCGGCATCGGCATAGGGCGCCACTTCCTTCGGCGCCAGCGTGCGCGGCAGCGGCACGATGTTGCGCTCCGAGGTGCAGATGAACTCGGCATAGCCGCCGTCGCAATCGAGCCCCGGAAACTTGCCCGGCCCGTGCATGTCGAAGCCGCGCCGGCAGGCAAGGCAGGTGCCGCCGGTGATCTTGGGGTGAACGATGACCGGATCGCCCTTCTTCAACCCCTCGACTTCCCTGCCGACCTCCTCGATCCAGCCGGCATTCTCATGGCCCATGATGAGCGGCAGCAACTGGTCGCCGGTCGGGTCCATGTGCGGCTTCCACACGCCCTCGATGATGTGCAGGTCGGTGCGGCAGACACCGGCGCCGCCGACGCGCACGATGACGTCGGTCGACTTGACGATCTTCGGGTCGGGCACGTCCGCCTCGACCACCCAGCGATCGCCGGCGAGTTTTTCGTCATAGGTTTTCAGGACCTGAGCCTTCATGGCGTTCTCCCTTGTTTTTTCCGCGCCGGCAGCCGCCGCCGCCAAAGGGACAAGCGCAGCATCCGTGCCAGGGAGTGTTTTTCTTATATAACAATGGCTTGGTGGACGCGCCGTGCGTCCCGACCGTCCAGCGCCTGAACAGCCGGGCGAACGCAGTGTTCAGTTTCTGGCTATTGCCATCCGCGCGCATCAGGCGGAGGCTGGCGCAAAATGACAAGAACGCCGCAAATAAGAACGCGGGAGGAACGCCAATGCCACCGCTCTCAAGCCTTGAGCGCGCGCGCGCCGCGCTGGAAGCCGGCGGCCGCTTTCCCGGCGGCGCGCTCAATCCGGAGATCGCCCGCAGCTGGGAGCGCTGTGTCGCCGGCGGGCTCGACCCCGGCCAGCGCCCCTCCGAGGTCGTGGTGGCCTTTCCCGAGGTGAAGGCGCGGCGCGAGGCGCGGGCGCTGCTGCGGCGCCTCGCGCTGGCGCAGATGCAGCTGCTTTACGAACAGATTGCCGGCTCCGAATTCATGATCGCCTTCGGGGATGCCGACGGGGTGGTGCTGGACACGCTCAGCGACCCGCGCTTCAGCGAGAGCGAGGCGGGGCGCGCCATCGTGCCGGGCAGCCGCTGGGACGAGACCCTGCGCGGCACCAACGCGCTCGGCCTCGCGCTGGTGGAACAGGCCCCGGCCGCGGTCTATGGGCGCGAGCATTTCTTCGCCAGCCACGGCCGGCTGAGCTGCGTGGCCGTGCCGATCTTCGATCCCGCCGGCCGCCTCGCCGGGCTCATCGACGCGTCCTCGACCAACGAGGCGCGGCAGCAACATACCCATGCGCTGGTGCGCATGGCCGCGGCGGCCGTGGAGAACGGGCTGATCGCGCAGGAGCGGAGCGATGTGCTGCTCATCGCCCTGCACCCGCGCGCGGAATATCTCGACACGCTGTCGGCCGGGCTCATCGCGCTCTCGCCCGAGGGGGTGCTGCTCGCGCTCAACCGCCCCGCGCGGGCGATGCTGGCAGGGCTGGAGGCCGAGCCGGGCCAGCGCTTCGAGGCACTGTTCGACGGGCGTCTCGGGGCGGTGGCGGACGAGATGGCCACTCATGGCGTGGCGCGGCTGCGCGACCGCGCCGGCAGCCTGCTGCATGTCAGTTGCCGCCGCCTCGCCGGGCGCCCCGCCGTCCCGGCCAAGGCCGGCCCACCCGCCGCGCGCCCCGCCGTGGTGCCGGCCCCGGCGGCGGCCCCATCGCCGTCCTTCATCTGCGAGGATCCGGTGCTGCGCCGGCGCATGCGCGGGCTGGACGCGGCGGTGCGCAGCCGCCTTGCCGTGCATATTCATGGCGAGACCGGAACCGGAAAGGAGCTGATGGCCCGCCATGTCCACGAGATCAGCGGCCGCGCCGGGCCGTTCGTCGCGGTCAATTGCGGCGCGCTGCCCGAGAGCCTGTTCATCGGCGAACTGTTCGGCCATGAGCGCGGCGCCTATACCAGCGCGCGCGTTGAGGGCTCCTCCGGCCTCATCCGGCTGGCCGACAAGGGCACGCTGTTCCTCGACGAGGTGGGCGAAATTCCTCTCGTCGCCCAGAGCGCGCTGCTGCGCTTCCTCGACACGATGGAACTGCGCGCCATTGGCGGCACGCGCAGCGTGAAGCTGGACGTGCAGATCGTTTCCGCCACCAATCGCGACCTCGCCACGGCGGCGGCGGCGCGGCAATTCCGATCCGATCTCTATTATCGCCTGTGCGGCTTTCCCATCGAAATCCCGCCGCTGCGGGCGCGGCGCGATTTCGACGCCATCGCGCGCCACCTCCTTGCGCTCCATGCGCCCGATGCAACGCTTCCCGATGCCGCGCTGCAGCGCGCCCGGCTGCGGCCGTGGCATGGCAATATACGCGAGCTGCAATCCTTCCTGCGCCGCGCCGTGCTGGTCGACGACCTGGATGGCGAGGCGGAGGAGGACGAGCCGCCGGCCCCGGACACGGGGTCGGAAACGTGCCGCCATTGCGCCGACACGATGCTGGCACGCCTGCGCTGCCGGCAGATCCGCGAAGCGTATCGCGACACCGGCGGCAATGTGCTCGCCACCGCGCGCCAGCTCGGCATTTCGCGCACCACGGTCTACAAACATCTCGACGACGCATGAGGACCGGGAGCCGCCGCCTACAGCCCCATGCGCTGGCGGCGGGCGGCGACGAAGCGGCCGATCATGCGGTCGGCGAGGATGCCGAGAAAGGCGATGGCGAGGCCGGCGGACAGGCCCTTGCCGGGATCGGCCTGCGAGATCGCCACCTGGATCTGCTTGCCGAGATCGTTGGTGCCGACAAAGGACGACACGACCAGCATGGACAGCGCCATCATGATCACCTGGTTCACGCCCAGCATGATTTCCGGCAGCGCATAGGGCAGCTCGACCTTGGTCAGCCGTTGCATGCCGGTGCAGCCGGCCATGGTGCCGGCCTCCTGCAGGCTCGGCGGCACGCGCCTCAGGCCATGGTCGGTGAAGCGGATGGCCGGCACCATGGCATAGAGCACGATCGCCACCAGCGCCGAGACATCGCCGATGCGGAACAGCATCACCACCGGCAGCAGATAGACGAAAGAGGGCAGCGTCTGCAGCGTGTCGCACATCGCGCCGAGAAAGCCGTGCATGCGCTCCGAGCGACTGCCGAGCAGCCCGAGCGGCAGCCCGATCAGCATGGCGATGATGACCGCGATCGAGCACAGGTAGATCGTCGTCATGCCGCGTTCCCACAGCCCGGCGACGGGGATGAAGGCGATGAGCGCCATCATGCCCAGCGCGAAGCGCGCGCCGCCCAGCGCATAGGCGCCACCGCCCACCACCGCCAGCAGCCCGACCCAGGGAAAGCCGATGAGGAAGGTCTTCACCGGCACCAGCAGGTAGAGCAGCAGGAAGGTGCGGATGGCATCGGTGGTGGCGAACATGTTGATGTTCACCCACGACACCACGTCCGACCACATGCTGCCGGTGGAGACGCGGTATTCGTTCGGCAGCTTCTCCAGCGCCGGAACGAGGAAGGACAGCGCGGTGAAGCCCAGCAGCACGACGAGACCGAGCCAGAACAGCTGCCGGCGGCGCTGCGCGGCGGGCCCGTGCACCGGGCGCATTTCCACCAGCGCGCGGCTCATGCGGTCGAGCACGATGGCCAGCGCCACCACGGCAAGCCCGGCCTCCAGCCCCTTGCCGAGGCCATTGGCCTGACGCAGCGCGTTGAGCACGTCGAAGCCGAGGCCGCCGGCGCCGATCATGGCGGCGATGATGATCATGTTGAGGGTCAGCATGATCACCTGGTTGACGCCGACCAAGAGGTCGTCGCGGGCGGAGGGCACCAGCACCTTCCACAGCGCCTGGCGCGGCTCGCAGCCGGTCATGCGCGCGAGTTCCTCCAGTTCCGGCGGCACCCGCTTCAGTGCCATCATGGTGACGCGCACCATGGGCGGCATGGCGTAGAGAATGGTGGCCAGCATGCCCGACACCGGCCCCACGCCGACCAGGAACACCAGCGGCACCAGATAGGCGAAGGTCGGCACGGTCTGCATGAAATCGAGCGCCGCCACCACCGCGCCCTCGATGCGCGGCACGCGATAGGCGAGGATGCCGACGAGGATGCCGCCGATCACCCCGCTCAGCACCGCGACGATGACCTGCGACAGCGTCACCATCGCGCTGTCCCACTGCCCGAAGACAAGGATATAGGCGAAGCCGACGAAGCCCAGCAGCGCGAGGCGCGCGCCGCCCAGCAGATAGCTCCAGATCGTCACCGCCGCGATCAGCCCGGCCCAGGACAGGCGAGGAATGTGGAAGGCGCCGTCCTCGTCGCCAAGGGTGATGCCGGTCGAGAGCAGCGCCTTCGGCACATCCAGCGCATGGCCGAACAGGCCGGAGATGAAGCGCGTCATGTCCTTGAAGGTGAAGAGGCCGAAGGTGGCGTCGCGCGCCAGCCAGTAGAGGAACGCCTTCAGCCAGTCGCTGATCGGCACGATCCATGTGGCGGGATAGGACTTCGCCCAGCCGAACGTGCCCGGCGCCACATAGGGCACGAGAACGGCGAGCGCCACGATGGCCGCCACCATCCAGCCGACGGGAAAGCGGCGCGGGTGCGCCTCCCCGCGCGGCAGCGCCACCTCGCTCACGAAACGCCTCCAACCAGATTGGCGATGACGCTCGCGCGCTCCAGCTTGCCGATGATCACGCCATCCGCGTCCACCACCGCCGCGGGCAGGTCTGAGGTGAGCACCGCTTCCGCCACCTCGGCCACCAGCGCGCGCGCCGGCACCGCGGCGCCGAGCGTCTCGCCGGGCGTGACCGGCACGCTCACACCGCCGGCCGTGAGCACCTTGGCCCGCGCCACATGGCGGGTGAAGGCCGAGACATAATCGGAGGCCGGGTTGAGCACGAGTTCCTCGGCCGTGCCGACCTGGATGACCGCCCCGTCCTTCATGATGGCGATGCGGTCGCCGAGCCGGATCGCCTCGTCGAAATCATGGGTGATGAAGACGATGGTCTTGGAGAGCATGCGCTGCAGGCGCAGGAACTCGTTCTGCATCTCGTGGCGGATCAGCGGATCGAGCGCCGAGAACGGCTCGTCGAGAAACCACAGCGCCGGCTCCACCGCCAGCGAGCGGGCAATGCCGACCCGCTGCTGCTGGCCACCCGAGAGTTCGCGCGGATAGTAGCCGGCGCGCTCGGTGAGGCCGACAAGGTCGATCATCTTCAGCGCCCGCGCCTCGCGCTCCTCCTTCGGCAGGCCCTGCACCTCCAGCGGGAAGGCGACATTGCCGAGCACGGTGCGGTGCGGCAGCAGCGCGAAGTTCTGGAACACCATGCCCATCTTGTGCCGCCGCACCTGGATGAGTTCGGCCGGCGACATGCGCAGAAGGTTCTGGTGCTCGTAGAAGACCGAGCCGCCGGTCGGTTCCACCAGGCGCGACAGGCAGCGCACCAGCGTGGATTTGCCCGAGCCGGACAGGCCCATGATGATGAAGATCTCGCCCTGGCGGATTTCCAGCGAGGCATCGCGCACCGCCGCGAACAGGCCGGCGGCGCGCACCTCGGCATGCGAGGGCATCGGGTTCTCGCGCAGGAAGCCCTCGGCATTGGCGCCATAGATCTTCCACAGGTTGCGGCAGATCAGCGCCGCCGGCGCGTCCGTGGCGGCCCGCACCTTGGCGGAGGAAGACGCGGTGTCTGGCGCGAGAGAGACCATGGCCATGGAGAGGGCCCTTCATCGATCGGTCGGGTGGGCGACAAGGCAATCAGGCAGGCAAACCCGGCGCCGCGGCAAAGGGCAGCGGCGCCGGGCGAGCGATCAGTATTCGCCCTTGTGCTTGGTCACATAGGCGGCGACGACCTCATCCAGCGGCTTGCCGTCGACATCGACCTCCTTGACCATGAGGTTCAGCTCGGGTCCATCGACCTTGAGCTTCTTCATCACCTCATAGGCGCCGGGCCACTTTTTCTTGGTCTCGGCCGAGGTGTACTTGAAGATCTCACCATGCGGCTTGCCGCAATCATAGGCCTTGTCGGGATTGATGCCCCATTTCGGATCGGTGTAGCAGGCCGCCTCATATTCCGGGAACTGCACCCACTCACCCTCGAACACCGAGGGTACCCAGTGCGGCGAGTAAACCCACAGCAGGATCGGCGCCTTGCGCTCATAGGCCGATTTCAGCTCGGCGAACATCGCCGCCTCGGTGCCGGCATCGACCGCGACGAAGGGCAGGCCCAGCGCCTCGATACGCTCGGGATCATGCCCGCCCCAGGTGGCCTCCATGCCGAGATAGCGGCCCTTGGGCGCGGTCTCGGGCGCGGAGAACGCCTCGCCGCACTTCAGCAGCGCCTTCCAGTCCGGCAGGCCGGGGCACTTCTCCTTCATGTAGAGCGGATACCACCATTCCTCCTTCGCCGAGGGCCCGAGGGGGCCGAGATTCTCGGTCTTGCCGGTGGCGTCGGAGGCCTTCATGGCGTCGCCCGCCGTGGTGGCCCACAGTTCCGACATGAAGGTGATGTCGCCATTTTCCATGGCGGTGAGGCCGGTCAGGTAGTCGATGGTGACGTAGTCGACCTTGTAGCCCTTCGCTTTCAGCAACTCGCCGGTGATGTGCGAGGTGATGTGCTGGCCGGTCCAGTCATGCAGGGCGATGATGATGGTGTCCTTGGATTCATCGGCCCGGGCCGGGGTGGGAGCAAGGGCGGGCAGTCCGCCGAGCACCCCGCACACCGCGAGTGTCTTCAGGAGGCTTTGAACGCGCATCGTATCTTTTCCCTTGGATGGTTCTCTGGAGGCAATGCGTCGCGAAGAGTGTCCCCGCAGGAACATCACTTTCTTGGTAGGCAAATGTCAGGCCACAAGATCGGCGCGCCAAGGACGTTTCCGCGCGGAAGGATATGCCGCCGCGGCACTCATTCCTTGGGGTAGACGATGATCGACAGGTAGGTCGCCGGCACGGATATCAGTTCCTCCGGCCCATGCTGGGCGGAGGCGTCGAAGAACAGGGTGTCGCCGGGCTCCATCTGGTAGATCCGGTCGCCGTGGCGATAGCCGACGCAGCCACCGAGCATGTAGATCAACTCGACGCCGGCATGGCGGAACGCGGAATAGGGCGCGGCCTCGTCGGTCAGGGTGATGAGGAACGGCTCGATCATCACGCCCGCGCCGAGCGAATGGCCGAGCAGTTCGTAGATGTGCCCCGCCTTGGTGCCGCGCCGCTCGATGAGGGCGCCCTGCCCCGCCTTGACGAAGGAGCAGTCGCGCCGGTCGTCATAGCCGGCAAACAGCGAAGCGATCGGCACGTTCAGCGCGCTGGCCAGCGCGGTGAGCGTGGCCAGCGAGGAGGAGATCTGCCCGTTCTCGATCTTCGAGATCATGCCCGGGGAAATCCGCGCCGTTGCCGCGAGTTCGGCGCTGGTGATGTCCAGCGTCTTGCGGTGCTGGCGGATCTGCGCGCCGATCGCCTGCTCGACCGTCAGGCTGGCGGCGCGCGGCGCGTTGGAGCCGGTGGGAAGGCCCTCCTCGCCCGCGGCCGGCAAGGCTTCGGCAAGGGACTTGGCGGGCGCCCTGCCGTTCACCGCCGGCGCACCGTCTGCCCTCGTCTCGCTCGCCGCCGCGGCGGGCGGCGGCTCGGTCGGTCGGGTCAGGGTGCGAAGCGGCATGCGCATGCCGGCCTCAGCGTCCGAGAGGAAGGGCTGTGGGCGGCAGGGTGTCCTGGCGGGGCGCCGTGCCCACCGGCAGATCGGCGCCGTCGTCGAACGGCGCGAGATAGGCCACCGCCATCTCGCGAAAGCGCGTCGTGCCCTTGTAGTCGGCAATCTCCGGGTGCAGGTCGCGCAGCACGCGGTGCAGCCGCTTGCCCCACAGTTCCACGCGGGCAAGGTCCTCGATGCTGCAGAGATAGCAGCGTATGCCGAAAAGAATGGCGTTGGAACGCGGCAGACGGAACAGCGACTGCAGTTCGACGCGCAGATGCAGCTTCTGCCCGATATTCTCGGCCGTCAGCGTGGTGCGATCCGGACCCCATTGCGGGTAATTCTCGGGGCTGGTGTCGAGCCGGGGATTGACCGTCATGGTCCAGTTCAGCCGACGCACCGGCGCGCCATATTGCAGGCGCAGCAGGAACTTGAGGGCGCGGTCGAACACGCCCTTCTGGTGGGCGAGCGGCACCGGGCCGTGCCACTGGTGGAAGCTCATGCCGACATCGAAATCGAGCGACCAGTCGGCCTGCGTCGTCACCATGCCGGCATCGATGAACAGGTTGTCGTCGCGCTGGTCCTGCAGGGTGAAGTCGCCCTGCGCCTGCCGGGTGATGTACTCGAAGGGCGGCAACGGCAGGGTTGAGGCATCGCCGAAGGTGAAGCTGTCGCGAATGCCGAGCGGGCGGTTCTCCCAGGTCCAGCTGATGCCCTCGCGGGTGAGGGTGAAATGCGCGGGATAGGACGTCGCCAGGCTCTCCATGATGAGTTCCAGCGTGTCCCATTGCGCCGCCATCATGTGCGGCAGCACCTTGCAGCGGCTGGGGTCCTGCTCCAGCACCCGCGCCCGCTCGCGGCACTCGGCGACATAATGCTCGTCGACATCGAACGGGTTGTCGAAGGCCGGCGTCGCCCCGCCCGGCACATGCGGCTCGATGTTCACCGAGTACATGTAGGCGTCTTCCGGGAAGGGGAACGGAAAGCGCAGCACCGCGGCGTCGGAGTTGGCATAGCGGAACTCGTCGCGGAACGTCTCGTCCGGCTTGAACTGGATGGTCACGGCAGGCTCCGTCCGGTCAGAGGTCGAGGACGAGGCGCGCGGTACGGGACCGCGACACACAGGTCATGATGAGGCGGTTCGAGGCACGTTCCTCGCCATCGAGGAAATGATCGCGATGCTCGGGAATGCCTTCCGCCACCTCGATGAGGCACTGGCCGCAGGCACCGCCCCGGCACAGGCACGGCGCCTCGACGCCGGCGGCCTCGATGGCGGCGAGCAGGCTTGTATCGGCGCCCACCGCCACTTCCAGCCCCGAGCGCCGCAGCACCGCGATGAAGGGCTCGCCACCCTCCGCCGCGCCGCCGAAGGATTCCGAATGCAGGCGCGCGCGCGGCCAGCCGAGCGCGGCGGCGCGCTCCATCACGGTATCCATCAGGAGCGCGGGCCCGCAGGTGTAGAAATGCGTGCCGAGCGGCTGGCGCAGCAGCGCCTCGTCCAGCACGCCGAGATCAACGTCGCAATGGAGGTGAACCCTCGCCGCCGGATAGCGTGCGAGCAGCCCTTCGAACACGCCGCGCTCGTCCGGGCGGCAGAAATGGTGCAGTTCCCACGGCGTGCCGGCGGCTTCGAAGGCCGCGATATAGGCGAGAAACGGCGTCAGGCCGATGCCGCCCGACACCATGAGATGACGGCGCGCCGTGCGCACCACCGGGAAGAGATTGGCCGGCAGCCCGGCCTCGATCACATCGCCGTCCTCCACCTCCTCATGCAGGAAGGCCGATCCCCCCTTCGAGCCCGCGACACGGCGGACGATGATGGCGAGGTGGCTGCGGTCCGCCGGGTTGGAGATCAGCGAATAGGCGTTCTTCAGCATCCGACCGGGCACGGGCAGATTCAGCCGCAGATGCGCGCCGGGCCCCGAGGGCGGCACCAGCCCGCCATCGGCGGGAATGAGCGTGAAGGCCTTGAGCGTGGGCGACAGCGGAATGGCGGCGGCAACGCGCAGCGGCATGGTGCGGGGGCGCGCGGTCATGGAAACACCTCCTCCACCGGGGGCAGTTCGCCCGGCGCCTCGGCATCGGCCTGCACACCCATGAAGGCCGCATGCATGCGCGAGAAATGATCGCGCACCACCAGATGCGCGCCGCAACCCTCGCACACGGCAATGCTGGTGGTGACGCCGGAGGTGACGGTCTTGCAATGGACGCAGAACACCTTGCGACGCAGCGAGCCGGCATGCGCGGTGAAGCACTCGGAAGGCTCCAGCCCCGCCTCGCGGGCCATCCGCGCCACATCCCAGATGAAGCCCTCCTCGCCGATCGCGTAGAGGCGGAGCCCGACGGTCTCCTGCGCCAGACGGTGGGACAGCCGGTCGAGCAGATGGGAGGCGGCACGGAAGGCGCGCCATTCCACCGGCGCCGCATTGCCGGGCGCGGCTTCCGCCTGCGGCTGGGCATCGACCGCGCTGGTCGCGGCGACGATCCAGTAGCCGAGCGGCGCGTCGGCACCGTCCGTGCCGTCGATCACCTCGCCCAGCGGACGGGGGGCGTCGCTCAGCACGAGATGGCGCCGGCCGGCGCCGTCAAGGCTCAGGCGCTCATAGACGGGCCGGCTCTTTATGTCCGAAATGAGCATGCGTGCGGTCTCTGGAGGCCGTTCCATCGAGTGTCCAGCCGGACGGCTGCCTGGGAAAGCAGACCCCTCGCCGACACTCAAATGTTTCTCTTCGATAAAATGAAGTGTCCAGCAGGAAACTTTGGCCGTCAAGAACTTCGAATGCCCATTGTTTGAGCGTGCTGCCAAAGACAAGGGCGAGCTGGGTGTCAAATTCTTTGCAGGAAACTAACTTGACAAACAAGAAATATCGGCGAGGCTTTGCGTAAAGCCGGACGGACGGGTTTCCCCTTGAGGGTGGCCGCGATCAGGCACCTTGCAGCCGGCCTATCAGGACCTAAGGGAACACGCACATGAGCATCCGCGTCGCCATTATCGGTGCCGGCCCCTCGGGCATGGCCATGCTTCGAGCCTTCCAATCCGCGCACCAGAAGGGGGCCGAGGTTCCCGAATTCGTCTGCTTCGAGAAGCAGTCCGACTGGGGCGGCATCTGGAACTATACATGGCGCACCGGCCTCGACCAGTATGGCGAGCCGGTCCATGGCTCCATGTACCGCTATCTCTGGTCCAACGGCCCGAAAGAGTGCCTCGAATTCTCCGACTACACGTTCGAGGAGCATTTCGGCCAGCCGATCCCGTCCTATCCGCCCCGCGCCGTGCTGCACGACTATATCATGGGCCGCGTCGAGAAGGCGGGGCTGCGCGCGCATGTGCGCTTCAACTCGCCGGTGCGCTGGGTCGACTATTCCGAGGAGACCGGCAAATTCACCCTGACGGTGAAGGACAACGTCAAGGACGCGCTCTATTCGGAGGTTTTCGACTATGTCGTGGTCGCCTCCGGGCATTTCTCGACGCCGAACGTGCCGCATTTCCCCGGCATCGAGATGTTCCCCGGCCGCGTGATGCACGCCCATGACTTCCGCGCGGCGGACGAGTTCGTCGGCAAGGACCTGCTCATCGTCGGCTCGTCCTATTCGGCCGAGGATATCGCCAGCCAGTGCTACAAGTACGGCGCCAAGTCGATCACCTTCAGCTACCGCACCCGCCGCTCCAACTTCAAATGGCCGAGCTGCTTCACCGAGAAGCCCTTGCTGGAAAAGCTGGACGGGCGCGTCGCCCATTTCATCGACGGCTCGACGGCCGAGGTGGACGCGGTGATCCTGTGCACCGGCTATCTCCACCACTACCCGTTCCTGCCCGACGACATGCGCCTCAAGAGCGCCAACCGCATGAACCCGCCCGATCTCTACAAGGGCGTGGTCTGGGAGAACAACCACAAGCTGTTCTATCTCGGCATGCAGGACCAGTATTACACGTTCAACATGTTCGACGCGCAGGCCTGGTACGTGCGCGACATCATTCTCGGCCGCATCGCCCTGCCCGCCGATGAGACAATCGCCGCCGACATCGCCCGCTGGCTGGAAAAGGAAGGCACGATCGAGACCGCCTTCGACGCGATCGACTTCCAGACCGACTACATGAAGGAGCTGATCCCGGCCACCGACTATCCCATGTTCGACCTCGACGCCGTCGCCGCGCTGTTCAAGGTGTGGGAACACGACAAGGAGCGTGACATCATGGGCTATCGCGACAATTCCTACACCTCGATCATGACCGGCAACATGGCGCCGCCGCACCACACCAAATGGCTGGAGGCGCTGGACGATTCCTTCGAGGCCTTCATCAATCCTGCGGCCGTCGCGGCCGAGTAGGACGCTGCAGCGGCGGGAGAGACATGATGAACATCCAGTCCGGGGCCAGCCTCGCCAGCCAGGGCGCGCGGCGGCTCAATCCCGCGCGGCTGCGGCACGTGGCGCCGGGCGGAGCGTATGTCGCCTTCGGCCTGATGCCCGGCGACCGGGTGCATATTCTCGACCCGGAGGGCGGCCAGCCCGGCCTCCTGTTCATTGCCGGGCCGAGCGGCAGCCTCGACGAGTTTCTGGGCCGCCCGGCCGGGCAGGTTCCCCTCGCGGGCGAGACCCTGCCCGAGGTGGCGCGCGCGCTTCTCGGGCCGGACGCCGCCGGCACCGCGCTGTTCGACGCCGCGCAGCCGCCCGGCGCGCAGGTCAGCTTCACCGCGCCGGCGCCTCTCGCCTGTCTGCTCATCGCGCCCGGCGGGCCGATGGAGCCGGGCAACCAGGATGCCCCGACCGATCTCATCGTCGAAATCGAGCCGGCCGCCCCTTCCACCGGCACCGTGCCGCCCCCGCTCGCCGAACCAAAGCTCGATCTGCGCATTCGCGCGGCCTCGGCCAGCGCCTATGAGGTGAAGGCCGGCGACTATATCCAGATCATCGATGTCGATGGCCAGCAGTGCTCGGACTTCCTCGCCTTCGATGCCGCCAAGCTCCACGCCGGCCGCGAAAAAGGCCTCGACCCCACCACCACCCGCACGCTGATGGGCTCGGCCAGCCCCGGCCCCGGCCTGCACTCGAAATATTTCGACGAGGACCAGACCGCACTGGTCGAGGTGATCCGCGACACGGTCGGCCGGCACGACACCTTCATGCTGGCCTGCAACGCCAAATATTACGACGACATGGGCTATCCCGGCCACGACAACTGCACGGACAATTTCAACCGTGCGCTGGCGCCCTATGGCATCGCGCCGAAAATGGGCTGGCCGGCGGTGAACTTCTTCTACAACACCTTCGTCTCGCCGGGCGACCGCATCGGCATGGACGAGCCGTGGTCGCGGCCGGGCGACTATGTGCTGCTGCGCGCGCTCACCGATCTCGTCTGCGCCTCTTCCTCCTGCGCCGACGACATCGATGCGTCGAACGCCTGGCACCCCACCGACATACATCTGCGCGTCTATGACGGCGCCAATGATTTCTCCAGAGGGATCGCCCACCGCATGACGCCCGACTCCGCCCCGCGGCTGACGCGCGAGACCGCCTTCCATGCGCGCACCTCCGCGCTCACGCGCACGCTTGTCGACTATCGCGGCTTCTGGCTGCCGGAAAGCTTCTCCTCCGCCGGGCCGATCGCCGAATACTGGGCCTGCCGCGAGCGTGCGGTGGTGATGGACCTCTCGGCGCTGCGCAAGTTCGAGATTCTCGGACCCGACGCGGAAAAGCTGGTGCAGCTTGCCGTCACCCGCGACATCCGCAAGCTCGCTGTCGGCCAAGTCGTCTATACCGCCCTCACTTATGATCATGGCGGCATGCTGGACGATGGCACGGTGTTCCGGCTCGCCGAAAACAATTTCCGCCTGGTCTGCGGCGATGATTATTGCGGCGTGTGGCTCCGCGAACTGGCGGCCAAGTACGGGCTGCATGCTTTCGTGAAGTCCTCGACCGACCAGTTGCACAATCTCGCGCTGCAGGGGCCGAAATCGCGCGACATATTGCGCGAAATCCTGGTGACGCCGGCGCACCAGCCGAGCGCGGACGCGCTGAAATGGTTCCGCTTCACCATCGGCAAGGTGGGCGACATTCCCGTCATGGTGTCGCGCACCGGCTATACCGGTGAACTCGGCTATGAGATCTGGTGCCATCCCAGCCGTGGCGTCGAGCTGTGGGACGCGATCCTCGGAGCCGGCACGCCGCACGGACTGGAACCGCTCGGCCTGCTCGCTCTCGACATGCTTCGGATCGAGGCGGGACTGGCCTTTGCCGGCTATGAATTCTGCGACCAGACCGACCCGTTCGAGGCCGGCATCGGCTTCACCGTTCCGGAATCGAAATCGGACGACTTTGTCGGCAAGCCGGCCCTCGACCGCCGGCGTGCCCACCCGGCCAAAAAGCTGGTCGGCCTCGCAATGGAGGAGAACGAACCGGTGCATCACGGCGACCCGGTCTATAATGGGCGCGCGCAGATCGGCATCGTCACCAGCGCCACCCGCTCACCAATTCTGGGTCACATCATCGCGCTGGCGCGGCTGGATGTGAGCGCGGCGGAGCCTAGCGCGCGCGTCGAGATCGGCAAGCTGGACGGGCACCAGAAGCGCCTCGCGGCCACCATCGTCGCTTTCCCGCATTACGACCCGACCAAGAGTCGCGTGCGCGCCTGAACCGTGACGGCAGAAGATGAAAAGGCCGGAGCGAGGGCGCTCCGGCCTTTTTCATATTGGTTGCAGCGGCGTCATCCCGGCCGAAGCGCAGCGCAGAGCCGGGATCGATCCCCGTTCTGCCGACGATCCCGGATCGGCCGCTGGCCGTCCGGGATGACGAAAGGGAAACCTCAGCCCCGCTCGTCGAGCGGATGGGTGCGCAGGCGCAGCGGATCGTAGAACGGGGTCTTGACCAGCCGGCCGGTGAACGTGCCCTGCGGGCCCACCACCTCGAATTCCGTACCGAACGCCCCGAACTCGGGCAGAACATGCACCAGCGCGATGGAGCGCATCAGGTGCCGGCTATAGATGGACGAGTTCAGCGAGCCGACGTCCTTGCCGTCCTTGAACAGCCTGGCGCCCGGCTCGATCTGCTCGTGATGGTCGATCTCCATGCCGCGCTGCACGACGCGCGCCTCGCCCTTGCGGCGGATGAGGGCCTCCCTGCCGCGGAAGGACGGCTTGTCGAGATCCACCGTCCAGTCCGCGCCGACTTCCCAGGGGGTCTCGTCGCCCTTGGGCATGTCATAGGGAAAGAACAGCAGCGCCCCCTCCACGCGGACGATGTCGAGGCTCTGCCAGGACACCGGCATGGCGCCATAGGGCGCGCCGGCCTCCAGGATGGAATCCCAGAGGAACACGGTATCGGCCGCCGCGCTGAACACTTCATAGCCGCGCTCGGCCGAATAGCCGCCGCGCGCCAGCGTTACCGCGCGGCCGAACAGGGTCGCCGGAGCATGTTCGAAATATTTCAGCGTCGTCAGGTCGATCGAGGCATGCGGCTTGAGAATGTCCAGCGCCCGCGGGCCCTGCAAGGACAAGACATGGGTGTCCCCGTCATTGGCGACCGACACGTCGCGCCCGGCGCTGAACTGCGCCAGCACCTCCTCCAGCTTGCCGGAGCCGTGCGAGAGCCGGAAATCATCGGCGCCGTTGCAATAGACCAGCACGTCGTCGATCAGCGAGCCGTTATCGTCGACGATATTGCTGATGGCCGACTGGCCCGGCTTCATCCCGGCGATATCCGAGGTCAGCACCTCGTTGAGCAGAGCGACGGCGTCCTTGCCCTTGACGTTCGCCAGATTGAGCGACGACACATCGATCAGCCCCGCGCGCGAGCGAATGGTGGCGACCTCGTCATAGGGATCGGTCGAATAGAATTGCGGCAGCGGCATGCCGTTCCAGGACGATTCGAACTTGGTCCCGAGCTGGATATGCCGCTCGTTTAGAATAGAATTGCGAGGGAATGCGGCGGTCATATCTGATGAAACCTTCGCTCGACGAAGTCCGGGGTGCGGAATACGAAACTGAACAGGAAATGCCGGGCGACTTCCAGGCAAGGACATGCCCCGCCAGCGCCCTCAACGCCGGGAATGTTTGCATCGGGACGGAGGTGTGTCAACAAAATTTCTTGCAAAGAAAACGCCTTTCTCCTGCATGAAGAAAGGCGAGACGCCGGGCACATTCCAGCGAGCTTGCGCCTGGAGCATTTTCGAGCGAAGTGGATTCCGGTTCGCGTGAAGAAAATACGTCAGAACAATAACCTAGAGCTTTTTCGGTGAACCGGAATTCACCGGAAAAGCTCTAGTGAAGCCCGGTAAAGCGTCCTCCGGCGATGCGGCGCAGCACGGCAATCAGCAGCATCGGAATCAGCGTGGTCAGCACTATGGCGATGAAGCTCATGGTCATGCCGAGCCCCACCGAGCCCTGTTCGAACTGCCGCCAGATGAAGCCGGCAATGGTCATCATGCCCACCGGCGCCACCAGGAGCGAGGCGACCAGCTCGCGCGAGGCGACCGCGAAGACCAGCAGCATGGAGGTGATCAGGCTCGGCAGCACCAGCGGCAGCATGATCCGGCGAAACACCGTGAAGGGCCGCGCCCCGGCCACCCGCGCGGCGGCCTCCAGGTTGTCGCCGATCTGCTGGAAGGCGGCGCTGGCATAGCGCACCGGCTGCGGCAGCAGGATGCAGCAATAGGCGATGAGCAGGATCAGCGGCGTGTTGTAGGGCGTGAACGGCAGCCAGGGCTGGTTCCACGCGAGGATCATGCCCACCGCCACGACCACGCCCGGCAGCGCGCTGGGCAGCATGGCCAGCATGTCGAGCGCGAGACGCCCGCGCCCCCGCCCCTTGACCACGGCATAGGCGGTGATGGCGCCCAGCGCCCCGGCCAGCAGCGCCGTCGCGATGCCCAGCGACAGCGAATTGACCAGCGCCTGCAGCGCCCCGCCGCTATTGGCGAGGACTTCGACGAAATTCTGCAGCCCCATATTGGACGGCTTCAGCCCGCCGGAAATGGTCTTCGACAGCGCCGTGGCGAGAATGGCGAGGATGGGCAGGCCGGTGGCGAGAAAGGCGACCAGCGCGAAGGCGAGCGACACCGGCAGCGCCAGCGCCCCCAGCGCGCGCTTCTCCCGTGCCTGCGGCTTGCCGGAGACCGTATCGTAATTGCGCCCGGCGAGGATGCGGCGCTGGATGAGAAAGGCGACCAGCGACAGCCCGACCAGCAGCAGCGAGAGGATCGCCGCGCCGGGCAGATCGATCGGCCAGTCGGAAATGCGGTTCTCGATACCCGTCACCAGCACCTGGAAGCCGAAGCGGCTGCCGAGCGCGGCGGGCGTGCCGTATTCCTCGATCGCCAGCGCGAAGACCAGCAGCAGGCTCGCCGCCAGGCCCGGCGTGGCGAGCGGCAGGGTGATGCGGAAGAAGGCGCGCACCGGGCGGGCGCCGAAGACGCGCCCGACATCGCCATAACGCGTGCCGACCGCCTCGATGGTGCGCGACAGCGCGAAATAGACCACCGGAAACAGGTTCAGGCTCATGATCAGAACCATGCCCGGCACGGAGAATAGCAGCGGGCCGAGATTGACCCCCGTGAGTTGCTGGAGATAGCCGCGCGGCTGCATCGACATGATCCAGCCGAGCGTTGCGATATAGGGCGGGATCATGAAGGGGACGAGGAACAGCACGTCCCATACCAGCGCGAAGGGCACGCGGAACAGCGCCCGCGCCACCGCCAGCGGCACGCCGATGAGGGTGCAGCCCAGCATGACCCCGAGCCCGAGGGTCAGCGTGTTGCCGGTGAGGTGCAGCAGCTTCGGATCGGCCAGCGTGCGGCCGAGATGAGCGAGGGGCGCGGCGAACGAACCGCGCCCCAGATCCGGAAAGATCGCCTGCAGAACGATGAAGACGAAGGGCACCAGAACAATGACGCTCAGGCTGATGCCCGCGACCCAGCCCAGAAGCCCATGGCCGCCCGTCTTCACATCCCTCCGCATGTCCCAGGCACTCATTCTATCTGGCTATCGGGCGGGAACCGCCGCCCTCACTTGGCCAACAGCTTGGCGAACTCGGCCAGCGTCGTGTCGCGCGTGCCGTAGACCGCGGCCGCGTCGACGGGCAGGATCTTCAGGTCGGAGATCAGCGGGCGATTGGCCTTCACGTCGCTGCGCGCGGGCATGAGATAGGTCGCCGCCACCGCCTTCTGGCCCTCATCCGACAGCACGTAGTCGATGAATGCCTTGGAGGCGTCCGGCTGCTTCGACCATTTCAGGATCATCATCGGGCGCGGCGCGATGACCGTGCCGGAGGCCGGGAAGATCACGTCGATCGATTCGCCCTTGGCCTTGGCGGCGAGCGAGATGTAGTCGACCGCGCCGAACACCGCCGCCTTGGCGCCCTGCATGACCGGGTTCAGCGCCTCGGCATTGGCGCCCGCGACGATGGCGCCGTTGGCGGCGAGATCCTTGAACAGGCCCCAGCCATTGCGGGCCTGCAGCGCCGCCACCAGCTCGAACGAGGCGCCGGACTGCGCCGGATCGGGAAGGGTCACGAGATCCTTGTAGGCCGGCTTGGCAAGGTCCGCCCACTCGGTCGGCCGGGGGGTGCCGGAGGCCGGGTTCCAGGCGATGCCGAGCGCGGAAATGCCCTGCGCCACGGCGGTGTCGTTCTTCAGGAAGTCCGGCACCATGGCGGCGTTCGGGCTGGCATAGGCAATGAGCCAGCCGCGCTTGGCGAAGTCGGTCGCCGTATCCCACGAGGCCGAGATCAGCACGTCCACGACAGGATTGGCGGCTTCCGATTCGATGCGGGCCATGATCTTGCCGGTAGTGGCCTGGAACACGTTGACCTTGACGCCGGTCTTGTCCGTGTAGCCCTTGGCCAGCTTGTCGATCAGCCCGCCGGGACCGGCGGAATAGACGGTGATGTCGGCCATCGCCGTGCTGGCCATGAGCGAGGCACCGAGGGCAAGGGCAAGGCCCATGACGGCCGTGAATGCGCGCATTGTCGTCTCCTTCAAGGGGTTCAGGCGGCCGCGCCGGCGAACCAGCGCATGTCCTCGGGCGGGCAGGACAGCCCGACCACGTCTCCGACCTCGGCCCGCACGGGGCTCGCGAGCTGGATCTCGAACGGCGTGCCCAGGATCCTGAGCGTCAGCGCGTAGCCGTCGCCGCGAAAGCGGGTGCGCAGCACTTCGCCGGCCGGGCGCCCCTCCTCGGCCGTGCCGATGCGGGTGCTGCGGCCGGGCAGCAGCAGGCGCGCCTCGCGGCCCGCAGGGCCCTCCGTGCCGACGCTCATCGCGGTGCCGGCAATCCGCCATCCGTCTGGCGTGCGCCGCATGGGCAGCACGCAGCCGAGATTGAGGAATTCGGCGACCTCCGGGCTCGCCGGCTCGGCCACCAGCGCCTGCGGCGGCGCCAGCTGGGCGATCCGGCCGCCCCGCATCACCGCCACCTGGTCGGCGAGCGCGAAGGCCTCGGTGCGGTCATGGGTGACGTAGATCGCGGTCAGGCCGAACTGGGCGACCAGCGCGCCGATCTCGCCCACCATGGCCTCGCGCAATTCGGGATCGAGATTGGACAGCGGTTCGTCGAACAGCACCAGCTGCGGCTCGGCGACGATGGCGCGGGCGAGCGCCACGCGTTGCTGCTGGCCACCCGACAGGTCGGAAGGCCGGCGCCCGGCAAGCTGGCCAAGGCCTACCCGCTCCAGCGCGGCACCCACCCGCGCCCGGCGCTCGCGCGCCGGCACGCCGCGCATTTCCAGGGGAAAGGCGACATTGTCCGCCACGCTCATGTGGGGCCACAGCGCATAGTCCTGGAACACCATGCCGAGCCCGCGGGCCTCCGGCGGCAGGAACGTGCCACCCGAGGCATCGGCCACCCGCCGGCCGCGAATGTCGATCTGCCCGGTAGTCGGCGCCAGCAGCCCGGCGAGCAGTTGCAGCAGCGTGGTCTTGCCGCACCCCGAGGGGCCGAGCAGCGCCAGCACCTCACCCTGCGTCACCTCGAAGCCGACATCGTTCAGGATCCGCGCCGGGCCATAGGAAAGGCCGAGGCCGCGAACGCGGACCGCTGGAGAGGCTTCAGAGGGCATCGAGGGTCCAGGACATGGCTGTTCCAGGCAATGGATTTGGGCGAACAGCTAAGGGAGCTACATGACGGTTGCGTGACATTGCGAAGTTTCGGCACCGCCTTGCGGATTTGCCGGCCCTCGACCCGGCGGTCATCATCGCCGCGCCCCCGCACGGGCCCGCGCCAGGGCGAGAGGAGGTACCCCGCCGGTGAGCGGCCCAACGCCGGCCGGGCGCGGCGTCATCCAGCTGCAATGAACCCGCGCTAGCTGAGACCGCGACGGCCCACCCAGCCACACGCCCCGTTGCACAGCTGTGCAAGGAATCCGCATGAACGACGACGCCTTCCTGAGCATCACCGATCTGTCGGTTGGCTATGGCGCGACGCGGGTTCTGGAGCACCTGCGCCTCACCATCGGCCGAGGCGAATTCGTGGCGCTGCTCGGCGCCTCCGGCTGCGGCAAGACCACGCTGCTGCGGGCGATTGCCGGCTTCGTCGCGCCGTCCGCCGGCGCCATCGCGGTGGCCGGACGGGACGTGACCCGGCTGCCGCCGGACCGGCGCGGCATGGCGCTGGTGTTCCAGTCCTATGCGCTGTGGCCGCACATGAGCGTGGCGAAGAACATCGGCTACGGGCTCAAGCTCAAGGGCCTGCCGCGCACCGCGATCGACCGGCGCGTCGGCGAGATCGAGGCGCTGCTGGGCTTGAGCGGGCTCGGGGCGCGCAAGCCCGGCGCTCTGTCTGGTGGCCAGCGCCAGCGCGTGGCGCTCGGCCGGGCACTGGCGGTCGATCCGCAGATCCTGCTGCTCGACGAGCCGCTCTCCAATCTCGACGCCCGCATCCGCCTGAAGGTGCGCCATGAGATCCGCGCGCTGCAGCAGCGGCTCGGCATCACCGCCGTGCACGTCACCCATGATCGCGAGGAAGCGATGGCGATGGCCGACCGGGTCGTCGTCATGGAGGCCGGCCGCATCGCGCAGGCCGGCACGCCGGAAGAGATCTACAACCGGCCGGCCTCCGCCTTCGTCGCCGCCTTCATGGGCGCCGAGAACATGCTGGCGCTGAACGGCACGGTGGCGGGGGACAAGATCCACATCGCCGCCGGCCCGCACCATGGGGCAGCGGCCGTGCCGCGGGACGGGCGGGTGCTCGCCAGCGGCGCGCTGGAGGCGCGTTTCCGCGCCGAGGCGGTGCAACTGGAGACGCTCGATGCGCCGCGCGCCACCGAGGGGCTGGCGCTTTCCGGCCATGTCGAGGCGGTGAGCTATCTCGGCGGGGCCTGGCGCCACTCGGTGCGCATCGGCCAGACGCCGGTCTTCGCCGATGCCGAACATGCGCTGGCACCGCGCACCGCCGTGCGGCTGACGATCCCCGCGGAAAAACTGTTTCTCTTCGACACCCCCTCGCCGTCCGGCGCCGCCGCGCCGGCGACCGACACACACCCGACCGCGACCCGCGCCAGCCGACCGGACCGCGTTCGGGAGCCCGTCATTTCCTGATCCTCACCGGAGACCTTGCCCCATGAAGAGCCTCCTCGCGCCCGCGCTCGCTTCCGCGACGCTCCTTCTCGGCCTCGCCGCCGCACCCGCCGGCGCCGCCGAACTCACCGTCATCACCGCCGGCGACCAGAACATGGTCGACTACGTCAACCAGTACCTCGCCCCGCTGTTCGAGAAGCAGTATCCCGGCAACACGGTGCGCGTGGTCGGCACCGGGCCGGGCGATGCCGGCTCGCAGAAGATCGTCGAGCGCTTCGACGCGCAGGACAAGGCCGGCAGCACGACCTGGGACACCGACGTCGCGGTGGTGCACGAGAAGTTCGTCGGCCCGATGATCAAGGGCAATTATCTGGAATCCTACCGCGACCGGATTTCCAGCGGCAAGCTGGTGTCCCGCGCCAATGCCGACATGGCGCTCGGCACCAAGGTGACGGGCTATGTCATGCCGATGTTCAACAGCCAGACCGCCATCGCCTACAACCCCGCGCTGGTGCCGAACCCGCCCCGCAGCTACGCCGAGATCGCGCAATGGGCCAAGGCCCATCCCAAGCAGTTCGGCTATAACGGCATCAAGGGCGGCGCCTCGGGCGTCAGCTTCGTCATGGGCTGGATCTATGCCTTCGGCGATGGCGACGCCAACAAGCTGATGAACGGCCCGTTCGAGGAGGCCGAGACGAAGAAGTGGGATGCCGCCTTCGCGAGCCTGCGCGACTTCACCCGCAACGCGACGCTGACCCCCGGCAATGCCGGCACGCTCGATCTGCTCTCGCGCGGCGAGATCGCCATGGGCCCGGTCTGGGTCGACATGTTCTACAGCTGGCAGGCCGACGGGCGCCTGCCGCCCGACTTCAAGCTGGTGCTGCCCGCCCCCGGCATGCCCGGCCAGCCGATGCACTATGTGATCCCCGCCAAGAGCCCGAACAAGGAACTGGCGGAGAAGTTCGTCGAGCTTGCCACCAGCCCGAAGGTTCAGGCGCAGGGCATCGTCGAGCGTTTCAACTGGTATCCCGGCATCGACGCCACCTATGTGCAGGCCGAACTTCCCGACGCGGTGTGGAAGAAGCTGTTCACCAGCGTCACGCCGGAAGACCTCGCCACATACGGCAAGCCCTTCCCGATCGCGCCCTATAACAGCGCGATCCTGGAAGCCTATGAGCGCCAGGCGACGAACTGAGCTAGCTCGCTCATGCCTGCGTATCGGCGTTTCGGGGAGGTGCGACCATGCACCTCCCCCTCTTGAGCGTCCCGTCCGTATTGGCGAGCCAACGAGGCTATTGCCGAAGAGTCTCTCCTGGGTCCCGGATCGGCGCTGCGCTGCGCGCAACTTGTCCGGGAAACAGTGTGTCCCGGACCAGCGAAGGCGAAGCCGGAGCGCAGAGCCGGGACCCAGCGCAAAACTCTTCGGCAATATCCTCTGTGGCTCGGAATTCCACCGTTCCAACCCACCCCTCTCAAGAAACCCGCCATGCCCCTCCCCCTCCTCGGACTGCTGCTCGTCCTGCCTGCGCTGGCGGTGATCGTGCTGCTGTTCGTGGTGCCGCTCGCCGCCTCGGTGGTGGGGGCGTTCGTGGTGGCGGACGGCTTCGGCCTCGGCAATTTCGTCAAGACCTTCGCGCTCTACACCCCGGACATCGTCTTCACCGTGCTGATCGTCAGCCTGTCGACCGCGCTGATCGGAGCCTTCGCCATCGCCATCGGCGGCTATCTCACGCTCGGCGAAAACCCCCGCGCGGTCGCGATCCTGCGCTGGCTCTACCGCTGGCCGATGTTCATTCCCTTCATCGTGGTCGGGCAGGTGCTGCGCACCTTCCTCGCCCGCAACGGGCTGATGAACAATGTACTGATCGGCGCCGGCCTCATCACCCCGCTCGACGCCACCAGCTTTCTCGACTGGCGCGGCATCGTCATCGCCTTCGTGTGGAAGCAGACACCGTTCGTCGCCCTGCTGGTGGCCGGCGCCATGGCCTCGGTGGACCGCGGCACCCTGGAGGCCGCGCGCAATCTGGGCGCCTCGCGGGCGCGCATCCTCATCGAGATCCTGGTGCCGCAGGTGGCGACCACGCTGATGGTGTCGCTGGTGCTGTCCTTCGTCACCATGATGTCGGTGCTGTCGGTTCCGCTGATGATCAACGCCCAGTCGCCGACCATGATCACCGCCGACATCGCCTTCCGCATCAATGCCTATGGCGATTATGGCGTGGCCAACGCGCTTGGCCTCGTCTCGCTCGCCATCAGCGCCTGCGCGGCGATCGTCTATCTGCGCCACAGCGTGAGGGAGCGCGCATGACCCTGCTCGCCTCCTCCCTCCTCCGGCGCTCCGGCCCGACGCTGGACCTGTGGTGGATCCCGCGCGGGCTCGTTCTCGGGCTGCTGGCCTTCGTCATCTTCGGCCCGCTGGCCAATCTCGTGCTGTGGACCGTGGCCGAGCGCTGGTACTTTCCCCATGCGCTGCCCATCGACTACGGCTTCAGTTACTGGGCCCGGGTCTTCGCGCCGCGCGGCAATGCGATGGAATCGCTCGGCAACAGCCTGCTGGTGGCGAGCCTCACCGTGCTGGTCTCGCTCGCCCTCGCGATACCGGCGGGCTATGCGCTGGCGCGCCTCAAGCTGCCGTGCCGGGCGCTGATCCTCATCGCCTTCCTCGTTCCTCAGGCCTTTCCCAACCTGCCGGTCTATGTGAACGTCGCGCGGCTATTCTATCAGATCGGCCTCAACGGCACGGTCGCGGGCGTGGTGCTGGTGCATGTCACCCATGGCCTCGTCTTTGCCGTGTGGATCGCCACCGCCGCCTTTGCCGCCGTCGATCGCGAGCTCGAACAGGCGGCGCGCTCGATCGGCGCCGGGGCGCTGCGGGCCTTCCTCGACGTCACGCTGCCGCTCGCCGCGCCCGGCCTGCTGGCCAGCGCGATCTTCGTATTCCTGGAATCGCTGGACGAGTTCACCGGCAGCTACTTCGTCGGCGCGCCGGATGTGAACATGCTGCCTTTGCTGCTCTATTCGGCCGGAGCCGGCGGCAATTACCAGATCGCCTCGATCAGCGCGCTGCTGCTGCTCGTTCCCTCCATCGGCTTCATGCTGGTGGTGGAACGCTTTCTCAAATCCGACGTGCTCGCGAAGGTCGGCCAGTGAAAAACCCGAACCCTCCCCTCCCCGTTTCAGAAACGCCATTCTCGGATGAGGCCGCGGCGGCCCGGCGTTTCGTCAGCGCCCAGCAGGTGGCGGAACTGGCCGGCGTCTCGCGCTCGGCGGTCTCGCGCGCCTTCACGCCGGGTGCCAGCATCGCCGTGAAAACGCGGGAGAAGGTGATGCACGCCGCCGCCGAGCTGGGCTACCAGGTCAACGACCTCGCGCGCGGCCTGCTGGCCAATCGCAGCCGGCTGGTCGGGCTCGTCGTGACAAAGCCCGAGGTCGGCTTCCGCGCGCATCTGGTGGCGGCGCTGACCGGGGCCCTTATCCGGCGCGGCAATGTTCCCGTCGTCATCAATACCGGCCATTCCGACGCGGAACTGCAGGCCGCGCAGGCGGCGCTGTTCGGCTATCGCGCGGAGGCGACCATCATCCTGTCCGGCTCGCCGCCCGCCTCGCTGGTGGAGACGGCGCGCCAGAACGGCCATGCGCTGGTGTCGATCGGCCGGTCCGAGCCGGGCTGCGATCATGTGAAGATCGACAATGCGGGGGCCGCGCGGCTGGCCGCCCGGCTGTTCTTCGCCCAGGGCTTCCGCCGCCTCGGCTTTGCCGGCTCGCAATCGGGCACGCCCAGCATCACCGAGCGCGAGCTTGCCTTCGCGCAGGAGGCCCGGCAGCTCGGCGCCGACATCACCATCCTGCGCGGCGCCGATACCGACTATGCCGGCGGGCAGGAGGTGGCGGAGGCGATGCTCGCCCGGGCGGGACGGCCGGAAGCGGTGTTCTGTGTCAACGATCTCGTCGCCTTCGGGCTGATGGACGCCGCGCGCGGGCGCTTCGGCCTCGCCATTCCGCGTGATCTCGCGGTCATCGGCTTCGACGACATCCCCGAAGCGAGCTGGGGCGCCTATGGGCTCAGCACGTTCCGGCAGGACCCGGCGCGGATCGCCGCGCAGGCCATCGCCCATCTCGACCGCCGTATCGCCGACCCCGGCGCATCCCCTTCCACCGCCCGGCTCGACGCGGTGTTCATCGCGCGCACCACCACCTGCGCCGCCGCCTCGCATGTCGAGGCGCCGCAGGTCGACATCCTCGCCGCCGACGACAGCCTCATCGGAGCCTGCCCGTGAACGCTCCCGCCCATCTCACCGCGCGGATCGAGGCCGCGCACGCCATCCTCGCCGAGGCGGGCACCCGCGCGCTTGCCTATTTCGCTGAAGTGGAATCGCTGGCGGTGGAGGCCAAGGCCAATGGTCAGGACGTGGTCAGCATCGCCGACCGCGCGGTGGAACAGCTGGTGCGCGGCCGCCTCGCGCAGGCCTTTCCCGAGGACGGCTTCCTCGGCGAGGAATCGGGCACCGCGCCCGCGCGCTCGGATTTCGTCTGGGTGCTGGATCCGATCGACGGCACCAGCTGCTTCGTCCATGGCATCGCCAACTGGTGCGTCGCGCTGGCGCTGGTGGAGCGCGGACGCACGGTGGCCGGCTTCATCCTCGACCCGAACGCGCAGGAAACGTTCATCGCCGTGCATGGCGCGGGGGCCACGCTCAATGGCCGCCCGATCCGCGTCGATACGCGCACCGACCTGCGGCACGGCCTTACGTCGGTCGGCGCCAGTTTCCGCGTGCCCGCGCAGTTGATCGCCGCCGTCATCAGGCGGCTATTGGAAGCCGGGGGCATGTTCGTGCGCGGCGGCTCGGGCGCGCTCAGCCTCGCGCATGTCGCCTGCGGGCGGCTCGCCGCCTATTACGAGCCGCACATGCACGCGTGGGACTGCCTCGCCGGGCTGCTGCTCATCCGCGAGGCCGGCGGCTGGACCCATGATTTCGCCGCCAGTGGGGATCTTGCGGCGGGCGGGCCTGTCATCGGCTGTGCACCGCAGCTGTGCGAGGATCTGCTCGGCCTGATCGAGGCCGCCCGGATGGAGGCTCTGGCATGAAGATCATCCAGGTCAGCGACCTTCACCTCGTCACGCCCGGCGAGCCGCTATTCGGCAGCGACCCGCTGGACCGGCTTGAGGACTGCATCGTCGATCTCAACCTCCATCATGCCGATGCCGACCTCGTCGTGTTCTCGGGCGACCTGACCAATGACGGCGAACCGGCGGCCTATGCCGCGCTGGGCGAGCGCCTGGAGGCACTTGTCCCGCCCTTCCGGCTGATGCTCGGCAATCACGACGCGCGCGCGGCGTTCGGAGCGGTGTTTTCCGAGGCGCTCGACCCGGACGGCTTCGCCCATTCCTTCGTCGACATTGACGGCATGCGGATCGTGCTGCTCGACACGCTGGAGCCCGGACGCATCGAGGGCCGGCTGTGCGGCGCCCGCCTCGACTGGCTCGATGCCCGCCTCGCCGATGCCGACCATGTGCTGATGTTCCTGCATCACCCGCCCTGCCCGATCGGCGTGCCCGCGCTCGACGACACCTGCCTCGCGGAAGCCGGCCGGCTCATGGAGGTGCTGCGGCGGCACCACAATGTGCGGCACATCTTCGCCGGCCACGTGCACCGGCTGGCCAATGGCAGCTGGGGCGGCATTCCCTTCTCGACGCTGCGGGGCACCAACCACCAGTCGGCACTCACCTTCACCGGCCCGTACGCGGTCAGCTTCGAATCGCCGGCCTATGCCGTCATCCTGGCGAGCGGCGGCAGTGTCACCGTGCACCCGCACGAGTTTCCGGTACGGGATTGGGGATGACCGCCCGCGCGACGGACGCCTTACGTAAGGTACTGCGACTAAACAAGATTTAATGAGGAAACCGCGGGTTTGCGGTGCACAATGAGGGGAATTGTCCGGACTGCCAGCGGAGTGTGACGATGGAAACTGCACAGAGTGCCTCGCGGCGGGGGCGCCTTGCCGTTCCATTGATCATGGGGGCCGTTCTGGCCTGCGCCGGCGGCGCCTATCTCTGGCGCGAGAACCGCGCCAATGCCGCGCAGCCCGCGGCGGCGGCCGCTCCCCGGTCGCAGACCGTGCGCGTCAATGTCGCGCCGGTGGAGCGGCGGGATGTTCCGGTCGTGCTCAACGGGCTCGGCACGGTGCAGGCCTCGCAGACCGTCAACATCCACGCCCGGGTCGACGGCACGCTGCAATCGGTCAACTTCACTGAAGGGCAGAACGTGAAGGCGGGCGACGTGCTGGCCACGCTCGACCCGCGCCTCGCCCGCGCGAGCCTCGATCAGGCCCGCGCCGCCAAGGCCAAGGACGAGGCCCAGTTGCACGGCGCCGAGGCCGATCTCTCCCGCTACACCCAGCTGGTGCAGAAGGATTACGCCAGCCGGCAGTCGGTGGACCAGCAGCAGGCCACGGTCGACCAGCTGAAGGCCTCGATCGCCGCCGACGACGCCGCCATCGAAACCGCGCAGGCCAATCTCGACTACACCAGCGTCACAGCCCCGGTGGACGGGCGGATGGGCCTGCGCCAGATCGACCCCGGCAATCTCGTCCATACCAGCGACACCACACCCATCGCCGTGCTTACCGCCCTCAGGCCGGTATCGGTGATCTTCTCCCTGCCGGAGAAGGATCTCGACGCCGTGAAGAACGCGCAGGCGCGGGGCGCCGTGACCGTCACCGCCGCCCGCGACGATGGCGGCGTGCTCGGCACCGGCAAATTGACCGTCATCGACAATCTCGTGGATGCCGGCACGGCGACCCTGCGGCTCAAGGCGGTTTTCCCCAATGATGACGAGCGGCTGTGGCCCGGCGGCTTCGTGCATGTGCTGCTCGCGGTCGACACGGTGAGGGATGCGCTCACCGTGCCGGTCGCCGCCGTGCAGCGCGGGCCGGACGGGCTGTTCGCCTGGGTGGTGGGCGAGAGCGGCACGGCCGGCGTGAAGCCGATCGAGACCGGCCAGGTCGCCGACGGCGTCGCGGTCGTGACCAAGGGGCTGGATGCCGGCGACAGGGTGGTGACCGAGGGCCAGTACCGGCTGCGTCCCAACGTGAAGGTGGCGATCAGCGGCGACAGCCAGAAGGAGGCCGGCCGCGAACACCTCGCCGAGGACGGCACTGTCAAGACAAGCCCCTGACTCGGGCTCGCCCGACACGCGTTCGCGTGAAGACAGCGCTTTAGATCAACCGCCCAGAGCCGGGTGCCGAGGACAGCGTCGTGAACATTTCCGCCCCCTTCATCGAACGCCCCATCGCCACCTCGCTGATGATGGCGGCGCTGGCGCTGCTCGGCGTGGTCGCCTATCCGCTGCTGCCGGTGGCGCCGCTGCCGCAGGTGGACTTTCCCACCATCCAGGTCTCGGCCAGCCTGCCGGGGGCGAGCCCGGATACCATGGCCTCGGCGGTGGCCTCGCCGCTGGAGCGGCGCTTCGGCCAGATCTCCGGCCTCGACCAGATGACCTCGTCCTCGACACTGGGCTCCACGTCCATCACGCTGCAATTCGAACTCTCCCGCAATATCGACGCGGCGGCGCAGGACGTGCAGGCGGCCATCACCGCCGCGCTGCGGCAGCTGCCGGACGATCTCACCTCGCCGCCGAGCTATCGCAAGGTCAATCCGGCCGATAGCCCGATCATGATCCTGGCCGCCCGCTCCGACACCATGCCGATGACGCAGGTGGACGACATCGCCGACAACGTGCTGGCACAGCGGCTCTCGCAGGTGCAGGGCGTGGCGCAGGTGGTGATCGGCGGCGAGCAGAAGCCGGCCATCCGCGTGCAGCTGGACCCCGCGCGGCTCTCCGCCAGCGGGCTGACCTTCGAGGATGTGCGCACGACGCTGGCCGCCTCCACCGCCGAGGCGGCCAAGGGATCGATCAACGGCACGGTGCGCAGCTTCACCATCGCCGCCAACGACCAGATCCTGAAGGCGGCCGATTATGACGACGTGATCCTCGCCTATCGCAATGGCGCGCCGATCAAGGTGCGCGATGTCGGCCACGCGATCGAGGGAGCGGAAAACGTCAACGTGGCGGCCTGGAGCGGCGAGAAGCACGCCGTGGTGCTGCTGGTGTTCAAGCAGCCGGGCGCCAACGTCATCGAGACGGTCGACGCCATCAAGGCGACCCTGCCGCGGCTCGACGGCATCATTCCCGCCGGCATGACCATCGACACGGTGATCGACCGCACCACGACCATTCGCGCCGCGGTCGAGGACGTGCAGTTCACCCTCGCGCTCACCATCGGCCTGGTGGTGATGATCATCCTGCTGTTCCTGCGCAATCTGCGCGCGACGCTCATTCCCGCCCTCGTGGTGGTGCTGTCGCTGGCGGGCAGCGCGGCGGTGATGTACGCGCTCGGCTTCAGTCTCGATAACCTGTCGCTGATGGCGCTGACCATCGCCGTCGGCTTCGTGGTGGACGACGCCATCGTCGTGGTCGAGAACATCGTGCGCTACATGGAGGACGGCGAGCCCGCCTATAGCGCGGCCATGAAGGGCGCGCGGGAGATCGGCTTCACCGTGCTGTCCATCAGCCTCTCGCTGGTGGCGGTATTCATCCCGCTGCTGCTGATGGGCGGCATTGTCGGCCGGCTGTTCCGTGAATTCGCCCTCACCGTCACCGCCGCCATCGCGGTGTCGGCGCTGGTGTCGCTGACGCTGACGCCGATGCTGTGCTCGCGTTTCCTGAAGCCGCCGGCGCACACGCATGGATGGCTGTACCGGGTGATCGAAGCCGGCTTCGACGGTATCCTCGCCTTCTACGTGGCGACGCTGCGGATCGCGATGCGCTACCGCTTCGTCACGCTGATGGTGTTCTTCGCCTCCGTCGCGATCACCGGCTGGCTGTTCGTGGTGGTGCCCAAGGGCTTCTTTCCCACGCAGGATATCGGCATCCTCACCGGCCTGTCGGAAGCCGCGCAGGATGTCTCACCCGAGCAGATGAAGCGCCTGCAGCAGGCGCTCGGCGAGGTCATCGCCCAGGATCCGGCCGTGGCCGCGTTCGGCTCGGTGCTCGGCTCGGGCGGCGCGTCCACCACCAATACCGGCCGCTTCTTCATCGCGCTGAAGCCACGCGAGGCGCGCGACGCCTCCGCCTCCGAGGTCATCGCCCGGCTGCGGCCCAAGCTGAACGGCGTGGGCGGGGCGACGGTGTTTCTCCAGCCCTCGCAGGACATCACGGTCGGCGGGCGCATTTCGCGCGCCCTGTATCAGTACACGCTCACCGATGTCGACCTCGACGAGCTGGACGTCTGGGCGCCGAAGCTGCTCGCCCGGCTGCGGCAGATGCCCGAACTGACCGACGTGTCGAGCGACCAGCAGGGCAGCGCGCCGCAGCTCAAGATCACCATCGACCGTGACCGCGCGGCGCGGTTCGGCATCCAGCCGGCGGTGATCGACGCCACGCTCAACGACGCCTTCGGCCAGCGCCAGGCGGCGCAGTATTTCACCCAGCTGGATTCCTACGCCGTCATCATCGAGGCGACGCCGGACTTGCAGAAGCATATCGGCTCGCTGGACCAGATCTATGTGAAGTCGCCGATTTCGGGCCAGGCCATCCCGCTGTCGACCCTCGTCACCATCGATTCCAAGACGGTCGGGCCGCTCTCGGTCTCGCATCAGGCGCAGTTCCCGGCGGCGACATTCTCCTTCAACCTCAAGCCCGGCGTCTCGCTGGGTCAGGCCGTGCAGGTGATCAATGCCGCCTCGGCCGAGCTGGGCGCGCCCTCGACGCTGTCGGGCAGCTTCCAGGGCAGCGCGCAGGTGTTCCAGAGTGCGCTGGCCAGCGAGCCGGCGCTGATCGCGGCGGCGCTGTTCGCGGTCTATGTCATCCTCGGCGTGCTCTATGAAAGCTACATCCACCCCCTGACCATCCTGTCGACGCTGCCCTCGGCCGGCATCGGCGCGCTGCTGGCGCTGTGGGCGGGCGGGTTCGACCTCTCGGTGATCGGCATTATCGGCATTATCCTGCTGATCGGCATCGTGAAGAAGAACGGCATCATGCTGGTGGACTTCGCCATTGCCGGCGAGCGCGACCGTGGCATGAGCCCGGAGGAGGCGATAACCGAGGCCTGCCGGCTGCGCTTCCGGCCGATCCTGATGACCACGCTGGCGGCGCTGCTGGCCGGCGTGCCGTTGATGCTGGGAACCGGCACGGGATCCGAGCTGCGCCAGCCGCTCGGCTTCGCCATGGTCGGCGGCCTCGCGCTGAGCCAGGTGCTCACCCTCTACACGACGCCGGTAGTCTATCTCTATCTCGCGCGGCTGCAGGCCCGGCTCACCGCCCGTCCCGTGCCGGAGGCGACGCCCGCCCCCACCCCGGCCGAGTGACCGGAAATAGTCTGCCCCGGCGAGCGGCATGCGCCGCGCACCGGGGCCGGTCGCTCACCCTATCAGCTACGGCGGCGGGCGGCGGCGGGAGCCGGGCGCACGGGCGCCGCCCGCACGGCCGGTCCGGCCCGCTTGGCATCGTCGATCAGCTCGTACCACATGGCGTTCAGCACCGCGAAGGCGGCGGCGAGCGGCAGGCCGAGCAGCCAGGCGAAGTACCACATCTGCATTCTCCCTTGAGCGTTTTCGAGCGAAGCGGATTCCGGTTCGCGTGACGAAAGCGCATCGAAACGATCATCTGGAGCCCTTGCCGCGAGCGAGGATTCGCCGGAAGGGCTTCGCCTCTCAATAGGCGTGGCTGTTGTCCTTCTGGATCTCGCGCGCATCCACCTTGCCCCACAGCACGCGGTACACCCAGCTGGTGTAGGCGACGATGATGGGCACGAAGATTCCGACGCTGACCAGCATGATGAACAGCGTGAGGTGGCTCGACGAGGAGTCCCACACGGTCAGGCTGGATTTCGGATCGACCGAGGACGGCAGGATGAAGGGGAACATCGTCAGCCCCACCGTCGAGATGATGCCGAAGATCGACACCGCGCTCGCCAGCACCGGCGTTACCTCCTTGCGCGCCCACAGCAGGGCGAAGGCGGCCAGCGCCCCGACAATGCCCAGCACGGGACCCGCCAGCATCCAGGGATGGGCGGCATAATTGGCGAACCACGCACCCACCGCGACCTCGGCGGTCTTGCCCAGCGGGTTGGACGGCCCGGCCACCGGGATCACGCTGGTGATGCGGTAGCCACTGATGCCGAGGAACAGCCACACGCCCCCCAGCACGAACAGCAGCACCGTCACCAGCGCCGCGACGGCGCCGAACCTGCGCGCCCGCTCGGCCACCAGCCCGTCGGTCTTCAGCACCAGCCAGCCGGCGCCGTGCATGGTCAGCATGGCCACCGAGAGCAGGCCGGCGAGCAGGCCATAGGGGTTGAGCAGTTCGAACAGCGTGGAGCCGTCATAGAAGATGCGCAGGTCGTTGTTCAGGTGGAAGGGCACGCCCTGCAGCACGTTGCCGACGGCCACGCCCATCACCAGCGCCGGCACCAGCCCGCCGATGAACAGCGCCCAGTCCCACGCGCCGCGCCAGAGCCGGCCTTCGCGCTTCGAGCGGTACTTGAAGCCCACCGGCCGCAGGATGAGCGCGAACAGGATGGCGAACATGGCGAGGTAGAAGCCGGAGAAGGACACCGCATAAAGCTGGGGCCAGGCGGCGAAGATGGCGCCGCCGCCGAGGATCAGCCACACTTGGTTGCCTTCCCAGACCGGCCCGACCGAGTTGATGACGATGCGCCGCTCCAGGTCGGTCCTGGCGACGAAGGGCAGCAGGATGTCGGTGCCGAGGTCGAAACCGTCCATCACGGCAAAGCCGATCAGCAGCACGCCGAGCAGCAGCCACCAGATGACGCGCAGCGTGTCGTAGTCGATGAGCGTGTGGAGAACCATGTTCCTACTCCGCGGCGACGAGATGGGCGGGGATGAGATTGGCTTCCGGATCCTCGTCCGGCTCGGGGCCCTTGGCGATGGCCCGGATCATCAGCGTCATCTCGATGATGATCAGCACGGTATAGAGGGCCGCGAAGCCGACGATGGTGGTAAGCACGGTGGCCGCGCCGAGGCTGGAGACGGCGGCGGCGGTCGGCAGCACGCCTTCGATGATCCAGGGCTGGCGGCCGATCTCCGCGACCACCCAGCCCATTTCCGCCGCGATCCACGGCAGCGGGATGGCCAGCACGGCCAGCCACAGCAGCGGCCGGTAGCGGTCGAGCGTGCGACGCGCCGAGAGGAAGAAGAACACCGCCGTCAGCACGATGAAGAAGAAGCCGAGCCCGACCATGATGCGGAAGGCCCAGAACAGCGTCGGCACGCTCGGCACCGTGTCCCAGGCGGCCGCCTTGATCTGCTCGGGCGTGGCGGTGCGCGGATCGTCGACATAGCGCTTCAGCAGCAGCGCATAGCCGAGATCCGTGCCGTTATCCTCGAAGGCATCCTTGACGGCGGGCGGAATGGCCGCCGTGGAGCCCGCCGCGCGGATCTTCTGCAGCGCGTCGAAGGCAATGATGCCGCTCTTGATCCGCTCCTCCGCGTGGTTGACCAGTTGCTCGATGCCCGGCACCACGGTGTCGAGCGAACGCGTCGCGATGAGGCCGAGCGCCCACGGAATGCGCACCGCGAAATGCGTCTCGCGGTCCTGCTCGCTGGGGAAGCCGAACACGGTAAAGGCGGCGGGCGCCGGCTCGGTCTCCCACATGGCCTCGATGGCGGCGAGCTTCATCTGCTGGTGCTCGGTGGTGAGATAGCCGCTCTCGTCGCCCAGAACGACGACGGAGAGCGAGGCGGCGAGGCCGAAGGAGGCGGCCACCGTCATCGAGCGCTTGGCGATCTCGATGTGCCGGCCCTTCAGCAGATACCAGGCGGAGACGCCGAGCACGAAGATCGAGGCTGTCACATAGCCGGCCGAGACGGTGTGCACGAACTTCGCCTGCGCCACCGGGTTGGTCACGACGGCGAAGAAATCGGTCACCTCCATGCGCATGGTCTGCGGGTTGAACGCCGAACCCACCGGGTTCTGCATCCAGCCATTGGCCACCAGGATCCACAGCGCGGAGAAATTGGAGCCGGCCGCCACCGCCCAGGTGGCGATCAGGTGGCCCACCTTGGACAGCTTGTCCCAGCCGAAGAAGAACAAGCCGACAAAGGTCGCCTCGAGGAAGAACGCCATCAGCCCTTCGAGGGCGAGCGGCGCCCCGAAAATGTCGCCGACATAATGCGAGTAGTAGCTCCAGTTCATGCCGAACTGGAATTCCATCACCAGGCCGGTGGCGACGCCGAGCACGAAATTGATGCCGAACAGCACACCCCAGAACTTGGTCATCTGGCGCCAGACGCGCCGGCCGGTCATGACATAGACCGTCTCCATGATGGCAAGGAGCACGGAAAGGCCCAGCGTCAGCGGCACGAACAGGAAGTGGTAGAGCGCCGTCATTGCGAATTGCAGGCGCGAGAGGTCGACGACATCAAGTTCCATCGTGGTCTCCGGTTGCGTCCGGTCTCCTGGTCTTGTGGCACCGCATGGGCGCGGCGCCGGAAAGGCGTGTCAGTCGGGCCGCAGCGCGGCGAGCGCCGCGGTGAAGCCCGGCTCGCCGCGTCGGGCGAGGGTGTGAAGGGTGCCATCGGCGAGGACGGCGATGCGATCGGCGATCTCCGCCTCGCGGGCGAGATGAGTGGCGAGGATGATAGTCCGGTGGCCGGCATTCGCTTTGATGCGGCGCAACACGTCCCGCGCCGTCGGTCCGTCGAGCCCGTCGGTCGGCTCGTCGAGCAACCAGAGCGGGGCGTCGCGCAGGATCAGCCGAGCCAGCGTCAGCCGCCGCGCCTGCCCGCCCGAGAGGCCCAGCCCCGCCTCGCCGAGCCGGGTGTCCAGCCCCTCGGGCAGGCCCGCGACGACGCTTGCCAGCCCGGCCGCATCAAGCGCGGCCGTCAGTTCCGCATCGCTCGCGCCGGGGGCCGCGAGAAGGAGATTGCCGCGCAGACTATCGACGAACAGCTCCGTGCGCTGGGTGAGCAGCGTCGCCGGCAATACCGCGAGCGTGCCCGCCGCCGGCGCGATCTCGGCGGCCAGCGCGGCGAGCAGGGTGGATTTGCCGACCCCGCTGGGGCCGACCAGCGCCAGCGTCTCGCCCAGCGGCACGCGCAGGTCGAGATGGCGCAGCACCGGCCGCGCCACGCCGGGAGGGGCAAGGTCGAGAGCCACAAGTTCCGCCGCCATCCCCGCCTCGGGCGCGTGGCGCAGAACCAGCGCGTCCCGGCGCTTGAGGCGCGGGGCGACCCGACCCGCGGCGATGAGCGCGCGCTCGGCCTCGATCACCCCGCGCCGCAGGGCGGCAAACGGATCGAACGCCGCCAGCGCCACGAGGAGAACCAGCGCGGCGATCGGCGCGTCCATCGCGCCGCTGCCGGCAAGCGCGGCGACGATGACCAGCATCAGCGCCAGCAGCACCGCGCCGGCGATGCCGAAGCCGGCCGAAATGAACGTCTCCACCCGGTTCAGCGCATCGTCCGCCGCCGCGAGGCGTGCATCGGCGGCGGCCAGCCCGTCGCGCGCGGCCGAGAGGCGGCCGGCCATGATGAACTCGGTCTGGCCAGCGACGAGGTCGACCGCACGGGAGCGCAGCACTTCCAGCGCATGCAGCCGGCGGCGCGCCGGGCGCCGCGCGGCCCGCAGGCCGATCAACGGGAGAGCGATGCCGCAGGTGAGCACGACGAGCCCGAAGACGAGCGCGGTGTTCAGGTCGATCAGGCCGATGACGAGGACAGCGCCCAGCGTCACCACCAGTGCCGCGACAACCGGCACCAGCACGCGCAGATAGAGTGAATCGAGCGCGTCGATATCCAGCGTGAGGCGGAACAGCAGCCGCGCCGGCCGGTCGGCCAGCCGCCCCGCCGCCTCCGGCTCGGCCCAGCCGCGGAACAGCCTTTCGCGCAGGCCCGCCAGCACGGCCAGCGCCGCATCATGCGTCACCACCCGCTCGCCATAGCGCGCCGCCGTGCGGATGATGGCGAACAGCCGGATACCGGCGGAGGGTACGAAAATATCGAACACCAGCGCGGCGCTGACGCTCAAGCCGGCAATGGCGGTGGCGGTGATGAACCAGCCGGCGGTACCGAGGAGCGCGGTTCCCGCCGCCAGCGTCAGCGCCGCCAGCAGCGCGCCGGCGACAAGCGCGAGGCGTCGCTCGGCGAAGAACACGCGCAGGATCGTGCCGATGGAGCGAAGCCGGCTCATGGCGCGATCTCCCCGTTCGGCGCGAGGCGGATGATGCGGTCCATCCGCGCCGCCAGCACCGGATCATGAGTGGCGACCACCAGCGTCCGGCCGCGCGCCAGTTCCAGCAGCGCCTCGGTGATCTCGCCGGCCGTGCCGCTGTCGAGATGGGCGGTCGGCTCGTCGGCGAGGATGAGCCCGGCCGACGGCGCCGCCGCGAGCCGGGCCAGCGCGAGGCGCAGCCCCTCGCCGCCGGACAGGCCGCGCCCGCCCTCGCCGATCGGCGCAGGCCCGCGCGCGTCCGCCACCCGCTCCAGCCGGGCGGCGCGGATGGCCACGCCGATGGCGGGGGCGTCCACCTCGGGCCGGCCGAGCGCGACATTGCTGCCCAGCGTGCCCGCGAAAATATGCGGCTGCTGGCCGATATAGGCCATGCGCGCCCGCAGCCGATCCGCGCTCAAGGCCGTCAGCACCTCGCCATCGATCAGGATCCGGCCCGCTTCCGGTGCGGCAAGACCGGCAAGCAGCGCGAGAAGCGTCGACTTGCCCGCCCCGCTCGGCGCGAACAGCGCGACATGCTCGCCGGGCGCCACGGTGAGATCAAACCCGTCGAACACCGCCGCATCCGTGCCGGCATGGCGGAAGGAAACCGATTCCAGCGCCAGCGCCGGGGCACCGCCACCGGCGGGCACGGGGGCAACCGGCACATCGCCACCGACCACCGGCCGGCCGGGCTCCGCCAGTTGCTCAAGCGCGGCCAGCGCCGCCTGCCCCGCCGCCCGGTCATGCCAGGCCGCCGCCAGTTCGCGCAGCGGATCGAAGAAGGCCGGGGCGAGGAGGAGCACGAACAGGCCCTCACCCAGCCCGAACCGGTGGCCCCAGCTGCCGAAGTCGAGGGAGCCCAAGAGGTGCAGACCGATATAGGCCGCGACCATCGCGACCGCGACGGCGGAGAAAAGTTCCAGCACCGCCGAGGACATGAAGGCGATGCGCAGCACAACCATGGTGCGCCGGCGCAGACTCTCCGCATCCGCCCGCAGGCGCCGCGCCGTCGCATCCACCGCGCCAAGGCCGCGAATGGTGGCGAGCCCGCGCAGCCGGTCGAGCAGAAAGGCGTTCATGCCGCCGACCTCGACCAGCTGGGCCTCGCTCGCCTCCTTGGCGCGCCAGCCGATCAGCGCCATGAACAGCGGGATGAACGGCGCCGCGAAGGCGAGCACGAAGGCCGCAGCCCAGGAGACCGGCAGCACGAAGGCGAGCAGGACCAGCGGCACGCAGGTTGCCTTGAACCGGGCCGGCCGGAAGCGGGCGAGATAGGGCACCACCGCCTCCGCCTGCTCGGCCAGCACGCTGGCGGCAAGGCCGGACGTGGCGCGGCCGGCGTCAACCGGGGAGCGGCGCATCAGGGCGTGGGCGGCCTGCGCCCGCAGCCGTGACAGCTCGGCCCGGGCGAAGCGGAAGGCCAGCCGCCCACCGGCGGCATCCAGCCCCGCGCGCAGGATGCCGAGCAGCACGAGACCGAGAGCCGGCAGCAGCGCCGCGCTCATTCCCGCGCCATCGGCAATGCCCGCCACCGCATGGGCGAGCAGCCCGGCCTGCGGCACCCAGACGAGCGCGGCCGCCACCTGCAGGCCGATGGCGCGACGCTCGGCGCGGCTCAGCGCGGCCGTGCCCGTCCGTCCACGGCGGCCGGAGGGCGGCGCCGGGGAGGTGGCGGAGGAGGGCGTGGCGGGAACGGCGCTCGTCTCGCTCATTCTTCCGGGTCCTTGCGTGGTGTCGCGGCGCCGGTGCGGCGCTCACCGGGCCGCTCGGACTTCCGGGCTCGACCGAAGGAGACGATGCGGTCCTTGGTTTCCAGCAGGCGCGTGATCTTCGAGCCGAGGCTGAGCAGCGTGGCGAGACGCTCGGTCTCCAGCCGCTTCACGTCATCATACCAGGTGGTCAGCTGTTCGATGAGATCGTGCATTTCCGCCATGCGCTGCTGCGCATGGGCTTCCTCCTCGCTGCCGGCCGGCTGCATGAGGATCTCGCGCAACACCGAGAGCGTGGGGTCGACCTCGCGCTTCTTGCGCTCCTCGGCCAGCGTCCGCAGAATCTGCCACACGTCGTCCGGGGTGGTGAAGAAGTCGCGCCGGTCGTCCGGCAGGTGCTTCAGCACGACGAGGTTCCACGCCTGCAACTCCCGCAGGCTCATGGAAACATTGGAGCGCGAGATGCCGAGCGCCTCGACGATGTCATCCGCGCAGAGCGGCCGGGGCGCC
This sequence comes from Ancylobacter amanitiformis, assembly GCF_030814815.1. Taxonomy (GTDB): domain Bacteria; phylum Pseudomonadota; class Alphaproteobacteria; order Rhizobiales; family Xanthobacteraceae; genus Ancylobacter; species Ancylobacter amanitiformis. Next base: position 134,730 of record NZ_JAUSVR010000002.1, on the reverse strand, counting down.
ACATAGAGCAGCGCGTAGATCTGGCCGACGGTGCGATTGATGCCCCAGCGGCTGCCCATTTCGCCGAAATGCAGCACAAAGGAACGTATGAGCGGCGGCAGATTCACGGCGCTGGCCCCGACGAGTTTCGTACGGTGATTTCAGAAGTTTCTGAAATTAATGGCCAGCCTGTATTCCATTTTCGCACTCCCGCCCATCCGCGGTTTGTCGATTTCGTCACCGCGGGGGTGGACGGATCGTCTCACCCAGCCCGCTCCCGCGCTGGCGGCAGACGTTCAGGCCCGCCCGTCAGCCCCGCCCGTCAGCCCCGCCGCTCGGCCAGCGCCCGCGCCGCCCACATGCCAGCCAGCATGGCGGGCACGAAGACCAGCGTACCGGCCTCGCCGAGGCCAAGCGCGGTGAAGGCCGGGCCGGGGCAGAAGCCTCCCAGCCCCCAGCCGATGCCGAACAATGCCGGCCCGATGATCAGTCGCGCATCGATGTCGCGCCGCGTCGGCAGCTGGAAGCGCGGCGCCAGCAGGGGCCGCTCGCGCGTCAGGGTCAGCCGGTAGCCGAGGAACGCGACCAGCACCGCCCCGCCCATGACGAAGGCGAGCGAGGGATCAAAGCTGCCGGCGAGATCGAGGAAGTTCAGCACCTTGGCCGGATCGCTCATGCCGGAAAGGACAAGGCCGAGACCGAACAGCAGGCCGAGAGCGAGATTGACCAGAACCGACATGGCTCAGCCTCCGATGACGTGACGCATGAGGAACACCGTGAGAAAGCCCGTCGTCATGAAAACGCCGGTGGCAATGAACGAGCGTGGCGACAGGCGCGCCAGCCCGCACACGCCGTGGCCGGACGTGCAGCCCCCGCCCCATACCGCGCCGAAACCGACCAGCAGCCCCGCCGCCAGCATGAGAAGGAGGTTGGAGGAGACCGTCTGCACAACCGGTGCGCCCGTCACGGCGCCGACCAGGAAGGGCGCGGCGATGAGGCCGGCAATGAAGGCCAGACGGCCGGCAAAGCCATCGTCCCGGTAGGGTGGCAGCAACCGGCTCGCAATGCCGCTGATGCCGGCAATACGCCCCTCCACCAGCAGCATCAACACCGCGCTGAGGCCGATGAGCGCGCCGCCGAGGAAGGAGGCGACGGGCGTGAAGTCGGTCAGCGGGAATCCGGTCGATGATAGCTCAGTCATGGGAACACCTCGTTTTCCGCCGCGCCGTCGCCTTCATTCGGCGCCGCGCAGAACAGACCGTGCAGGGTGGTGATGAAGGTCTCCACCCGCGGATCGGCGAGACGGTAGAACACCTGCTTGCCCTCCTTGCGCCCGGTGATCAGCCCCGCGACGCGCAGGCCGGCAAGTTGCTGCGACAGGCCGGGCTGGCGGATGCCGAGCAGATCCTCCAGTTCGCGCACCGAGCGCTCGCCGTCCACCAGCGCGCAGGCCACCAGCAGACGGTCGGGATTGGCCAGTTTCTTGAGGAAGCCGGAGGCCTCATTGACCCGCGCCTTCATCTGCGCGGCTTCGGGATTCAGCGTGTCGGGCATGGTCTCAATCCCAGGCGGCACTGTTGAGCAGATCGAGCGGGATCTTGAGATAGCGCACCCCGTTCGATTCGGGCGCGGGCAGCCGTCCGCCATTGGTGTTGACCTGCAGGGATTGCAGGATCAGCTTGGGCATGGGCAGGCTGCGGTCGCGCGCCTCGCGCAGCGCGACGAATTCCGCCTCCGTGCGGCACTGGGTGAGGTGGATGTTGTCCGCCTTCTGCGCAACCACGGTGGATTCCCAGGCCGGCGCGCGGCCATCGGGCTGGTAATCATGGCCGGTGAACAGGCGCGTGGCGTCCGGCAGCGCCAGGATGCGCTGGATCGACGCCCACAGCGCGGTCGCGCTGCCGCCGGGAAAATCCGCCCGCGCGGTGCCGCTATCGGGCATGAACAGCGTGTCGTGCACGAAGGCCGCATCGCCGATCACATAGGTGATGGAGGCCAGCGTGTGCCCGGGCGAGAACATCACGCGCGCATCGATCCCGCCCACCGTGAAGCGCTCGCCCTCCGTGAAGAGCCGGTCCCATTGCGAGCCGTCGGCGGGGAAATCCGGCCAGTTATAGAAGCCCTTCCACAATTCCTGCACGTCCTTCACGCGCTCGCCGATCGCCGTCGGCGCGCCGGTCCGGGCCTTCAGGTAGTGCGCGGCCGAGAAGTGATCGGCATGGGGGTGGGTATCGAGGATCCACTCGAGCGCGTATCCCTTGTCCGCGATGAAGGCGAGCAGGCGGTCCGCACTGGCGGTAGCGGTCTGGCCCGATTTCTCATCGAAATCATGCACCGGATCGACGATGGCGCAGCACCGCGCCACTGGATCGGCCACGACATATTGGATTGACCAGGTCCGCGGATCGAAGAACCCGGTCACTTCAGGTTTCTGGCTCATGGTGCGAAGGCCTCGCGGTGCGAGGATGTCACGAGCGCCGGTCGAGCTTGCCCGCGCCGCGCGGACAGCTCGAGACGCCGAGGATCGAATAGAGCGGGCAGTTGCCGACCAGCGCCGTGAGAAGCGGCACGAGGCCGATGAGGCCCAGCCAGCGCAGATCGCCCTCGACCACGACCAGCAGCGAGAGCAGCGCGAGACCGACGACGACGCGCAGGGCGCGGTCGGTGCGTCCGATATTGTGGTTCATGTGCTTAACCTCCAGCGGGCCGGCAGGGATCTCCCTGTCGTTCTCTTAGATAAAACGATTGCATTTTATTGCAACTATTTTTATGCAAGTATAAATACGCATCCATGACGCCCTCGCTCGACGGGCCGGCAGCCCACGAGAGATCGCCGACAGGAGGCCGCCGGTATCCGGTCACGGCGAATCCGGCGATTTCCCGGGCGCGTGAAATGGATTAGAGCCTATCGTGTGGGCTCCTTCGCCGGATGGGCTCCGGGTGGCGATATGCGCGGAAACGCGGCCGATATCGGCACGGCGGATATCGGCATGGCAGGGTTTGGCGGGTAGATAGTGGCTTCCGATCCGGCATCATCCACGCCTGAGACCGAGATGCGGTCGCTGCGGCGGCTCATTCGCGCGAGCGAGATCGGCATTGTGCTGCTGGCGGCGCTGGTCGGCATCGCCGCGGGTTTGGCGGTCGTCGTGATGAACGCGGCGACGCAGGCGATGCACGAGGTCATCTTCCGCATCCCGCTCGATGCGCATCTGTCCATCACTTCCGGCATGGCGCCGGCGCTGCTGCTGCTCGGACCAACGCTCGGCGGCCTCGTCTTCGGCGTCGGCTCCTGGCTGGCGACGCGCCGCGCGAGCGCCCCGCCGGTCGATCCGATCGAGGCCAACGCGCTCCATGGCGGGCGCATGTCGCTGAAGGACAGCGCCATCGTCGCGGTGCAGACCATGTTCTCGAGCGGCGTCGGCGCCTCGGTCGGGCTGGAAGCTGGCTATACGCAGGCCGCGAGCGGCGCGGCTTCGCGGATCGGCCAGGCGGTCCGGCTGCGGCGCGCCGATCTGCGTCTGTTGGTCGGCTGCGGCGCGGGTGCGGCCATCGGCGCCGCCTTCAACGCGCCGCTGATGGGCGCTTTCTACGGCTTCGAGCTGGTGCTCGGCACCTATGCCATTCCCGCCTTCGTGCCGATGATGACGGCGAGCTTCACGGCCTCGCTCACCCGGCAGATCCTGCAGCCCATGCCCGTGCCCGTGCTGCCGGCCCTCGATCCGCCGACACTGGGCGACTGGCCGGCGGTGCTGCTGCTCGGCCTCGTCTGCGCGCTCGTCGGCATCGCGGTCATGCGCGGCGTCACGCTGGTGGAAAGCGGCTTCCGCCGCTCGGCCCTGCCCCAAATCTTGCGGCCGGCCGCCGGTGGGCTGATCGTCGGCGCGCTGGCGCTGTGGAACCCGGCGGTGCTCTCGGCCGGCCACGGCGCGGTGTATCACTTCATCGTCTCGGGCGATTCGTTCACCGTGCTCGGGTTGCTGCTGGTCGCCAAGGTGGTGGCCTCATCGGTTTCCATCGGCTCCGGCTTTCGCGGCGGCCTGTTCTTCGCCTCGCTGCTGATGGGCGTGCTGGCCGGGCGGGCCTATGGCGCGGGGCTGGACCTGGTGCTGCCCGGCCTCGTGGCCTCGCATGCCTTCTACGCTCTCATCGGCATGAGCGCCCTGGCGGTGGCGGTGGTGGGCGGGCCGATGACGATGACGCTGCTGGCGCTGGAGATTACCGGCGACCTCAAGCTGACGCTCGCGGTGCTCGCCGCCGCCGCGACCGCCTCGCTCACCACGCGGCGGCTGTTCGGCTTCTCCTTCACCACCTGGCGCTTCCATCTGCGCGGCGAGAACATCCGCGGCGCGCATGATGTCGGCTGGCTGCGCGAACTCACCGTCGCCAGCCTGATGCGCCGCGAAGTGCCCCTTGTCGATGCCGATACTCCGCTGGCGCAGGCGTGCCGGGCCTATCCGCCGGGCTCCACCCCCTATCTCGTCGCCAGCGACAAGGGCGAGTTCTATGCCGGCATGGTCTCCACCACCGCGCTGTTCGAGGCCGAGGCCGAGAGCGATGGCACGGCCGATGCCCCCGCGACCGTGCGCGCGCTGCTGACCCATGCCGGCGAAACGCTCGCCCCCGACGCGACGTTGCGCGATGCGCTGGCCACCTTTTCACGGGCGGAGGCGGATGCTCTCGCGGTTGTCGATGCCGAGCGGCGGATTGTCGGCCTGCTGAGTGAAGCTCACGCGGTGAAGCGCTACAGCGACGAGATGGCGCGGCGGCTCGGCGAAATCACCGGCGAGCCGCTGGACTGAGCCGGCGGGCGATGCGCGAAACCTCTCGTGCCGCACGCCTCCCGCTGCGCCGGGCTTCAGCTCTGGCGGGTCTGCGGGTCCGAGCAGCGTCCGAGGCTGGAGGGCGCGCGGCGCCATTCCCGCGTCTGGCCGAGCGTTTCGACGCCGATGAAGCCGGTAATGGCCAGTCGCCCGCTGGATCTCAACTCGGCGCTCAGCCGGTAGCGCCCGCCGGAGACGGGATCGTAGACCCAGCCATTCTCGAAGCGGTCGTCATTGGGGCGCAATCCACCGATGATCGACAGCCCGCATAGGGGCCTGCTGCGCGCGTCGGCATTGGGGTTGCGCATGTCGCGCAGCGGCTGCCCGTCCATGATGGGGGTCTTGAGCCAGACGATCCTGCCGCAGACCGAGGAGCCGCAGGACATCAACTCCACCGCCGCCTGCGAATCGTCGGTCATCCACACCCCGCGAATGTCATCGGGCGTATCCGCCAAGGCCGGAGCGACGCCCCCGAGCATGACCAGCACGACGCCAAGTAGATGCCATATGCGTTTCATCGTTGCGCTCGCGTATCCGGCCCCGCGCGCCTCCGGCGCTGCGGCTTCGACCTCCTCAACCTCCGCCCGGACCGCCCCGGCATCGCGAATACCCACACGATGACCAAGGCGTGACAGAGGGTGACATTGTCGTACAAGACAGGTTTGCCGGCCACGGACCCTTTTCGTCTGGAAGCGCTCCAGAAATTGATTCTTTCGCTAACGAACTGTGTCCAAGCCGGAACAAGGGCGTTTTCGGATGGCCGGGCAGCGCCGCGCCGCGGGAGGGCGCCAAGCCACGAGCACGCGGAGCCCCCGCCCCTCGCATGAGGCCTGCGATGAGGGCGCGGAAAGGCGACGGTGGGGAGGTTCGTGAGAGGATCGAGCGGCGGCGGCCGGCGAGCCGCCGATCCAGCCGTCCGATGCTGCGCACGCGCGGGGGCGCATCCCTGCGGGAACCGGTTCGCGGCGCGGGCCAGCCGACCGGCCAATCCCGGCGGGAGCCCGACATACCGCGCGGTCGCCTGCCGGCGGTGCCACCGGCAATGCCGCAGGGCGCCGACGCCGACGGCACCGGACGAGCCGCACATTCCGCAATCGAACTCGAGGCGGTCCGGTTGCCTTTACCGGTCGCCATCGTCGCCGGAAGACCGCCGAGACGGCTCGCGGTCATGGTGCCGCGTCGCTGTCATTCCGCGTGGGCGGCACCGGCCGGCGACCGCGTGGCCCGCCCTTGACCCGCTCACCCAAACCAGGGCTGCGCGTGGAAGGGCGGCCGCGCGAAGGCTCAGAGGCTCATAAGCCGCAGGCCCAGTTCCTGGGCCGTGGCGATGCCGGCGGGAATGGCGCCTGTCGTGGCCAGCCGGCTGACGGGACCCGCCTGTTCCGGCAACGCGGCCGGGACGTGGCCGGTCTTCTCGGCGGCCCGCAGGGGGATGGCGATCGGCGCTTCGCCGGCAATCTGCTGGGCGAAGCGGTTGGCGAACTCCACGCAGCGCTCGCCGACAAGGTCGCGCTGATGGTCGATCGTGATGACGTGATAGCAGTCGTCGAGCACCATCGTGTCGACCAACCCACCCAGCTTGCGCTGCAGGGTCATCATGTTCTTGAGGCTCGCCACGTCATCGATGCGGGACTGGATGACCAGCGTGCGCTGCTTGACCTGCGGCAGCATCGGCTTGAGCGCCGCCGTGAGGCGCCAGAGTTCGCGCACCGCCAGAGCCGGTGTGGAGAGCAGGCCCGCCTCGCTCGAATTGCCGGATTTCATCGCGTAGGCGATCATGGCACGGGCGCGTTCGTCCTTCAGCCCATAGGGCTCGCGCTCCTCGAAGCGGTAATAGCGGCCGAGCGGCGTCTGCATCGCGATACGCAGCAGGAAGCTGTATTTCGGGATCGACCAGCCGTCATAGGTCAGGGTCGGCGCCAGCATGACGAGGCCATGCACGCGCTTGGGCTGGCGGGCCGCCACCAGGCCCGCCAGCACGGCGCCCATGGACAGCCCACCGACCAGAATGCGCGAGCAGTGCTTTTCGAGCCGCTCGATGCCGTGCATCGCGCTCTGGTACCAGTCCTCGAACGTCGTCGCGATGAGGTCTTCCTCGGTGCCGCAATGGCCCGCCAGCTGGCAGCACAATACCGTGTGGCCGCCCGCGGCCAGCCGGCGGGCGGTATCGCGCATTTCCACCGGCGTGCCGGCGAGTCCGTGAATGAGAAGAACCCCGACCGGACCGCGCTCATAGAAAATTGTGTGATCTGTTAAACGCTTATGCACTGCCCCACCCCACCAATTCTCTTCCGGCGAGCTGACGCGCGCCGTGATCGGGAACCAGTGTTCCCGCCCCACCAGAGCCGCGCCGCAAGACGGGCGACCACTCACTTCCAATCCAGACGGCGAGGCCATCCCTCCCACCGAAATCTGGAAGGCACGTCGTCCGGCCGATGCGAATGGCGCCCATCGGCACAGTTCCTGCGGGCATCGCAAACGCCATGCACGCAGCATCACTCACGTCCGCCGGCTGCCTTCCTATTCCGTACCGCGGGGGAAGAGACGGTTACGGAATAGGAAGGCAGCCGGCAGGTCAGGCACTCAGGAGCCGTGCGCAACGCCCGCCGGCGCCAGACCCGCACTCATTCCCCCGACCAGGCTGCCGGGATCGGGCAGCGCATGTCCAACCGACACAACGCCATTCGCCTTTTCCACCGCCCGCGCCGGGACGGTATAGGGCGCCTCGCTCGCCGCGCCACGGGCGAAGCGGTTGACGAATTCCAGCACCCGCTCGCCAACCAGATGGCGCTGCTGGTCGACAGTGATGATGTGATAGCTGTCGTTCAGCACCATGGTTTCGACCAGGCCGCCCAGTTCACGCTGCAGCGTCACCATGTTGCCGAGGCTCGCCACGTCGTCCTGCCGCGCCTGGATGACCAGCGTGCGCTGGTTGATCTGCGAGAGCAGCGGCTTCAGGGCGGCGGTGAGGCGCCACAATTCGCGCAGCGAGAGCGCCGGCTTGGAGATCAGCCCCGATTCGGCCGAGTTGCCGTATTTCAGCGCGTAGGCAACCATGGCCCGCGCCCGCTCATCCTTGAGGCCGTAGGGCTCGCGCTCCTCGAAGCGGTAATAGCGACCGAGCGGCGTCTGCATCGCGATACGCAGCAGGAAGCTGTATTTGGGGATCGACCAGCCGTCATAGGTCAGGGTCGGCGCCAGCATGATGAGGCCATGCACGCGCTTGGGCTGGCGCGCGGCCACCAGCGCGGACAGAACCGCACCCATGGACAGGCCGCCGACGAGAATCTGCGAGCAATGCTTTTCCAGCCGCTCGATGCCCTTGACCGCGCTCTCGTACCAATCCTCGAAATTGGTGGCGACCAGGTCCTGCTCGGTGCCGCAATGGCCCGCCAACTGGCAGCACAGAACCGTGTGGCCACCTGCCGCGAGCCGGCGGGCCGTATCGCGCATCTCGACCGGCGTACCGGTTAGACCATGGATGAGAAGGACACCGACAGGGCCGCGCTCGTAATAGATGCTATTATCGACAACAGGATTACGCATCGAAGCCCCCCTCCCAATTCCAATACAACCTGACCAAGCCCTTGACGCTCAGCAAACTTCCGGTTTGACCGTTGCCGCCGGCCGACCGATCGCCGACCCGCGAGAAATTGGCGGCGAACCTTGCTGAACTGCTCAGGTAGTCAAGTAATCACGCGATCGGAGACAAAACGGCGCCAGGGCCCGCACCCTGTTGATGCGCCGTGTTGAATAGACAAAGATGAAGGCGCGGAACTCCGGTGCACCGATCCTGCACCCGAACTCCGAAACCCCCGTCGCGGGCAGGAACAACCCCTCCGCGCGGGTCTTCACTTCCAAAGATCAGGTGCAACAAGGAACAATCCCTCGCTTCACCTGGCGGCTCTGGAAACACGACACGCCACTCACCCATGCAGCGCCGGCGAACGGGAGCGCGCAAAGGCGCTCGTCGGCCGCACGGCGCACATCGATGACGCGGCTGCGATCACGCATTGCTGCTCTCGAATGACACGTCGAGGGACGTGGGAATGGTCGGGCGGATCTCCGCCATGATCGTCGGCAGCAGGGCCAGCGCGTCGGCGAAATTCGTGATGGCGATGTGCGGGATGCCCTCTTGCGCGCAGTACGTGGCGAGCTTGCCCTTGGCGAGCACGAAGTCGGCACGCCGGGCGAGGCAGAAATCCGACCGCCCGTCACCGATCAGCACCAGCGGATGCCGCCCGCTCGTCGCCTTGCACTTGCAGGTGCCGCTGCCGCAGCCTTCCGCGCCATTGGCGAAGGCTGCCTTCCAGCCATCCGCGCCCATCTGCAGCATGGTGTTGGCGCTCACCGGCAGGTCGAGGCCGGCGGCACGCAGCAGCGGATGGATGAACAGATCGAAACCGTCGGAGACGACCGAAACGGTGGCGCCATAGCGACGCGCGGCGGCAACGAAATCGGGGACGTCGGGATCGATGCTCAGCTTGGCGATGGCCTGCTCCAGCTCTTTCGGCGTGGCCCGGAACAGCTCCACCTCACGGGAAATGCACTCGCGCGACGTCATTTCGCCCGCGACGCACCTATCCTCGATCGCACGCCATTCCGGTGTCGCAAAAGTGTCGAACAACGAATCCGTAGCATCGGACGGGCAGATGGTGCCGTCAAAGTCCATTGCGAAATGTGGGCGAAGCGCCATATCCATGCTGTGGCCCTAATGTGAACGAGCGTATCTGAAAACGCACTCGGCAACGCTTGAAGCTCTCATCCCACACATTCTCGGCAATTTTCTCCTAGATTTCGACGGGTCCGCACGCCCGGCGGCACATATCGCCGCTTGCGTGGCTTCCGCGACACACTTTTGTGGTCGCCGCGGCTAGAATGTGGCGAAAACGGGGCGGCGCGACCGCTAACCCAGCATTCCTCAAGACGCCGCACGTTGTCTTTCCATCTTGAATGGACAATGGCGGAGGATTCCGCCACGCCGGCCCACTCCGTCGGCGCCCGCGGTGAGGACACCCTGGGTTGTAGAGGTGAGCCGGCATAGCCGGCGCGGCGCGGCGGCACCGCTTGCCACGGCGCGGCGGCTGTGGTGCCTTGAGGGCGCATCACCTCACCATGTCCGCGAGGCTCATGACCCAAGCCCCGCAATCAGCGCCCGGCGACGATCCGTCAACCCTCGTGCCGATGACGCGCGCCAGTTCGGCGCTTCCCCGCCGGCGCGGCCGGGCGCTGGTCGCGGTGATGCTCTGCAACGTGCTGGAATGGTTCGACTTCGCGATTTACGGCCTGCTGGCGATCCATATTTCCCGAGCCTTTTTCCCGCAGCACGGCGCGAATGCCGCGCTGCTCGCCACGCTCGCGGTGTTCGGCGTGAGCTTCGTGATGCGTCCGCTCGGCGGGCTCGTGCTCGGGGGCCTCGGCGATAGACGCGGGCGCAAGCCCGCGCTGCTGCTGGCGGCGAGCCTGATGGCGATGGCAACGCTGGCGATCGGCCTCATCCCCGCCTACGACCGAATCGGCGTGCTGGCGCCGATCCTGCTGCTGGTGGCCCGCATGTTCCAGGGCTTCTCGGCGGGCGGCGAATGGGGCGTGGCGAGCGCCTTCCTGCTGGAATCGGCGCCCAGAGGCCGGCGCGGCTTTGCCACCAGCTTCCTGTCCGCCACGGTGGCGCTGGGCAGCGGCCTCGCCAGCGCCGCCGCCGCGCTGCTCGGCAGCCTGCTGTCGGTCGAGGAGATGGCGGCGTGGGGCTGGCGCGTGCCCTTCCTGCTCGGTGCCGTGCTCGGCCTCCTCGCGTTGTGGCTGCGCGCGGGCATTGACGAGACCCCGGTCTATCGGCAGGCGCGGACACGCCGCACGCGGGGCTCCGGCCCGCTGCTCGACCGTGTGCGGCGGCCGGGTCTCACGGTGTTCGGCTTCACCATCCACTGGACGGTCTGCTTCTACGTCCTCGTCATCTACTTTCCGATCTTCACGCAGAAACAGGCTGGCCTCAGTCCCGCCGAGGCGGGCTGGTCGACCGCGCTCTGCACGGCGATCATCGTGCTGCTGGTGCCGCTCGTCGGGCGATTGTCGGACCGCTATGGCCGGCGCCCGTTCCTCATCGCCTCGTGCCTCGCCGTGCTGGTGCTGGTGTTGCCGGGATTCTGGAGCGTCCTCCACACCCAGAGCCTCGCGATGGCTCTTCTCGTGCAGGCCCTGTTCGGCGTTGCCATCGCGCTGTATTCGGGACCCGGGCCGGCGGTGACGGTCGAACTGTTCGATACGCTGGACCGTTCGCGCTGGTCGTCGATTTCCTATGCGCTCGCCACCGCCACGTTCGGCGGTTTCGCGCCCTTCATCGCCGTCTGGCTCACCAGCGCGCTGGATAGCCCGCTGGCGCCGGTCGCCTATGTCGTCCTCGCCAGCCTCACGAGCCTGCTCGTCATCTGGCGGCTGATGCCGGAAACCGCGCACGAACCTGTCGCGTAGCGATCCGACGGGCAAGCCCCACCCCCCGCCTATTCGTCGCGAACCCCGAGGGCTGGCATATCGAACGCGCGGACGTCCAGGGGCGGAATGTCCGGCGCGGCGACATCGAGCGCAGGAATGTCGAGCGCAGGAATGTCGAGCGCAGGAATGTCGAGCGAGGGGGGACGCCCGTAATGGGCGTGATAGGCCCGCGCGAAGCTGGAATAGCCTTCATAGCCGATGCGGCGGGCCACCTCGCTGATGGACAGCCGGCCCTCCCGCAGCATCTGCTGGGCCCGCTCCATGCGCTGAACCAGCGCATAGGCATGGGGCGTCACGCCGAAGGCGTCGCGAAAGCCGCTGGTCAGTTCATTGCGGTTAAGCCCGACGCGCTGCGCCAGTTGCTCGATGGTCGGCGGGCTGCCGAACTCGCGCCGGTAGATCTCCGCCGCCGCCTCGATCGCCCGCGCCTTCTGCCGCGGGCCGGCCGGGCGGGGCGCGCCCTGCCCGGGCATCGCGCCGAGCTGGGCGACCACGTCGCAGATGATCTCGATCGTCTTGGCGCCGACAAAGATGCCGCGCAGCGGTTCCTGATATTTGCAGGTGAGGATCTGATCCACCAGGTGCAGGCCGGTCGAGGACAGCGGCAGATGCAGCACCTCGGGCGTGCCCGTGCGCGAAAGGAAGATGGGCCGGTAGGCGGCCGGCAGGCGATCGACGTTCAGCCGGTAATGTTCCACCAGATGGCGCCGGTCGCAGATGATCAGCAGGCCACGCAGCCGGCCGCCCGCTCCCACGTCCACGACGGATTGCGGCACGTTGCTGATCTCCAGCAGATGCGGGCTGACAAGATCCATCCGCTGGCCGATCCAGCGGTGATAATTGCCGGAGACGATGGCCTGGATGCAGACGAGGTCCTGCCGGGCGATCGTCAGGCTGTAGGGCTGCCCGGCCTCGAAATTGAGCACATGCAGCAGCGTGTAATCGTCCACGCGCCGGTAATTGTGCTCCTTCACACGGAAGATGTCGTCGCCTGCGCCCAGTGCCTCGGCCCCGCGCAGGCGCTCGCCGGGGCGCAGCCCGGTGAGCACGTCGCGAAAATCGATATCCAGCTTGTGGTACTCGGACATGCCCCAATCACTTCCCGTCCACCGACCGCCCGAATCTTCGCGCACCCCGCATCGCCGGGCGTGCCGCCGCTCGACGGGTAGCCATGGCTATCGCGCATTGTCACACGCTGTATCCAGTTATCATGCCCGGCTTCGCTTTGCGCCATTCCTCTGCCAGCAAACAGGCTGACGGCGCCCGCACGGGCATCGCTCTGAAGATGCGCCACTCGATCGCCCCCATTCGCCGAACCATCCCTTGCGCCCGATCAGCTTCACACATGCCAAGAGGCGCCCCCGGCGCGGCCGACACGCCCGCCCGCCGGCTCCCTGCGCCAGGCGACGCGCTCGAACTGCATGTATAATATCAAATACAATTGCTGCATTGCGGGATAAATCGGCCCATCCTGCTAGCTATTGCAAAATACACGACAGATGCGCCTCCGATAAAATGGCGTATCATGACACGCTTTTATTCGACGCCCGTCGCATCATGACTGGGACTCCGAGAATTCCGGCTCGCTGGGTGGAATTCCGCCCTCCTTCCTCGCTCGATGAGGCGCATCATGGCTGACAAGTCGGTCGGCAAGCTCTCCCTTTTCTCGCTCACCGCCATGGTCGTCGGCTCGATGGTCGGCGCCGGCATCTTCAACCTGCCGGGCCGTTTCGCCACGGCGACGGGCCCGTTCGGCGCCATCATCGCCTGGGCGATCGCCGGCACCGGCATGTACATGCTGGCCCGCGTGTTCCAGGCGCTGGCGGAAAAGCGGCCGGACATCGATTCCGGCGTGTTCGCCTATGCCAAGGCGGGCTTCGGCGACTATATGGGCTTCCTCTCGGCCTTCGGTTACTGGCTCGGCAGTTGCCTGGGCAACGTGTTCTACTGGGTGCTGATCGGCTCGACGCTCGGCCGCTTCTTCCCGGAGCTGTTCGGCGACGGCAGCACCGCCACCGCGATCATCGTGTCGCTGGCCGGTATCTGGCTGTTCCACTTCATGATCCTGCGCGGCGTCGAGCAGGCGACCTTCGTCAACATGGTCGTCACCATCGCCAAGATCGTGCCGCTGATCGTGGCGATCCTCGCCTTCGTCTTCTTCTTCAATTATGCGCAGTTCTCCGAGAACTTCTTCGGCGGCGTGGGCATGCCGGAAAAGACCCTGCTGGCGCAGGTGCGCGACACCATGCTGATCACGGTGTTCGTGTTCCTCGGCATCGAGGGCGCCAGCGTCTATTCCCGCTTCGCCAAGAAGCGCTCGGATGTCGGCTCCGCCACCATTCTCGGCTTCGTCGCCGTGACCGGCCTGATGGTGGCCGTTACCATGCTGCCCTATGCCACGGCACCCCGCGCGGCGATCGCCGGCGTGGCAAACCCCTCGCTGGCCGGCGCGCTGGAACTCGTTGTCGGGCACTGGGGCGCGATCTTCATCTCCATCGGCGTGCTGGTCTCGGTGCTCGGCGCCTATCTCGCCTGGTCGCTGATCTGCGCGGAAGTGCTGTTCGCCGCCGCCAAGTCCAACGACATGCCCAAGCTGTTCGCGGCGCAGAACGGCAACCGCGTGCCGGCCAACGCGCTCTGGATGACCAATATCGTCGTCTCTCTGTTCGTCATTTCCACCTACTGGTCGCGCGACGCCTTCAACTTCATGCTCGACATGACCAGCGTGACGTCGCTGCTGCCCTACCTGCTGGTGGCGGGCTATGGCGTGCTGCTGGCGCGCAGCGGCGTCGGCTACGAGACGACGCCGAATGAGCGTGGGCGCGACCAGATCTTCGCCTGGATCGCCGTGATCTACACGCTGTTCATGTTCGTCGCCGCCGGCCTGAAATACGTGCTGCTGGTGGCCGTGCTGTTCGTGCCGGGCACCATCATCCTCTACGTCTGGGCCCGCCGCGAGCAGAAGGCGCGCCTGTTCACCCCCATCGAGCTGGTGATCTTCGGCGTGACCGTGGTGGCGGGTGCCATCGGCACCTACGGCCTTCTCACCGGCATCATCACACCCTGACAAGAACAAGCATCGGGAGCCTCACTATGGAAACGAAATTCGGCGTGCATTCCGAGGTCGGCCAGCTGCGCAAGGTCATGGTCTGCGCGCCCGGCCGCGCCCACCAGCGCCTGACGCCCAGCAATTGCGACCAGTTGCTGTTCGACGACGTGCTGTGGGTCGACGTCGCCAAGCGCGATCATTTCGACTTCGTCAGCAAGATGCGCGAGCGCGGCATCGACGTCGTGGAAATGCACAACCTGCTGACCGAGACCGTGGCGATCCCGGAAGCCAAGAAATGGATCCTCGACAACCAGGTGGTGCCGAACCAGATCGGCCTCGGCTTCGTCGACGAGGTCCGCTCCTATCTCGACGGCCTGCCGAACCGCCAGCTCGCCGAGACGCTGATTGGCGGCCTGTCGACCTATGAGTTCCCCGAGACCATCGGCGGGGCCACTCTCGACCTGATCCGCGACGCGGCCGGGGTGAACGAATATCTGCTGCCGCCGCTGCCGAACACGCTCTATACCCGCGACACCACCTGCTGGATCTATGGCGGCGTCACGCTCAACCCGCTCTACTGGCCGGCACGGCACGAGGAAACCATCCTCACCACCGCGATCTACAAGTTCCACCCCGACTTCGCCGGCCAGGTGAAGGTGTGGTGGGGCGACCCGACGCAGGATTGGGGCATGGCCACGCTGGAAGGCGGCGACGTGATGCCGATCGGCAAGGGCAATGTGCTCATCGGCATGAGCGAGCGCACCTCGCGCCAGGCGATCAGCCAGGCGGCAGCGGCGCTGTTCGCCCAGGGCGCGGCCGAGCGCGTCATCGTCGCGGCCATGCCGAAGCTGCGCGCGGCCATGCATCTCGACACCGTCTTCACCTTCGCCGACCGCGACTGCGTGCTGCTCTACCCCGACATCGTCGACAAGATCGAGTGCTTCTCCTACCGCCCGGACGGCAAGGGCGGGGTCGAGCTTTCCAAGGACAAGGGCCTGGTCGAGACCGTTCGCGAGGCGCTGGGCCTGAAGGAACTGCGCGTCGTCGAGACCGGCGGCAACGACTACATGCGCGAACGCACCCAGTGGGATTCCGGCGCCAACCTGGTCTGCGCCTCTCCGGGCGTGGTGTTCGCCTATGACCGCAACACCTACGCCAACACGCTGCTGCGCAAGGCCGGTATCGAGGTTATCACCATCGACGGCTCCGAGCTCGGCCGCGGCCGCGGCGGCGGCCACTGCATGACCTGCCCGATCATCCGCGACGCGGTGGACTTCTGAGGCGGAGGAAGCTCCCTCTCCCCGACGGGGAGAGGAAAAGTTCGCTGAGTGGCCGTTTCAGGAACCCCGATGACCGAACCCTCGCCGCAGAAATTCGCCCTGCCGACGCTGTCCGCCATGGTCGTGGGCTCCATGGTCGGGGCGGGCATCTTCTCGCTGCCGCAGACCTTCGGGCGCGTCACCGGCGGGCTCGGGGCAATCATCGCCTGGGGCATCGCGGGCGGGGGCATGCTGATGCTGGCCTTCGTGTTCCAGACGCTGTCGCGCCGCAAGCCGGAGCTGGACGCGGGCGTCTATGCCTATGCCAAGGCCGGCTTCGGCAATTATCTCGGTTTCCTCTCGGCGCTCGGCTACTGGACCGTGTGCTGCCTGGGCAATGTCTCGTACTGGGTGCTGATCAAGTCGACGCTGGGGGCGCTGTTCCCGGTTCTGGGTGACGGAAACACCGTGACGGCGGTGGCGATCTCCTCGGTCGGCGTGTGGGTGGTGCACTTCCTCATCCTGCGCGGCGTGCGCGAGGCAGCCTTCATCAACACGGTTGTGACGGTCGCCAAGATCATCCCGATCCTGATCTTCCTCGTCTTCGTCGGGTTCGGCTTCAAGGCCGACATCTTCGCCGTGAATTTCTACGGCGGGCCGGGGCTGGAGAGCGAAGGCCTGTTCGCGCAGGTGCGCGGCACCATGCTGGTGACGGTGTTCGTCTTCGTCGGCATCGAGGGCGCCAGCGTCTATTCGCGCTATGCACGGAAACGCTCGGATGTGGGCCTCGCCACGCTGCTCGGCTTCCTTGGCGTGCTGTGCCTGCTCGTGCTGGTGACGATGCTGTCCTATGGCGTGATGCTGCGGCCGGATCTGGCGGAACTGCGCAATCCCTCCATGGCCGGCGTGCTGGCCGCGCTGGTCGGGCCATGGGGCGCGGTATTCATCAGCCTCGGGCTCATCGTCTCCGTGCTGGGCGCCTATCTCTCCTGGTCGCTGCTGGCGGCGGAGGTGCTCTATTCCGCGGCGAAGATGGAGAGCATGCCGGCGTTTCTGGCGGCGGAGAACCGCAACAAGGTGCCGTTCGCCGCGCTGTGGCTGACCAACAGCCTGATCCAGATTTTCCTGATCCTGACGCTGTTCGCCGAACAGGCCTTCCTGCTGGCGCTCAAGCTGACGTCCTCGATGATCCTGCTGCCCTATTTCCTCGTCGCCGCCTATGCGCTGAAACTCGCGCTGCACGGCGAAACCTATGTGCGGGAGCCGAAGGGCCGCCATGTCGACCTGGTGCGCGCCAGTCTCGCCACGCTCTATGCCGCCGGACTGATCTATGCTGGCGGGCTGAAATTCCTGCTGCTGTCGCTGGTGATCTATGCGCCCGGCACGGTGCTGTTCGTCATCGCCCAGCGCGAGCGGGGCCACCGGGTGTTCTCCCCGGCGGAGGCGCTGCTCTTCGCGGTGGCGGCGGGCGGGGCCGTGCTGGCCTTCTATGGCCTCGCGACGGGGCGGATCAGCGTCTGAACCGCAAGGGGAACCGGGAGGCGCAGCGCCTCCCGGCCCGGAAGTGTCGATACCGCGTCACGCCGCGTTGAAAAGACGGCGCTCGAAGATCGCGCTGCCCTTGAGCCCGTGCAGCGCCTTGGCCGCTGCCAGCACGGCGAGATCGACCAGCGGCTCGACCAGAATGACCAGCATGTAGGCCGCGCCGAACGAGGCAATGGAGGCCGCGTTCTCCACGGTGAAACCGTGGCCGTAGAACGCCCAGAACGCCACCCACACCACGATGCCCGCCTGGTAGGTGGTGGAAAGTGCCAGCGCCTGACTGTACTTCAGTTCCACGTAGGGCGTGTTCGGCGCGATGATGCGGCCGGCCAGCGCGGTGAGCGCGAAGAGCGGCACCAGCAGCGTGGTGACGTTCATGCCGTATTGCGGCAGGTCGAACGGGGCGAAGAAGATGCCCTGGATCAGCAGTCCAAGCGCGAGGCCGATCGCCGCTGGCGCAAGGCCGAAGATCAGGAACAGGGTCGAGCCGAGGATGAGATGCACCTCGGACACGCCGACCGGATGGTGCGGCAGCACCTCGAAGAACGCGAAGACCAGCGCGGTGGTCAGCACGCTGCGGACGATGAGCGAGCCGAGCCCGCGCTCGCGCACGGCGTCGGCCGCCAGCTTGAGCGCATAGGTTCCGGCGCCCGCCGCCGTGACATAGCTGAGCCAGATCTTTCCTTCGGCCACGAGGCCGGGTTCGATATGCATAAGTCTCTCCTGTGCCGTCTCACCCGACGGCGTTTGCATGGGCCTTCCTGCAGGGCCGGTCTCCTGACTCGCGGGTCACGGCTAGCCTTCCGCCTTCCCGGCCCTCCCCTTGCGAGGCAGACCAGTGGCGCGTTGGAAGGCCGCTCGCCGCTCACAGTCGCGGGGGCGGTCGGGGCTTCGGGCGCCGTTGTCCGTGGACCAGCACCCTTCCCCATTCCCGTTTCATCCGCGCGGACCAATCCACGCGGACACCATGCAGCCCGCCCAACACGCCCGTCACAGGACCCGCTGTCAAGCCGGCATGAGGTATTTGCCTGGGGGGCGGGCCGATGTGCGCCGCTAGACCGGAGCCACGATGAGTTCGATGCCCGCCTCACTGATCCAGCCCGCGTCGGCGGGCGGGGGGGCGCGGTCCGTCACCAGAAGGTCGATATCGGTGGTGGCGCAGATGCCGACGGCGGCGCGCCGGCCGAACTTGGAACTGTCCGCCACGACCAGCGCCCGGCTCGACGCCTCGATCATGGCGCGGGCGATGCGCGCCTCGTCCAGGTCGAAATCCATGAAGGTTCCGCCGGAGTCCACCGCCGCGACGGACAGGATGGCGAGGTCCGCGCGGAACTGCCGGATGAAGGCGAGCGCCTCCGGCCCGACTGTCGCCGCGAGATCGGCGCGCAGTTCGCCGCCGGCCATGTAGACTCTGTTGCCCGCGCGGCCGACCAGATGGCGGGCAATCTCCAGCGAGTTGGTGACCACGGTAAGGTTGCGGCGGATGCCCAGCGCCTGCGCCACATAGGCGGTGGTCGAGCCGGTATCGATCAGCAGAACCTGGCCGTCCTCGACCCGCGCCGCGACCGCCGCGGCAAGCGCCCGCTTTTCCGCGGCGTGCTCGCGCAGGCGTCGCTCGAACGGGGCTTCGGCAAGCGGCGCAGCAAGCGCCGGCGCGGCACCCGCCCAGGCAACGCCGCCATGCGCGCGGGTCAGCAGGCCGGCCTCGACCAGCGCCCGCACATGCCGGCGCACCGTCTCGTCCGACACGCCGAGCGTGCCCGCCAGCGCGCGGATGCGGGCGAAGCCCTGCGCGCGCACCGCCTCAAGGATCGCCGCCTGCCAGCGCGTCGGGTGAGAAACGGTCATACGCGAACTCCCATGCGCGGGAGTTTGTGGAGTTGAGACTTTCAAATCAACAATTTTGAGGGGTTAGTGTTGATTTTCGTGGGAATGTCCGTGATCCTCATCGTCATGAGCCGAATGTGCCCGCGCTGCCGGCCCTTCCAGATCGGGTGTCTGTCCATGGTCCCCCTGTCCGCCCTTCGCCCGCTTCGCCTTTCGCTCCCGGGTACCGCCCTATGAGCGACATCGACGCCGTCCGGGAGAAGGTGCGCGCGCTCGGCTTCTGGCGCGGGCCGGTTGATCCGCAACCGCTGACGGGGGGCATCACCAACACCAATTTCCGCGTGGAGGATGACGGCCGCCATTTCGTCGTGCGGGTGGGCGCGGATATTCCCGAGCACGGCATCCTGCGCACGGCCGAACTCGCCGCCAGCCGCGCCGCCCATGAAGCCGGCGTCTCGCCCGCCGTGCGGCACGCCGAGCCGGGCATATTGGTGCTCGACCATATCGAAGGCCGCACCTATGCCGCGGAAGACGTGCGGGCCGATATGGAGCGCGTCGCCGCGCTGGTGCGGCAGGCCCATCATGGCGTGCAGCGGCATCTACGCGGTCCCGCCCCGGCCTTCTGGGTATTCCACGTGGTGCGCGACTATGCGCACCGGCTCATCGAGGCGCGCTTCCGGCTGGGCGGGGAGATTCCACGTTATCTCGACATGGCGGAACGGCTGCAGGCCGCCGTCGGGCCCGTCGACATCGTGTTCGGGCACAATGACCTCCTGCCCGCCAACTTCCTCGACGATGGCGCGCGGCTATGGCTGATCGACTGGGATTATGGCGGCTTCAACTCGCCGCTGTTCGACCTCGGCGGGCTCGCCTCCAATAACGGGTTCAGCCCCGAGGAGGCCGAGCGCCTGCTCGCGCTCTATTTCGGCGCGCCGCCGAGTGAGGCGCGGCGCCGCGCCTTCCAGGCCATGCTGACCGCCTCGCTGCTGCGCGAGGCCATGTGGAGCATGGTCTCGGAAATCCATTCCTCGATCGACTTCGATTACCGCGCCTACACGCATGAGAACCTCGCGCGGTTCGAGGCCGCCCTCGCCGCCTTCAACGAGATGGACCGCCGATGAGCGCCCCCGATCTTCCTTCCTCCGCCCGCGTCGTCATCATCGGCGGCGGCATTGTCGGCACCTCGGTGGCCTATCACCTGGGCAAGATGGGCTGGACCGACGTCATCCTGATCGAGCGCCACAAGCTCTCCTCCGGCTCCACCTGGCATGCGGCGGGGCTGGTCGGCCAGTTGCGCACCAGCGCCAACATCACCCAGCTGCTCGGCGAGAGCGTCGCGCTCTACAAGCGGCTGGAGGCCGAGACCGGCCTCGCCACCGGCTGGAAGATGAATGGCGGCCTGCGCCTCGCCTGCAATGCCGACCGCTGGACCGAGGTGAAGCGGCAGGCCACCACCGCCAAGAGCTTCGGCCTCGACATGCAGCTCCTGACCCCGAAGGAGGCGCAGGAACTGTGGCCGCTGATGACCATAGATGACGTGGTCGGCGCCGCCTTCCTGCCCACCGACGGGCAGGCCAACCCGTCCGACATCACGCAGGCTCTGGCCAAGGGCGCGCGCATGGCCGGCGTCACCATTGCCGAGGAGATCGGCGTCGAGGCGATCGAGGTCGAGCACGGCAAGGTCCGGGCCGTCGTCACCACGGCCGGCCGCATCGCCTGCGAGAAGCTGGTGATCTGCGCCGGTCTGTGGTCGCGCGCGCTCGGCCAGCTGGCCGGCGTGAACATCCCGCTCGTGCCGGTGCAGCACCAGTACATGGTGACGGAGCCGATCCCCGGCGTGCCGCGCAACCTGCCCACCCTGCGCGACCCCGACCGGCTGACCTATTACAAGGAAGAGGTCGGCGGTCTGGTGGCCGGCGGCTATGAGCCGAACCCGATCCCCTGGGCGATGCGCGGCATTCCCGAAGGGTTCCATTTCCAGCTGCTGCAGGAGAATTGGGAACATTTCGAGCCCACCATGAACCTCATGCTCGGCCGCGTGCCGGCCCTGCAAAGCGCCGGCATCAAGCAGCTGATCAACGGTCCGGAGAGCTTCACGCCGGACGGCAATTTCATCCTCGGCGAAGCGCCGGAGGTGAAGGGCATCTATGTCGGCGCCGGCTTCAACGCGTTCGGCATCGCCTCGGGCGGCGGCGCGGGCATGGCGCTGGCCGAATGGGTGGCCAAGGGCGAGGCGCCCTATGACCTCTGGCCGGTCGACATCCGCCGCTTCGGCGCCAATCACCGCGACGAGAGCTGGGTGCGCACCCGCACGCTGGAGGCCTATGCCAAGCATTACACCATGGCATGGCCCGCCGAGGAGCACGAGAGCGGGCGCCCGCTGCGCCGCTCCCCGCTCTATGACCGGCTGAAGGCCGCCGGGGCGGTCTTCGGCGAGAAACTCGGCTGGGAACGCGCCAACTGGTTCGCCAGTGACGGGGAAGAGCCGCGCGACCGCTATTCCTTCGAGCGGCCGAACTGGTTCGCGGCCGTGGGGCGCGAGCATGAAGCCTGCCGCGAGCGGGCCGCACTGTTCGACCAGAGTTCCTTCGCCAAGTTCGAGCTGGTCGGCCGCGATGCCGAGGCGGCGCTCTCGTGGCTATGCGCCAATGATGTGTCGAAGCCGCCGGGCACCCTCACCTACACGCAGCTGCTCAACGCGCGCGGCGGCATCGAGTGCGATCTCACCGTCGCCCGCCTCGCGCCCGAGCGCTTCTACATCGTCACCGGCACGGGCTTTGCCACCCATGATTTCGAGTGGATCGCCCGCCATATTCCAGACGGGCTGGAGGCGAAGCTGGTCGACGTCACCTCCGCCCATGCCGTGCTCTCGCTGTTCGGGCCGAGGGCGCGCGACATTCTCGGCGCGCTCACGGGCGACGACATTTCCAATGCCGGATTCCCGTTCGGCCGGGTGCGTCAGCTCACCATCGCGGGCGCGCCGGTGATCGCGCTGCGCGTGACCTATGTCGGCGAACTCGGCTGGGAACTGCACGTGCCCGCCGAGTTCGCCGCCACGGTGTTCGACGCGCTCATCGAGTCCGGGCGCCCGCACGGGCTGGCATTGGCGGGCTACCGCGCCATCGAGACGCTGCGGCTGGAGAAGGGCTATCGCGCCTGGGGCGCGGAGATCGGCCCGGACCATTCCCCGCTCGTCGCCGGCCTCGGCTGGGCGGTGAAGCTGAAGACCAACCAGCCCTTCCTCGGCCGCGAGGCGCTGGAAGCGCAGCGCGCCAAGCCGCTGCCGCGGCGGCTGGCCGCCTTCACGGTGGATGATCCCGCTATCGTGCTGCTCGGCCGCGAGACCATCTATCGCAACGGGGTGCGCGCCGGCTGGCTGGCGAGCGGGGGCTTCGGCTACACGCTCGGCAAGCCGGTCGGCTATGGCTATGTGCGCGATCCCGCCGGCGTCGACGCCGCCCATGTCCTGTCGGGCAGCTATGAGCTGGAAGTTGCCGGCACGCGCGTGGCCGCCA
The DNA here is from genome assembly GCF_030814815.1 of Ancylobacter amanitiformis. Classification (GTDB taxonomy): domain Bacteria; phylum Pseudomonadota; class Alphaproteobacteria; order Rhizobiales; family Xanthobacteraceae; genus Ancylobacter; species Ancylobacter amanitiformis. The sequence continues at coordinate 112,250 of NZ_JAUSVR010000002.1, read as the reverse complement.
CGGCCAGCCTCGCCCCGCTTTACGATCCGCAGATGATGCGGGTGAAGGCATGAAGGCGCCGCGCCGCACGCCCCGCCGGCGACGCCCGGGACGCGGACGGCCGGCGCCGGGTTTTTCGCCCGGTTTGACACGTCGGGCCAAACACCCCTTCAATATTGCCGAGCGGAACGGTGCGACGGCGAAGCAGGGCAGCTGACGCGCGGGAGGCGATGTCGCGGGGGCTCCATCCGTTTGCGCGCGCCTGACGACGTTCCGGAACTCGCCTGAACGGGGGGACGGGCGTGAGGAAGAGTGCCGGCATCATCCGATACCGCCGGGCCGGCGGTGTCATCGAGGTTCTGCTTGTCCATCCGGGTGGCCCGTTCTGGAGCCGCAAGGACGAGGGCGCCTGGTCCATACCCAAGGGCCAGATGGAGGATGGCGAGGAGGAGCAGACCACCGCGCGCCGCGAGTTCCGCGAAGAGGTGGGCCAGCATGCGGAGGGCCCGCTGCAGCCGCTCGGCTCGGTGCGGCAGAAGGGCGGCAAGACCGTGCATGCCTTCGCGCAGGAGGGCGATCTCGACATCAGCACCATCGAAAGCACCCGGTTCTCGCTGGAATGGCCGCCGCGCAGCGGGCAGTTGCGCGACTACCCGGAAGTGGACCGGGCAAGCTGGTTCACCCTTGTCGAGGCCCGCGCCAAGATGCTGCCGAGCCAGCTGCCGCTGCTCGACCGGCTGGAGGCACTGCTGCAGGATTAGCCTTATCCGCTTTTGCCCGGCGGCAGCGCCGCGTCGAGCTCGTCCAGCCACACCCGCGCGCCGACATCGGAAGGCGCCCGCCAGTCGCCGCGCGGCGAGAGCGAACCGCCCGAGGAAATCTTCGGGCCGTTGGGCAAGGTGGAGCGCTTGAACTGGTTGGCGAAGAAGCGGGTGAGGAACAGCCGCAGCCAGTGGCGGATCTCCTCGCGCGAATAGGCCCGCCGGTCTTCGCCCGGCACATGCGCCGGCCAGCGCCCGCGCGTCTCGTCGCCCCAGGCCTGCTCGGCGAGATAGGCGATGCGCGAGGGGCGGAAGCCGTAGCGCGTGAGGTAGAACAGGTTGAAATCCTGCAGCGCATAGGGGCCCACCACCTGCTGGGTGGACTGGATGGGCGTGCCCGCCCCGGCCGGCACCAGCTCGGGCGAAATCTCGGTGGCGAGCACGGCGGCAAGCACCGTCGCCGTTTCCGGCGAGACGTCGCCCGATTCCGCGACGAAGCGGATGAGGTGCTGGATCAGCGTCTTCGAGACGGAGGCGTTGACGTTGTAGTGGGACATGTGGTCGCCCACCCCATAGGTGCACCAGCCGAGCCCGAGCTCGGACAGGTCGCCCGTGCCGACCACCAGCCCGCCCTGCTGGTTGGCGAGGCGGAACAGGTAATCCGTCCGCAGCCCCGCCTGCACGTTCTCGAACGTCACGTCATAGACCGGCTTTCCCTCCGCGAAGGGATGGCCGAGATCGGCCAGCATCTGCCGCGCCGCCGGGCGGATGTCAATCTCCGCGCCGGTCACGCCGAGCGTGCGCATCAGCTCCCAGGCATTGGCCTTCGTCGCGTCGGACGTGGCGAAGCCCGGCAGCGTGTAGGCCAGCACGTTGGTGCGCGGGCGGCCCAGCTGGTCCATGGCGCGGGCGGCGACGATGAGCGCCTGCGTGGAATCGAGTCCGCCCGAGACACCGATCACCAGCCGCTTCAGCCCGGTCGAGGCGAGGCGCTGCGACAGGCCCTGAACCTGGATGTTGTAGGCCTCGTAGCACTCCTCGGCGAGCCGCGCCTCGTCGGCCGGCACATAGGGAAAGCGCTCGATCACGCGTTCCAGCGTCACCGGTCCCGCCGGCCGCTCCAGCGCGAAGGGGACCGTGCGGAACGGCGCGCCGCTCAGCTCGGCGCGCGCGCAGTCGCCGAACGTGTTGGTGCGCATGCGCTCCTGACGCAGCCGCTCCAGATCGATATCGGCGGTGACGAAGGTCGAGCGGGGCGGAAAGCGCTCGCTCTCGGCCAGCATCTCGCCATTCTCGAACAGCGCGGCATGCCCGTCCCATGCCAGATCGGTGGTGGATTCGCCCGGCCCCGCCGCCGAATAGGCATAGGCGGCGATGCAGCGGCTGGAATGGCTGGCGCAGAGCAGCCGGCGCGTGCGCGCCTTGCCGATGGTGATGTTGCTGGCGGAGAGGTTCAGCAGCAGCTCCGCGCCGGCCAGCGCCGCCCGGGTGGAGGGCGGCAGCGGCACCCAGATATCCTCGCAGATCTCGACGTGGAAATTCACCGCCACGGCTCCGCCGGAACGGAAGATCAGATCGGTGCCGAAGGGCGCGCTCCTCCCGGCAACCGCGATCTCCCCGCCCTCACCGCCGCCGGGGGTGAAATGGCGGCGCTCATAGAACTCGCGATAATTCGGCAGGTAGCTCTTGGGCACCACGCCCAGCACCCGGCCGGCATGAATGACGACGGCGCAATTGTAGAGGCGCCCCGCCCGGCGCAGCGGCGCGCCGACCACGAGCACCGGGTGAAGCTCCTGCGAGGCCACGGTGATGCGGGAAATGGCCGCCTCCACCTCGTCCAGCAGCGCGTCCTGCAGCAGCAGGTCGTCAATGGCGTAGGAAGAGAGGCCAAGCTCGGGAAACAGCATCACGCCCACGCCGCGCGCATGGCCGGCGGCGGCGAGTTCCAGATGCTCGTGCACGGCGAAAGCGGGGTCGGCCACCCGCCCGCGCGGCACGCAGGCCGCCACCCGCAGGAAACCGTGACGATACATGCAGCTGAAATCGGCCATCCCGCACCCGCGCCCTCAAGGCAGGCGACGACGGGCCGCCTGCGCGGCACGATCTTTACCAGCCCCGGCGGCGGGAGCCAGAGGCAAGACGCCTATGGATCCCGTCGCGCGCGGCGGGCGGGACCGCGATCAGGCGGAGCCGCCGATCGGCTCGCGGATCAGATGATCATTGACCCCGCGCACGCCCGGCGTGGTCTCGACGGCGACACGCAGCGCATGCCGCTCGGTCTCGGCATTGGTGATGCCCCAGAGGTCGACGACGCCGTTATCCACCGTCACGTTGATGCGCCAGGTATTGGCCCAGGGCTGCGCGTTCAGCCGGGCCAGAACGCTCTCGCGAATGGCGGAATCGGTCTTCGGGATATCGAGCGGGGCACTGGCGCGCGCCACCGCCTGGATCAGGTTGGCGCGGCTGACAATGCCGATCAACCGGCCGTTCTCAAGGATCGGAATACGCTTGATGCCGTGCTTTTCCAGCAGGGCGGCGATCTCGTGCAGCGGCATGTCGGGCGGCGCGGTCACCACGCCGCGCCGCATCAGGTCGGCCACGGTCGAGGCATGCGACTTCACATATTCCGCCGCCAGCGTGTCGCTGTCGGTCAGCGCGGAGAGCAGCCAGGAACGCCGGCGCTCGGTGCCCGATTCGACGCGGTGCAGGAGATCGCCCTCGCTGATGATGCCGACGAGATCGCCGGCCTCGTTCAGCACCGGCAGGGCGCTGATGCGTTTTTCGATAAGCAGCCGGGCGACATCGGTCACCCGATCGGTCGGCTTGGCGGTAATCACCGGCGAGGTCATCACATCACGCGCCTGCATGGTCGTCTCCCTTGGTATTTTCTATGGTGCATACGCAGCTTGGCAGAAGAAATGTCGCCCGCATTGATGCCGATCAACAGCACGCAAGCCTGCGGCCAGGATTGAACTGCCGACGGCAAGTCGTCGGCCCAGCTGGAGGCCGACGGCGTGATCTTACCCCATCCGTCTCGCCGATCTACCTCTAGGGAAGGCACGCCGTGAATTCGGTTCGGCGGCGGGCGAACCAGAAAAACGCGCTCCGCGAGCCAATCCGCTTGTCTCGATGAAGATGGTGATCGTCAGTCTTGCCCGGTTTGCTATGATGTCGACATCCGGCGATTGGCCTCGTGAGAGCCACGCCGCGGAGGGTCGGCCCATGCCCTTTCCCAGCCCTGCGGATCCGCCCCCTCCCCGGGCGCATCAGCGCCTGCCGTCCCCAGTGCAACCCAGTTCGGCAACCCAGTTCGGCAACCCAGTTCGGCAACCCAGTTCGGCAACCCATCTTGGCAACCCATCTTGGCCGCGCCCATGGTTTGCGATCGACATAGACGCGTGAGGCCGGAAGCACGGTTCAGGAGGGCCAGCCAATGGAACGTCATCCCTTTCAAGACGGTTCCGACCTGTTCGCGCAGGCGCGCGCGGCGCAGGCCGCCGCGATGGACCAGATGCGCGGCGCGCAGGCCCGCTCGCTCGACCTGCTCGGCTTCGGCACCCACGAATGCGCCTATGACGTGGTCGGCGCCGGGCCGCACTGGCGGCTGCGGCGCTACCATGGCGCGGCAGCCGGCGCGCCGCTGTTTCTCGTCCCGGCGCCGATCAAGCGGCCCTATATCTGGGACCTGACGCCGGATGTCAGCGTGGTGCGCTTCTGGCTCGATCACGGCCTGTCGGTCCACCTCCTGGAATGGATCGCGCCGACCGACGCCGACGAACCGGCCGGAATCGAGGATTATGCCCGCGCCATCCTCGCGGCGGGCGGAGCCATCCGGGATGTTCGCGCGGAGGGTCACGGCAACGGGCATGGCCCGCACGAGCCTGACGCGCACGGGCATGACGCGCACGAGCCTGACGGGGCGCCGGCGCCCCTCTTCCTCATCGGCCACTCGCTGGGCGGCACGCTGGCGGCCATTGCCTGCGCGATGGAACCGGATCTGGCCCGGGGTGTCGTGCTGCTCGGAGCGCCGCTGAGCTTCGAGCCGGGATCGAGCGCGTTCCGTGATCTCGTCGTGGCGCAGCACCACGACACGCCGGAGGACAGGCCGGTGCCGGGCTCGCAGCTGTCGCAAGGCTGCGCGATGCTCTCGCCCGTCGCCTTCGTCTGGGCGCGCTGGATGGACATCGCGCTCAGCCTTACCGATCCCACCGCGCTGAACGTCCATCTCCATGTCACGCGCTGGGCGCTGGACGAGGTGGCGCTGCCGGGCAAGCTCATCCGCCAGATGGTGGACTGGCTCTACCGCGAGGATCGCTTCCGGCTTGGCCGCCTTGCGCTCGGCGCGCATGTGCTGGGTCCGGCCGATCTTACGACACCGGTGCTCGCGGTGATCACGCCGGCCGACGAGATCGGCCCGCGCGCGGCGGTGGAACCATTCTTCGCGCGGATATCGGGCGGCGACACACAGATTCTCGAACACCCCGCGGAAATCGGCGTCGGCTTGCAGCACCTCGCCATTCTCGCCGGCCGTCGGGCGCATGCGCAGACCTGGCCGCAGATTGCCGGATGGATGGCGGCGCGACGCTGAACCGCATCCTTCCCGCCAGCCTTCCAGCGCATGCCGGTTCACCGGATGGACTCCGGCGGGGCCCCCAACCCGCCGGCGTCACGCAAACGGGCGCCCCTGCCCGACCATGCGTCGGGCCGGCCGCGTTCATCGGGGGGGAATATCGTCCACTTCCGCCTGGGGCCGGTCGCCGCCCAGCGCGGTTTCCTCGTGCCATTTGCCGGCTTTGTCCTGATACTGGATGCGCCGGGTCTCGTCCGGCAGCGACTGGCGCGCCGCGGCGTGGCGCGCCGCCTTCAGCGCCGCATCATGCGTGGTGAAGGTCTCGGAATAGACATCGCCGAGCCGGTAGGCCCAGCCCTCGTCATGGGGGACGATCACGTAGTGAATCTGGCTCATGGCACGGGTTCCCTTCCACTGCCGCCGCGCGCTATCCGGGCAGCGTCGCTGGCTCAGGAGATCGACATCCGGACGTCGCCTGTCAACCGCAGTGAGAGACCGGGCTTCGAGGACGCACGCCCGTGTCGCGGCGAGGCACGGCGGCAGGATCGTTTCCGGCCGGGCGACGTGGGTATAATCAGGGCGCATGCCGCCGGCGGAAGGCCGATGCCGGCCGGGGAGCGCCGCAGGAGGAAAAGCCACGGTGGCTGACAGAGACGAACATCCCGCTTCGCATTCCCTGTCGCGCCCCTTCCTGCAGCCGTTCCTGGCCGCCAACGCGGCCGGGCTCTGGGTGGCCGTCGCCATCACCCTCTCGCTCGTGCTGGTCTCCGGCTTCGTGGCGACCATGCCCTTTGCCCGGGCGCCCCTCGCGCACAGCGAATTGCTGCTGCCGGCCTATGCCTCCGCGACCGGGCTGCTCGAAGGCATCACCGCCGCCTTGCTGTTCTCGCTCTACACGGTACAGCGGAACCGTGCGCTACTGTTCCTCGCGGCGGGCTACCTGTTTTCCGCGCTGATCGTTCCGAGCTGGCTGCTGTCCTTTCCCGGCCTGTTCCCCGCCTTCGGCCTCGAGTTCGGCCTGCAGACGACGGCGGCGATCGCGACCGTGCGCCGTATCGGCTTTCCCCTTTTCGTGCTGGCCTATGCCCTCGCTCCCGCGCGCGGTATCCCTCACGGCACCGCGCGACGCAGCCTCATCGGCGCGATCGCGATGGTGGCCGGCATGGTCGGCCTTATCACCTTCGCCATCTTCGCCAGCAGCGAGAGCCTGCCGGCCTTCATGCTCGATGGTCGCCGCGTCGATCGGCTATGGAGCTATGTACCGCCGATCGCCCTCGCCCTTTACGGGCTGGACATGGCCATCCTGCTGCGGCGCCGGCGCAGCCAGCTCGATCTGTGGGTGGGTCTCGTGCTGTTCTCGCTGGTGGTCGAGCTGCTGCTCATCTCCTATCTCGGTGGGGCCATCCGGCTCAGCGTCGGCTGGTGGGCCGGCCGGCTCTACGGGCTGGTTGCCGCCAGCATCGTGCTGCTGGCGCTGCTGGCGGAGACCACCATGGTCTATGCGCGGCTGGCCCGCACCGTCGCCGCCGAGCGGCGCGTGCGGCAGAACCGCCTCACCGCGATGGAGGCGCTGTCCGCCTCGATCGCGCACGAGATCAACCAGCCCCTCGCCAGCATGGTCACCAATGCCGATGCCGCGCTGCGCTGGCTGGCCAAGGCGGAGCCGCGGCTGGACAAGGCGGAGGATGCGCTCCGGCGCATCGTCGAGGATGGCCACCGCGCCAATACGGTCGTCACCGGCATTCGCACCATGTTCACCACCGGCACGCAGGAGCGCGCCGAGCTGGATCTCAACGCGCTGGTGGAAGGGGCGGTCCAGAGCGCGAGCACGGAAGCGATGCATGGCTTCATCGAGATCCGCACCGACCTCGCGCCTTCCCCGCTGACCGTCGTCGGCAACACCGTGCAGCTTCACCACGTGCTGCGCAATCTCATCGAGAACGCCATCGATGCCGTGCGGATTGGCGGGGAATGGCCACGCCGCGTGATCGTGCGTACCCGGCTGGAAGCGGCGGGCGAGGTGCATGTGAGCGTCGCCGATAACGGCACCGGCATTGCCAGCGACATCGTCGAGCGGCTGTTCGATCCGTTCGTGTCGACCAAGCCGGGCGGCATGGGCATGGGGTTGATGTTCTGCCGCGCGGTGGTGGAAGCGCATGGCGGGCGTGTCTGGGCCAGCCCCAACCAGCCGCGGGGAGCGGTCTTCCATTTCTCGCTGCCTGCGGCCATGGTGCCGGCCGGCGATGCGCCCGATATGGCGGGCGCGGACCAACGCGGTGTGGAACAGGGGGGCGCGCGATGATGGCATCCGTCGTCTATGTCGTGGATGACGACCGGTCGATCCTCGCCTCGCTGGAAAGCCTGCTCGCCTCCGAGGGCTACGAGGTGCTGACCTTCGACAGCGCGCAGGCCTTTCTCGACGCCCCCGTCCGCACGACGCCCGGCTGCCTCGTGCTGGATGTCCGGCTGCGCGGCACCAGCGGGCTGGAATTCCAGCGCGAGCTGCGTCGGCGCGGCAATCCCACGCCAGTCGTGTTCATCACGGGCCATGGCGACGTGCCCATGTCGGTCGCGGCGATGAAGGCCGGCGCCATCGAGTTCCTGCTCAAGCCGTTCCGCGACCAGGACCTGCTCGATGCCGTGCGCAACGGCATCGAGCTCGATCGCTCCCGGCGCATGGCGGAATCGCAGATGTTCGAACTGCGCGAGCGCTACGCGGCGATGACGCCGCGCGAACGCGAGATCATGCCGCTGGTCGCGAGCGGCCTGATGAACAAGCAGATCGCCTCCTCGCTCCAGCTCAGCGAGGTGACGGTGAAGGTGCACCGCTCGCAGATCATGCAGAAGCTGAAGGCGCGTACGCTGGCCGACCTGGTGCGCATATCCGACCGGCTCTCGGGGGATGCCGGTAAGGTATAACCGGATCACACCCGAGGATAATTGTTCCCGCCCGGCGCGGGGGCCAATCTCGCCCGTCTCGCCGCCCCCTGACAGGGTGCGGCCTTCCGGAGCGGACCCGCCGATGCACTGGGTGGTGGCGATCGTCGACGATGACGCGGCATCCCTGGCGGCAATGGCCGGGCTGGTCGACGCGCTCGGCTTCAGTACCCTTGTCTTCCATGACCCCGCCGCCTTCCTCGCCGCGCGCGGTGGCGTCGAGGTGAACGCGCTGATCGCCGATTTCCGCCTGCCCGGGCTCAACGGGCTGGCGCTGCATCGCCACCTCCGGCACCTCGGCATCCGCCTGCCGACCGTGCTCGTCACCGCCTATCCCGACGAGGCGACACGGCTTCAGGCCCTGAAGGATGGGGTCCGGGGGTATCTCGCCAAGCCTGTATCGCCGGAAGCGCTGCTGGCATGCCTGCGGCCGACCGCGGACCCGCGCTGACACCGCCCGCGCCCCGAATTGCGCGCGATCGCGGGCACCGTCCTATCCTCAAGGCCAATCCGCCCCCCTCCGGGGCACAATTGCCCCGAACCGCTCGCGCTTCCTAAAACTCGGCAACTCTCCAACCACAGGATGTCCGATGGCGACCGCGACCCCCACCCCCGGCAAGGCCCTGATCGCGCCCGACAATCACGCGCTCGTGCTGATCGACTTCCAGTCGCAGATGTCGTTTGCGACCAAGTCGATCGACGCGATCACGCTGCGCAACAATGCCGCGCTGATCGCGAATGCCGCGGCCGGCTTCAAGGTGCCCACCATCCTTACAACGGTCGCCGAGAAGAGCTTCTCGGGCCCGATGTTCTCGGAGATCACCGAGGCTTTCCCCGGGCAGGCGCTGTTCGACCGCACCTCGATGAACACCTGGGAAGACGCCGCCGTCATCGACGAGGTCAACCGCATCGGCCGGGACCGCATCGTGCTGGCCGGCCTGTGGACCAGCGTGTGCATCGTCGGCCCGGCGCTCTCCGCGCTGCATCAGGGCTTCGAGGTCTATGCCATCGCCGATGCCTGCGGCGACGTCTCCGACGAGGCGCATGAACGCGCCATGGAGCGCATGATCCATGCCGGCGTTCGCCCCATGACCTCGCTGCAATACCTGCTCGAACTGCAGCGCGACTGGGCCCGCACGGAGACCTATGAACTCACCACCGGGATCGCCAGGAAGTTCGGCGGCGCGTACGGCCTCGGCCTCACCTACGCCAAGACCATGTTCGACGCCTCGGAAGGCCACTGAGCGCGGCGGCCGACCTTCCCGTTCCTCCCACGCGACGGAGACTTCCCGTGACCACGTCCTCTCCCAACAAGGCCACCGTCGTCCTCGTGCATGGCGCGTGGGCCGACGGGTCCAGCTGGCGGCGCGTCATCCGCGTGCTGCAGAAGCACGACATCGCGGTCGTCGCGGTGCAGAACCCGACGAGTTCGCTCGCCGACGACGTCGCCGCCACCCGGCTGGCGCTCGCCTCCATCGATGGCCCGGTCGTGCTGGCCGGCCATAGCTGGGGCGGCACGGTCATCACCGAAGCCGGCAACGACCCCAAGGTGAAGGCGCTGGTCTATGTCGCCGCCTTCGCCCCCGATGTCGGCCAGTCGACCGGCGACCAGGTCGCCGCCCATGCCGCCCCGCCCGGGCTGAGCGGTGTGAGCGACGATGGCACCGGCCATCTCAAGATGAGCGTCGAAAGCTGGATCGAGAATGTCGCGCAGGATCTCCCCGTGGAGGACGCGCGCATCCTGGCCGCGATCCAGCCCCCGCTGGGGCTGGCGACGTTCGGCGACAAGGTCAGCCAGGCGGCCTGGGCGGATCGGCCCAGCTGGTACATCGTCTCCACCGAGGACCGGGCGGTAAGCGTCGACCTGCAGCGGGAACTGGCCAGCCGGATGAAGGCCCGCACCACCGAGCTGACGGCGAGCCATGTCTCGCTGCTCTCCCTGCCGGAAGCGGTCGCCGAGGTCATTCTGGAGGCGGTGACGCAGGTCTCCGCCGGCTAGAGCCCCGATCCATCCGGTGACATCACCGGATGGATCAGAAAGTGCTCTCGATTCAACGGGCTGGAGCGTTTTCGAATCGCGAAAGGCGTTCCACTTTCGCGGAAAGCCCTCCAGGGGCGGCCGGCACCCCGCCCGATCCTACAGGAAGGTCCGCGGCATGAAGCTCTATCTCGCCTCGCTTGCCGCCGGCCTGCTGGTCGGCATCGTCTACAGCCTGATCAATGTCCGCTCGCCGGCGCCGCCGGTGGTGGCGCTGATCGGGCTGTTCGGCATTCTCCTCGGCGAGCAGGTGGTACCGGTGGCGCGTCACCTTCTGGCCGGCGACGGGCTGCGCGCCGCCATCGGCCTCGCCGACTGCTCGGACCATGTGCTCGGCCAGTTGCCCGGGCGCAACGCCTCCGCCCCGCCGGAGGCACCGCCGAAATCCTGAAGGCGCGCGCCGAAGCGCGACCTGCCGAGCCGTCGCGACCCCTCGCGACATCATCGCGGCCGGCGTCACTTCTTACCTGCCGGAGGCCCAGACCATGGATCAGCCCGCCACCGCCGACCTCATCCTGCTCAACGCCAAGGTGACGACGCTGGACCGCGCGAACCCGCAGGCCGAGGCGGTCGCGGTGACGGGCGGGCGCATCCACCTCGCCGGCCCGGCCGCCGAGGTGATGGCCCTTGCCGGGCCGAAGACGCAGGTGATCGATGTCGGCGGGCGGCGGGTCATTCCCGGGCTGATCGACAGCCACATGCACATCATCCGCGGCGGGCTGAACTACAATATGGAGCTGCGCTGGGACGGCGTGCGCTCGCTCAGCCACGCCATGGAAATGCTGCGCCGGCAGGTGGACAACACCCCCGCCCCGCAATGGGTGCGCGTGGTCGGCGGCTTCACCGAGCACCAGTTCGCGGAGAAGCGCCTGCCGACGCTGGAGGAGATCAACGCGATCGCCCCCGACACGCCGGTGTTCATCCTTCACCTCTATGACCGCGCCCTGCTCAACGGCGCGGCGCTGCGGGCTGTCGGGTATTCCAGGGACACGCCGAACCCGCCGGGCGGAGAGATCGCCCGCGACGCCGCCGGCAACCCCACGGGCCTGCTCATTGCCCAGCCCAACGCCGCGATCCTTTACGCGACGCTGGCGAAGGGCCCGAAACTGCCGGCGGAATACCAGAAGAACTCCACCCGCCATTTCATGCGCGAGATGAACCGGCTCGGCGTCACCGGGGTGATCGACGCCGGCGGCGGGTTCCAGAATTACCCGGAAGACTATTCCATCGTCGAGGAACTGCACCGCGAGGGCCACCTCACCGTGCGCATCGCCTATAACCTGTTCACCCAGAAGCCGAAGGAGGAACTGGCCGACTTCGCCCGCTGGACCAGCACGGTGACGCCGGGACAGGGCGATGACAGCCTGCGGGTGAACGGCGCCGGCGAGATGCTGGTCTATTCCGCCGCCGACTTCGAGGATTTTCAGGTGCCGCGGCCCGACATGGCGCCGAGCATGGAAGGCGACCTGGAGCCGGTGGTGCGCCTGCTCGCCGAGAAGCGCTGGCCGTGGCGGCTGCACGCCACCTATGACGAGACCATTTCCCGCGCGCTGGACGTCTTTGAGAAGGTCAATCGCGACATCCCGCTTGAGGGTCTCAACTGGTTCTTCGACCACGCCGAGACCATTACCGACCGCAATATCGAGCGCATCGCCGCGCTTGGCGGCGGCATCGCCGTGCAGCACCGCATGGCCTATCAGGGCGAGTATTTCGCGGAACGCTACGGTCCCCGCGCCGCCGAGCGCAGCCCGCCGATCCGCCGCATGCTCGACATGGGCGTGAGCGTGGGCGCGGGCACCGACGCGACGCGCGTCGCCTCCTACAATCCCTGGGTCTCGCTGGCCTGGCTCGTCACCGGCAAGACGGTGGGCGGCCTCTCGCTCTACCCCGCCTCGAACCTCCTCGACCGCGACAGCGCGCTGCGCCTGTGGACCCACGCGAACACCTGGTTCTCCAACGAGGAGGGCAAGAAGGGGCAGATCGCGCCGGGCCAGCTCGCCGATCTGGTGGTGCTCTCGGACGATTATTTCGCGGTGCCGGGCGATGCCATCGCCGACATCACCTCGGTGCTCACCCTGCTGGGCGGCGCGCCGGTACATGGTGCCGGCGACTTCGCCGATCTCGCTCCCGATCTGCCGCCCGCCATGCCGGACTGGTCGCCGGTGCGCACCTTCGGCGGCTACCAGCAACGCGCCGAGGCGGGCAAGGATCCGAAATATCAATTCGCCCGGCTGTGCGGCTGCGCCAAGGGCTGCAACGTGCACGGCCACGCCCATGCCGGCGCATGGGGATCGGACGTGCCGGTGTCGGATGCGCGCTCCTTCTGGGGTGCGCTCGGCTGCGCCTGCTGGGCGGTCTAGGCCGTTGGCCGACGGCATTGCCGCACGCGCGGCGGTGCCCGCCGCTCCGGAGGTCGCTATGGATCGTTTTCGGGCGAAGTGGATACCGGTTCGCGGGAAAAACGCGCCAAGACAGATGCCTGAAGCGTTTTCACTGAACCCGAGTTCACCCGAAAACACCCGCATGAGGCCGGCCGCCACCCGGTGCCGGAAATCGACGAGGAGCGCGCGATGACCGACGACGTGAAGGCGGCTCCGCTCGCCCCGCCCCCGCCACCCGCGCCGGCAGCGGGCAGCTTCGCCCCGCTCAAGCGCACGGTGTTCGCGGTGCTGTGGGGCGCGACGGTGCTGGGCAATACCGGCACCTTCATGCGCGACGTGGCGAGCGCCTGGCTGGTGACGGACCTCTCGGCCTCGCCCACCGCGGTGGCGGCGGTGCAGGCGGCCGGCATGCTGCCGATCTTCCTGCTGGCGATTCCCGCCGGCGTGCTCTCCGACATTCTCGACCGCCGCAAGTTCCTCATCGCCGTCCAGCTGCTGCTGGCCTCGGTCAGCGCGACGCTGATGGTGCTCTCCGCCTCGGGGCTGATCACCGTCTCGGCGCTGATCATGCTGACCTTTATCGGCGGCATCGGCGCGGCGCTGATGGGGCCGACCTGGCAATCCATCGTGCCCGAGCTGGTGCCCCGCGGCGAGCTCAAGAGCGCCGTGGCGCTCAACTCGCTCGGCATCAACATCGCCCGCTCCATCGGCCCGGCGGTGGGCGGGCTGCTGCTTGCCGGCTTCGGCGCGGCGCTCACCTATGGCGCGGACGTGGCGAGCTACGCCATCGTCATCGGCGCGCTCCTGTGGTGGAGGCGCCCGGCCAGCAGCGAGGACGCGCTCAGCGAGCGCTTCGGTGGCGCCTTCCGCGCGGGGCTGCGCTATGCCCGCTCCAGCCGCGAACTGCATGTGGTGCTGCTGCGGGCGGTGGTGTTCTTCGCCTTTTCCAGCGCGGTCTGGGCGCTGCTGCCGCTCGTCACCCGCGAATTGCTGCGGGGTGACGCGGCGTTCTACGGCATCCTGCTCGGCTCGGTCGGGCTCGGGGCCATCGGCGGCGCGCTGGTTCTGCCCACCTTGCGCGAACGCCTCGGCCCGGACGGGCTGATGCTCGCCAGCGCCCTCGTCACCGGCCTCGCCGCCGGCGGGCTGGCGCTGGGCCCGCCAAAATGGGCGGCGCTGGTCATCCTGCTTGCCATGGGCGGCGCGTGGATCGTGGCGCTGACGACGCTCAACGCCACGGCGCAGGCAATCCTGCCCAACTGGGTGCGCGGGCGGGCGCTGGCCGTCTACCTCACGGTATTCAACGGCGCCATGGCGGGCGGCAGCCTCGGCTGGGGCTTCATGGCGCAGGCGATCGGCCTGCCGGGAGCGCTGCTCGCCTCCGCCGCCGGCCTCGTCATCACCGGGCTGATCGTCCATCGCGTCGCCCTGCCCAAGGGCGAAGCGGACCTCACGCCTTCCCATCACTGGCCCGAGCCGATGCTGGCCGAGCCGGTGGAGGGCGATCGCGGCCCGGTGCTCATCCTCATCGAGTACCGCGTGGCGAAGGCGGAGCGCGCGGCTTTCCTCACCGCGCTGCGGCAGCTGTCGGATTCGCGCCGGCGCGACGGCGCCTATTCCTGGGGGGTGATGGAGGACGCCGCCGAGCCCGAGCTGATCACCGAATGGTTCATGGTGGAGAGCTGGGCCGAGCACCTGCGCCAGCATCGGCGGGTGTCGCATGCCGATGCCGATGTGCAGCAGGAGGTGCGCCGTTTCCACCTGCTCGAAGAGGGGCCGGTGGTGCGCCATCTCCTGGCCGTGTCGCCGGAGCACTGAGGCGCAGGCCGTCCCGGCCCGGCGACGGCCCCATCACGGGCCCTGCCGGTCCCACGCCTTGCGGGCGCGCCAGAACACGGTGCTGTCGGCATAGCCCAGCGCCTCGGCGAGCCGCGCCTTGCTGGGGCCCGCGCCGGCGGAGAACTGGTGCGCGGCGATCGCCTGGCGCTGGGCCCGCACGAGGTCGCGCAGGCACAGCCCCTCCCCCGCCAGCCGGCGCTGCAGGGTGCGCGCGGACAGGCCCAGCTCGGCCGCCACGCTGGTCAGCGTGATGGGCTTGTGCCCGAGATAGATGCCGATCAACGCCCGCACCTGCTCGGCGAAGCCCGGGGCCCGCCGCTCCTTTTCGCGGATATCGGCGACGTGCCGCTCCAATATGGCGATGAGATCGCGATCCTCGCTGCGATAGACGCGCTCGGCATCGGCACGGGCGACCACGATGCGATTGGCCGACTGGCCGAACAGCAGCGGACAACGGAACAGGCGTCGCAGTTCGCCGGCATCCACCGGCGCGCCATGCTCGAAATGCACCTCGACCGGGTTCCACCGCGCGCTGAAACAGCCGCGCACCAGCTGGCAGGTGGCGGCCAGCGAATATTCCGCATCCTGCCGGCGCGGCCACAGCCGCGGGTCCTCCAGCCGGTAGCTCCACGTCACCCGGTCATCCTCGTCGACCACGCCGATGCCGGTCGCGCCCTGCACCACGGCAACGTGCCGGGCCATGCGCGCCAGCGCGGCGTGGATGGTCGCCGACAGCGCGAACAGCATGCCGATCGGCCCGATATCGGCGGGCCGGAAGGTGGAGCCGAGCCGGGCCCCGAAGACGGGATCGCCAGCATGCACCGCCGCGTCCTCGAACACGGCGATGTAGCGCGCCATGGGAATGAGGCCGTACGCGTCCTCCAGCTGTGAGCGCAGCAGGCCATGGCCGGCCAGCAGCATGTCGGTCTTGCCGGTCTGGCGGTCGAGCTGGGCCACCACGCTGAGCAGGACCGAGGCGCGGATTGAAGCGATTGCGGGCAAGTGGCCGTCTAAATTCGGTGCATTTGCCATGATGGTCGGCTCCGGTGGCACCGCTGGCGCGAAGTATCGAATTCGCGGCATACGCAGCAATTCAAGGGCCAGCCGGGTCTCGATATTCCTCTCAGGAAATTATTGGCCTAGATGGAGAGAGGGGTCTCGTGATGTCCATGAACGATGCTGTGCCGCTCGTGCCGCCCGACCGCCTCGCGAAGAACTCGGTGGGCCTCGCCCATATCGTGTTCTTCGTGGTGGCCGCCGCCGCCCCGCTCACCGCCGTGGTGGGTGCTTCGCCCGCGGCTTTCGCCTTCGGCAACGGGGCGGGCGTGCCCGGCGCCTTCGTGCTGGCAGGCCTGCTCTACCTCGTCTTCTCCGTCGGCTTCGCGGCGATGAGCCGGCAGATCGGCGGGGCCGGCGCGTTCTATACCTATATCGCGCAGGGGCTCGGCAAGCCGGCCGGGGTGGGCGGCGCCTTTGTGGCGCTCGTCACCTACAGCGCGGTGCAGATCGCGGTCTATGCGCTGTTCGGCGTCTTCGTCGCCGCCGCGCTCACGCCGCTGGGCCTTGATGCGCCGTGGTGGCTGTGGGCGCTCGTCGCGCTGGTGGCGGTGATGTTCTGCGGCCAGCGCAACATCGCCTTCTCCGGGGCCATTCTCGGCGTGTGCATGCTGGCGGAGATCGCCATCCTGCTGCTCCTGGACATCGGCATCCTCGCGAAGGGCGGCGGGCCGGAGGGCTTCACCTTCTCCAGCTTCGCGCCCGCGACCGTGTTCGCGCCGGGCCTCGGCGTGGCGCTGGTCTTCGTCATCGGCTCGTTCATCGGCTTCGAGGCCACGGCGATTTTCGGCGAGGAGGCCGAGCAGCCGGAGAAGACAATTCCGCGCGCCACCTATATCGCGGTGCTGCTGATCACCGTGTTCTATGCCTTCTCGACCTGGGCGGCGGTGCAGTTCTACGGGCCCTCGCAGGTGCAGGCCGTGGCCGGGACCGGGCTGGAGACCTTCTATTTCACCGCGGCCGGTGCGGTGCTGGGTGGCTGGTCGGTGGAGGTGATGAACCTGCTGCTGATCACCTCGCTGTTCGCCTGCATCCTCTCCTTCCACAACACGCTGAACCGCTATTTCTTCGCGCTCGGCCGCGAGGGGCTCGCGTTGAGGGCCCTGGGCAAGGTGCATGGGGTGCACGGCTCGCCCCATGTCGCCGGCTATGTGCAGAGCGCGGTGGCGGCGGTGATCCTCGCCCTGTTCGTGTCGTCCGGCGCCGATCCCTATACGGTCGTGTTCTCCTTCATGTCGGCCCTGGCCGTGCTCGGCATCCTCGCCGTGCAGGTGCTGGTCTCGCTGGCGGTGATCCGCTTCTTCCGCGTCACCCCCACCCGGCATGGCGTGTGGACGACGCTCATCGCCCCCGCGCTCGGCCTTGTCGGCCTCGTCGGCGCGCTGGTGCTGGTGACGGTGAACCTGTCGCTGCTGACGGGCAGCGAGAGCCCGCTGGTGATGGCCTTTCCCTATGGGATTGCGCTGGTCTTCCTCATCGGGGCGGGCTTCTCGCTGTTCCTGCGCCAGCGCCGGCCGGAACTTTATGCCAGCCTCGGGGAGGTGTTCTCGTGAGCGCGCTCAGCTTCTCCCCCCACGCGGATATGTCCGCGCCGGCACAGGGCCTCGCGCGCGATCTCGCCCGCGCCGCCTTCGCCGGGGCGGCGCTCGCCCTGCTCCTCGTGGCGAGCGTCGAGAGCCACGCGCTGTGCGCGCTGTTCTGCCTGCATGAGGCGCTGGGCGCGCCGATGGACACGGTGCTCTGCATCGCCGCCTCGCTGCCCTGATCCCGTGATCCGGCGGGCGCCGCCCCCGCCTGTCCCATCCCGGCGGCGGGGCCGCGGCCCCGCCTGTTTCCTCATCCGTTCGGGAGGTCCGCCATGGACGCCAAAATCGACATCACCCACCCGCTCGACCCGCTGAGCCTTGCCGAGATCGCGCAGGCGGTCGCCATTCTGACCGCCGCCAAGGGGCTCGGGGCCTATCACCGCTTCCCCATCATCCGACTGGAAGAGCCCGCCAAGGCCGAACTGGCCGCCTGGCGCACGGGTGGCGCCCTGCCCCGCCTCGCCTTCCTGCTGGTGCTGGAGGTGACGACGGGCGAGGCGAGCGAGGCGATCGTCGATCTCGCCACGGCCCATGTGGTCTCTTTCACCACGCTGCCGAACGACCGGCCGCCCTATGGCCAGCCGCCGATCATGATCGAGGAGTTCATCCGCGCGGAGGAGATCGTCAAGGCCGATGCCGGCTGGCGCGCGGCGGTGGCCAAGCGCGGCATCACCGAAGCCGACATTCCCCTCGTGCAGATCGACCCCTTCTCCTCCGGCTATTTCGGCCGCGATTTCGAGAAGGGCCGGCGCATCGTGCGCGCGGTGTCCTACTGGCGCGAGGACATCCGCGACAATGGATATGCCCACCCGATCGAGGGCGTGGTCGCCGTGGTCGACCTCGTCGCCAACAGGGTGGTGCATCTGGTGGACGAGGAGAAGATCGTCCCCGTGCCGAAGAAGAAGCGCAATTACGGCCGCGAGGCTTTCCCCGACACACGCGACGACATCAAGCCGCTGAACATCGTGCAGCCGGAAGGGCCCAGCTTCCGCGTCGATGGCTGGCAGGTCACATGGCAGAACTGGAGCTTCCGCATCGGCTTCACCCCGCGCGAGGGGCTGGTTCTGCACGAACTCGGCATCACCGAGGGGGGCCGGCTGCGCCCCGTGATCTTCCGCGCCAGCGTCACCGAGATGGTGGTGCCCTATGCCGACCCCACCGCCAACCACTACTGGAAAAGCGCCTTCGATGCCGGAGAATACGGCCTCGGCCGGCTCGCCAACCAGCTGGAACTGGGCTGCGACTGCCTCGGCCTGATCCATTATTTCGACGTGCCGGCGGCGGATGATCTCGGCCAGCCCTTCACCATGCGGAACGCCATCTGCATGCATGAGGAAGACTATGGCACGCTGTGGAAGCACTATGAATTCCGCAACGGCATCTATGAGACGCGCCGTTCGCGCCGACTGGTGATTTCCTTCTTCGCCACGGTGGGCAATTACGATTACGGCTTCTACTGGTATCTCTACCAGGACGGCACCATCCAGCTGGAGGCCAAGCTCACCGGCATCATCCAGACCGCGGCGGTGACGCCGGGCGAGGTCTACCCCTGGGGCGGCATGGTGGACGAGGGGCTGGGCGGGCCGACGCACCAGCATTTCTTCAATGCGCGCCTGCACATGGACATTGACGGCGGCGGCAACACCGTGACCGAGCACGAATTCGTGCCGCGCCCCTGGGGCGACGACAACCCGTATGGCAACGTGTTCGATTCCCGCAGCCGCGTGCTCAAGCGCGAGCTGGACAGCCCGGCACTGGCCAATGGCGAGACCGGGCGCTACTGGAAGGTGCAGAATCCCAACCTCGCCAACAGCGTCGGCAAGGCGCCGGGCTACAAGATCGTGGTCATGCCGAGCCCGGTGATGCTGGCGCAGGAGGGCTCGACCGTCGCCCAGCGCGGCGGCTTCGCCAAGAAGCACATCTGGGTCACCGCCTTTGATGCCGCGGAGAAATACGCCTCGGGCGACTATCCCAATGTGAATGCGGGCGGCGGCGGGCTGCCGGCCTATGTGAAGCAGAACCGCGCAATCGAGAATGCCGATGTCGTGCTGTGGCATTCCTTCGGCCACAGCCATGTGTGCAAGCCGGAGGATTTCCCGATCATGCCGGTGGAATATGCCGGCTTCCTGCTGAAGCCGAACGGCTTCTTCGCCGCCAACATCGCCATGGACCTGCCGCCGGAGACGAATGCGCATTCCCGCGACAATCGCGCAGGCGAGGACGGCGGCGAGGGGGATGGCAAGGGGGACCGCAAGGGCGGCGGCGGGTCGTGCTGCCATTGAGGCGGGCTCACCTGACCAGGGTCGTCATCCCGGCCGAAGGCGAAGCCGCAGAGCCGGGATCGCTCGCCAATTTCTACGATCCCGGATCGGCCTGTCGGCCGTCCGGGATGACGGGACGACTGTGTAAACCCTTCACACACTCCGCCGTGCGGTGGCGTAGAAGCTCTCCGCCCTCTCCGTCTCGTTCAGCGTGAAGCGGTGATCGAGCGGGGGCTGCGCGCGCTGCTCGCAATCCAGCCGCGGGCAGATTCGGCAGCCCACGCCGATCGGCACCGTCTGGGAGGGGTCGCTGAGGTTGATGCCGTCGGAATAGACCATCTGCCCGGCATGGCTGATGTGGCAGCCGAGCCCGATGGACAGGTGCCGGCGCGGCGCGTTGTGCCGGTAGCCGCCCTTGGTGATCGATTTGGCGATGCAGAAATAGCGCTGCCCCTCCGGCATCTGGCTGAGCTGCACATTGATCCGCTCGGGGTGGAGGAAGGCCGCGTAGACATTCCAGCGCGGGCAGGCCCCGGAATGGCGCGAGATATGGATGCCCGACAGCGAGAACCGCTTGGAGATGTTGCCGGCAATGTCGGTGCGCACGAGATGCAGCGGAATGCCGCTCTGGCCCGGGCGCTGCAGCGTGGTCATGCGGTGGCACACCTGCTCGAAGCTGGTGCGGAACCGGCGCTGGACACGCTCGATATCGTAGCGGGTGTCCTGGCAGGCCTTGAGGAACGGCTCATAGGGCATCACCAGCGCGGCCCCGAAATAGCTCGCCAGCGCGTTGCGCGTCACGATCGCCGCATCGGCGGCGAGGTTGCCGCCCTCGATCAGTTGGTCGATCTCGCGCGAGGCGGCGAGCAGGCCGAGCTGGTGCGCCACCACGAACAGGGCGGATTCGGGCGGCAGCACCTCGGCGGTGATCAGTTCGCGCGCATTGGCATCATAGCGCCGGGCGATGCCGCCGGGCAGCGACGCGCAATGCCAGTTCAGCCCGAACACGTTGGCGAGATAGGTCTTCAAGCCGTACTCGAAGGAATCCGAGGCAAAGTCGATGTCGCGGCGCACCCGTTCGGCCGCCGCCTCCAGCGTCGGGAAATGATTGGCGTTCTCCTGAATGAAATCGGAGACCGCATCGGTCGCGGGATGATAGCCGACCTCGTCCGCGTCCGGCGCGCCGGGCGCGCCCGTGCGGCGCGCCTCGCGCAGCGTCTTGAACTGGTCGAAGAGCCGCACCACCGCCCGCCCGACCGCCGGATTTGACGCGGCGAGGTCGCGAATATCCTGGTTGGTCAGCGCGTTCTCGCTGAACACGTCGTCGCTGAACAGCTCCATCAGGTCGCCGACGAGGCGCGGCTCGTCATTCTCGACCAGTTCGCCCGGCTCGATGCCGAAATAGCCCGCCAGCTTCATCAGCAGCGGCACGGTGATGCGCCGGCGATTATGCTCGATGAGGTTGAGATAGCTGGCGGAAATGCCCAGTGCATTCGCCAGGTCGGCCTGCGAGATACGCTTGGTGCGGCGCAGCCGCTGCACGCGGCTGCCGATGCGCGGTTCAGTGGCGAGCATGGGCCCGGTCCTTTGCTCGATTTACAAAACAGGCCTGTAAACTTTACAAGCCTTATCAGCTTAACATGCTCATACTGCTATATTTATTGCCCCTTCGTGTCGAGTGTGAAATCTTTACATCACACCTCGAACGGAGGAATTGACATGAGACGGCATCACGACGGCAGCCAGCATAACGGCCCCGAGGAATTCGTTACCATCGTCGGCGGCAGCGCCGAGGAAATCAGCCGGACCTTCCGCGAGCAGGGCCTGGCCGAGCAGGATTTCAGCATCGTCCACCGCATCGGCCGCCATCGCCTCGCCGGCCCGGCCGGACAGGACCTGCTCTCGCTGTTCGACGGCCGCGACCTCGTCGCCGCCACCTATACGCGCCGTGGCCGCTAGGCCGCGCTTCCGTCCGATCCTGCGCGAGGAGGCGCGTCCTGCGCCTCGTGCCGGATCGGCCACCGCGGGAGCCTCCAGCTGCGTGGCTCCCGCGCCCCATCGCACCCCTTCAACGAGCTCGGAATTCGAGAAGAACCATGCTGGACCAGCTTCGCACCCCCGCCACGCCGTTCCTCGCCCCGCAATGGGCGCCGGAGCGCTGGAACGGCATCCGCCGCACCTACTCCCCCGCTGACGTCGCCCGCCTGTCCGGCTCGCTGCGCATCGAGCACACGCTGGCCGCGAACGGTGCCCGCCGCCTGTGGGACCTGCTGCAGACGCAGGATTTCGTGCCCACACTGGGCACCTATACCGGCGCGCAGGCGATCCAGCAGGTGAAGGCCGGACTGGAGGCGATCTACCTCTCCGGCTGGCAGGTGGCGGCGGATGCCAACTCCTCCGGCGAGATGTATCCCGACCAGAGCCTCTACCCCGTCGACAGCGTCCCGGCGGTGGTCAAGCGCATCAACAAGGCCCTCACCCGCGCCGACCAGATCCAGACCATGGAGAAGGCGGACGGCATCACCGGCCCCGAACTCGACTTCTTCGTGCCCATCATCGCCGATGCCGAGGCGGGCTTCGGCGGCCAGCTCAATGCCTATGAGCTGACCAAGGCGCTGATCGAGGCCGGCGCGGCGGCGGTGCATTTCGAGGACCAGCTGGCCTCGGAGAAGAAGTGCGGCCATCTCGGCGGCAAGGTGCTGGTGCCCACCCGCCAGTTCATCCGCACGCTGAACGCGGCCCGTCTCGCCGCCGACGTCATGGGCGTGCCGACCGTGCTGATGGCGCGCACGGATGCCGAATCCGCGCGGCTCATCACCTCGGATATCGACGAACTGGATCGTCCGTTCATCACCGGCGAGCGCACGGCGGAGGGCTTCTACCGCTACAATGGCGGCTTCGAGGCCGGCATCGCCCGCGCGGTGGCCTATGCGCCCTATGCGGACCTGTTGTGGTGCGAGACCTCGACGCCGAGCCTGGATGATGCCCGCCGCTTCGCGGAAGGCGTGCACAAGGTGCATCCGGGCAAGATGCTGGCCTATAATTGCTCGCCCTCGTTCAACTGGGCCAAGCACATGGACCGTGCCCAGATGAAGACCTTCCAGCGCGAGCTGGGGGCGATGGGCTACAAGTACCAGTTCATCACGCTGGCCGGGTTCCACAACCTCAACTACACGACCTTCGACCTCGCCCGCCGCTACCGGCAGGACGGCATGGCTGCCTATTCCCAGCTGCAGGAAGCCGAATTCGCCGCCGAGGCCCAGGGCTTCACCGGCACCCGCCACCAGCGCGAGGTCGGTACCGGCTATTTCGACGCCATCGCCACCGTGCTGAGCGAGGGCGCGTCCTCGACCACGGCGATGAAGGAATCGACCGAGACCGCGCAGTTCTGACCGCGCAGTTCTGACCGCGCAGTTCCGACGGCGCGAGCCGACCCGGCTTGTCATCCCGGGGTGGAAGCCCAGCGAGCCTTTGGCCGGTTCGGGGAGAACCGCCCTTGAGGTCCGGCATCGTCCGGCGCCCCGGGATGACACTTTCCCTACCGCACGGGTCCGTCATCCGGCGCCGGTGAAAACCCGCGCCGGATGGCCGGACTCAGACGAAAAATGGTGCATCGCACCATGCCTCGACCGTAACCCGAGATGCCATGCCTGGCATTTTGTCGACCCGTCGAAACGTGCTCAACCCGTTGCGGTTCCTGCAGTTCAGCCATGCGGTGGATGCACGGGTCGACGCTTGCTCCAGCGCCGCCTATCCGACTAAGTGCGATATTGCGTCGCAGCAGTTATGTGCCGCATAGCACAAACTGGCCGGCCTCTGCGCCAGGCACGGCCGCCCAATCGCCCACAAGGGGAAACGCCATGAGCCATACCGACGTCTCCGGCCTGAAGGTTGACGCTGCCCTTCTCGACTTCATCAACCATGAAGCGATCCCTGGAACGGGCGTGGACGCGGCGGTCTTCTGGAACGGGTTCGCCGGGCTGGTGGCGACCTTCGCGCCGCGCAATGCGGCGCTGCTGGCCCGCCGCGACGAATTGCAGGCGCAGATCGATGCCTGGCACCGCGCCCACCGCAACAAGCCGGTCGATCCCGCCGCCTACGAGGTCTTCCTCGCCGAGATCGGCTATCTGCTGCCCGAGCCCGAGCCGTTCGAGGTCGTCACCAACAAGGTGGATGACGAGCTGGCCCGCATTCCCGGCCCGCAGCTCGTGGTGCCCGTCACCAATGCGCGTTACGCGCTGAACGCCGCCAATGCCCGCTGGGGCAGCCTCTATGACGCCCTCTACGGCACCGACGCGCTGCCCGAGGACAATGGCGCGGCCCGCTCCAGGGGCTTCAACCCGATCCGCGCCGCGCGCGTGATCGAGCGCGCCCGCGCGTTTCTCGATGAATCGGTGCCGCTCTCCGGCGCCAGCCATGCCGATGTCGTCGCCTACCGCATCACCGAGGGCGGGCTCACGGCCGAGTTGAAGGACGGAAGCCGCGCCGAGCTGAAGGACGGCGCGCAGTTTGCCGGCTATCGCGGGGCAGCGCATGCGCCTCAGTCCGTTCTGCTGATCAATCACGGCCTGCATATCGACATCGAGATCGACCGCACCCACCGCATCGGCGCGACCGATCCGGCCGGCATTGCCGACATCGTCATCGAGGCGGCGGTGACGACCATCGTCGACTGCGAGGACAGCGTCGCCGCCGTGGATGCCGAGGACAAGGTTCTCGTGTACCGCAACTGGCTCGGCCTGATGACGGGCACGCTCAGCGCCGCCTTCGCCAAGGGCAAGGAGACGGTGGAGCGCCGCCTCGCCAGCGACCGTACCTATGTCGCCGCCAATGGCAGCGAACTGACCCTGCACGGGCGCAGCCTGATGCTGGTTCGCAATGTCGGCCAGCACATGATGACCGACGCGGTGCTGGACGCCGCCGGCCGGGAAATTCCCGAATCCGTGCTCGACGCGGCCGTGACCACGCTGATCGCGCTGCACGACCTCAAGGGCACCGGCGCGCGGCGCAACAGCCGCACCGGCTCGGTTTACATCGTGAAGCCGAAGATGCACGGGCCCGAGGAGGTCGCGTTCGCCGTCGACCTGTTCGCCGGCGTCGAGACCCTGCTGGGGCTGGAGCCCAACACGCTGAAGATTGGCATCATGGACGAGGAGCGGCGCACCAGCGCCAACCTCGCCGCCTCGATCCGCGCTGCGCGCGAGCGCGTCGTGTTCATCAATACCGGCTTCCTCGACCGCACCGGCGACGAGATCCACACCTCGATCGAGGCGGGCCCCGTGGTGCGCAAGAACGAGATGAAGGCGCAGCCCTGGATCAAGGCCTATGAGGACGCGAATGTCGATGCGGGCCTCAAGGCCCATCTCGACGGCCACGGCCAGATCGGCAAGGGCATGTGGGCGATGCCCGACCGCATGGCCGACATGCTGGTGCAGAAGATCGCCCACCCGCTGGCCGGCGCCAACACCGCCTGGGTGCCCTCCCCGACCGCGGCGACGCTGCACGCGCTGCACTACCACAAGGTCGACGTGTTCGCCCGCCAGGCGGAGCTGCGCACGCGCACCCCGGCCTCCCGGCGCGACCTGCTGACCATCCCCGTGGTCGACCGCGGCAACTGGGAACCGGCGGCGGTGCAGGAAGAGCTGGACAACAACATCCAGGGCATTCTCGGCTATGTCGTGCGCTGGATCGATCAGGGCGTCGGCTGCTCCAAGGTGCCGGATATCCACGATGTCGGCCTGATGGAAGACCGCGCCACGCTGCGCATCTCCTCCCAGCATGTCGCCAACTGGCTGCTGCACGGCGTGGTGACGCGCGAGCAGGTCGAGGAAACGCTGCGCCGCATGGCCAAGGTGGTGGACGGGCAGAACGCCGGCGACCCGCTCTATGCGCCGATGGCGCCCGCCTATGACGGCGTGGCCTTCCGCGCCGCGCGCGACCTCGTCTTCGAGGGCCGCACGCAGCCGAACGGCTATACCGAGTTCGTCCTCACCCGCCGCCGCCGCGAGGCCAAGGACGCGCAGAAGCAGGCACAGGCCGCCTGAACCGCGGGTCGCTCCCGAAACAGGCACCGTCCAACGGCCGCGGCGGGAAACCGGCGCGGCCTGCGTGCGGGATCCCACGCTCTCCGGCTCCCGGGATACCGCGATTTCCCGATGGACAGCCCGCCCCGCGCGCCGGATAGTGGCGCTGTCGCGGCGACCTCGACCGCCTCGAAGCGACGACTTCCGGCCGGGGCCCGCTCCGTATGCGGCTTCCGCTGGAGCCGGCGGAGGCAACAAGGCGGTCTTTCGTTTCGGCCCTCATCCATGACCTTCCTGTCGCGCCTGTCGCTTCATCTCCTGTCCGCGCTCCTCGCTCTCGCCCTGTGGGCGATGCCCGCCATTGCTCAGACCGCACCGTCCACCACCGCGCCGCCCGCGCCGCTGAGCCAGCAGCAATTCGACCAGCTGGTCGATTCGCTCGCCAAGGCGGTGAGCGAGCGTCTGCAGGCGCAGCCGGGCGAACCCGCCCACGCCGCCGCCGGCAAGGCAGCCACCGAAACCTCGGGAACCGCGACATCCGCATCCGGCAAGGCCGCGCCCGCCGCGCCCGCCGCCAGCGCGCCGATGATGGACATGGCCAATGAGGAACCGCTCAGCGAGATGCTGATCGAGGTGATCGAGCGCGGCGACGATGCGCTGGAGCAGTTTCCCGCGCTCATCGCGCAGGGCGCGCGCATTCCCACCATCCTCGGGCCGGAGCTGAACAGCGGGCGCGATCCCAACCGCTTCCTGCTGCTGCTGCTTGGCTGCGTCGCGGCGGCGCTTGCCACCGAATTGCTGCTGCGGCTGGCGCTGAAACCCGCGCGCCACTACCTGGCGCGGCGGGTCGAGGGTGCCGCCTCGATCTGGGCGCTCGCCGCTCTGGTGAGCCTCGACATGGTCGTGCTCACCGGCATGTGGCTCGTCACGCACGGCTTCGTCGTCGGGCTGTTCAGCGGCACCGAGCCCCAGGACAAGTTCGGCTTCCTGGTGCTGACCAGCGTGTTCTACTGGCGGCTGTACCTTCTGATCTTCCGCATCGCGCTGCGCCCCAACCTGCCGCAGGCCCGTCTTGCCGAGATCGACACGGCGGGCGCGCGCAAGATCTACCGCTGGGCCTCGCTGGTCATCGCGGTGGCGATCACGCTCGGCGACATCCGCCGTATCCTTGAGGGCATGCACTCCTCGCCGCTGGTGGTCGCCTGCGCGGTGCTGGTGAACACGCTGCTGCTCACCTCGCTGCTGGTCGCCGCGGCGGCGGCGGTGCGCGAGCCGGTGGCGCTGTGGTTCCACGGGCTGTCGCAGCAGGGGCGTCCCGGCCCTCTGGTGCGCACCATCGCGCGGCTCTGGCTGGTGATCGCCATTCCCCTCTTCCTCGCGCTCGGCATGGCACGCATCTACGGCGCGCTGACCTCGGTGGGCAGTATCCACCTGGCGATCCTGATGACGATGGACGTGCTCATCGCGCTCATCGTGCTCGAATCCTTCATGGACAAGGTGTGCCGCCTGATGCGTGCCGACGTGCAGCCCGCGACGGCGGCGCGCGAGCGCGCCATCGAGGCGCTGATGCGCTGCCTGCGCGTCGCCATCCTGCTGCTGTCGCTGTCGCTGCTGTTCCGCATCTGGGCGGTGCACGGCGTCGGGATGATGGAAATGAGCCGCTACAACGCGCTGGCGGGCGCCGCCCTGCCGGCCGGGGCCATCCTGCTCGGCGCCTATTGCGCGTGGCAGGCGGTGGAGTACTTCACCACGGTGCACAGCGCCAAAGTCGCCATCATCATGCCGGGCCAGGAAGACCCGGATGGCCATGGCGACGCTCCCGCCTCGCGCATGAGCACGCTGATGCCGCTGCTGCGCGTCACGCTCATGCTGGCCATCGTCGTCATGGCCGGCCTCACCGTGCTGTCCCAGCTCGGCATCGACATCATGCCGCTCATCGCCGGCGCCTCCATCATCGGCCTCGCCATTTCCTTCGGCAGCCAGACGCTGGTGAAGGACATCGTCTCCGGTGTCTTCTACCTCGTCGACGACGCGTTCCGGGTCGGCGAATATATCGATTGCGGGCGGGCCAAAGGCACGGTGGAAGGCTTCACGCTGCGCTCGCTGAAGCTGCGCCACCAGAACGGCATGATCCACACCATCCCGTTCGGCCAGCTCGGCCAGGTGACCAATTTCAGCCGCGACTGGGCGACGCTGAAGTTCAACCTGCGCTTCACCCGCGACACCGACATCGAGAAGCTGCGCAAGACGGTGAAGAAGATCGGCCTCGAAATGCTCGAGGATCCCGACCTGAAGGACGATTTCCTGATGCCGCTGAAGATGCAGGGCGTCGCCGACATCACCGACAACGCGCTGGTCGTGCGCTTCAAGTTCACGGTGAAGCCGACCCGCCCGACGGTGATCCAGCGCGAGGCGGTCAAGCGCATGATCCGCATCCTGCCCGAGCAGGGCATCGAGTTCGCCAACAACATGGTCTCGGTGCAGGCGCTGGGTGGCCCCGCCGGCACCGAGCAGGCGGCAGCGGCGATCACCCGCACCCAGATCGCCAACGACCTTGCCCAGCGGACCGCCGTCGAGGCCGCCGCGACGGGCTGACGCGCGCCCTCAGGCGCGTCCCCTCACGCGGGCGGCGTCCAGTGCGTGGCGAGCACGCCGATATCGGGGCGCGGCCGGTCCGGCGGCACCTCGGTGGCGGTGCCGAGATGAACAATGCCGGCGATCCGCTCGCCGGGCCCGGCACCGAGCAGACGCACGGCTTCCGGATCGGTGGCGGCCCAGCCCGTGACCCAGGTGCCCGCGAAGCCGAGCGCCTGCGCCCCGTGCAGCAGGTTGAGGCACACGGCGCCGGCGGAAAGCTCCTGCTCGACGAGCGGGATCATCGTCTCCCGGTTCGGCCGGCTCACCACGACAACGGCGAGCGGCGCGGGAAACAGGCGCGACATGATGCCGGCGAACTTCTCCCGCTTTTCCGGCGCCATGTCGGGATTGCGCGTGCGGTAGGCCCCCGCCAGAAGGGCGCCGAGCGCGGCGCGCGCCTCCCCCTCGATCACGATGAAGCGCCATGGCGCCAGCGCGGCATGGTCGGGCACCCGCGCCGCGATGGCGAGGAGACGCGCCAGCGCGTCGGGCGTCGGCCCCGGCGCACCCAGCCGGGCGGCGGGCACCGAGCGGCGGGTCTCCAGCGCCGTCAGCCAGGTTTGGTCCGGCGTCAGCGTGGCGGATGGGGGCGGCGGCGCGGGGGGCGATGATTCGGACGACACGGGCAATCCTTCCTGCAACAGCGCGGCATGTTTGCCTGCGGGCGGCGGCAGCGCCAACCGGCGCGACGTTCCACGCTCCGCGACGCCTACCAACCGCGCCGCGCGCGCCCCAGATAACAGGTACCGGCGGGAAATGCGCCCACACCATGGGCAGGGGGCGACTCCACGGCCGAATTGGTCGACAATATCCCACGGCAGCCGCCGCCGACTCGTGCGGCAGCGATAATCAGAGGCCGCCCCAAGGAGCACGACATGAGCATCAATGGTGAAATTCCGGTCCGCGACAACCGCGGTGCCGACCGATTCGAAATCGAGCAGGACGGCCATCTCGCCATCGCCCAGTATATTCTGGCGCCCGATCACATCATCTTCACCCATACCGAGGTGCCACCGGAACTCGGCGGGCGCGGCCTTGCGACGCGGCTGGTGGAAGCGGGGCTCGCCAGCGCGCGCGAGCGCGGCCTGTCGGTCATTCCGCGCTGTTCGGTGTTTGGCCGCTACATGATGAAACATCCGGAGACGCACGGGCTGATGGCCCCGGAAATCCGCGCCACTCTTGGCCTGCCGGGCTGAAAAAGCGCCGCCGCATCGCCGGCGCCCCAGCGTCACGCAAAGGCCACAGCCCGGGAAAACCGCCGGTTTCAAACCCTTCATTAACGCTGTGCTCCTAACCATAGGGGCCAGCCAAATGGCGCGCCCCGGTTCGCTTCCGGAGCGCCCTCGAAGGTATCAGCGGCAAAGGTTTCGGCGTCCCATGCGTGCTCCCGTGCGTCCCAGCGATTCCAGCGAGTTTCCCTCTTCCGGCAAGACCGCGGATCGGGCGCCGGTCTCCACGCACCGATTTTCGCGGGCCAACCCGCAGCCTTTGCCGCCGCCGGCGCCCAAGGGCAGCAAGCAGGCCCCCAGGCAGGCGCCCCAGCCGGGGGGGGCCTCGGTTGCCGCGCCCAGCGGGCGTGTGGTGATTCCCAGCTGGCTGCAGCCCTTCTCCATGCCCCCGAACACGCGCTTCACCCGCACGCCGGACTACCTGCTGCGCAAGGCTCCCGAGGAGATGGAGCGGCAGGAACGGCCGGCGGCCTCGGAGGCGGCGACCATCAATGCCACCACCGCGCTGGTGCCGCCGCGCGCCTCGCAGACGCCCGTGCTGCGCGTGCCGCCGCGCAAGCCGCCGCTGGGCGCCGGCCCTCAGCAGCCGATCATCGCCGCCGAACTGCGCAAGGCCCGCGCCGCGCAGGAAGCCGCGCGTGGCGAGAAGCCCGCCGACACCGACACGCCGCACCCCGCCCCGGGCGCCGCGACGGCGGATATCGCGGCACCCGCGCCCTCTCGCGAAAGCACGGCCCGCGAAAGCACGGCCCGTGAAAGCACTGCCCGTGAAAGCACGGCCGGCACGAGCCCGGCCGTCGAGAGCGCCGTTGTCGCGGTTGCCGTGTCGCACGGCCCAGCCTTCCAGCCCGCCCCGTCGCCCGTCCTCACCCGCACCGTCCTTTCCCCCGCTCCGCTCTCCCCCACCCCGCTTTCCCAGCCGACCAGCTTCCAGGGCCCGCCGGCACCGGCGGCCATCGCCGCGCCGGCACCGGCATCCGTGGATGCGTCGCTGGAATGGATGGCCGACGGGGTCGTGCCGGCCACGGTGGCCGTGCCGGTCGCCCGCGACGCCGCGCCGAGTTCCATCCGCCAGATCGCCGGCATGATCCAGCTCGGCTGGGATGTTCCCCCGGTTCTGCCCTCGCAGCAGGACGAGACGCCGGAATGGATGCCGGACGAGACCTTCGTGGTCGCCAACGACGCGTTCGCGGCGGAGGAGACCGAGACCGACGCCGACGAGGCGGAGGACGATCTCGGCTATGACGACGATGGCGAGGATCCGGAAGCCTTCGACGATTTCGACACCGCGGACGACGAAGCCGCGGACGACGAGGCCGAGGCCGTGGCGCAAGGGGCCGTTGTGGAACGGGCTGTGGCAGACGATGCGTTCACGGACGACGCGATGCTCGCCGCCGCCGAGGCGGCCATGGCCGACGATACGGCGGCGCTGCTGCCGGCTGGGCCGGCGGCGTTCGGCGGCTACACGGTGACGCCGGCGGAAGTCTCGTTCTGCTGGCCGGTCTTCGGCATGGTTGCCGTCCCCGTGGCGGAAGCCGCGCGTGCCCCTGTGGCCCCGGCCGTGGCTCCGGCCGCACCCGCCCCCGCCTCGCCGGCGGTTGCCGCCGCGCCCGTTGCCCCACGTCCCACGCCGCGTCTCGTGCCGTCCGAGGGCATGGGCTACGAACTGCCCCCGCTCGACCTGCTCACCGAGCCGCCGGCGCATGAGCCGGACTATGAACTCTCCGAGGAATTCCTCGATCGCAACTCCGTCAAGCTGCAGCAGGTGCTGCACGATTTCGGCGTGCGCGGCGAGATCATCGACGCCAATCCCGGCCCGGTGGTGACGCTGTATGAGCTGGAGCCGGCCCCCGGCATCAAGTCCAGCCGCGTCATCGGCCTGTCCGCCGACATTGCCCGCTCGATGAGCGCCATTTCGGCCCGCGTCGCCGTCGTGGAAGGGCGCAACGTCATCGGCATCGAGCTGCCCAACCAGCGGCGCGAGACGGTGTGGCTGCGCGAGATGTTGGCGAGCCACGAGTTCGAGGCCGCCAAGGCCAAGCTCGGCATCGGACTGGGCAAGACCATTGGCGGCGAGCCGGTCATCGTCGACCTCGCCCGCATGCCGCATCTCCTGGTCGCCGGCACCACCGGCTCGGGCAAGTCGGTCGCCATCAACACCATGATCCTGAGCCTGCTCTACCGGCACAAGCCGGAGCAGTGCCGGCTGATCATGATCGATCCGAAAATGCTGGAACTCTCGGTCTATGAGGGTATCCCGCACCTGCTCACCCCCGTCGTGACCGACCCCAAGAAGGCGATCGTCGCCCTCAAATGGGCGGTGCGGGAGATGGAGGAGCGCTACAAGAAGATGAGCCGCCTCGGCGTGCGCAACATCGATGGCTTCAACGCCCGCGTGGCGGAGGCGGCGGCCAAGGGCGAGATCATCACCCGCACCGTGCAGAAGGGCTTCGACCGCGAAACCGGGCTGATCGAGGAAGAGGAGGAGATCATGGATCTCTCCGCCCTTCCCTATATCGTGATCGTGGTGGACGAGATGGCCGACCTGATGATGGTGGCCGGCAAGGACATCGAGGGCGCCATCCAGCGCCTCGCGCAGATGGCCCGCGCCGCCGGCATCCACCTCATCATGGCGACGCAGCGCCCGAGCGTCGATGTCATCACCGGCACCATCAAGGCCAACTTCCCCACCCGCATTT
The DNA here is from genome assembly GCF_030814815.1 of Ancylobacter amanitiformis. Lineage (GTDB taxonomy): Bacteria > Pseudomonadota > Alphaproteobacteria > Rhizobiales > Xanthobacteraceae > Ancylobacter > Ancylobacter amanitiformis. The sequence continues at coordinate 80,254 of NZ_JAUSVR010000002.1, read as the reverse complement.
CCTTCCAGGTCACATCCAAGATCGATTCGCGCACCATCCTCGGCGAAATGGGCGCCGAGCAGCTGCTGGGTCAGGGCGACATGCTCTACATGGCCGGCGGCGGGCGCATCTCGCGCGTGCACGGCCCCTTCGTCTCCGACCAGGAGGTCGAGCGCGTCGTCGAGCACCTGAAATCGCAGGCCCGGCCGGAATATCTCGACGAGGTCACCGCGGAGGAAGACGACGAGGCGGCTCCGATTCCGGACGACGCGGCCGTGTTCGACAAGAGCGCGATGGGCGAGGAATCCGGCGACAGCTACGATCAGGCGGTGGCCGTGGTCCTGCGCGACAGGAAAGCGTCCACGTCCTACATCCAGCGCCGGCTGCAGATCGGCTATAACCGCGCCGCCTCGATCATGGAGCGGATGGAGAACGAGGGCATCGTCGGGCCGGCCAACCATGCCGGCAAGCGCGAGATCCTGCGCGACGCGCGCTGAGTTCAGCCATCACACGGTTTTATGAACGGGCGGGGCCATGGTCCCGCCCGTTCTGCGTTTCGGCGCACAGCGATGTTGCAGCGCCGCCTCTTTCGCCGGACCGGGAGGAGGATTAGGTGTGTGCCACCCTCCTCCTCCCGGCATTCGCCGCGCCAGCTTCCAGAGGTCCGCCATGAGCTCCGCCCCCTCCAGTGCCGTCACCTCCAGTTCCGCCCCCGTGAGCTTTCCCGACGTCCTCCTGTTCATTGACGGCGAATGGCGCGAGGGGCGCGGCCATGACAGCAAGCCGGCAAGCGAGCCGATCATCAATCCGGCCACCGAGGAGGTGATCGGCACCCTCGCCCATGCCAGCCGCGCCGACCTCGACGCCGCGCTCACCTCTGCCGAGAAGGGCTTCGCGACGTGGCGCCATGTCGCCCCGCACGAGCGCTACAAGCTGATGCGCAAGGCCGCCGAGATCCTGCGCGAGCGCGCCGACGCCATCGCCACCCTCATGACGCTGGAACAGGGCAAGCCGCTGGTCGAGGCCCGCCTTGAGACCAACGCGGCGGCCGACATCATCGACTGGTTCGCGGAAGAGGCGCGCCGGCTCTATGGCCGCGTGATCCCGGCCCGCGCGGCCGGCGTCCACCAGGTGGTGCACAAGGAGCCGGTGGGCGTCGTCGCCGCCTTCACGCCGTGGAACTTCCCGATCAACCAGGCCGTGCGCAAGATTTCCGCGGCGCTGGCCGCCGGCTGCTCGATCATCCTCAAGGGACCGGAAGAGACCCCGGCCAGCTGTGCCGCGCTGATCAAGGCCTATGAGGATGCCGGCATCCCGAAGGGCGTCGTCAATCTGGTGTTCGGCGTGCCGGCGGAGATTTCCTCCTATCTGATCCCGCACCCGATCGTGAAGAAGATCACCTTCACCGGCTCGACCGTGGTGGGCAAGCAGCTCGCCGCGCTGGCCGGCGCGCACATGAAGCGCGTCACCATGGAACTGGGCGGGCATGCGCCGGCGGTGGTGTTCGAGGATGCCGACCTCGACCACGCGGTGAGGATGCTGTCGGGCGCCAAGTTCCGCAATGCCGGGCAGGTCTGTGTCTCGCCCACGCGCTTCCTCGTGCATGAGGATCTCTATGCGCGCTTCGTCGACGGGTTCACCGAGGCCGTGAACAAGGTGAAGGTCGGCAACGGTCTGGACGAGGACGTCCGCATGGGCCCGCTCGCCAATGCCCGCCGCGTTGAGGCGATGGAAGGCTTCACCGCCGACGCCCTCGCCAAGGGCGCCACGCTGCGCACCGGCGGCGCGCGTATCGGCAACAAGGGCTATTTCTTCCAGCCCACCGTGCTGACCGACCTGCCGGCGGATGCGCGCATCCTCAACGAGGAACCGTTCGGCCCGATCGTGCCGATCCAGTCCTTCACCTCCACCGAGGCGGTCATCGCCGAGGCCAACCGCCTGCCCTACGGGCTGGCCGCCTATGCCTACACCACCTCGGCCAAGCGCGCCGACGAGTTCGCCCGCCGCGTCGAGAGCGGCATGGTGTCGATCAACCATCATGGCCTCGCCCTGCCGGAGACGCCCTTCGGCGGCATGAAGGATTCCGGCTATGGCTCGGAAGGCGGCATCGAGGCCATCGAGGCCTATGTGAACACCAAGTTCGTCACCGAACTCGGCCTGTGATCGCCTCCGGGCGCTGACATATCCCGGCCCCGACGTAAAAAACGCGCCGGGGTCCGGGAACCGGCTCGGCTGCCGGCACGGAATGCGGTATCAAGATAGTGATCCCCTCCCGCGCCGGCCCCTCCCATGGATCTCGCCGTTTTTCTGGTCGTCCTCCTCTCGGCCGCGATGCAGGCCGCGTGGAACATTATCCTCAAGATCAGGCTCGACCCGTTCAGCGCGCTGGTGCTGGTGGGGCTGGGCGCCGGCGCGGCGGCGCTGCCCTTCGCGCTATGGATCGGCCCGCCCGACCGGCAGCTCTGGCCATGGATCGGCGCGTCGGTGGTGGCGCATCTGAGCTATTACGCCTTCCTCATCGGCGCCTATTCGCGGGCCGATCTCGGCCTCACCTACCCCGTGGCGCGCGGCAGCGCGCTGCTGCTCACCGCGCTGATCTCGATACTCGTGCTGAGCGAGCCGATCGGCCTGATCGGCGTCATTGGCATCGTGCTGCTGGCGCTTGCCATCCTCACCATGGCGCGCGAGGCGTTCGGCCACATGATGGAGGGGCGCGCGCTGCTGCTGGCGCTGGGCTCGGGCCTCGCCGTCACCGCCTTCACGGTGATCGACGGCACGGCGGCGCGCATTTCCGGCTCGGCCAATGCCTACACGACCTGGCTGTTCGTCTGCGACGCGGTGGTGATCGTGATCATCGTCCTCGCCTGGAAGGGGCCGCGCGTGCTGGTGCCGATGGCCGGCTTCCTGCCGCTCGGCCTGCTGGGCGGGGCCATGCTGTTCGTCAGCTACTGGCTCTCGGTCTGGGCGATGACGCAAGCACCGATCGGCCTGGTGACGGCGGTGCGCGAATCAAGCGTGCTGTTCGGCGCCATCATGTCGGTGGCGATCCTGCGCGAACCCCTGCGTACCGACCGTATCATCGGCGCCTTCATGGTGATCGGCGGCCTCACCCTCATCAAGCTGCACTGAATTGGCTCCCCGCGCCGGGCTGTGCTCCATTGCGCCCATGAACACGCTGCCCGCCGCCACGATTCGCCCCTCCCTGCCGGAGGAGGCCTTCGCCGCCCCGCTCGCCCTCGTGCGCGAGGGGGCGCCGCTCATCATGGTTCTGGGGGGCGCGGGCACGGGCAAGACCACCTTCCTGCATGCCCTGCGGCGTCATGGCGGCGGACGGCAGGCTTTCCTCGCCCCCACCGGCGTTGCCGCGCTGCAGCTTGGCGGGCAGACCATCCATTCCTTCTTCGGCCTGCCGCCCCGCCTCGTCGATCCCGACCAGGTCAAGCCGCGCAGCCCCAAGCGCACGCTGATGAAGAAACTGGAGCGTCTCGTCATCGACGAGGTGTCGATGGTGCGCGCCGACGTGCTCGATGCGGTCGACCGCTGCCTGCGCATCGCGCGCAGCGATCCCGCCCCGTTCGGCGGGGTTCAGGTGGTGCTGGTCGGCGATTTCCTGCAGCTGCCGCCCGTGGTGCCGACGGCCGAGCGCGAGATTCTCGGCCATCTCGGCTATGAGGGCCCCTTCGCCTTCGACGCCCGCGTGCTGCGCGAGGTGGAGGTGGCGCGCCTGCCGTTCACGCAGGTCTACCGGCAGACCGACGAAGAGTTCGTGGCGCATCTGGCCGATCTGCGCATGGGCCGGCAGATGGAGCGCGCGGTTGCCGCCATCAATGCCGCCTCCTTCCGCGAGCATCGGCCGGGGCGGGTCCCGGTCGTGCTGGCGCCCACCAATGCCCGTGTCGACGCCTATAACCGGCGCGGCCTCGAAGGTCTGGCGGAGGCGGGACGCATCTTCGAAGGCAAGAGCGAGGGCGAGTTCGACCTTGCCACCGACCGGCTGCCGGTTCCCGAGACGCTGGTGCTGAAGGTTGGCGCGCGGGTGATGGCGGTGCGCAACGATCCCGAGAAGCAATGGGTCAACGGCTCGGTCGGCACCATTATCGGCCTCGCACCTGATCGCGCCTTCGTGCGGCTGGACGGGGCAGGCGTGGTCGAGATCGAGCGCACCAGTTGGGAACGCATCCGTTATGACTGGGACGAGACGACCGGGCAGATCGCGGCCAAGGTGGTCGGCACCTATTCCCAGCTGCCGCTGGTGCCGGCCTGGGCGGTGACGGTGCACAAGGCGCAGGGCCTGACGCTGGACGATGCCCGCATCGACTTCGACAGCGGTACCTTCGCGGCCGGGCAGGCCTATGTGGCGCTCTCGCGCGCGCGCTCGCTGGAAGGCCTGTCGCTGGCGCGCCCGCTGCGCACCTCCGATATCCGTATCGACCGGCGCGTGGCCGCTTTCACCACCGCTTTCGAGGCGGCGGGCCGGATCGGGGCGACCGAGCCGCGCTGAGGGTTTACTAATTCCATATTGTTGATAGATTATGGGCCACCGAGGAAGGGGCGCCCATGAGCCAGACCAGCATCCGCCATTATCGCGACAAGCTGCTCTTCGCGCTCGCCTATGCCATCGTGTTCGGCGCGATCCTGTTCGCGCATCCTTTCGCCAGCGAGAGCGCGGCGCCGACGGCGGCCACGACAGCGGCCACGACAGCCGAGGCCGGGCGCTGAGCGGAAATCAGCGCTGGCAATATCACTGCCCCTCTATCATCTATATAGCGTATCACGGACGTGGATTGACTGCGGCCTAACGCGAGATTGTGGGCGGACATGCTGACCAACAAGGGAAAGTACGGCCTCAAGGCCATGCTCTTTCTGGCGAAGCTGGAACCGGGCAGCAGCGCCATGGGCCAGGAGATCGCCACCGCCAACAACATCCCCAAGAAATTTCTCGACGCGATCCTGCTGGAATTGCGCAATGCCGGCATGCTGCGCTCCAAGAAGGGCCCGGGCGGCGGCTATGCCCTCGCCAAGACGCCACGCGAGATTCGCATCGGCCATATCATCCGCACGCTGGACGGGCCGCTGGCGCCGATCGGGTGCGCGTCCAAGAGCGCCTATGTGCCCTGCCAGGACTGCGAGGATCTGCCGGCCTGCGCGGTGCGCATCACCATGACCAAGGTGCGCGATGCGATGTCGGACATTCTCGACCGGATGACGCTGCACGACATGGTGGTCTTCGCCAGCACACCCGACGCGGACCTGATGTACAATATCTGAGCCCCTGTCAGGCGGCAGTCCGGCGGTAGCCACGGCATGCGGTTTCGTGATTTCGGGCATGTCGTGACAGCGGATTCGGGATGATGGCGGGGTGCGGATGACACTTGGCGCATCGCAGGGGCCGGGTCTGGTCGGGCTCATCGCCCATGACAGCAAGAAGGACGACATGGTGGCCTGGGCGATCGCCCATCGCCATGTACTGGCGCGCTTCCCTATCGTCGCCACCGGCACGACCGGCGGGCGCATCCTCGAATATTGCCCGGAACTGCGGCTCACGCGGCTGAAGAGCGGCCCGCTCGGCGGCGACCAGCAGATCGGCGCGCTGATCGCCGAAGGCCAGGTGCGCGCGCTCGTGTTTCTGGTGGATCCGCTGACCGCCCAGCCGCACGATGTCGACGTCAAGGCGCTGATGCGCGTGGCGCTGGTCTACGATATCCCGCTGGCGCTGAACCCCGCCACCGCGCAGATGCTGATCGCCGCGCTGGCGGAGGAAGACTGACGCCTTCCCCGCCGAGGCGCGCCGCCGACGCATCGCTCAGAAGAACGCCTGATGCCCGGTAATCGCCCGGCCGAGGATCAGCGCGTGAATGTCGTGCGTGCCCTCATAGGTGTTCACCGTCTCCAGGTTCAGCATGTGGCGCATGACGGGATATTCCGAGGAAATGCCGTTGCCGCCATGCATGTCGCGGGCGAGCCGGGCGATATCCAGCGCCTTGCCGCAATTGTTGCGCTTGAGCATGGAGATGGTCTCCACCGGCAGCTTGCCCTCATCGAACAGCCGGCCGGCACGCAGCGCAAGCTGGAGGCCGAGCGTGATCTCGGTCGCCATGTCCGACAGCTTCTTCTGGATCAGCTGGGTGGCCGCCAGCGGCTTGCCAAACTGCTGGCGGTCCAGCGTGTACTGCCGGGCCGCCGCGTAGCAGGCCTCCGCCGCCCCCATCGTGCCCCAGCCAATGCCGTAGCGCGCGCGGTTGAGGCAGCCGAACGGGCCCTTCAACCCGGAGACGTTTGGCAGCAGGCTGTCCTCGGGCACCTCCACGTCGTCGAGCACGATCTCGCCGGTGATGGAGGCGCGAAGCGAGAGCTTGCCCTCGATTTTCGGGGTGGAGAACCCCTTCGTCCCACGCTCCACCAGGAAGCCGCGGATCTCGCCGTCCTCCGCCGCGCCCGCGCCCTCGCGCAGCTTGGCCCACACGACGGCGACATCGGCGATCGGCGCGTTGGTGATCCACATCTTGGCCCCGGAGAGGCGGTAGCCGCCATCGATCCTTTCCGCGCGGGTGCGCATGCCGGCGGGGTCCGAGCCTGCATCCGGCTCGGTCAGGCCGAAGCAGCCGACCCATTCGCCGGTGGCAAGCCTGGGCAGGAACCTGCGCTTCTGCGCCTCGCTGCCATAGGCGTGGATCGGGTGCATGACCAGCGAGGACTGCACGCTCATCGCCGAGCGATAGCCCGAATCGACCCGCTCCACCTCGCGGGCGACGAGGCCATAGGAGACATAGCCGAGGCCGGCACCGCCGAACTCCTCGGGAATGGTCGGCCCCAGCAGGCCGAGCTCGCCCATCTCGCTCATGATCTCGCGGTCGAAGCGCTCCTCCAGATAGGCGGAGGCGACCCGCGGCAGCAGCCTTTCCTGTGCATAGTCGCGCGCCGTGTCCCGGACCAGCCGCTCCTCCTCGGTGAGCTGGGCCTCGAAATCGAGCGGATCGGCCCAGTCGAACACCGCACGACCGGACGAGCGGGCGGCAGGAGCGGTTCCAGGAGCGGTTCCAGCAGCGGTGGCGGAAGGCGCGGCACTCATCGGATCCTGTCTCCTGAACCTTGGCCGGTCCGGCACCGGCGGCCGCATGGTCTTACAACTTCGCACGCCGGCATGCACGCCGGCGGGACGCACAAAGCCGCTCCAACGCTGGCCTTGCGAATTCACATGCGACTTTCGTCTATACATATGGTGTGATTGCGTAACGTCGAGACACATGCTTGAGTGGAAGCGGGCGACGGTGACTAAACAATAGGCTGGCCATTCGAACGGGCACGCCAACGCCGTGACGTCCATAAGAGGGGTTTTTCAAATGCTGGTCATCAACACCAAGGTGGTCATCGCGGCTGCGATGCTCACCGTGCTCGCTGCGCCTGCCTACGCCGCCAAGACGCTCGTCTATTGCTCGGAGGGCAGCCCCGAGAATTTCACGCCCGCCCTCAACACGACAGGCACCAGCTTCGACGCCGCACGGCCCGTATACAACCAGCTCGTCGAGTTTGAGCGTGGCTCCACCAAGGTGGTGCCCGGCCTCGCCGAGAGCTGGACGGTGTCCGACGACGGCAAGGAGATCACCTTCAAGCTCCGCAAGGGCGTGAAGTTTCATTCGGGCGTCAACGGCTTCACCCCGACGCGCGATTTCAACGCCGATGACGTGATCTTCTCGTTCGACCGCATGTGGAAGCCGGAGAACCCGTACCACAAGGTCACCGGCGGTGCTTACGACTACTTCAACGACATGGGCATGCCGGACCTGCTCAAGTCGATCGACAAGGTCGACGACTACACGGTGAAGTTCACCCTCACCGAGCCCAACGCGCCGATGCTGGCGAACCTTGCGATGGACTTCGCGACCATCCAGTCCAAAGAATATGCCGACATGCTGCTCAAGAAGGGCACGCCCGAGCAGTTCGACCAGATCCCGGTCGGCACCGGCCCCTTCTCCTTCGTGAACTACCAGAAGGACGCGGTCATCCGCTACAAGGCCAACCCGGCCTATTTCGCGGGCAAGTCGCCGCTCGACAACCTGGTCTATGCCATCACCCCCGACGCGACGGCGCGCTACGCCAAGCTGAAAAAGGGTGAGTGCCATGTGATGATCGCGCCGAACCCGGCCGACATTGCCGGTCTCAAGACCGACCCGGTGGTCAACCTGATCTCGCAGCCGGGCCTGAACATCGGCTACCTCTCGTTCAACACGCAGAAGCCGCCCTTCGACAAGAAGGAAGTCCGCCAGGCGTTCAACATGGCGATCGACAAGGCCGCCATCATCAAGGACGTCTACCAGGGCGCCGGCCAGGCCGCGATCAACCCGATCCCGCCGACCATCTGGTCCTATAACAAGGACATCAAGGACTATCCGTTCGACCCCGCCAAGGCCAAGGAAATGCTGGCCGCGGCCGGCGTGAAGACCCCGCTCGACATCGACCTCTGGTGGATGCCGGTGCAGCGTCCCTACAATCCGAACGCCAAGCGTATCGCCGAGATGATGCAGTCGGACCTCGCCAAGATCGGCGTCAATGCCAAGCTCGTCTCCTATGAGTGGGGCGAATATCGCAAGCGCCTGCAGCAGGGCGAGCACATGACCGGCCAGCTCGGCTGGACCGGCGACAATGGCGATCCGGACAATTTCTTCTTCCTGCTCGGCTGCGCTGCCGCCCGTCCGGGCGGACAGAACCTGTCCAAGTGGTGCAACAAGGAATTCGACGACCTGATCAACAAGGCGAAGACCATCTCGGACGTCGCCGAGCGCACCAAGCTCTATGAGCAGGCGCAGGTCATCGTGAAGGAAGAAGCTCCCTGGTTCACCATTGCCCACTCGGTCGTCTACGAGCCGACCCGCAAGGAAGTGATGAACTACAAGGTCAGCCCGCTCGGCCGCCACGATTTCTACGGCGTCGACCTGAAGTGACCTGATGCCGGCGCCGGGGGCTGGAGCGCCCCGCCGGCGCCGTGCATTCGCGAAAAAGCGGATGAGCCGTCGCCTTTACAAGGGCGGCGGCTCGTGCCGCAGGCAATGCCGTAGCGCGTGCCGCGTCCCTTGAGGCGCAACCCCCTCCCCGCTCGTGAAGGCGCGCAAGCGCTCCGTCGCCCCTGGCGACGCCGAGGCGGGGCATTCAAAGCCCGGGATCTCGATGTTTCGATTTTTTCTTCGCCGAGTCGCGCTGACGCTGCCGACTTTCGTGGCGCTGATGTTCGTCACCTTTGTCGCCGTGCGGCTGGTGCCGGGCGACCCGATCGAGGCGCGCACCGGCGAGCGCGGCATCGCGCCCGAGCGCCTCGCCATGCTGCGCCACGAGCTTGGCCTCGACCAGCCGGTGTGGCAGCAGTTCCTGCATTATGCCAACGGCATCCTGCACGGCGATTTCGGCGTCTCCATCGTCACCAAGACGCCCATCCTGCATGAATTCGCCATCCTGTTCCCGGCAACGCTGGAACTGGCCTTCTGCGGGCTGATCTTCGCCATCGTGCTGGGCATCCCCGCCGGCGTCATCGCCGCGGTCAAGCGCGGCAGCATCTTCGATCACTCTGTCATGACGGTGGCGCTGGCCGGCTATTCCATGCCGATCTTCTGGTGGGGCCTGCTGCTCATCATGTTCATGTCGGAATATCTCGGGCTCACCCCGGTTTCCGGTCGCATGGACCTCATCAATTACTATTTCGAACCGGTGACGGGCTTCATGCTGATCGACAGCCTGCTGTCGGACCAGGAAGGCGCGTTCGGCGCGGCGGTATCCCACCTCATCCTGCCGTCCATCGTGCTCGGCACCATTCCGCTGGCGGTGATCGCGCGCATGACGCGCTCCTCCATGCTGGAAGTGCTGAGCGAGGACTACGTGCGCACGGCGCGCGCCAAGGGTCTCTCGCCGCTGCGCGTGGTGGGCCTTCATGCGCTGCGCAACGCGCTGATCCCGGTCGTGACCGTCATTGGGCTGCAAACCGGCACGCTGCTCGCGGGCGCGGTGCTGACAGAGACCATCTTCGCCTGGCCGGGGGTGGGAAAATGGCTGATCGAATCGATTTCCCGCCGCGACTATCCCGCGCTGCAAGGCGGCATCATGCTGATCTCCGGCATCGTCATCCTCGTCAATCTCATCGTCGACCTGCTCTATGTCGCGATCAATCCGAGGATTCGTCATGGCGGATGATCCGGTCCTCAACGCCGCTTCAGTCCCTTCGCCGGCCTCTTCGCCGGCCACTTCGCCCGCCTCTTCGCCGGCGGACGCGCTGATCGAGACGGTTCCTCCCGAGATTTCGCCGCTCCGGGCCTTCTGGTCGGCCTTCAGCGAGAATCGCGGCGCCGTGCTCGGCCTCGCGGTGGTGGTGTTCATCACCCTGCTGGCGATCTTCGCGCCGCTTCTCGCGCTGCATTCGCCGATCGAGCAGTTCCGCGAGCATGTGCTGCTGCCGCCGGTATGGGCGGGGGGCATCTGGTCCTTTCCGTTCGGCACCGATGCGGTGGGGCGCGACGTGCTCTCGCGCCTCATCTATGGCGCGCGCATCTCGCTCGGCATCGGCCTGTCGGTAATGCTGGTCTCGGTCGCGGTCGGCATCGTGCTCGGCCTCGCCAGCGCCTTCCTGCGCGGCATCGTCGAAGTGGTGGTGATGCGCGTCATGGACCTCGTGGTGGCCATCCCGAGCCTCGTGCTGGCCATCCTGGTCGTGGCGGTGCTGGGCCCCAGCCTCACCAACACGATCGTGGCCGTCACCGTCGTCTACCTGCCGCGCTATGTGCGCCTGGTGCGCGCCGCCGCCATGGCCGAACTGTCGAAGGAATATGTCGTCGCGGCACAGGTCGCCGGCGTCGGCAAGCTGCGGCTGATGTTCGTCACCGTGCTGCCGAACTGCCTCGCCCCGCTCATCGTGCAGGCCGCGCTCGGCATTTCCGACGCGATCCTGGAAGCAGCGGCGCTGGGCTTCCTCGGCCTCGGCGCGCAGCCGCCGACCCCGGAATGGGGCGCCATGCTGGCCGACTCGCGCGAATTCATCCGCTCCGCGCCGTGGATCGTGACGCTGCCGGGCCTTGCCATCCTCGTCACCGTGGTCGCCATCAACCTGATGGGCGACGGCCTGCGCGACGCGCTCGACCCGAAGCTGAGGAGGAGCTGAGAGATGCCGCTACTCTCCATCCGCAACCTCTCCGTTACTTTCGCGACCTCACGCGGCCCCTTCCGGGCGGTGGACGGGGTGGACCTCGACGTCGAGGCGGGCGAACTGGTCGCCATCGTCGGCGAATCCGGCTCGGGCAAGTCGGTCGCCATGCTGGCGGTGATGGGCCTGCTGCCGTGGACCGCCAAGGTGACAGCCGACCGGCTCTCCTTCGACGGGCAGGACCTCGCCACCCTCACCCCGCGCGAGCGGCGCAAGATCATCGGGCGCGACATCGCGATGATCTTCCAGGAGCCGATGTCGAGCCTCAATCCGTGTTTCACGGTCGGCTTCCAGATCCGCGAGGCGATGGCCGCCCATCTCGACCTGTCGCGGGCGCAGCGGCAGGCGCGGGCGGTGGAACTGCTGGAGCTGGTCGGCATCCCCGAGCCGGTGCGGCGGCTGAAGGCTTTTCCGCACCAGCTTTCCGGCGGCATGAGCCAGCGCGTGATGATCGCCATGGCGCTGGCCTGCCGCCCCAAGCTCATCATCGCCGACGAGCCGACCACCGCGCTCGATGTCACCATTCAGGCGCAGATCCTCGACCTGCTGCTGCGGCTGCAGAGAGAGAGCGGCGTCGGCCTGGTGCTGATCACCCATGACATGGGCGTGGTGGCGGAGACCTCGCAGCGGGTCTGCGTGCAATATGCCGGCCAGCAGATCGAGATGCAGACGACCCGCGGCCTGTTCCGCGATCCGCACCACCCCTATACATCCGCCCTGCTGGCGGCCCTGCCCGAGCGGGCGCATGGCCGGCTGCTGCCCTCCATACCCGGCGTGGTGCCGGGGCTGGCGGACCGGCCGAAGGGCTGCCTGTTCTCGCCCCGCTGCCGCTTCGCCACCGACACCTGCCGCACCGTGCCGCCACCGCGCGCGAGCGCCGCGCTCGGCCATGCGCTGTGCCACACCCCGCTGGTCGACGGCGTCCCGCGGGCCCAGGAAATCGCCGCATGAACGAGATCGCCCCCTTTGAGTCCAAGGCCGCCGACAGCGTGATGGAGGCGGTCAACCTCGCCCAGAGCTACGCGGTGGCGCGCGGCATGTTCGCCAAGCCCGCCACCGTGAAGGCGGTGAACGGCATCAGCTTCCGCCTCGCGCCGCGCTCGACGCTCGCCATTGTCGGCGAGTCGGGCTCGGGCAAGTCCACGCTGGCGCGCATGCTCACCATGATCGAGCGGCCGGGCACCGGCTCGCTGCTGCTCGACGACGTGGATGTGGCGGACGCCGACAAGGCCACGCTGCGCCGCTATCGCGGCGAGGTGCAGATGGTGTTCCAGAACCCCTATGGCTCGCTCAATCCCCGCCAGACCGTGGGCAAGGCGATCGAGGAACCGCTGCTGGTCAACACCAACCTCTCCGCCGCCGAGCGGCACGCCCGCGCGGTGGACATGATGGCGCGCGTCGGGCTGCGGCCGGAGCATCACGGGCGCTACCCCCACATGTTTTCCGGCGGCCAGCGCCAGCGCATCGCCATTGCCCGCGCGCTGGTGCTGCGGCCGAAGATCCTGGTTCTGGACGAGCCGGTTTCCGCGCTCGACGTGTCGGTCCGCGCGCAGGTGCTCAACCTGCTGGTGGAACTGCAGGAAGGCCTCGGCGTCGCCTACGTGTTCGTGTCGCACGATCTCGGCGTGGTGCGGCACATGGCGGACGAAGTGCTGGTGATGTATCTCGGCCGCGCGGTCGAGCATGGCCCGCGCGACGCCATCTTCGACGCCCCCCGGCACCCCTATACGCGCGCCCTCCTCTCCGCCACGCCGATGGCCGATCCGGAGGCGAAGAAGGAGCGGATCGTGCTGGAAGGGGAACTGCCCTCCCCCTTCAACCCGCCCAAGGGCTGCCCGTTCAACCCGCGCTGCCCGCTGGTGGTGGAGCGCTGCCGGCAGGAAATGCCGCCGCTGGAGCGCAAGGGCGAACAACTGGTCGCCTGTTGGGTGGCGCAATAGCGGGCGCGGCAGCGGGCGTGCGCTCCAAAGCGTGCGCCGTCACATCCGGCGTGCCGCTGACGCGTCCTTCCCGCGTCAGCGCCGGGTGAAGTCCACCGGCACGCTGAACCTGATGGTGCTGCCGCCAATATCGGCCGGCGGCGGCGGCACGGGCGAGGCGCGCCGCACCATGGCCACCGCTTCCTCATCGAAGCTGCCATTGCCGGAACCGCCGATCAGCCGCACTGCGAGCACGCGCCCCGAGCGATCGATGGTGAAGGCGACGCGCGCCTTGCCGCTGCCATTCTCGCCGGCTGGATAGCGCTTGTGGCGGTTGAGATGGGCCATCAGGCGCGAGCGCCAGTTCGCCGCCGTCATCGAGCGCGAGGAGGCGGCGCCGGCCGTCGGCGCGGCGACGCGGTCGGCGCGCGCGGCGTCGATCGAGGGAGCGGCCGAGGTCTGCGGCGCCGGCGGCTTCTCGCTCTTCTCCCGCTCCTTCGGCTTGGGCTTCGGCTTGGGCCGCTCCTTCGGCGGATCCGGCTTCTTCTCCGGCGGCGTCAGTTCGGCGGCAAGCGGCGGAGGGGGCGGCAGCGGCACCTCGATGTCGGGAGCAGGCGATTGCGCGACCTCGGGAATCGGCTCCTGCTCGATCTCCGGCTCGGGCGGAGGCACGTCCTCCACCTCCGACAGCGGATCGGGGGGAACCTCCTGCTCGATCTTCTCCGGCGCCTCCACCATTTGCGGGCCGGGCGGCAGTTCGACAGGCTCGGCCTCGGGCGAGACCGGCAGTTCCGCCAGTTCGATCATGATCGCCGCCGGCTCGTCGGCCGCGACGAGGGGAGGCTGCTGCAGCATGTAGGCCACCGCCGCACCGTGCACGCCCAGCACCAGCGCGCCGCACACGGTCCAGACGAGAACCTCCACGCCGCGCTGGCGCGGCCCGCCCTTGAGGAGCATCAGGCTCATGGCTTTGCCCACATCTCCGGCTTGGCCCGCATTTCCGGCTTGGCCCGCATTTCCGGCTTGGCCCGCATCTCTGGCCGCACGCTCATGTCCGCCGCGCGCTCACGGCGCTGCCGGCGCGGCGGCAGCGGGCGCGGCGGCAGATCCCGCGGCGGGCTGGCCGGCCATTTCCAGCCCCACCAGCGCGATCTTGAGATAGCCCGCCGCGCGCAGCAGGTTCATCACCTCCATCAGCGCGCCATAGTCGACGCTCTTGTCCGCCCGCAGGAAGATCCGCGTGTCCTTCTTGCCCTCGGTCGCGCGGTCGAGCGTGGAGTTGAGCGCCTCGCGCGCCACATCCTCGTTGCCGAGCGCGAGGCCGAGATCGCCCTTCACCGTGAGATAGACCGGCTTGTCCGGGCGCGGCTGCACGGCGGCATTGGAGGCCGGCAGGTCCACCGCGACATCGACGGTGGAGAGCGGCGCGGCCACCATGAAAATGATCAGCAGCACCAGAATCACGTCGATGAAGGGCGTGACGTTGATCTCGTGGTTCTCGACGAGATCGTCGCTGTCCGTGCTCTGCAGCTTGGCGGCCATGGCGCGCTACTCCGCAGCGGCGCGCAGGCGCGAGGCGGCGGCCGCCGCCGGCGACGCGGCATGGACCTGTCCGCCGCGCGTGCGGGCGACATCGCGACGGTCGAGGTCGCGCGAGAGCAGGCGCAGCACCTCGGCCGCCGCGTCGCCCATCAGCACGCGATAGCCGGAAACCTGCCGGCTGAAATGATTGTAGATCACCACCGCCGGAATGGCGGCGACAAGGCCGATCGCGGTGGCCAGCAGCGCCTCGGCAATGCCCGGCGCCACCACGGCGAGGTTGGTGGTCTGCGCCTTCGAGATGCCGATGAACGAGTTCATGATGCCCCACACCGTGCCGAACAGGCCGACAAAGGGCGCCGTGGCGCCAATGGTGGCGAGCAGGCCGGTGCCTCGGGCAATGGCGCGGCCCGCCGCCACCTCGATGCGTCCCAGCGAAATCGACACGCGCTCCTTGATGCCCTCGGCCGGCAGATCGCTGGAGCGCTTCAGTTCCAGCGCCGTCGCCTTGATCATGGCGCCGGCCGGTCCCGCGGCGCCGACATCGCGCGCTTCCTCAAGCGAGGCCGCCGCGAGGAAGCCCTTCAGCGCCCGCCGCAGCCGCGCCTTGGCGAAAAGCAGTTCCACCGACTTGGCGAGCCACACCGTCCAGGTGACGACGGACGCGAAGGCGAGGCCGATCATCACCGCCTTCACCACCCAGTCGGCCGCCATGAACATGCCCCACGGCGACAGATCATGCGGCATCTGCGCGGCGACCGTGACATCCTCCTGCGCGACCACCGGAGCCGGCGCCGCCGGATCCACGACGGGCGTGCCCGCCGGAACTACGGGCGCCGGCTCGACGGCGGTGGCCGGAGACGGCGTGACAAACGGCTGGAGGGGCAGCGGCTGGAGGGGCGCCGGCTGCGCTTGCGCCGGCTGTCCGGCCACGGGCGCGCCGCTCTGGGGGGCGGGGGCGGCCGGCTGCTGGGCTTGCACCGGCGCAAGCCCGAACAGAAGGGCCAGCGCCAGAAAGGCCGCTTGGCGCAGGCGAGGCGAAAGGGCGGTGTGGCGTGTCAGCATGGCGGCAACCCGAGTTCGGTCGGCCGCCCTCCTCCGCGTGATGAATCACAGCGTCATGGCGTGCCGGACTTGTCCGTTACCGGCTTCCATAAACCCGCAGGCACGAGGCCGACAACAGCAAAAAGCCTCGGCGCCTTAATGTAGAACGTTTCAAATCGGGAAATTCCTTAGCAAATACCAGTTTTACATTATTCTAAACTGAGATTTACTACTGTCTCACAAGTGAATCACCTTGCCCGGATTGAGCAGTCCGGCGGGATCCAGCGCCCTCTTGAGGCGGTGCATCAGGTCGAGCCCGACCGCATCGGCGTAATGCGCCAGTTCCTCGCGCTTCAGAATGCCGATGCCGTGCTCGGCGGCGATCGAGCCGTCCATCTCGACCACGATATCGTGAACGACGCGGTTGAAGGCCTCCCACATGGCGAGGAAGGCGGCCTTGTCCATGCCGACGGGCTGGCTGAGATTGAAATGGATATTGCCGTCGCCGACATGGCCGAACGGGCATGGGCGCAGGCCCGGCAGCAGGGCCTCGACCGCCGGCAGGGCGCGGGCGAGAAATTCCGGCACGCGAGACACCGGCACGGAAACGTCGTGCTTGATCGAGCCGCCCTCGTGCTTCTGCGCCTCCGACATATCCTCGCGCAGCCGCCACAGCGCGGCCGCCTGCGCCTGGCTGGCGGCGATGACGGCATCGACCACCTCGCCCGCCTCCATGGCGGTGCCGAGGCTTTCCTCCATCAGGGCGGCAAGGTCGAAGGCGCGGGTCGGCGCGGAGAATTCCGCCAGCACATACCAGTCATAGCTGTCGCGGAACGGGCGCACGGTGCCGGGCATGTGATTGAGCACCGTCTCGACGCCGAAGGCCGCCATCAGCTCGAACGTGGTCAGCGCGTCCCCCGCCTCGCCACGCAGGCGGTTGAGAAGGGCGAGCGCCGCCGCCGGATCCGGCACCGCGAGAAAGGCGGTCGCGCGCTGCGCCGGCTGCGGAAACAGCTTCAGCACAGCGCCGGTGATGATGCCGAGCGTGCCCTCGGTGCCGAGGAACAGGTGCTTGAGATCGTAGCCCGCATTGTTCTTGCGCAGGCGCTTCATGCCGTTCCACACCCGGCCGTCGGCGAGCACCACTTCAAGACCCAGCACCAGATCGCGCGCATTGCCATAGCGCAGCACGGCGGTTCCGCCGGCATTGGAGGCGAGATTGCCGCCGATGCGGCAGGAGCCCTGCGAGGCGATGTGCAGGGGAAACAGGCAACCCGCCGCCTCCGCCGCCTCGTGCAGCTTGTCGAGGATGCAGCCGGCGTCCACCGTCATGGTCATGTCGATGGGGTCGACCTGGCGGATACGGTCAAGACGCTGCAGCGAGAGGAGCACCTCGCCGAACGGCACCTGCCCGCCGACCAGGCCGGTATTGCCGCCCTGCGGCACCACGGCGATGCCGGCCGCCGCGCAGGCCTCGACGATGAAGGCGACCTCCTGCGTCGAGCCGGGCCGGAGCACGGCCGGCGTCTGGCCCTGATAGAGCCCGCGCTCCTCGCGCAGATAGGGGGCCATGTCCTCCGGCGCGGTGAGCACATGGGCAGCGCCGATGCGCTGGGCGATGGCTTTGAGCAGGCTATCGATCGAGGAGGACATGAACCGTCTCCGACAGGCGGACCAGAAATGGAGGCTCGCATAGCGCGATGATGGCTCACTTACCACAGCTTACATCCGTGTCGGGCGTTGCGGCCCTTGCCGGCCTCTCCTCCCCTTGCCCCGCGCGCGCTTTCCCCCTATCCCCGCGCCATGGCGCCTCCTCTCCTCCTCCTCCAGGACATCCGACTGACGTTCGGCGGCACGCCGCTGCTCGACGGGGCGGAACTGTCTGTCTCCTCCGGCGAACGCGTCGGCCTCGTCGGCCGCAATGGTTCGGGCAAGTCCACCCTGCTCAAGATCGCCGCCGGCCTCGTGCAGGCCGATAGCGGTCCGCGCTTCGTGCAGCCCGGCGCCACGGTGCGCTACCTGCCGCAGGAGCCGGACCTCTCCGGCTTCAAGACCACGCTCGATTATGTCGAAGCCGGCATGGGTCCGGGCGACCAGGAATACCGGGCGATGTACCTGCTCAACGAGCTGGGACTCACCGGCGCGGAAGATCCGGCCAATCTCTCGGGCGGCGAGGCCCGTCGCGCGGCGCTCGCCCGCGTGCTGGCGCCCGAGCCGGACATCCTGCTGCTCGACGAGCCGACCAACCATCTCGACCTGCCGGCCATCGAGTGGCTGGAGGCGGAAATCGCCTCGCTGCGCTCCGCCCTCGTGCTCATCAGCCATGACCGCCGCTTCCTGCAGGACCTGACCCGCGCCACCGTCTGGCTCGATCGCGGCCGCACCAAGCGCATGGAGCGCGGCTTCGGCTTCTTCGAGGAATGGCGCGACCAGGTGCTGGAAGAGGAAGAGCGCGACCAGCAGAAGCTCGCCCGCAAGATCGTCGCGGAAGAGCACTGGATGCGCTACGGCGTCACCGCGAGACGCAAACGAAACGTGCGCCGCGTCGGCGAACTCGCCGCCCTGCGCGCGCAGTTCCGCGACCATCGCGGGGCGCTGGGCACCATCACCATGGCCGCCACCGAGGCCGATGTCTCGGGCAAGCTGGTGATGGAAGCCGAGCACATTTCCAAGACCTATGGCGACCGCGTCATCGTGCGCGACCTCTCCATCCGCATCCAGCGCGGCGACCGCATCGGCATTGTCGGGCCCAATGGCGCGGGCAAGACCACGCTGCTGAAAATGCTCACCGGCGAACTGGCCCCCGATAGCGGCAAGGCCAAGATGGGCACCAATATCGAGATGGCGACGCTGGACCAGCGCCGCGCCGCGCTCGACCCCAACCGCTCGGTGCGCGAGACCCTGACCGACGGGCGCGGCGACCAGGTGTTCGTCGGCGGCAACCCGCGCCATGTCATCGGCTATATGAAGGACTTCCTGTTCACCCCGGAACAGGCGGGCACCGCGGTCTCGCGCCTGTCGGGCGGCGAGCGCGGCCGGCTGCTGCTGGCCTGCGCGCTGGCGCAGGCCTCGAATCTCATGGTGCTGGACGAGCCGACCAACGATCTGGATCTGGAAACGCTCGATCTGCTCGAAGAGATGATCGACGACTATGCCGGCACCGTGCTGCTGGTCAGCCATGACCGCGACTTCCTCGACCGCACCGTCACCGCCACCATCGCCTATGAGGGCGACGGCAATTGGGAAGTCTATGCCGGCGGCTATTCCGACATGGTGGCCCAGCGCGGCCATGGCGTGAAGGCGCGGGCGGCAGCCGCCGCGGCGGCGCCGGCAAACAACAAGTCCGCGGGTACCAAGCCGGCCAAAGCGGCAGGCACGCCCCCCTCGGCATCGGCTTCCAAGCGCAAGCTTTCCTTCAAGGAGAAACATGCGCTGGAACAGCTGCCCAAGCGCATCGCACAGCTGGAATCCGACATTGCGCGGCTGAACAACAAGCTGCACACGCCGAATTTCTACACCCGCGACCCCGCCGGCTTCCAGAAATCCACCGCCGAGTTGACCCGCATCCAGGCCGAGCACGCCAAGGCCGAGGAAGAGTGGCTGCAGCTGGAAATGCTGCGCGAGGAACTGGGCGGGTGAGGCTCGTCGAGCTCACCTCGGCGGACGATCCGCGCATCGATGCCTACCGCGTGATCAAGGAACGCGATCTGGTGGGGCGCGGCGGGCGGTTCGTCGTCGAGGGCAAGACGGTCCTCGACGTGGCGCTGTCGCCGCGCAACCGCTTCCCGCTGGAATCGCTGCTGCTGGCGGAAAGCCGTATCGAGGCGCTCGGCAGCCTGCTGGCGGGGGCGCCGGAGGACCTGCCGGTCTATACCGCGAGCCAGACCGTCCTCGACGGCATTACCGGCTTCCACATTCATCGCGGCCTGCTCGGCATCGGCCTGCGCGGGGAGATGCCGGGGGCCGAGGAACTCATCGCCGGCCTGCCCGAGGAAGCGCTGGTGGTCGTGCCGCTCGGCATCACCAATCATGACAATGTCGGCGGCATCATGCGCAATGCCGCCGCCTTCGGCGTCGACGCGGCGCTGTTCGATTTCGCCTCCTGCGATCCGCTCTACCGCAAGGCGATCCGCGTCTCGGTCGGCGGCAGCCTCATCGTTCCCTTCGCCCGCGAGGGCTCGGCGGAGAGCCTGCTGGACCTGCTCGTCGCTCACGGATTCGAGCTGATCGCGCTCAGCCCCGCCGGGAAGACCCCGATCACCGCCCTTCCGCGCCCGCGACGGGCGGCGGTGCTGCTCGGCGCGGAAGGGCCCGGGCTGCCCCCGCACATTCTGGCGCGCGCCCACACGGTGCGCATTCCGATGAAGGGAGATTTCGATTCCCTCAACGTCGCGACCACGAGTGGTATCGTGCTGCATTCCCTTGCGGATGCTCGATAACGGCCGCGTGAGGCGGCGATTCAACCCTCGACAAACGTGCCGAGAGGGATATCCTCAAATTGGAATACCAGACGGATTACCCGTTTGATGACCGTCGACTTCGTTACGACCCGGGGCCTCGCCCCGGGTCTTTTTTTTGTAGCCGGCGATGCGCACCCGCCCTTTCCATTGATCCTTTCGCCGCGTCAGATAGTTTGCCCCTTCGGCGCCCGGCCTGCCGGCCGCCGATGAGGAAACGCCAGATGCACGAAACATCGCCCCCCTTTCGCGGCCGATCGGCGGCCCGCCCCATCATCGTGAAACTCGGCGGCAGCCTGATGGGTTCGCCGCGCCTCGCTTTGCTGCTCGCCGCTCTCGCCCGGCGCGGCGCGCCACTCGTGCTGGTCGCCGGCGGCGGGCCGCTTGCCGATGGCGTGCGCGCGCTGCAGCCCCGGATGTCGCTGAGCGATGGCGCCTGTCACCGCATGGCCATCCTCGCCATGGAACAGGCGGCCCACGCCTTCGCCGATCTCGCGCCCGGCCTCGTGCTGGCCGACAGCCTGCCCGCCATCGCCCATGCCCATGCACAGGGTCATGCCGCACTCTGGCTGCCCGCCCGCATGGCGCTGGCAGCCGCCGAACTGCCCGAAAGCTGGGACCTCACCTCCGACAGTCTGGCCGCGTGGCTGGCCGGCCAGACCGACGCCGCGCGCCTCGTCCTGGTGAAATCGGCCCCCGCCGCGCCGGGCAGCGGCCCGGCCGACTGGGCCACCGCCGGGCTGGTCGACCCGCTATTTGCCAGCTTTGCCGCCGCGTTTGGCGGCGCGGTCGACCTCGTCACGCCCGATACGGCACGGGCGAGCCTCAACGAGGGAGCACGGGCAGCATGAGCGAGAATGAGGGGCTCTATCCGCGCTGGGCCTGGGCGCTCACCGGCTCGGGGCATTACTTCACCGAATCCATCGCCCTGATCAAGGCGCTGGACGCGGTCGACCTGTTCGTGTCCAGAGCCGCCGACGAAGTGCTGCGCATGTACAAGCAGGACCTGCCCAAGGACACGCGCATCTTCCGGGAAACGACGGCGAGTTCCGCGCCGGTGGGGCGCTTCTACGAGCAGCTCTACCACACGCTCATAGTCTCGCCGGCCTCCTCCAACACGGTGGCCAAGGCGGTCTACGGCATTTCCGACACGCTGGTGACGAACTGCTTCGCGCAGGCCGGCAAGTGCCGCGTGCAGACAATCGTCTTCGCCTGCGACACCGCGCCGGAGATGATCACCATGGCGCCCAAGGGCCTCTATCCCGTCTATCCGCGCCGCATCGACCTGGAGAACACGGCGAGGCTCAAGGAATTCGAGGATACGACGGTGGTCGAGTCCATCCACGAACTGGAAGCCGCCATCGCCGCCCGCCAGCGCCGGATCGCGGAGCCGGATGTGGCGGCGAAGGTCGCGGCCGGCGATGACTGACGCGGCGAAACGGCCGGAGAAGATCGCCCTCGTCACCGGCTCGCTGGCCGAACCGCGCCTGACACGAATCGCCGGCGAGATTGCCGATGCGAGCCTCGATCCGGTCGTGGTCAATGTCGGGGTAAAGGTGGCCGCGCTGATGACGGCGGAAATCGTCGAGCGCCGCCTGAAGCTCCCCGAGGGCACCGACCGCGTGCTGATGCCCGGCCGGTTTCGCGGCGATCTCGACCGGCTGGAGCGCTTTTTCGGCGTGCCGTTCTCGCGCGGCCCGGACGAGATGGCCGACCTGCCGGACTATTTCGGCCAACAGCGCCGCGCCGTCGACCTGTCGCGGCACGACGTGACCATCTTCGCCGAGATTGTCGACGCCACCGTGCTCGATGTGGCGGGCATCCTCGCCCGCGCCCGCTTCCTGAAAGGCGAAGGCGCCGACGTCATCGATCTCGGCTGCATGCCGGACACGGCCTTTCCCCATCTGGAGTGGGCGATCGCCACCCTTCACGCGGAGGGGTTGAAGGTGAGCGTGGATTCCTTCGACCTTGGCGAACTCTCCCGCGCGACGCGCGCCGGCGCGGATTTCCTGCTCAGTCTCAATGAAACCAATCTTCACGTCGCGGAGGAAGGTCCGGCGGTGCCGGTCCTCGTGCCGGCCCGGCAGGGCGACCTGGAATCGCTGTGCCGTGCGGTCGATATCTGCCTCGCCAGCGGCCGGCCCTTCCTTGCCGACCCGATCCTCGATCCGATCCACTATGGCTACACCGCCTCGATCGTGCGCTATGCCGAGCTGCGCCGGCGCTACCCCAGCATTCCCATCCTCATGGGCATCGGCAATGTCACCGAGCTGACGGATGCCGACACCACCGGGATCAATGCCCTCCTGATGGGGATGATCTCGGAATTGCACATCGGTGCCGTTCTGGCGGTGCAGGTGAGCCCGCATTGCCGCACGGCGGTTCGCGAATTCGACCGTGCCCGGCGCGAATTCTTTGCCGCGCGGCAGGCCGGGGCGCTGCCGCAGGGCTTCGGTGGCGGCCTGATGGCGCTGCGCGACCGCAAGCCGCACGCATCCACGCCCGCCGAGATCGCGTATCTTGCCGGCCAGGTGCGCGACCGCAATTTCCGCATCGAGGTGAGCGAGGCGGGCATCCACATCTATAACCGCGATGGCCATCACATCGCCGACGAGCCCTTCGCGCTGTTCCCCCATCTCAAGGTGGAGGAGGACGGCGCCCATGCCTTCTATCTCGGCGTGGAAAGCGCGCGGGCGGAGATCGCCTTCAAGCTCGGCAAGCGCTATGCGCAGGACGAGGGCCTGAAATGGGGCGTCGCCGGAGACATTGCCGGCAGCCCCGAGGAGGCCCATCGTTTGACATTCAAGCAGGCCGGCACGACCCTGCAGGCCAAGGCCGACCGGCAGGCAGCCGCCGGAAAGCCGCAAACTGGTGAGACGCCGCCGTGATCCGTGAAGTCATCGTCACCACCCGTTCACTGGCGGGCGAGCCGCATCTGGCGCCGATGGGGGCCAGCGTGATCGAGGGCGGCTACCTGCTGCAGCCGTTCCGCCCCTCGCGCACGCTCGACAATCTGGCGACGACCCGCATCGCGGTGGTCAACTTCACCGATGACGTGCGCATCTTCGCGGGCTGCGTGGTCGGCAAGCGCGTGCCGGTCGACGTGAAGAAGGCGACCTATATCGACTGCCCGCGCCTCGCCGACGCGCTCTCCCATGACGAGATCACTGTCGAGCGGGTGGAGGACGATCCGCAACGGCCAAAATTCTTCTGCAAGACCTACCATTCGGAAGGGCACAGCCGCTTCGAGGGACTGAACCGCGCCAAGGCCGCCGTATTGGAGGCCGCCGTGCTGGTAAGCCGGCTCAATTTCCTGCCCGACGAAAAAATCGACCAGGAAATGGCCTATCTCGCCATCGCGGTGGAAAAGACCGCCGGGCCGCAGGAAAAGGAGGCATGGGGCTGGATGCTGGAGGCTGTCGCCGAGTTTCGCCACAAGCGGGCTTCCTGAGCGAACCCGCCCCTGCACCCGCCCGCGAGCGCATCATGACCGAAAGACCGCCGGGCCTGCTGGCTTCCGTCGCCGACCTCCACGAAATGGAGCTGGCGCGTGCGGGCGGCGCCGACATCGTCGACCTCAAGCAGCCAGCCTTCGGCGCGCTGGGCGCCTGGAGCCCGCCGGCACTGACCGCCGCGGTGATGCTGTGGAACGCCTGGAGCAGCGGCGGCGCGGACCACCGTCCCGCCCTCAGCGCCACGGCGGGCGACCAGCCGATGGTGCCCGCCCTCATCCTCGCCGCCGCTACCCGCATCGCCGGCACGGGCGTGCCCATCGTCAAGGTGGGGCTGTTCGCCTCGCCGCATGCGGGCGCCTGCATCGAGGCGCTCGCGCCGCTGGCCGCCCGCACGCGGCTCATCGGCGTGCTGTTCGCCGATGAGGGGCCTGATTTCGGCCACATCGCCACGCTCGGGCGCTGCGGCTTTGCCGGCGTGATGATCGACACGGCGGACAAGCGGTCCGGTTCGCTCACCGAGCATCTCGACCCGCTGACGCTTGGCCAGTTCGTCGGCGAGGCGCGCCGGCACGGGCTGATGACCGGGCTGGCCGGCTCGCTCAAGCTGCCTGACATCGCGACCCTCGCCCCTGTCGGGCCGGACTATCTCGGCTTTCGCGGGGCGCTCTGCGCGGGTGGCCGCACGGGCACGCTCGACCCCGCGCGGCTGGCGCTGGCGCGTGAAAAACTGGGCCTTTCGAGCGGCTTCCCGCGGATCTGACGCACCGCACAAGATGGCCCGCAACGGCGCTTGACTTCGTACCCGGCGAGGTCCATTCCCCTGCCGCCCCTGTCATGGTGGCGCAATCGGACCCCCTTACCCATGCCCAGCGACAGTTACAGTCGATTGTCCGGCCGTCAGCGGTCGGCGCCGTGAGCCGACCGTAGCCCGTCCTTGGGTTTCGGCTCCCCGCGCCCGCCTGCCGAAGGCCGGACGTCGGAAAGAGAGCCGAAATGGAAGACATCCGCGACCCCTCGCCGGACCGCCGTGAGGAAGACCGCCACGACGACCCGTTCGTCGACACGGCCGCTCTTGCGGCAGAGCTTGCCGAAGAACACCCCGCCGACATTGCCGAGGCGCTCGACGAGGAAGAGCCGGAAGTTGCCTCCGCCGTGCTCGCCAGCCTCTCGCGCGAGCAGCAGGTGGAGGTGCTCGACCAGTCGGATTTCGACCTGTCCAGCGACCTCATCGAGGCGCTGCCTGTCGAGGAGGCCGTGCGTCTCGTCTCGGCCATGTCCGCCGACCGCGCGGCCGACCTGTTCCGCTGGATGGAGGAGCCGGCACGCTCGCACCTGTTCGCCCGCCTGCCGCCGGAAACGCAGGCCGAGCTGAACCGCCTGCTCTCCTGGCCCGAGCACAGCGCCGGCGGCCTGATGACGACGGAGTTCGTCACCGTTCCCTCCACGTGGACGGTGGGCGAGACGCTGCGGCACATCCGCGAAACCGAGCGCACGCGCGAGACCATCTACGCCATCTACGTGCTCGATCCCATCACCCACAAGCTGGAGCAGGCGGTGAGCCTGCGTCGGCTGATCACCGGCGAGAGCGGCCAGCCGATCCTCTCGGTGGCGCCCAAGCATGATCCGATCACCTGCGCCCCACTGATGGACCGCGAGGACGTGGCGCGGCTCATCTCGAAATATGACCTGCTCGCCGTGCCTGTCGTGGACGAGCACGAGCATGTGCTCGGCATCGTCACGGTCGACGACATGATCGACGCGATCATCGAGGAGGGCACCGAGGACGCGCAGAAGTTCGGCGGCATGGAGGCGCTGGACGAGCCCTATATGGAGATGGGCTTCGTCGCCATGCTGAAGAAGCGCGCCGGCTGGCTCTCCATCCTGTTCCTCGGCGAAATGCTGACCGCCAACGCCATGCAGCATTTCGAGGACGAACTGGAGCGCGCCATCGTGCTCACCCTGTTCATCCCGCTGATCATGAGCTCGGGCGGCAATTCCGGCTCGCAGGCGACCTCGCTCATCATCCGTGCGCTGGCGCTGGGCGAGATCAAGCTGAAGGACTGGTGGCGCGTCGCGCTGCGCGAACTGCCCTCCGGCCTCGTGCTCGGCTCCATCCTCGCCGTGCTCGGCGTCACCCGCATCACCGTGTGGCAGCTCGCCGGCTTCCATGATTATGGCGAGCACTGGGTGCTGGTCGCGGCGACCGTCGGCACCGCGCTGGTGGCGATCGTCACGTTCGGCTCGATGACCGGCTCGATGCTGCCCTTCGTGCTGCGCCGCCTCGGCTTCGACCCTGCCAGCGCCTCGGCGCCGTTCGTGGCCACCTTCGTCGACGTGACGGGACTGGTGATCTATTTCAGCGTCGCCCTGCTGATCCTGCACGGGACATTGCTCTAGTCGGCGCCGGCCGGCGTCTCGGGGCGTCGGCCGGCGGTTCTCCCTCGCATCACGCGGCGCGATGCACCTGCATGGGCGGGGTGCCGTGGTGGATCGCCTTCTTCAGTTCGCTGCGGAACTCCGGCGTGTCTTTCGCGCCGTGCACCGCCACCGCGTGCTGGACGACGGCATCGAGAAGTTCGCGCTCATTGTCGGCGGCAATGGCTACGGTGCATTTGCTGTCGCTGGGCACTTCACGGCAATCGACGAACATTCGGCCCATGGACGCCTCCTGTGGTTCGGGCACCGAACGGCACGCCCGGCGCCGGGGCGGCAATCTACACCCGCGCCACCACGACACCCCAATCACAAAAGCGGCTGGTCAGCCCGGTGCCAGCACCTCGCCCTGCCCGCCGAGCAGCGTATCGCCCACCAGGCGGCGGGCGCGGCCCCAATCCTTCAGGCCCGCCAGTTCCGGCACGCGCCGGGCGAGAAGGGCGAGCGCCACGAGTTCATGCGCCCCGGTGTCGACGAAGCCGGCGGGGAGCGCGGGAACCGATGTCGCAAAGATGGTGCCGCGCTTCATGCCCCGACCGGCGAGCGGGCCGATGGCACCGCCGACGCTCACCGTGCCCGCGATCATGTCGGTTGCCAGCCCTTCGCCGGCATCGCCGTCGATGATGATCAGGCCGCCGCGCTGGCGCTCGGCCGCGCGTGCGCCGGCATGGCCGCTGATCTTGAGCACGCCGCCCGACATGCCGCGCCGCGAGCCGGAGGAGGCCGCGCCCGCATGCGCGCCGGCATCGCCGGCCAGTTCGATCCGCCCGCCGGAAAGCTCCGCGCCGAGGAAGTCACCGGCCCTGCCGGCAATGCGCAGAATGCCGCCCGCCATGCCCCGCCCGGCCCAGGCCCCGACCGGGCCGTCGACGATCAGTTCGCCTTCCAGCATGCCGGCGCCCACACCATCGAGCCGCGTATCGCCGATTTCGATCAGGAGCACGCCCTCGGGCGCGCCCTCGATGAAGAAAAGTTCCGCCAGCGGCACGCTGCGTGTGCCATGGGGCACGGCGAGATGTTCCAGTTCGCGCAGGGTGAGCGGACCCGTGACCGCCGGCGTGATGCCGGAAAAATCGACCCGCGCCTCGAACGGCGCGCGTGGCTTCAGCGAAACCCCGCTCATGCCGCGCCTCCCTCGGTGCCCATGATCTCACGCAGCTTGAAGTGGAAGGGGCCGAGATTGCCGCCGTAATTGCCGGCATCGATCGCCACGACCCCGCCCTCCTCGCCGACCGCACAGACGGCATGGATGCCGACACGCGTCGCCTCCGCCACCGCCGCGAAGCTCACCCCGTCAATGACGATTTCCAGCACCGAGCCCACTTCCGGCGGCAGGGCGCTCGGCCGGGTCCCGCGCAGGGTCGGGCAATAGGCGTCATTGCTGGAAGCGAACAGGCCTTTGTATTTGGAGCCGACCTTCGAGCCGGAGCGCACCACGCCACCGGGGAAGGGCATGATGATGCCCTCCACCTTGCCCATCGCCGCCACGGCCGCCTCCGCGGCCTTCAGCGCCGCGCCGCGCGAGCGGGCGAGGATGAGGAAATTGCCACCGCCCACGCCCTCGACCGAGCCGGTATCCTCGTCGCAGACGAACTCGCCCTCCATGACCGGCAGGCGCCAGAAACGCTTGTCGCCGATCTTCTTGGAGATCTGGTGCCCATCGGCGAAATAGCGAATGGTCTTGGCCAGCGGCACGCGCTTGCCGGTCTCGATGCCGGCATAACAGGCCGTGGTCGGGCAGGTGAGCACGCACTGGCCGAGGCGCAGCGGCACCACTTTCTTCAACGATGCGAAATCCATCGCGAAGATGAGCAGCGACACGCCCGGCCGCCCGTCCGGCGTCTCCTCCGCGCTGAGCGTGCGCTCGATCGCCGCCTCGCAGCCGCAGCCGATGACCGAGGTGGCGAAGCCCGTCGTCGTCCGCCCCGCGACCAGCGCCCATTCGGGCGTGTCGGCGGTGACGATGAGACGGGTGCCGACCATGGGGAAGGCTTCCGCGAAGGTGTCGCGGATCTCGACGCCATTGAGGATCATCGCGCGGCCTCCTGCATGGTCACGAGGAGCGGACGCCCGATCACAACCACGCGCCCTGCTCCCTCTCCCCGTCGGGGAGAGGGGCGGGGTGAGGGGCAGCGGCGCGACAAAGCGGCGAGCGCGGGGCCCCTCACCCGGCGCTGCGCGCCGACCTCTGCCCCACGGGGAGAGGTGAAAAGCGGCCGCGCGAGGAACATCATGTCGAGAGCCATCACGACGCCACTCCCTCGCATTTGAGGATGGTCGGGCCGGCGCCGCCGCGCAGTTCGCCGTCGGCGACGCGGAAATGTTTCGACTTCAGCCCCACCGATTCGTCGAACCAGCGTTGCATGTCCTTGTCGATCGCGCGGTCGAACTCGGGACGCGCCACATGCGTGGTGCCTTGCGCGAGTTCCACCACCAGCCCGTCCTTCACGATCAGCCGGCCGTTCTTGAACACGAAGCGCGTGGTCGAGAACATCGCCTCGCGGTCGGAATCCTCGGTGTGGACGGCGATGTCGGCCACCGCCCCCACGCCGAGATGGCCCTTGTCGGTCAGCCCGAGGATGCGGGCGGGCGCGGCGCGGGTGAGGATGGCGATTTCCTCCAGCGAGTATTCGCGGGTGATCTGGCTCAGCAGCGTGTGGGCCTGCGCCGCCTTGTTGAGCGTGGCGAGTTGCGCGTTGCGGAAATCGCGGTCCATCAGCAGGCGGATGAGGTGGGGATAGGTGGTGAACGGCCCGCCATTGGGATGGTCCGTGGTCAGGAAGATCCGCCACGGGTCCTCCACCAGCAGGAACAGTTCCAGCCCGATCGCCCATTGCAGCGCATTGACGAAGGACTTGTCCTTGTATTCGAACGGCACCACGCCGCAGGCCGCGTCCAGCTCGATATCCATGCCGATCGACTTGTTCGGGCTGGCAATGGCGCGGTTGCGGTATTGCGACATGTAGTCGGCCGAGGCGGTGACCGTCTGGCCGAACATGACCTGCCCGACATCGACGGAGATGTTCGGATTGCCATTCACCATTTCCGCGATGCGCGCGGCGGAGGAGGAGAAGCGCTTGTCGCCCTCCGTGCCGTAGGAATGGAATTGCAGATGCGTCAGGTGCAGGCGCCGCCCCTCGGCGGCGGCGATGGTGGCGAGCGTGGTCTCGTCATTGCCGGGCACGCCGAGATTGCAGCCGTGCAGATGAATCGGATGCGGCAGGCCAAGTTCCGTCACCGCGCGGATCAGCGTGGTCAGCACACGGCGGGGCGAGACGCCGTAATGGGGGTTGGCCTCGTCGAGGTCGAGCTTGCGGGCGTTGAACTTGAAGGCGTTGATGCCGCCCGGATTGACGATCTTGATGGCGAAGGCCTGCGTCGCCTCGATCATCCAGCCGACATAGGCGTTGATGGTTTCCTGATGCGCCCCCGCCGCCAGCAGGCGCTGGAAGAAATCGTCATTGCCCAGCACCAGATAGGCGCCGGTGTCGAGATTGGGGATATCCGCCATTTCCAGATGCGCGCCGCGCGCATTGGCACCGACCATGGCCGGCTCGAACACCGTGGTGTAGCCCAGCTCGGCATAGCGGCAGCCGGTGGCATGGGCGGTCGGCACCGCCCGCCCCCCGCCGCAGCCGCAGAAATTGCCGGGCATTTCGGGAAAGGCCCGGCGATCCTCCTGCATCAAGAGCCGCGCCAGGTTCATCTTGCCGCCGGCGATATGGCTGTGCAGGTCGATGCCGCCCGCCAGCACGACATCGCCGCCGAGATCATACTCGGCATCCGCCCGCTGGTCCGTCGGGGCGACGATGCGCCCGTCCTCGATCTCGATGTCGCGCACCGAACCGGTGGCGACGCCGTTCTCGCCATTGGCCGGATCGAGCACGCGCCCGCCCGTGAGCCGCAGTCTCATCTACCCCTCCGCTATGCAACGCACAGCCTCGGCGACGCTGGGCAGCGTCGCGACGCGCAAGGCGCCGAGCGGCAGGCTCACGATGGAATCCATGCGGAACACGGTGCCGGCATGGTCGATGCCGGGCGTGCCCACGGGGATAAGAACATCCGGTTCTTTGTCGAAGATTGTCTCGGGATGGGCAAGCGCAATGATCTTGCCCGCGAAGGAAGGCGGCGGCTCCGGCCGGAAGGCGGAGACCCACAGCAGCACGTCGGCATCGCCCAGCGCCGCCTCGGTGGCGTAGAGCGCACCGTCATGCGCGCTGGCCTGCCCGCGCACCGCGGTGCGCAAGGGATAGCCGAGCCGCCACAGCAGCAGCTGGTTCACCCCGATGATGTTGTCGCGTCCCCCGAGCGGGAACACGCCGGCCCGCGTGGTGACGTTGAGCCGGTCGACCAGCGCCGTCGCCCGCTCCGCGACGAGGTCGCCGTCATCGTGCGCGGCGGCGTTCCAGGTCGCGACGACGTAATGCGCGGCGCCCATCGCCTCGGCCAGCGCGGCCAGTTCGGTGGCGGGCACCCCGCCAAACGCCTCGCCCGGCGGCGTCCGGCCGGCGCTCAGCGCGCCGAGCGCTTCCAGAACGGCGACGGGATCATCCGTGGCGAGATGTGAAATGTCAGCGTGCCCCAGTTGGCGCCGCGCCGTCTCGCCCGGCGCGCCGCCGATGAAGACCACCCGGCGGCGGCCCTCGGCGAAAAGCGGCGCTTCGGGAAACAGCCTCTCGAACAGCCGGCCCCACTGGCCGGCGGGATCCTCGCCGATGACCAGCAGAAGATCACAGCGGTTGCGCACTTCCGCCAGCGTGGTGGCCAGCCAGCCCGTGCGCTGGACGCTCGCGTAATTGCGAAACAGACCGTCCGAGGCATGGTGATCGAGCACGCCGCCGAAGCGGATGGCGAGGTCGGTGAGCGCGCCAGCCCCGGCCATGTCGGTGCCGAGCCCGCCGATCAGCGTGGCGCGCGCGCCCAGCAGGATATGGCGCGCCGCCTCGGCCGCCGTGTCGAGATCGACGGCCGTGCCGGCCACGCTGGCCGGCCGGTCGGCGACGTCGAGCCGGCGGATCAGCCGCGCCGCCTCCGGGCAGATCGTGCCGGCGGCGCGCAGCGCGCGCCCCTCGACCTCGACGCGCAGGTCGTCGCAGCCCAGCCCGCAGAAGCCGCAGACCACATCCTCGATCGTCTCAATCGCAACGTCGGCCATCGTTCCTGCCCGGTCAGTCATATTTGATGTAGGCGAAGCGCAGATCGCCGCGCGGCGTGCCTTCCAGCGCGCTGTTCGCCTCCGTGCCCGGCTGCCAGCCGACCACGTCCTCTATCTTTTTCGCCAGCTGAAAATCGCGCTCGGTAATGCCCTTGGCGTCATGCGACATCAGCCGCACCTCGACCCAGGCATAGGACGCCGTGATATCGGGATGGTGCCACGCCGCTTCCGCCAGATGGCCGACGGCGTTGATCACCATCAGCGTTCCCTTCCAGCTGGAGGTGCGATAGGTGCGCCGGATCCAGCCGTCCTGGAGCGTCCAGTGCGGCAGGTCGGCAGCAAGCCGTTCCTCCACCTCATTGTCGGTGAAGGTCTTTTTCGGATCCAGCGCCATAAGCGGCGTCCTCGTCGAGCGTCCTCTGGGCGGTGTGCCCCCGTTCTGTCGCGGGTGGCCTCACCTGATTCGGTAGCACGCGGCGGGGGCAGGTCGCAAATCCCCCCTCGCGGCTCATTTGTCTGGGGCGCTTGTCCTTGCCGCCCCGCCCGCCTTACGATGGCTCTTGAGGAAACGCCCGTGAACAAGACGACGCCCAACCCGCAGATGGCGCACAGGCCGGACGGCAGCAACGTGGTGCGCATCACCGCGCCGGGCCGGCTGCATCTCGGATTCCTCGATCTCGCCGGCACGCTCGGGCGCCGCTTCGGCAGCCTCGGCATCACCCTCGACCGGCCCTCCACCATCGTGCGGATGCAGCGCGCGCCCTCGCTTTCGGCCACCGGGCCGGATGCCGGCCGGGCGCTGGCGGCGGCGGTGAAGGCGGCCGAACGCTTCGGCATCGACAAGGCGGTGGAGATCACCGTCGAGACGGCGCTGCCGCCTCATTCCGGCCTCGGCTCGGGCACCCAGCTCGGCCTCGCCGTCGCGACCGGCCTGTGCCTCTTGAACGGTCTGGCGCTCTCCCCGCGCGAAGTGGGGGCGGCGTTGGGTCGCGGGGCGCGTTCGGCCATCGGCATCGGCGCCTTCACCGAGGGCGGCGTGATCCTGGATGGCGGCAAGAAGCGCGGCTCGGATGCCCCCCCGCCCATCCTCTCGCGCCTGCCCTTCCCCGAGAACTGGCGGCTGCTGCTGGTATATGACAACAGCCATCAGGGGCTTAGCGGCAGCGAGGAAACCGCCGCGATGGAAGGGCTGCCGCCCTTCGCGGACACATTGGCGGGCCACATGGCGCGGCTGGCTGTGATGGTGGCGTTGCCGGCGCTGGCGGAAGCGGATGTGGATTATTTCGCGGCGGCGGTCGGCGAAATGCAGCGCCTGCTCGGAGAGCACTATGCGAGTGCCCAGGGCGGCCGCTATACAAGCTCTTCCGTCGCCGAGGTGATGGACTGGCTGGAGAGCCGCGGGCTGCGCGGCCTTGGCCAGAGTTCCTGGGGCCCCACCGGCTTTGCTGTGCTGGGCAGCCCCGAGGAAGCGGAAACGATTCTCAGCGAGGCCCGCGCCCTTTTCGGCGACCGGCCCGCTCTGGCTTTCGACTGTGTGCGCGGCGCCAATGCCGGGGCACGGATCGAATGGCTTGCCTGCCTCGAGCAGTGCTAGCGGCGGTTTTGGCGTAAACGCCCGCGTCGCTCTTCCGATCCTCCTCGACCAGAGGCCGCAAGGCCCATTTTGCCCAGGGACCGAAACGACATGGCGGACATCGCCCCGATTCTCCACATCGTCTCCCCGCTGCGCCACGTCTCGCCCTTCGACGTGAACATGGCGGTGGATGCCGGCTACGCGACCATCCTGCCCTATTCCGGCGTGACGCTCGACGAGATGGCCGACCTCACACAGGACATGATGTTCTCGCGCAGCCCCGAGGCCGCCCCACGCACCGGGCTGTTCATCGGCGGCAAGGATGCGAGCCTCGCCCTCGACATGGCGGCAAAGGCGAAGAGCGTGCTGTTCGCGCCGTTCGAGATTTCTCTCTTCGTCGATCCGGCAGGCTCGTTCACCACCGCCGCCGCCATGGTGGCCGAGGTGGAGCGCCGGCTGCGCCCGAGCCATCCCGAGGGCATCAAGGGCGTGAAGGTGCAGGTCTATGGCGCGACCGGCGTGGTCGGCGGCATTGCCGGGGTGATCGCCGCGCAGGCGGGTGCGGAGGTGACGCTGGTCAGCCACCGCGACGTGGAGGCGGTCGCCGCCAAGGCGCGCGACTTCAAGCAGCGCTTCGGCGTGGATCTTGCCAGCGCCAGCGCCAGCAGCGAGGACGAGAAGCGCGCCCTGCTGCCCGGCGCGCAGGTGGTGCTGGCCTGCGGCAGGGCGGGCGTGGAAATCCTCTCCGCCGATGCCCTCGCCGCCGCCCGCGATCTTCTCGTTGCCGCCGACGTCAATGCGGTGCCGCCGGCCGGCATTGCCGGCATCGACGCCCATGCCGACGCCAAGCCGCTGGCGGGCGGCGCGGCGGGCGGTGCGGTCGGCATCGGCGCGCTGACGATCGGTCATCTGAAATACCGCGTTCAGCATGAGCTTCTGGCACGCATGCGCGTCGCGACGCAGGCGCTGACCATCGGGTTCGAGGATGCCTTCACGCTGGCACGCTCCCTTGCCGCGCGGGAATGACGCCGATGTCGTCATCGTCGCTGTCGCGGCGCGCGGGCTTGCCGCCGCCGCCCGCCGGGCCGGACTTCGCGCGCTGGTCCTCGACCTGTTCGCCGATGAGGACACGCGCGAACTGGCGGTGGAGGCTGTCGCGCTGCGGCGCCTTCCCGGCTTCGCCATCGATCCGCACGACCTGTTGGCGCAGCTTGCCCGCCATGCCGCCCCTGGCCTTCCGCTCGTGCTCGGCACCGGCTTCGAGGCCGCGCCGGGCCTTGTCGAGCGGCTCGGCGCGCGGTTCCGCCTGCTCGGCAATGGCCGGCGCACGCTGCTCGCGCTCAAGGAGCCGCGGATGATGGACCGGTTGCTGGGCGATCTCGGCATCCCGCACCCGCGCCTGTTCGATCGCGCGCCGGAGGGCGTTGCCGTGCTGGAGAAGCGCGTCGGCGGCGCCGGTGGCGGGCATGTGAGCCGGGCGGACCGAGCACGCGGCGAAGGCTGGTACCTGCAGGAACATGTCGAGGGCCGCACGGTCTCGGCCTTGTTCCTCGGCAATGGCCGGGAGGCGCGCCTCCTCGCCTTCTCCGAGCAATGGTGCGCGCCGACCCGGGGCGCCCCGTTCCGCTATGGCGGCGCGGCCGGCCCGATCCGGCTGGATGTCGGCGTGGAGATCGAAATCGCCGTGGCGCTGGACGCCATCGTCGCGGCCGCCGGCCTTGTCGGGCTGGCCAGCGCCGACCTGATCGTGAGTGATGAGGCCTGGCATCTCATCGAGATCAACCCGCGCCCCGGCGCGACTCTCGACATTTTCGACCACGCGCCGCTGCCGCCGCTGCTGAAGCTGCATATCGCGGCGTGCGAGGGACACCTGCCCGAGCGCGCAACGCTGGATCCGGCGGAGATGCCGGACGAGGCGGAGGCGGTTCGCGCCGCCGCCGTCTTCTATGCCCCGGCGGCTGTCGCGATACCATGCGCGCCGCTGCCCGGCTGGGTGGCCGACCGCCCGCCCGCGGGCGCCCTCATCGGGGAAGGCGAGCCGCTCTGCACCGTCTTCGCGCATGGTCGCGACGCCGCGCAGGCGCGTGCGCTGATTGACACCCGTACCGACCATCTCTGGCGTGACCTGAACCGGCCAGCCGCAACGCGGCGGAGTAACTGACCATGGACCACCTTTCCCACACCCCGCGCCCGAGCGTCTCGACGCTGACGGAGCCGCTCGTCGAAAGCTTGATCGGGCGGGCGCCGCAATTGCGCCTCGCCGTCACCCGCAGTGCCGCGGGCGCGCGCATCGTGGATGCCGGCATAAAGGCGCGCGGCGGCATCGAGGCGGGCAGGCTGATCGCCGAAATCTGCCTCGGCGGCCTCGGCGCGGTGGATATCGTGCCCGCCGCGCGCTTCACGCGTTGGGGAACCCTCATCGGCGTGCGCACCGCCGACCCCGTCACCGCCTGCCTCGCCAGCCAATATGCCGGCTGGAGCCTGGCCGAAGGCGAGTTCTTCGCGCTCGGCTCCGGGCCCGGCCGGGCGCTGCACGCCAAGGAGGAACTGTTCGGGGAACTGGGCTATCGCGACGAGGCGTCGAGCGCCGTGCTGGTGCTGGAGGTCGACCGTCTCCCGCCGGAGGTGCTGGTGGAGCGCATCGCGGCCGGCTGCGGCGTCGCGCCCGATCAGCTCACCCTCATCCTCACCCCCACCATGAGCCTCGCCGGCACCGTGCAGGTGGTGGCGCGCGTGCTGGAAGTGGCGCTGCACAAGGCGCATGCGCTGCATTTCCCGCTCGATCGCATCGTCGACGGGCTGGCCAGCGCGCCGCTGCCTCCGCCCGCGCCGGACTTCATCACGGCGATGGGCCGGACCAACGACGCGAGCCTTTACGGCGGCGACGTGCATCTTTTCGTCGAGGGGCCGGAGGAGGAGGCCGCGGCGCTGGCGGCCGGGCTGCCCAGTTCCACCTCGCGCGACTATGGCCGCGCCTTCGGCGAGATCTTCACGGCCTATAATGGCGATTTCTATGCCATGGATCCCATGCTGTTCAGCCCCGCGCGGGTGACGGTCACGGCGCTCTCCACCGGGCGCAGCTTCACCCATGGCGCCTTCGACGAGGCGGTGATCGACCGCTCTTTCGCGTGAGTTTGCGCATGAGCGGACGGGCGGGCGACACGGTCGTCATCTTCACCGAGGATGCCGACTGGCACACGCGCAACCTCAAGGCCGCGATCGAGCGGACGGGGCTCCGGGTGGTCGTGCTCTCGCTCAACGATTGCGGCTTCGCCATCGGCGCGACGGCGCATGGGCTGATGCTGCCGGGCTTCGGCGACGAATTGCCTGCCGCCGCCTTCGTGCGCCTCATCGCCAAGGGCACGACCGAGCAGATCACCGCCCGGCTCGGCCTGCTTCACGCCCTGCGCGAACTGGGCGTGAAGGTGGTGAACGATGCGCGCGCGGTGGAGCGCTGCGTCGACAAGAGCATGACCAGCTTCCTCATCGCGAAGGCCGGCCTGCCGACGCCGCGCACCCTCGTGGGCGAGGACCGCGCGGCGATGCAGGCACTGGTTGACGAGGCGCCGGGCGACATGGTGCTGAAGCCGCTTTTCGGAGCTCAGGGCAAGGGTATCCGCCGCCTCGCCCCCCGCGCCACCCTGCCGGAACCGGAGACGGTGGGCGGCCTCTACTACCTGCAGGACTTCGTCACCCAGCGGAGTGGACCCGATTTTCGCGACTGGCGGGTATTCGTGATCGGCGGCGAGGTTGCGGCGGCGATGATCCGCCGCTCGCCGCGCTGGATCACCAACATCCATCAGGGCGCCATCGGCGAGAGCGCGCCGCAGGATCCGCAAGCCTTCGACTTCGCCATCCGCGCGACGGCGGCGGTGGGGGCCGACTATGCCGGCGTCGACCTGATCGAGGATGCGCGGGGCGGCTTCCAGGTGCTGGAGGTCAATTCCATGCCGGCCTGGAAGGGGTTGCAGAAGACCACCGAAATCGACATTGCCGGCCGGCTCTCCGCCTATCTCGCAGGCGCGCTCAAGCCCGCGCTCAAGCCCGTGCTCGAGCCGATGCCCGCCCAATGACGCCGGACGCGATCGCGCGCGCTTTCCGCGCCGCCTGCATGGCCGAGCTTGAAGCGCTGAAACCGGGCAATGTGCACCGCTTCAGCGCCGGCCACGGCATGGAGGTGGCCCATTTCGAGCGGGCGGCCGCGGCAGCGGCGCCCTGCATCGCGGCGCGCGGCGCGAGGGTCGGCGCGCGCATCGAGGCGGCGGTGGCGGCCTCGCTCAAGGTTACCGGGCTCAATACCAATCTCGGCATCCTTCT
Organism: Ancylobacter amanitiformis; assembly: GCF_030814815.1. Lineage (GTDB taxonomy): Bacteria > Pseudomonadota > Alphaproteobacteria > Rhizobiales > Xanthobacteraceae > Ancylobacter > Ancylobacter amanitiformis. The sequence goes on along the minus strand of NZ_JAUSVR010000002.1, from coordinate 43,204 downwards.
GCTCTGCGCCCCGCTCGCCGCCGCGGCGGAAGCAGCAGGGGCGTTGCGCGCGGAGCTTGCCGCTGTCCTCCACGGGCTCGACGGGGACGACGCGCAGGCCGCCTTCCGGGCCATCGCGGCCGCCAATCCCGGCGGGCTGGGGCGGGTGGACGTGCATGACGTGGCCACTCCCGCCCGCATCGGCCTCGTGGAGGCAATGGCGCTGGCGGCCGGGCGCGACCGCATCGCCCGGCAATATGCCCGCGGATTCGAAGACGTGTTCGAACTCGGCCTCCCCCGGCTTGCCGCCTTCGCGGAGGCCGAACCCCAGGCGCGGACCGAGGCGGTCTATCTCGCCTATCTCTCCGCCTTCCCCGACAGCCATATCGCCCGCAAGTTCGGGACAGCCGTCGCGGAAGAGGTGCGGAGCGAGGCCGAGCGCGTGGCTGGCACGGTCGATCTTCGCGCGCCGGCGGCCATGCGCCATCCGCCGCTTCTCGCCTTCGACCTCTCGCTCAAGGAGCGCGGCCTCAATCCCGGCACCAGCGCCGATCTCACCGTGGCGACGCTGTTCGCCGCCGCCCTCTCGTCACGGCCGGTGGACGCATGAGCGCGTCAGCTCAGATAGGCCTCGATCTCGCGGCGGGCCAGGCGTCCATCATGCAGGGCACTGGCCAGCAGAACGCCGGCGCAACCGAGGTCGGCCAGCCGGGCGAGGTCGTCGGTATGGCGTACCCCGCCCGCCGCATAGACCTGCCGCCCGCCGGCGCGGGAGAGGATCGCGCCGAGCCGCGCATAGTCGGGCCCCTCCCCCGCCCCGACCCGCGCCAGTGTCATCACGATCACCGTGTCCGGCCAGAATTGGGAATCGGCGTGCAGTGCCGCCGGGCCGCGCGGACCTTCCGGGCCGAAATCGAGCGAGAACACAGTGCCGGTCACGGCGAGGGCCGCCAGCCCCTGTTCGAGGCTCGCCACGGCCTCGCTGCCGACCACCGGCCGGCCCGGTCCGTGAACCGCGCGGCGCGCCACGGCAGCGGCCCTGGCCTCGCCGGCATCGACCCACAATGCGAGCCCCTCATGCCGGGACGCGAGTTCGCCCAGCACCTCATCATGCCCTCCCCGGCCGGCAATGGCATCGAGGTCGGCTACGTAGAGCGTGCGAAACGGCGCGAGCCGCAGCAGGGCGTCGGCGACATCCCGCGGGGTCGCCCCGACGCAGAGCGGGGTTTCGATCGGCCGGTAGGCATCGCGCGCGCCGCGTCGGGCATGGACAACCGCACCTCCCATGAGGTCAAGGACGGGTATAAGTTCCACGGTGCAGTCTCTCCACTCCGGCCTATCCAGATCGGGCGTGCCTAATGCGGGTCTTCGTATGCGAAACGGTCACGGGCGGCTTTTATGCCGGCGCGGCGCTGCCGGAGGATCTGATAGCCGAAGGCGCGCTGATGCGCGACGCGCTGATCGGCGATCTCGAGGACCTGCCCGGCATCCGCGTCGTCACGACGCATGACGCGCGCCTGCCCCCGCCGCCGCGCGGGGCCAGCCGTCCCGTCGGACCGGGCGACGATGCCGGCGCGCTCTGGGACGAACTGGCGGCAGAGGCGCAGTGCTGCTGGCCGATCGCGCCGGAATGCGAGGGCATCCTCGCGCGACTGGTGAAACGGCTGCGCACCCGCAACAGCCGGGTCATCGCCCCGGACGACGCGACGCTGCGCATCTGCGCCAGCAAGCGGGAAACGGCCGAAGTGCTCGCCCGTGCCGGCGTGCCGGTCATTCCCACCTGGCGGCCCGGCTCGGTTCCGCGCGGACAGGCCGGCCCGTTCGTGATCAAGCCGGATGATGGCGCGGGCGCGCTCGATGTGATCCTTGTCGCGAATCTCCCGGTCGCGGATCTGCCGATCGCGAATCTCCCGGCGGAACCGATCGCGCCGGGCGCCATCATCCAGCCGCTGGTCGAGGGAGCCGCCGCCAGCCTCAGCCTGTTGTGCCAGCAGGGCCGCACCCATGTTCTCGCGGCCAACCGGCAGCATGTGGCGATCATCGGGGGGCGGTTCCGGTTCAGCGGCGTGACGGTCGGTGCCTTTCCGGTGGACGACACGCTGCGCATGCTGGCGGAGCGGATCGGTGCCGCGCTGCCGGGCCTCAGCGGACTGGTCGGTATCGATTACCTCGCCACACCGACAGGGCCGGTGGTGATCGAGGTCAATCCGCGCCTCACCACATCCTATGTCGGCCTGCGACGCGCGCTGGCGGTCAATCCGCTCGCCTTCGTCGCCGAACTGATCCGCGACGGCGAGGTTCCCGAGGGCGACGTCCCCAACCTGCCGCATCTGCCGCCTGCCCGACCCGTGGAGATCAACCTTTGACATCCGAAACCCTGCGCAACGTCGTCCGCCTCGGCTGGGACGTCGGCGGCGCGCATGTGAAGCTCGCCGCCTTTGGCCGCGACGGCCGCCTCAAGGCCGTGCGTATCGCTCCCTGCCCGGTGTGGAAAGGGGCCACGCATCTGCGCGAGGCGATCCGCACGCTGCGCGCCGAGTTCCCCGGTGACGCCGCCTCCGCCGTCACCATGACGGCGGAAGTCGCCGACCTGTGGCCGGACCGCCGGGCCGGTGTGGTCGGCACGGCGGCGATCCTCATCGAGGAACTCGGCACCGCGCCGCTGGCGCTGTTCGCCGGCCCGGAAGGCTTCGTGCCGGCAACCGAGGCGGCGGCGCATGCCGACACGATCGGCTCGGCCAACTGGTATGCCACCGCCGCCGTGCTCGCCCATCTGCTGCCGGGCGGCGTGCTGATCGATATCGGCTCGACCACGAGCGACATTATCCCGTTCAGCGCCAGCCGCGTCGCCGCGCGCGGCTTCAGCGATGCCGAGCGCCTCGCCAATAACGAGCTGATCTATGCCGGCGTCGTGCGCACGCCGGTGATGGCACTGGCGGACGCCGCGCCATGGGGCGGGCGCTGGCTGCCCCTCATGGCGGAGCACTACGCCACCACGGCGGATGTGCATCGCCTGACCGGCGAACTGGCCGAGGCGTCGGACCTGCATCCGAGCGCCGATGGCGGCCCCAAGAGCGCGGAGGCCAGCGCGCGCCGGCTGCTGCGCATGGTGGGGCAGGATTTCGCCCCGCAGGTGTTGCCGGCGGCCCGGGCATTGGCGCGCTATTTCGCCGAGGAGCAACGGCACCGGCTCAGCCGCGCCTTTGACTGCGTCGCCTCCGCCGGGCCGGAGGAAACCGACCTCATCGTCGGTGCCGGCGTCGGGCGCTTCCTCGCCGCCCGGCTCGCCGAGCGTCGCAACCTCGCCTATCTCGACCTCGCCCAGGTGCTGACGGACGACGAGAATCTCGCGCGCGAGGCCGCCGATTGCGCGCCTGCCGTCGCCGTCGGCCTGCTCGCCGCCGCCCTCACCGAAGACTGACCGGGAAAATTCCGCATGGCCGCCTCCACCGCTGACCGCATCTTCCTGCGTGGCATCGAGATTCACGCCCATCACGGCCTGTATGAGGAGGAGGCCCGGCTCGGCCAGCGCTTCATCGTGGATATCGACTGGTGGCTCGATGCCGCCCCGGCCGCCATCCATGACGATTATGCCGAGACCGTCGGCTACGACAAAGTGTTCGCGCTGGTGCACGAGGTCTCCGCCGGGCATCGGTTCCACATCATCGAGGCGCTGGCCGAGGCGATCGCCGGCGCGGTGCTCGCGCGCTATCCGCGGGTCGACAAGGTGCGGGTGGAGGTTCACAAGCCGGCCGCGCCCATTCCCGGCATCTTCCGCGATGTCGGCGTCGAAATCATCCGCACGCGGTGAACCATCGCGCATGGCAGGGCTTCCGGTTCGCGTGCCGAGGGCCTACTTCTTGGGAAAATGAGCGTTCCGGAGCCTTGCCATGTCGCGTGATGCCGAGCCCCAACCCGTCCGCCTCAGCGATTACCGACCGCCGGACTGGCTGGTGGACACGGTTCATCTCGACATCCGCCTCGACCGCCATGCCACCCGCGTCATGGCCCGGCTGGCCATGCGACCGAACCCGGACGGGCGCGAGGGCTCGCCCATCGCGCTCGACGGCGACGAACTGGTGCTGAAGGCGGTCAGCCTCGACGGCACGCCGCTGGCGGGCACGGCCTATGGCGCGACGCCCTCGGGGCTGACGCTGTTCGCCCCGCCGCAGCAGCCGGTTCTGGTGGAGATCGAGACCTGGCTCGACCCTTCCGCCAACAGCAAGCTGATGGGCCTGTATCGCTCCAGCGGGGCCTATTGCACGCAATGCGAGGCGGAGGGCTTCCGCCGCATCACCTATTTTCCCGACCGGCCGGACGTGCTCGCCGTCTACACCACCCGCATCGAGGCCGAGCGGGAGGAGGCGCCGATCCTGCTCGGCAACGGCAACCGTGTCGCGGCCGGCGAGATCGAGGGCACGAGCCGCCATTACACCATCTGGCACGACCCCTGGCCGAAGCCCTCCTATCTCTTCGCGCTGGTCGGCGGCCGGCTGGACAAGGTGGCCGATGAGTTTCGGACGGCCACCGGCCGACAGGTGGAACTGGGCATCTATGTCGAGCCCGGCAAGGCCGACCGGGCCGGCTACGCCATGGATGCGCTGAAGCGCTCGATGCGGTGGGACGAGGAAGTGTTCGGCTGCGAATATGACCTCGATGTCTTCAACATCGTCGCTGTCGCCGACTTCAACATGGGGGCCATGGAGAACAAGGGCCTCAATATCTTCAACGACAAATACGTGCTCGCCAGTCCGGAAACGGCGACCGACGCCGACTATGCCAATATCGAGGCGATCATCGCCCATGAATATTTCCACAACTGGACCGGCAACCGCATCACCTGCCGTGACTGGTTCCAGCTCTGCCTCAAGGAAGGGCTGACGGTCTTCCGCGACCAGGAATTCTCATCCGACCAGCGCTCGCGCCCGGTGAAGCGCATCGCCGACGTGCGGCTGCTCAAGAGCCACCAGTTCGCCGAGGATGCCGGGCCGCTGGCCCATCCGGTGCGTCCCTCCACCTATCGCGAGATCAACAATTTCTACACGGCCACCGTCTACGAGAAGGGCGCCGAAGTCGTGCGCATGCTCCGGACGCTGCTGGGCGAGGAGGGCTTCCGCGCCGGGATGGACCTCTATTTCGACCGCCATGACGGCGACGCCGCGACCGTCGAGGATTTCCTGGCCTGTTTCGCCGACGCCAACGGCATCGACCTGACGCAGTTCGCGCGGTGGTACGCGCAGTCGGGCACGCCGGAACTCGACGTGCACGGCAGTTGGGATGCGGCCACGCGCAGTTACCGCCTCGACATTGCCCAGCACCTGCCGCCCACGCCGGGTCAGGATGACAAGGCGCCGATGGTGATCCCGCTCGCGCTCGGCCTTGTCGGGCCGGATGGCGAGGACCTGCCACTGGTGCTGGACGATGGCGCCAATGCCGAGCGCGGCGTGCTGGTCGTCAGCCAGCCGCGGCAGAGCTTCGTGTTTCGCGAGGTGGCGACGCGGCCGGTCGCCTCGCTCAATCGCGGCTTCTCGGCGCCGGTCAAGCTGACCTCGAACCTGTCGACCGACGATCTGGTGTTCCTCGCCCGCCGCGATAGCGACCCATTCAACCGCTTCGACGCGGCGCAGACCCTCGCCCTCGCCCATCTCGTCGCGGCGACGCGGGCGCGGAGTGGCGGGGCGGCTCCCTCGGCGACGCCGCTGGTGGAGGCGTTGAGCGCGACGCTGGAGGATGCCGCACTCGACCCCGCCTTCGTCGCGCAGGCGCTGTCGCTGCCCTCGGAAGCCGATGTGGCACGGGAGATCGGCCGCGAGGTGGACCCCGACGCGATCCATGCCGCGCGCGGGGACCTGCGCCGGACGCTGGGCGATGCGCTGCGCCCGCTGCTGGAGATGACCTATCCCCGCCTCGCGCCCTTCGGCACCTATGCGCCGGACGCGGGCTCGGCCGGACGCCGGGCGCTGCGCAATGCCTGCCTTGATCTGCTGGCCGCCACTGCGGCGCCCGCCGACATCGCCCGGGCGGTGGCGCATTTCGAAGCGGCCGACAACATGACGGATCGCCTCTTCGCGTTATCCGTGCTGGCGCATGGCGCACCGCAGCAGCGCGAGCCGGCCCTCGCCGCCTTCTACGAGCGCTTCCGCGACGATCCGCTGGTGATCGACAAGTGGTTCGCCCTGCAGGCGCAGATCGCCGAGCCCGCGACGCTGGACCGCGTGCGCGCGCTCACCGGCCATCCTGCCTTCGCCATGAGCAACCCCAACAGGGTGCGCGCGCTGATCGGCTCCTATTCCAGCGCCAACCCGACCCAATTCAACCGTGCAGACGGAGCCGGCTACCGTTTCATCGCCGACACGGTACTGGCGCTCGACGGCCGGAATCCGCAGGTCGCCGCGCGTTTGCTGGCGGCCTTCAAGAGCTGGCGTGCGCTGGAGCCCCGGCGCCGCTCCCTTGCCGAGGCTGAAGTGAGGAGGGTAGCCGACACGCCCGGCCTCTCACCGGATGTCGCCGACATCGCTGCCCGTTCTCTCAGCTAAGCAAGCGTATAAAAAGCGCAGTATTCGTCGTTCCGGTCGGTACGGATTGGCGCTACAGTCCGTGGCCTGCACGATTGATTGCAGGACACATGGCGGTCCATGGTGGCTGACGGCACGGTCCCCGAGACATTCGAGCTGACGACGCTGTCGTCGGCCTATCTCAGTGCGCCGGTTGCACTCGCCATGATCGGGCGCAACCTCACATGCATGAACGGCAACCGGCGCCTTGCCGCGATGTTTGGCCGCCCGCTCGATGAGATTGTCGGGCAGGAGGTCGAGGCGCTGGTTCCCGGCTCCTCCGATCTGGTGAGGCGTGGCCTGGCCCGCGCCATGGCCGGCGCGTCGATCGACGAACGCGAGATGTCGATTCCCGGGCGGGACAATGTCTACCTCGTCACCGCGGAACCGTTCCGCGACGCGAGCGGGACGGTCGTCGGACTGTCCATCGCCTTTGTCGACATCACCGAGCGGCGCCGGACCACCGATGCGCTGGCCGAGATGGAACAGAGCATCACGTTCGCGCTGGAGAACGCCAATCAGTGGATCTGGGAACTCGACATCCCGAGTAACAGGGTCCGGCGCTCGCCGCACTGGAAGCATGGACTTGGCTATGCGTCGCGCGAAGAAGTGAGCGGCACGGATGATATTGCCTGGAGCGTGGTGAATCCGGAAGACCGCCCCTATGTGCTGAAACGCTACCAGGATCTGCTCGACGGCAGGACCGATCTGTTCGAGGCCACCTACCGCGTGTCACACAAGAGCGGCAGGTGGATCTGGATCATGGCACGGGGCCGCATCGTCGCGCGCGACGCCGAGGGCCGGCCGCTGCGCCTGCTCGCGACCAGCGTGGACATTACCCGCCAGAAGCATGTCGAGCAGGAACTCGCGGCCACGGTACGCCAGCGCGAAAAGCTTGAACGCGAGCTTGTCGACGCCAACCGCCGCCTCACCGCCCTGTCCGAGATGGATCCGCTCACCGAACTGCCCAACCGCCGCAAGTTCGACGAGGTGCTGGCGCGCGAGATGCGCCGCAGAGGTCGTCATCCCCCGTCATTGGCACTGATGATGATCGATGTCGATCATTTCAAGAGCTACAACGACCTGCACGGTCATCTCGAAGGCGACGAGTGCCTGCGCAAGGTCGCGGCCGCGCTGCGCAAGTCGGTGCATCGCGCCGGCGACCTGGTCACGCGCTATGGCGGGGAGGAATTCGCGGCCGTGCTGGCCGACAGCGACGAATCCACCGCTCTCGTCATGGCGGGAACCATGCTGGACGCCGTTCGGGCGCTGCGGCTGCCGCATGCCGGCAGCTCGCTGGGCCATGTCACGGTCAGCATTGGCATTTCCGTGTTCGATGGGGCCTCGCCGCCGGGCACGAACATGATCCCGGCCGTGGTGATCCACGCCGCCGACCGCGCGCTCTATGCCGCCAAGCAGGCCGGCCGCAACTGCATCGCTTCAGCCGGCATCTCGAATGACGGCACGCTGCGCACCATGACGGTCACGGAGAATGCGCCGACCGCGCGCTCGCGAACGCGCGGTCGGGAACCCCGCATTGATCCGGCTCAATAGTCGATGACGCCGTCCAGCGCGTAGTGCTTCACGCTCTTGCGGTTGGCGATCAGTTCGTCGACCGTCGGCTTGCCGGTGATCGCACGCTCCAGCGCGATCTTCATCGCCTCGTAATTGGTGCGGTAGAGATCGGCCTTGTCGAGATTGGGATCCTCCGCGCAGCGCGGGTCGAGCCACACCATGACGATCATGCAGAGTTCGTCGGCCTGATCCTTGGGCAGGATGCCCTCGACCAGGGCGTCGACGATCGCATCGCCGATGGCGCCCTGCACCACGCCGCCGAGCAGGTCGACATATTCCAGCGTGTGGATGGTGGCCTTGGTCGTCATCATGGTTGCCGGGCGCACCTGCTGGTTGAGGTCGCGCACGACGAACATCCGGGTGTGACCCTGCACCTGCCCCATCATGGAGGCGAAGGCCTGGCCGGCCGGGCCGCGCACCGAGCCGATCAGCACTTCGGGCATGGCGTCGGTGAACTGTCCCTCAGCCGCAAGAACCGTTGCTTCGCCGGTACGGAACCAGATCTCGCTCATTGTTCATTCTCCATCGCCTGCATCTTCAAGCGATCGCGAATAGCATCGACGCGGCCTCTTCGTCCATGGCGGGCCGCGACATCGTCGATGCATCGCCGCGACGACCCGAAAACACCCACAGGTTGCTAATTCGTTAACTTGACTCCTGCGGACTCTGGACGCGCGAGGTCGATTGGATTCAAATCAAGCTGATTCGGAGAGATGCGGCACATCGCTCCTTTCGCGGACGGGGCACTAGGACTTCGGGGGAGGCCGGCGATGGCGCGCGCCAACGCTGCGGGCGCTTCCGTGCGCGTACAAGCCATGAGAGGCTTGGCGCGTTCGGTGGCGAGACCCGCCTATCAACGGCTTGTCGACGCCGAACCTTTCATGCGCAGGGCCGTCCCTGCCCTGATCGTCGCCTTCATAGCAATCGTCGCCATCGCCTCCGCCGTCCAGATCCGATCCTACCGCGCCGACGCCGTCGCCAGCGCCAAGGACGAACTGGCGCTGTTCGCCGTTGCCATTGCCAGCGAGATCGACCGACGCGGCAGCAGCGGGCTCGCGCCCGATGGCCTGCTGAAATCGGGCCTGCCCTCGCGCGCCACCGAGGAGGGCCGCCGCTATGGGCTGATCGACACGGCCGGCAAGGTCGTCGCCATTCATGACGAGGCGCCCGGCACGGAGACCGCCGACGACATCCGCACCATCCTGGCCAATGTGCAGGCCATCGCCGTGTTCGCCGAGGATGCCGGCGTGCTGGACGTGACCCTGGCCAACGGCTCCGCCGCGCTGGCGACGGTGCACAATCTGCACGCCGTGCCGCTTCAACTGGTCGCCGTGCAGCCCTTGTCGAGCGCGCTGGCCACCTGGCAGTCCGATACGATCCTGACCGTCACGCTGCTGTCGACGACCGGCGCGGTCCTGCTGATCCTGGGCTTCGCCTTCCACTGGCAGGCGACGCGGGCGCGCGAGGCGGACGGCATCTACGACACCGTGCGTGCGCGCATCGACACCGCCCTCTCGCGCGGGCGCTGCGGCCTGTGGGACTGGGACATGGGGCGCGGGCGCATGTTCTGGTCCAGTTCGATGTTCGAACTGCTCGGCCATGAACCCCGCGACGAACTCATCTCCTTCGGCGAGGTCTCCGCCCTCGTCCATCCCGACGACACCAACCTCTATGATGTCGCCAAGGAGATCGCCGACAAGCCGGGCCGGATCATCGAGCGTGTCTTCCGCATGAAGCATGCCGACGGCCATTGGGTCTGGCTGCGGGCGCGGGCCGAGGTGGTGCCGCAGGACAATGGCGAGCCCCCCCATCTCGTCGGCATCGCGGTCGACGTGACCGAGGAACGCCGCCTCGCCGAACGCACCGCCACCGCCGACATGCGGCTGCGCGACGCCATCGAGAGCATTTCGGAATCCTTCGTGCTGTGGGACAGCGCCAGCCGGCTGGTGCTGTGCAACTCCAAATTCCAGTCGCTGCACGGCTTCGGCGATACCAATGTCGCGCCCGGCACGCCGTTCGAGGCGATCGCCGCCATTGCCCGCCAGCCCGTGGTGCGCATTCCCCTGCGCACCGAGGACCGGCCGGAGGAAGGCGCGCGCGCCTTCGAGGCGCAGCTGGAAGGCGGGCGCTGGCTGAAGGTCACCGAACGGCGCACCAAGGATGGCGGCTTCGTTTCGGTCGGCACCGAGATCACCGCGCTCAAACGCCACGAAGAGCGGCTGATGGAGAGCGAGAAGCGGCTGATGGCACTGGTCGCGGACCTGCGAAAATCGCAGCAGACGCTGGAGATGCAGGCCCTCCAGCTGGCCGAACTCGCCCAGAACTATGCCGACGAGAAGAACAAGGCCGAGGACGCCAACCGCGCCAAGTCCGAGTTCCTCGCCAATATGAGCCATGAGCTGCGCACGCCGCTCAACGCCATTATCGGCTTTTCCGAATTGATGGAGAGCGGCCTGTTCGGCCCGCTCGGCAACCTGAAATACAACGAATACTGCCGCGATATCCGCGATTCCGGCCGTTATCTGCTCGACGTCATCAACGACATTCTCGATATGTCGCGCATCGAGGCCGGCCGCGTGCAGCTGACGCTGCAGCCGACCAAGCTCGACGAGATCATCAAGGATGCCATCCGCGTCATGTCGGTGCGCGCCGATGAGAAACAGCTCACCATCACCAGCGAGAGCGACGTGGACGTGACCGTCGACGCCGACCGGCGCGCCCTCAAGCAGATCACGCTCAACCTCATTTCCAACGCCATCAAGTTCACGCCCGAGCATGGGCGCATCACGCTGCGCACCCGCGCCTCCGCCCGCTCCGCGCTGATGGTGATCGAGGATACCGGCATCGGCATTCCCCGGAGCGCTCTGGCCAAGATCGGCCGCCCCTTCGAACAGGTGGAAAGCCAGTTCACCAAGACCTACAAGGGCTCGGGCCTCGGCCTCGCCATCGCCAAGTCGCTGGTGGAACTGCATGGCGGCACCATGCGCATCCGCTCCTCCGAGGGGGTGGGAACCACCGTGATCCTGCGCCTGCCATTGCACGGACGCCCCGCGCTGCAGTATCGCCATGCGGCACTATCGGAAAACTGAGAAGCGGGCATGAGCGGAACGGATCGGGCTTTTGTCGACTGCGTCGTGGCCGGCGCGGGTGTGGTGGGGCTGGCGGTGGCCCGGGCGCTGGCGCTCAGGGGCCTTGAGGTTCTGGTTCTGGAGGCCACCGGGCTGATCGGCTCGGACACCTCGGCGCGCAACAGCGAGGTGATCCATTCCGGCCTCTATTACCCCGCCGGCTCGCTGAAGGCCCAGCTCTGCGTCGCCGGCCGCGACGCGCTCTATGCCTATTGCGCCGCGCGCGCCATCCCGCACCGGCGCTGCGGCAAGCTGATCGTGGCGGCCAGCGCGGCGGAGACGGCAAAGCTCACCGCCATCGACGCCCATGCCCGTGCCGCCGGCGTCACCGATCTCCAGCCTCTCACCGGGGCGCAGGCGCGCGCGCTGGAGCCGGCGCTCAACGTGGTCGAGGCGCTGCTGTCGCCCTCTACCGGCATCATTGACAGCCACGCGCTCATGCTCGCCATGCGCGGCGATATCGAAGACGCGGGCGGCATGATCGCCTTCAATGCTCCCATTCTGCGCGGCAGCGTGGAGCGGGATGGCTTCTCGCTCGACGTGGGCGGCGAGGAGCCGATGGCGCTCGCCTGCCGGCTCTTCGTCAATGCCGCCGGGCACGGCGCCGTGCCGCTGGCGCGGACCATTGCCGGCATTCCGGCGGAGGCGGTTCCGCCAGCCTATTACTGCAAGGGGTCCTATTTCACCCTGTCCGGCAAGGCGCCGTTCTCGCGGCTGATCTACCCCGTGCCGGAGCAGGCGGGCCTTGGCGTGCATCTCACGCTCGACCTCGGCGGACAGGCGCGCTTCGGGCCCGACACGGAATGGATCGACACGCCGCACTACGAGGTTGACCCGTTGCGTGGAAATGCGTTCTACGCCGCCATCCGCCACTATTGGCCCGCGCTGCCCGACGGCGCGCTGAACCCGGCCTATGCGGGCATACGGCCGAAGATCGTGCCGGCGGGCGCTCCGGCCGCCGATTTCCGCATCGATGGGCCGGCCGACCACGGCGTGCCCGGCCTCGCGCAGCTGTTCGGCATCGAATCGCCCGGCCTCACCTCCAGCCTCGCCATTGGTGATCGGGTCGCGACACAGCTTTCCTGAAGCGCGGCTCTCTCAGGCGCGTCGGCGCGCGGGCGCCGCCGCCAGCAGCCGCTCGAAGGTCGCGCGCACCGCCGCCTGCGTCTCGAACAGATGCGCTTCGAGCGTGGAGAAGTCCGGCATCGCGCCGGCACGGGCCAGCAGGCGCTTCAGCGCCGGGCTCGCCTCAGCGCTTTGAAACGGCGTCGTGAGCGCGAGCCGCAGCACCTGCGTCAGGTCATGCATCAGCCGGCAGGCATCACCCAGTACCTGCCCATCCTGCGCGTCGAGCAGCCCCGCCTGTGTTGCCTGCGCGATCACCCGCGCGGTGGCGGTATCGATGACCTGCGGATGCGCGCGCGCATGGGTGAGCACGAGATATTGGGCGATGAACTCGATGTCGATCAGTCCGCCCCGGGCATATTTCAGGTCCCACGGGTCATCATCGCCCTTCTCGTCGGCAATGGCGCCGCGCATGTCGATGATATCGGCGGCCAGCCGCGCCCTGTCGCGCGGCCGGCGCAGCACCTCGGCGATCGCCGCCTCCACCCGCGCGCGAAAGCCGGGCGAGGCCGAGACGACGCGGGCGCGGGTGAGCGCCATGTGCTCCCAGGTCCACGCCTCCTCCGCCTGATAGGTTTCGAAGCGCGGCAGGCTGGTTGCCACGGGGCCGGCCCGGCCGGAGGGGCGCAGGCGCAGGTCCACCTCATAGAGCTGGCCGGCATTGGTCGGCGTGGTCAGCGCGCTGACGAAGCGCTGCGTCAGGCGGGCGAAATATTGCGCGCCATGGAGCGGGCGGGAACCATCGCTCTCGGGTCGCTCCTCGTCGAAATCATAGAGCACGATGAGATCGAGGTCGGAGCCGGCGGTCATCTCCCGCCCCCCGAGCTTGCCCATGGCGAGCACGGCGAACTCGGCGCCGGCGACCTTGCCGTAAGCCTCGCGAAAGCGGGCTGTCACCGGTCGCTCCAGCGCGCGGATGATGACGTCGGCCAGCCGGGCGAAGGCCTCCCCCGCGCGCGCGGCCGGCAGGGTGCCGGAGAGGATGCGCACGCCGATCAGCACATGCTGCTCCTGCCGGAAGCGGCGGGCCTGGTCGAGCAGGTCCTCCTCGCCCTCCGCCCCCTCGATCAGCGCGGCAAGGCGGTTGGCCAGCGCCGATTCGTCCGGCAGCGCGCCAAAAAAGGCGGGATCGAGCAGCGCGTCGATCAACGAGGGGCGATGCGCCAGCATCTCGCCGAGCCGGGGGGCGGTGCCCAGTATCGTGGCGAGCAGGCGCACCAGATCGGGGTGATGCACCAGCGCGGGCAAAAGCCGCGTGGCGATGGGCAATTCCCGGAAGAAGCGGTCCGCCGCCGCCAGCGCCGCATCCGCCGCGCCGCCGCGAGCCAGCGCGTCGATGAGCAGCGGCAGGATGGCGGCAAGGCTGGTGCGCACCATGTCCGGGCGCAGTGCGCGATAGTCGTCACCGGCGAGCCAAGCGCGCACAGTGGCGCTGGCCGCGACCGGATCGCCATAGCCGAGCTTGTGCAGGGTCGCCAGCGTCTCGCGATCGTCCTTGGCGGCAGGAAAATCCAGCCGCCCTTCGACCAGCGCGCGCGGCGGCGCGTCCTCGAACAGCTTGGAATAGTGATCCTGCACCCGCGACAGGCGCTCGACCAGCGCGCCGGCGAAGTCCTCGCGGCGGGTATAGCCCATGAAGCGCGCGAAGGCGGCGAGCGCCTCGGCGTCATCGGGCAGTGTGTGGGTCTGGGCATCCGCTACCATCTGCAGGCGATGCTCCACCCGGCGCAGGAAGTGGTAGGCCTCGTCCAGCTCGCCGCGCGCGCCCTCGCCGATCCACCCGGTCTCGGCCAGCAAGGCAAGCGCTTCCAGCGTGCGTGGGGTGCGCAGGCGCGGATCGCGGCCGCCGGCGATCAATTGCTGGGTCTGGGCGAAGAACTCGATCTCGCGGATGCCGCCGCGCCCGAGCTTCACATTGTGCCCCTCGACCGCGATGGCCGCATGCCCGCGAAAGGCATGGATATCCTGCTTCATCGCATGAACATCGGACACCGCCGCATAGTCGAGCGAACGACGCCAGACGAAGGGAGAAAGCCGGCGCAGGAAGCTGTGGCCGAGCGCGATATCGCCGGCGATCGGCCGCGCCTTGATATAGGCCGCGCGCTCCCAGGTGGCCCCCTCGCGCTCATAATAATCAAGCGCCGCCTCGACGGAGAGGGCGATGGGCGTGGAAGCGGGATCAGGTCGCAGCCGCAGGTCCACCCGCGCGACATAGCCGTCCGCCGTCCGCTCCTGGATCAGCCGGACAAGACGCTGGGTCAACCGCACGAAGAAGGGCGTCGGCTCGACACCCGCCTTCAGCGGCGCCACCTCGGGATCGTAGAGCACGATGAGGTCGACATCGCTGGAATAGTTGAGTTCGCGCGCCCCATGCTTGCCCATGGCGAGCACGGTGAAGCCGGGTGGCGTGTCGGAGGATGCATGCTCGGAGGCGCCACCAGCCTTCACCGCCCCCCGGCGCAGCTTGCCGGCGGCCTGCGCCTCGCGGAACAGGAAATGCGTCGCGGCCGCGATGGCACCGTCGGCGCTGTCGGTAAGCTGGGATGTCACCTCGGCGAGATCGAGCACATTGCCGATATCGGCCAGCGCGACGGTCAGGGCGGTCTCGGCGCGCAGCCGGCGCAGCGCCGTCATCGCCTCGGCCTCATCCTCGGTGACGGCGAGAACGGCCCTTGCCGCCGCGCGCGCCCGGGCCAGCCCATCGGCCGGATCGGCCTCCAGGATGCGCACGAGGCGTTCCGGGTCGGCCCGCATCAACTCGGTGAGGAAGGGGGAATATGCCGCGACGCGCGCGAGTACGCCGCGCATGGCCGGGAATCGCGCGGCAAGCGCCGCAAGGCGGGCCTCGGATCCGTCGGCCTGCGCGTGTTCGGGAGCGAACAGGTGCCGCACGGCGGCGGGCAGCCGGGCGGGCGCCCGTATTCCGGGATCGAGCCGCATGCGGGCCGCCAGCGGGTCGGGCGCGCCGCTCCCCTCATGCCGGGATGCCTCTCCGGTGCCGCTGTGCATTCTCGCCATCAGGGCCGCACCCTCCATACCGCTCCCTAGCGTAACCGCGACCGGTTGCCAAATCGCTGCCGCCGCGGCGTCCCTCACACGGCCGCCACTTCCTCCACGGCCGGTGCCAGAGGCAGGTCGATGATCACGCGCAGCCCCGGCTCGTTATCCTCCAGCCGCAGCGAGCCGCCATGCAGGTGCACCACGGCCACCACCAAAGACAGGCCGAGCCCGAAGCCCGGCCGGGTGCGGCTCGCCTCCAGCCGGACGAAGCGCTCCAGAACGCGTGGACGATCCGCCTCGGGGATACCGGGGCCGCAATCGGCCACCACGATGCGCGCCTTTCCGTCTACGCGGCTCGCCGCCAGACGGATTGTCCCGCGCCCGCCGGGGGTGTCCGGCGCGCTGTATTTGATCGCGTTGTCGATGAGATTGGACAGCACCTGCGCGAGCAGCTCGCGCACCCCGATCACGCCAAGCGGCTCCACGAATTCGAGCGTGAGGTCGAGCCCGCTCTCATCCGCCACCGGCTCGTAAAGCTCGGCGACGCTCGCCAGCGTGTCGGCGAGATCGAACCGCACGGCGGAGGCGCTCGCCTGCCCGGCTTCGGCGCGGGCGATCATCAAGAGCGCATCGAAGGTGCGGATCAGCCCGTCCGATTCGTCGATGGTCTGCTCGATCGCCGCCCGCCATTCCTCGTCGGAGCGGGCGGTGCGCAGCGCATCCTCGGCGCGGTTGCGCAGGCGCGTGAGGGGGGTCTTGAGATCATGGGCGATGTTGTCGGAGACCTGTTTCAGCCCCGCCATCAGCGCCTCGATGCGATCGAGCATGGCGTTGAGGCTGAAGGCGAGCCGATCGAACTCGTCGCCGGTGCCAGCCACCGCGAGGCGGCCGGACATGTCGCCAGCCATGATGCCATCGGAGATCGCCGTCATCTGGTCGATCCGCTTGAGCACCCGGCGGGTGACGAACAGCCCGCCCGCGACGCCGAGCACGACCAGCAGGCCGAGCCCCCACAGCGCCGGCCCGATGATGATCTTGCGCAGTTCCTCGCGCTCGACCACGTCGCGACCGATCAGCAGGCGGAACTCGCCCGGCAGGAACAGCACATTGACCAGCGCCCGGCTAGGCGGGGCGGCCTGATCTTCCGAGCGAACATAGTCGATCTCGCGCCAGCCTTGCTTGTCGAGGAAGTTCAGCGGCAGGTTCAGCACGTTGCCGGCGAGCGGCTCGCCATTGAAGCTGGTGACGAGCAGCAGCCCGGCATCGGGCGCGCGCGAGCGGCGGTTCACCACCTGCACCAGCCGCGAAACGCCGCCGCGCTCGAACTGAGCCTGCATGAAGCTGGTGTCGTTCTCGATCGCCTCCACGGCCTGCCGCGTCACGAGGCGCTGCGTGTGCCAGCCGAGATAGGCGATCACCGACCCGGCGAAGATCGCGAAGACGAGGAGATAGGCCGCGATCAGCTTGAACGCGGTCGTCCGGATGAGCCTACCGAGCGCCGTCACGAAGGATGTATCCCGCGCCGCGCACCGTGTGGAGCAGCGGCGGATCGAAGCCCTTGTCGATCTTGGAGCGCAGCCGCGAGACATGGACGTCGATCACGTTGGTCTGCGGATCGAAATGATAGTCCCACACATTCTCCAAGAGCATGGTGCGCGTCACCACCTGCCCCGCATGGCGCATGAGATATTCGAGCAGCCGGAATTCGCGCGGCTGCAGCACGATCTCCTGGCCCGCGCGGGTGACCCGATGAGCCAGCCGGTCGAGTTCGAGATCGCCGACGCGATAGAGCGTATCGGCCGCCTGCGGGCCGCCGCGCCGGGCCAGCGCCTCGACGCGGGCCAGCAGTTCGGAGAAGGCATAGGGTTTTGGCAGATAGTCGTCGCCACCCGCCCGCAGCCCGGTCACGCGGTCATCGACCTGGCCGAGAGCGGAGAGGATGAGCGCCGGGGTCTGGTCGCCGCGCCCACGCAGATGGGCGATGAGCGACAGCCCATCCCGGCGCGGAAGCATGCGGTCGACCACAAGCACGTCATAGCCACCGTCCAGCGCGAGGGCGAGGCCCTCCTCGCCCTCGGTTGCGACATCCACCACATGGCCCGCTTCGCGGAAAGCCTTGCGCAGATAGTCGGCGGCATCGCGATCATCTTCGACGACGAGCAGGCGCATGGCAAATTCTTCGGCGGATTTCCTGACCTCCGCCGGGTCGAGGGCCGGAAGGCCCGAACCCGCAGAGGAATCGGCGGCGGCGGCAAGATTCGAATTCGTCTCCATGTACGTCATTTCGAGCCTCGCGCCTATCGGAGCCGCCGGGTTGCACCATCGCCCCCGCTGAAAAAGGACGACGCGGGAAGTCCTGAAGGACTCCCCGCGCCACCGGCCATCTGCAGTCCAAGGGGGCGACGGGACAGACCGCAGACGGAACCGATCCCTTGGGACGCCCGAGCGGGCGCCCCCGGAATGATCCCCGGCGCCGCGTCAGCCGCGGTTGTCGCCGAGCGAGATCGCCACGAAACGGGTGCCCTGCTCCGACTTGACGCGCAGCAGCACGGCCTTGCGGTTGTCCTTCTTCGCGGCGGCGAGGCCGTCGCGCACGTCGGAGGGCTTCATCACCGGCTTGCCGGCAACGTCGAGGATGACGTCGCCCGCCTTCAGGCCACGCTCGGCGGCGGGGCCGTTCGGGTCGACCTCGGTGATGACCACGCCCAGGTCGCCGGCGCCGGCGACACCCTTGGCGGGCGCCAGCGACAGGCCGAGGCGGGGCACGTCACGGTTGTTCTGCTCCTGATCGGCACCCTTGCGGGCATCGTTCGAGGCAACGTCCGTCGGCAGTTGCTCCAGCGTGACCGGCACGGTGATGGACTTGCCGTCACGCAGCACGCTCAGCTTCACCGTCACGCCGGGCTTCTTGCGGGCGATCTCGCGCGACATTTCGCGGGAGTCCTTGATGGTCTCGCCGTCAATGGCGGTGACGATATCGCCGGGCTTGAGGCCGGCCTTCTCGCCGGGCGTGCCGGGCTGCACCTGGGCGACCAGCGCGCCCTGGGCGTCCTTGAGGTCCATTGCCTCGGCGACCTCGTCGCTGACCGGCTGGATCTGCACGCCGACATAGCCACGGGCCACCTGGCCGCCGGACTTCAGGGCCTCGACCACCTGCGAAACGGTCTCCGACGGGATCGCGAAGGCGATACCGACATTGCCGCCCGAGGGGGAGACGATGGCGGTGTTGACGCCGATGACCTCGCCGTTCAGACCGAAGGTCGGGCCGCCGGAATTGCCGCGATTGATCGGCGCGTCGATCTGCAGGAAATCGTCATAGGGGCCCGAGCCGATATCGCGGCCGCGCGCCGAGACGATGCCCGCCGTCACCGTGCCGCCAAGACCGAACGGGTTGCCGACCGCGACCACCCAGTCGCCGACGCGCGGCGCGGTTTCGGCAAGCTTCACCCATGGGAAATCGCCCTTGCCGTCCACCTTGAGCAGCGCCACGTCGGTGCGCGGATCCGTACCCACCACCTTGGCGGTGTAGCTCTTGCCGTCGGTCAGCGTCACATCGACTTCCGAGGCGCCGTCCACCACGTGATTATTGGTCACGACATAGCCGTCGGCCGAGATGAAGAAGCCGGAGCCCTGGCCGACGACGCGGCCATGGCCGGGACCACCGCGGCGCGGGCCGGCATCGGGACCGCCCTGGCCGTTCGGACCGAGGCCGAAGCGGCGCATGAAGCGCTCGATCTGCGGCGGCACGTTCTGCATGCCGGGCTCGTCGTCATTCGACGCGACTTCGTCCTCGTCCTTCTTCACCTTCACACTGACGACGGCCGGCGAGACCTTCTCGACGATGTCGGCGAAGGAGAACGTGCTGGCCGGCTGGTTGGTGCTGAGCTGCGCCTCGGCGGGGGTCACGATTTCGGGCAGGACGACACCGCCAACGACACCACCGGCGAGGGCCAGGGTGAACACGCCCGCGAGCAGCCGGGAACGGCTGCGGCGCAGCGTGGAGGACGAAGTCTTGGTGGTGTCGGAAAGCGCGTTGCGCGACATATGTCGTTCCTCGTTCAACCAGATCTCGCTTCCCCATCGGGAAGGTTCGAACGAGAAGATAGGTGTCCGCGCCTTAACGCAGGCTGGCGGTGGTGTTACAGTTTGGTAACGTCGCCGGAATTTTCGGAGAGCACGCGGCGGAGCTTTTCTTCCTCTTCATTGCTCAGCGGAGCGGTCGGCGCGGGCCGGCTGCCGCGGCGGCGATAGGCCAGCCAGAGGCCGGCGCCGCCAACGACCAGCACGAGGAACGGCGCGAGCCAGAGCACGATGTTGGCGCCGTGCAGCGTGGGGCGCAGCAGCACGAATTCGCCATAGCGCGACACCAGGAAATCCATCACCTGGCCGTCGCTGTCGCCTGCCTTGATACGCTCGCGCACGAGCAGGCGCAGGTCCTTGGCCAGCGGCGCATCGGAATCGTCGATCGACTGATTCTGGCACACCATGCAGCGCAGCTCCTTGGAGAGCTGGCGCGCCCGCGCCTCCTGCGCCGCATCGGGGAGCATCTCGTCCGGCTGAACGGCGTGGAGCGGACCGGCCAGCAGCCCGAGCGCGAGAAGGGCGAGAAGCAGCGCACGGTGCATGGTCGTCACTCCGCCGGCGCCGGCGCGGCATCAGGCTTGCTCGCTGGCTTGTCCTTAATGGGCTTGGTCTTGGCGGGTTTTGGAGCGCCGATCCGCAGACGCCGGTCACTCAGCGACAGCGCCCCGCCCAGCGCCATGATCACCGCCCCGAGCCAGATCAGCGTCACGAAGGGTTTCCAATAGGCGCGCACGCCAATGCCGCCGCCGGGCAGTTCATCGCCCAGGCTGACATAGAGCTGGCTGAAACCGAAGGTGCGGATACCCGCCTCGGTAGTGGGCATGTTGCGGGCGGTGAACAGCCGCTTGGAGGATTCGATGGTGCCGATTTCCGTGCCGCCGCGACGAATGGTGAACACGCCGGCGAGGTCGCGATAATTCGGGCCGTTGCGCGGTTCGACGCGGGCGAGCGTCAGTTCATAACCGCCCACTTCGAAGCTCTCGCCGATTTTTAGGCCGGTGATGCGCTCGGCGTTCCAGCTGGTCTCGGCAATGATGCCGAACAGGCAGACGCCGACGCCGGCATGGGCAAGCGCCGCGCCATAGGAGGCGCGCGGCAGGCCGCGCAGCCGGGCGAAGGCCGTGGCCGCCGGCACCCGGCCGATGCCGCCGCGCTCGGCAATATCGACCACCGCGCCGATGACGATGAACGCGGCGAGCCCCATGCCGAGCGGCGCCAGCAGCGGGCCCCCGCCCTGCATGTAGGCGGCGGCGAGCGCGATCAGAATGCCCACGGCCAGCGCGCTCATCAGCCGCTGCGCGGCGCCCGCGAGGTCGCCCCGCTTCCAGGCGAGCAGCGGGCCGAACGGCATGGCGAAGAGCACGGGCAGCATCAGCGCGCCCACGGTCAGGTTGAAATAGGGCGGGCCCACCGTGATCTTGGCGCCGTTCCAGGATTCCAGCGCCAGCGGGTAGAGTGTGCCGATGAGCACGGCGGCGGCCGCGGCGGTGAGCAGCAGGTTGTTCAGCACCAGCGCGCCCTCGCGCGAGATGGGCGCGAAGATGCCCCCCTGGCGCAGCATCGGCGCGCGCAGCGCATAGAGCGCCAGCGATCCGCCGATGAAGAAGACGAGAATGCCGAGGATGAACACGCCGCGCGTCGGATCGGTGGCGAAGGCATGCACCGACGTCAGCACACCCGAACGCACCAGGAAGGTGCCGAGCAGCGACAGCGAGAAGGCGAGGATGGCGAGCAGCAGCGTCCAGACCTTGAGCGCGTCGCGCTTTTCCATCACCACGGCGGAATGAATCAACGCGGTGCCGGCGAACCACGGCATGAGCGAGGCGTTCTCGACCGGGTCCCAGAACCACCAGCCGCCCCAGCCCAGTTCGTAATAGGCCCAGTAGGATCCCATCGCGATGCCGACGGTGAGGAAGGCCCAGGCGGCGAGTGCCCATGGCCGCACCCAGCGCGCCCATGCCGCATCGATGCGGCCGTCGATCAGCGCGGCAACGGCGAAGGCGAAGGTGATGGAGAAGCCGACATAGCCGAGATAGAGCAGCGGCGGATGGATGGCGAGGCCGATATCCTGAAGGACCGGGTTGAGGTCCTGCCCCTCCGCCGGCGCCGGCATCACGCGGATGAAAGGGTTCGATGTCAGCAGGATGAACAGGAGAAACGCCACCCCGACCGAGCCCTGCACGCCGAGCACGTTGGCCTTGAGCGTGGCCGGCAGGTTGGAGCCGAACAGCGCCACCATCGCGCCGAACAGGGCGAGGACGAGCACCCAGAGCAGCATGGAGCCCTCATGGTTGCCCCAGACGCCGGTGATCTTGAACAGCATCGGCTTCAGCGAGTGCGAATTCTCGACCACGTTCAGCACTGAGAAGTCGGACTGCACATAGGCCACCGTCAGCACCGCGAAAGCGAGACTCACGAAGCCGAAGAAGGCGACAGCGAGCGCCGGCCCGACGCGCATCAGCGCGGCATCGCCCACCCTCGCCCCCCAGATCGGGATCACGGTCTGCAGGATCGCGACGGCGAGCGCCAGCACGAGCGCGTAGTGGCCGATTTCCGGATTCATCGCGCCGCCTCGCCTTCTTTCCAGACACCCTGCTTCTTCAGCGCGTCGGCGACTTCCTTGGGCATGTACTTCTCGTCATGCTTGGCGAGCACACTGTCGGCGCGGAAGGTGCCGTCGCCCAGCAACACGCCCTCGGCGATCACGCCCTGCCCCTCGCGGAACAGGTCCGGCAGCAGGCCCTCATAATAGACAGCCATGTCCGCCCCGCCATCTGTCACGGTGAAGCGGACATGCGCATTGTCCTGCCGCATCACGCTGCCATCCTTGACCAGCCCGCCCAGCCGCAGGCGCGAGCCCGGGGCGGTGTGCTCCGCGGCGATCTCGCTCGGCGAGCGGAAGAACACGATGGTGTCGTTGAGCGCGAACAGCACCAGTCCCGCGGCAACGCCGAGCACGCCGATCGCGCAGGAGATGAGCAGAAGGCGCCGCCCTTTGCGGGTCATGTCGTCAACTCCCTAAACCGAGTTCGCGCGCCAGCGCGTCGATGCGCCCCAGGGCGCCGCCATCCGTGGCGAAATGCGCGCGCGCCTCGCTGGCGGCTGCCTTGGCCTTGTCGGCCTCGCCCAGTACGATCCGGGCGCGCATCAGGCGGAGCCAGCCCTCGATATCGCTGCCGTCCTGCGCGAGGCGCGCTTCCAGCCGCGCCACCATGCCGCGCACCATCTGGTCGCGTTCCGCCGGCGTCATGTCCTGCGCGGCGGCGACATCCGCGGCGCTCGGCCCCGGCGCGGCTGCCACCGGCGCCCCGACCCGGGCCAGCGCCGCGCGCAGCAGCCCCATCCAAGGTGCGTCGGGCGGGGAACTGGCGGCCAGCGCGCCCCAGATCTGCGCGGCGTCGGCGGGGCGGCCGTCCTGCTCAGCCGCAAGGCCAAGGAAATAGCGCGCCTTGGGATCCCTGGGATCGGCCACCGCTGCCGCCTCGAAGGCCGCTTTCGCCTCGACGGTGACGACACCGCCCGCCTCGGCCGTCAGCGCCTCGCCGAGCCCATTCTCCCGCACGGCACTGGGGCCGAGCAGTCGGATGGCACTTGTCCAGGCGCGCGCCGCGTCCGCCGTGCGGCCGATACGGGCATAGATCGGTGCCAGAACCTCGTAGCCGCGCCCGTCCTCGGGATTGGCCTCGAGATGGGCCTCGACTTTGCGCACGAGAATGGCGACGTCCGACTGGTCGGGCCGGGATTCCAGCCGCGCCGCGAGAGGCTGCGGCGGCAGTGCGGGCGAGCCGAGCTTGAGATAGAGCCCGCCCGCCATGACCGGCAGGCCGACCAGCGCGACCACGGCGACGATCTGCCGACGGCGGTCCGCACCGGATGGGCGGGCCGCACCGGAAGCCGTCTCGGCGGAGGCGCGCAGGATGCGCCGTCCCACCTCGGCACGGGCGGCCTCCCCCTCGGACGCGCCGATGAGCCCGCTGACGCGGTCGCGCTCGATCTCCGAGAGCTGATCGCGATAGACGGCCAGATCGGCGGCGCTGGCGGCCGGCGCGGTGCCACCGCCGGCGCGCAACGGCCACAGCACCGCCAATATGGCGGCCCCGGTCATGAGGGAGATGGCGGTCCACAGCAACATTAGCGTTCCTCTAATGCGCTGAGGTAGCCGAGCTTGGCGGCCGCGCCAATCCGTAACCCCCTCAGTCGGATCGACGCAGGCTCACAGTCGCGGGATCGCGGGGCCCGAAGTCACGCGAGCGTGATCACGCAGGCCGCCGATCCGCCGGCCGGGCGACCGTGCGTCGCGGCGGATATCGCCCCGCCGGAGCGTCCTGCGTGCTGCCAAAGGCATCGACCGTGCACGGCCGCACGGCCGCGGCCGGACATCAGCCGGCCCGCTGACGCGACGTCCGTGGCCGGGCGTCAGCCCGCCACGGGCGCCCACGTGCCGTCCGGATTGCGGCAGGCGGTTCCGCGCGCGGTCTGCGGCTGGCCGTCAATATAGATGGTGTGGGTGAATTCGCGGCACTTGGGCGAGCCGCCGCGCGCATAGGCCGGGCCGGGAACGACCGTGCCGTAATTGCCATTGTCGCCGCGCCAGCTCACGGGCGCGCCGGGCGAGCCATATTCGAGCGCCTGCATCTCCGCCGCTTGCGCCCGCTGGCGGTCCTGGTCGTCGAGCGCCGCGCCGATGGTGCCGCCGATCAGGCCGCCCGCGAGAGCGCCGATGGCCGCACCGGCCACGTTCCGCCCGGCGATCGCGCCGATGATGCCGCCCGCGACCGCGCCGGTCGCCGCACCGCCGACCATGTTTGGGTTCTCCTGGGTGGCCTGACAGCCAGCCAGGGTCGCTCCGATCAGCACAAGGGCGACGAGAGGAACAGCGCGCATGAAGAATCCTTCCGAGATCAAGCCGCAGAGGGCGGCAGAAAGCGGTAGGAATAGGGCGAAACGGCGGCTCCGTCACCCGCCATGAGCGCCTCAGGCGGCCGGCAGCCGCACGAGGCACCTGAGGCCGCCGAAGGGCGAGCGATCAAAAGTGAGCTTGCCACCATAGAGCGCAGCAAGCTCCGCGACGATCGACAGGCCGAGCCCCGAGCCGGGCTTGGTCTCATCGAGCCGGCGGCCGCGCTTGAGCGCCTCAGCCTGCTGCTCGGGCGTGAGACCCGGCCCATCGTCGTCGATGACGATCTCGAAAAAATCGCGCTGGCCGCCGGTGCCGGGCAATGGCGTCACGCTCACCTCCACCAGCGAGCGGGCCCATTTGCAGCCATTGTCGATGAGATTGCCGAGAATCTCCTCAAGGTCCTGCCGCTCGCCGCGGAAACGCATGCCGGGCGCAATTTCGGCCTCCACCGCGATGCCGCGCGCCCGGTAGACCTTGGCGAGCGTCGCTGCCAGCTTCTCGACGATCGGACCCACCTCCTCCACCGTCGTGGCGACCGTGACGCGCGCGGCCATCCGGGCGCGCTCGAGGTGGTGGGCGACCTGCCCGGTCATGATCGCGGCCTGCTCCGCCACCTTGGCGGCGAGGACGTCGTCGGGATGGAGCGAGACGGTTCGCGCGGCTTCGTTCTGCAGCACGGAGAGCGGCGTCTTCAACGCGTGCGCGAGATTGCCGACATGGGTGCGGGCGCGCTCGACGATTTCGCGATTGGCGTCGATCAGCGCATTGACCTCGGCGGCCAGCGGGGCGATCTCCTGCGGATAGGCGCCCTCCAGCCGGTCCGTCTTGCCGGTCCGCACCTGATGCAGCGCATCGAGCAGACGCTTGAGCGGGCGCAGGCCGAACAGCACCTGGAAGGCGAGCGTGAGCAGGAAGGCCATGCCGATGACCGCGAGCGTGATCGCCAGCGCCCGGTTGAAACCCTCGACCTCCTCCTCGATCTCCGCGGCATCGGCGGCGACCGCGGCCACATAGCGGCCGTCCTCGCCCAGATCGATCGTGCGCTCGACAATGCGCAGCGTCTGGTTCGAGGGACCCTTGCCATAGGCCTCGCGCAGGCCGGTGAGGTCGGCGGAGGTGCCCTGCTCGTAGAGCAACGGCAAGCGGCCTTCGGGCAGCGAGCGCGATGTCTTGAACTCGCGGGCCGGCCCGTCGACGCGGGCAATCTGCCAGTACCAGCCGGAAATGGGGAAATTGAAGATGGGATCGCCGAGCGTCGTCGGCTCCGGCATGGCGCCGGTGGTGGAATTGGCGACGTCGGCGACGATGGTCTTGAGATAGACATCGAGCCGCTGGTCGAAGGCGCGCTCGACCGCGTCGCGGTAGATCGAGGACAGCGCCAGGCCCGTAACCAGCAGCACGGCGACGCTGACCAGGGTGGCCGAGGCAAACAGCCGAAGCGCGAGCGAGCCGACGCGCATCAGCGCGGAGCCTCCGGCGGCGCCAGGAGATAGCCGAGCCCCCGCACAGTCTGGATCACCTCGATGCCGAGCTTCTTGCGCAAACGGCCGACAAAGACCTCGATCGTGTTGGAATCGCGATCGAAATCCTGATCATAGAGATGCTCGACCAGTTCCGTGCGTGACACGACCCGCCCGGAATGGTGCATGAGATAAGCGAGCAGCCTGTGCTCGTGCGAGGTGAGCTTCACCTGCTTGCCATCCACCGTCACCCGGCCGGAGCGCGTGTCGAGCATGACCGGACCGCAGGTCAGTTCACTCGCCGCGTGCCCGGCGGAACGGCGCAGCAGCGCGCGGATGCGCGCCAGCACCTCCTCCATATGGAAGGGCTTGGCGACATAGTCGTCCGCGCCGGCGTCGAAACCCTGGACCTTGTCGCTCCAGCGGTCCCGCGCGGTCAGAATCAGCACCGGCATCTTGCGCCCGTCGCGGCGCCAGGCCTCCAGCACCGACAGGCCGTCCATCTTCGGCAGGCCGATGTCGAGCACAATGGCGTCATAAGGCTCGGATTCGCCGAGATAATGCCCCTCCTCCCCGTCATAGGCGCGGTCCACGGCGTAGCCGGCATCGACCAGGGCCTCGTAGAGCTGGCGGTTGAGATCGGGGTCATCCTCGACAACGAGCAGGCGCACGGCAGATCCTCACGGCAGCGCCGCGCGACCACGCGGCGCGCGGAGAATGCCATTGCCAGCGCCACCTGTCAGGTAGGGATGCGTCGCGGCCCGGCGCCTCAGCGTCCCCACCCGCAGATCGCGGCGCCCACCGCGTTGTTCGCCTTCGCCTGACGGATGGTCTCGTCGGTGTCGGCCTCCGACCACAGCACCGGCCGGAAGCTCTCGCACACCGCTCTACCCGTCACGCCGCTTCCATCCGTCGTCGTCGCGCAGCCGGCCAGACACAGCGTCGCGATCAGAATCGGCGCGCGCAGCAGCGCCCGTTTTGCGGATGTCGTCAGCATGGGCCTGCTCCTGTTCCCGGGCGCGCTGGAGGGCGCCGGCCGCGCCACGGTTGCGGCCGGCGAGATAGGCGAGGACGGCGGCGCCGAGGGCAATCAGCGTCGCCCGCAGCGGCGGCGGCAGGAGGCGCCACAGCGGCAGCCAGATCTGCCATGTCGCGGCGAGCAGGCCGGCGCCCGCCAGCGCCCATAGCCACCAGGGGATGAGGTCGAGGAGCCAGTTCATGCCAGCCCCACATCGGATCGGCTGCGCTTCCACACGCCATAGACCGCGACGGCGATGCCGATCACGGTCAGCGCGACAAAGGCATATTTCAGCACGGACGACACCTCGGTGAGCGGCGCCAGCTGCTGCGCGGCGTCGGAGGCGGCGGTGCCGAGCACGCCGACGCTCGCCGTGGCGGTGCCCTTGCCCTCGGTGCTGCCGGTGGCGCGCGGCTTCGGCGCCGGCTCGACATAGTTGGAGGCGACGAACTCGCCCTTGGCCCACAGCCCGGCCTCGGCCGCGCGACGGTTGGTGAGGCCCGGCAGAACCTTGCCGCCGGCCTTGTTCCACTTCATCAGCTCGCGCGGCACGCTGGCGGGATCGCCGGCATTCAGCTTCTTCAGCAGCGTCGATTTGCGGAAATTGGCGGGGCCGACATTGAAGCAGAATGACACCAGCGCCGCGAACTGGTTGTCGGTGAGCGCGACCGTCACCGCCTGCCGCACCGCCGCCTCGTACTGGCCGAGGTCGCGGCGCAGGATGGCGATCGCCTCGGCGTCGGTGATGGTCAGCCCGGGCGTGACCTTCGGCGCTCCGGCCGCATCGGTATGGCCGTAGCCGATCGTCCAGATGCCGACGGGGTCCTTGTAGGCGACGAGCCGCTTGCCCTCCCACTGCTGTATCAGCGCGAGGCCGGCCGCATTGATGCTGCGGGGCATGAAACGTCTCCGGAATATCGGCAAGGATTGGAACGCGCCGGCGACGGCTCAACTCACGGCGCATTTACCGCGGAGGCGATCGCCACGTAGTATCGAGGCGTCGTCGTGCGTGCAGGACCAACGCGCGATGACCGGATGGGCCGGGCGGCGCCTTGGGGGGCACAGCGCCCGGCCCATCCGTTTCCTACCTTCCTCTGGGGATGGCGATCAGGCCGCCATGCCCCACCCGGCGCCGCGCATGGCGCTGTCGACCAGGGCCGCGATCCCGCTCATGGCCGGCGAGGTGAGGTGCACGCCATCGGCGAGGGCCGAGGGCGGCACGTTGCCATTGGCCACCGCGGTGTTGTCCGTCGTGCCATTGCCGAGACTGAGGAGATACGGCATGGGCGGCAGCACCTTGCCGGGATTGGCCGCGAGCAGCGCCGCGGTGAGCGCGGTGACGGCCGTCTGCGCCAACGCCGCCTGCCCCTCGCGCTTGGCGGTGGGGATGATGAGATAGTTGGTATGGCCCAACGCCGTGATGATGGCCTGATGGCGGGCGACATCATTGGCCGTCGTCGCGTCGTAGCTGTTATTGTCGCCGTCCCACCAGAGAGTGGGCAAGGCCTTGGCGAAGGCCGGCGCCGCCAGCATGCGCGTCTTGATCTGCTCCAGCGTCGAGCCGCCGACCGCCGTCATGTAAGGCGTCCAGCCGAGCAGCGCCAGCGAGCGCCCGAAGCCGACCTCGGGGTTGCCCGCGCCGCCGCCATAGCTGTCGCCGTCCACCCAGCAATCCCACACCGGGAGGCTATCCGCCTTGATGCGAGCCGTATCGGTGACGGCGTCGGCGTAGATCGTGAACCGGCGGAACGGCGAGCCGAAATTCGCGCCGTTGCGGTCCCCGCCGACAACGAGATTCGTTACCACCGGCGCCCCGGGCCAGTTGGTCGACAGCTGCGCATCCTGCCCATTATAGGCGCCGCGCATGGTGGCGCCGTAGGAGGCCGCCAGCCGCAGGATCGGCCCGCCGATCGGGCCGAACCCGGCCGGCAGGTACGATGTCGTGCCCGCAGTGACCGCCGCCACACCCAGAAACCCCGACGTGGTCCGCGATGCGGTCATTCTGTTGTTATCGTTGGAATAAAACTCGTAGGGGTAGCGCGAGCCGCTCGCCCAGGCTTCCGCGGAGTTGATGAACTCGGCGACCACGTAGACCGAATTATCCGTCCAGGGCAGGCGAATGACGCGGCTCGCACCCGTGCCCGAAAGCACCGTGCCGCCGACGGCGGCGAGAAACCGGTCGATGGACGCGAATTTGAGCCCGTACCAGCTCGCGCGGTCATAGATGAAGTCGATGTCGACGACCGCGCCGGCCCGCTCCCACGGCACCGCGTGGCTCTGGGCGTAGCGCACCAGCCTGTCCGTGGCCTGCCGGCCGAAATAGCCCTGCGCGTCATGGCCGATGGCATGGCTCAGCGTGCGGGGGACGGCCAGATCGATTTCTCCGGACATCAGAATACCTTTCCTATCAGGACGAGGAGGGTGGTGCCGTCGCGCCGGGCGCGAACGGTGAAATGCGTGCCGTCGGCCGCCTTGCCGCGGAGGACGACGTAGCCGTGACGGAGCCGTGGGAGCGCGCGGCGCCCCCACCCGCCCGGTGACAGGCCGGGTCCGAGTGCGCTCATGGAACCTCCGTGGATGGCCGGTTCGGGATCGGCGGGCTCAGATCACCGTGTGGATGTCGAGGCCGGCGCTCGTGCCGGTCGCGAGCACGCGCCGGACGAGGAATTCGAGGACGATGGGCAAGCCGATCGGCAGCGACAGGACAATCGCCTCGTCATCCTCGTTCCACACGGGAAGGATGCAGACCTGCGCGCTGTCGAGCGTCCCGGGCGCGAACACGCGGACGCGGGCGTAGCGCGGGAGATCTGCGGTATCGCTCGGCATGACCGCCTCGCCGCTGCGGCCGAGGCTGGTGGGTGAGACGGCGCTGCCGCGCCAGGGGTCCTTGGCGGATTCATAGGGCATGGGGGCTCCGCGGCGTCAGATGCCGAAGGCGAGGAAGAACAGAGCGAGGCGCACGCGCCCGCCGGTGAAGGAGCCGCCCAGCGCGCTCACGCGCAGCGGCGTGGTGGCGTAGAAGGCCTGCGGCCCGATCACGCCGACATTGCTCGCGCCCGCCGCGACGCTCAGAAGGCCGCCGAATTTCGAGGTTTCACCGGCGATGCCCACTTCATAGGCCGTGGCGCCGGTGACCGCCGCCACCGTGCGGCTGGCGACGCAGAGGCAGATGGCCCGGTCGGGAATGGCGATGGAGGAGGTCACGAAGGCGCCGCTCAGCACCAGTTCCTGCTCCACGGCGCGCAGCGCCACCGTGCCGCCCAAGGGCGTGCCGGCAAGCAGATCCGCCCAGCCCGTGCCGGTATGGACCAGCGTCGTGCGCTCGGCGGCGACGAACAGGCGCCAGCCCGCCCGCGGCACGAGAAAGGTCCAGCCTCCGTCCTGCAGCGCGATCTGCCCGTCGCGCCCGGCCCAGTCGCCGCCCGCACCGGGCGCGACCAGGTAGCGATCGCCCGCCACCGCCCCGCCGGGCGGCGTCGTGTGCACCCGGTCGATCACGGCCAGTTGCGCGAGAGCGTCGAGCTGCAGCAGCGCCTCGTTATGGGTGACGTGTTTCTGCGCCTGCGCCGCCGCGAGCAGCGGCAGCGCGAGCAACGGTGTCGTCTCGCTCATCGGAATGTCCTGTCGGGGTGAAGTCAGAGCGGAAGGCGCGCGTCCAGCGGCCAGCCGGGGCCCACGCTCGCCGAGAGCTGGACGATGCGCACGTCGAGGAAGGGTTGCGGCGCGCCGAAATCGGCAATCTCGTCCACTGTCGCGTAAAGCAGGGCCGGCACCGTGGTGATGACGCTGCGCACCACGGCGCCGCCATTGAGGAGGTCGATGCGGTAGGCCTCGGTCTCTTCGCCGAGCGGCACCTCGTTGAGATCCCAGGAATCGCCGCCGATCCGCGTGCGCCGGATCCAGCTCAGCGCGACGCCCTCCGCGACACGGCGCGCCCGCGGCTGCACCGGCGCCAGCGGCCACAGCGCGGCGGGGCCGACATTTCCGGCGATCTGCGCGACGCCCTCGTCGCCATGGTCGCGATCCGCCCGCCCAACGCGCAGAACGATGCCGCGGCCGAGAAGATCGAGCCCGCTCGCCGTCGCGGTCAGGTTCGCGTCGAGCCGCACGAGACGCGTGCCCGCCGGCCAGATGGCGCGGGTCGACGCCTCGGTGCCAAGCTGACCGCGCAGCAGCCCTGAAAGGCGCCAGCGGCGTTCCCCGATCAACTGCGCCTCCATGAATTGCAGGAGTTCGACACTCCCGTCAGGCGCGAGCAGCACCAGCCCATTGGCTCCGCCCAGCACCGCTTCCGCGCTCGCGGCCGCCAGCAGGCCGCCATAGAGCTCAACCTCGAGCACCGGGCCGTGATGCCAGCGCCAGGGTGCACCGGGCGCGAGCTCGTTCAGCGTTTCGCCCATCACCGCCGGCGCGGCCAGCGTCGCCACCCGCTCGAAGCTCGCCCCATCCACCTGCCGCCACACCGCCATGGCGCCCGGCCAGGGAGAGGCGAAGGCGGCCAGCCAGGACAAAGCTGTCGGGCTGGTGTCGAGCACGGCCGGCAATCCCAGCAGCGCCAGCTCGGCAGGGCCGTGGCTCGCCGGCACGGTCACGGGCGGCGGGCGCTCGGTTCGCACCGCGAGGCTGAAGACCGCCGGGTCGATGCCGCGCACGGAAATGGTGCGCGCCTCGCGATCCTCGATGGCGGTGATTTCCACCAGAAGCTGCCGACCGTCGCGGTCGATCCGCACCACGTCGCCCGGCTCCAGGGCGAGGCGCGAGGGCGGCAGGGTGAGGCGCCCGCTCTCGCGGCCGGCCCAGGCATCCTGCAACCCCATTTCGGCAAGGCCGGCGACGAGACCGCTATCGGCGATCATCGCGAGGTCCAGCGCGGTCTCGGCCCGCGCCCGGCCGGCAAGGCGGCGCGAGGCGGCGGTGGCCCGGCGATAATCGTTCAAACCGTCCGTGAAGCCGAGCGTGACGCTGCGCGGCAGTTCATCCTCACTGGCGCGGGTGAAGCTCGGCACGGCCATGTCCTCGCCGGCGACGATATCCTCGTCCGAGAGCGTCGCCACAAGACGTCCGCCGCGCGGGCGCAGCGCAAGCCCCTCCCCGTTCTCCATCAGATCGAAGCCGAAGGCCTGCGCCAGCGGCTCCAGCGCCGCGCGCGCCGTCATCGGCCGGTCGACCACATAGCCATCAATCACCCCGCGCAGTTGCGAGGCGTCGAGGCTGGCGCCGAAATCCTCCGCCAGCCGCGCACAGAGTTCGGCGAGCGGGGCGGCACCGAGCCGGCCGGTCAGCCAGTGCCCGGTGCGCCAGTTGGCGCCATCCGCCCAGATGTCACGGGCGAGCGGGAAGATCGGAAAGGGCCGCGCGTCCCAGGTCCAGGCATAGATGGACGCCGGATCGATCATCTGCCCGCCCGGCAGCGCGGCCGGCGGGTTGGCGTCCTCCTGCGCGAAACCGTCCAGCGTCGCCTCCAGATGGCGGCGCTGCATCAGGTCGTCGCGCTGGCCGTTGGAGAAGGGCGGCAGGCCGTTCTCGACCGATTTCGGATCGGGGAAGACGCTCGGGCGGTTCGCCCCCTTGTCCACGGCGGCACAGCCGAATTCGGTCAGCCGCACCGGCTTGGAGCCCGGCGCGAAGTCCGTCGGGCTCGCCATCCGCACCCCGCCGACCCGCTCGTGATGGGCATGGCTCCACCACGACGCGATGTCCTTCTGGCGAAACACCCAGGGCTCGCCATGGGCCCCGTCGGTGATGGGCAGCCGCGCCTGCGCGTTGCGGGCGGCATCATCCGGGTAATACCAGTCGAAGCCCTCCCCGCCACGGACATTGGCGGCGAGATAGGCCCGGTCATAGCCGCTCGCATGCGCCGCCGCGTCGAGATGGGCGTCGCCATCGCGCCAGTCGGCGATGGGGGCGTACCAGTCGATGCCGATGAAATCGATCGCCGGCGAGGCCCAGAGCGGATCGAGCGGAAAGCGCAGCTCCGCTCCGCCCTCGCGCACATGGCTGCCATATTCGGTCCAGTCGGCGGCATAGCCGATGCTGGTTCCGGCGCGCAGCACGGTACGCACTTCGCTGGCCAGCGACGCGAACTGCGTCACCGCGGGGTAGACGCCGGAGGCCGAGCGTACCCGTGTCAGCGCCGCCATTTCGGAGCCGATGATGAAGGCTTCCACCCCGCCGGCCAGTTCAACCAGCCGGGCGTAGTGCAGCACCATGCGGCGCAACGTCCATTCCGCCGGCCCCGCATAATTCACCGCACCGCCCGTCACCGTGAAATGCGCGGCCGAGGCGGTGCCGAACAGCGCCGCCACCTGCGCAGCCGCGGTTGCCGTTCCGTCCGGCGAGCCGGGCCGGTCCGGCGCGGGATGGCAGGTGATGCGCCCGCGCCAGGGATAGGTCGGCTGCGAGGCGCCCCCGCTCCACGGGTCCCCGCTCACCAGGATCGCCGCGTGCTTGGCCGGCAGATGCGCCCGCCAGCGAAACAGCAGCACGTCGCCGGGCGCGATGTCCGCGAGTGGAACCGCCCGCATGTGCCGCAGCGCCGCCTGCGCCATCTGCTCGGCGCGCGTCGCCTCGGCCCAGTCGGGCGCATAGGAAGGCAACCCCTCCGGCTCCTCGCCGATGACCGCCCGCCACACCCCGCGCACCAGCCCGAGGCAGTCAGCGCCATGCCCCTTGCAGGAAGCCCGGTGCAGGTAGGGCGTGCCGATCCAGTGTCGCGCCTCGGTGAGGATCCGCGCCCGAATGTCATCGATCGACATGGTCAGCCTCCCGGCACGGCGACGCGCAGCACCGCGTCATTGCCCGGCATGTGCGGGAAGCCGCGAAAATTGAGCGCGTTGGCGAAACGGTCGCGGCACGTCTCGAAGCGCTTGTCGCAGCCCGCCGTGACAATGAAGGCATCGCCGACGCCAAGCGGTTCGGGTGGGCGCTGCCATAGCTCCAGCCGCGCCACGCCGGCCGTGGCGTGGGTCTTCACCTCGCAGGCAAAGCCTTCGTTGGCGCCGGAGGTGAAGACGAGCCGGCCCTGCGTGAACCAGCCGCCGGCAAAGCCGTCGAGCCCCGCCGCAACGAGCAGGCTCGCGCCCTCGACCGTGGAAACGGTGCCGCTGCCGCGATAGGCCCCTTCCAGCGCCACCTTGCAGCGCGCATCGCCGAGATCGGCGTCGCAGCCGCCGGTGAAAAGCCGGCCCCGCACGATATTCAGCCGGCTGGACAGCGCGCGCAGCTCGGCGGTGAACGCCCCGCCCTCGCGCCGCACCTCGCCGATGGTGCCGCCCCGCAGCCGAAGGAAATTCGCGGGTGCCGACCAGTCGGCCAGGATCAGCTCGACCTCTGCACCGTCATAGCGGCCGGCGGCAAGGTCGCCTTCATCGATGAGGTCGGAGGACAGCGCGGCGGACATTTCCCCACCGTCGACCGAGAAGCCGAGCGCGGACGCTTCCTCGCTCCCGGTCACCCCGCCCGCCGCGCGGAAGCGGGTATCGGCCACGAACAGGTCCTCGTCATGCTCGGTGATGCCGATCACCACGCCATCCGGACGGGTGATGCGCCAGCAGCGCGCGAGCGTGGTCGCGCCGGTGGCGAGCGCGGCGGCAAGGCCGGCGGGCAGGTCTCTCATGTTCCGCTCCTCCTGTTCCCGAAGCTCACGTTTCCGCCGCTCACGTTCCCGGCGCTCACGGCCGGATCTCGAGGATCGGGATGCGCGGAATGGCGCCGGCCTCGAAGGCGGTGAGGTTGACCTCCAGGAAATCGGTATCGAAGCGCACCGGCACATCGAACAGGAAGCCCGCCGTCACGCTGGCGCCGGCACCCGGCACATGTCCCGCGAGAAAGGTGACGGTGCCGGTCGTCGCATCGAGCGTGAAATGCTCGCCCACCACCCGCTCCGCCCCATTGATCGCGACGCGCACCGACCCCGCCACCGGCTTGGCGATGGGCCGCACATAGGGGGCGTGCGCGCCGCCATAGGCCTTGGCGAGCGTGAACGCAGCCCGCTCCCCGTCGCCCGTTCCAAGGTTCTGGTCGAACGGCGTCACGCCCGCCCCCGGCGCCGCGGAGGCGTGATCCAGCCGGTCGCGCCAGCGGAAGCCGTAAAGCCGGCCGCGCCGCTCCTCGAAGAAGGCCACCACGGCGGAGAGCTGGGCCAGCGACGTCACGCCATAGCCGGCATCCCAGCGCCGGCGCGAGTGATGCAGCCGCGTGTTGCGCTCCTCCCGGCCGGTGAGCGTGGTGACGATCTCGGTCGCCCGCTCCGGCCCGCCCGCCGCGCCAAGCGCGATGTCGAGCGGAAACAGCGTCTCGTGGAAGGCCGGCATCTAGAGGCTCCTTTCGCCGCGCGCGACGGCGCGGGTGACGAGGCCGGCGAGATAGGCCTCCGAGCGGCGGAAGGCGCCGGGATCGGGAGTGGTCACGTTCACCGTCACGTTGACGGCGCGTCCGCTCGCCCCGCCGGCAGCAACGCCCAGCCGTCCGTCCGGCCCGCGGCTGAGCGGCAGGATCGCCTCGGCGCCGCGCTCGCCCATCAGGCCGGTCTGGCCACCGGCAAGCGGGAAATAGGTCGGCGCCGCCACCACGCCGCCCTGCGCGAAGGGCACCACGCGCCCACCCTGGAAGGCGCTGCCTTTGGCAAAGCCCAGCGCGCCGCCCAGGGTGCCGCCGAGGGCGCCTTGAAACAGGCCGGCAAGACCCTGCTCCAGCGGACGGAAGGCGGCGTCGAGCGCGAGTGTCGACAGGCGCGAGACCAGCGAGCGGAACACGTCGTCCGCCGCGCGGCCCTTCAGCGCCGCCCCGGTGAGCGCATCGCCCACCACGCGGCCGAAGCCGCGCGCCAGCCGCTCGGCCTCGGAGAGTTCGCGGCGAAAGGCGCTGGTGTCGGCGGAAATCTCCACCGTCAGGCTCTCGCCCGCCGTGCTGTCATAGCTGTCGGTCATGGGGCTCTCCCGGGATGATGGACATGCTGCCCGCGTTCACGCGATCCGAAGGCTCTGCCGCCTCCGGCGAAGTCTTGCGGCGAAGTCTTGCGGCGAAGTCTTGCGGCGAAGTCTTGCGGCGAAGTCTTGCGGCGAAGTCTTGCGGCGAAGTCTTGCGGCGAAATCTTGCGCTGGGTGCCGGATCGGCGCTGCATTTGCCTGCGGCTTTTCCGGGAAACAGTCTTCCTCCGCGCCCCGGACGAGGGACGCCGCAGGCGGAACGTGGAGCCGGATCCCGGCGCAAGATTTGTCGGCAGAACCCTTCAGACAAAGGACGCTCCCTCTCAATCGGGAAAGCGCGCCATCAGGGCCGCCAGTGCGGCGCGGTCCAGCGGGGCGCGGGCGGGGCCAGCCACCGCCTCCACGGCGGCGGCGATCTCGCGCGGCGTCATCGCCCAGAAATCGCGCGAGGACAGGCGCAGCCGGCCGAGGCCGAACGCCATCGTCTCGCGCCATGGAAAGGCGGGTCTGCGAGCGCCCCTCACCTCGCGGCGCGCGGCGCCCGCTCCAAAGGGCCCGGGTCCGTGCCCTCCCCGGCGCCGAAGGTGGCGGCGATGAGCTGGCCGACGATGCGCGCGAAGCCGGCCGCCCCGCCCGGCGTGGTCATGCGCGCCACGTCCTCCTCGCGCACATCCTCGCCCGCCCCGCGCAGCCCGGCCGCGAGGATGCGGATGGCGTCGCGCGCGGCAAGCCGGCCGGAGCCGAAGCGCTCGGTCAGCGCCACCAGGTCGCCGGCGCCGAAGGCATCCTCCAGCTCCGCCAGCGCGCCGAGCGTCAGCACCAGCGTGCGCACGCGTCCGTCGAGGTCGGCGGAAATCTCGCCGCGATGGCGGTTCGCCATGGCGTCCTCCCTCACAGCGCCGCGAAGCTGATTTCGCCCGCGCTCTCAAGCGCGATGTCGAAGGTCACTTCGCGATCATGCTCGGCGGCGATTTCCAGGCTGGTGATCTGGAACGCGCCCTCGATGGTGCCGAAATCGGGCACCACCAGCTGCGCGGCGCGGATGGTGCCGTCGAAAAAGCTCTGGCGGATCAGCGCGTCGGAGGCCGCATCCCTGAAGATGCCGGATCCCGCGAGCGAGGCGCGCTTCACTCCGGCGCCCGCCAGCAATTCGCGCCAGCGCCCGGCGCTCTCGGCGTGGGTCACGTCGACCGGCTCGGTGTTGAACGCGATCTGCCGCGAGCGCAGCCCCGCCACCGTCGCGAAGGCCGTGCCGTCATGGATCTTCAACAAGAGGTCCTTACCCTTCTGGGCTGCCATGGGCTGGCCTTTCCTTTTCCGGCGATGTGAAGGGGGCGTTCAGCGGCGGTTAACGCGGGCGTCGTAGGGTGCCGTCGACACGCGCCGCCGGCAGCCTGGCGCGACTTCACGCGCCACATGCGCAAACCGCTGCAACCGCCTTCATGTTCTGAGCGAGGTTGAGGTGGGATTGTCGAGTCCGGTGAATCCCCTGGCGCGATTTGCTGACACGGTTGGGAAATCTCAATCCGTTTCCGTCACCGCGCGAAAGCGGACCAGCGCGCGATAGGTGCGCCCGCCCGCCTCGCGGCGGATCTCGGCATTGCTGAAGCGCAGGTTCACCAGCCGGCAGCCCGCCAGTTCCAGCGGCGCATCATGCAGCGCCTGCTGCAGCTGGTGGGCAATGGCATGGGCCTCTCCATGCCCGCCCTGCCGCGACCAGGCGAACAGGGTGAGCCGATGCTCCTGCCCCGTCTCGGTCGCGGTCGACCAGTCGATAAGCTGCGCCTCGCCCAGCGTGACATAGGGAAATTCCGGCGTGCCTGGCGGCACGTCGTAGATGCGCGGCCCGCCGAGCGCGGCGATGAGCGGCGCATCGGCTTTGAGCGCGGCATGGACCGCGGCGCGCAGCGCATTGGCCGCGCTCATCGCCGCCTCCTCGGCTCAAGCTGCGCAAGGCGTCGCAGCATGACCGCCAGCCCCTTCAGCCTCACATCGAATCTCACGGCGTCTCCTCCCGGCAGTCGCAGACGAGCCGGCGCCCGCGCCCTTCCGGGTCGCTCACGGCGTCGACGAGGAAATGGTGGGCGCCAAACCGCAACCGGTCGCCGGGCTGTACCGTTGCCGGCGCGCGCAGAGTCACGGTGTGGGTCAGCACGGCCCCGGGCCGATCGGCGATCTCGCCGGGGGCGGCGCTGGTCTCGATCGCCCCCCACAGCGCGTCGACGGCGAGAAAGCTGCGCGTCACCCCGCCGGCCCCGTCCGGCACCTCCACGGGCGTCTCGAGCACCAGCCGGTGGCGCAGGGCGGCGATGCCGGTCGCCGGCGCGGTCATAGCCGCGTCACCCGGAAGGGGGCGACCAGCGCGTCGAGGCTGGCGGGAAAGGCCGCGCCCGGGCCGGGCACGTCGCGATGCTCGTAGAAATGGGCCAGCACCAGCCGCACCGCCTCGATCAGCGGCGAGGGCACATGGTCGGCATCGGGCCCGTGGCCGGCGATCACGTCGATGGCGATGCCGGCGACCGAGCGCCCCGGTGCCGGCACGGCCGAGCGATCGACCCGGATCAGTCCCGGCAGCCGCGCCATATTGGCGGTGAAGGCCGAAAGCGGCACCTCGACCTCGGTGCCGGCCTCCTCCACCACATGCGCGGCGACGATCTCGCGCAGCGGGTTCACCGGCACGGCGATGAGCCCGGAAACCGGCCAGGTGTCGCGCACCAGCCGCCAACGCTGGTCGATCAGCACGCGGCGGGTGAGTGCCTCGACGGTGGCACGGGCGGCGGTGATCAGCGAGGCGATCAGCGCATCTTCCGCGTCATGGTCGACGCGCAGATAGGTCTTGGCCTCGGCGAGGCCGAGCGGCTCGGCCATCGGGCCGGCGAGAAGCAAGGCGGGCATGGTGTGCCTCTGTGGTGGATGACAAGAAATGTCGGCGGAACTGCCGCCTGTGGCGGGGTGGTGCGCCATATCCCGGCTCTGCATCCCGGCTCTGCGCTTGGGCTGCGCCGCCGTCGGTCCGAGGCACGGGCAATCTCTGTTTCCCGGTCAGGTGACGGCACGGGCTGAACGCCGATCCGGGACCCGGCGCACCGCTCCGCGCGCCGCACGGTTCCTGCCCCGATTGACGCGCGTCGCAACCGCCGCCACAACGGCCGCGCTCTGACCCGGAAAGACCGATGCGCGCCCTGCTGTTTTCTGCCCTCGCCGCCCTCACCTTGATCAGCCCGGCCTTCGCCATCGTGGGCGGGCGGCCGGCGGACGCGGATCTCAAGGCGGAAACGGCGATGATCGTTTCGACGCGCGGCGCCTCCTGCACCGGCGTGGTGCTGGCGCCGAACGTGCTGCTCACCGCCGCGCACTGTGTGCAGCCGGCGGCCGATTATGCGGTCGTGGTGTTCGAGCCGGCCGGGCCCCGGCTGATCCCGGTCAGCCGCATCGCCGTGCATCCGGGTTTCGACCCGGCATCCTTCGACACGAGACGCCCGACGCCGGACCTCGCGGTGGTGAAACTCTCGGCGGCCCTACCGGCCGATTTCCGTCCGGCGACGCTGACCGGGGAGATCGCGCTGCCGGCGCGGCGCACCGCCTTCACCCTGGCCGGCTTCGGGGTGGTGAAGGATGGCGACGGCAAATCGGCCGGCACGCTGCGCATGGTCGACCTGCCGAGCATCGGCACCACCGGCGGCATCATGGTGCGCCTCTCGGAAGGCCCCGCCGCCGGCGGCTGCACGGGCGACAGCGGCGGGCCGGTGCTGCTGGGTGGCGCGGTGGCCGGCATCATTGGCTGGTCGACCGCGGCCGGCGGCGCGCGCGGCTGCGGCGGCGTCACCGGCGCGACACTGGTCGGCCCGCAGCGCCCCTGGATCGACGCGACGCTGCGGGCGATGACGAAGTAGCAGACCGATTTCGGCGAGACACGTCAGATGACAGAACTTCCGTCAGTCAACTTCCTCTACCAAGTGGTGCTTCCGAATTTCGAGCTAGCCGCGCAAGCGGCCTGGCGACGAGCGCCACATCGTCAATGCAATTCTGACGATGGATGCATGCGTCGGAATTATACACCGTGACCTCCTGTCTCTAGGCGATACTACAGTTCCACCGACCGATGACCTATACCGCGATAAGATTTCAGCGGAGAATAGCAATTTTCGATTTCTCAGGGATTTGGCTGCCACCTACAAGCATGGAGTACTGAATCGACCGAAGGAACGCGTGGTGCGCTGTCTATCTCAAGTCTCTACGATCCAAAATGAGATTGGTTACTTCCAATGCGGAGATGAGTTAGGTGGGTCCATATTGGTCATAAGCGACGGAGAAATTGAGGTCAGAGCTACCGACGTGCTTTTTTCAACCTATGAAATATTGAAAGAGATAGTTGAACGAATTCGCCGACCTTCATGAGGTCGGGGCGCCTCATAGAAGCGCCCCTCGCCCGCGCTACGCCGCGAACTTCAGCAGCTTGATCGCGTCGAAATCCTGCACGCCGCCGCCCACCCGCTTGGTGGTGTAGAACAGCACATAGGGCTTGGCGGAATAGGGATCGCGCAGCACGCGCACGCCGGCGCGGTCCACCACGAGATAGCCGCGCTTGAAGTCGCCGAAGGCGATGGACAGGCTGTTCGCGCCGATGTTCGGCACGTCCTCCGCCTCGAACACCGGGAAGCCCAGCAGGTGAGGCGGCGCGCCCGGCGCGGTGGGCGGCGCCCACAGATACTGGCCGTTCTCGTCCTTCAGCTTGCGCACGGCGCCCTGCGTGCGGCGGCTCATGATGAAGCTGCCATTCTGCCGGTAGCCGCTTTTCAGCGCATAGACGAGGTCGACCAGCGGGTCGGCCGGGTTGGCGGAGGGAAAGTCGCCCGCCTCGCCGGTGGCGACGAAGCCGAGCTTGCCCCAGGTCCAGGCGCCCTCGGCCACCGTGTCATAGGCGAGGAAACCCTTCGGCTTGCCCGAGCCATCGCCGGTGACGAAAGCGGTGCCCTCCT
This sequence comes from Ancylobacter amanitiformis, assembly GCF_030814815.1. Classification (GTDB taxonomy): domain Bacteria; phylum Pseudomonadota; class Alphaproteobacteria; order Rhizobiales; family Xanthobacteraceae; genus Ancylobacter; species Ancylobacter amanitiformis. The sequence goes on along the minus strand of NZ_JAUSVR010000002.1, from coordinate 2,476 downwards.
GCGCGGCGAACGCCGCCTCGACCTCGATGGCGAGCCATTCGTCGATATTCACCGCCGCATCATCGAGCAGGGTCTGCGTCGCTGCCGGCATGGCGTAGATTTCCATGGCCGGGAAGGTGAGTTCGTCCAGCACGGGGCTCGCGGTCTGGCTGCGTGCCGCCGTCTCCGCCACCCAGCCCACCGCCGGGCCCGAGGTCATGAACGGCTTCTTGTAGGTGCCGGCGGAAATCACCCGCACGTCCGAGATGGCGCGGATCGGCGAGAGCGCGGCGAGGCGCTTGCCGATTTCCCGCTCGGTCTCGCTCGGCACCACATAGCCGCCATCGGTGGCGACGCCGGCCGAGAGCGCCTTGGCCTCCAGCCGCTTGAGCCCCGCCGCCTCGCCGGTGCGGACATAGGCGTCGAACGCCGCCTTGTGCTCCCGCGCCGCCAGATCGCCCGCGAAGCTCGACGCATCGCCCGAGCCGCCCAGCGCCGGGCGGCGGGTCTTCAGCACCAGTTCGTCGATCAGCGACTTCTGCGCGTCGAGCGCGGCATTGATACGCTCGACCTTGTCGCGCGTGAGGGCATCGCCGCCCCGCCGCTCCAGTTCGCCGAGCCGCTGGTCGTTGGCGTCCTTGAACGCCTCGAAGGCGCTCATGAAATCCTCGAAGGCGGCGGAGACTTCCGGGCCGGCGGACTTCACTTCGGGTGCGGGATTGCTGAGATCCATGGTGCTGTCCCTGTTGCAAAAGGTTGCGTCATCCCGGTCGCGGGCGTCCGGACTGATGGTGTAAGGAAGGGTTCAGGCCGGCAGCGGCGTCAGCCCCGGCAGGGTGCGCAGGCGCCGCGCACCGCGGCGGATGGCGGCCGCGAGGCCGAGGCCGCCGCCCCCATCGCCGCGCTTGACGGAGGCGATGCGCGCATCCGGCTGCATCGGAAACGTGACGACCGACACTTCCCAGAGGTCGATCCGGGCGAGACGGCGCACCCGCGAGCGCGGGTCGGTGCGCCCTTCCACCGCGCGGAAGCCGATGGACAGCCCGTCCACCGCCCCGGCTCGCATCAGTGCCAGCACCTCCCGGGCGCGGGCGACATCGAGCGTGAGGCGGCCGCGCACATGCAGGCCCACGCCATCCTCGCGCATGGAAATCCAGGTGCCGATCGGCTCGGCCGGATCATGCTGGAACAGCATGCGCACGCCCGAGGTGCCGCGCTCGGCCAGCGAGCGGGCAAAGGCGCCGGGCAGGATGAGGTCGCGGCCGAGATCGACGCGGCCGAACAGGGCGGCATAGCCCTCGAAACCGCCATCGGGCTCGATCTGCTCAAGCCGGCCGGCATGTGCCTTGGTCTGCAAAGGCGGGAGGGCGCCCTCTCCCGCAAGGCGCGCGGAGCCGATCATGCGCCCTCCCCTTCGCCCTTGGGCCGGCGGGTGGCGGCGGCGCGCTCCAGCTTGCCGAGCGTGCGGCCGAACTGGCGGAATACCTGCGGCGCGTCGCCGGCGCGGCTCGGCGCGGGCAGGTGCGGACGATTGGGCAGGAAAGCCCGGATGCGCGGCATCGATGTCATTTCTCATCTCCGAACAGGGCGTTGAAGCGCGCGATCTCGCGCACGAAATCGTCGAAGCGCCGCACCGCGCGGGAGAGTTCGCGCATCGCCGCCATGGCCAGGGCCGAGGCGCCGAGCGCCCACATCAGCAGGGCGAGATGGGCGAGGTCCGCCTTGGCCGCGAAGGCCTCGATCAGGGTCTGCATGGGGTTTCTCCCTGGCGGGCAGCCGTCCCCCTCACCCGCCGCGGCGCGGCGACCTGTCCCCGACCGGGAGAGGTGAGGACGGCGCTCCCTCTCCCCGGCGGGGAGAGGGCTGGGGTGGGGGGGGAAGGCCGCCCGCCGGCTTTCGCTAATCCCGCGCGCCGTACCCCACCGCCCGGCGCTTCTCCTCCTCGGTGAGGAAGCCGGCCTCGTTCACCCGCCGCCACAGCGCCTCGCGTTCCGTGCCCAGCGCCTCGATCGCATCGAGGTCGGGCTCGAGGGCGAGCGGGGCGGCGCCATAGGCGGGCGCCAGCCACCCCGCCAGTTCCTGCCCCAGCCGGCGCGCCAGCGGCAGCACGGTCTGGCGCCAGAGAACGCGGCTCGCCTCGGCATAATTGGCGTAGGTGGCATCGCCGGGAATGCCGAGCATCATCGGCGGCACACCGAAGGCGAGCGCGATCTCGCGCGCCGCGGCGTTCTTCGCCTCCAGGAAATCCATGTCCTTGGGCGAAAGCGAGAGCGGGCGCCAGTCGAGCCCGCCATCGAGCAGAAGCGGGCGGCCGGCATTGGCGGGGCCGGAGAAATTCGCCTCCAGCTCCTCCTTCAGCCGCTCGAACTGCTCGTCGGAGAGGTTGCCCGCCCCGCCATAGACTAGGCTCAGGACTCATTGATTACCGAGCCAGAAGATGACGGTAGCGGCGATGCAGATGGCTGAGAAGAAGGTGTGGGCGCAACGATCATAGCGG
>NZ_JAUSVR010000001.1 GCF_030814815.1 Ancylobacter amanitiformis | reverse complement strand
GGCGGCGAGCCTCTTAAAAAAGGGGATGTTCCCCGACGTATCGGGCGCACCAAAGGTGGCCTGAACTCAAAGCTCCACACCGTCTGCGACGGCGAAGGCCGGCCGATCATCATGGTGCTATCGGAGGGCCAGATGAGCGACCACAAGGGTGCACGCCTCGTCCTCGATGCATTGCCGCCCGCCAAACTCCTCATCGCCGACCGGGGTTACGACAGCACCTGGTTCCGCGAGGCACTGGCCGCCCAGGGCATCACACCCTGCATTCCCTCATCCCGCAGCCGCAAGGTCCCTTATCCCTATGACAAGGCGCTCTATCGTCACCGCCACAGGATCGAGAACCTGTTCGCAAAGCTCAAGGACTGGCGTCGTATCGCCACCCGCTATGATCGTTGCGCCCACACCTTCTTCTCAGCCATCTGCATCGCCGCTACCGTCATCTTCTGGCTCGGTAATCAATGAGTCCTGAGCCTAGATCCGATCGTCAGCACGAGCGATGTTCAGATTGAGATAAAGCCACGTTTAAAAGATTTGAACCACTAGGTTCAGGAAATATTAATTTGGTTTGAGATGTGATTCACGGTGGCCGGGAGGATGCCGTGATGGGTGATTTGTTTCTGCTGAGCGAGCGTCAGATGGCTCGGATAGCTCCGCATTTTCCGCTGTCGCATGGTGTGCCACGGGTCGACGACCGTCGCGTGGTGAGCGGTATCGTCTACGTCATCCGCAACGGCCTACAGTGGAAGGACGCGCCCAAGGCGTATGGTCCGCACAACACCCTCTACAACCGCTTCATCCGCTGGAGCCGGCTCGGTGTTTTCGACCGGATATTCGCCGGGCTTGTCGGCAACGGTCCCAAGCCCGGTCACATCATGATCGACGCCACCCATCTGAAGGCTCACCGTACGGCGGCGAGCCTGCTCAAAAGGGGCTGTTCCCCGTCGTATCGGGCGAACCAAGGGCGGGCTGAACTCCAAGCTCCACAAGTCTGCGATGATATCGGTCGCCCGATCATCATGCTGCTCTCGGAAGGGCAGATGAGAGACCACAAGGGCGCAAGCCTCATGCTCGCTGCCCTGCCGCCGGCCAAAGCCCTCGTCGCCGACCGAGGCTATGACAGCACCGCGTTCCGCCAGGCGCTCGCCGCCAAAGGCATCGAGCCCTGCATCCCGTCGAGCCGAAGCCGGAAAATCACCTATCCCTACGACAAAACGCTATATCGTCAGCGCCACAAGGTCGAGAATCTCTTCGCTAAGCTCAAAGATTGGCGACGCATCGCCACACGCTACGACCGATGCGCCCCACCTTCTTCTCGGCCATCTGTATCGCAGCTGCCGTGATCTTCCGGCTCTGATCAACGAGTCCTGAGCCTAGCGGTCGCCTTCCCGGCGCACGCCATCGCGGGTGCGCTCATTGGCGCCCTGAACGGTTTCGTCGTGCTGGCCGCCCTGCTGGCCATGCACCGCGCCGGTCTGGCTGTGCTGCGGATCGGCCGCGCGGCGCTGCGCCTCGACGTTCCCGCCCTTGCGATCGTGTTCGCCCTTGCGGTCCGTCCCGCGCGTGCGCTCATTGCCGGAATGAACCGTCTCGCCGTGGCGTTCGTCATGCTGCTTCTGGTTGTCGGTCATGTCGAAAGTCCTTCTCCGCTGGTTTCCCTGGCAGGACAACGGATCAGCCCCGGCTCCGTTCCGCGGTAAAATCCGCCGCACCGGCAGGGGCATCGGCAGGAGGCACCGGCAGCGGGCATCGGACGGGTCGCCGGCGCGCGGGGGGCCTAATAGAGGGTCTCGCGGTAGCGCGTGAGCATTTCCGCCTGTGTTTCGGCGGTGGCGAGATCGAGCTGGTCGCGCAGCATCTCGCCCATGCTCGGCAGGCGAGAGCGCGCGACATGGCTGGCGGGGTCCCAGGCGCGCGAGCGCATGAAGGCCTTGGCGCAGTGCAGATAGGCTTCCTGCACCGTGACCCTCAGCACCGTGACCGGCCGCTTTCCCTCCACCGCGAAGGGGGCGAGCAGGTCCGCGTCGTCGCGGATTTCCGCCGTGCCGTTGACGCGCAGCGTCTCATCAACGCCCGGCACGAGGAAGAGCAGGCCGATGGCCGGGTTGGCGATGAGGTTGGTGAGCGTATCCAGCCGATTGTTGCCCGGGCGGTCGGGGATAAGGAGGGTGCTGTCATCGGGGATCGCGACGAAGCCCGCCGCATCGCCGCGCGGAGTGACGTCGGCTCGCCCGTCCGGGCCGAAGCTGCCGATCATCACCAGCGGGGAGAGCGCGATCAGCGCGCGGCAATGCGCGTCGAGCCGCTCCAGCACCTTGCGGCGGCTACGCTCGCGGGGCTCGGCATAGAGGGCGCGGAGCTGGTCGAGACGGGTGATGTGGCTCATGGCGGCTCCTCAGTTTCTGACCACAAGCTGCACGCGGTCGGCGGCGAAACGCGCGCGAGAATACTGGATCGGCTGGCGCCGTGCATCGCCGTTGATGGCGTCGATCACCAGCACGGTGCGGCCGGCCGGCAGGCTCAGCAGCTGGCGCTCCTCTTCATCCGCCACGCGGGCCGTGACGCGGGTTTCGAGGCGCCGGTAGTCGCCGAGGCCGAGAGCTTCCAGCGCCCGCGTGACCGATCCGGTGGAGGCGACCAGCAGGTCGAGGTCGCGGCAGCGTGTTGCCTCGTACCAGTGCGAGCCGACGGTGATGGGCACGCCATCGGCATCGCGCACCATGTCGATGCGCAGCACGTCCTGGCCGAGGGGCAGGCGCAGCGCCTGCGCGACGGTGGCGCTGGCCGGCTCGATGAGCGAGCGCACCAGCCGCCCGCCGGGTGCGCGGCCCTCGCCGGAGACGATTTCGGAGAAGCGCGTGCGCGCGGCGATGGGATACCGGATGGGCAGCTGCTTGACGAAAGTGCCGCGCCCTGGCGTCGCCTCCACGATCCCCTGCTCAGTGAGCGTCGAGAGCGCGCGCCGCAGCGTGTGGCGGTTCACGCCGAAGCGCTCGGCCAGTTCCATCTCGGTGGGCAGGCGCATGCCGGGCGACAGCCGCCCCTCGGCGATGTCCAGCTCGATGCGCTCGACGATCTGCTTCCACAGCGCCACCCCGGTTCCCCGCGCCGGTGCCGCGTGTTCCGTCTCGTCCGCGCTCGTCGTCATCGGCGTGTCGTCGCTGCCGTCCATGTTTTCCGCCGTCGGAGTGAAAACTGCCCTTGCCTGTTTGTATAGATGATTATACAAACTCGCCGGAAAGTAAATGACCTTTCAGAGCGTCAAGGTCTGGATCCCCGACAATGTCCATCCCTGAACAATCAAGCCCCGACAACGCTTTGCAGAGAGATCGGCAGGGCCTGATGGCCACGTTGGCACGGGCCGAGGCGGGCGAGATCGACACGGTGCTGGCGCTCCTTGCGCCGCTCCCCTCCGCCGCGGACCTGCGTCCGCCCGAGGTCGGGCTGGTGATGCTGCGCGGCCGCACCGGTGGCGATGGCGCCCCGTTCAATCTCGGCGAGGCGACGGTGGCGCGGGCCGCGGTGCGGCTGGCCGACGGCGCGAGCGGCTTTGCCTATCGCCTCGGGCGGGATGCGCGGGCCGCCCGAGCCGCCGCGATCATCGATGCGCTGTGGCAGGACGACACCCGCCGGGCGGCGGTGGAGGCGGTGCTCAAACCGGTGCGGGCGCGGCTGGCGGGCGCGGCGGCGCAGGTGCGCGCCGAGACGGCCGCGACCAAGGTCGACTTCTTCACCCTCGTGCGCGGGGAGGACTGACATGTCCCATCCGGCTGCCGCCGCGCTGTCGGCGGGCTTCGACGATCCCGTATTCGATGCGCAGGCGAGCTTCCGGGCCGCCATGTGGGCGCTGGCGCGACCGGGCCGTGTCGAGCGGCTGGACGCGCGGCTGGCCCCGCCCGCGCCGCTATTGCCCGAGGCCGCCGCGCTGGCGCTGGCGCTGTGCGATTATGAGACGCCGATCTGGCTCGACGCGCCGCTGGCGGCGGCGCCGGCGGTGGGCGCCTTCCTGCGCTTCCACACCGGCGCGCCGATTGTCGAGGAGCCCGGCGCGGCGCGCTTCGCGCTGATCGCCGATCCGCGCGGGCTGAACGACTTCACCGCCTTCCCGCAGGGCTCGCCGGACTATCCGGATGCCTCGGTGACGCTGATCCTGCAGGTGGAATCGTTCGGGAAAAGCGATCTGGTGCTGGAAGGGCCGGGCATCAAGGGCACGGCCGGCTTCGGTGCCGCGCCACTGCCGGTGGATTTCGTCGCGCGCATGGCCGCCAACCGGGCGCTGTTTCCGCGCGGGGTGGACCTGCTGCTGGCCGGGGCCGGCGGTGTCGCCGGGCTGCCCCGCTCCGTGTTCGTGAAGGAGGGCTGAGCCATGTATGTCGCGGCAAAAGGCGGCGAGAAGGCCATCCGCAACGCGCATGCGCTGCTGGGCAAGCGCCGGCGGGGCGATGCCGGGCTTCCCTCGATCACGCTCGACCAGATCGCCCAGCAGCTGACGCTGGCGGTGGACCGGGTGATGGCCGAGGGCTCGCTCTACGATGTCGAGCTGGCGAGCCTGGCGGTGAAGCAGGCGCGCGGCGACCTGATCGAGGCGATCTTCCTGATCCGCGCCTTCCGCACCACGCTGCCGCGCTTCGGCAATTCCCGGCCGCTCGATACGGGCGACATGCTGGTGCGCCGGCGGGTCTCGGCGACCTACAAGGACCTGCCGGGCGGGCAGTTGCTGGGCCCGACCTTCGACTACACGCACCGCCTGCTCGACACCGCGCTGGGCGGGGAGGGCGGCGAATACCCGGTCGAGACCGGCAGCGACGCGCCGCTCGCCATGCCGCGCGTGACCGACCTTCTGGGGCAGGAGGGGCTGATCGAGGCGGCGCCTCAGGATGATGGGTCCGAGCCGTTCGACATTACCCGCGCGCCGGTGTCCTTCCCGGTGGACCGCGCAACGCGGCTGCAGACGCTGGCGCGGGGCGACGAGGGCTACCTGCTGGCGCTCGGCTATTCCACCCAGCGCGGCTATGCCCGCTCGCATCCTTTCGTCGGCGAGATCCGCTTCGGCGATGTCGAGGTGGTGCTCGACGTGCCGGAACTCGGCTTCGAGGTCTCGCTCGGCACGGTGCAGGTCACGGAATGCCAGATGGTCAACCAGTTCAAGGGCTCGGCCGAGGTGCCGCCGCAGTTCACGCGCGGCTATGGCCTCGTCTTCGGCCAGTGCGAGCGCAAGGCCATGTCGATGGCGCTGGTGGAGCGGGCGCTGCGCTGGCAGGAACTGGGCGAGGAGCCGGGCAGCCCGGCGCAGGACGAGGAGTTCGTGCTCTCGCATTGCGACAACGTGCAGGCGACCGGCTTTGTCGAGCACCTGAAGCTGCCGCATTACGTGGATTTCCAGGCGGAACTCGATCTCGTGCGCCGCATGCGGGCCGAGTCGCCCGCGCAGATGAAGGAGGCCGCGGAATGAGCGCGCAGGCCACATCCTCCATGCCCCGATCCTCCATGCCCGACATCACCTACAACTTCGCCTATCTCGACGAGCAGACGAAACGCATGATCCGCCGCGCCATTCTCAAGGCGATCGCGGTTCCCGGCTATCAGGTGCCGTTCGCGGCGCGCGAAATGCCGATGCCCTATGGCTGGGGCACTGGCGGCGTCCAGGTGACGGCGGCCGTGCTGGGGCCGAAGGACGTGCTGAAAGTCATCGACCAGGGCGCCGACGATACCACCAATGCGGTGGCCATTCGCGGCTTCTTCGAGAAGACGGCGCGCGTCGCCACCACCACCGCGACGGCGGACGCCACGGTGATCCAGACCCGCCACCGCATCCCCGAGACGGCGCTGAACGAGAACCAGATTCTCGTCTACCAGGTGCCGATCCCCGAGCCGCTGCGCTTTCTGGAGCCGCGCGAGACCGAGACGCGCCAGCTGCACGCGCTGGCCGAATATGGGCTCATGCATGTGAAGCTCTATGAGGACATCGCCCGCCACGGCCATATCGCCACCACCTATGCCTACCCCGTGGAAGTGGCGGGGCGCTATGTGATGGACCCCTCGCCGATCCCCAAATTCGACAACCCGAAAATGGACGATTGCCCGGCGCTGCAACTCTTCGGCGCCGGCCGCGAGAAGCGGATCTACGCCATCCCCCCGCACACCCGCGTGCATTCGCTCGACTTCGAGGACCATCCGTTCAAGGTGCAGCACTTCGCCAAGCCCTGCGCGCTGTGCGCCGCGACCGGGGTCTATCTCGACGAGGTGATCCTCGACGACAAGGGCGGGCGAATGTTCGTGTGCTCGGACACCGACTATTGCAACACGCGGCAGGCGCAGGGCCATGTGGGCGAGCTGGGCGTGCCGGCGGAGGACGCGGCATGATCGCGCCCGGGTCCCTCACCATCCGCCCCGCCATGCCGGCCGACCTGCCGGCGGTGCTCGCGCTCTATCGCGAACTGGACGCGCAGGACGCCACCGACCTGGGGGAGGCGCGGGCGATCTTCGACCGCATGGCGCGCTATCCCGATTACACGCTGCATGTGGCGGAGGTGGATGGGGCCGCGCTGGGCACGTTCACGCTGCTGGTGATGGAGAACATCGCCCATGCCGGGGCCCGTTCGGCCATCATCGAGGCGGTGGCCGTGGCGGGAGCGGCGCAGGGGCGGGGCATTGGCCGCGCCATGATGCGGGCGGCGCTCGATCTGGCGCGGGAGAAGGGCTGCTACAAGGCGAGCCTGTCGACCCGGATGTCGCGCGAGCGGGCCCACGCCTTCTATGAAAGCCTCGGCTTCGAGCGGCACGGCTTCAGCTACATCATACATCTGGAGGAGGCCCCGGCATCCGGGGAGGCGGCATGAGCGAACATCCCCTGCTGATCGCCGAGGGCCTGGGCAAGAATTACGGCGCGCGCCTCGGCTGCCGCGATGTGTCGCTGGAGGTCTATCCCGGCGAGGTGCTGGCTGTGGTGGGCGAGAGTGGCTCGGGCAAGTCGACCCTGCTCGGCCTGCTCTCCACCGAACTCACCCCCACGGCCGGACGCGTCTCCTATCGCCTGCGCGACGGCCGGCTGGCGGACCTTTCCACCCTCTCGGCGGCGGAGCGGCGGCTTTTGATGCGCACCGACTGGGGCCTCATCCGGCAGAACCCGGCGGATGGATTGCGTATGGCCGTCTCGGCCGGCGGCAATGTCGGCGAGCGGCTGATGGCGGTGGGCTGGCGCCATTACGGGCAGATCCGCGCCGAGGCTCTCGACTGGTTGGCCAAGGTGGAGATTGCCGGTGACCGCATCGACGACGACCCGCGCGCCTTTTCCGGCGGCATGCGCCAGCGTCTGCAGATCGCCCGCAACCTGGTGACGCGGCCGCGCCTCGTCTTCATGGATGAGCCGACCGGCGGGCTCGATGTCTCGGTGCAGGCGCGGCTGCTCGATCTCATTCGCGGGCTGGTCTCCGATCTGGGGCTGGCGGTCATCATCGTCACCCACGATCTCGCGGTGGCGCGGCTGCTGTCGCACCGCATGGTGGTGATGCGGCAGGGGCGAGTGATCGAGACCGGGCTCACCGACCAGGTGCTCGACGATCCGCGCGAGCCCTATACGCAACTGCTCGTTTCCTCGGTTCTGGCGGCGTGAGGCAGATGACGATGAGTGAACCCATCCTCTCCGTCGCCGGCGTCGCCAAGACCTTCGTCCTGCACCTGCGCGAGGGCGCGCGGCTGCCGGTGGTGTCGGGCGCCGGCTTTCAGCTGCTGGCCGGGGAATGCGTGGCGCTGGGCGGGCCCTCGGGCGCGGGGAAAAGCTCCGTGCTGAAGATGGTGTACGGCAATTACCGCGTCGACGCGGGCCATATCCGCGTGAGCGAGGGCGGGGAGGTGGTCGATGTCGCCACGGCCGACCCGCGCCGGCTGATCCGCCTGCGCGCGCACACCATGGGCTATGTCAGCCAGTTCCTGCGGGTGATCCCGCGTGTGGGCGCGCTCGACGTGGTGGCCGAGCCTCTGGTGGGCGACGGGGTCGCGCGCGCGGAAGCCACGGCGCGGGCGGGCGCGCTGCTGGCGCGGCTGAACCTGCCGGAGCGGCTGTGGCAATTGCCGCCCGCCACCTTCTCGGGCGGCGAGCAGCAGCGGGTGAACATCGCCCGCGGGCTGATCGCCCACCGCCCGCTGCTCCTCATGGACGAGCCGACCGCCTCGCTCGATGCCGCCAACCGGCAGGTGGTGGTCGACCTCATCGGGGAGAAGAAGCGCGCCGGTGTGGCCATTCTCGGCATTTTCCACGACGCCGAGGTGCGCGAGGCCGTGTGCGATCGGGTGATCGACGTGACGGCATTCGCACAGGCGGCGTAATTCTTCGGCATGAGGACGATATGAACGAGACGGTTTACGCCAATGCCCGGCTGGTGCTGCCCGATGAGGTGCGGCACGGCCATCTGGTGGTGCGCGATGGCGTCATCGTCGAGATCGGCGAGGGCAGCGCGCCGCCGACGGCACAGGACATGCAGGGCGATTATGTGCTGCCCGGCTTCGTCGAACTGCATACCGACCATGTCGAGGGCCATCTCTATCCCCGCCCGCGCGTGATGTGGAACGCCTTCGCGGCGGTGACGGCCTATGACGCGCAGATCGCGGCGGCCGGCATCACCACCGTGTTCGATTCGCTGCGCGTGTGGCCGGACAAGCGGGCCGTGGGCATGGACGGCGACGCCCCGCTGCTCGCCGCCACCCTGCGCGAGGCGAGCGAGGCCGGCCTGATGCGCGCGGAGCATTTCGTGCACCTGCGCTGCGAGGTGGCCGCCGAGGGCGTGGTGGAGGATGCGCAGGCGCTGATGGAAAGCGCCGATGTGCGGCTCATCTCGCTGATGGACCACACGCCGGGCCAGCGGCAATTCCTCACCGAGGAGCATTTCCGCGCCTATTACATGAAGAAGAGCGGCATCTCGGTGGCCGAGATGGACGTGATCGTCGAGAAGCGGCAGGAGGCGCACCGCCTCCATGCGCGGCCGAACCGGGCCCGGCTGGTGAAAATGGCGCGCGCGCGCGGCATCGTGCTGGCGAGCCATGACGATGCCACGCATGAGCACATCGTCGAGGCCATCGAGGACGGCATCGCCATCGCCGAATTTCCGACCACGGATGTGGCGGCGGACGGCTCGCACGCCGTCGGCATCCGCGTGCTGATGGGCGCGCCCAACATGGTGCGCGGCGGTTCGCATACCGGCAATGTCGCGGCGGAGACGCTGGCGCGGCGCGGGGTGCTCGACATCATGTCGTCGGACTATGTGCCGGGCAGCCTGCTGCTGGCCGCCTTCGACCTGCCGCGCCGGGTGGAGGCGATCACGCTGCCGCAGGCGGTGCGGATGGTGAGCGCCAACCCGGCCGATGCCGCCGGGCTGGCGGATCGCGGACGGCTGGCCACGGGGCTGCGGGCGGATTTCCAGCGGGTTTCCGATGCCGGCCCGGTGCCGGTGGCGCGGGCGGTGTGGCGAGCCGGGGAGCGCGTGGCGTGAGCGAGAGCGACGCGGGCGAGAGCATTGCGGGCGAGAGCGCGGCGCAAGGGGGCGCGGCGCAAAAGAACGCGGCGCAAAAGAGCGTGGCGCAAGAGACCTGCGTTCCCGGCGATCGCCGCCTCGGGCCGGGCGTGCTGGTTCTGGTGGTGGGTCCCTCGGGCGCGGGCAAGGACACGCTGATCGCCCATGCGCGCGAGCGCCTCGCGGCACGGGCGAACATACGCTTCGCGCGCCGGCGCATCACCCGCGCCGCCGATGCCACGGAGAACCACATCGCGCTGGACGAGGATGCCTTCGCGGCGGGCGTGGCGGACGGGCGTTTCCCGCTCCACTGGCGCGCGAACGGCCTGTGCTACGCGCTGGGCGAGGAGGTGGCGCAGGATATCGCGGCCGGCCACATCGTGGTCGCCAACGGCTCGCGCGCGGCGGTGCCCGAGGCGCGCGGGCGCTTCCTTCATGTGAGGCTGGTGCATGTCACCGCGCCGCCCGAGGTGCTGGCGGCGCGCATCACGGCCCGCGGGCGTGAAGGCGAGGCCGCGCTCGCCCAGCGCCTTGCGCGCGAGCCGGTGCTCGACGGCGAGCCCGACCTGCGGATCCTCAATGTCGGCGCCCCGTTCGAGGCGGGCGAGAGGCTGGCGGCCTTCCTGCGGGGGCTGTAGCAGGCCCGACGGCGAAAATGGCCGGGTATTGCCCGGCCGGGAGAAGATATGAAAATGGCCGGGTATTGCCCGGCCGGGAGAAGATATGAAAATGGCCGGGTGTTACCCGGCGGAGGAAAGACACGAAAATGGCCGGGTGTTACCCGGCCATGAGATCGTGCAGGTATCGTTCAAGCAAAATACGTCTTCGTGCCGGCTTTACTGCCGGTATTGCTGGATGCGCGTGGTGCGCAGGCCGGCCAGGCCATGGCGGTCGATCGAGGCCTGCCAGGACAGGAATTCCTCGGTCGTCAAGGTGTAGCGCTTGCAGGCCTCCTCCAGGCTGAGGAGCCCCCCGCGGACGGCGGCGACCACTTCCGCCTTGCGGCGGATGACCCACCGCCGGGTGTTGGGCGGGGGAAGGTCGGCAATGGTTAACGGACTTCCGTCCGGCCCGATTACATATTTCACCCTCGGGCGATAGGGTTCTGTCATGCCACGCTCACTCAATACACACGACCAATGCCTGCAGCATAAAGGACGAGCTTTAAATATTTCCCTAAGCGAATCACGTATCAGTGAGTGTCAAGACTCGCTCGCATTGTTAATATTGCCGAAGGACTTTATTTACGTTTCGTGACGCAACGGCAGCATTTCCCGTGGTGCGCCGCCACCACATGATTGCCCGGCCGTCCTGCGTGCGCCGCGCGGCGCGGAAGGGGACGATCCGGCGGGCGTCAGGGAGGCCCGGCATCGCCACCCCGAGGGCGGGGCGGAACGACGCGCGCCGTCGCACGGATTAGGCGCATGCCGAGGGTTCATAGATCCGCCGTCCTGTCCTATATAGGGGAGCTATGTTCGGCTTCCCCCCGCGCGCCGTCGCATTCTCCAATCCCGCTTGGCCATGATCCGTCTCGACGACACTTCCCGCTCCCCGAGCCAGACCCGCGTGGTGGTGGCGATGTCGGGCGGCGTGGACTCCTCCGTCGTCGCCGCGCTGTATGCGCAGGCGGGCTATGACGTGCTGGGCGTCACGCTGCAGCTCTATGACCATGGCGAGGCCATGCATCACCGCCCCGGCGCCTGCTGCGCGGGGCAGGATATTTATGACGCGCGCACGGTCGCCGAGAAGCTCGGCATCCCCCATTACGTGCTGGATTACGAGAGCCGCTTCCGCCACGCGGTGATCGAGCGTTTCGCCGACGCCTATGCCGCCGGGGAAACGCCGATCCCCTGCGTCGACTGCAATCGCACGGTGAAATTCCGCGACCTGCTGGAAACCGCGCGCGATCTCGGCGCCGACATTCTCGCCACCGGCCATTACGTGACCAGCCGCCCGCTGGCCGACGGGCGGCGCGCGCTGTTTCGTCCGCTCGACGAGAACCGCGACCAGAGCTATTTCCTCTACGCGACGACGCAGCAGCAGATCGACATGCTCCGCTTCCCGCTCGGCGAGACTACCAAGCCCGAGGTGCGCGCGCTGGCGGAGGGCTTCGGCCTCAAGGTGGCCGACAAGCCGGACAGTCAGGATATCTGCTTCGTGCCGAACGGCCACTACACAGCCATCGTCGAGAAACTGCGGCCCGAGGCGGCGGAGCCCGGCGAGATCGTGCATCTGGACGGGCGCGTGCTCGGCCGGCATGCCGGCGTGATGCGCTACACGATCGGCCAGCGCAAGGGGCTCGGCATCGCCTCGTCCGAGCCGCTCTACGTGGTGGGCATCGATGCGGGCAAGCGGCGCGTGCTGGTGGGCCCGCGCTCGGCGCTCGGCGTCACGGTCATTCGTGTCGACGAGGTCAACTGGATCGGCGACGAGCCATTGGAGACGGCCGCCGCTGCCGGCCGCGACCTTCACGTGAAGGTGCGCTCGGCCCGTGCGCCCGCGCCCGGCCGCCTCGCGCTGGCGGCGGATGGGGCGCTGGAGGTGCATCTGAGCGCGGCCGAAGAGGGCGTGGCGCCGGGCCAGGCCTGCGTTTTCTACGAAGACGCCGGCGCGGGCGCGCGCCTGCTCGGCGGCGGCGTCATCCGCCGTTCACGGGCACCCGTTACGGCGCTGACACGCGACGCGGAGATGATGGCGCGATCGGCGTGAGTCGAACGGGCCGGACGGGCCGGGCGATCGGCCCGGGCAGCAGCAGGGGTAAACGTCATGACGACCGATCTGGACCGTGCCACCGTCGAGGAAGCCTACGCCCGCTGGGCGCCGGTCTATGATGTGGTGTTCGGCGCGGTTTTCGAGGCCGGTCGCAAGGCGGCGACGAAGGCGGCGGAAAAGATCGGCGGCCGCATTCTCGAATTCGGCGTGGGCACCGGCATCGCCCTGCCCAATTACAAGCGCAGCAACCGCTTCGTCGGCGTCGATATTTCCGAGCCCATGCTGCAAAAGGCGCGCGAGCGGGTGAAGAAGGAGGGGCTGCCCCATGTCGAGGGCCTCGTCCTGATGGACGGCGCGCATATGGGCTTTGCCGACAATTCGTTCGACGTGGTCATGGCCCAGTTCGTCATCACCGTGGTGCCGCAGCCCGAGGAGACGCTGGACGAGATGGCCCGCGTGCTCAAGCCCGGCGGCGAGATCATTCTGGTCAACCATCTCGGCGCCGAGGACGGCCCGCGCGCGGCGTTCGAGAAATGGTTCGCCCGCAAGGCGCGCAAGCTCGGCTGGCGTCCGGAATTCCAGTTCGCGCGCCTGCGCAACTGGGCGGTGCAGAACGGCACCGTGGATCTGCCGATCAAGCGCGACGTGGCGCTCGGCATGTACACGCTGGTGCGCTTCCGCAAGCGCACGCAGGCGGAGATTGCCGCGGCGAGCGAGAGCGTGGCGCTGGCGGGGTGAGGGCTTAAAGGGCTAGGATAGCGCTTTGGCGATAGCCGAGTGAATACGAATCTCACCAGATTGGGTCGGGTTAGTATTCCCTCGGTGATATTGTTGGTATATCTGCTTTCCGTTGGCGTCTGTATATGTGTAGTAAAAAATTCCTATCATGTAAAGTATTCCACAAAAATCATCGATCGAGTACCTCACTCCGGCCTCTTTGGAGCTTTCGTATGCAGTTTTCATAACTTTCTGAAAGGATGATTTGTCGATCCGAATGCTTCCATCAAATTGTCCTGGCGCAATTTCTTTTAATCCAGCTTCTAACAACGGGATGGCATCAATGGGAATGAATGCCGCCAAGGCTGATTTAGCCTCTTGCCACGCCTGTGTGCAGTATCTCCTTAGTATTATTTTGTATTTTTGAGGATTTATGGATATCGTATTTCCATCAATAGATTGAGCTATTTTGAAAAATCGAACAATATCTCGTGGCTTTGACCAAGTATACTCGAGAAAATCAACTGGATCAATTTCTTTCAAATACGTTTGCAATAATTCATTTCGATTGAATTTTTTCCCAAGTGCTTCTTTGAATCTTAAAGTTATAAATTCAAATATTGGATGTCTTTCGGTGGCTGGATGGTTTTCCCATGTTATTGTTTCGCCATACGATTCCACTACGTGCACAATGTCGGCCTGCGCGATCTCCGGTTGCTCCAAAAATTCTCTCCGCAATGAAATCAATATAACAATATCAATTCGTTCTTCAGCAAATCTTTCATTGAGGGCCTGTGCGGCGAGAACAGTATCTCGTACCAACGCGGCATCTGATTTAAGTGAGTCTTTGTCTCTAAATGCGAAATGCATTTCGTCGAAGAAAATCCGAACTTTGGCGCTCGTTTCTTTCGCAATACGAACAGCTGAATTTAAAAAGTCGTCGTTTGCTTTTTTTACAAGCTGACCTGGATCTATTTTTACGGGTATATTTTTTAATTTATTGAAATCTATTTCGGCAGATTCAATAATGTTAACAATTGAATCAAATGCAAGCCGAATAGCTTCCTTTCCGCTCTTGCCGATAAATTTATCAATGAATTTTTCTTGTCCTTCACTTTCATTAGATTTTCGATCTATTTTTAATTTTGATATTATTATAGATGTCATTATCCTCTTTATTGAATGGTAATAAAATTTATTATTCTTTAGTTCTTCTTCGGATATAATTGATCCCGTTATGCTTTTATTGTCGAATTTTAGTAATTCAGCTTCTCTCATTATTTCATTCTTGAATACGATGAACTCGGTAAGGTATCCTTTTTCCTTTGAAACGCTCTCCATGTGACGCAAAATGGCTGTTTTTCCTGTGCCCTTTTGTCCCGTCAAGATGAACTTCTGTCCCGAGCTAAAGGCATCATAGTTGCTAACCTCAGGCTCGCTCCAAGCCCTAATATAAAGGGGTGCGCGATTGGCCCGGAGCGAACTAAAATATTCAGCATTCGCATCGGGTTCGCCGAAGTCGATCTCTCTGAGAAGCTTCATTAAATCCTCCCTTAATCGGGAGGATTATAAGTGTGTCATATCAGTTGGAAAGAGCCATAATTCTTGAGGCAGCCCGTTCTTTTTTTGATTAGCTCACCCCAGCCACCCCATATCCGGCCCCACCGGCACGATCCCGGTCGGGTTGATCGTGGTGTGGCTCTCGTAATAGTGCCGCTTGATGTGGGTGAGGTTCACCGTCCCGGCTACGCCCGGCAGCGCGTACAGGGCCTGCACGAAGCGTTTCAGGTTGGGGTAGTCGACGATGCGGCGGATATTGCACTTGAAGTGCCCGACATAGACCGGATCGAAGCGGACCAGCGTGGTGAACAGGCGCACATCCGCTTCCGTGAGGGTCTCGCCCATCAGCCAGGAACGACCTTGCAGCCGCGCTTCCAGCTCGTCCAGCTGGGTGAACAGCGCCGTGACGGCTTCCTCATAGGCGTCCTGCGCGGTGGCGAAGCCCGCCTTGTACACGCCGTTATTCACCGTGTCATAGATGCGGGCATTGAGCGCGTCGATCTCGCCGGCCAGCGCGGCGGGGTAATAATCGTGTCGGTCGTCGGTGAGGGCACCGAAAGCCGAGTTGAGCATGCGGATGATCTCGGCGGATTCGTTGTTCACGATGGTGCCGCGTTTGCGATCCCACAGCACGGGCACGGTGACGCGGCCGGAATAGGCGGGGTCGGCGGCGAGATAGACCTCGTAGAGCCGCTGCGCGCCGAGCACGGAATCACTCGTGGCGCCCGGCGTGCGGCGGGCGGCGTGGTCGGCGAATACCCAGCCTTCCGCGCCCATGAACGGATCGACCACCGAGACGGAGATGACGTCTTCCAGCTGCTTCAGCGCGCGGAAGATCAGCGTGCGATGAGCCCAGGGGCAGGCGAGCGAGACATAGAGATGATAGCGCCCCGCCTCGGCGGAAAAGCCGCCCTCGCCGGAAGGACCTGCCGCGCCGTCCGGCGTCACCCAGTTGCGAAACTGCGTGACGGTGCGCACGAAGCGCCCGCCGGTGCTCGTGGTGTCGTACCATTTGTCGACCCATTGGCCGTCGACCAGCAATCCCATGCGATCCTCCCGTTTGAGATCAAGCTAGAGCGAAACGGGCCGCAGGGCACCCCGCCGCGTCGTGCGGAAAGGCAAAGAGGCGATTGTGCCGCTGCGGTTCAGATCTGCTTGAAATAGACCAGCGTTCCGGTGAGGCCGCCCTGTGGCTTCAGCGCGAAGTCGGGAATTTCCCCGGCGCGGCGGAAGCCGTGCTTCTCGTACAGGCCGGCCGCGCCGCCCTCGCTCGCGGTGTCCAGCACCAGCAGCGTGCGCCCGCGCAGGCGGGCCAGACGCTCGGCCTCCACCAGCAGCGCCGAGGCGATGCCGCGGCCGCGAAAGGCGGGGAGGGTCATCATCTTGGCGATTTCCGCCCGGTGCGGCTGGTTCTCCGGCAAGGCGAGGTGCAGCGTCACCGTGCCGGCCAGTTCGCCCGCGACAAAGGCGCCGAGGATGATGCGCTCGCCCCGTGCCGCGCCCTCAAGCCCGGCCCGGCAGAAGGCGGCGGCGGTCTCAAGGCTCAATGGATGCATGAAGCCGACCGAGCCGCCACCCGCGACGGTTGCCACGAGCATCGAGGCGAGGGCGCCGATCATCATCGGATCGGGCGCGAGGGGGCGGATGATCGGTGCGGTCATGCGGGCTCGCGGGGGTGATTACAGACGGGTGAGGGCGACGAGGTAGCGGCAGGGCGATGCCGCCTCGTTGGCGAAGATCACGTCGGCGGGGGCGCCGAAGCCGAGGCAGTCGCCGGCCTTCATCTCATGGCGCCGGCTGCCTTCGGTCAGCACCAGCTCGCCCTGGCGCACCTGCAGGATCTGCCGCAGCCGCGCATAGGAGGCGGCCGGCAGTTCGACCCGCGCGCCGGGCGGCAGTTCCACCTCCACCAGTTCCACCGGATGGTCGGCCCGCGCGAAGATCTGCCGGCGGGTATAGCCGCTCGCCGGGTCGCGCCACAGCGGCTGGTCGGCAGCGCGAACGAGGCGCTCGCCGCCCTCGGCGCGCAGCAGCAGGCCGGCGAGGGAGAGATCGAACGCGCTGGCGAGGCGCACCAGCGTCGCCGCGCTCGGGCTGGTTTCCATGCGCTCGATCTTGCTGATGGCGGCCTTCGACACCTGCGCCCGCGCGGCGAGATTGGCGAGCGACCAGCCGCGCGCCTCCCGCTCGAGCCGGATGCGACGGGCGAGACGCGAGCTTGTATCGTCTGGAATAGTAGACATACGTAACTTATACGATATCAGGCGGATGACTGGCAAGGCGCTGTTCCAAACGGCCTCGACCTGCCGGCGCGCCTGTGCTATCCGAGGCGCCCTTTCAGGGGTGCAGTGATGTATCGGATGCCGGCCCAGCGACGACGAGACGAGCGTGCCCGCGGCGCGATGGCGCCTGCGTGCCTTTTCGTCTCCGTCCGCCTGCGGCCGTGACTCCCGGCCGCTCGGCGCGGCGGCTTGCAGATGCCTTGAGCGCCGAGACTCCCATGACCGAGCTGTCGATCACCCTTCTCACCGAACGCCCCGCCGACGATGCCGCCATCGAGCGGCTGGTGGCGCGCACGTTCGGGCCCGGCCGTTACGCCCGCACCGCGTATCGGCTGCGCGAGGGCAATCCGCACCGGCGCGACCTGTCCTTCACCGCCTATATCGGCACTATGCTGGTGGGCTCGGTGCGGTTGACGCCGATCCTCATCGGCGAGGCGCCCGCGCTGCTGCTCGGCCCGCTCACGGTGGAGCCGCCCTTCCGCTCGCACGGCATCGGCCGGCGGCTGGTGGAGCGCGCGCTCGGCGCCGCCAGGGCGGATGGGGCCAACCTGCTGCTGCTGGTGGGCGACGAGCCCTATTACGGGCGGATGGGCTTCAAGCGCGTGCCGCACGGCCAGGTGACGCTGCCGGGCCCGGTCGACCCCGCGCGCGTGCTGGTCTGCATGCTGGACGACACGGCGGTCGAGGCGGTGCGCGGCCCGGTGCGCAAGGGCTTCGCGGAAGTGGCGTGAGGGGCCGCCCGTCTCACTGACGCTGGAGCGTGTAGGTCAGCCGCACCATGCCCTTGTCCAGCCGGAGGCTCGCCTCCAGCGTGAGGGCGCGGGGCGGCGCCGGCGTCCTAGCGAAGTGTGTTTTGGGGAAGAGCGTTTTGGGGAAGAGCGGTACGCCCTCGCCCAGCAGCACGGGGATGACGAACAGGTCCAGCCGGTCGAGCGCGCCGGCCTCGATGAACGCCGCCTGCAGCCCGCCACCGCCGACCAGCCAGATGTCGCCGCCCGCATTCTCCCCCTCCTGGGCGCGCAGATGGGCGATGAGCGCCGGCACGCCTTTGTGCCATGTGTCGACGCCGGCGGGGGCGCTTGCCAGCGGCGTCGAGGTGACGACGATGCCGCGCTTGCCGGCATAGGGCCAGCCGCTCTCGAAGCCGGCCACCACATCGAAAGTGCCGCGGCCCATCACCACCGTGCCGATCTCGGCGAGGAAGCCGGCATAGCCGTAATCGACCTCGTCGAAGGGCGCGAGCCAGCCGATGCCGCCATCGCGGTCGGCGATGTAGCCGTCAAGGCTGGCGGCGATGAAGCCGCGGATGATGGTCATGCCGCTCTCCCGTTCGAATCGCGGGAGAGCATGCCCCAGCGGCAAGACCGCGTCAGCGCCCCTCGCGTGCCCAGGCCGCCGCCACGCCGGCGAGCAGGATGAGCAGGCCGGAGAAACCGGCGAAGATCGGGAACAGGCCGAGCCCGCGCACGACGGAAACGTCGCGCATGGCAAATCCCATCCAGTCCTCGCCGGCGAAACGCTCGCCCGAACGCACCGGAATGACGCGGGGCACGCCGTCCGGCAGCGCCGACATGCGCCAGATGCCCCCGCCCGAGGCCTCGATGATGGGGCGCAGCGTGTCGGTGGTGGAGGTCACTTCGGCGAATTCGCGCGGGTTGAGCGGGCCGACATTGACCAGCGCGGTGAGCTTGCCATCACTCGCCCGCCACAGGCCGAGCGTGTCGGCCGGGAAGGTGGCGCGGAACAGGCCGGGCTCGGCGACGGTCAGGTTCAGCGTGCGGGTGGTGCCGGTGGGCGTGGTGATCGTCACCGGCGGCGCGGCATCGCCCATGGTCTGCCGCTCGACGACGATATCGCCGCCATGGGCCACCATTTTGAGGCGCTCCTCCTCCAGGTCCGGCTCCTTCATCAGCCAGTGCGAGAGCCGGCGCAGCAGGTCGATATAGGGGCCGCCGCCATCGAATCCGCGCGCCCATAGCCAGAAATGATCGGACAGCAGCAGCGCGACGCGGCCCTCGCCCACATGGTCGAGCAGCACCACCGGCTTGCCGTTCGGCCCGTCCATCACGCTGGTGCCGCGCGCGCCCTGCGTGTCGATGACGCGGAAGAACGGCGCCCAGCGCGGCGGGCTGGTCTCGGAGCCGGGCAGGTTGCGGGTCACGGGATGGCGCCGGCCCGCCTCGGTGAGCGCGGCGCGGAACGGGCTCTCCGTCATCTGCCCGGTGGGCGCGGCGGGAAGGATGGCCTCCAGCGGCGTGTTGTAGACCGAGCCGTCGGAGATGAAATCGGTGCCGGCGGCGACCAGCAGCGCGCCGCCTTCCTCGACATAGCGCACGATGTTGTCGAAATAGATCATCGGCAGCACGCCCTGCTGGGCGTAGCGGTCGAAGATGATCAGGTCGAAATCCTTGATCTTCTGCTGAAACAGCTCGCGCGTCGGGAAGGCGATCAGCGAGAGTTCGTTGATCGGCGTGCCGTCCTGCTTCTCCGGCGGGCGCAGGATGGTGAAGTGGACGAGGTCCACATTGGCGTCGGACTTCAGCAGGTTGCGCCAGGTGCGCTCGCCCACATGCGGCTCGCCGGACACCAGCAGCACGCGCAGCTTGTCGCGCACGCCGTCGATCGACACCGCCGCGCGGTTGTTCACCGGGGTCAGTTCGCCCTCAAGGCCGGCGGCTTCGATCTCGACGATGTTGGCGCCCGCATGAGTGATCTCGACATCGACATTGGCCGGCTGGCCGGCGGTGACGATGGGGCGCCCGACCACCTCGCCGTCGCGCCGCACGGTGATGGAGACGCGGGCGCCGGCCGGGGCGCCTTCGTCTTCCACGCGGTAGCCGATGGTCTGCGTCTGCCCGACAATGCCGAAGCGCGGGGTCGAGGTGAGCGCGACGCGGCGGTCCCGCTCATTGGGCTGGCCGGAGACGATGGCGTGCACCGGGGCGTGGAAGCCCAGCGCGGCGACCGTGGCGGGGATGTCATGCACCCGCCCGTCGGTGAGGAAGATGGCACCGGCCACCCGCTCGGGCGGCACGTCGGCAAGTCCGGCGGAAAGCGCGGTGAACAGGCGCGTGCCGTCCACCTCGCCGGCGCCCCCGCCGGCATCGATGAAGCGGATCTCGGCGCCCTGTTCCTTCAGCCGCGCGAGGCGCGTTTCCAGCTCGGCGCGGGCGGCCTGCGTCATCTGCGTGCGGTCGCCGAAATCCTGACTGGCGCTCTTGTCCACCACCACGGCGACGACGGTAGAGAGCGGTTCGCGCTCCTCGCGGGTGAGCGAAGGGTTGGCGAGGGCGAGCAGCGCGAGAACGAGGGCGAGCGCCCGCAGCACGGCACCGCGCGTGCGCGAGGCGATGACCAGCAGCGCGACCAGCGCCGCGACCACGGCGAGGCCGATCAGCCAGGGCAGGGGAACCAGCGGATCGAAGGCGAGGCCGAAATTCATGCGCCGGCTCCTTCAGTCAAGAGGCGGGCCGGGACGTCATATCTCTCCCCGTGGGGGGCGGGGACAAGGCACGGGCGCGCGACATGCGGTGCCGTGACACGCAATTCGTTCATTGTCCCAGCCTTTCCAGCAGCGCCGGGACATGCACCTGGTCGGCCTTGTAGTTGCCGGTGAGCACATACATCACGAGATTGGCGCCGGCGCGGAAGGCGAGTTCGCGCTGGCGCGGACCGGCCGAGGACATGGGCAGCAGCGGCTGGCCGTCTTCCCCCACCGCCCAGGCGCCGGCGAGATCGTTGGAGGTGATGACCACGGGCGAGACGCCGTCGCCCGCGCGGGCCGGGCGCTCCTCGCCCTCCTCGGCGGCGGGCAGCGCCTCCACCCAGGTCTTGCCGCCCGTGAAGCGGCCGGGAAAGTCGCGCAGCAGATAGAACGCCTTGGTCAGGACATGGTCGCGCGGCACCGGCTCCAGTTCGGGAATGTCCAGCCCGGCGAGAATGGTGCGCAGCGTGTCATTGGCCGGCGAACCGGCGCCGTTGGAGCCGGGCAGCACAGTCTCGGCGTCGCGCGTGTCGAACACCACGGTGCCGCCCTGTTTCATGAAGGAATCGACGCGTGCCAGCGTCTCCGGCGAAGGCTTGGCCGCGCCCGGCACGATCGGCCAGTAGATCAGCGGGAAGAAGGCGAGTTCGTCGCGCGACAGATCCACGCCCATCGGTTCGCCGGCTTCCAGCGCGGTGCGCTCGCCGAGGAAGCGGGTCAGGCCGGCAAGGCCCGAGCGGCTGACCTCGTCGGTCTCGGCGTCGCCGGTCATGACATAGGCGAGACGGGTGGAACTGGTGGCCTTGACGGCGAAGTCGATCTCGGCCGGCGTCATCGGCTTGGCTGCGGGAGCCGCTGCCGCCGGCGGCGCCGTCTGGGCGAGGGCGGTGCCGCCGGGCAGGCCGGCCACCGTGCCGCCCGACATGCCGAGCGCGAGGGCGATGAGGAGCGCGGCGGCGGGAGCCGCGCGCCGCGTGGTGAGGCGCGACAGGCCGCCGCCGAGCACGAAGACGATCAACGAATCCACCAGCAGGAGGGCGATGAGGGCGATGAGCAGCGGCGTGCGCAGATCCTGCGGCGTGCCGGCGCGGTAGGGTTCCAGCGTGCCGAGGCCCGTGAGATCCAGCGCCACCAGCCGGTCGCGCGGCAGCAGCGCGTTGACGGCGACCAGCCCCTCGGGCGGGCCGTAGAAGCCGGGCGGATGGTCCGCGCTGGCGCGGCCGCCATAGCCGACCGGGATCGCCTTGGCGGTCGGCGTGGTCGGGCGGAAGGCGCCGAACCCGTCGAGCAGCCGGCTCGGCGCCACGGTCTCGCCCGTCGTCGCGTTGACGGTGGTGCCGCCATTGTCGGCTTCCGCCGCGCTCGACCCGCCCAGCGCCACCACGCGCCGCAGCATGTCGACGAAGGCGCCGGACAGCGGCAGGTTCGACCAGGACGTGTCGGCGGTGACGTGGAACAGAACCAGCGTTCCCGCCCCCCTGCGCTCGCCGGTGACGAGCGGGGTGCCGTCGGACAGCGTCGCCCAGGTGCGGGCGGCGAGCAGGCCATCGGGTTCGGCCAGCACCTGCCGCTGCACCGTCACGTCATTGGGCACCGGCACGTCGCGGAACGGGCCCTCCGTGGAGAAGCCGCCCAGCGTCTGCGGCTGTTCCCAGGAGAGCGAGCCGCCCAGCACCCGGCCGCCGCGCCGCAGCGTCACCGGCACGAGGTCGTCCGAACCATTGGCGAGGCGCGGGCCGGCGAAGCGAACCAGCACGCCGCCGCCCTCGATCCAGCGCGCGAGGCGGGCATGGGTTTCGTCCGGCAGCGTGCCGACATCGGAAAGGATGATGACGGGCAGTTTCTGGTCGATGAAGCGGTCGATCGCCTCGGAGGTGCCGGCGCCCTCGGCGGTGCGCACATCGGCGAAGGGGGCCAGCGCCCGGGTCAGGTAATAGGACGGCGCGAGCAGCGGCTGGCGCTGGTCCGCGGCGGTGCCCGAAACGAGCCCGACCGTGCGCCGGCGCCAGCGCTTGTCCAGCAATTGCACCGCGCCGGCCGAGGCCTCGTCGACGATCTCCAGCCGCGCGATCTCGTTGCGGATCTCCACGGGAAGGTCGATCCGCGCCTGCGTCTCGCGGGCGCCGGGCTCGAAATCGAACGCGGCCTGCCCGAGCGCGAGGCCGCGCATGTCCAGCGCCCGCACCACGCCCTCGCGCGGCAGCGTGTCGCGGTCGGCGCGCAGCACCTTCACGGTGAGCGCATCGATGGCATTGTCGGCGCCAGCCAGTGCCAGCGGCTCGCGCACGCCATCGGCGAGCGTGGTCAGCGGGTGCTGCCCGACGATCCGGGCGATCTCGGCGGGGATGGCGTCCCCCCCCTCCAGCGCCACGCCGTCCGAGAGATAGATGACCGCAGCGTCCGGTGTCGCCTCCAGCGCCTTGGCAAGGCTCGCCAGCGCGGGGGCGCGGTCGGGCACATGGGGAACCGGGCTGAGCGTGCGCAGCCGCTCGCGCGCCTCGGTCGGCCGCAGCACGCGCGTGTCGAGCGGAGGTTCGCCGGTGGGAATGAGGATGATACCGCGACCCTGCAGGTCGGCATCGGCCACCACACCCTGGGCGCTGGCGCGGCGCGCCTCCCAGCTGGCGGCGGCGGGCCAGCCGGAATCGATCAGCAGCACCACGGGGCCGGAAGCGGCGGGGCCGGCGACCGGCGGATTCCAGATGGGGCCGGCGGCGGCGAGGATGATGAGCGCGGCGAGCAGCAGCCGCAGCACGGTGAGCCACCAGGGCGTGCGGGCGGGCGTCTCCTCCTTCGGCGGAATGTCGAGCAGCAGGCGCGTCGGCGCGAAGGCGATGCGGCGCGGGCGTGGCGGCACCAGCCGCAGCAGGAACCACAGCAGCGGCAGGCCGACCAGCGCGGTCAGCACCAGCGGCGTGGCAAAGGCGAGGGGAAGTCCGAACAGCCCGTTCATGCCGCGTGCCCCGCATCGCGGGCCGCCGGCCTGTCGTCGGTCGACGCGGCCGGCTGCGCGCCTTCGGGATGGGCGGTGACGCCGAAGCTTCCGCCGCTCATGCGCGCATGCAGCGCCAGCAGCAATTCGCTCGCCGGCCGGTCGGTGCGGTGAATGATGAAGCTCCAGCCTCGTCGCTCGGCCTCATGGCGAATGATGGCGCGGTGCGTGGCGACGCGCGCCACATATTCGGCGCGTACCGTCTCGGCGCGGCCGATGGTGAGCTGCACGCCGCTCTCCGGCTCGCGGAACTCGACGCGGCCGGAAAAGGGGAAGGTCTCCTCGGCGGGATCGCAGATCTGCACGACATGGCCATGCGCGCCGCTGGCGGCGAGGCCGGCAAGGCTCGCCACCACCTCGGGCGTCGGGCTCCACAGGTCGGAGAGCACCACCACCTCGGCCAGCGGGGAGGGGGAGAAGGCGGGCGGCAGGCTCTCGGGCAGGCTCGGCGCGTGCACCAGCGATTCCGCCATCTTCTCCACGATGTTGCGCGCGGCGGTGGGGCGCAGGATGCCGGGAATGCCGACCCGCTCGCCGCCCTTCACCAGCACCTCGGCCAGCGCGAAGGCGATGACCAGCGCGCGATCGCGCTTGGTTTCCCACACCAGCGGCGAGGCGAACACCATGGAACTGGACAGGTCCGGCCAGATCCACACCGTGTGGGCGGCCTCCCATTCGCGTTCACGCACATAGAGGTGATCGTCGCGCGCCGAGCGGCGCCAGTCGACGCGGGCGGAGGGCTCGCCATCCATGAAGCGGCGATATTGCCAGAAGTTCTCGCCCGATCCGGCGCGGCGGCGGCCATGCAGGCCATGATAGACGCTGGCGGCGATCCGGCGCGCTTCCAGCACCAGGCGGGGCATGGCCGCGACGAGGCCGGCTGCATCCTGCGCCGCACTTCTCACCGCACTATCGGCATCGAACTCCACCCGATCAGATCTCCGTCACTTCGACAGGCGCGGCGGGGCCGGCCTCTCAGGGGCGATGCACATGCCCCGCGATTGCGGCGGGGGAAGGTTCGGCGGCTTTCGTGCCGCCGTTCTGATCCGGTTCAGCCGATCCGCCTGGCGAGCTTGGCGATCAGCCCGGACACCGTCTCGCCATCGGCACGGGCGGCGAAGGTCAGTGCCATGCGGTGCTTCAGCACCGGTTCGGCAAGCGCGATCACGTCGTCCACGGAGGGCGCGTAGCGCCCATCCAGCAGGGCGCGGGCGCGCACCGCCAGCATCAGCGATTGCGAGGCGCGCGGGCCCGGGCCCCAGGCGATGAATTTGGCGAACTCGCCGGCATCCGCGCCGGGACGGGCCGAGCGTACCAGCGAGAGGATCGCCTCCACCACCGATTCGCCCACCGGCAGGCGCCGCACCAGCCGCTGGGCGGCCGCCAACTCATCGGCGGTCATCACCGCGCGCGGCTTGGTCTCCTCGGCGCTTGTGGTGTCGAACAGGATCTTCCGCTCGGCGTCACGGTCGGGATAGTCGACGTCGACCTGCATGAGGAAGCGGTCGAGCTGGGCCTCTGGCAGGGGATAGGTGCCCTCCTGCTCCAGCGGATTCTGTGTGGCCAGCACGTGGAAGGGCTTGGGCAGGTCGTGGCGCATGCCGGCCACCGTGACATGGCCTTCCTGCATGGATTGCAGCAGCGCCGACTGGGTGCGTGGGCTCGCGCGGTTGATCTCGTCGGCCATCAGCAGCTGCGCGAAGACCGGGCCGGGAATGAAGCGGAAGGAGCGCCGGCCGCCCGCTGCCTCTTCCAGCACTTCCGCGCCGAGAATGTCCGAGGGCATCAGGTCGGGCGTGAACTGCACGCGGCGCGCATCGAGCCCGAGCACGATGCCCAGCGTTTCCACCAGCTTGGTCTTGGCGAGGCCCGGCACGCCCACCAGCAGGCCATGGCCGCCGGACAGGATGGTGATCAGCGTGCGCTCGACCACCGCCTCCTGGCCGAAGATGACCTGGCCGATGCCGGCGCGGGCCGCGCGCACATTGGCCGCCGTCGTTTCCGCCGAGCGGACGATCATGTCGTCGAGGGACTCGAAATTCTCGCCGGTGGCTGACGTCATGCGCTGATCCTCGTTCCGAACCCTGCTGCGTTCCGCGTCGGTCATGGTGCGCCGCAACAATACTTATTGCAATGCACCCGCCCGATACCATCTCAACGGCCCGGGTAGCCGGCGCGGACTTTCGCAGATGCAAGCTTACGCTATCTTCACACCGCGTCGACTATCGGGCGGGGCATCACGAAAGCGCGATTACGCCCGTATGACAGGAATGTGGCCGTGATTTCAGAGACTTCCGTGCGATTTGACGAATTGGTGCGTGCGGTCGGCGATGCGCCGGAGCGCGCCCTGCCGCCGATCGAGCGCTGGAATCCGCCCGATTGCGGCGAAATCGACATGCGCATCGACCGCGACGGCGTGTGGTTTCACGAGGGACGGCCGATCCGCCGGCCGGCGCTGGTGAAGCTGTTCGCCTCGGTGCTCACGCGCGAACAGGAGCGCTACGTGCTGGTGACGCCGGCCGAGAAGGTGGGGATCCGCGTCGAGGACGCGCCCTTTCTCGCCGTCGACATGGCGGTAGAGCCAACGGCCGGCGGCGAGACGCTCGTGTTCCGCACCAATCTCGACGATCTGGTGCGCTGCGACGCCGATCACCCCTTGCGTTTCGATCCGCAGCCGGGCAGCGACGAATTGCGACCCTATATCTATGTGCGGCGGGGCCTGTGGGCCCGGCTGACCCGCGCGGTGTTTCTCGACCTCGCCGAGCGGGTCGAGGAGCGCGAGATCGAGGGGCGCGCCATTTTCGGCGCCGCTTCCGCCGGCGCGTTCTTCCCTCTCGCGACGGCCGAGACCGTGAAGGCCAGTCTATGACGCATGCCGTGCCAGATCCTGCCGCCAGCGCGACGGAAATTCCCGCGAGCGAAATTCTCGTGACACTGGACGACTTCCTCGCCCGCGCCCGAACGCGCCTGCTCGCGGCGCCCGACCTCACCGGCGAGCCGCCGCGCGGCGACCATGAACTGACGCCGGAATTCCGCGGCATGGTGGATGCCCTGGCGGCGCGGACGGCGGCGGTGCTGATCCCGGTGATCGCGCGCCCGCGGCCGACCGTGCTGCTGACGCTGCGCTCCTCGCACCTGCCCGATCATGCCGGGCAGATCGCCTTTCCCGGCGGCAAGATCGATCCGCAGGATACGGGGCCGCTCGATGCCGCGCTGCGCGAGGCGGAGGAGGAGGTGGGGCTCGGGCGCGGCTTCGTCGCGCCGCTGGGCTATCTCGACGCCTATCTCTCGCGTACCGGCTTCCGCATCGTGCCGGTGGTCGGACTGGTGCAACCCGATTTCGGCCTGACGCTCAATCCCGGCGAGGTGGACGAGGCGTTCGAGGTGCCGCTCGATTTCCTCATGAGCCCCGCCAACCACCAGCGCGAAAGCCGCGAGTGGCTCGGCCTCATGCGCAGCTTCCATGCCATAACCTATGAGAAACGGCGCATCTGGGGCATCACCGGAGGCATTTTGCGCAGCCTCTATGACAGGATCTATGGCTGATGCTGCGCATTCTCCCGGAGATCGGGCTGTTCCTCCTGCCCTTCATCGCCTTCGCGCTCTATCTGCGCTTCGGCCGGCAGGTGGATAGCTGGCTCGGCGGCTGGTCGACGCGGGCCTTCCTCATCTGCTCGCTTGTCGCGGTGCTGCTGGTGGCGGCCAGCCTCTATATGATCGAGGCCTCGGGGCGCGGACCGACCACGGGCGCCTATGTGCCGCCAAGCTGGAAGGACGGCGTGCTCACGCCCGGCCATATCGAATGAGTGCGCCAACGACCTCTCCGCCGCGCAATCCGCTGCTCGACGGGCGGCCGGGTCTGGTCCAGGTGCTCGACGCGCTCGATCGCGATGGCGAGGAGGCCCGCATCGTCGGCGGCGCGGTGCGCGACTGGCTGATCGGGCGCGGTTTGCGCGCGGATATCGACATCGCCACCACGGCGACGCCCGACGAGGTGATGCGCCGCGCTCGTGCCGCCGGGCTGAAGCCGATCCCCACCGGCATCGAGCACGGCACGGTGACCATCGTCGCGCAGGGCGAGCCCTATGAGGTGACGACGCTGCGCGAGGATGTGGAGACCGACGGGCGGCGCGCGCGCGTGGTGTTCGGCCGTTCCTGGGCGCATGACGCGGCGCGGCGCGACTTCACCATGAACGCGCTCTACCTCACGCGGGCGGGCGATCTCATCGACCTGGTCGGCGGCGCGGCGGACGCGGCGGCGGGGCGGGTGCGTTTCATCGGCGACCCGGACCGGCGCATCCGCGAGGATTATCTGCGCATCCTCCGGCTGTTCCGTTTCCACGCCGCCTATGGGCGCGGGTCCTTCGACGCGGCGGCGCTGGCGGCGGCGATCCGTAACCGCGAGGGCCTTGCCCGGCTCTCGCGCGAGCGGGTACGGGCCGAACTGATGAAGCTGCTGGTCGCGCCGCGCGCGGCGCCGACGCTGGCCGACATGCAGGGCGCCGGGCTGCTGGAGCTTGTGCTGGGCCGGGCCGGCGCGGTCGAGACCTTCGCCCGTCTGGTCGAGGTGGAGACGGCGCTGGGACGGGGGCCGGATGCCGTGCGCCGGCTCGGGGCGCTCGCCCTGCGCCAGGGCCCGGACGGCGAGCGGGACGCGCTGGCGCTGCGCGAGGAACTACGGCTGTCCAATGCGGAGGCCGCGCGGCTCGCCGCCATGGCCGGCCCGGCGCCGACGCCGGCCATGTGCGAGAAGGGCCAGAAGGCGTTTGTCTACCGCATGGGGCGCGAGGCCTTCGAGGATCGGGCGCTGATCGCCTTCGCCCGTTCCCGCGCGCCGCTGGACGATGCCGGCTGGCGCGCGCTCGCCGCGCTCGCTGCCGGCTGGCCGCTGCCTGAATTTCCCCTGCGAGCGGCGGATTTCCTTGCCCGCGGCCTGCTGCCCGGCCCGGCGCTGGGTGCCGCGCTCAAGCATGCCGAAGAGGCGTGGATCGAGGCCGGCTTTCCCATTGGCGAGGACGCGCTCGCCACCATCGTGCAGGCCAGCCTGAAGGTGGCGCGATAGGCCGGCGCAGAAGGGGTGTGGCAGCGCTTTTCGCGCGTCAAGGTTGATGCGGCCTGATTTCCGGCGCAATGCGGGCTCGCAATCGCGACGCCGGGCATGGGGACGGCGAGCGGGGGATTCGGCATGAGCGCGGGCGAATGGCGTCGACCGGCGCGCGGGGTGGCTCTGGTCATTCTGGCGCTGCTTCCGCTCACACTCGCGGGCGAGGCGTCGGCGCGGGATTGGCCGGTTGAGGGCAAGCTGTTCGGCGAGCTGAAGAAGGACCGGCCCATCGGTTCAGCCGATGCCGGGGATTACGCCAGGGCCGAGGATATCAGCGGCATTGCTTGCGCCCGGAATGCCGGTTTTCCACGCTTGTGCATCGTGGTCGACGACCAGACACAGGGCGCGCAGATTCTGATCGTGAAGAAGGAGAGCGGCCAGGCCGGCGGCTTCATCCCGTTCCCCAGCCAGATCTTTCGCAACGCGAAGGGCAAGGAGAAGGTGCTCGATTTCGATGGCGAGGCGGTGGCCTATGCCGATGGCGCCTTCTATGTGATCGGCTCGCACGGCCGCCCGCGCCACGAGAAGGCGGGCCAGACGGCCGACAAGGCCGCCGAGGAGGACGCGAAGGCCGAGGCCAGCCGGCGTCTGTTCCGCATCGTCGTCGGGCCGGGAGCGGTCGACCTGTTCGGCGGATGGACCGGCAAGGCGCTGGAGGCGTGCCCGTCCGGCGCCTCGCCTCTGCCATCCGACCAGCGGAAGATGGGGCCATTGTCGTTCTGCCCGACGCGCCGG
This sequence comes from Ancylobacter amanitiformis, assembly GCF_030814815.1. Classification (GTDB taxonomy): domain Bacteria; phylum Pseudomonadota; class Alphaproteobacteria; order Rhizobiales; family Xanthobacteraceae; genus Ancylobacter; species Ancylobacter amanitiformis. Next base: position 665,844 of record NZ_JAUSVR010000001.1, on the reverse strand, counting down.
CTCAACGAGGCCATCGCCGCGCAGCCCGAACTTGCGGCGCTGAGCAACGCCGCGCTGCAGCAGCAGGGCCTGTCCATCGAGGGACTCGCCGTGCGCGACGGGCGGCTCTATGCCGGGCTGCGCACGCCGGTCATCGACGGCCGGGCCTTCATCCTCTCGGTGGCGGCGGGCCCGCTTTTCGGCTCCGGCCCGCTGGACAGCACGCTGATTCCCGTCGCGCTCGGTACCGACAGCCGCGGCGGCCCGCGTGGCATCCGCGATCTCGCCCCGTTCCGCGACGGCTTTCTCATCCTCGCCGGCCCGGCCAACGATCCGCCGGGCGATGCCGTCGCCATGGGCGACTATGCGCTGTTCCAATATGCCGATGGCCAACTCACCAGGCGGCTCAACCTCAAATCCTATGGCGCCAGGGTGAAGCCGGAGGGGCTGCTGCCGCTGACCGATGACGGCGGCAAGGTCGAGGTCCTGCTGCTGTTCGACGGCCCGGATGAAGGCGGCGGACAGACGGTGACATTCGATGCCCCCAAGAAGCCCGATGCCCCCAGGAAGCCCGATGCGGCCAAGAAGCCCGATGCGCCCGAGAAGCCCAAGGTCACCGCGAATCCGCCATCGCCCTGATCGACGGCCCCTCGGACCCGACCACCTATTCCGCCGCCGTGTCCATTTCGTCCGCATCGAGGAAGCCACCGGACTGGCGCTGCCAGAGCCGCGCATAGAGCCCGCCCTTGGCCACCAGCTCGGCATGGGTGCCGCTCTCGACGATGCGGCCGTGCTCCATCACCACCAGCCGGTCCATGCGGGCGATGGTGGACAGGCGATGGGCGATGGCGATCACCGTCTTGCCGGCCATCAGTTCGTCGAGATTGGTCTGGATCGCCGCCTCGACCTCGGAATCGAGCGCCGATGTCGCCTCGTCCAGCACGAGGATCGGCGCGTCCTTGAGCAGCACGCGGGCGATGGCGATGCGCTGGCGCTGGCCGCCGGAGAGCTTGACCCCGCGCTCGCCGACCTGCGCGTCGAGGCCGGTATTGCCGTGCGGATCGGAGAGCGTGTCGATGAAGGCATCGGCATGGGCGCGCCGCGCCGCTTCCCGGATCGCTTCCTCATCCGCCTCGGGCCTGCCGTAGCGGATATTGTCGCGCACCGAGCGGTGCATCAGCGAGGTGTCCTGCGTCACCACGCCGATTCTGGCGCGCAGCGTCTCCTGCGCGATGGTGGCGACGTCCTGCCCGTCGATCCGCACGCATCCGCCTTCCGCATCGTAGAAGCGCAGCAGCAGGCTCATCAGCGTCGACTTGCCTGCGCCCGATGGCCCGACCAGCCCGACGCGCTCGCCGGGGCGGATGGTCAGCGACAGGTGATCGATGACGCCCGCCCCCTTGCCATAATGGAAGGTGACGTCCTCGAAGCGGATCTCGCCGCGGGTCACGGCCAGCGGCGGCGCCTGTGGCGGGTCGACCACCGTGTGCGGGCGGGCGATGGTAAGGATCGCCTCCTGCACCGTGCCGACATTCTCGAACACGCCGGTCACCACCCACATGATCCAGCCGGACATGTTGGTGATTCGGATGGCGAGGCCGGTGGAGAGCGCGATGGCGCCCAGGTTGATCGCCTCGATCGACCACAGCCAGATGCCCAGCGCCCCGACCCCGCCCAGCATCAGGCTGTTCAGCATGCTGACCGTGAGCGCCATGCGGGTGATCTGGCGCTGCTGGTTCTTGAAATCGCCATTGTGCCGCTCCAGCGCCTCGCGGACATAGCCGTCCTCGCGGTCGCCATGGGCGAAGAGCTTCACCGTCATCATGTTGGTGTAGCTGTCGACCACGCGCCCGGAGAGCAGCGAATTGCTCTCCGACGTGGTCTTGGAGAGCTGGCGCACCTTCGGCACGAAGCGCGAGAGGGCGAGGATGTAGAGAGCGATCCACAGCACGATGGGAATGGCCAGCCGAAGGTCGGCCTCGGCGAACAGCACCACCGCGCTCACGGCATAGACCGTGACATACCACAGCGCGTCGATCACCTCGACCACCGAGCCGCGCACGGCGGGCCCCGCCTGCAGAACGCGGGTGGCGATGCGGCCGGCGAAGTCGCTCTGGAAATAGGCCAGCGACTGGCGCACCACCCAGCGATAGGACTGCCAGCGCACCAGGCTGCCGACATTGGCGGTTATCGACTGGCGCACCAGAAGGTCGTGCAGCGCGTTCGAGGCCGGGCGGGCGATGACGACGACGAAGGCCATCCACAGCAGCAGGCTGCCATGGTCGGTGAAGATCGTCGCCGGGCTGGAGGATTGCAGCAGGTCGACGATCTGCCCGATATAGCGGAACAGCGACACCTCGACGATGGCCACCAGGAAGGCAGCGCCGAGCGCGGCGACGAAGATCCATCCGCTCTGCCGCACGAAGTGCCAATAGAACGCCAGCAGCCCTTCCGGCGGCCGCACGATGGGCACCGGGCGCAGCGGATCGACCAGATTCTCGAACCAGGAAAAGATGCGCGTGAACATGGGCGCCTTCTGAACCGTGGATACGGCACCAGTGTGTCGGATGAGCCTGCGGAGCGTTTCCCCGCACGGTGTCACCGGGCCGTAAGCTAGGGATCGCAGACAGGCTCTCCAGCAAGGGTCCGGGGGACACATCATGCGGCCGCGCCATACCGAGAACCATTTCGTCGACCGGGCCGGATGGCTGCGCGCCGCTGTGCTGGGTGCCAATGACGGCATCCTTTCCACCGCCAGCCTGATCGTCGGCGTCGCCGCGGCGAATGCCGACCCCAGCGCGGTGCTGCTGGCCGGCATTGCCGGCATGGTCGCCGGCGCCATGTCGATGGCGGCGGGCGAATATGTCTCGGTGTCCTCGCAGGCCGATACCGAGCATGCCGACCTGGCGCGGGAGACCGCGGAACTGGCCGCCGATCCCGCCGCCGAGCACGCGGAGCTGGCGGCGATCTATATCGGGCGCGGCCTCGATCCGGCACTGGCCGATCAGGTCGCCCGCCAGCTGGCGGCGCGGGATGCGCTGGAAGCCCATGCGCGCGATGAACTCGGCATCAACGAGATCACCACCGCGCGGCCGGTGCAGGCGGCGTTCGCCTCGGCCGCAAGCTTCGCGGCCGGTGCGTTCCTGCCGCTGCTCACGGTGCTGGTCGCGCCCACCTCGGGATTGCCGATCACCGTGTCGGTGGCCGCGCTCCTCTTCCTCGCCGTGCTCGGCGTGGCCGGCGCGAAGGCCGGCGGGGCTGATCCGGTGAAGGCGGCGACGCGCGTCACCTTCTGGGGCGCTCTCGCCATGGCGCTCACCTACGCGATCGGCGCGGTGTCGGGAACGATGGTCTAGGCGCGGCCGGCGGCCTTTGGCCCGGCACCCTTCCAGCACTTCGCCCGAGGCGCTAGAAGCGCGTCACGCGCATCCGGGGAATTGCCATGACCGCCGATATCGAGAGCCGCCAGCAGACTGCCCGTGCCTGGTTCGAGGAGCTGCGCAACCGCATCTGCGCCGCCTTCGAGAGACTGGAGGACGCGGCGCCCGCCGGCCTCTATCCGGGCGAGGCGGGGCGGTTCAAGCGCACCCCGTGGCAGCGCACCGACCATGCGGGCGGGGCGGGCGGCGGCGGGGTTATGGCAATGATGCACGGCCGACTGTTCGAGAAGGTCGGCGTGCACTGCTCCACCGTGCACGGGGAATTCGCCCCCGAGTTCCGCAAGCAGATTCCCGGCGCGGAGGAGGATCCACGCTTCCACGCCACCGGCATCTCGCTCATCGCCCACATGCACAACCCGCATGTGCCGGCGGTGCACATGAACACGCGCTTTGTGGTTACCTCGAAAGCCTGGTTCGGCGGCGGCGCCGACCTCACCCCGGTGCTCGATGCCCGCCGCACGCAGGACGACCCGGACACGATCGCCTTCCACGCGGCGATGCGCGGGGCGTGCGAGGGGCGCCCGCAGATCGACTATGAACGCTACAAGACGTGGTGCGACGAATATTTCCATCTGCCGCACCGCAAGGAGTCGCGCGGCATTGGCGGCATTTTCTACGACTGGCTCGATTCCGGCGACTGGGAGGCCGATTTCCACTTCACCCGGGCGGTCGGGCTCGCCTTCCTCGACATCTATCCCCACCTCGTGCGCGCCAATTTTGCTACCCCGTGGAACGCCGCCGAGCGCGAGGAGCAGCTGGTACGGCGTGGGCGCTATGTCGAGTTCAACCTGCTGTATGACCGCGGCACGATCTTCGGGCTCAAGACCGGCGGCAATATCGAATCGATCCTCTCCTCCATGCCTCCTGTGGTGAAGTGGCCGTGAGCTGAGCCCGCGCGGCGACGGGCGGATCGCGCTCAGCCCGGGAAGCCGCCGGTCTGCCGCAGCGCTTCGCCCAGGATGATGGCGCCGGCGATCGCGACATTGAGCGAGCGCGCGCCCGCAACGAGCGGGATGATGATTCGCGCCTCGGCCTCCGCGTGCACCTCCTCCGGCACGCCGGCGCTTTCCCGGCCGAGCAGCAGCACATCGCTCTGCGCGAAGGCGAAGCCGGTATGGGGCACCGCGCCGCGCGTCGTGCACAGCACCAGCCGCCGCCCCTCCGCGCGCCGCCAGGCGTCGAACGCGGTGAAGCTGACATGGCGGCGGATCGCCACACGGTCGAGATAGTCCATCCCCGCCCGGCGGAAGCCGGCATCGCCGACGGGAAAGCCGGCCGGCTCGATAATGTGCAGCGGCAGGCCGAAGCAGGCCGCGGTACGCGCCAGCGTGCCCGCATTCTGGGCAATGTCGGGTTGGTAGAGGGCGAGGGCGAGGGGCATCACGTCATCTGTCGGCGAAGCGGCGGGGGCGGCGCGAGGACGCAGGGGAATCTCTGCCGCCGGATCCGGCGCAAGGCAAGGCAGGATCGGGGCGGGGGGCAGGACGCACTGCCGCACGGCACTCATCTGGACAAGGGCCGGTTCCGATGCAATTAGAGGCACTCGAAGGTAAGGTCGACCGCGGACCGTTCCTGTCGTGTTCGCACGACGCGAGGCATGGTTCGGAGCAAAGGCGACGGCGTGGGGGAGCGCCGCGGTCATTAGGCACAAGGGGAAGGGAACCATCGTGGCAACATCCGGGACGGCGGAACCTACCCGCCGCGACTTCCTGTATCTCGCGACCGGCGCGATGGGCGCGGTTGGCGCCGCGGCTCTGGCGTGGCCTTTCATCTCCCAGCTGCAGCCGGACGCCTCGGTGCTGGCGATGTCCTCCACCGAGGTCGACCTGACGCAGGTGGCCGAGGGGCAGATCGTCACCGTGAAGTGGCGCGGCAAGCCGGTCTTCGTGTGGAACCGCACCCCCGAGGATATCGCCAAGGCGAAGGCGACGGAGCTTTCCGCGCTGATGGACCCGGTGGCGCGCAACGCCAATCTGGCCCCCGACGCGCCCGCCACCGACGAGAACCGTGCCGCCGAAGGCGCGGGCCGCGAGAAATGGCTGGTCGTCATCGGCATCTGCACGCATCTGGGCTGCGTGCCGATCGGCCATTCGGGCGAATATGACGGCTGGTTCTGCCCCTGCCACGGCTCTGAATATGACAGCGCGGGCCGCGTGCGGCGCGGGCCGGCGCCGGAGAACCTGGCCATTCCGCCCTACAAGTTCGTGTCCGACACGAAGATCTCCATCGGCTGAGCCGGCGTTCAGGGATACTCACAGATGAGCGGACACTCCACCTTCGAGCCGAAGCACCCGGCGCTCAAGTGGTTCGAGAGCCGGCTGCCCCTGGTCGGCCTTCTCCATTCCTCCTTCGTCTCCTACCCCACCCCGCGCAACCTCAATTACTGGTGGACCTTCGGCGGCATTCTCTCGCTGATGCTGGTCTGCCAGATCGCGACGGGCGTGGTGCTGGTGATGCACTACACGCCGCATGCGTCGATGGCGTTCGATTCGGTCGAGCACATCATGCGCGACGTCAGCTATGGCTGGCTGCTGCGCTACATGCATGCGAACGGCGCCTCGATGTTCTTCATCGCGGTCTATATCCACATGTTCCGCGGTCTCTATTACGGGTCCTACAAGGCCCCGCGCGAAGTGCTGTGGATCCTCGGCTGCATCATCTACCTCCTGATGATGGCCACCGCCTTCATGGGCTATGTGCTGCCGTGGGGCCAGATGAGCTTCTGGGGCGCGACCGTCATCACCAACCTGTTCTCCGCCTTCCCGGTGGTGGGGCCGACCATCGTCGAATGGCTGTGGGGCGGCTTCTCGGTCGACAACGCGACGCTGAACCGCTTCTTCTCGCTGCACTACCTGCTGCCCTTCATGATCGCGGGCGTCGTCGTCCTGCATGTCTGGGCGCTGCATGTGGTGGGCCAGAACAACCCGACCGGCGTCGAGCCGAAGTCGGACAAGGACACCGTGCCCTTCACGCCCTACGCGACCATCAAGGACGGGTTCGGCATGGTGTGCTTCCTGATCTTCTTCGCGTGGTTCCTGTTCTACATTCCCAACTATCTCGGCCATGCCGATAACTACATCCCGGCCAACCCGCTGGTGACGCCGGCCCACATCGTGCCGGAATGGTACTACCTGCCGTTCTACGCGATGCTGCGCGCGGTGCCGTCCAAGCTCGGCGGCGTGCTCACCATGTTCAGCGCCATCATCGTGCTGTTCTTCGTGCCGTGGCTGGACACCTCGAAGGTGCGTTCGGGCCGCTACCGTCCGCTGTTCAAGCAGTTCTTCTGGATCTGGATCGCGGTCTGCATCGGTCTGGGCTGGCTCGGCTCCAAGCCGGCCGAAGGCGGCTACGTGATCGCCGGCCGCATCCTCACCGTGTGGTACTTCGCGCATTTCCTCATCGTCCTGCCGCTGCTCGGCCTGTTCGAGAAGCCGAAGGCGGTGCCGGCTTCGATCACCGAGGCGGTACTGGGGAAGAACAAGGGCGGCGCGCCCGCCTCGGCTGGCGTCTCGGCGCCGCAGACCAAGGGTTGAGCGGGATCATCATGAGCACGACCATGTCCTTCCGTTCTTTCCTTCTGCGTCCGCTGGCGGCCTGCGCGCTGGTCATCGGCATCGGCTTCGCCCCGGCGCTCGCCGCCGAGGGCGCGCCCCATCCGCCGCGCGAGGACTGGAGCTTCGCCGGTCCGTTCGGCAAATATGACCGGGCGCAGCTGCAGCGCGGCTTCCAGGTGTTCAAGGAGGTCTGCGCCTCCTGTCACTCCGCGCATCTTCTCGCCTTCCGCAACCTTGCCCAGCCGGGCGGGCCGGAATTCTCCGAGGCGCAGGCCAAGGCGGTGGCCGAGGGCTACCAGGTGCAGGACGGACCCAACGACGCGGGCGACATGTTCGATCGTCCGGGCCGCCTGTCCGACCGCTGGCCCTCGCCCTTCCCGAACGAGCAGGCGGCGCGCGCCTCCAATGGTGGCGCCTATCCGCCGGACTTCTCGACGCTGGCCAAGGCGCGCACCTATGAGGTGGGCTTTCCCGGCTTCCTGATCGACATCCTGCTGCAGTATCAGGAGCAGGGCCCGGATTACATCCACGCGCTGCTCAACGGCTACAAGGATCCCCCCGAGGGCTTCAGCCTGCCGGAAGGCGCGCACTATAACGAGTTCTTCCCCGGCCACGCCATCAAGATGCCGCAGCCGATCTCGGAGGGGCAGGTGACCTATTCCGACGGGTCGCCGGAGACGGTCGAGCAATATTCGCACGACGTCACCGCCTTCATGATGTGGGTCGCCGAGCCGCATCTCGAAGCGCGCAAGCGCCTTGGCTTTCAGGTGATGATCTTCCTCATCATCTTCGCCGGTCTGCTCTACTTCACGAAGAAGAAGGTGTGGAAGAGCGTCGAGCACTGAGTTCGGCGCGGCGTCTGCCCGGATACGGATAAGCGAAGGGCCCCTGATGGGGCCCTTTTTGTTGTACGGGCACGTGCCGTTGGTGCCGATCGCGAAACCGTCACATTCTGGTTTCCAGCAGCCCTCGCGGCTTTCCAGCAGCCCACGCCTCCCTCGCTCCCGGTGCAGGCTCGCCGCCGCAAGGCAGGGATTGCCGCGAAGCCCGGCCGTGGCGTGTTGAGTCGGGCGGCGTGGGTCAGGCTGACGGAGAGCGAAACCCAGCACGGGCCAAGGTGAGCATCAGGGCGGGCCGGTCGGACATGCGTCTGCCGTCCGGCAGATAGTGCCCGAGCACGGCGATGCCGGTGCAGGCGAGCGCCGCCCCATGGGCGAGATGGTCGATGGCCCGCAGCGATACCGCCTCCGCGTCTGACGCGGGCAGGTCGCCGGCCGTGGCCACCTGGAAACGCCCATTCAGCACCTGCCTCAGACGGGCAGCCAGAGCGACAGGCGCGCGGATGCGGGGAATGTGCTGGTTGAAATCGCCCAGCAGCAATCGAAAATCCCCTGACGGCCTCGGCAGAAGTCGGTCGAGCGCGTTGAGGTAACGGCCATGCTCCTCCCAGCGCGCCCTGCCGTTCGGGCGGCCGGCATCAGGCCAGGGGATGCAGACGCCGGTCGCCGTGATCGGCCCCAACCGGGTCACGGTCGTTGCCTGTATGAACCGGGAGGCGGGAAGCTCGGGATCGCCCGCCGGATCCGCATCGCTCCAGGGCTGGCGGCTCCACAGGACAACCTTGCGCACGCCGGAATGCACTCGGGCGGCAGTGAAAGGCTGGCTGGCGATCCAGTGACCCTCTGGCAGCAGATCGGGCGAGGCCTCCGTCAGGCAGACGAGATCGGCCGGCTGGGCCGCGTGAAGGCGCGGGCGGCGGCACCCGTCGGCGAGCCCGCATGCCGCTTGTCGACGCTCCAGAGCGGAACGCGGAGCCCGGCCCCTCCCATCACGCCTCCAGCCGCTCCACGAACACGCAGTTCGTCAGCTCGAAGGCGAGGCGGCCCTCCTGGTCGACAGCGGTGTCGTGGGTGAAGACGAGGCCCCATTCGGGGCGCGACTGGCTCGGCTTCTTCGCCACCACCTCGCTGGTGAAGGTCAGCGTATCGCCGGCCCGCACAGGGCGGAGCCATTTGAGGTCCTTGAAGCCGGGGGAGGGCCCGACGCGGGGCACCTTCTTGCCCTCGCGCCGCAGCGCCTCGTGCTGCTGCGTGCAGACCTGCGCCCGCAGGCGCGAGGCGATGGCGGCGGTGTGCCAGCCGGAGGCGACCAGCCCGGCGAAATGGGTGCGCGCCCCGGCTGTGCTGTCGAGATGGAAGGCCTGCGGGTCCCAGGCCCGGGCGAAGGCGATCATCTCCGCCTCCCGGAAGGTGTAGGAGCCGAGCCGTGTGATCTGCCCGATCTCGATATCCTCGAAGAACAGCATGGGATCCTCCCGCCTCAGAGCAGCCGGAAGCCGGGATTGCGCCGGCCGAACATGACGGTGCCGACCAGATCCGCCATCACCTCCGCGCCCGCGTCGATCAGTTCGAAGCGGAACTTGACCAGCCCGAGTTCCGGCCGGCTCTTGGATGAGCGGGTCTCCAGCACCCGCCGCCGGAGGCTGAGCACGGCGCCGGGATGGACGGGCCTGAGGAAGCGCACCTCGTCGAGGCCCGGCGAGCCGAGGCAGTCGGCATTGGTGAGAAATCCATCGGCGGCGAGGCGCATGAAGATGCAGCACAGGTGCCAGCCGGACGCCGAGATGCCGCCGAGCCGCGTCGCTTCGGCGGCGGAATCGTCGAGATGGATGGGGGCAGGGTCATATTCCCGGGCGAAGGCGACAATTTCCTCGCGCCCGACGACATAGCGACCGCACGTGGCGACATGGCCTTCGGTGAAGTCCTCCCAATATTGCTGCATCTAGCTTCCTTCACCGCAGAAGCGCTTTCGAGCGAAGTGAGTGCCGGTTCGCGAGAAAAACGCGTCAAACCAAGAACCTGGAGCCTTTCCGGTGAACCGGGGTTCCCCGCAAAGGCTGTGGCGCGGGCGAAGCATCACGCTTCCGCCCCGTGTCGGATCGCGATCACACGGGACGGCGCGCCCTGGGTCAAGTGCTGGTATCGCTATCAGGTCGGTTCAGTTGGCGAAGCGGAAATGCAGCACGTCGCCATCGGCGACGACATATTCCTTGCCTTCGAGCCGCAGCCGCCCGGCATCGCGCGCGCCGGCCTCGCCCTTGCCCTTGACGTAGTCGTCATAGGCGATGGTCTCGGCGCGGATGAAGCCCTTCTCGAAATCCGAGTGGATGACGCCCGCCGCCGCCGGTGCCTTGGTGCCGGCGGTGATGGTCCAGGCGCGGGCTTCCTTCGGGCCGACGGTGAAATAGGTGACGAGCTTCAGCAACTCATAGCCGGTGCGGATGATGCGGTTGAGGCCGGGCTCCTCAAGGTCGATGGCTTCGAGATAGTCCTTCTGCTCCTCGGCCGGCAGCACGGCGATCTCGCTCTCGATCTTGGCCGAGACCACCACCGCCTTCGCGCCTTCCTCGGCGGCACGGGTGAAGACCTCCGCCGAAAGCGCGTTGCCGGCCTTCGCCGAGGCTTCCTCGACATTGCAGACATACAGTACCGGCTTGGAGGAGAGCAGGCCGAGCATGCGGAAGGCCTTTTCCTCCTCCGGCTTCACCTCGACGAGGCGGGCCGGCTTGCCCTCGCGCAGCAGCACCAGCGCGCGGGTCATCAGGTCGAGCAGTTCCTTGGAATCCTTGTCGCCGCCCTTGGCCTTCTTCTCCAGCGCGCCGGCGCGCTTTTCCAGGCTGTCGAGATCGGCGAGCATCAGCTCGGTCTCGATCGTGTCGATGTCGCTGATCGGCGCGAGCTTGCCCTCGACATGGGTCACGTCCGAATCCTCGAAGCAGCGCACCACATGGGCGATCGCGTCGCATTCGCGGATATTGGCGAGGAACTGGTTGCCGAGGCCCTCGCCCTTGGAGGCGCCGCGCACCAGCCCGGCAATGTCGACGAAGGTCAGGCGGGTGGGGATGATCTGGCCGGAGCCGGCGATTGCCGCCAGCGTCTCAAGCCGCGCATCGGGCACGGCGACGTCGCCGACATTCGGCTCGATGGTGCAGAACGGGTAATTCGCCGCCTGCGCCGCCGCGGTCTGCGTCAGCGCGTTGAAGAGGGTCGACTTGCCGACGTTGGGCAGGCCGACAATGCCGCATTTGAAGCCCATGATGCGATGCTCTGTCCGGTGAGATGTTTGCCGCCGTGGTTAGGCAAGTGGCGCCGCCCGCGCAAGGGGCGAAGAGTGTCGGGGCCGGCGCCGGGACGAAGGCTCTAGCGCTTGCCCGCGCCGGGCAGGTCGACGGCGCCGAAGCCGCGCGCCTCCATGAGGAGATGCAGTCGGCTCTGGAATTCGTCGAGCCTGCGCGCGACCAATAGCCCGGCCAGTTCGGCGCAGCCGTCACTCACCGCCTCGACCCAGGCCTGTTCGGCCTTGGCGAAGTCGCCCAGCACGAAGCTGTGCACCAGCGCCTTGTCGCCGGGATGGCCGATGCCGAGGCGCACCCGGCCGTAATCATTGCCGCAATGAGCGGTGATGGAGCGCAGGCCGTTATGCCCGGCATTGCCGCCGCCGATCTTGGCACGCACCTTGGCCGGCGGCAGGTCGAGTTCGTCATGGAAGGCGAACACGTCCCCGAGTTCGATCTTGTAGAAGCGCTGGGCTTCGGCGACCGCCCGGCCGCTTTCGTTCATGAAAGTTTCCGGCAGCAGGGCAAGCACCTTCTGCCCCTCGATCTCGCCTTCGCAGGCCGCGCCCTGGAAACGCCGGCGCCACGGCGAGAAGCGGTGGCGGCGGGCAATCGCGTCCACCACCATGAAGCCGATATTGTGCCGGTTGCCGGCATATTTCGGGCCCGGATTGCCGAGGCCGGCGAAGAGGAACACCGATCATCTCCATAGAGCGCGGCCCAGCCGGCGCGGACACCCCGCATGCGCGGCCGACGAAGCCGTCTCCGCTCGAAACGACAGGAGCCGGAAGCGAACTTCCGGCTCCATCGACGTCAGGCGGCAGGCGAGAGTGCCCGCCGGCGCGCGGGATCAGCCCTTGGCGGCTTCCGCAGCGGCGGCGGCCGCCTCGTCGGCCTCGGCCTCCTTGAGGCCGGTCGGCGCGGTGATGGTCGCCAGCGTGTCGTCGCCATGGCCGGCCCAGGTCACGCCCGCCGGGAGGGTGATCGCCGACAGGTGGATCGAATCGCCGAAGCTGTACTGGGCCACGTCGACTTCGATCGACTCCGGAATGGCATCGGCCGGCGCGTTCAGCGAAACGGCATGCGTGACGATGTTCAGGGTGGCGCCCTGCTTGATCGCCGGAGCGGTGTCGTTGTTGAGGAAGTGCACCGGCACGTCGACGGTCAGGCTGGCGCCGGCGACCACGCGCAGGAAATCGACATGCAGCGGCAGATCCTTGATCGGATCGAGCTGGTAGTCGCGCGGAATGACGCGGTGCTTCTCGCCCTCGATGTCGATGTTGAACAGCGTGGTGAGGAAGTGGCCGGCATAGATGATGCGGGTGATCTCGGTATAGTCGAGCGTGATGCCGACGGGGGCCTTGCCGGCTCCGTAGATGACGGCGGGTACGCGACCGGCGCGGCGTTCTGCACGGGCGGCCCCCTTGCCGATCTTCGTGCGCGCCGACGCCTTCAGTTCCTTGATGGCGGTCATGGCTTGATCCTTACATGGTTGCAAAAGGAGAAGGCCGCTCGCGCGGCCCGGTCCTTCAGGCTTGGCAGGTTTTGCCTGCAGCGCGCCTCCAGGGGTGCGGAAAGGCTGCGGACGGGCGGGCTAATACCAGCAAAACCGTTGCAGGGCAACGCCCGCGCCGCCGGCGCGCCGCGAGTGGCCCGGCTTAGACATGGCCGGCTCAGAAATGGCCGGGCTTAGAACTTGCCCAGCACGCCGGCCTTCACCACGCCGCTGGCATTGGCATCGGCGGGCGAGGTGCGCTCGACCGAGATGAACTGTTCATAGCCGTTCCCCGGCGTGCGCAGCTCAACGCCAGTGGTCGTGGTGCGGGAATTGTTCACCTCGACGCTGGCGTCCAGCTTGTGGTCGCCGAGCCCGAGCGGGGCGAGCGGCACGGTATATTTGCTGCCCACCGCCACATTGTCCGAGACCGAGGGCGCGCTGGTGCTCGCCGAGGCGCTGAGCGTGCCGGTGCTGTAGACGGCGAGGTTGTCCTGCTCATAGCCCACGCGGCCGGTGACGGCGGCCGAGGCGCCGCCGGCACTGGCGCCAGCGAGGCCTGATTTCGGCGCCGAGCCGCTCGCGCTGGTGGAGACGGCGACGCTGGCCGGCCCGTGGCTGAGGTCGACGCTGGTCGGCAGTGGGTCGGACGATCGGATCACGGCCGGCTTGCGCACGGGCAGGAGCTGGTTCGGCGCCGGCGGCGGCTTGACGGGCTCCGGCGTATCGCCGCCCAGGCCCAGGCTAAGCACCTGCCAGAGCGAGGGAGCCTCGCCATCCGGCTCGGGCTCCGCCACGACAGGCTCGGCTACGGGGGCAGGCCCGGCAGGCTGGGCTGCCTGCTGGGCAGCCTCATAGGGGGAGGTGCTCGGTTCTGGCTCCGAATCATCGGGAGGCGTGACGGTGATGGCGATTCCCTGCCAGGGATTGGCGGAGGGCGAGGACGCCGCGCGCCCGAGCGACTGAGCCTGTGCGGGGGCGGCGAGGGCCAGCGTCAGCAGCGCGGGCAGGGTGACTTTGAGCGGGTGCCACCGCGCGATTTTGAGCGCCGTCATCAGCGGGCTTGCCCAGCCCGCGCGCCGCATGGGGGTACGCGTCATGTCGTCGTCCGGTTCGGGGTCGCGAGCCCGAACCGTGGCGGTGAAGTGTGGAACGATCATGGCGCAGTGCACCATGATCTCGGCTTATTATTAAATGTCCGGCGGTTAGGTAAAACCGTGCCGTCTTCGGCGCCTCAGTCGAACAGGCTGGAAACGCTCTCTTCATGCGCCGTTCGGCCAATCGCCTCGGCGAGCAGGCTGGCGATGGAGACCACGCGGATGTTGCGCGCCACGCGGACCGCTTCGGTCGGCTGGATCGAATCGGTGATCACCAGTTCCTTGAGGTTGGAGGCGGTAACCCGCGCCACGGCCCCGCCCGACAGCACACCATGGGTGATATAGGCATGCACCTCGGTGGCGCCGCGCGCCAGCAGCGCATCGGCCGCATTCACCAGCGTGCCGCCGGAATCGATGATGTCGTCGACGAGGATGCAGCGCTTGCCCTTCACATCGCCGATCACGTTCATCACCTCGCTCTCGCCCGGCCGCTCGCGACGCTTGTCGACAATCGCGAGCTGGGCGTCGATGCGCTTGGCGAGCGCGCGGGCACGCACCACGCCGCCGACATCCGGCGAAACCACCATGAGGTTCGACAGGTCGAAGCGCGCCTTGATATCCGCCACCATCACCGGCGCCGAGAACAGGTTGTCGGTGGGGATGTCGAAGAAGCCCTGGATCTGGCCGGCATGCAGGTCGACGGTGAGAACACGGTCGGCGCCGGCATGGGTGATGAGGTTCGCCACCAGCTTGGCGGAGATCGGCGTGCGGCCGGAGGAGCGGCGATCCTGGCGGGCATAGCCGAAATAGGGGATCACCGCGGTGATGCGCCGGGCGGAGGAGCGGCGCAGCGCATCGGTGATGATGAGCAGCTCCATGAGATGGTCGTTGGTCGGGAAGGAGGTCGACTGCAGGACGAACACGTCCTTGCCGCGGACGTTTTCCTGAATCTCGACGAAGATTTCCATGTCCGCGAAGCGGCGGACAACCGCCTTGGTCAGCGGCGTCTTCAGATAGGTGCAGATCGCTTCCGCCAGCGGCCGGTTCGCATTGCCGGCGACCAGCTTGATCGACCCGTTATTATTCGACATTTCCGGCGCGCTCCAAGCCGTACTTCCACCGCCGGCCGTCGCATGGCCGTCGCGCAGCCCTGATAGGCGGGCCGGTCGGCGCTGTAAAGGCGACTCGTTTTCGCCACGCCCGCTTGTTCGGACGTGTTGCGCCGGGCACGCACGAAATCCCGGCCTCAGGGACGCGCGGCGAAGGTGAGCGCGGGGCCGGCGGGTGCGGCCGGACTCTCGGCAAAGGCCGCGCCGGGCTCCTCGGCTTCGGGCGACGCGGCTTCGGGCGTCGAGGAGCGGGCGATGGCCGGGCCGTTGGTCGGGTCGATCGGCGGCGAGGCGGCGGGGTCCTCAAGCTCCTCGGCGGGAGCGGGCGTCGGCCGCGCGGCGCCGGCGGGGGAGGGCTGGGGCCGGCCGGTATTGGCGGCGAGGCGGGTGGAAATCTCGTCGAGGCTCTGGGCGGCGATGCGGCCGAGCGTCTCGTCGTCGATCTTGTTCCACACATCCTTGCCGGGGCCGACCTTCTCGGTGCCGGCCACGCGCAGCACCCGCTCGCGGTCGGCGTCGAACACGTCCCACACCCAGTCGACTTCGCCCTTGCCGTTCTGCACCACGGTGGCGAGATAGCCGCGCACGCGATAGGCGGCCTCGCCCTCGCGCGAGACGATGGGCATCTGGCGCGTCTGCGCCTCGGTGGAGAGGGTGGCGACCAGCTTGTCGAACACCGGCTGCGGCGGACCATCGATCGAATCGAAGGCGATGGACTGCCTGGCGGGAGAGATGGCGGCGGAGGCGACGGGTTTGCCGCCGTTGGTCTGGCAGGCCCCGAGGGCCAGTGCGGCGAGGAGCGCCGCGGTCGTCGGCAGGCGCCGGCCCAGATGCCGGCGGAGTCGATCGATCATGAACCCGTCCCCTGCGTGCCGGCCCGGCCGCTTTGTCTCACCCTGGGCAGGCCCTCGGGTGATTCGCGGCCGTGGTCGGCGGTCCGGGGAAATGGTTAAGACTAATTAACGATCAGGTCCAGAGGGGCGTCCGTTAAGCACTCGTTAGCGTTAACGCCAATCAGGAAGGTGCGGCCCAGGCACATGGCGGTGTCGGTTTCGCTGTCCATCAAAATCATGTGGGCGAACATCACCATGCCCGGCTCCAGCACCCAGGGATTGTCCGCATAGAACATTGGCGGGTCCATCCAGGAGGGAGTGAACTTGGCGCCCAGCGAATAGCCGCAGGCGGCGAGGCGGTGCTTTTCCAGCCCGTGCCCGTCCATCACATGGGCATGGGCGGCGAACACGTCGCCGGCCGTCCGGCCGGGCACCAGCGCGTGGGCGCAGGCTTCCATCGCCTGTTTCGCGGCGGCGAACAGTTCGAGATGGCGATCGCGCGGCGGGCCGACCACCACGGTCTCCATCATCGCCGCATGGTAGTGGCGATAGGTGCCGGCCCATTCGAGCGTGATCTGATCCTCGCTCTCCAGCACGCGGCGGCCGGACTTGTAGCGGCACAGCAGCGCGTCGGTGCCTGAGCCGATGATGAACTCGTTGGCGGGATAATCGCCGCCCCCCTTGAAGACGGCGCCCTGCATGGCGGCGAGCACGTCGCCCTCGTCGATGCCGGGGGCAATAGTGGCGATGCCGGCCTCGCGCGCGGCCAGCGCCAGCTTGCCGGCCTGTCGCACATAGAGGATCTCGGCCGGCGATTTCACCACGCGTAGATGATCCACGAGGCGGGAAGCATCCTCCAGCGTGGCAAAGCCGTCAAAGGCCGCATCGAGCTTTTTGCCGCTGGCGGCGGTGAGGCCGTAACTCTCATATTCGACGCCGATGCGTCCGCCGCTGCCCCCGAGATCCGCCACCATGGCGCGCAGCTGCTCCTGCGGGGTGGCATCGGCCCGGTCGGTCCAGATGCGGATATCCTCGATCAGCGAGGTGTGCTGCGCCTGCCGGAGGTCTGCCGAGCGGGTGAGCAGCGCGAGCCGCCCATCCGCCCCGAGCCAGAGCGACTGGAAGAAGCAGAAGCCGAACGTGTCGTAGCCGGTGAGCCAGTACATGGATTCCTGCTGGAACATCAGCAGGCCATCCAGCTGGCGCGCGGCCAGCTCGGCGAGCAGGCGCTGCTTGCGGCGCGCGAATTCCGGGGCGGTGAAATGCAGGGCCATGGCGGGCTCCGTCCGCTGTCGACGTCAGACCAGGGTGATGGCGGCGATCAGCCGGCCATAATCGGGTTCATTGCGATGGGTGGCGCGGCGATAGCTGTAGAAGCGCGCCTCGTCCGAATAGGTGTCGAGGCCGAGATCGTCGATGGTGCCGACGCCGAGCGAGGCGAGCCGGGTCCTGATGTAGAAGGGCAGGTCGAACCGGGCATGTTCCGCGCGTTCGGTGGGGGCGAGGAAACGCTCGTTCGCCGGGTCGAGCCGGAGCAGATTGTCGATGAAGTCGGGGCCGACCTCATAGCTGGGCTGGCGGATCAGCGGCCCGATGGCGGCGACGATGTTCTCGCGCCGGGCGCCCAATTCCTCCATGCGGGTGAGCGTGGCGTCGAGAATGCCGCCGACTGCGCCCTTCCAGCCGGCATGCGCGGCGCCGACCACGCGCGCCTGCGCATCCGCGAACAGTACCGGCCCGCAATCGGCGATGGAGACGCCGGCGGCGAGGCCGGGCGTGTTCGTGGCCACCGCATCCGCCTTGGGCCGCTCCGCCCACGGGGTGGAGACGATGACGCAATCGGGCGAATGAACCTGCCAGGCGGTGAGCAGGTGGCCATCGGGCACGCCGAGCGCCGAGGCCATGCGGGCGCGGTTGCGCGCGACGCGTTCGGGATCGTCCCGCGAGCCGGTGCCCCCGTTCAGCCCGGCATAGATGCCCTCGGACACGCCGCCTTCGCGGGTGAAGAAGGCATGGCGGATGCCCGGCAGGGCCTTGAGCGCGTTGGATTCAACCTTCATGCGGCATATTCCCCGAATGCTTCGCCCGGTGCGAATCCGGCGACGAGGCCGAGCGCAGGATGCACCAGAGCGAGCGCCTTGAAGAGGGTTCCCATTTCCGTATCGCCGGTCGCGGTGAGGCGCCGGCGCGCGGCCTCGATCGTGGCTCGGGTCGGCTCATCCGCGTCGCGCATCAGCCGCGCGGCCCGTGCCTCGATGCCGAGCCGCTCCAGCAGCGCGCCCTGGCCGATCGGGCCGAAGGCGCGCGCGCCCGTGGCGGTGGCGGCGCGGGCGAGAGCCGAGAAATCGACATGGGCGGTGATGTCCGCCTCGCCCGGATGGGCCAGCACATCGTCGCTCGCGTGGGCGCGCAGGGCCTGCAGCGTATCGCCGAAGCCGCCTCCGGCCTCCCGCTCGCCGCGATGCCCGTAATCGATCAACAGCGCGGCGCCGCCGCCCGTCGCCAGTCGCGCGCCGAGCCGTTCGGCCAGGGTGAGGCCAGCGGGGCAGATCTCCAGGAGGGCGCCGGGCGGTGCCATGCGCAGCCGCGCCCGCGCCCGCTCATCCAGCCGCGCGCCGGGGCGCAGGCCGAAGGCGAGGGCGCCTTGCGCATCGAGCCCCACCATGCGCTCGGCGATGCCATCGCCCGCGCGCACGAACTGGCGGATCGGCAGGGCGTCGACGAATTCGTTGGCGATGAGGATCAGCGGGCCGGCCGGCAGATCCTCGAACGCGCCCGCCCAGTCGACGCGGTGCTTCGCCAGCGCCGCGGCCTGCCTCTCCCGCAGGCGCGGCGAGGCTTCCACCAGATGGATGCGGGCGGCGGCGTGAAAGCCGGGGACCACGCGCGTGGCGCGCAGCATGTCCGCCATCATGGTGCCGCGCCCGGGACCAAGTTCGGCGAGCACGAAGGCGGCGGGCGAGCCGAGCCGCATCCAGCTATCGGCCGCCCACAGCCCGATGAGTTCGCCGAACATCTGGCTGATTTCCGGCGCGGTGACGAAGTCGCCGGAGGCGCCGAACGGTTCGCGCGTGGTGTAATAGCCGTGGCGCGGGTGGAACAGGCACAGTTCCATGTAGTCGGCGACGGTGATCGGCCCGTCCTGCGCGATGCGGCGGGCGATCTCCGCGCGCAGCGCGCTCACGCGGGCCGCCCGGCATTCGACGTCGTCGCGTTCAGCCGGGGCCGGCGGCGGGCGCGCAGCACCAGCCAGGCGCCCACGGCGAGCATGGGCAGCGAGAGCACCATGCCCATGGTGACGAAGCCGCCCGCGAGATAACCGAGCTGCGCGTCCGGCTCGCGGAAGAACTCGACGAAGATCCGCGCGCAGCCATAGAGAAACACGAAGATTCCGGCCACGAGGCCCGGCCGGGCCAGCGCGCCCGCGCGCACCGCGATCATCAGGATCGCGAAGATGGTCAATCCCTCAAGCCCCGCCTCATAGAGCTGGCTGGGGTGGCGGGCGAGCGGGCCGGCATGGGGGAACACCATGGCCCACGGCACATCGGAGGGGCGACCCCACAATTCGCCGTTGATGAAATTGGCCAGCCGGCCGAGGAACAGGCCGACCGGCACCACGGTAGCGGCGATGTCGAGCATCGACATGAAGGAGAGCCCGCGCCGGCGCGTAAACAGGTACATGGCGAGGATGGAGCCGAGGAACCCGCCATGAAACGCCATGCCGCCATGCCAGACGGTCAGCGCCTCCAGCGGATGGGCGGCGTAATAGGGCAGGTTGTAGAACAGCACATAGCCGATGCGCCCGCCCAGGATGACGCCGAAGGCGATCCACACCACCGCGTCGTCGAATTCCTCCGGCGCGATGGGCGACGTGCCGCCCCACAGCGCGGGCGACGCACAGAGCCGCTTGGCCATCCACCAGCCGAACAGCAGGCCGGTGACATAGGCCAGCGCATACCAGCGGATCGCGAACGGCCCCAGTTCGATCAGGATCGGATCGATCTGGGGAAAGGTCAGAGCGAAGAGCGGCGGAGCGAGAAGTGGCGGGCCGAGGAGCAGCATGGCGCGGGCAATGGCGGGTCGGAGGGAGCGGGACGAAAAGCGGCGGCACGGCGTCGCCAGCGTTTCGCAAGTGCGGTCCCGGCTGCTCTTGCCTGTCCCGCGTGACGGGATCAAGGCGGGAAAAGCGCACGCGGCCGGCGTATCAAACTCGGTGGCGCCCTTGCGCACCGCACCATGCCGCCCCATTCTGCCCGCAAAGCCTTGCTAGCGTGAACGATCCTGCCGGGAGACCATCATGACCCAGACCACCAGCCGCATCTTCGATGATTTCGCCCGTCTGATGAACGACGCGGCCGGCGTCGCCACCGGCGTGCGCCGCGAGGCGGAGAACGTCATGCGCGCGCAAGCCGAGCGCGTGCTGCGCGAACTCGACGTGGTCACGCGCGAGGAATTCGAGACCGTCAAGGAACTCGCCGCCGCCGCGCGCGAGGAAAACGAACGGTTGGAAGCCCGCATCGCGGCGCTCGAGGCCAGGCTCAACCCGCCTGACTCGCTCGGTTGAGGCCGCCGCTGTGGACGCGGCCGCGCGGCCGCATATCGGTGCTTGCGGCAGCGCGGCGAATCCCGACACTTTCCTTCATGGGCTCCGTGCCGGAGCCTGCGGCCAGCCGTCGTAGCGAGGTACGAATCCAGCGCGATAATGTCGATCACGGCGTGACGCTCGCAACGAGCCCGCGCTGCATTGGCCTTAGGCGCTGCGTGCATTCGACTGCGTGCGTGCCATCCTCGCGAGGTCTTGCATGACCTATACCGATTTCGAAGCCGACACCCGCCTCAATCCCCTCGATCTCATCGAACGCATGGCCGCGCTCAACGAGTGGTCGTTCGAGCGTTCGGCGGATGATGAGATCACCCTTTCGATCGAAGGCCGCTGGACCGACTGCCACGTCTCCTTCCAATGGATGGACGAGGTGGAGGCGCTGCATATCGCCTGTGCCTTCGATCTCAAGGTGCCGGAAAAACGCAAGACCGAGGTGCTGCGCCTGCTCTCGCTGATCAACGAGCAGATGTGGATCGGCCATTTCGACCTGTGGTCGAAGGAGGGCGTGATCATGTTCCGCCACGCGCTGCTGCTGGCCGGCGCCGAGGCCACCGACCGGCAGTGCGAAGTCCTGATGGAATGCGCCATCGAGGCGGTGGAGCGCTATTTCCCCGCTTTCCAGTTCGTCGTCTGGGCCGGAAAGTCCGCCCGCGAGGCGATGGACGCCACGCTGTTCGAGACCATCGGCGAGGCGTGAGGGCGGGTTTCCCGGCGGCGGGTTGAGGAGGGCGTGCCTTCCCCGCCATCCGCTCGGGCGAGCCGCGTGAGACGGACCGGGTGCCTTGCATCGTCGGCGCGCGGGGGCTGTCCTCGGGGGCCCCCGTTCTACCGCCGCAATGGCGGCTTCAGCCGCATGATCGGCTTCCACGGCAGCGGCAAGGCCGGCCGATTCAGGACGCCGTCTCGGCCCGTGCCTCATGCCGTTCCGCCAAAATGGTGGATGCTTCCGGCGAGGCCGGGCGCGAGGGCGCAGGACCGGGTATGATGCCCCGCCGCAGCGGCCGTTTTGCCGCGTCCTTTTCCGCAGGGTCGAGATTTCAGGTTCGGGTCATGGCTTCACTTTCTGACATTCCCGGGCGGGTGCTGCTGGTCGGCGCCGGCAAGATGGGCGGCGCGATGCTGGAGGGCTGGCTGGCGCTCGGGCTCGATCCCGCGCGCGCGGCGGTGCTCGATCCCGGCCCGCCGCCCGAGGTCGCGGCGATGATCGAGGCGCGCGGTGTCGCGCTCAATCCGCTCAATGGCGGCCCGCCGGCGGTGATGCTGCTGGCGGTGAAGCCGCAGGTGGCGCCGGAAGTGCTGGCCCGGGTCGCGCCGCTGGCCGGGCCGCAGACGCTGATCGTTTCCGTCATGGCCGGGCGCACGCTCGGCTTCATCGAGGCGGCGTTCGAGCCCGGCACGGCGGTGGTGCGCTCCATTCCCAACACGCCGGCGGCGATCGGGCGCGGCGTGACGGTGGCGGTGCCCAACGCGGCGGTGACGCCCGAGCAACTCGCGATCGCCGACAGCCTGCTGCGCTCGACCGGGGGCGTCGAGTGGGTCGACGACGAGGCGCTGATCGACGTGGCGACCGCCGTTTCGGGGTCGGGCCCGGCCTATGTTTTCCTGCTGGCGGAGGCGCTGGCGGCGGCGGGCGCCCGGGCCGGCCTTCCGGCCGACATGGCGGACCGGCTGGCGCGGGCGACGGTGTCGGGCGCCGGCGAACTGATCGCCCGATCCGGCATCGAGCCGGCGCAGCTGCGGCGCAACGTCACCTCGCCGAACGGCACCACGGCGGCGGCACTCGCCGTGCTGATGGACGAGACCCGGGGCTTCGGCCCGCTGCTCGACGAGGCCGTGCAGGCGGCGGCGCGGCGCTCGCGCGAACTGGCGGGCTGAAGCGCGGGCACTATCGGGCCCATCCGTCACGACCAATTGCGAGGGGTCAAGGACGGTGCATAGGGGGATGATCTTCTCCTCACGCACCGCCGGCCCTAGATTGAGCGGACGGGCAACGTTCAGGTCAGGAGGTCATCATGGCACGCTCTCCCGGAACGACGACGAAAGCGGCGAAGGCGGCCGCGGAATCCTCTGCGCCGCACGAGGCGGCCCCGGCCGGGCCCGAAACGCCGGCGGGTTCTTCGGGTGCCGCCGCCACGCCATCGATGGAAGCGCTGCGGGAAAAGGCGCTGAACGGCTTTCTCGCCGTGCTGGCGCATCGACCGTTCGAGCGCATCGCCCTTGGCGATGTGGCGGCGGAAGCGGGGCTCTCGCTGGTCGAGTTGCGCGGCGCCTTCGGCTCGACCTTCGACCTGCTGGCAGCCTTCGTGCGCGACACCGACCGCAGAGTACTGGCCGGGCCGACCGATGACATGCAGGACCAGCCGGCGCGCGACCGGCTGTTCGATGTGCTGATGCGCCGGCTCGACGTGCTGGCCCCACATCGTCCGGCCCTGCGCATGCTGGCGGAATCCGCACGGCGCAATCCGTTCTTCGCGCTGGCGCTGAACCGGCTGGCGGTGCGTTCGCAGCAATGGATGCTGGCGGCGGCGAAGATCGACACGGCCGGCTTCAAGGGCGCGGTGCGCGCGCAGGGGCTGGCGCTGGTCTTTGCCTGGGTGCTGCAGACCTTCCTGCGCGACGAGGATCCGGGCCTTGCCCCCACCATGGCCGCGCTCGACCGTGAACTGGCCAAGGGCGAGCGCGCGCTGGGGCTTCTCGAAGGCGCGGTGGGTCTTGCGACCGGAGGTCGGCGCGGACGCCGCGCCAACACGCCGCCGCCCGAGCCGGAAGCGCCCGCTGCCGCTTGAGTTGAACCATCAGGGAGGAGCCCGCCGTGAGCCTGGCACCGCTGGAGTCGATTTCTTTCGCCGATTTCCTGAAAGTCGACATCCGGGTCGGCACGATCATTCAGGCTGAGCCTTTCCCGGAGGCGCGCAAGCCGGCGATCCGGCTGGTCATCGATTTCGGCCCGCATATAGGCTGCCGCAAGAGCTCGGCGCAGATCACGGTGCATTACGCGCCGGAGGACCTGGTCGGCCGGCAGGTGGCGGCGGTGGTGAATTTCCCCCCGCGCCAGATCGGCCCTATGATGTCGGAAGTGCTCACCCTCGGCTTTCCCGACGAGGACGGCGCGGTGGTGCTGTTCAAGCCGGACCGCGACGTGCCGAACGGCGCGCGGCTGTTCTGAGGCGGAGGCGCCGGCTCTTCCTCTCCCCCGAGAGGAGAGGCGGCCCGCGAAGGGGGCGGTGAGGGGCTTCGCCATCGCGGAGCCTGGCGGCCCTCGCCCCACCCCTCTCCCGAGGGGGGAGAGGGAAAAATGCGCCGCGCCCGGTATCAGACCGGGATCCGCACCATGGCCCGGAGCCCGCCCAGCGGGCTGTCGCTCAAAGATACGTCGCCGCCGTGCGAGCGGGCGGCATCGCGGGCGATGGTGAGGCCGAGGCCAGAGCCGCCGGCATCCTGGTTGCGGGCATTGTCCAGCCGCACGAAGGGGCGGAACACGTCCTCGCGCTTGGCGGCCGGAATGCCCGGGCCGTCATCATCCACCGTGACGATGAGCCAGCGGTCGTCGCGCGTGCCGGTGATCTCCATCCGCGTGCCATGCCGCCACGCATTGGCGGCGAGATTGGCGAGGCAGCGGCGGAACGCATCGGCGCGGATCATCACCATCGGGTCGCCGGTGAAGCTTGCCGTCACCTTCGCGCCGTGGCGCTCGGCGTTGAAGCGCGTATCGTCGATGATGCGGGCGATGTCGGCCACGACCGGCGCCTCGCCGGTGTCGTCGCGGGCGAAGGCGAGGTAGGCTTCGAGCATGCTCTGCAACTCGTCCACATCCTTGCGCAGCGCGTCGGTGTCGGGCGTGTCGCCCATCAGCGCCAGTTCCAGCTTGAAGCGGGTGAGGATGGTGCGCATGTCGTGGCTGACGCCCGCCAGCATGGTGGTGCGCTGCTCGATCTGCCGCTCGATGCGCCGGCGCATCTCGAGGAAGGCGAGCGCCGCCCCGCGCACCTCGCGCGCGCCGCGCGGGCGGAAGCCGGAGACGTCGCGCCCCTTGCCGAAGGCGATCGCCGCGTCGGCCAGCGCCTCGATGGGCTTGATCTGGTTGCGCAGGAACACGATGGCGACGCCGAGCAGCACCAGCGAGGTGCCCACCATCCACACCAGGAAGATGTGCGAGTTGGAGAGATAGGCCTGGCTGCGACGGGCAAAGACCCGCATCACCGTGCCGTCCAGCTGCACCCGCACCTCGATGAGGTTGGAGCGGCCCACCGTGTCGGTCCAGAACGGGCGGCCGAGCCGCTTGCCCAACTCGCCGGTGAAGGCGGAATCGAGGATGGAGAAGAACGGCTTGGTGCCCGGCGGGGGCAGGCGCTCGCCGGGCTGGAAGTCGATCGTGAGCCCCATCGTGGTCTGGGCGATCTGCCGGATGCGCTCCTGGTCCTCCGGCGTGGGGAAGCTGACGGCCAGATCGGCAATGGCCGTGATGTCCTGCGACACCGCGGCCGAGAGCCGGCGCGTCACGGTATTATAATGCCGTTCCATGAAGACGAAGGCGAGCACCGACTGCAGGATCACCATCGGCGTCACGATGATGATGAGCGAGCGGGCATAGAGCCCTTTCGGCATGATGCGGTTGAACCATGCACCGAAGCGGGCATTGTTCTCGCGCATGCGCGCCTGGGTCAGCTTCAGCCGCTCCCGGGCGGCGCCCACCATATGGGTGTCCAGCAGGCTCAAGGCGCGACGACCAGCCGGTAGCCGACGCCCCGCACGGTCTGCACATAGGCGGGATTGGCCGGGTCGCGCTCGATCTTGCGACGCAGGCGGTTGACCTGCACGTCGACCGCGCGGTCGCCGGCGGCGGCGCCGGGAGCGACCAGCGCCTGCCGCGGCACGGTGTCGCCCGGCCGCTCGCCCAGCACCCGCAGCATGTCGCGCTCGCGATCGGTGAGGCGCACCACTTCGCCGTCGCGGATGAGTTCGCCGCGCTCGATATGGAAGGTGAACGGCCCGAAGCGCAGGGTCTCGATCACCTGCTGCGTCGGGGTGGCGGCGCGCTTGATGATATTGCCGATGCGCAGCAGCAATTCGCGCGGCTCGAACGGTTTGGCGAGATAGTCGTCGGCGCCGATTTCCAGCCCCTCGATGCGGTCCGCGGCGTCGGAGCGCGCGGTGAGCATGAGGATCGGCACGCCCGATTCGGCGCGAACCGCGCGGGCGAGGTCAAAGCCGCTTTCGCCCGGCATCATCACGTCGAGGATGAGCAGGTCGAAGGCGATGCCGCCGATCCGGGCGCGGGCATCGGCCGCCGATTCGGCGGTGCTGACGCGGTAACCGTGCTCGCTGAGAAAACGCGAGAGCAGATCGCGGATGCGCCGGTCGTCGTCGACGATCAGCAGGTGGACGGCGTCATCGGCCGGCATGGCGCGGGCGACCTCGTCCGGGGCGGCGTTCAGCATGTCGCGGTCTCCTCAGCCAGCCGGCCGCACGGGGGGCGCGGGCCGGTTGCCCGTCGCGCCGCTGCTCCCGCCCGCCGGGGGCGCGGCCTTGCCCGATGCGCCGGGCGGGGTTTTCGCCTCCGCCTGCTGGTCGGCGCGGGCGATGAGCTTTTCCACCGGTCCGCGATCTTCCGGGTCGATCATGGCGACAAGAAAGCGGCGCGCCGTCTCGCGCGAGTCGGGGCCGCACTCTTCCAGCGCCCGGCGGATGCGGTGCGACTGCAGGGTGACGAATTGCTGCGCCAGCGCCTCGCCCTTCGGCGTGAGATGGAGCAGCCGCTGGCGGCGGTCGGACGCGCCGGCGCGGCTGTCGATGAAGCCCTGGTCGACCAGTTCGCGCAGCACGCGGCCCAGGCTCTGCTTGGTGATGCGCAGGATATCGAGCAGGTCCGTCACGCGCATGCCAGGGTGGCGATTGACGAAATGCAGCACCCGGTGATGCGCGCGGCCAAAGCCGATGCCTTGCAGGATTTCGTCCGGATCGCTGACGAAGTTCCTGTAGGCAAAGAAGAAAAGCTCGATCACATCGACCAGAGGATCACCTTCGCCCATGCCGCCGCCGATGCCGCCGCCCATGCCGCCGGAACGGGCGGGGACGCCGGGATCGCCCTTGGTGGGGCGGGGTGACAGCGAGACATTTATGTCAGCCATGTTGACTTTTTTCGTTATGATCGTTACCCAGATGTCCCGTTCAACGAAAGGATCGTTCGGTTCAGCCGTGCGATCCGCTTCGGAGCGGGATAGATTAGCCGGCCCCTTCCGGGGGTGGCGAACGATAACGGGACTTCGGCCGCGAGGCAAAGCATTGCGCTCTCGCAGCGGCAGCGAAGCCACCAGGCTGACAGATGTGAGGGCCGCGGCGTCTCCATGGGCGTGGGCGGCCCGTTTGGGAGACTGACCCATGGCAAGCGAGCCTTTCGACAAACGCACGGGCTGGATCTGGTATGACGGCGCCTTCGTGCCGTGGCAGGATGCCCAGGTCCACGTGCTGACCCACGGGCTGCATTATGGCAGCTGCGTATTCGAGGGCGAGCGCGCCTATGGCGGTGAGATTTTCAAGCTCGAGGACCACACGGCGCGCCTGAAGGAAAGCGCCCGGCTGCTCGACTTCGAGATTCCCTATGACGAGGCCGAGATCAACGCGGCCTGCCGCGAACTGCTGGCGCGGCAGAACCTTTCCGATGCCTATCTGCGCCCGGTGGCGTGGCGCGGCTCGGACATGATGGGCGTCTCGGCGCAGCACAACCAGATCCACCTCGCCATCGCGGCGTGGGAATGGCCGAGCTATTTCGATCCTGCCGAGCGACTGAAGGGCATCCGCATCGGGCAGGCGAAATATCGCCGTCCCGATCCGCTGACCGCGCCCTCGACCTCGAAGGCGGCGGGCCTGTACATGATCTGCACCATCTCCAAGCACGCCGCCGAGCGCGAAGGCTATGCCGACGCGCTGATGCTGGACTGGCGCGGCCGCGTGGCGGAATGCACCGGCGCCAACATCTTCTTCGCGAAGAATGGCGAACTGCACACACCGGAGGCCGACGCCTTCCTGAACGGCATCACCCGCAAGACGGTGATCGAGCTGGCCCGGCGTCGTGGCATCGCCGTGCATGAGCGGGAGATCCTGCCGGAGGAACTGGAGAGCTTCGACGAGTGCTTCATCACCGGCACCGCCGCCGAGGTGACGCCGGTCTCCGAGATCGCCGGCCGGCACTACCAGCCCGGCCCGGTGACGAAGCAGCTGTTCGACGACTACATGGCCGAGGTGCAGCCCAAGAAGGCGGCGGCGTGAGCCCCTCTTCGCATCGATGAAATGAAGATGCCGGCCTTCGGGCCGGCATTTTTCCGTTCCTCGTGATGATCGGGTGCTGTCGGCTCACCCCCACCGTTCCGCCGCCGTATCGTCCGTGTCCTTGGCGGCGACCCAGCTGTGCGCCTCGTCGCGCTCTTCCAGTTTCCAGAACGGCGCGCGGGTCTTCAGCCAGTCCATCAGGAATTCGGCGGCCTCGAAGGCGGCGGTGCGGTGCGAGGAGGCGGTGACGACCAGCACGATCGTGTCGCCGGGGGTCATCCGGCCGAAGCGGTGAATGACGGTGGCGCCGGTCAGCGGCCAGCGCGTGCGGGCCTCCTCCACCAGCCGGCCGATCTCCTCCTCCGCCATGCCGGGATAATGTTCCAGCGTCAGCGCGACAAGCCGGGCGCCATCGGACGCCACGTCGTCGCGGCACAGGCCGGTGAAAGTGACGACGGCGCCGACATCGGTACGCCCCTGTACCAGCGCGGCGATTTCCCCGGCGGCGTCGAATGTCTCGGCCTGAATGCGGACGGTGAACATGCCGCCCTCCTGTTCGAGCGTTTCCGGGCGACGTGGAAACCGCCTCGCGTGGCGAAAACGCGTTGAGACAAATTCCTGCAGCCATTCCGGTGAAGCAGCGTTCACCGGGATGGCTCTACCCCCCTGTCATGGGCGGGAAGAAGGCCACTTCGCGGGCCGCGCCGAGCGGCGTATCCGGCCGGGCGTGCTTGCGATCGAGCGCGGCGCGCACCACGCCGGGGTTCTCGAAGGCGTGGGCATAGCCCTCGCCACGCTCCTTCAGGAAGGCGGCGAGCTCGGCCACGGTGCGCACGGAAGCCGGCGGATCGACCTCCTCGGCCTCCAGCCCGATTCGCTCGCGCACCCAGGCGAAATAGAGAATCTTCAACGACTATCCCCGATCAGGTGGCGCGCGCCGGCGCGGAAATAGTCCCACCCGGTATAGAGGGTGAGCACGGCGGCGATCCACAAAAGCACGATGCCGCCCAGCGTGATGCCCGGCACCAGCTTGTCCGCCGCCGGACCGGCCAGCAGCACGCCCACCGCCACCAGCTGCGCGGTGGTCTTCCACTTGGCGAGCTGCGTCACCGGCACGCTGACGCGCAGTTCCGCGAGAAATTCGCGCAGGCCCGAGACCAGGATCTCGCGGCAGAGAATGACCACGGCCGCCCAGAGCGACCAGCCGCGAATGGTGCCATCCGAGGCGAGCATGAGCAGCGAGGTCGAGACCAGCAGCTTGTCGGCGATGGGGTCCAGCATGCGGCCGATGGCCGATTGCTGCTGCCAGGCGCGGGCGAGATAGCCGTCGAAGAAGTCCGTGATGGCGGCGACGATGTAGAGCACCAGCGCCAGCCAGCGCAGCCACAGCCCGCCTTCGAGGATGTCGGCCCAGAACAGGCAGCCGGCCACCAGCGGCACCGCGACGCAGCGGCCATAGGTCAGGATATTTGGCAGCGAAAAGGCGTGACCACGGCTCATCTTGCCTGGCTCCTGCTGGCTGCTCGCGACATCGGCCATGGCTTGTCCGTCTCCCACACGACGGACGTAATCACGCGGCTGGTTCGCGTCAATCTCGTCCGCCGCAATCTTATCCCGGTCACTCTCAACTATGCATGATGCGCGCGGGCTGTGACCATCGCATGGCCATGGCCCGCAGCCTGACTATCCCGACCGCGCGTGAAAGAAATCGTAAACCGCCCGCGCCGTCGCCGCGTTGACGCCGGGCACGCCTTCGAGATCGGCCAGCGAGGCGCGCTCGATCGCCTTGAGCGTTCCGAAATGGCGCAGCAAGGCGCGCTTGCGGGTTGGTCCGATGCCGGGAATCTCCTGTAGCCCGGCCTGGGTGATGTCCTTCTTGCGCCGCGCACGATGCGAGCCGATGGCGAAGCGGTGCGCCTCGTCGCGCAGGCGCTGGATGAAATAGAGCACGGGGTCGCGTGCTTCCAGCCGGAAGGGCTCCCGTCCCTCGACATGGAAGGTCTCGCGACCGGCATCGCGGTCCGGGCCCTTGGCGACGCCGACCAGCGGCACGTCCCGGATGCCGAGCGCGGCCAGCGTCTCCGCCGTCGCCTTGAGCTGCCCCGGGCCGCCGTCGATCAGCACGAGGTCCGGCCACGCGGTGTTGGCGGCTTCGGCGGCAAGGGCGTCGCCTTCTTCCCTCTCCCCGTCGGGGAGAGGTGGCCCGCGCAGCGGGTCGGTGAGGGGTGAGGCGCCCCCCGCTTGCGGCGAAGACCCCTCACCCCAACCCTCTCCCCCGGGGGGAGAGGGAGCCGGGAGGGCGGCCGCCCGCGGCGCTTCCCGCAGCAGGCGGGAGAAGCGGCGCGTCAGCACCTCGCGCATCATGCCGTAATCGTCGCCGGGGGTGAGATCGGCCGACTTGATGTTGAACTTGCGGTACTGGCTCTTGGCGAAGCCTTCCGGCCCGGCCACGATCATGCCGCCCACCGCGTTGGTGCCCATGATGTGGCTGTTATCATAGACCTCGATGCGCTTCGGACTTGCCGGCAGCGAGAAGGCGCGGGCGAGTTCGTCCAGCAGCCGGGCCTGGCTGGCGCTCTCGGCCAGCTTGCGGCCGAGCGCCTCGCGGGCGTTCTGCAAGGCATGCTCGACCAGTTCGCGCTTCTCGCCGCGCCGGGGCGTGGCGATCTCCACCCGGTGCCCGGCGCGGGTGGCCAGCGCCTCCTCCAGCAATTCGCGCTCGGCAATGTCATGGCTGAGCAGGACGAGGCGAGGGCAGGGCTTGTCCTCGTAGAACTGGGCGAGGAAGGATTCCAGCACCTCGCCGGGCTCCAGCGAGCGGTCGGCGCGCGGGTAGAGCGCGTGGTTGCCCCAGTTCTGCCCGGTGCGGAAGAAGAATACCTGCACGCAGGTGGCCCCGCCCTCCTGGTGGATGGCGAACACGTCCGCCTCTTCCACGCCGCGTGGATTGATGCCTTGCGTGCCCTGCACCGCGGAGAGCGCGGCGAGGCGATCGCGCAGCACGGCGGCGCGCTCGAATTCCAGCTCCTCCGCGGCCTGCTCCATCTCGCGGGCGAGCTGTTCCTTCACCACCCGGCTCTTGCCGGACAGGAACTCGCGCGCCTCGCGGACATATTCGGCATAGTCCGTGTGGTTCACCTCGCCGGTGCAGGGGCCGGCGCAGCGCTTGATCTGGAACAGCAGGCAGGGGCGGGTGCGTGCCTCGTAGAACGAGTCCGAGCAGGAGCGCACCAGGAAGGCCTTCTGCAGCGCGTTGATGGTGCGGTTCACCGCCCAGACCGAGGCGAAGGGGCCGTAATAATCGCCCGGCCGGTTGCGCGCGCCGCGATGCTTGGTGATCTGCGGCGCGTCATGGTCGCGGGTGATGAGGATATAGGGAAACGACTTGTCGTCGCGCAGCAGCACGTTGAAGCGCGGGCGCAGCTGCTTGATGAGGTTGGCTTCCAGCAGAAGCGCCTCGGTCTCCGTGCCGGTGGAAACGAATTCCATCTCGGCGGTGCCGGCGACCATGCGCATGATGCGCGCGGTGAGCCCGGTCGGGCGCGTATAGGCGACGATGCGGCGCTTGATGCTCTTGGCCTTGCCGACATAGAGCACGCTGCCATCCGAGCCGATCATGCGATACACGCCCGGGCCGCTCGGCGCGTGCTTGAGCGCGCGCAGGATCGCCGCCCGGCCCAGCGCGACGGTGCCGGCGGCGGGCTCGATCTCCTCGCTCTCTTCGGGAACGAGCAGCAGGTCGTCCTCATTCTCCGCGCCGGCGAGGTCGTCGGCATCGTCGAGATCGGGATCGCGATCGGGGGCTTGTGTGGGATGTCGGCTCATACGCGGGCAAGATAAGGATTCGCGGGCGCGAGCAACAGGGGGCGAGCAACAGGGGGCGGGATACCGTGCCGCGAGGGCGGCGTCTCCCGCGCAGAGGTGACGCATGGGCAGCGTTGCGGCGCCGTCGTGGCCCGTGCTAAGCGGGGCGCATCATGATTGATCGCGCGCAGCTTCCTCTCGTCCTTCTGCTTACCGGCGCCCCTGGCGTCCGGCGGGACGACTGATCGCGACCGATCGGTCAGCCACCGGCACGCGGGATGCGCGCTGCCGGTTCTTCCGATCCAGGGTGCCGCCTGCCTGCCTCGACCACGAGGTCACGTCTCCATGTCCAGCGTTCCCGAGCCGGCCACCCCCGGCGTGTCGGCGTCCACGGCATCGTCCGCCGGGTCAACCCTTTCTCCCGTGCCCGCGGCGCGCCTGCCGCTCACCGGCTATGCGCTGGGCGCGGCGGGGGCGATCCTGTTCGCCTCCAAGGGCATCATCATCAAGCTGGCCTATGGCGAGGGCATCGATGCGGAAACGCTGCTCGCCCTGCGCATGGCGTTCTCGCTGCCATTCTACCTGGTGATCGGCGCCTTCGCGCTGCGCGGGCTGCGGGTGCGGGGCGAGGCCCTGCCGACGACCCGGGTCGTACTGCAGTCGGCCGGCGTCGGCGCGCTGGGCTACTGGTTCTCCAGCTATGTCGACTTCCTCGGCCTGCACTACATCTCCGCCTCGTTCGAGCGGCTGATCCTGTTCACCTACCCGCTCTATGTCGTGCTGTTCGGCGCGCTGCTGTTCCGCCAGCCGGTCCGGCTCAAGGTGCTGGGAACCTTCGCGGTGGCCTATGCCGGCCTCGCGCTGATCTTCGCCGAGGGACTGATGACGATCGGCGCGGATGTGGCGCGCGGGGCGAGTCTCGTCAGCGTGTGCGCGATCAGCTTCGCGCTGTATCAGCTGATGGCGCGCCGGCTGCTCAACCATATCGGCTCGGCGCTGTTCACCTGCATCGCCATGATCTCCGCCTCGGTATTCGCCATCGGGCAGTTCGCGTTGCTGCGCCCGCTCGGTTCGCTGCTTGTGTCGCGGCACATGCTGGTACTGGGGCTGATGATCGCGATCGGCGCCACCGTGCTGCCGAGCTTCCTGATGAACGCGGCGCTCAAGCGCATCTCCGCGCAGGCCAATTCGATGATCAGCACGGTGAGCCCGGTGGCCACCATGGTGCTGGCCTTTCTGGTGCTGGGCGAGGCGGCCTCCATGGTCGAACTGGCGGGCGCGGGGCTGGTGCTGGCCAGTATCGGCTGGTTCACCATCCGCGACAGCCGGCGGCGCTGAGCTATCGATCCTGAGCGACCGATCCGGAGCTATTCCGGAATCAGTGCGTCCGCCGTCTGCCAGGCGAGGTGCTGTCCTCCGTCCACCGCGATCATCTGACCGGTGACACTCTCGGCGCGGGCGAGGAACAGCACGGCTTCGGCGATCTCCTCCGGCGTCGGGCCGCGCCCGAGCAGGACGGAGGCGCTCTGCCGGCGGAAATCATCCGGACTCTGGCGCGGGTTGGCCAGTGTCGGCCCGGGCGCCACCGCGTTGACGCGGATGCGTGGCGCCAGGGCCTGCGCCATCATTCTTGTAGCGGCCCACAGCGCGTTCTTGGTGAGGCTGTAGGAGAGGAAGGCCGGGGTCGGCTTCAGCACCCGCTGGTCGATGAGGTTGACGATCGCGCCGGGCCGGTCGGCGGGAAGCTGCGCGGCGAACGCCTCGGCGAGGAATACCGGCGCGCGCAGATTGACCGCGAAATGCCGGTCCCAGCGGGCGAGGTCGAGTTCGCCCACGCCGTCCGGATGGAATTCCGAGGCATTGTTGACGAGAAGGCTGACCGGGCCCAGCGCGGCCGTGGCGGCGGGCAGGAGAGCGGCCACGGCGGCACTGTCCGCGAGGTCACCCGTGATAATGGCGGCCCGTGCCCCGCCCGCCAGCCCCGCCTGCAGCCCCGCCTGCAGGACCGCCTGCAAACACGCCTGCGCCGGCGCGTCGGCATGGCGCGCATGGATGACCAGGTCATAGCCGGCCGACGCCAGCGACAGGCAGATCGCCCGGCCGATCCGAATGCCGCCGCCGGTGACGAGAGCCACCGGGCGGGCGGCGGCGGAAGCGGGGGTGGGATCCGGCCGGTGATCCATGCGACCTTCCTGCAAGAGAGCGTCCTGTCGGCAGGTGTGCGCGAGATTTTCCCCGGCGCAACCGGCAGTGTTGATCCGTCATTTAGCATGGTCACGACTGCGTGCGCGAGCGTTCCGTATTTTTCCGAAGATCGACGCGTAGCCGAAATAAATCATAAGTATTAAAGTCTCTTACGGCTCCATAAACAGATAGTTAATCATAACGCATCCTTTCAAGTGGATGGGAGTTTCCGCGCATGGATTTATGAGATCGTCACCGTTACCGGATTGCGGGCTGGGGCCGGCCGACATGCGGGCGGTGCCGCCGCCTGACGCAGGAGACGAAAATGAGCAGCAAAATCATCGCAGGGCTGGGGCTCGTGGCCCTGCTGGCGACCCCCGCCGTCGCGGCGGATCTGAGCTACCGCGCGCCCAACACCTATGCCTATGCCGCCCCGGCGGCCGCCTTCACCTGGCAAGGCTTCTATCTCGGCGCCAATGCCGGCTATGGCTGGGGCGATGCCAATATCTCGAAGGATCTCAACGGTTTCGCCGGTGGTTTCCAGGCCGGCTATAACTGGCAGTTCAATTCGCTGGTGCTCGGCCTGGAAACCGATCTTCAGGGCGCCAATATCAGCAGCAGCACGTTCGATCTCGACTATTTCGGCACGGTGCGCGCTCGCGCCGGCGTCGCCCTCGACCAGTTCCTGCTCTATGGCACGGCCGGCCTGGCCTATGGCGGCGGCACCTATGAACTGGCCTATCTCTCCAACGACCAGACCCATACGGGCTGGACGATCGGTGCCGGCGGCGAATACGCGATCACCCCGAACTGGAGCGTGAAGGCCGAATATCTCTATGTCGACCTCAACAAGCAGACCTACACCAGCGTGGTCGGCCCGGTGGATGTGGGCGCGACGGCCAATATCGTGCGGGCCGGCGTGAACTACCACTTCTGACCGGCGGATTCGGCGGGATCCGGTGCTTTTCTCAGTGATCTGGCGACCCGTCGGGGCAGGGCGATGGGGGCTCGGCTTCCCCGCGATCCGGGCGAACACTGGCGGATGGGGTGTTCAAGCCGGATTTTGTTGTCATTTAGCAACAGCCTACGGCAATCGGAGTCTGAATATGGCGGAACTGTTGCGGATTGACTGAGGTTATGGCTAGCGAAATTACCTCCCGTGAATCAACCGTTGCAATGCTTTGCCTCTGCGCCTCACGATTGAGTGAGAGCCGATTGCACCGCCCCGATGCCGAATTCCGCCTCAATCCAGCCCTCGACATGCCTAGCTCGCTGCCTATCTCGTTTCTCGAACTTGACTTGAGTTCTCGCTTGCAGTTGCTCGGAGAGTATCCATGAAGAAGATCATAAGCTCGGGCGTTGCCGTCGCCGCCCTCCTCGTTGCGGTGCCTGCCTTCGCCGCCGACCTGGCGAAGCCCTATCCCACCAAGGCCCCGATGGTGGTCGCCGAGCCGGTCTTCTCGTGGACCGGCTTCTATATCGGCGGCAATCTCGGCGGCGCCTGGGGTTCGGGCAACGCTGCCGCCTCCAATCTCGGCCTCGATCCCGACGGCTTCGTCGGCGGTGGCCAGGTTGGTGTGAACTACCAGTTCGACAACAACGTCGTCATCGGTATCGAAGCCGACCTGCAGGGTGGCGATGTCAGCGCCTCCCGTTGGGGCTACGAGTCGAAGATGGACTATTTCGGTACGGTCCGCGGCCGTATCGGTTATGCCTTCGACCACATCCTGCCGTACTTCACCGGTGGTTTCGCCTATGGCCACAGCAAGCTGACCGATCAGCTCACGGGCTTCTCGGACAGCCAGAACCTCACCGGCTGGACCGTCGGCGGCGGCGTCGAGTACGCCCTCACCAACAACTGGACCGTCAAGGCCGAGTATCTCTACATGGATCTCGGCGACGACTACTACAACAGCATCGGCGCCAATGCCGGCCTGACCGCGAACATCGTTCGCGCCGGCGTCAACTACAAGTTCTGATCCGCCGGCCGGCAACGGCCATCGGTCTGATACAGAAAGGCCCCGGACGGCGACGTCCGGGGCCTTTCGCTTTTCTACCGGCTCGAAAAATCGGGCGCCCGCTCCGAAGCGCGGGCGTCGATTCAGGCCGTCGGTCGGGTTGCCTCGAAAGAAGGCACGCGTGCGGCAAACGCGTCCAGCCAGGCCACCAGCGCCCGATGGTCCTCGCGCCACACGCCGTGGAAGCGCAGGTCGAGATAGCCGAGCGCGCAGGCCAGCGCGATCTCGCCGATATTCGCCACCGCGCTCACATGCCCGGGCACCGGCGGGGCGGCTTCGAAGGCCCGCAGGGCCCGCGCCACCTTTCCCGCCTGGCTGTCGATCCACGCGTCGCTGCGCGCCTCCTCGGCCCGGAAGCGCGTCTCATAGACCTGCAGCAGCGCGGCATCCATCAGCCCGTCGGCGAGCGCCTGGGCCACCAGCACATCGAAGCGCGGCGCGCCGGATGACGGGATGAGGCAACCCCCGCCGGCCTGCGCGTCGAGATATTCAACGATCACCCGCGAATCGAACAGCGGCGCGCCATCCGCCCGTACGAGCACGGGGATCTTGCCGAGCGGATTCTGGAGGCGCACCGAATCGGAGGGGTCGACGGTGTTGGCGGGCTCGATGTCGAGATGGATGCCGCACAGGACGGCGGCGATCTTGGCCTTGCGACCGAACGGCGAGGCGGGAGACGAACGAAGCTGCATCGGAAATATCGCTGGCGATGGGCGCACGCCAGACGCGCCACAACGCGGTCCGGCGGTCGATCCCGGCGGGAACGGAATGTTCCAGCTTCGCGGAGGGACTTATCAGTCTGCCCGCTGCAGGTCGATTGCCTTCGGTCCCTTGCCGCGCTTGTCGGGTTCCACCTCGAAGCTCACGCGTTCGCCCTCGGCCAGCGTGCCGAGCCCCGAGCGCGTGACCGCGGAGACGTGCACGAACACGTCCCGCCCGCCATCATCGGGGCGAATGAAGCCGTAACCCTTTTCCGTGTTGAAGAATTTGATGGTGCCCGTCGTCGCCATGCGCCTCTCCCTCAAATCCCCGGACAGCTGCGTCCCCGTCCGCCGGATCCTCTGTGGGAGCAGGAGCAAGCAAGACCGATGCCGGAGTTCGAAAGCGGATTCAGCGCTCTGGCGTGAGCCAGCCCATGCGCAGGCGCCCCTCGCCATCGGTCGCCAGCACCCGTGTCAGGGCACCGAGCACGGTGCGCAATTCCTCCGCGAGGGTGAAGGGCGGGTTGACGACGATGAGCCCGCAGCCCGACATGGCGTCGATCTGACGTACGGCCCTCAGATCGAACTGCACGTTGAGCGTCTTGGGGATGCGGGCCCGCTCGATCTCGCGGCGGAACGCATCGACGGCGCGAACGTCCTTGATCGGGTACCACAGCACGTAAATGCCGGTCGCCCAGCGCCGATGCGCCTCGATCAGGCCCTCGGCCATGCGCTGGAATTCGCCGGGTTGCTCGAAGGGCGGGTCGATCAGCACCACGCCGCGCCGCTCCTTCGGCGGTAGATAGGCTTGCAAGGCCTGCCAGCCATCGGTCGCCAGCACCTTGGCGCGGCCGTCACGGCCGACCGATTCGGCAAGCGCCTCGCGCACTCCTTCGACGGTCTCGCAGAAGATCAGCCGATCCTGCGGCCGCGCCAGGGCCTGCGCGATGAGCGGAGAGCCGGGATAGCGACGAAGCGCGCCCGCCAGCATGGCGTCATCCGCCGCCTGCGGGTTGACCGCGCGCACCACCGCCAGCCAGGGCTCCAGCAGCCCCGCCACGGCGGGCGGCAGTTCGGCCGCGAGCACGGCGCCGATGCCGCCCTCCCATTCGCCGGTGCGCCGGGCTTCCTCGCCGTGCAGGTCGTAGAGCCCGGCGCCGGCATGGGTATCCAGCACGCGGAACGGCGCCTCCTTCTTCGCGAGATAGGCGAGGATGCGCACGAGCACGGCGTGCTTGACGACATCGGCGAAATTGCCGGCATGAAAGGCGTGGCGGTAATTCATCGGCGCTCGTTCGTGGGGATCGTCACCGGGCCAAGCGAGCCGGCGCTCGCGATTCTCAGCCGCCGCGCGTCGGCGGCATCACCACGCGCGCGGCGCGGCAAGCCTGCCGGTCGACGTCGGCGCAGGGTGTGAA
Organism: Ancylobacter amanitiformis; assembly: GCF_030814815.1. Classification (GTDB taxonomy): domain Bacteria; phylum Pseudomonadota; class Alphaproteobacteria; order Rhizobiales; family Xanthobacteraceae; genus Ancylobacter; species Ancylobacter amanitiformis. The sequence continues at coordinate 628,229 of NZ_JAUSVR010000001.1, read as the reverse complement.
ATCGAGTTGTGCGGTGAGGCAGATGCGCACCTCGGTGAGGCGGCGGCTGTGGCACTGCACCGATATCATGTCGGCGGCCAGTCCGGGATTGGCGGCGCGGAAGGCGCCCTCCACCTCGCCCGGGCTGACGGTGCGATAATCATCCAGCCGCCGGAACGGCTCGGGAATCGTCACCTTGCCATAGGCATCGCGCACGGTGGCGAAATAGGCCGTGGGGTCCAGGCCCGCGCAGGTGCCGTGCTTGCGCCATTCGTGCAGCACGAGGGGGCGGCTCGGCATGATGTCGAGCATGCCGCGCAGCACGGGTTCCGGCACAAAGGGCGCCGGCGACTGGCAGGATTCCGGCCAGCCGCGCTCATATTGCGGCCAGAGGCCATGCACGACGAAGGCGAAGGGGCGCGCGCGGCTGCACTGGGCCGGCTCGGCCTTGTCGCCGCGCGTTTCGCAATAGGTTGGCGACCAGGACAGCGACAGCACGTAATGGTCGAACCGGCCGGGCTCCCCGCGGGTTTGCGCCAGAGCCGGGCCACTGGCCAGCAGACCTGCGACGAGCAGACCTGCGACCAGCAGACATGTAGCCAGCAGAGGTGCGGCGAGCGGAACACGCCCGCCGCGGGCCAGCCTCACGGCTGCGCCATGCGGCAGTTCGGCGCGTAGGTCCACGAGCGGTCGAAGCCGTCGACGCACCATTCCACGCCCCAGGAGAAGCTCTGGAAGCCGCCATCCTCGATCAGCGAATAATAGATGGTGCGGCGCGCCGGATGAACCACGGTGCTGCCGGCCGCCTTGCCGCCATTATACTGGGCGGGGGCGTGAGGCACCGGGCCTTCGGTGCCGGAAATGACGACCTCGGCCGAGCAATAGCGGCGGGGCATGTATTCCTCGCCCCACGGCCGGAACGCGATCTCGCGCACATGGTCGAAGCTGTCGATCTTCAGCGACGAGTTCCAGAAGCGCGATTCGGTTGTGGCGAAGCGGCCCCGAATCTCGGAGATGGCGGCCGGCAGATCGCAGGCCGGCACGTTGCCGCTATAGTTGGGCCCCGACAGCCAGAAGTTCTTTTCGAAGAAGTTCGCCGCCTGGGCCGAGGCCAGGGACGAAGCCAGCATGGCAACGGCCGCCGCGCCCGTCACGACCTTACGCAGCAGACCAGTCGCTTCGTTCCGTTCAGCACGCATCCTACGTCTCCCAAGCCCTTTGCCGCGAAGATGCGTCGCCCGCGTCAAGCGGTCAATAACGGCAAGGACACACCTTCAGATAATCTGCAATCGCCGAGAAGCTGCATTCCGGCCCGCCGAGGTCAGATCAGCCGAATGACGTATAATTTGCGCGTGGTCTCGACGACTTCCCACACGCCCTTGAAGCCGGGCCGTATCACAAAGCTGTCGCCGGCTTTCAGCGTCACCGGCGGCTCGCCGTCCTCGCGCAGGATCGAGACCCCGGACGTGAGAGTGCAGAATTCCCATTCCTCATAGTCCACGCGCCAGGCACCGGGCGACGATTCCCAGACGCCGGCAAACAGCGCGCCGTCCGGCAGGGTCTCGGCATTCCAGGTGAGGTGGCGCGGATCGCCCGCGACGACGCGGTCGGCCGGCGGTGCGGTCTCCTCCGGCTCGCCGAGGGTCTCAGGGGTAAAACGCAGCAGGAAGGACATGGGAACCTCGGCCGGCGGAAGGGCGGGGGATGGAACAAGAGCGGCGCGGCCATCCTGTGCGATGCGCCGCGCCGTCTCAAGCCGCTTCGATCCGCCCCCGGATCAACGAAGCGGAAGGCCTATTCCGCGGGGGCCGGCTGGGCACCCTCCGGCAGCGTCTCGACCGGCGCCGACGCCGTCACCTCCATGCGCGAGCACACGAACAGGAACCCGGCGACGATGAGATAGGCCACGGATACACCGGGCGTGACGGCGAAGCCCACCGTTTCCCCGTGCATGAAGCCGAAGAACGTCAGCACCGCGCCGGCCAGCGCAAATGCCGAGGCCTGAATGAACTGGCGTTCCACGACGAACACGGCGATCGCGCCCAGCACCAGGCCGACCAGGATGGCGCCACCCCCCATTACCTCAAGTCCATGGTAAAGCACACCGACGGCCCCCAGCTTGTCAAGGCCGAGCGCGGCGGCCGAGGTGCCGGCCACGGCGAGCGAATTGTCGATGAGCAGCTTCGCCCAGGCGGCCAGATGCGGCGCCAGCGCCAGCACGATGGCGGGGGCGTGCTTGCTCGGCGTGGTCTGGAAGGCCTGCGCGCCGATGAGCATGCCGATATAGAGCAGGATGGGCGAGATCGCGACGACCGGGATCAACGCCAGCAGCAGCGCGATGATGCCGAACCAGGACAGCACGATCACCATCAGGCCGGTGGCGACGGAATAGCCGATGCGCCCGCCCATCGATTTCCAGCCGGGGTGGCCGATATAGACGGCATTGATGAACGGGTTGCCCATCAGGCAGCCGATGAGGCTCACCACGCCGTCGGCGGTCAGCACGCGGGTCGTCGGGTAGTGGTCGCCCGCCGCCTCGGCGCTCTCCACATTGTCCATCGCCTCGACCAGGTCGTAAATGCCGAAGGGGATGGCGGTGACGAGGATGATGCCGAGATACTTGAAGCCGTGGAACACGTGGTCCACCGCCGGCAGCGGAACGGAAAAGCCGAAGCTGGAGAAGGCCGCGCCGACCTTGTCGACGCTCATGCCGCCATAGTTGAGGCCGAGCGCGGTGGAGCCCCAGGCGATGACCATGCCCACCGCGATGGCCACCAGCCCGGCGGGAATGCCCTTGGGGTATTTCACGCCGCCGAACCAGCTCACCATGATGATGGCGAAGCAGGTGAGGCCGATGACCGGCGTGGTGAAGATCTCGAAGGCCGGGCGCATGGCGATGAAGGCGATGGAGACGCCCGCCAGCGTGCCGAGCAGCGCCGCACGCGGAGTGATCCGGCGGATCCACGGGGCGACGAAGCCGCCGATCATCAGGATGAAGCTCTGGAAGAACACCCAGACCAGGCCGGCTTCCCAGCCCTGGATGGGGTCGCCCGTGGCCGCGCCGATCGGCAGCATGATGACGAACGTCACCACGAACATGTGCGGCACCGAAATGCCCGAAGGCAGGGCGCAGACATCGTCGCGGCCGGTCTTCTTGGCCAGTTGGTAGCCGAGCCAGGCATAGTAGCTGGTCGACAGGAACATCATCAGCCCGACCGCCGGCAGGATGCGGCCGAACACGATCTCGGATGGCATTTTCAGCACGAATTGCAGCAGGCCGGTGAGCACCAGCATGTTGACCAGAATGTTGGTGCCGAAGCCGAACAGGGCATTCCAGTCACCCCGTGTCCACAGGGTCGGCCGCATGCCGATTCGGGAAGGTGAAATTGGGATCATCTCACTGGCGGACATGGACTTCATCCCCTTTGAAAATGGTGTCGAGCGTGAGGGCGCGAGCGGAAGCGGTTGGATCGGCAGGGCAATGCAGGCGCCGCTGGGGCGGCGACGCGCAGGCCCCGGTACTCAGGCGGCTTCGGCCTTGTTGGCGAGCGCGGCGGTGAGCGCCGAGGAGCCGGACACCCAGCCGAAGATGCCGCCCTGGGCCTTGATCATCTCAAGGCCGATGCGGTGGAATTCCGGGAAATAGGAGGCGCAGCAATCGGCCAGCGCGACGCAGCGATAGCCGCGATCATTGCCCTCGCGGATGGTGGTGTGGACGCAGACCTCGGTGGTGACGCCGGCGACCAGCAGCGTGTCGATGCCGCGATTTTTCAGGATGATCTCGAGGTCGGTCTGGTAGAAGGCGCCCTTGCCGGGCTTGTCGAGCACGACCTCGCCGGGGGCGGGGTAGAGTTCGGCGATGATGTCGTGGCCGGGCTCGCCGCGGATGAGAATGCGGCCCATCGGCCCGGCGCAGCCGATCCGCGCCGTCGGCGCGCCGCGCTCGACCTTGGCGGGGGGCGCGTCGGCCATGTCCGGGCGGTGGCCCTCGCGGGTGTGGATGATCAGCAGGCCGGCCGCGCGGGCCGCCGTCAGCGCCGCCTTGCACGGGCCGACGGCGGCCTGAAGCAGCGACACGTCATTGCCCAGGGTTTCACCGAAGCCGCCCGGCTCGAGAAAGTCGCGCTGCATGTCGATGATGACCAGCGCGGCACGCGCGGGGTGGAAGGCGAGCGGGGCAGGCTCGGCGGCGAGTAGGCTCTCGGGCATGGGCAGCTCCTGAAACGGGGGCGCATCCACCATTGCCGGAAGCGCCCGCCACCGTGCATACATTCATGCATGCAGAAGCTGTGCCAGCTTTCCGAGTGTCTATAAATTTATCTAAAATATTGTTTTATAAGAATAAATTTCGTTTCTTCATTCCTGCCTCTGCGAGGTCAGGCGGCGCTCCGCGCCGAATGGATGTATAAAATATAGGCAGTATCAATTCTTTCGACAGGCGACCCGCCCGGTGCGATTGCCACCAAAGATGCGCATTGAAAGATATGCAACTTATAAGAGTATGACGCCGGGTCGGGTCCATGGGGGCATTGATGAAGATCGGGACGTGTGTCGTCGTGCTGGGCGCGTTTCTTCTGGCCGGTTGTGCGAAGGTCGGCGTAGGGGGCCAGATCGGGGCGCGTGAGCTTCGTCCACCGCAGACCGGGATTTTCGTTGGTGGCCTCTATGCCGCGATCGAGGACGAGCGGCGCAATGCCAAGGGCCCGCTATCGCTGCGTTCCCTATGCCGGGTGTCGCGCTCGCTGGCCGAGTTCAATGTTCCGGCGCCGAACGCGGATCCCGATAAAGTGGCCAATATCGACCTCATTCAGACCGTGCTGAGCCGCAGCGATCTAAAGGGACTCAATCTCAAGCTGGCATCGGTCAACCTGAACGGGTCGTTCAGCGACTATTACGAGTACAAGATCGTCAACGTCACCAAATACTACATCGAGGGCGAGATCGCCGACCAGGTGTTCGAGGGGCTGATGCGGCGCCCGCATTGCCGGCGCGCCTTCACGGCACGGGTCGGCGACAAGCGGATCTATCAGGTTCTGGAAGTCTACTCGGGCGATATCGTCTTCACGCGCAAGCGCGAGCGCGAGATTGGCGGCGATGTCGCGGTCAAGCTGAAGGCGGTGGAGCCGAGCCTGAAGGCGACGCTCAGCGACACGCTGCAGCTCGGCTTTTCCGGCACGGGCCTCGTCTTCGGTGTGGGTACCGAGGCGCGTGATTCGGTGGCGGGCACCGGCGGCTGAGTTCCGGGCGGCGGGGCCTTGTCCAGACGGGTCTCGGCCAGACCCGCCGCGCCACAATCCCCCGGGGTGCTAAGGTTCCGACGGGCGACCACACAATCGGTTGCCCGTTGAAGGACAGAGCATGCTCATCGCCCATCTTTCCGATCCGCATCTGCGGCCGCGCGGCCAGCTCTACCAGGGGGTGATCGATTCCAATGCCATGTTCGAGGCCGCGCTGGCGCATCTCGCGGCGCTCGATCCGCGCCCCGATCTCGTGCTGCTCACCGGCGATGTGGTCGACGAGGGCACGGCGGAGGAATATGCGGTCGCGGGCGAGATGCTGGCGGGCATCGGGCTGCCGCTGCTGGTCATTCCCGGCAATCACGATGAGCGGGAGGCGTTTCGCGCCTGCTTCAAGGCGCAGGCGCACCTGCCGGCCACCGGGCCGCTGCATTTCGCGGTCGGCGATCATGGGCCGGTGCGCATTGTCGCGCTCGACGTCACCCCGCCCGGCGAGCACCATGGCGATTTCGACGACGCCACCGCCTCGTGGCTGGAGGCGGTGCTGGCCACTGAACCGGAGCGGCCGATACTGGTGATGATGCACCAGCCGCCCTTCGCCAGCGGCATCCACTATATCGACGACTATAATTGCCGGAACGGCGAGCGCCTCGCCGCCATCCTCGCGCGCCACGCCAATGTCGAGCGCGTGCTGTGCGGCCATATCCACCGTTTCATGCAGTTGCGCTTCGGCGGCACCCTGCTGGTGACGGCGCCGAGCACCACCACCGCCATCGCCCTGCGCCTCGCCCCCGATGCCGAGCCGGCCTCCTATGTCGAGCCGCCGGCCATGCTGCTGCACCAATGGCGGCCGGGCACCGGGCTGATCACGCATTTCGTGCCGATCGGGCGCTTTGCCGGCCCGTTCGATTTCTTCTGAGCGGGGCCTTCGGGGGCGCACACGCGGCTCTTCCATCGGCGGGTGGGACGCCCCATATTCGCGCCATGGCCAAAGCTGCACGTCCCGGCGGATTCGCGGAGCGCTCCCAGCGCGCCTTCGAACCCGCGCAATCCGCCACCCTCGATCCCGTCCTCGCCGAGAAGCTCGGCGTGGCGCCGACCTCGGGTGCCTCCGCCACCGTCGCCGCGCTCACGGCGCTGATCGAGACCGGCCGCCCGGAAGTCGACGGCCAGCTCTGGGTGCCGCATCGCCCGGCCCGGCCGGAAAAATCCGAAGGTGGCGTCCCGTTCGTCCTGAAGTCGGACTACCAGCCCAATGGCGACCAGCCGCAGGCGATCAAGGATCTGGTGGCGGCGGCGCAGGAGGGCGAGCGCGATCAGGTGCTGCTCGGCGTCACCGGCTCCGGCAAGACCTTCACCATGGCCAATGTCATCCAGCGGCTGCAGCGCCCGGCGCTGGTGCTCGCCCCGAACAAGACGCTGGCGGCGCAGCTCTATGGCGAGTTCAAGAGCTTCTTTCCCGACAATGCGGTGGAGTATTTCGTCTCCTATTACGACTACTACCAGCCCGAGGCCTACGTTCCGCGCACCGATACCTTCATCGAGAAGGAATCGTCGATCAACGAGCAGATCGACCGCATGCGCCACTCGGCCACGCGCTCGCTGCTGGAGCGCGACGATGTGATCATCGTGGCCTCGGTGTCCTGCATCTACGGTATCGGCTCGGTCGAGACCTATGCCTCGATGACGTTCAAGATCGAGGTGGGCGAGCGGATCGACCAGCGCCAGGTGCTCGCCGATCTGGTGGCGCTGCAATACAAGCGCACGCAGGGCGATTTCGGCCGCGGCACATTCCGCGTGCGGGGCGACGTCATCGAGATTTTCCCCGCGCATTACGAGGACCGCGCCTGGCGGGTCTCGCTGTTCGGCGACGAGGTCGAGAGCATCCAGGAATTCGATCCGCTCACGGGCCAGAAGTCGCAGGAGCTGAAATTCGTCAAGCTCTACGCCAACTCGCATTATGTGACGCCGCGCCCGACGCTGATCCAGGCCACCCAGGGCATCAAGGCCGAGTTGAAGCACCGGCTCGATGAGCTCAATGCCATGGGCCGCTATCTCGAAGCGCAGCGGCTGGAGCAGCGCTGCACCTTCGACCTTGAGATGATGGAAGCGACCGGCAGTTGCGCCGGCATCGAGAATTACTCGCGCTGGCTCACCGGCCGCCAGCCGGGCGAGCCGCCGCCGACCTTGTTCGAATATGTGCCGGACAACGCGCTGATCTTCTGCGACGAGAGCCACGTGACCGTGCCGCAGATCGGCGCGATGTATCGCGGCGACTTCCGCCGCAAGGCGACGCTGGCGGAATATGGCTTCCGCCTGCCGTCCTGCATGGACAATAGGCCGCTGCGCTTCGAGGAATGGGAGGCGATGCGCCCGCAGACGGTGCATGTCTCCGCCACGCCCGGAAAATGGGAGATGGAGCGCACCGGCGGCGTGTTCGTCGAGCAGGTCATCCGCCCGACCGGGCTGGTCGATCCCCCGGTCGAGGTGCGCCCGGCCCGCACGCAGGTGGACGACCTGCTGGGCGAGGTGCGCGCCACCACCGCCAAGGGCTACCGCACGCTGGTGACTGTGCTCACCAAGCGCATGGCTGAGGACCTGACCGAATACCTGCACGAAAACGGCATCCGCGTGCGCTACATGCATTCGGACATCGACACGATCGAGCGTATCGAGATCCTGCGCGACCTGCGGCTCGGGGCGTTCGACGCGCTGATCGGCATCAACCTGCTGCGCGAGGGGCTCGACATTCCCGAATGCGGGCTGGTGGCGATCCTCGATGCCGACAAGGAGGGCTTCCTGCGCTCCGAGACCTCGCTGATCCAGACCATCGGCCGCGCGGCGCGCAATGTCGACGGGCGGGTGCTGCTCTATGCCGACAACATCACCGGCTCGATGGAGCGGGCGATGGCGGAGACCGATCGCCGCCGCACCAAGCAGGTGGCGTGGAATGTGGAACACGGCATCACGCCCGAAAGCGTGCGCAAGTCGATCGGCGACATTCTCGAAAGCGTCTACGAACGGGACCATGTGACGGTCGATTCCGGTCTGGCCGAGGGCGCGGCGACCTATGGCAACAACCTCGCCACGGTCATGGCCGACCTCGAAAAGCGCATGCGCGCCGCCGCCGCCGATCTCGACTTCGAGCAGGCGGCCCGGCTGCGCGACGAGATCAAGCGCCTGCAGGCGACCGAACTGGCGGTGGCCGACGATCCGCTGGCACGGCAGGGCGATGTGGATGAGCAGACCGGCGGCTATCGCGGGCAGCGCAAATATGGGCGCTCGGCCAATCTTCCGGAGACGAAGACGGCTGGCAAGTCAGGAGCGCGTTCCTCAGGCGCGCGTTCCTCAGGGCCGCGCTCTTCGCCCGGCCATGTCTCGGCCGGCCACGAGGCGCGGGCCGACGAGGCGCAGGCGGTCTATGATCCCGGCGACACACCCGCCGGCGCGCGCTCGCGCCTCGTCAGGCCCTCGCTCGACGACATGGGCCCCGGTACCGACCGCGTCGAGCCGCTGCGCGTGGAGGACTGGGTGCGCCCCGAGCGCCCCGATCCGATGACCAAGGGCCACCGCAAGGGCGGGCGGCGCAAGGGACGGTGATGGAGTGAGGCCGGGGAAGGCACGGCGGGGAAGGCGCGACGCGGCGGCGTGACGGAGGGCTTCTGCCTCTCCGCCGTGCACGCGATCACGCGGGCGCATTCGCGGCCGTGCGGAAGCGCTTCTTCAGCCAGAGGCACGCATGGCCGGGCGGGAAGTCGTCGATCCGGCCGAACTCCTCATAGCCCTGGCGGACGTAGAAATCCGGCGACTGGAAGCTGAACGTGTCGACATGGGCGCCGATGCAGGCGCGTCGCTGCGCTTCCTTTTCCGCCGCGGCGAGCAGGCCCGCGCCGATGCCGGCGCCGCGCGAGGCGGGGGAGACCCACAGCCAGTCGATGAACAGCCAGCTGTAATAGATCCGCCCCTTCAGCCCGCCCTGCACCGCGCCGCCGCTGCCGCGCGCCATGACCCAGAGGTCGCGGGCGTGCGGCGGGCCGGCCTTGGTGTCGTTGAAGGCGTCGAGACCCCGGTCGATCATCGCCCGGACCTCGGCGCCCGGATTCTCCTCGATGGTGAACTGCATGCGCGTCTCCGTCCTCTGCCGGCCGCGCGAGCGGGCCGAACCCCTTCTAGAGCGCTTATCGATCGGATGGAATCTCCTGCTCGATAAGAAAGTGCTCTCGATTCAAGAAGCTGGAGCGCCTTCGGATCGCGAAAGCCGATCAACTCTCGTGGAAAACGCTCCCGCCCGCCCGCGCGGGAATTCCCAACCCGGCGCGTTTCGCGGCCCCTTCGATGGGCCTATGCTCGCGGGCGCGCGCCGGCCATGGGGAACATGGGCGCGCGGCATGAGCCCGGTGCGTCCGGACATGTGAAACGGGTGTGGGGGAAGCATCATGAATTTCGGACAGGCCGTATCCAGTGTCCTGAGCAAATACGCCACGTTTTCCGGCCGCGCGCCGCGGTCGGAATACTGGTGGTGGGTCGTGTTCTCGGTTCTGCTCAACTGGGTGACGACGTTTCTCGACACCGCGCTGTTCGGCACTTTCGCGCTCGTTCATTTCGGCGACATGAGCTATGTCGGCGCGGCGGACGTGTTCACGCCGCTCTCCACCATTGTCGGGCTGGCGCTGATCCTTCCCTCGCTCGCCGTCGGCGCCCGCCGTTTTCATGATCTGGGCCGCACCGGCTGGTGGCTGTTGATCGGGCTGACCGGCATCGGCGCGCTGGTGATCTTCTTCTGGTTCATGGTGAAGGGCGACACGGGCCCGAACCGCCATGGTCCGGACCCGCTGGACCGGCGCCCGGTGTGACCCGGACGCTGTTCACTTCGACAGACCAGTCACTTTGACAGACCGGTCACTTTGACAGGCCGATATAGGACGGCTGCTGGTTGAAGGGGATGAGGCGCACGGCCTTGGCGTCGAGATCAAGCTGCTTGAAGTCGATCAGGCGCGGGGTCGGGTTCTCATAATCCCAGATCGCGTAGATGCCGTTCTTCAGGTCCGCGACGGCGGTCCATTCGGTCGTCTCGAAGCCGGAGACGCCGCCGCCGGCCGCCGAATCGGCGCTGGTGACGATGGCGCCGGGCGGGATGTCGAAATTATTGAGAATGTGACGCGCGGCCTTCATCGCGTCGGGGCCCGTCGGCAGTTGCGGCAGGTTCTGCACGAAGGTGAAGGCACGCACGAAGCGCGAGGGCGAGAGGAAGTCGCCGGGCAGGCCGTGCAGCCCGGCGCCGGAACTCGGCGCGGCGAGGGTGAGATCGCCCACCTTGCGCGCCGGCGGCTCGCTCGCCGACAGGTTGCCATAGAGGCCGGCATGCGTGATCTGCCACGGGAAGGCTGGGGCGTTGGTCATGATGCCGGTGGGGTTGTCATAGATGTTCAGCCTGCCGTCGACATATTCGACGACGATGCTCTTGCCGCCGAGATCGTGCAGGGTGACGTGCAGCGGCACCGCGCTCTTGAACACCACCTGAGGGGCGTTCGACACCTTGATCGTCGGCAGCGCCTCCCGGACCTCGTCCACCGTGGCGAAATTGGTCAGCATCCAGGTGAGCAGTTCGAAGGAGGCGATCGAGTTCTTCGCCTCGCCCGGGGCGACATCCTGGAAGCGGGCAAGCTCGGGGAAGAACAGCATGCCCCCGGCCAGCCCCTTCTCGTTCAGCCCGTCGACGAGAATCGGCAGGCCCAGCCCGTTGGCGCCCATGGCGGCATATTTGCCCTTCCATTCCAGCCCGGTGCCGGCCGAGCCATCGGGCCCGGTGCCCTTGATCGTGAGGTTGCGCGGGAAAACGGCCAGCTGCGACTGCAGGGGCAGGGCGAATTCCAGCGTGCGGCCATAGACCATGGCGCCGTCCTTCGCTTTTAGCAGGAAGGACGTGCAGGCATTGGCGGCCATGGGCACGCCGGCCATCGCCAGGGCCGCGGCTACCGTGAGCGTTTTGCGGGCAATCGTTCTCAGCATGAAAAATCCTCCCGCGCCGGGCTTGGCGGCGCGGGAGGATCATGGATCCAAAATCCCTACCGTTCGATGATTTCCGTCAGCGGCCGGCCGGGTTCATACGCGCTCCGTCACACGCGGCCCTGCTGGATGGCGCTGAGCTTCCACGCGCCGCCCGACTCGCGGGCGAAGGTCCAGAACTCGATCACCTGCGTCGCCCGGTCGGGATCGCCCTGCACGAGGCGGCCGGTGGCACGCTCGATGGTCGCGTCCTTCAGTTCGTAGCGCATGGCCACCGTGGCATAGTCGCGGCCGTCCTCGGACCACGCTTCCGACAGATCGCCCTGCAGCAGCTTCACGTCGGTGAGGGTGTTCTGCAGGCCGTCGCGAGCGAGATCGTCGAGATCCTCGCCGAGATAGGCGAGCATTTCCGGCGTCGTCACCTGCGCCAGGGCTGCACGGTCGTCGCGACCATAGGCGCCCTGCACGTCACCGAGCCTCTGTTCGAACGCATCGAAATCCGAGGCCTGCAGCGTGAGCGGGCGCCCGCGCGGAGCGCTGCCAAAGCCGGCACGGCCACCGGCGGCCACGCCCGCCGTTGCCGAACCGCCGCCGAGCGGGGCGGAAGGGCCGGCCGCGCCGTCCAGCGCGCTGCGCTGGCTCGGCTGGGAACCGGCTCCGCCGGCGAAGGAAGGCTGATTGCGGTTGCGCAGCCAGCCCATGACCAGCCGCACCACGATGAAGATCAGGCCGACCTGAAGAAGGAGGCCGAGGATGCCGGAGAGGCTGCCGAGGCCGGAGAAGAAGCCGGAGCCCATCAGCAGGCCGAACAGGCCGGCGCCGAGCAGGCCGCCCATCAGCCCGCCCATGAAGCCGCCGCGGTTGAAGAAGCCGCCGGGCCGCGCGCCTGCGGCCGCCGTTGCAGCCGAGCCGGGCTGGGTCTGCGGCGCGGCGGAACGCTGCATCGGCTGGGCGGAGGGGGCGGTCGGGGTCGGGGCGGGGGTCGACCAGGTCCGCGAGCCGCGACTGCCCATGTTCATGCTGCGCCCGGCGCGAGCCTCGGCAAAGTCCATGGCCACGACACAGCTGGCCGCGACGAAAAGGGCCGCGAGGGCGACGCGCAGCGCGGCGGATCGGGAACGCGAGGGTTTGGACAAGGGGACTCTCTCGAACTGGTGGATCCGGCATATGCCGTTACGTCACCATATGGGGTTCCCGAGAGCGTTTGTCACCCACACACCGCGATTCTTCCGGCGCGGCAGGCCTCCGGGCCTTGAGGGCACAGGCCGCGCGCCGGGCACACATTCCCGTGAGGCGTCGCGCATCCGGCGCGGCGCCCGGGCATCGGGCGGTTCAGAATCCGAGGGCGGATTCGAGTGCGGCGATGGAGCCGATGGGAGCCGATACGACAGCCGCCTTCTTCTCGGTCGCGGCGGTGGCCGGGACGGAGGCGAAAAGGGGCTTGGACTGGCGGATATTGGCGGGGGTCTGAACCTCGGCCGGGTTCACGACGGGGGGCATTGGTACGTCCTTCCTGATTACGCACACGCGTCTGACGATTCGCCGGCTCGGCGAGCAGAGCCTTGCCGGTTTGACCTCGATGGACGCCGCCAACCCGGCGACCCCCATCTTCGGACAGCTTCGGTTATGAACGATGAACGCTGAACCTTGTCTGACCCTGGCGTTCATACTGGCGGCGATTTGGTTCACAATCGGGGCGGTTCCGGGGCAAACCGAAAGAATGCGAAACCTGTTGCGCATCTGCCGCAGGGGCATCCGGCTACCTCGCGCTCGCGTGGCCCGGGATATCCGGCATCAGCCGCTTCCCTGTCACGGACGGCATGCTAATTGCTAAGTTCAGCCTACGCCTAAAGGAGTAATCGCCATGTCCGTTGCCCTCACCATCGCCTTGCCCGATGCCGAGACCGAAGCCGATGGCGATCTCGACCACTCGCTGCGCGAGGATATCCGCATGCTCGGCCGTGTGCTGGGCGACACGCTGCGCGACCAGGAAGGCGAGCCCGCCTATGAGCTTGTGGAGCGCATCCGCCGCGTCTCGACCCGCTTCCACCGCGAGGAGGACGAGGGCGCGCGCCAGGAGCTGGAAGCGATCCTGAGCGATCTGGGCGCGGATCAGACCATCTCCATCGTGCGCGCCTTCAGCTATTTCTCGCACCTCGCCAACATTGCCGAGGACCAGAACGTCATCCGCCGCATGCGCGCCGCGGCCGCCAGCGGGCGCGGCGCGGCGCCCGGCTCGCTGGCCAGCGCGCTGCAGCGTGCCCGCGAAGCAGGCATTTCCACGGCGGAATTGCGCAAATTTTTCAAGACCGCGCATGCCAGCCCTGTCCTGACCGCGCATCCGACCGAGGTGCGCCGCCGCTCGACCCTGACGCATGAAATGTGCATCGCCGAGCTGCTGGCCGACCGCGCCCGGCTGGACCCGACGCCGGACGAGCAGGAACAGGCCGACGAGGAACTGCGCCGCCGCGTGCTCACCCTGTGGCAGACCAACCTGCTGCGCCGGACCAAGCTCACCGTGCTGGACGAGGTGGCGAACGGGCTTGCCTATTACGACTACACGTTCCTGCGGCAGTTGCCGAAGCTCTATGCGGCGCTGGAGGATCGGCTGGCCAGCCTGGATGAGGAGGGCACCGCGGCGCCGGAACTCGCCTCCTTCCTGCGCATCGGCAGCTGGATCGGCGGCGACCGCGACGGCAATCCCTTCGTCACAGCCGAGGTGACGCGCGAGACGATGCGGCTGCAAAGTGCGCAGGCCATGCGCTTCTATCTCGCGGAGATCGATGCGCTGGGGGCCGAACTCTCCATCAGCACCGTGCGCGTCAAGGTGGCCGAGGCGCTCATCACGCTGGTCGATGCCTCGCCCGACCTCTCGCCGCACCGGCGCAACGAGCCTTACCGGCTTGCCGCCACCGCCATAGCCGCGCGGCTGCGGGCCACCGCCTTCCGGCTGGAAGTGGCCGATCTGGTCGGCCTGACGGTGAAGCCCAGCGCTGCGCCCTATGCGTCGGCCGCCGAGTTCAAGGCCGATCTCGATGTCATCGATGCCTCGCTGACCGCGCACAAGTCCGGCGCCATCGCCCGCGGCAAGCTGCGCGACCTGCGCCGGGCGGTGGATTCGTTCGGCTTCCACCTCGCCATTCTCGATTCGCGGCAGAACTCGGATGTGCATGAGCGCTGCATCGCCGAGCTGTTCGAGGTCGCCGCGCCGGGCACCAACTACAAGGCGCAGCCCGAGGGCACCCGCGTCTCGCTGCTGCTGCGCGAACTGGCCACCGCGCGCCCGCTGACCTCGCCCTTCGCCGCCTATTGCGAGGAGACGGTGGGGGAACTGGACATGCTGCGCACCTGCGCGCGCATCCACCGGATCTATGGTCCCGAGGCCATCCAGACCTGCATCATCTCCAAGGCCGAGGGCGTCTCGGACATGCTGGAACTGGCGCTGCTGCTCAAGGAGGTGGGGCTGGTGGACCCGGCGGGCACCTCGGCGGTCAATATCGTGCCGCTGTTCGAGACCATCGAGGATCTGCGCAACGCCGCCCGTGTGATGGAGCAGATGTTCCGCCTGCCGGAATATCGCAAGCTGGTGGACAGCCGCGGCGGCCTGCAGGAAGTGATGCTCGGCTATTCCGACAGCAACAAGGATGGCGGTTTCGTCACCTCGGGTTGGGAACTCTACAAGGCCGAGATCGAGCTGATCGAGGTGTTCAAGCGCCATGGCGTGCGGCTGCGGCTGTTCCACGGGCGCGGCGGCTCGGTCGGGCGCGGCGGCGGGCCGAGCTATGATGCCATCCTCGCCCAGCCGGGCGGGGCGGTGCAGGGCGCGATCCGCATCACCGAGCAGGGCGAGATCATCTCCTCGAAATATTCGAACCCGGCGGTCGGGCGCGGCAATCTCGAAATTCTCGCGGCGGCGACGCTGGAGGCCACGCTGCTCTCGGGCGATGCCAAGGCGCCGCGCGAGGAATATCTCACCGTGATGGAGGAACTGTCCGACGCCGCGTTCACGGCCTATCGCGCGCTGGTCTACGAGACCCCGCGCTTCGAGGACTATTTCTGGGAATCGACCGTCATCAACGAGATCGCGACGCTGAACATCGGCTCGCGCCCGGCCTCGCGCAAGAAGACGCGGCGGATCGAGGATCTGCGCGCGATTCCGTGGGTGTTCTCCTGGGCGCAGTGCCGGCTGATGCTGCCGGGCTGGTATGGTTTCGGCACGGCCGTGAAGAACTGGCTGCAGCACCATCCGGACGGCCTGCCGCTGTTGCAGGAAATGTATCGCGAGTGGCCGTTCTTCCGCACCCAGCTGTCCAACATGGACATGGTGCTCTCCAAGAGCTCCATCGCCATCGCCTCGCGCTATGCGCAGCTGGTGGAGGACGTGGAACTGCGCGAGAGCATTTTCGGGCGTATCCGCGTGGAGCATCAGGGCGCCATCGAAGCCCTGCTGGCGACTTCCCAGCAGCCCCGGCTGCTCGGCTCCAACCCGCTGCTCGACCGCTCGATCCGCGCGCGCTTCCCCTATATCGATCCGCTGAACCACGTGCAGGTCGGCCTGCTGCGCAAATACCGCGCCAACGACACCGACGAGAAGGTGCTGCAGGGCATCCAGCTGACCATCAACGGGATTTCGGCGGGGCTGCGCAATTCGGGGTGAGGGAGCCCGCGCTGATGACGCCTATGGCTTGACGGTGACATGATGGCTCTCCGTCAAGCCAGATCCGGTGTCGATCGATGTACATTCCGCCCGCCTTCCGTGAAGACGATCCGGCCATCCTGCGGCTGATCATGCGCGATGCGCGCCTGTCGACGCTGGTCACCGCCACCGCCGGGGGGCTTGTCGCGACACCGCTGCCGCTTTTCCTCGACGAGGCCGAGGGCCCGCACGGTACGCTCTACGGCCATGTGGCGAAGGCCAATCCGCAATGGAGAGCGCCGCCGCTCGGGGAGGCGCTTGTCATTTTTTCCGGACCCGATGCCTATGTGACGCCCTCCTGGTATGCGTCCAAGCCGGAGCACGGCAAGGTCGTGCCGACCTGGAACTACATTGCCGTGCATGCCTACGGCCCGGTCGAGTTCTTCGAGGATCCGGCGCGGCTGCTGGACGCGGTCACCCACCTCACCGAACTCCATGAAGGGCGGCGGGATGAGCCCTGGGCGGTTTCGGATGCACCGGACCAGTTCATCCAGTCCCAGCTGAAGGGGATTGTCGGCCTCCGCCTGGCGATCTCCCGCATCGAGGGGAAACGGAAGATGAGCCAGAATCGCCCGCAAGCGGATCGCGCGGGCGTGGCGGCGGGACTGCTGGGCAGTGAACGCGAGAGTGACCGGGAGGTCTCGGCATTGATCCCCATCGAGCGGGACCGCTGAGCCCTCGACGGGTCATCTGGTCATCGGGTCATCGGGTCATCGCGTCACGGCAGGGTCGGGCGGCACCCGCGCCATCTCCAGCGCCGCCTTGATCAGCGCCAGATTGCCCTCCGCTTCCTCGCCGGAAGGCAGACGCTTGCCGTCCTCCAGCCCGATCCGGCTGTCCAGTCCGCGCATCAGCGCGTCGCGGTAGAGCGGCCATTTGGTGGCATCCAGCCCGTGCTGCAGCACCGGCAGGTCCAGGCTGGCGCGGGCCAGCACCATGCGGATGGCGGAGGCCGCTTCCAGCGCTTCAGCCTCGTCCTGCTCGTTGATCTCGATGAGGATTCGCAGGACGGCGCGGGATTCGGGCAGGGCCCTGAATCGTTCCGCGTCAGACGCCGACCACAGCCCGGCCTCGACGCCGATGCCGCGCGACAGGGCGAGGCGGATCATCTCCGGGGCGTCGGGCTCGATGAGATTGACCGAGACGTAATCGGGCAGCACCGTCCATTTTTCCACGCAGGCGAGCCGCCCGGCACCGCCCGGCGCGATGCGGGCATGCGTCGAGAGGCCGATCGGAATGCCCGGCGCGCGGGCGTGGATGGCCTCCAGCGCGATGGCCACGGTGGCGGGGTCGAGTGTCTCCAGGCCCTGCGCGTCGCGCGGATGCACATGCAATTCGTTCGCGCCGGCCGCCACCACCGCAGCGGCATCGGCCGCGAGTTCCGCCGGGGTGAGCGGCGTGAAGGCATGGAAACCCTTGTCCCGCGAACCATTCAGGCAGGCTTGCAGCATCGGAATCTCCAGTATGCGAGGGCGGTTGTCGTCACTAACCCCCGAGGAAGCCTTTCCGTTTCAGCCGCATCACCGCTCTTTCCAGCGATTGCAGGAATTCGGAGCGGTCGCGGGCGGAAAAGGGGCGGGGGCCGCGGGTGATTTCGCCCGCTTCGCGCAGATCCTGCATCAGGTTGCGGGTGGCGAGTTGCAGGCCGATGGTGGACGCGGTGAAGGGCTTGCCGGTCGGCGCGATCGCCTCCGCCCCCTTGGCCACCACGCGCGCGGCTAGCGGCACGTCATTGGTGATGACGAGGTCGCCTTCCTCGGCGCGCTCGGCGATCCAGTCATCGGCAATGTCGAGGCCGGCAGGCACGATGACGCGCTCCACCTCCGCGTCACGCGGCACGGCGATGTAGGAATTGGAGACCAGAAACACCTTGAGGCGGTGGCGGGCGGCGACCCGGTAGGTCTCGTCCTTCACCGGGCAGGCGTCGGCGTCGATATAGATGAGGATCGGTTTCGGCAAAGTATTACCGATGCAAAAAAGGAATGAGACAAGAAAGGAGGGCTGCCCTTTCGGACAGCCCTCCCCATGTCAGACCGCGGTCCGGTCCGGTAGCCGCCGCGGAGGCGGCGCAAAGTGTCGCATCACGCGGCACGGACCTCGCAAGAGGCAAGCGTCCAGGTCACGGATACCGACGACCGCGGATCAAGACGATCAGACACTGGATCACCTCCTTTCAATTGTTGACGACGACTTCAGATTAAACCGATTCGCACCGGCGTCACCCCCTCTTGTGCATCGCACGTTCACATCCCGTTACGACGTGACATGATCGGTGCCGGACAGAGGAGAGGGATGCGATGCGCAGGATTTTCCCATGGGCCGGAGTGGCCGTGCTGGCGCTGGCGCTGGCGGCGCCACCGGTCGCCGCGCAGCAGGCGGCCGACAGCCAGGCGCCCGAAGCGGCGAGTGCCGTGCAGGCGGGCGCCAAGTTCGCCACGGCCAGGCGCTGGATGGTGACGGCGGCAAATCCGCTGGCCGCCGAGGCCGGCGCGGCGGCACTGCGCGCGGGCGGCAACGCCATAGACGCCATGGTGGCCACGCAACTCATGCTCGGGCTGGTGGAGCCGCAATCTTCCGGCCTCGGCGGCGGCGCCTTCCTGGTCTATTGGGATGCCGCGAAGGGCGAACTCACCACGTTCGACGCGCGCGAGACCGCGCCGCGCGCGGCGACGCCGACCCTGTTCCAGGATGCCAAGGGCCAGCCGCTCTCCTTCATGGGCGCGGTGGTGGGCGGCCGTTCGGTCGGCACGCCGGGAACGCCGCGCCTTCTGGAGATGGTGCACCGGCGCTATGGCCGGATCGCCTGGGCGCAGCTGTTCCGCCCGGCGGCGCGCCTCGCCGAGGCCGGCTTTGCCGTCTCTCCCCGCCTTGCCGGCCTCATCGCCGATGATGTCGAGACCCTGAAGCGCAACACGGCGACGCGGTCCTATTTTCTGGATGCCGACGGCGCGCCGCTCAAGGCGGGCGCCGTGCTCAAGAACCCCGCCTATGCCGCGACGCTGCGTCATCTCGCGCAATATGGCGCGGATGCCTTCTATGCCGGCACGCTGGCGGGCGACATCGTGCGCACCGTGCGCGAGGCGGAAAATCCCGGCGTGCTCTCGCTCGCCGATCTGCGCGAATACCGCGTGAAGGAGCGCCGCCCGGTCTGCGCGCCCTATCGCGGGCTCGACGTCTGCGGCATGGGGCCGCCCAGTTCCGGCGCGCTGACGCTCGGGCAGATCCTCGGCATGCTCGGTTCCTATGACCTGACGGCGCTCGGGCCGCAATCGCCGGAAGCCTGGCGGCTGATCGCCGATGCCTCGCGTCTCGCCTTCGCCGACCGCGATCGCTACATGGCCGACGAGGACTATGTGCCGATGCCGACCAAGGGGCTGCTGGCGCGGGACTATCTCGCCGCCCGTGCCAAGCTGCTCGCGGGCGACGATGCGCTGCCCGAAGTCGCGCCCGGCAACCCCACCTGGGACCACGCCATGGCCGAGCCGCGCGCCGATGACGAGGCGCTGGAACTGCCGTCCACCACGCAGATCACCATTGTCGATGGCGAGGGCAACATCGTTTCCATGACATCGACCATCGAGGCCGGCTTCGGCTCGCGGCTGATGGTGCATGGTTTTCTGCTGAACAATGAACTGACGGATTTCTCCTTCCGCTCGCAGAAGGACGGCGTGCCGATCGCCAACCGGGTGGAGCCGGGCAAGCGGCCGCGCTCCTCCATGGCGCCGACGATCGTGCTAAAGGAGGGCAAACCGGTGCTGGCGCTGGGCTCGCCCGGCGGCAGCCAGATCATCGGCTATGTCGCGAAGACGCTGATCGCCCATCTCGACTGGGGCATGAAGCTGGATCAGGCCATCGCCGCGCCCAATGTGCTGGCGCGTTTCGATGCGGTGGAGATCGAGCAGGGCACGGCCGCCGAGGCGCTGACCCCGGCGCTGAAGCAACTCGGTTTTCAGGTGAGGGCGATACCGATGACCTCGGGCGTGCAGGCGGTGGCGATCACGCCGGACGGGCTGATTGGTGCGGCGGACCCCCGCCGGGAGGGTGTGGCGATCGGCGAGTGAGTCAATCGGCAAGTGAGTCGATCGGCGAGTGAGGCGTGGCCTCAATGGCTGATCATCCACGGCCGCGCCGAGGGGAAGCTCTTGGCGCCGCTCGCCGTGGTGGCGGTGCGGCTCTTCCTCGATCGGCTCTTCATGCCCGAGCAGCAGGAACAGCCGGCGCCGTGGCGGGCGCGGTCCTGCTTCTCCTTGTAGCCGTCGACGCTCATCGGGGCGTGGCGCGCCTGTTCGTTGGTCGCATGGGCGAGGCGGCTTTCGCGTGCGAGGCCGGAGAAATGCGGCGCGGTAAGCAGGACGCGCGGCGCCGGCCTGCCGCAATCCGGGCAGGGCTGCGGCGCCTGATATTCGCTCATCGGCCGAAGTTCGGTGAAGTCGCCGCAGGCATCGCAGAGATATTCGTAGACGGGCATCGGGCCGCTCCTTGGGTATTTTCTCGGGGCATTTCCCCTGAAGGAGGCGGGACGGCACGAAGGCCGCCCCGCGCGCCGGACCTGGATGGGGGTCAAAGGTCCGGCGAGATCGGCATCTGGATCGAGCCGTCGATGAACTTGGTTGGTCCGGCGGCCGAAGGCTTGATGTCGAAGTCGAAGATTTCGGTCGGCAGCCACAGCGTGGCGCAGGAATTGGGGATGTCGACCACGCCCGACAGGTGTCCCTGCACCGGCGCGACGCCGAGGATGGAATGGGCCTGCGCGCCCGAATAGCCGAACTTCTTCATGTATTCGATGGCGTTGAGGCAGGCCTGGCGATAGGCGACATTGGCGTCGAGATAGTGCTGGGTGCCGCTCTCGTCGACCGAGATGCCTTCGAAGATGAGATAGTCCTTGTAGTTGGGCGTGATCGGCGACGGCTTGAAGATCGGGTTCTTGATGCCGTACATCTCCATGCCGTTCTTGATCAGGTCGACCTTGATGTGCAGCCACGCGCCGAACATCTCGATGGCGCCGCAGAAGGTGATCTCGCCGTCGCCCTGGGAGAAGTGCATGTCGCCCATGGAGAGGCCGGCGCCGTCGACATAGACGGGGAAATAGATCTTCGAGCCGCGCGACAGGTCCTTGATGTCGCAATTGCCGCCATGCTCGCGCGGCGGCACCGTGCGGGCGCCTTCCGAGGCGACCTTGTCCCAGGCATCGCCCTTGGCCAGCTTGCCCAGATGCGCGGTCTTCGGCGCGGGCGGGTTGGCGAGCGGGGGCACGCGGGTCGGGTTGGTGTCGATCAGCGCCTGCTCGCGGGCGTTCCAGGTGTCGAGCAGCTTCTGCGAGGGCAGGGTGCCGATCAGGCCGGGATGGATGAGACCGGCAAAGCCGACGCCCGGCACGTGGCGCGAGCGGGTGAACATGCCCTCGTAGTGCCAGATCGACTTCTGCGCGAGCGGGAAGTGATCGGTCAAGAAGCCGCCGCCATTCTTCTTGGAGAAGAAGCCGTTAAAGCCCCATTCGTGCCCCTTGAGCGTCCCGGCATCGAGAATGTCGACCACCAGCAGGTCGCCGGGCTTGGCGCCCTTCACGCCGATGGGGCCGGAGAGATAATGCACCGTCGACAGGTCGACATCGCGGATATCGTCGGCGGAATCATTGTTGGCGATGGCGCCGCCAGTCCAGTCGACGGTCTCGACGAGGAAATCCGCGCCGGGCTCCACCCATGTGGCGATCGGAATGTCGGGATGCCAGCGATTATGCAGGAATTCGTTGTCGGTAGCCGGCTTGGAAAGATCGACCGAAATCAGTGTCTCAGGCATGGCGCACTCCATTCCCCTTGGGCGTGATGCGATAGGCCGATGGGGAGCGCTCCGAGGAGCGGGTCCCCTCGGGTCTCAGACGGAGAGGAACCGCGCGACCTTGGCCTCGTCGACCTCGGCGCGCAGGTTCTCGTGGACGATCTCGCCATTCTCGATGACGAGCACGCGGTCGGCGATGTCGAGGGCGAAGGACAGCACCTGCTCGGAGACCACGATGGACAGGCCGCGCTCGTCGCGGATCCGCTTCAGCGTGCGGGCCATTTCCCGGATGATGGAGGGCTGGATGCCCTCGGTCGGCTCGTCGAGCAGCAGCACCTTGGGCGCGGTGGCGAGCGCCCGGGCGATGGCGAGCTGCTGCTGCTGGCCGCCGGAGAGGTTGCCACCGCGCCGGCCCTTCATCTCCAGCAGCACCGGGAACAGCTCGTAAATGTCCGGCGGCACCCGGCTCTCGCCACGCGGAATCAGGCCGGTCTCGATATTCTCCTGCACCGTCATGGTGGAGAAGATCATGCGGCCCTGCGGCACGTAGGCGACGCCGTTCTTGACGCGCTCATAGCTCTTGAACCGGGTGATGTCGGTGGCGCCGACGCTCACCGTGCCGCTCTTGGTCGGCACGATACCCATGAGCGACTTCATGAGCGTGGTCTTGCCCATGCCGTTGCGGCCCATGATGGCGATGATCTCGTTCGGCGCCACCTTGAAGTCGAGGCCGTGCAGAACCTCGCTCTCGCCATAGGAGACGTGCAGCCTGGATACGTTCAGCATGATCCGCCCCTCAATGGCCGAGATAGACTTCGATGACCTTGGGGTCCGCCTGGACCTTGGCCATGGAACCTTCCGAGAGGATCTTGCCCTGGTGCAGAACCGTGACCTTGTGGGCGATGTCCTCGACGAACTTCATGTCGTGCTCGATCACGATCACCGAACGGTTCTTGATGATGGTGTTGAGCAGTTCCGCGGTCTTCTTGCGCTCGGAGACGCTCATGCCGGCGACCGGCTCGTCGAGCATCAGGAGTTCCGGGTCCTGGATCAGCAGCATGCCGATCTCCAGCCACTGCTTCTGGCCGTGCGAGAGATATTCGGCGCGCTGGTCGAGCTGGTCGGCGAGGAAGATGGTCTCGGCGATCTCCTGCACACGCTCCTTCACCGGGCCGTCGCGGCGGAAGGTGAGCGCCCCCACCACGGTGCGCCCCTTGGGATAGGAGATTTCCAGGTTCTCGAAGACGGTGAGGTCCTCGTAGATCGACGGGTTCTGGAACTTGCGGCCCACCCCGGCGCGCACGATCTCGTGCTCCTTCATCTTCGTCAGCTCGCGCTCCTTGAAGCGGATCGAGCCGGTGGTCGCCCGGGTGCGGCCGCAGATGAGGTCGAGCACCGTGGTCTTGCCGGCCCCGTTGGGGCCGATGATCACACGGATCTCGTTCTCGTCGACATAGAAGGACAGGTCGTTGACCGCCTTGAAGCCGTCGAAGGAGACGGTGAGCCCTTCCACCGCGAGGACGAAGTCCCGGTTCATGGAGTCGGTGATGACGCCCGTGTTCATGGCTTTCGCTCCTATTCGGCGGCGGCGGGAGCAACCGGCCCGGAGGCCGGCGGGGCGGCGCGGCGCTTGGCGCCGCCGCCGAAGAGCGGGCCGAGGCGCGGGGCGACATAGGTCTGCCAGAGGCCGGCAAGGCCGTTGGGGAAGATCAGCACCACGGCGATGAACAGGCCGCCAAGGCCGAACAGCCAGAGTTCGGGGAAGCTCTCGGAGAAGGATGTCTTCGCCCAGTTCACCAGCAGCGTGCCGTAGATCGCGCCAAGGATGGACAGGCGCCCGCCGACCGCGGTGTAGATCACCATCTCGATCGAGGGCACGATGCCCACGAAGGACGGCGACATGAACCCGACCTGCAGGGTGAACATTGCGCCGCCAATGGCCGAGAGCGAGGCGGCGAGGCAGAACACGAAGATCTTGAACGAGGAGACGTCATAGCCGGAGAAGCGGACGCGGTCCTCCTTGTCGCGCATGGCGACCAGGATGCGGCCGAGCTTGGACGACTTCACGTAATAGGCGAGCAGGATACAGCCGAGCAGCAGGCCGACGCAGACGAAATAGAGGATGGTCTTGGCGCTGTCGGTGCGGATATCCCAGCCGTGCAGGCTGCGCAGGTCGGTGATGCCGTTGATGCCGCCGGTATAGCCCTGCTGGCCGACGATCAGGATGGTCATGATCGCCGCGAGCGCCTGGGTGATGATGGCGAAGTACACGCCGCCCACGCGCCGCTTGAACAGCGCGTAGCCGAGGAGAAGGGCGAACAGCGCGGGCACCACGATCACCGCGAGGCTGGTGAAGCCGAAGCTGCGGAACGGCTCCCAGAACCAGGGCAGCGAGGTGATCTGGTTCCAGTCCATGAAATCGGGAATGCCCGGCGTCGACTGGATCTTGGTGTTCTCGACGCTGGAGGCCTGCAGCTTGAGGTACATCGCCATGCAGTAGCCGCCGAGGCCGAAGAACACGCCCTGGCCGAGCGAGAGAATGCCGGCATAGCCCCAGCACAGCACGAGACCGAGTGCCACGAAGGCATAGGTCAGGTACTTGCCGACGAATTGCAGGCGGAAATTGTCCAGCGCCAGCGGCAGCACGACAAGCAGCAGGATGGCGAGGGCGAGGATGCCGATCACGTCCTGCGGACGCAGGAAGAAGGTGCGGCCGGATTTGGGGGCAGGGATGGTCATGGGCGCCTCCTCAGCGACGGACCTTGATGACGAACAGGCCCTGCGGCCGCAGCATCAGGATGATGACCACGCCGAGCAGCGTGAGGACCTTGGCCATCGAACCGGAGAGGAAGAACTCCATGGTCGACTGGGCCTGCGAGATGGTGAAGGCGGAGGCGATGGTGCCGAGCAGGCTCTGCGCGCCGCCGAACACCACGACCAGGAAGGTGTCGACGATGTAGAGCTGGCCGGAGGTCGGGCCCGTCGAGCCGATCATGGTGAAGGCCGAGCCGGCCACGCCGGCAATGCCGCAGCCGAGTCCGAACGTGTTGCGGTCGATCTGCTCGGTGTTGATGCCCACCGCGCCGGCCATCACGCGGTTCTGCACCACCGCGCGCACCTGCTTGCCCCAGGCCGACTTGTACATCAGCAGGGCCACGGCGATGGTGATGGCGATGGTCAGGCCCATGACGAACAGGCCGTTGATCTGCACCTCGATCGTGTCGGTGAGGGCCAGCGAGCCCATCATCCAGTTGGGCAGCTCGACGCCGACTTCGCGCGGGCCGAAGACCGAGCGATAGACCTGCTGAAGAATGAGGCTGAGGCCCCAGGTGGCGAGCAGCGTATCGAGCGGACGCTTGTAGAGCCGCCGGATCATCAGCCATTCCACCGCCATTCCGAGCGCACCGGAGGCGAAGAAGGCGAGGATCATCGCAACGAAGAAGTAGATGTTGAACAGGGAGGGAAGAAAATGGAGAAAGAACTGCGAGGTGAAATAGGTGACATAGGCGCCGAGGATCATGAACTCGCCATGCGCCATGTTGATGACGCCCATCTGGCCGAAGATGATGGCCAGGCCCAGCGCCATGAGCACGAAAACCGAGAACAGGATGAGGCCGGCGAAGCCTTGCATCACGAAGATCGAGCCGAGCTCGGCCAGCGAATAATCGGCAAACATTCAGGAATCCCCCGGCGTGCGCGCTTGGCGCGCGGTCTCCGTCAACCGAAAGTGCCCCGGAGAGGGCACGCGGCCCTCCCCGGGTGGGAGCGTCAGGTGGTCACTGATAGCCCTTCGGGAACGGATCCGGCTCGATGAGGTCGGGCGTCTCGAACACGACCTTGAACTGGCCGTCCGGCTGGGCCTGTCCCACGCGGGTCTTGGACCAGAGGTGATGGTTGGGGTGGATCTTGACGTAGCCCTCGGGCGCCTTGGTGAACTCGATCCCGGCCGAGGCGGCGGCGATCTTGTCGATGTCGAAGGAGCCAGCCTTCTCGACGGTGAGTTTCCACAGCCAGGGGCCGAGATAGGCGGCCTGGGTGACGTCGCCGATCACGGTCTTCTCGCCCCACATCTTCTTGAAGGCGGCGACAAATTCCTTGTTGTTCGGGTTATCGAGCGACTGGAAGTACTTCATGCAGCTATAGGCACCGGCGAAATTCTCGCCGCCGATGCCGTCGATCTCGTCTTCGGTGACGGAGATGGTGAGCAGCGTCTGCTTGGAGAGGTCGATGCCGGCGGCCTTGAGCTGCTTGTAGAACGCGACGTTGGAGCCACCGACAACGGCGGCGTAGATCACGTCCGGCTTCTTCAGCTTGATCTTGTTGATCACCGAGTTGAACTGGGTGTGGCCGAGCGGGAAATATTCCTCGCCCACGACAGAGGAATCCTTCAGGTGCCCTTCGATGTGCTTGCGGGCGATCTTCATCGAGGTGCGCGGCCAGATATAGTCCGAGCCGATGAGGTAGAAGGTCTTGCCGCTCTTGGTCTTCTGCACCCAGTCGAGGCCGGCGAGGATCTGCTGTGTCGCTTCCTGGCCGGTATAGATGACGTTCTTGGACTGCTCCAGCCCTTCATAGAAGGTTGGGTAGTAGAGCATGCCGTTATACTGCTCGAACACCGGCAGAACCGCCTTGCGCGAGGCCGAGGTCCAGCAGCCCATGACGGCGGCGACCTTGTCGTTGACCAGCAGCTTCTTGGCCTTCTCGGCGAAGGTCGGCCAGTCGGAGGCGCCGTCCTCCTGGATGAACTTGATCTTGCGGCCCAGCACGCCGCCGGCGGCGTTGATCTGGTCGATGGCGAGCTTCTCCGCCTGCACCGAGCCGGTTTCCGAAATCGCCATGGTGCCGGTGACGGAATGCAGGATGCCGACGGTGACTTCCGTGTCGGTCACGGCAAGACCCGTCGTGTTGACGGCGGCGGTCGCCGGTGCCTGAGCGTAAGCGGGGGTGGAAAAGAGGCCGGTGGACGACAGAAGAGGTGCAGCAGGAAGCGCCGCCATGCCCATGAGGAGCTTTCGGCGCATGCTGGAAAACTTATGAGAATTGTCGTTATCGGAAGACATACGATCCCCTCCACGGGTTTGACGTGGCCTCAACAAGCTTCTCGATATGCTTGCATTAGGGGGATCGTGGCGGGCGAGGGCTTGCTGCAGCAATACGTCGATTGACGTATAGGTGATCCTGGCAGCCGGCTTCAGAGTAGGTGTCACGCTAGAGGCGTCCTGCGCTTCCCGCGTCGTCAGTTTTTCGCGCGCGCGCGGGCGCGGGTTGTGTGTTCGATCATGATTTAGTCAGTGTTCTCTGGAATGGATCGGATATCGGGAAGGAAGGTAATTCTTGATCGATCCAGACTGAGCGATCCGAATTCGTTCGCGCATCAACTTTTTGCAATATGTCGTCAAAGTTGGAATGAATTGTGCTTGTAATCTACGGCGAGATGGGTAACCAGACTGCGCCGTTTCCCGGGCGAGCCGGGTGATGCTTCAAGAAAAACAGTCGAGGGGGTCGGCGCGCGGGATGTCGGACGTCGGAACGGCGAAGCGGGGCCCCATGGCAGCGGAACAGAAAATCGTTCGCGTGCGGCGGCGCTACAACCAGTGGGTCGTCAACGAGACGCTGGAAGACTACGCGCTTCGCTTCACCGCCAAGAGCGCGCGCCGCTGGTCGGCGCTGCGCGTGGCCAATACCGCGCTGGGCGCGGTCTCCTTCCTGGCGCTGGAGGCGATCGGCGGGGCGATCACGCTTGCCTATGGCTTCGAGAATGCGGTCGCCGCCATTGTGGTGGTCGGGGTGTTCATCTTCGCCACGGGCCTGCCCATCTGCTATTACGCCGCCAAGTTCGGCGTGGATATCGACCTGCTCACCCGCGGTGCCGGCTTCGGCTATATCGGCTCCACCGTCACCTCGCTGATCTACGCCTCGTTCACCTACCTGTTCTTCGCCATCGAGGCGGCGATCATGGCGCTGGCGCTGGAAATGTGCTTCGGCGTGCCGCTGATGGTCGGCTATTTCATCAGCGCGCTGGTGGTCATTCCGCTGGTGACGCATGGCATCACCTTCATCAGCCGGTTCCAGCTGTGGACGCAGCCCTTCTGGCTGCTGCTGAACCTCCTCCCGTTCGGCTTCATCATCGCCTATCACGGGGAATCGTTCCGCGACTGGACCGCCTTTACCGGCCGGGCCGGGGCTCCGGATGGCTCGTTCGACCTGCTGATGTTCGGCGCGGCGACCACGGTCGTGTTCGCGCTGATCGCCCAGATCGGCGAGCAGGTGGATTTCCTGCGCTTCCTGCCGCGCCGGGTGCCGGGGCGAAGCGCGGCGCGGCGCAATGCGCTGTGGTGGGTGGCGCTGCTCTCCGCCGGGCCGGGCTGGATCATTCCCGGCGTGTTCAAGATGCTGGGCGGCTCCTTCCTGGCCTATTTCGCGCTCACCCACGGGGTGCCGTTCCTGCACGCGGCCGAGCCGACGCAGATGTATCTCGTCGCCTTCCAGACCATGTTCCCTCCGCAACTCGCGCTCGCCTTCACCGGCGTGTTCGTGATCCTGGCCCAGCTCAAGATCAACGTGACGAACGCCTATGCCGGCTCCATCGCCTGGTCGAATTTCTTCTCGCGGCTCACGCACAGCCATCCCGGCCGCGTGGTCTGGCTGGTGTTCAACGTCACCATCGCGCTCATGCTGATGGCGCTCGGCATCTACAAGGTGCTGGAGCAGATCCTCGGACTCTACGCGGTCATCGCCGTGGCCTGGGTGGCCTCGCTGGTCGCCGACCTCGTGGTGAACAAGCCGATGGGCTGGAGCCCGCCCGGCATCGAGTTCAAGCGGGCCCATCTCTACGATATCAACCCGGTCGGTTTCGGTGCCATCATCGCCGGCACGCTGGTCGGCGCGCTGGCGTTTTCCGGCCTGCTCGGCCCGGCGCCGCAGGCCTTCGCCCCGTTCGTGGCGATGGTGGTCTCGTTCGTCACCGCGCCGGCCATCGCCTTTTCGACCCGCGGCCGCTACTACATCGCGCGGCGCACCAGCCGGAACTGGGCGAGCCGGCTCACGATCCGGTGCTGCATCTGCGAGCACACGTTCGAGCACGAGGACATGGCGCATTGCCCGGTCTATGCCGGGCCGATCTGCTCGCTGTGCTGCTCGCTCGATGCGCGCTGCAACGATCGCTGCAAGGAGGATGCGCGCTTTCCCGACCAGATTCTCGCCGCGCTGCGTGCGACGCTGCCGAGCTGGATGGTGGCGCGGATCAATTCGCGCATCGGCCATTATATCGGCGTGCTGTCGCTGCTCGCGGCGCTGATCGGCGCGATCCTCGGGGTGATCTATTTCCAGGCCACCTTCGCCCCCGCCGCCGAGCGGGAGGCGATGGGCCGCATCCTGTTCACGCTCTACTTCATCCTGCTCATCATCGCCGGCGTCGCCGCCTGGCTGTTCGTGCTGGCGCAGGAAAGCCGGCGCGTAGCGCAGGAGGAGAGCGACCGGCAGACCTCGCTGCTGCGGCGCGAGATCGAGGCGCACAAGCGCACCGACACCAAGCTGCAGAAGGCGAAGGAGGTCGCCGAGGCCGCCAATCTCGCCAAGAGCCGCTATGTCGTGGGCATCAGCCACGAACTGCGCACGCCGCTCAACGCCATTCTCGGCTATGCCCAGCTTCTGGAGCGCGACACCACCATTCCCCCGCATCGGCGCGATGCCATCCGCGTGGTGCGCCGCTCGGCGGAGCATCTGTCGGGGCTGATCGACGGGCTGCTCGACATTTCCAAGATCGAGGCCGGGCGGCTGCACCTCACCCGCGACGAGGTGCGCATCGGCGATTTCCTCGACCAGCTGGTCGACATGTTCCGCCTGCAGGCGACCGCCAAGGGCATCGACTTCGTCTATGTGCGCCCCGAGCGGCTGCCGGCGGTGGTCTATACCGACGAGAAGCGGCTGCGGCAGATCCTCATCAACCTCCTGTCCAACGCCATCAAGTTCACCGCCGCCGGCCGGGTGGCGCTGCGCCTCGCCTATCGCAACCAGGTGGCGGAGTTCGAGGTGGAGGATACCGGCATCGGCATTCCCGCCGCCGATCACACGCGCATCTTCGAGCCGTTTGAACGGGGGGAAAGAGCCGGCACCTATTCCACCGCCGGCATCGGCCTCGGCCTCACCATCACCAAGCTGCTCACCGAGATCATGGGCGGGGAAATCGCGCTCACCTCGGTGCCGGGGCGCGGCAGCACGTTCCGCGTCAAGCTGATGCTCTCCGAGGCGACGCGCCCGACGCTGGCCGGGCCGATCCAGCACCGCCGCATCATCGGCTATACCGGCCCGCGCCGCACCGTGCTGGTGGCGGATGACGATACCGCCCATCGCGACCTGATGCACGAATTGCTGCTGCCGCTCGGCTTCACCGTGCTGTCGGCGGCCGACGGCGTCGCGGCGCTCGACATGGTGCGGCAATGGAATCCCGACGTGCTGCTGCTCGACATTTCCATGCCCGGCCTCAATGGCTGGGAGGTGGTGCGGCTGCTGCGCGACGAGGGCTTCGGCCGGCTCAAGATCGTGATGATTTCCGCCAATGCCGGCGAGATCCGCGGCGATGGGCTGGATGCGCAACGCCATGACGACCATGTCGTCAAGCCGGTGAACCTGCGCGGCCTGCTGGAGAAGCTGGAGAAGCTGCTGGACCTCAACTGGATCGGCGAGGGCGAGATCGTGCCCGAGGCGATGCCCAGAGCGCCGCTGCTCCCGCCAGCCGACAGGCATATCGAGGACCTCGTGAAGCTCGGCGAGATCGGCTATGTGCGCGGCATCCAGGCCAAGCTCACGGAAATCGAGAGTGCCTCACCCGAGCACGGCGCCTTCGTCACGCATATGCGCGACCTCATGGAAACCTTCGACCTCAAGCAATACATGACCGTCCTGGAGGCGTTGCGCCGCGATGATGCATAGCGTGGAACGCCGCGACATCATTCTCGTGGTGGATGATTCACCCGAGACCCTGAGTCTGCTGACCGATGCGCTGGAAGCCTCGGGCGCCACGGTGCTGGTGGCCGTGGAGGGCGCCAATGCGCTTGCTCTGGTCGACCGCATCACCCCCGACGTCATCCTGCTCGACGCTGTCATGCCGGGGATGGACGGGTTCGAGACCTGCCGGCGTCTCAAGCGCAACAAGGCGGTGGCGCATGTGCCGGTCATCTTCATGACCGGGCTTTCGGAAACCGAGCAGATCGTGAAGGGGCTGGAGGCGGGCGGCGTCGACTATGTGACCAAGCCGATCTCGCCGGACGAACTCATCGCCCGCATCCGCGTGCATCTGGCCAATGCCCGGCAGACCCACAGCGCGCGCGCCGCACTGGACGCGGCCGGCCGCTTCCTGCTTTCGGCGACGCGCGAGGGGCGGGTGCTGTGGTCGACGCCGCAGGCGACGGCGCTGCTATCCGCCATCACCTCCTCGCTGCCGGGCGATAGCCTGATGCTACCCGAGGCCGTGCGGCTGTGGCTGACGGCACGGCGCGGGGAGGGCGCCGGCAGCGAGGCGGCCGCGATCGACCTCCCGGTGACGATGCCGGTGCCGGGCACCGTGCGCCGGCTGCGCCTCTCCTATGTCGGGCAGATCGGCCCGGAGGAACTGCTGCTGCGCATTCTCGACGACCAGAGCGTGCCGCCCGAGCAGGTGCTGCGCGCCAAGCTCAATCTCACCGTGCGCGAGGCGGAGGTGCTGATGTGGCTGGCGCGCGGCAAGGCCAATCGCGATATCGGCGAGATTCTCGGCCTCTCGCCCCGCACGGTGAACAAGCACCTGGAACAGATCTACGCCAAGATCGGCGTGGAAAACCGCGCCGCCGCCACCGCGCTGGCGGTCACGGCACTCGCGCCGCGCTGACGCGGGTTCGGCCTCGTGTGAAGGATTCCTTTGGCACACGGATCCGCTGGACCGCCGGTCCCGGGGGAGGGCTTGCGCCCGGCGCATCGATCGTCCGGAACGGCCCGTCGCGCCAGTCTGCGGCGCGCAACCCTCGGTATCAGGGGAACTTGGTTCGTCATAAAATTTCAAAATTGTCGATAATGTCGCAGCAAAATGCCGACGAATTTGTTGCTTTGTAACGGGTGGCCCGTAAATTCACGCGGAAAGCGAGACTTCACCCGAAAGGGACACCTCAATGCGCCAGCGGATGATGATTGCCGCCGCCGCCGCCCTGCTGATGAGCGGCGCGGCAGGATCGGCGGCTCTGGCCCAGCAGCGCGCCGCGGGCGAGGCGCTGCAATATGCTGTCGAGCGCCAATGCGTGATCGAGTTGCGTTCGTACAGCGATTCCGAGCGCATCGAACTGCAGAATGTCTGCTTCAATCCCCGCGCGGTGCGCATCAGCTGGGGCAATGGCCGGGTGGTCGACTATTGCCTCAACAGCGCGGGCGATGTGCGCTACGTCGTCAAGCTCAGCGACAATTATCGCATGACCCGCGAGCAGGACATCCTGATCTGCCGGTAAGCCTTCGGTCTGCGCGGGGCGGGCAGGTTCAGCGCGGCGCGCGCAGGCGTCAGGCCGCGCCGAAGGCGAGGGGCGTCAGGTGGTCGAGTTCCGCATCGCCGAATAGCCGGGACCGGGTGAGAAAGCGTACGCCGCGCCCGTTCTCCAGGCTGAACATGCCGCCCCGGCCCGGCACCACGTCGATGATCAACTGCGTGTGCTGCCAGTATTCGAATTGCGAGGGGCTCATGTAGAAGGGCGCCCCGCCGATCGCCCCCATCCGCACGTCGCCGTCGCCGACAATATAGTCGCCGATCGGGTAGCACATGGGCGAGGAGCCGTCGCAGCAACCGCCGGACTGGTGGAACAGCACGGGGCCGTTTTCCTGTTCGAGCGTGGCGATCAGCTCAAGCGCCGCCGGCGTGGCGAGAACGCGCGGCACGGTGATCGCATCCGCCGTGGTGGCGGCCGGTTCGAGCGTCGAGACGGGCGTCGAAACGGTCATGGTGGCCTCCTCCATGAAAAACCGCCGCCCCGGGAAAGGTTCCGGGACGGCGTCGAGACGATGTCGGGCGCTCAGAAGAAGCCGAGCTTCTTCGGGCTGTAGCTCACCAGCATGTTCTTGGTCTGCTGGTAATGGTCGAGCATCATCTTGTGGTTCTCGCGCCCGATGCCGGACTGCTTGTAGCCGCCGAACGCCGCGTGGGCGGGGTAGGCGTGATAGCAGTTGGTCCACACGCGGCCCGCCTGGATGGCGCGGCCGAAGCGATAGGCGCGGTTGCCATCGCGGGTCCACACGCCGGCGCCCAGGCCATAGAGCGTGTCATTGGCGATGGAGAGCGCCTCGTCTTCATCCTTGAAGGTGGTCACGGACACGACCGGCCCGAAGATCTCCTCCTGGAAGACCCGCATCTTGTTGTGGCCCTTGAACACGGTCGGCTTCACATAGAAGCCGCCGGCGAGATCGCCGCCCAGATTGTTGCGCTCGCCGCCGATGAGGACCTCGGCCCCTTCCTGCTTGCCGATGTCGATATAGGACAGGATCTTCTCCAATTGCTCGGAGGAGGCCTGCGCGCCGATCATGGTCGCGGGGTCGAGCGGGGAGCCCTGCACGATGGCCTCGACGCGCTTGAGCGCCTTCTCCATGAAGCGGTCATAGATGCTCTCGTGGATGAGCGCGCGCGAGGGGCAGGTGCAGACCTCGCCCTGGTTGAGCGCGAACATCACGAAGCCTTCGATCGCCTTGTCGAAGAAGTCGTCATCCTCGGCGGTCACGTCCTTGTGGAAGATGTTCGGCGACTTGCCGCCCAGTTCCAGCGTCACCGGAATGAGGTTCTGGCTGGCATATTGCATGATCAGCCGGCCCGTCGTGGTCTCTCCGGTGAAGGCGATCTTGGCGATGCGTGGCGAGGAGGCGAGCGGCTTGCCCGCTTCGAGACCGAAGCCGTTGACGATGTTGAGCACGCCGGGCGGCAGCAGGTCGGCGATGAGCTCGGCCAGCACGAGGATGCTCGCCGGGGTCTGCTCGGCCGGCTTCAGCACCACGCAGTTGCCGGCCGCAAGCGCCGGAGCCAGCTTCCACACCGCCATCAGGATCGGGAAGTTCCATGGGATGATCTGGCCGACCACGCCGAGCGGCTCGTGGAAATGATAGGCGACCGTATCGTGGTCGATTTCGCTGATGCCGCCTTCCTGCGCCCGCACGGCACCGGCGAAATAGCGGAAATGATCGATGGCGAGCGGCATGTCGGCCGCCGTCGTCTCGCGGATCGGCTTGCCATTGTCCCAGGTCTCGGCCAGCGCGAGCAGGTCGAGGTTTTCCTCCATGCGGTCGGCGATCCGATTGAGGATCAGCGCGCGCTCGCCGGCGCTGGTGCGGCCCCAGGCGTCCTTGGCCTTGTGGGCGGCGTCGAGCGCCTTCTCGATGTCATCCTTGTCGGAGCGCGCCACTTCGCAGATCTTGCCGCCGGTCACGGGCGAGGTGTTGTCGAAATAGCGGCCGGCCACCGGCTCGACGAACTGACCGCCGATGAAGTTGCCGTAGCGCGCCTTGAACGGCGACTGCTTGGTAATGGAGAGTTCGGGTTTGTTCATTGTGTATCCTCCCAGGGTGGTGCCGGAAAGGATTGCACCGCCCGTGCCAAGGCGATGCGGCGCTGCACAAAATCGTTACTGCGACACGGCAAAATATTGATATGACTGACTTAAGATTATGGATTGGAGCGGCGCCAAAACAAAGGGTGTGGACGCGCCTTCGGAACTTTGCCACAACTGTCGTACAAAACAACAAGAACTAAAAACACGTGTTGCAGAATGCAACACTCGGGAGGTGCCAATGCGTGCCGACGCAACGCCAAGGGCGGTTTCCGTCGCCCGCCGGCAGTTTTTCGATCACGGGCGTCCGCCGCAATCGCTGATCGCCGAGCCTATCCTGCGCTCCTGGCGCCGCTGCGCCGACCGTGGCCTCGACAATCACAGCCTGCCCTCGCTGGTGCCGCTGACCGATGGCGAACTGCGCGAGGCGAGCGAGCGCAACGAGCGCCTGCGCCGGCTCAGCCGGCCGGAGATCGAGAGCCTCTATGCCGAGGCGATGCAGACCGGCTGCGTGGTCATCCTCACCGATCCGAACGGGCTGATCCTCGATTCGCGCGGCAATGCGGGCTTCGCCTCGCGCGCCGCGCAGGTGGCGCTGCGTCCCGGCGTCAGCTGGAGCGAGAGCGCGACCGGCACCAACGCGGTCGGTACCGCGCTGCTGGAATG
This sequence comes from Ancylobacter amanitiformis, assembly GCF_030814815.1. Classification (GTDB taxonomy): domain Bacteria; phylum Pseudomonadota; class Alphaproteobacteria; order Rhizobiales; family Xanthobacteraceae; genus Ancylobacter; species Ancylobacter amanitiformis. The sequence continues at coordinate 593,325 of NZ_JAUSVR010000001.1, read as the reverse complement.
CCGCCCGATCGCGGTGCATGGCGGCGAGCATTATCTTGATCCGCACGGCATCCTCAGCTGCTCGGCCGCGCCCATCATGGACCCGTATGGCCGCGCGGTCGGCGTGCTGGACCTGTCCGGTCCGGCGGCGGTCGATCACCGGCATGCGCTGGGGCTGGTGCGCCTCGCGGCCGAGCAGATCGAGCATCGCTTCTTCGATGAGGGCTTCACCGACATGCGCGTGCTGCGCGTGGGCGCCGACCGGGCGTTGCTGGGCACGCCGCGCGAGGGGGTATTGGTGTTCGACGGCGACCGGCTGGTGGCGGCCAACCGGCATGCGCTCGGCCTGCTGCACATGGACTGGTCGGCGCTCGGGCGGCTGCGGGCCGACGAACTGGTGGAGCGCCTGCCGGAGGGCGGGCAGGTCGCGCGGCTGGAAGCGGCCGGCGGGCGGGCGCTGTTCGCGCGGCTCGACGGCGAGCGTCGCGCCGCTGCCAATCGCCCGGCCCCGCCGCGGCCGGCCGGGCATTTCGGCGATCTCGTCTTGCGCGAGGAGGACGAGAGGGGGCTGGCCCGCGCGGTCAAGATGATCGCGGCCGGCGTTCCCGTTCTGGTGCAGGGCGAGACCGGCACCGGCAAGGAGATGGCGGCGCGGGAAATCCATCGCAAGGGCCCGCGCGCCAGCGGCCCCTTCGTGGCGGTGAACTGCGCGGCGATCCCCGAGACGCTGATCGAGGCCGAACTGTTCGGCTATGAGGAGGGTGCCTTCACCGGCGCCCGCCGCCACGGCCGCAAGGGCCTGCTGCGGGAAGCCGATGGCGGCGCGCTGTTCCTCGACGAAATCGGCGACATGCCGCTGGCGCTGCAGTCGCGGCTGCTGCGGGTGCTGCAGGACCGCGAGGTGCAGCCGCTCGGCGGCGGCAAGCCGGTGAGCGTGGATTTCGCGCTCATCTGCGCCACCCACCGCAACCTCAAGGAACTGGTGGAGGCGCAGGCGTTCCGCTCCGACCTTTATTTCCGCATCGCCCATTTCACCATTGATCTGCCGGCCGTGCGCCAGCTGGGCGACCGGCTGCCGGCGGTGCGCGAGCTGTGGAGCCGGGTGGCGCATGACCGCGGGCTGATGCTGTCGCCCGCCTGCGAAAGGCATCTGGCGGATTATCACTGGCCGGGCAATTTCCGCCAGCTGGTCGGCACGCTGCGCATGCTGGCGGCGCTGGCCGAGCCGGACCGGCCGGTGGAGGCGGACATGCTCCCTCCCGACATTCGCGCCGCGATGCCCGAGCCTTGCCGGATCACCCTCCACGATTCCTCCGCGCCGAGCCTCCCGGAGGGGGAAATGTCGCTCGACGCGCTGACGGTGGAGGCCATGCGGCGCACGCTCGATGCCTGCGGCGGCAATGTCTCGCAGGCCGCCAAGCGGCTCGGCATCAACCGCTCCACACTCTATCGCCGCCTGCTGAACGCCTGAGGCGGGGAACCCGTGCGTCCGCCGTCCGTTGCCTTCGTGAGACACAATCGAAGGAGAGACCCATGGCCCGCGATCCCCGCCTGCTCGACCAGAACCCGGTCGTCATCGATCCCGCCGATGTCGACGCGGTGCTGAAGGACGAGCCCACGCCGATATCCGATCCCCGCCACCCGCCGCTTGCGGAGGTGAGCAACGACAATCGGCCCGAGGACCGCGACGCGAAGGAACGCACGGCCGGCCGCTATGAGCGCGAAAGCGTGCGGACGGTCGATGGTTCGCGCGACGGCACGCCGCTGAAGCCGGAAGATCCGCGCCGTTGAACGGGCGGTTGGTGTTGTGACGGCAAGCCGCTGCGTTGGCGGCGTCTTTTTGGGCTCCATCTGAAAAGGGGCGGGCCGGATGCGCGAGGGATGACGCCGCCGCGCCTCGCCCGTGCCGCCTCTGCGCCGTGCGCCCCGCCCGCGCCGATGCATCCGGCTCAAGACACCCTCGACGACCTCACGGGTTTTCCGGCGAAAACCGCCCTGGAGACGGCTTCACATCGTTTCCGCGATGATCGCCTGATCATGAATCCCATGCGGCGACGATGCGCGATGCGTCGGCTGCATTGCGGGATCGCCGTCCGCCATACATATGCGCGGCTCGCTCCGTGATCGGGCGGCTGGAAAATAACGATACATGCCTGCTAGAGATGGTCGGCGCGCCGCGCGTGCGGTGCGAAAGCCGAGTGAGGTATGTGAGATGGCTTCGGAAAGTGAGGCCAAGGCCGAGACGCTCCACGAAAGTGAATTCCGCAATATCGGGTTTCGCATTCGTGTCGAGCGGCGCACGCGCAAGATGCGGCTCAAGGATCTCGCCGATACGGCGGGCTGCTCCGAGAGCCTGCTGTCGCGCGTCGAGAACGGCCTCGTCATTCCTTCGCTGACGACGTTGCACCGGCTGTGCCGCGCGCTGGGGATTTCCGTCACCGCCTTGCTGAACGCCGACAGCGACGAGTCGCTGGTCATCTACCGCAATGGCGAACGGCCCAAATATAGCGGCAGCGGCTTCGTCGAGGGCGATGGCAGCATGGCGGAAAGCCTGGTGCCCTATGCCCCGCAGCGCATGCTGGAAGCCCATATCATGCATGTGCCTTCGAACGGCGATTGGTGCGGGCCTTATCGCCATGCCGGCGAGGAAGTCGGCTATGTCCTGGAGGGCGCGCTGGAGCTGAAGGTCAACGGCACGGTGTCGATCATCAATGTCGGCGATAGTTTCTTCTTCGAGTCCGAGCTGGAGCATTTCTATCGCGCCAGCGGCGATGCGCATTGCCGGATCATCTGGGTGAACACGCCGGTCACGTTCTGAACGGTTGACGGCCAATTAGGCAGGCGGAATGCATTCTGTGCAAGTGACTTGCATGGAGGAGCGCGAACCCGCGGCCGCGTACCGTTGGAACCCTGGCGAATGAGCCGAGGGGGCGCGGCTCGCGCCGTCCGGTTTCAACCGCTACCCGGGATGAGGGCTCCGCGCCCTGCACGCGAGGCGATCGCCATGGCGGCGCGCCGAGCCGATATAAACTGATTTAAGTTCAATATGTTGCCGAACCTGCTGTGATGGCGGGCGCGTGCGCGCCGTGCGGCTGGCGTGTCCCGTGGATGTCGTCCACCGGGCTATCAACGCGGGCGAAGACCCATGCGCGACCTGTAAGGACGGCTACATTCCGGCCGGCCGGCCGCCGCGCGAAACATCCCCGCACAATCCCGAGTGCTGCCCGATTTTTGGACTGGACGATAACGAATACGCAATCTAATTTCTCTTCATTCAAGTCACTTGCATGAAGGTTGCGAAGTCCGATGGATACCGTGGGTGTCGATACAGGCGGAACGTTCTGCGATCTCGTTGTCATCGACGCGCAGGGCCAAACCTCCGTTCACAAGTCCCCCTCCACCCCCCATGACAATGCACAGGGCGTGTTCGACGTTCTCCGCGTGGCGGAGGGTGTCCGGTCCGGCAGCGCCGGGACCTTCTATTCCAACATCGAGTCCTTCTCTCTCGGCACGACGATCGCCACCAACACCGTCGTCACCCATACCGGCGCCAAGGTGGGGCTGATCACCACGATGGGCCATGCCGACATGATTTCGATCATGCGGGTGAACGGGCGCGTCGCCGGGCGCCCGCTGTCGGAAATCCAGAACTACTCGATCACCAGCAAGCCGGCGCCGATCATCCCCAAGAGCCGTATCGTCGAGCTGAACGAGCGGATCGACTATGCCGGCGATGTCGTCATCCCTCTCAAGGACGACGAGGCGCTGGCCGCCATTGCCCGCCTTGTCGAGGCCGGCGTGGAGAGCATCGCGGTGTCGCTGCTGTGGAGCTTCGTCAACCCGGCGCATGAGCAGCGCATCGAAGCGCTGATCAAGGAGCGCCACCCCGCGATTTTCGTCTCGCTCGGCTCCTCGCTCTCGCGGCGGCTCGGCGAATATGAGCGGACCGAGGCCGCCGTGATCAACGGCTACGTGGCCATCGAGGTCAAGAAATACCTCCAGAAAGTGTCGGGGGGCCTGGCTTCCTCGGGCGTGACGACGCCGATGCTGGTGATGCACTCCGCCGGCGGTGTCGGCACCGAAGCCAATTCCAGCAAGCGGCCGATCACCACGCTTTTCTCCGGCCCGGCCGGCGGCGTCGTCGCCTCGCGGCGGGTGTGCGAGGCGGCGGGCTATCGCAACGTGGTCTGCGCCGATGTCGGCGGCACGACCTTCGATGTCGGCCTGATCGTCGATGGTCGCCCGTTGATCCGCAGCACCTCGATCATCGACCAGCGCGTGCTCTATTGCCCGACCATCGACATCGTTTCGATCGGCGCCGGCGGCGGCAGCATCGCCTTTGTCGATCCGGTGACGCGGCGACTGTCCGTTGGTCCGCAAAGCGCGGGGGCGTTTCCCGGGCCGGCCTGCTACGGTCGGGGCGGCGCCTACCCGACCGTGACCGACGCCAATCTCGTGCTCGGCTACATGGACCCGGTCAGCTTCCTCGGCGGGCGGTTCCCGCTCGACCGCGCAGCAGCGGAAACCGCGCTTGCGACCCATGTCGCCGGGCCGCTCGGCATCAGCGTCGAGGATGCCGCCATCGGCATCTTCTCCATCGTGAACGCCAAGATGGCGGATCTCGTGCGCAAGGTCACGGTGGAGCGGGGGCATGACCCGCGCGACTTCGTGCTGTGCGCCTATGGCGGGCTCGGGCCCTTGCACGCGCCGTTCTACGCCAGCGACCTCGACGCCATGGCGGTACTGATCCCGCTTGGCGAAATTTCCTCGGCCTTCAGCGCCTATGGCGTGGCGATGGCCGATGTCCTCCATGTCCATGAGCGCTCGATCACGCTGCGCGAGCCCTTCGTGCAGGCCGACATTCGGGCGGTGTTCGACGAACTGGTCGACGAGGCGCATGCCCAGCTGCAAAGCGACGGCATCGCGGCGCGGGACCGGCAGATGCGGCACTTCGTCGAGGTGCGTTATGTCGGCCAGCTCAACGATCTGGTGGTCGAAATCCCCGATCTCGCCATTGGCGGCGGCGAGATACGCGGCATGTTCGAGCAGCTCTATGTCGAAGCCTTCGGCCCCGGGGCTGCGTGGGACAATGCGCCCATCGAGATTGTCGGCTTCCGGCTGGAGGCCATCGGACTGCGCAACAAATACGCGGTGGGCGACCAGCCTGTCGGCCCGGCGCCGGCACCGATCGCCTCGCGCGAGGTCTACTGGCCGCAATCGGGCGCCTATGTCGCGACCGCCATCTATCGCGGTGGCGAGGTTCTGACCGGCGCGCGGATCGAGGGGCCGGCCATCCTCGAATATTCCACCACCACGATCACCGTCCCGCCGCGATGGAATTGCGGCGTGGACCGGGTCGGCAATCTGATCCTGAAAAAATCCGGGAGCGCGTCATGAGCTGGGTTGCGGGCGCCGAACGCTATTACGCCGATTTCGAACCGGTGATCGAGACACTGGCCAGCCATGGGCTGAGCCTGCACCGGGCCGATCCGTCGACCACGGTCGACTTCATCACCGATGAAGTGCTGAGCCATCGGCTGTGGCACGTCTGCGACGAGGCGGGCGTCACCATCCGGCACGTGTCGGGGTCGCCCGTCGCGACCGAGGCCAACGATTTCATGACGGTGATCGCCAGCGAGACCGGCGATGTCGTGTTCATGACGCCGAACCTGCTCTATCAGGCGGCGGCCTTCGAGCCGATGATCAAGTGGACGCTGATCAACCGCGCCCAGAGCCCGGGCATCGACGATGGCGACATGTTCCTGTGCAACGATCCCTGGGTCGGGGCGGTTCACCAGAACGACGTCGCGGTGTTCGCGCCGGTGTTCCATGGCGGCAAGCTGTTCTGCTGGGTTGGCGCCTCGATCCATGAAGTCGATGTCGGCGGGCCGGCGCCCGGCAGTTTCTCCATCACCGCGCGCGACGTGTTCGAGGAAGTGCCGCCGCTGCCGCCGGTGAAGATCGTCAAGAATTTCGAGATCCAGTCGGATATCGAGGACCTCTACACCCGGCGCTCGCGCCAGCCGCTGCTGCTGTCGCTGGACCTTCGGGCGCAGATCGCCGCCAACAACGTGGCGCGCAGCCGCATTCTCGAAGCGATCGCGAAATACGGCGCCGACACTGTCAAGGCGGTGATGGGGCGGGTGATGGACCGTGCCGAGGCGCAGCTGCGCGCCCGGCTGCGGGAACTGCCCGACGGCGTGTGGCGGCATGTCGACTTTCAGGAAACCGCGTTTGCCGGCGATCGCGGCATCTATGCGGGGCGGCTGGAACTGACCAAGGCGGGCGATCATCTTCATTTCGACTTCACCGGATCGGCGGCGCAGGTCGGGCTGATCAACTCCGCCACGTCGGGCACGCGGGCGGGGGTGCTCGCCGGCATCCTGCCGCTGCTGGTCGGCGATATTCCATGGGCGCTCGGCGGGCTGCAGCGCTGCATCGAGATCACCAATCCGCGCGGCACGATGCTGAATGCGGAATACCCGGCGGCGGTCAGCATGGGCTCGATCACCGGGACATGGCTCGCGCATAACTGCGCCCACGCCGCCCTTTCCAAGATGATGCTCTGCCACCCCGAGCACGGGCGGCGCGCGCTTTCGGGCGGTGGCGGCTCGTGGCCGGCGATGCAGCTGTTCGGCTGGGACAAGACGGGCTACGCCTTCGTGACGCAGTTTCAGGAGGCCAACCTTGCCGGCTTCGGCGCGCGCTCCTTTGCCGATGGGGTGAATACCGCCGGCGCCTATTGCATCCCCTCGGCGCGTATTCCCAATGTCGAGGCCACCGAGTTCACCTGGCCGCTGCTGGTTCTGTGCCGGGGCGAGGCCATCGATACCGGCGGCGCCGGCAAGTGGCGCGGCGGGGCCGGCGGCAAGTTCTCCTTCGTGCTGCACAAGACCAACCGCAACTTCACCCATGTATCGGCCGCCTTCCATGTCGCCGTGCCCAATGGCGGGGCGCTCAGCGGCGGTCTTCCGGGCGCCTCGGTGGTCTACTCGATGCAGCGCGACAGCGATGTGCTGGCCCGCCTCGCGCAGGGGCAGATTCCGCAGGAGATCGCTTCCCTCAGCGGCACGCTCGATATCCTGCCGCCGAAATCGCAGACCGAGCAGGGCCGGGATGATGTCTACGCCATCACCTTCTTCGGTGGCGGCGGCTATGGCGACCCGCTCGATCGCGAGCCGGAGAGCGTTCTCCACGACGTGGCGGAAGGCTTCGTCTCGCGGACCGAGGCGGCGCGGCTCTATGGCGTGGTGATCGAGGGCGGGGCGGTCGACAGGGCCGCGACGCAGGCGCGCCGGACCCTCATCCGCGCCGACCGGCTCGGCGGGAAGGTGCCGGCCGCGCGGCGCGACACGCCGGCCGCGGTACCGGAAGGCGGCATCGGGCTCAACGATTACACCATGCTCGCCAGCCGCCGGCTGACCTGCCGGTGCTGCGGCCAGGATCACGGGCCGGCGAGCGAGAACTACAAGCTCGCGCTCGTCATGCGCACGACGCCGATCGCGGACCTGTCGCCGACCATGGCGGACCCTGCCGATTTCATCGACGAGCCGGTCGAGTTCCGGTCGTTCATCTGTCCGGGATGCGGCACGCAGGTCGAAACCGAGGTGGCGCTCGCCCGCGAGGCGCCGCTCTGGGACGTGCAACTGGTTCATTAGCCGGGTGAAAGGTGACGTTCGGCTTCGCGTGCAGGCGTGAAGAAAGATCGATCGAGTGAGTAAATCAACGCGATCCAACAATCAGAGGGCTGTCATGAAGATAAAGACATTTTTGGCGTCGGCTGTACTACTCGCCGGCATCGGTCAGGCGGCGCTTGCCGCCGACGTCATCAAGATCGGCGTCGTGGGACCTTTCACCGGTCCCTCGGCCAAGATCGGCCAGGATATCCAGAACGGCACCAAGATGGCGCTCGACGATGCGCGCGCCGCCGGTGAACTGCCGCTGACCATCGACGGCAAGAAAGCCGATATCCAGCTGGTCTGGATCGACGACGAATCCTCGCCCGAAAAGGCGGTGAAGGCCTATCGCAACGCCGTGTCGCGCGAAGGCATCCAGATGCTGCTGAACGGCTGGCACGGCTCGGTCGGCCTGGCGCTGATCGATCTGGCGGCCTCCGACGGCATCATCAGCTACGGCAACCTCGCCGCGCCGGAAGACATTTCCGAGAAGATCAACGCCGGAAAATATACCAATTGGTTCAAGGGCTGGCCGGCACCCAAGACCATGTCGGGCCTCTATGTCGAGGCGGCCGAGGACCTGATCGCCAAGGGCAAGTGGACGCCGCCGACGCGCAAGGCCGCCGTGGTGGTGGAAGACAGCGACTGGGGCCGCACCTGGGGCGAGGCCATCGTCACCGGCCTGAAGGCGAAGGGCTGGGACGTGGTCGCGCAGGATGTCGCGCGCAACAACGAGCTGGAATTCAACGCGCTGCTGACCCGCTACAAGGCCTCGGGCGTCAGCCTGACCGCCTTCACGCTGAACGCGCCGGCCTCGGCCGCCGCCTTCGTCAAGCAGTTCCACAGTGCCGGCCTCAAGGGCCTGCTATTCGCCGACGGCCTCGGCTGGGCCTCGAACTGGCATGAACTGACCGGCGACGCCGCCAATTTCGCGCTCTCCATGGACAGCCCGCGCGTCATCACCCCGGAAGAGAAGGAATGGACCGCGCGTTTCGAGAAGACCTTCGGCATGCCCCCGGTGCCGGCGGCCGGCGGCCACGCCTATGACTACACGCGCGCGCTCATCAAGGGCATGAGCGTGGCGGGCACGCTCGACACGACGAAGCTGTCGGCTGCCCTGCTGGCCACCGAGCACAAGGGCATCTGGCAGTACTACGCCTTCGCCAGGCAGCCCGGCGACGCCGCCATCTCGGCCTATGAGGTCAAGGCCGGGCCGTTCATGAAGGGCTTCTCCTTCCCGATGGTGCAATATTACGGCGACAAGGCCCCCGTTGTGTGGCCGTTCGAGTTCGCGGAAGCGGAATTCAAAGCTCCCAACTGATTGACGAAACGGAATCCGTCTCCTCGCGCGAGGCGGATTCCCCGGAGTTAACGCCATGACCGCGCTGCTGACCGTCGACCATGTGAACAAGAGCTTCCAGGGCGTGCGCACGCTCACCGACGTGACCTTCGATCTGGAACCGGGACGCATCCTCGGCCTCATCGGGCCGAACGGCGCCGGCAAGACCACGATGTTCAACGTCATCAGCGGCATTTACAGCGCCGATAGCGGGCGGGTCCTGCTCGACGGGCGCGACATCACCAACCGCTCGCCGGCGCGGATCGCCGGCTACGGCGTCGGCCGCACCTTCCAGGTCGCCCGCACGTTCAACGACATGACGGTGGCCGAAAATCTCCGCGTCGCGCTGGTGAATGCCGGCCTCTCGGGTCGCGAGGAGCGGCAGAGGATCGCCGCCATGCTGGACCGGGTGGGCCTGACAGGGGTGCGCGACCTGATGGTCTCGGCCCTGCCGGATGGCCAGAAGAAGCTGCTGGAGGCCGCCCGGGCGATGATGACCTCGCCCCGGCTGCTGATCCTCGACGAGCCGTTCGGCGGGGTCAGCGCCGAGGTGATCGACCTGCTCATCAGCATCATCCGCGGCCTTGTCCGCGAGGGGGTCGGCTGCCTCGTCATCAGCCACGACATCGTTTCGCTGCCGCGCCTCTGCGAGGAGGTGCTCGTGCTGGTCGAAGGCAAGGTGATGACGCGCGGGGCCATTTCCGAGATCCGGAACGATGCGCGCATCGTCGATGCCTATCTGGGAGCCTGAACGATGCTCTTGCAGGTCCGTGAATTAAAAGTCGGCTATGCAAGCGGGGCGGATGTGCTGAGGGGGGTCGACCTCAGCGTGGGGGCCTCTTCGGTCACCGGACTAATCGGCGCCAATGGCGCGGGCAAGTCGACGCTGCTGAAGACCATATGCGGCTTCCTCCGCCGGCGGGGCGGCGCCATCGCCTTCGATGCCGCGGATATCGGCAAGCTCCAGCCCTCGCAACTCGCCGCCCATGGCATCGCCTATCTCATGGAGGGGCACTCGGTCTTCCCGGGCCTCACCGTCGAGGAAAACCTCATTCTCGGCACATGGGCCTTCCGCAAGGAGCGCGCGCGCGCGAAACAGGCCGTGGAGCGGGCGTTCGAGCTGTCTTCCGTGTTGCGCGCCAAGCGCAAGGTGAAGGCCGGTCTGCTGTCTGGCGGGCAGCAGCGCATTCTCGAAATGGAGCGGCTGACGCTGAACGACCCGCGCCTGGTCATCCTCGACGAACCCTCGCTCGGGCTGTCGCCCAAGCTGGTGCACGAGGTGTTCGAGCGCATCGCGCAGATGAAGGCCGATGGTGCGGGAGTGCTGGTGGTGGACCAGAGCGCGCGGCACGTCTGCGCCGCCTCCGATCACCTCTACGTGCTGCGCCTGGGCGAAATCTGCATCGAGGGTCCGGCCGCGTCCTTCTCCGATCGCATCGACGAACTCGTCCGCAACTTCATCTGAGGCGAAGCATCATGTTTACCGCCGACGTACTCATTCAGCTGACGATAGACGGGGTGTCGCGCGGCGCCATGTATGGCCTCATGGGGGCTGGTCTCGCGCTCATATTCGGCATTCTCGGCATCATCAACATGGCCCATGGCGAGCTTTTCATGCTCGGGGCCTATGCGATGTATTTCGCGGCAATGGTGCTCGGCGTGCCCGCGCCAATCGCGCTGCTGATCTCGACGGCGTTGATGTTCTGCGTCGGCGTCGCCATGGAGCGCGGACTGATCGCGCCGCTGCGGGCGCGGCTCGGCAGCCGCTGGCTGGTCGATGGTTATGTGCTGACCATCGGCATCATGGTGGTGCTGCAGAACCTTGCGCTCATCGTTTTCGGCCCGCGCGAATTCGGCATCGCCGCCTTCTGGCCGGGGCGGCAGGAATTCGGCGACGTGGTGATCTCCAACGAGCGGGTGCTGATCCTCGCCGGTGCGCTGTTCACCACCGGCGCGCTCGCGCTCTTCCTCAAGAAGACCAATCTGGGACGCGCCATCCGCGCCACCGCCGAGCATCCGGCGGCGGCGCAGGTGCTGGGCATCAACATCGAGCGCATCTACGCCATCACCTTCGGCATCGGCGCCGCGCTGGCAGGTGCGATCGGCTCGCTGCTGCTCTCCACCTATCCCGCCTATCCCACGGTTGGCGGCGAGGTGCTGCTCAAGGCCTTCGTGGTGGTGATCATCGGCGGGCTCGGCAGCGTCTGGGGCGCCATGCTCGCGGGGCCACTGCTCGGCCTCATCGAAGCCTATGCCACGGCGTTCGCGCCCGGCGGCTGGCAGAACACCATCACGTCGCTGCTCGTTCTCGCGGTCCTGGTACTTCGCCCGCAGGGCCTCTTCAGCCGCCAGGTGACCCGGCCATGACATCCCTGTTCAAGAATTTCCGCTTTCCCGACCGCAGGGCACTGGTGATCTGCGCGCTGCTCGCGGGTCTCGCGGCGATCCCGTCCCTGGTGGGCGGGCGCTATATCCCGGCGGTGTTCACCTCGATCCTGTTGTTCTTCATTCTCGGGGCGCTGTTCGACTTCATGCTCGGCTATCTGCGCATCGTGAATTTCGGCATTGCCGGCTTCCTCTGCGCGGGCGCCTATGGTTCGGCGCTGAGCGTGCAGTATTTCCACATCACGCCGTGGACCGGGCTGCTGGTCGGCGGGCTGGCCTCGGCGGTGATCGGTCTGATCACCGGCGTGCTGACGCTGCGGCTGCGCGGCATCTATATCGGCCTGACCACGCTGTTCGTGATGGAAACCCTGCGGTTCGCCATCTCCAATGCGCGCGAGGTGACGCGCGGGGCCTCGGGGCTGACGGTGGGCGGGTTCACGCCGCTCTTCGGCATGCCGTTTCCGCGCAGCGAGCCCATCACCTATTACTACATCATCCTGGCGCTGGTCATCGTCACCTATGCCGTGCTGTACGCCATCGTGCGCTCGCGCATCGGGCTGGTGTTCAAGGCCATCCGCGACGATGAGCTGGGCACCAGCGTGCTGGGCATCCATGTCGTGCGCTACAAGCTGTTCAACTTCGTCGTTGCCAGCTTCTTCGTCGGCGTGTTCGGCGCCTTCTACGCGCATTACATCGGCATATTGGTGCCGACCGCCGAAGAATTCGGCATCCAGCGCACCGTCGAGATCCTGACCATCGCCTATGTCGGCGGACGGGGCACGCTGTGGGGCTCGCTGCTGGGCGCGCTGTTCCTGGTCGGCATGCAGGAAGTGCTGCGCGACCTCCAGGAATGGCGCCTCGTGATCTACGGGCTGTCGCTCATTCTCATCATCACGGTCTTTCCAAGCGGCTTTGCCGGTGCGCTGCGCCAGCTGGGCGAGCGCTTCTCATCCCGCGCCGGCAAAGGCGCGCACATCTCGACAAAAGGGGACGCCTGATGCTCGACACGCCAAATTCAGTTGAGGCACGCGATACCAGGTATCACCTGCATTCCTATTCCAACCCCAGGCGCCTTGCCGAGACCGGACCGCTGGTGATCGAGCGCGGCGAGGGCATCTATGTCTTCGACACCGCCGGCCGGCGCTATCTGGAAGGGGTTTCCGCCCTCTGGTACGCCTCGCTCGGGTTCAGCGAGGCGCGGCTGGTGGAGGCGGCCCATCGCCAGATGCAGAAGCTGCCCTGCTATCACTCGTTCGGCCACAAGGTGACGGAAAACGCGGTCGATCTCGCGGAAATGCTGATCGCCATGGCGCCGGTGCCGATGTCGAAAGTGTATTTCTGCGGCTCGGGTTCCGAGGGCAACGACACGGCGCTGAAGGCGGTGCGCTATTTCAACAACGCGCTCGGCCGGCCGGCGAAGAAGAAGGTGATCGCCCGCATTCGCGGCTATCACGGCACCACCCTCGCCACCGCCAGCCTCACCGGCATTCCCCGCAACCACACCAGCTTCGACCTGCCCATCGAGGGCATCCTGCATACGGATTGCCCGCTCTATTATCGCTACGGGCAGCCGGGGGAGAGCGAAGGCGCCTTCGTCGACCGCATCGTCGGCAATCTCGAAGCGATGATCCTGCGCGAGGGGCCGGAGACCATCGCCGCTTTCTGGGCGGAGCCGATCCTCGGTTCGGGCGGGGTCATCGTGCCGCCGGCGGGCTATTACGAGAAGGTGCAGGCGGTCCTGCGCAAATACGACATCCTGTTCGTCGTCGACGAAGTGATCTGCGGCTTTGGTCGGCTCGGGCAGATGTTCGGCTCGCAGGCTTTCGGGCTCGCGCCGGACATGATCGTGGTCGCCAAGGCGCTGTCGTCCGGCTACCAGCCGATCGCCGCCCTGCTGGTGAACGAGAAAGTGTTCGCCGGCCTGTCGGCGGAAGCCGAGAAGATCGGCGTGTTCGGCCACGGCTTCACTTATTCGGCGCACCCGGTGCCGACCGCCGTCGCCATCGAGACGCTGAAAATCTACGAGGAACGCGACATTGTCGGCCATGTGCGGAGCGTGTCGCCGCGCTTCCAGGAGGGGCTGCGCCGTTTTGCCGATAACCCGTTCGTCGGCGACGTGCGCGGCATGGGGCTGATCGCCGGGCTGGAACTGGTGCAGGACAAGTCCACCCGGGCGAACTTCCCTCCCGAGGCGCGCGCGGCTCTGGAGCTGGAAATGCTGTGCCTCGACGAGGGGCTGGTGGTCCGCGCCATCGGCGACACGGTGGCGATCTCGCCGCCGCTGATCATCACCGATGCGCAGATCGACGAACTGCTCGGTTGTTTTGAGCGCGGCCTGGCCCGCTTCACCAACGCGATGAGGGCCCGGGCATGAGCACCGCGATCTTTCCCAATCTTGTGGCCGGCGAATGGGTGTCCGGGCACGGCGCGCTCATCAACATCAACCCGTCCGATACGGATGAGGTGGTCGGTGAATATGCCTGCGCCACGGCAGCACAGGTGCGGGAGGCGGCTGCCGCCGCCCGGTCCGCCGGCGCCGCATGGGCGCAGGCCGCGCCGGGCGTGCGTTCCGACCTGCTGCGCCGCATCGCGGACGAGATCGAGCGCCGGTGCGGAGAACTCGCGTTGCTGCTGTCGCGCGAGGAGGGCAAGGCACTGCGCGACGCCAGTTCGGAGGTGACGCGGGCGGCGGAAATCTTCCGCTACTATTCCGGCGAAGTGTTCCGCATGGCAGGCGAACGCTCGCCCTCGCTGCGCACCGGCGTGACGATCGAGGTTCTCTACGAGCCCATCGGCGTGGTGGGGCTGATCACGCCGTGGAATTTTCCCGTCGTCATCCCGGCATGGAAGATCGCGCCCGCGCTGGCTTATGGCAATGCCGTGCTGTTCAAGCCGAGCGAGCTGGTGCCGGCATCGGCCTGGGCGCTGGCCGATATCATCGACAGGGCCGGCTGTCCGAAAGGGCTGTTCAGCCTGCTGATGGGCGACGGCTCGGTTGGCCGCGCGATCGTGGACGTGGTCGACGCGGTGAGCTTCACCGGTTCGGTGGCGACCGGCACCGCCGTCGCGCAGATCGCCGCCTCCCGCATGATTCCGGCGCAGTGCGAGCTTGGTGGCAAGAATCCGCTGGTGATCGCCGCCGATGCCGACCTCGATGTCGCGGTGGACTGCGCCATACAGGGCTCCTTCATGCAGGCCGGGCAGCGCTGCACCGCCTCGTCCCGCCTCATCGTCGATGTCGAGCGGGTCGCCGACTTCACGCAGGCACTGGTGGCGCGGATGGAAAAGCTCGTCATCGGCGCGGCCATCAGCCCCGGCACCGATATCGGCCCCGTGATCGACGAGCGGCAACTGGCCAAGGACCTCTCCTATATCGAACTGGCCGAGACGGAGGGCGCGCGGCTCCTGACGGGAGGCGGCCGGCTGAACCGCGCGACACCGGGGCATTTCCTCTCCCCCGCGCTGTTCGGGGATACCAGCAACCAGATGCGGGTCAATCGCGAGGAAATATTCGGCCCGGTGGCCTGCATCATACCGGTGCGCGGCTATGATGAGGCGTTGGCGGTCGCGAACGATACCGATTTCGGCCTGTCGGCGAGCATCGTCACGAGTTCTCTCAAGCATGCCCAGCATTTCAAGGCGAATGTGCGCAGCGGTCTGGCGATGGTGAACCTTCCCACCGCCGGCGTGGAATTTCATGTGCCGCTGTCCGGGCTCAAGTCGTCGAGCTACGGCCCGCCGGAAATGGGGCACCACGCCATGCGGTTCTACACCAAGGCCCGCACCGCCTACACGTTCGCCGCCTGACGCGAGAAGCAAGCCGACATGGAAAATCCCTTCACCACACGCCCCGAGATCAAGGGCACTTTCGGCGTCGTCACCAGCACGCACTGGATCGCCTCGGCGGTCGGCATGTCGATCCTCGAGCGCGGCGGCAATGCGTTCGACGCGGCGGTGGCCACCGGTTTCGTGCTGCAGATCGTCGAGCCGCACCTGAACGGGCCCGGCGGCGAGGTGCCGATCCTGTTCTGGAAGCAGGGCGAGGACGAGCCGCAGGTTCTGTGCGGGCAGGGCGTGGCGCCCGCGGCTGCCACGATCGAGCACTTCGAGGGGCTCGGCCTGCGCCTCGTCCCCGGCACCGGCCTGTTGCCGGCGGTGGTGCCGGGTTCGTTCGACGCCTGGATGCTGTTGCTGCGCGACCACGGCACGCTGGATCTGGAGACGGTTCTGGAGCCGGCGATCTTCTATGCCCGGGAGGGCTTTCCGCTGGTGCGCCGCGCGGTGCAGGCGATCCATGCCGTGGAAGAGTTCTTTCCCACGGAGTGGCCGACCTCGGCGCAGGTGTGGCTGCCGGGCGGGCGCCGGCCCACCCCGGATGCGCTGTTCCGCACGCCGGCCATCGGCGACACCTATCGGCGCATCTGCGATGAGGCAAAAGCCGCCGGCGGCGACCGTGTCGCCCAGATCGAGGCGGCGCGGCACGCGTTCTACCGCGGGTTCGTGGCGGAGGCGATCGACGGTTTCTATCGCGAGAACGCGCTCATGGACACCAGCGGGCGCAAGCATGCCGGGCTGCTGACCGGCGACGACATGGCGGGCTGGCAGGCCAGCTATGAGCGCCCCGTCTCCTATGACTATGCCGGCGCGCGCGTCTACAAGACCGGCCCGTGGGGGCAGGGGCCGGTTTTCCTGCAGATGCTGGCCTTGCTCAAGGGCTACGACATCGCCGCGATGGATCCGCTGGGCGACGACTACGTGCATCTCATCACCGAGTGCACCAAGCTCGCCATGGCCGACCGCGATGTCTTCTATGGGGATCCCGACTTCGTCGAGGTGCCGCTCGATGTGCTGCTGTCGGACGAATATAATGCCGAACGCCGCCGGCTGATCGGCCGGGAGGCTTCCCTCGACATTCGCCCCGGCGCGCTTCCCGGTGCCGAGGCCGGCCTTGCGGCGCTGCTGGAGCGGGCCGGCTGCGAGACGCCGATCGGCCCCGGCATGGGCGAGCCGACCTTTGTCGACCTTCCCGAGGTGGAGGGCGACACGGTGCATTTCGACATTATCGACCGCTGGGGCAATGTCGTCTGCGCGACGCCGAGCGGGGGCTGGCTGCAAAGCTCGCCGGTGGTGCCGGAGCTGGGCTTTCCGCTCTCCACCCGCGCGCAGATGTTCTGGCTCGACCGCCGGCTCTCCTCCGCGCTGGCGCCGGGCAAGCGCCCGCGCACCACCCTCTCGCCGACCATGGTGGGGCGTGACGGCAAGCCGTGGCTCGCGCTCGGCACGCCGGGCGGCGACCAGCAGGACCAGTGGTCCTCGACCGTGCTGCTGCGCCATCTGCACCACCGCTTCAATCTGCAGGCGGCGATCGACGCGCCGCTGTTCAATACCCGGCACGGGCCGGCCTCGTTCTATCCGCGCGCGCGCGCGCCCGGCGAACTGCTGATCGAGAGCCGTTTCCCCCAGCAGACGCTGGAGCGGCTGGCGGCGCGCGGACACCGGCTCAAGATCGAGGGGCCGTGGGCGCTCGGCCGGGTCTGCGCCGCCGGGATTTCCGGGGGCATGCTGCACGCGGGAGCGACGCCGCGCTTCATGCAGGGCTATGCGATCGGGCGATGATGATGATCACAGCCGACGATTATCGCCAGCTCGGCCTGGCGCATCTGGGGGCCCGCGCGCCGCTGGACATGTTCCGCGCCGTCGAGGCGGTTGCCCGCGCGCGCATCGGCTTCGGGCTGTTGACCATGCTGCGGCTGTCGCCGGATGGCGAGGAGGTGCAGCGGCTCTACACGACCGATCCCGAGCACTATCCCGTATCCGGACGGGAGAGGCTGGGCCCGACCGACTGGGGCCGCCATGTGCTGGGCGAGCGGCGCCCGTATCTTGGCCCCGATTCGGCGGCCGTGCGCTGGGCCTTCCCCGCGGATTTCGAGTTGATCGCGAGTCTGGGGTTGGGCGCGACCATGAACGTGCCCATCGTGTCGCTGGGGCGCACGCTCGGCTCGCTGAACATCCTCCACGCGGCGGGCGCCTATGACACCCGTCATCTCGACGCTGCGGTCAGCCTCGGGCCCTATCTGTCGGCCCCCTATCGCGACAGCCTCGCGGAAAAGTCGGCTCCCTAAGCGCCGAGCGACGGCCCGGCGGGTGGACGCGCGCGTCCACCGCGCAGACGATCCGGCAGACGATCCGAGAGGGCGGGGCGCCTACAGTTCGGTCGGTTCCGGGTCATGTTCCGGGGCTGCCCTGTTGCCTTCGACACGGTCGCGGTAGAGCGAGGCGCGGGCCAGCAGCATCATCGTCACCGGCGTGGTGATGGTGAGGAACAGCGCGATGAGTGCTTCGTGGATCAGCAGCCGATCCCTCAGCACGCCGAAGCACAGCATGGAGCCGATCAGGATGCAGCCGGTTCCCAGCGTGGCGCCGAGCGAGGGCGCGTGCAGGCGCGAGTAGAAATCGGGCAACCGGACCAGCCCGACCGAGCCGACCAGCGTGATCGCCGCCCCGGCGACCACCAGAAGCGAGACGAGGATCGCCGCCCAGAGCGGCAGGTCGGGTGCCGCGTTCATTCGATCACCTCGCCGCGCATGAGGAACTTGGACAGCGCGACCGTGCTGACGAAGCCCAGCATGCCGATGATCAGCGCCGCCTCGAAATAGAGCGTCACGCCGCTGCGGATGCCGATCGTGACCAGCATCAGCATGGCGTTCACGTAGAAGGTATCGAGCCCGATGACGCGGTCCTGCGCGCGCGGGCCGCGCGTGAAGCGCACCGCCGCGAACCCCATGGCGAAGGCGAGCAGCACCTGCGCCAGCGTCAAGGACCAGCCGAGGATGTGAGCGCTCATTCGAAGATCTCCCGCAGCAGCGTCTCGTAGCGCTGCTTGATCAGGTTCGCCCATTGCCGCTCGTCCACGAGGTCGAGCACGTGCAGCAGCAGCGTGCCGCGCGCGGGGTCGTAATGCACCCATTGCGTGCCGGGCGTGCAGGTCATGATGATGGCGAGCACGGCAAGGCCGTAACGGTCGGTCAGGTCGAGCCGCAGCGTCATGAAGCCGGAATGCGTGCGCCGCTCGGCTCCGCCGAGAATAATGCGCGCCACCGCGAGGTTGGAGCGGAACACGTCGACCAGCACGCGCCCGGCCAGCCGCAGGGCCGGCGGCAAGCGGCTGAGACGCAGCCGCGCCCTTGGTGGATCCAGCGCCACCATGGCCCAGGAGCCGCCAAAGGCGACCAGCGCGCCGAACACGAACGTGCCGGGCGCGAGAGACTGGTTGAGCATCAGCCACATGACCAGCAGCGCGACGAACAGGAAGGGGTGCGGCAGCACGCGCCGGATCATCGCGGGCCTCCCGCGGCAGGGCCGAGCACGTCATTGGCGTAGATGGCCGGCCAGTACAGCACCTGCGCGGTGGCCTCCATGTAGCGCATGGTCGGCCCGCCCATCACGGTCATGACCACGCACAGCAACAGCAGCAACCCGATCGGGATCGCCTCGATGGCGCGCACGCGCGGAATGGCGATCTCGTCCGGCACCCACAGCGAGCGGATGCCGGTGCGGGTCATGGCGATCAGCATGGCGAGGCCCGAAACCATGAGCAGGATGACCAGCGCCCAATGCTGGGCGGGGATCGAGCCCGCTTCGTTGATCAGCGCCGAGAGCATGGCGAATTTGGCGATGAAGCCCGAGAGCGGCGGCAGGCCGGAGAGCAGCGCGGTGCAGGCGACGAAGGCCCCGCCCAGCACGGCGATGGTGGCGGGAATGGCCACGCCGACCTCGTCGTCCTCCTCCTCGATGTCCTCTTCCGGGTCGCCGAACATTTCCTGCGTCACCGCCAGCACGTCGGCGCCGGCCTGACGGCCGCGCTCGATGAGTTCGACCAGCAGGAAATAGGCGGCGATGGAGAGAGTGGAGACCGCGAGATAATAGAGCGCGCCGGAAATCACCGCGCTGTTGCCGGTGCCGATGGCGGCGAGCAGCGTGCCGGACGACACCAGCACCGCATAGCCGCCGAGCCGCTGCATGGACTGGGCCGCGAGCACGCCGATGGCGCCGAAGGCGATGGTCGCCATGCCGCCGAAATACAGCCACTCGGCGCCGAAATCCTCCACCGCGCCGGCCTCGTCGCCCAGCGCCAGCAGGAACAGGCGCAGGATCACATAGATTCCGACCTTGGTCATGATGGCGAACATGGCGGCCACCGGCGCGCAGGCGGCGGCATAGGTGGTGGGCAGCCAGAAGCTGAGCGGCCACATCCCGGCCTTGACCAGGAAGGCGATGCCGAGGATCGCCGCGCCGATCTCGAACAGCACGCGCGAATCCTCCGGCAGCGTCGGCACGGTGCGGCCGAGATCGGCCATGTTGAGCGTGCCGGTGACGCCGTAGATCAGGCTCACGCCGATGAGGAAGAGCGAGGAGGCGATGAGGTTGATGGGGATATAGTGCAGCCCCGCCTTCACCCGCGCCGTGCCCGAGCCGTGCAGCACCAGCCCGTAGGAGGCGGCGAGCAGGATCTCGAAGAACACGAACAGGTTGAACAGGTCGCCGGTGAGAAAGGCGCCGTTGAGCCCCGCCAGCAGGAACAGGAACAGGGTGTAGAAGCGTGGCCCCGCGCCGTGCCAGCGCGCCAGCGCGAAGAGCAGCGTCGCATTGGCCAGCACGGCGGTGAGCAGCAGCATCAGCGCGGAGAGCCGGTCCGCCACCAGCACGATGCCGAAGGGCGGCGGCCAGTTGCCGACGGGATAGACGATGAGCGAGGACCAGCGGTCGCCATGGGGCGTGCCGGCAATGGCGACCAGCGCAATCGCCACGCCGAGCAGGGTCAGCGTGGTGCCGATGCTGAGCGCGATCTTCATGCTGCGCCGGCGGTCGCTGAACAGCAGCATGAAGGCGCCGACCACGAGTGGCAGCAGGATCGGCAGGATGACGATGTGGTTGATGGGATCCATCGTCAGTCCGCCTCCCGCCCGTCCACATGGTCGGTGCCGGTGCGCCCGCGCGCGGCCAGCAGCACGACCAGCAGCAGCGCCGTCATGGCGAAGCCGATGACGATGGCCGTCAGCACCAGCGCCTGCGGCACCGGATCGGCCACCGCCGACGGGTCGCCCGCGGTGCCCGGCTGCAGCACCGGCGGGGCATGCAGCTTGACGCGGCCCATGCTGAAGATGAACAGGTTCACGGCATAGGAAATCAGCGAGAGACCGATGATCACCTGATAGGTGCGTGGGCGCAGCAGCAGCCACACGCCGGAGGCGGCGAAGACACCGATGCCGATCGCGAGGATTATCTCCATTGCATCACCTCCACGTCTCGCCTCCCTCCGCCGCCTGCGACGCACGGCTGCTGCGCAGGGACTGGTGGGCGAGCGCGATGAGGATGAGCACGGTCGCCCCGACCACCAGCGCGAACACGCCGAGGTCGAACAGCAGCGCGCTCGCCATCGGCACCTTGCCAAGGAGCGGCAGTTCCAGATAGCGGAAATGCGAGGTGAGGAACGGGTAGCCGAACCACCACGAGCCGATGCCGGTGGATGCCGAGGTGATGATGCCAAGGCCCATCCAGCGCAGCGGCAGCACGCGCAGATGGTCCTCCACCCAGCGCGTGCCGCTCGCCATGTACTGCACCACGAAGGCGATGGAGAGCGTGATGCCGGCCGCGAAGCCGCCACCCGGCAGGTCGTGGCCGCGCATGAACAGATAGACCGCGAAGGTGGCGATGACGGGGAACATCCAGTTCATCACGAGGCGGGGGATGAGCATGTAGTCCGTCACCGTGTCGCCCGGCTTGCGGTCGGGCTCGGCATCGTCATAGGCGTCCTGGATGCGCTGCTGCTCGGGGCTGCCCACGCTTTCCGGCGCGGGGCGGAAGCGGCGCAGCAGCGCGAACACGGTGAGCGCGGCGAGGCACAGGACCACGATTTCGCCCATCGTGTCGAAGCCGCGGAAATCCACCAGGATCACGTTGACCACGTTGGTGCCGCCGCCTTCCGTGTAGGCGCGCTCGACGAAGAAGCGCGAGACGCTCTCGGGCAGCGGGCGGGTCATCAGGCTGTAGGACAGGAAGGCGAGGATGCCGCCGAAGGCGCTGGCAATGCCGAAATCGACATAGCGGCGGATGAGCGTGGAGAGCGGCGGGCGCGTCGGGTACACGTCCTCGATCCGCTTGGGTAGCCAGCGCAGGCCCAGCAGAAGCAGCACGGTGGTGACGATCTCCACCAGCAACTGCGTGACGGCGAGGTCGGGAGCCGACAGCCACACGAAGGTGGCGCAGGTCACGAGGCCCGCTCCGCCCATCAGCACCAGCGCGGCGAAGCGGTGATACTTGGCCTGATAGGCGGCGGCCAGCGCGCAACCCATGCCGATCAGCCACATCAGCGCGAAGCCGGGCTCGATCGGCGTGCCGGCCAGCGCGCCATTGCCGGGCAGGCCCTGCAGCACGATCGGCGACAGCGCCGCCAGCACGGCGAGCAGCACGACGATGCGCATCTGCGGCTGCAGGCGCCGCGTGCCGAACAGGACTTCCCCCCGCCGCGCCCATTGCAGCGAGATGGTGGTGAGGATCTTCTCGAAAATGCGCTGGCCCTTGAGCACGCGCACCAGCGGGGGGCCCTCGATGCCGCTGTCGAGATAGGGACGCAGCAGGAAATAGAGCAGCACGCCGCCGGCCAGGGCGATCAGGCTCATGAACAGCGGCAGGGTGAAGCCGTGCCACAGCGCGAGGCTGTAATAGGGCATGTCGCTGCCGAGGATGGAGCGCATCACGGTGGCCAGCAGCGGCCCGACGGTGAGGCTCGGCACGATGCCGATGAGCAGGCAGATCAGCACCAGGAACTCGATGGGGAAGCGCATCCAGTGCGCCGGCTCGTGCGGTATGTGCGGCAGGTCCTTGGGCGGCGGGCCGAAGAAAACGCCAAGGATGAAGCGCAGCGAATAGGTGACGCTGAAGACGCCCGCCAGCGTCGCCCAGTAGGGCAGGCTGTCATCCAGCAGCGAGCCGGTATGGTCCGCCACCGCCTCGGCGAAGAACATTTCCTTGGAGATGAAGCCGTTGAGCAGCGGCACGCCGGCCATGGCGGCGGCGGCCACCATGGCGAGCGTCGCGGTGAAGGGCATGTATTTGTACAGGCCGCTCAGCTTGCGCAGGTCGCGCGTGCCGGTCTCGTGGTCGATGATGCCCGCCGCCATGAACAGCGAGGCCTTGAAGATGGCGTGGTTCACGGTGTGGAACACGGCCGCGACCAGGGCGAGCGGGCTGCCGAGGCCGAGAAGCAGCGTGATCAGCCCGAGATGGCTGATGGTGGAATAGGCGAGAAGGCCCTTGAGATCCTGCTGGAAGATCGCCGAATAGGCGCCGAGCAGCAGCGTCACCAGACCGGCGGGCACGACGAGATAGAACCAGGCATCCGTGCCGGCCATGACCGGCCAGAGCCGGATCAGCAGGAAGATGCCCGCCTTCACCATGGTCGCCGAGTGCAGATAGGCCGAGACCGGGGTCGGCGCCGCCATGGCGTGCGGCAGCCAGAAATGGAACGGGAACTGCGCGCTCTTGGTGAAGGCGCCGAGCAGGATCAGCACCAGCGCCACGGTATAGAGGTTGCTGTTGTCGAGCAGGTCGCGGGCGGCCAGCACCTCGTCCAGTTCATAGCTGCCGACGATGCGGCCAATCAGCAGCACGCCGACGAACAGGCACAGCCCGCCCGCCGCGGTGATGGTGAGCGCCATGCGCGCGCCGTCGCGGGCCTGCGCGGAATGGTGCCAGTAGCCGATGAGCAGGAACGAGAACAGGCTCGTCAGTTCCCAGAAGAACACGAGCTGGATCAGGTTGCCGGCGGTGACGATGCCGACCATCGAGCCCATGAAGGCCAGAAGGAAGGAGAAAAAGCGCGGAACCGGATCCTCGGCCGACATGTAATAGCGCGCATAGAGCACCACGAGCGCGCCGATGCCGAAGATGAGCAGCGCGAACAGCCAGGAGAGACCGTCCATGCGCAGCGTGAAATCAAGGCCGAGCGAGGGAAGCCAGTCGGCGCGAAGGCGCACCGGCACGTCGGTAGCCACGCTCCGATAGAGCCAGACGACGATGGCGCAGCCGATGAGCGCGACGCTCCCCGCCAGTGCCGCCGCGAGATTGCGGGCATGCGTGGGGAGGAACCCCGCCAGCAGGCTGCCCGCGAAGGGCAGAACCAGGGCCGCGAGGAGGAGAGCGTCATTGGACATAGGTATCGGGTTCCTCCCTGTGGCGCGATCGTGGCGAATTGGGCTCGTTCGGCGGGAGCCTTTCCCGGGCGTTCAGGCGGCGTCACCCGAGTGGAAAAGGCTCAAAAAGCTGGCATGGCCGAGACCTTGCACGATTTCGCCCATTATGGTTGATTTGTTCATCTTGAGGCAAGGCAGAACTCATGGAATTGGCGCCCGAACAATGCCGCGCCGCACGCGGGCTGCTGAACTGGACGCAGGAATTGCTGGCCGTGCGCGCCGGTGTGTCGCGCAGCACGGTTCGTGATTTCGAGCGCCATCGCCATGGTCTGCATCGCGGCACGGAATCGCAGCTCATTCGCACCTTTCAGGAAGCGGGGATCATGCTGCTGCCGCCCGGCGAGCATGGACCGGGCGTTCGTATCCGCTGACACTGGCAGGCCTTTGCCGTCTCCATATGTCGATCTGCGGCACGGCCGGGCTTTCACTGGCTCCACATGGCGCGCATGCGTGCGCCGATATCGATCCGTGCGGTCTCGGCCATGCGCGGCGCGGGCGCGGCGGCTTCGGCCGGGGGCCAGGCGGTGGCGGTAAAATGGGCGAGGATGCGCGGGGGGATGAAGCGGGTGCGCGCGGCATAAACGTGGCGATCGCCGCGGGCCGACTGGCCATGCGTGAAGAAGCGCTGCGGCAGCATCAGGTGCAGGCTGTCGCGCGCGCGCGTCATCGCGACATAAAGCAGGCGGCGCTCCTCCTCGATCTCGTCCCGGGTACCCACCCCGAGGTCGATCGGGATGCACCCGTCCACGGCGTTGAGCACGAACACCTTCTTCCATTCCTGCCCCTTGGCGGAATGGATGGTGGAGAGGATGAGATAATCCTCGTCGAGATGGGGCGGGCCGGCATGGTCGCTGGTGGCGTCCGGCGGGTCGAGCGTCAGTTCGGTGAGAAAACGCGCCCGCGAGGGGTAGGTGGCCGCGATCTGGGCAAGCTGGACGAGATCCGACTGCCGGCTCTGCGCATCCTCGTGCAGGCGCTCCAGCACCGGCTCGTACCATTGCCGCACGCGGTCGAGTTCGGCGGGCCAGCCGGCGGGCGAACCGGCGCGCGTGGACTTCAGGTCGCGCATCAGGTCGAGGAAGCCCGGCCAGTCCTGCGCCGCGGCGCGCGGGGGCGTGAAGGCTTGCAGCGCGGGCAGCAGCGCCTCGTTCGATCCCACCGTGTCGAGCACGCGCCCGGCGGTGGCCGGGCCGAGGCCGTTGAGCAGCTTGAGCACGCGGAAGCCGGCGACACGGTCGCGCGGATTCTCGGCGAAGCGCAGCACGCCGAGCACATCCTTCACATGGGCGGAATCGAGGAATTTCAGCCCGCCGAACTTCACGAACGGAATGTTGCGGCGGGTCAGCTCCACTTCCAGCGGCCCCGAATGGTGGGAGGCGCGGAACAGCACCGCCTGTGATTTCAGCGCGATGCCCTCCTCGCGGTATTCCAGTACGCGGGTGGCGACATAGTTGGCCTGCTCGATCTCGTCGCGCACGTTCACCAGCAGCGGGCGCTCGGCGGAGGCGCGCTCGGACCACAGGTTCTTGGCGTAGCGCTCGCTGGCAAAGTCGATCACCGCATTGGCGGCGGCGAGAATGGGCTGGGTGGAGCGGTAATTCTGCTCCAGCATGATGGTGTCCGCGCGGGGGCTGAAATGGCCGGGAAAATCCAGGATGTTGCGGATGCTGGCGGCGCGGAACGAATAGATCGACTGCGCGTCGTCCCCCACCACGGTGAGCCCGCGCCCGTCCGGCTTCAGGCCGAGGAGGATCGAGGCCTGCAGCTTGTTGGTGTCCTGATATTCGTCGATCAGCACATGGTCGAAGCGGGCGGAGATGTCGGCAGCGAGGCTCGGTTCCGCCATCATCTGCGCCCAGTAGAGCAGAAGGTCGTCGTAATCGAGCACGCCCTGCGCCTGCTTGGCCGCGACATAGCCGGCGAACAGCGCCTTCAATTCGTCGCTCCACCCCGCCACCCAGGGGAAGAAGCGGCCGATCACCTCTTCCAGCTTCTGTTCGGCATTGACCGCGCGCGAATAGATGGAAACCAGCGTGCCCTTGGTGGGAAAGCGCTTCTCGGTGCGCGAGAAGCCGAGTTCGTGGCGGACCAGGTTCATCAGGTCCGCGCTGTCTTCCCGGTCATGGATGGTGAAGCTGGCATCGAGCCCGATCTGCGGGGCGTAATCGCGCAGCAGGCGCGCGCCGATGCCGTGGAAGGTGCCCGCCCAGCTCAGTCCCTCGGTCAGCACGGACGCGTTGGCGCCGAGCACATGGGAGGCGATGCGCGCCACGCGCCGCGTCATTTCCGCCGCCGCCCGGCGCGAGAAGGTGAGCAGCAGGATGCGGCGTGGATCGGCACCGTTGACGATGAGATGGGCGACGCGGTGGGCGAGCGTGTTGGTCTTGCCCGATCCGGCGCCGGCGATGACCAGCAGCGGGCCGGCATCGATCGCGCCGGGCCCGCTCACGCCGTGCTCGACCGCCTGCCGCTGCTGGGGGTTCAGCTTGTCGAGATAGGCGGCGGGCTGCATCAACGAACGAATCTCTGGCGAACCGACGGGGCCCCAGTGAGCACGTTTCCCGTTTTGTTCGCAACCGTGGCGGAGGGCGCCGTCGTCGCGCCGCCCTGCCGGGATGTCAGCGCTTGCGCACGAATTCGGTGCGCAGGACAAGGCCCTTGATGGCCTCGAAGCGGCAGTCGATCTCTTCCGGGTTGTCGGTGAGGCGAATGCTCCGGATGACCGTGCCCTGCTTCAGCGTCTGGCCGGCGCCCTTCACCTTGAGATCCTTGACGAGGACCACGGAATCGCCGTCCGCCAGCACATTGCCCGAGGCGTCGCGCACCTCGACCTTTCCCGCGGCCGCGGCCTGCGCCGCCACTTCCGAGGCCGGGCGCCACTCGCCAGTGGCTTCGTCATAGACATAGTCGTCATCGCCGTCGGCCATGCGGGCCTCCGTTTGGGGTGGGCTTTTCAGCCGGAAGGCGTGGGCGAGCGGAGCGCGCGCCCCGCCCGGAGGTTGCGTCAGGGAATCAGCCGCACCGCGCCCCTGGCGGCGGAGGTGGCGAAGGCGGCATAGGCCCGGAGCGCGTTGGTGACGTTGCGCTTGCGCGGGGCCGCCGGCTTCCAGCCATGCGCCTCCTGCTCCTCGCGGCGGGCGGCGAGTTCGGCGTCGCTGACGGCGAGATGGATGCGCCGGTTGGGGATGTCGATCTCGATCGTGTCGCCCTCGCGCACCAGCCCGATCGCGCCGCCCTCCGCCGCTTCCGGCGAGACATGGCCGATGGACAGGCCCGAGGAGCCGCCGGAGAAGCGCCCGTCGGTGATGAGCGCGCAGGCCTTGCCGAGCCCCTTCGACTTCAGATAGCTGGTCGGATAGAGCATTTCCTGCATGCCCGGCCCGCCGCGCGGACCCTCGTAGCGGATCAGCACGATGTCGCCCGGCTTCACCCGGTTGCCGAGAATGGCGGAAACGGCATCGTCCTGGCTCTCGAACACGCGGGCGGTGCCGTTGAATTTCAGGATGCTCTCGTCGACGCCCGCCGTCTTCACGATGCAGCCATCCTCGGCGAGGTTGCCGTAGAGCACGGCGAGGCCGCCATCCCTGGAAAAGGCGTGCGCGGCGTCGCGGATCACGCCGGTCTCGCGGTTGGTGTCGACATCGTCGAAGCGGGCGGACTGGCTGAACGCGACCTGCGTCGGCACGCCGCCCGGCCCGGCGCGGAAGAATTCGTGCACCGCCGTGCTGGCGGTGCGCTTGACGTCCCAGTGGTCGAGCGCGGCGGCAAGGCTCGGCGCGTGGACCGAGCCGACCGAGGTATCGAGCAGGCCGGCGCGGTCGAGTTCGCCCAGAATACCCATGATGCCGCCGGCGCGGTGGACGTCCTCCATGTGAACATCGCCGACCGCGGGCGCGACCTTGCACAGCACCGGCACGCGGCGCGACAGCCGGTCGATGTCGGCCATGGTGAAGGGCACCTCGCCCTCATGCGCGGCGGCGAGCAGATGCAGCACCGTGTTGGTGGAGCCGCCCATGGAGATGTCCAGCGTCATCGCGTTCTCGAAGGCGGCAAAGTTCGCCACCGAGCGCGGCAGGATGCTGGAATCGTCCTGCTCGTAATAACGGCGGGCGAGGTCGACGATGGTGTGGCCGGCCTCGACGAACAGCCGCTTGCGGTCGGCATGGGTCGCCAGCGTCGAACCATTGCCCGGCAGCGAGAGACCGAGCGCCTCGGTCAGGCAGTTCATCGAATTGGCGGTGAACATGCCCGAGCAGGAGCCGCAGGTCGGGCAGGCCGAGCGCTCGATGGCCTGCACGTCTTCATCCGAGACACGGTCGTCGGCGGCGGCGACCATGGCGTCGACGAGGTCCAGCGCCTTGGTCTTGCCGCCCAGAACCACCTTGCCGGCTTCCATCGGGCCGCCGGAGACGAACACGGTCGGGATGTTGAGGCGCAGCGAGGCCATCAGCATGCCGGGGGTGATCTTGTCGCAATTGGAGATGCAGACCATGGCGTCGGCGCAATGCGCGTTGACCATGTATTCCACGCTGTCGGCGATGAGTTCGCGCGAGGGCAGCGAATAGAGCATGCCGTCATGGCCCATCGCGATGCCGTCATCGACCGCGATGGTGTTGAATTCCTTGGCGACACCGCCGGCCGCCTCGATCTCGCGCGCCACCAGCTGGCCGAGATCCTTGAGGTGGACATGGCCGGGCACGAACTGGGTGAAGGAGTTCACCACCGCGATGATGGGCTTGCCGAAGTCGCCGTCCTTCATGCCGGTGGCGCGCCAGAGGCCGCGCGCGCCGGCCATGTTGCGGCCGTGGGTGGTGGTGCGAGAGCGATAGGCCGGCATGGAATTCCTCCAAATCTTTGCCGCGCTTATGCGCCCAGAGACCGCGCGGCGCAACCGTTTCGCCCCGCCGGTCGGCACCTCGTGATCGCGGGCCCGCAGGTGAGCCGCGCTCTGCCCGCGCTGCCGCTTCGGTGTGCCGGCGCAGCCGCGGTTGCGGTGGGCCGGCACCTCAATCGCGCCGCCACGGCAGCAGCGGGGCGCCCTGCCGCTTGATGTCCGCAAGGCAGGGCGTGATCGTTTCCGGATCGATGAACGGAAACGAGGTCTGGGGGGCCGTGTTGGCGGATGAAGGGAGCGCGCCGGAATGAGGCGGCGGCGGATGGCGCCATTCCGCGCCACTCCCGCCCTGTGTTCCGGACTTGCGTCGGACCTGCCCGTCGGACCTGCCCGTCGGACCTGCGCGCCCGTCGGTGCGGACGAGGGGATGGCCGGGGATGCGCGCGGCCCGGCAATACCGCTCCCCCGTCCGCGGCGTGAACCGGATGAAGTGCAGCCTCCCGCACCGCCCCCCTTAATCCGGCCCCGAGGGGCCGGCGGCGCGGAAGGCTGCCACTCCGACCTGCCGGATCCAACGGCAGGCCATCCCGATCACGGCGACGCCGCGATCTGTTTCAGGCGGCCGACATAGGGCGCGACCAGCGTGGCATGCTGGGCGCCATCGGCGCGAATGCTGCGCAGCTTGCTGCGCTGGGCTTCCCAGATCGAGGCGGCCTGCCGCTTTTCCCGTGCGGTCAGCTGTGGTGTTGCCGCCAGATGGTCCTCGAAGGCCGCGAACATCCGGTCGATATCGGCCTGCGGCACCGCGGCGAGGAAGCCCGTCAGCGTCTCGTCGAAGGCTTCCTTCCAGCTCTGCCGGTCGAAGCCCGCCGCCGCGATGTGCCGCGAGGATCGCTCGTCGCGCTCATACCATTCGAGTGCCGCCTGCTCGTCGAAATAGACCGTGTCGCCGGTCTCCTCGTGCAGTTCTTCGAGCACCGCGACGACGCGCTCCGCCTGCCGCGTGTCGAGCGCGAGCGCGGGCAGGGCAACCATCCCCGCCAGCAGACCGGCGAGCGGGAGCGTGTGCGCCAGCCGCCGCAGCGGCCCGGAGGCGATGAAGCGACCGGGCGCGCTCACACCACCGCCCCCACGCAGCGGTCCCAATCATTGGCCACCGCTTCGCGCCGCGCGGCATCGCGCGCGGCGCGAAGGGAACGACCGGCCTCCCGCGTCGGGGTCGGCAGGCGGAAAAAAGGGGCCGCCCGCCGGGAGCGGCCCCTGAGTGTGGTCCAGATCAAGCGGAGAACGGTGAAACTCATGACGGTCTTCCAGCGTGCGGCGGTCGTCGGCCAAGCCGAGATCGATCGATTGCTGTGTCCAAGTGCTAGTTGAACTGGAGCCCGTTCTGCCCCCTATGATTGGAGGGGAACGGCAAGAAATTCAGCCGAGCGGGCGGCTTTCGCAAACCCGGATGGTTTTTTGGCGTTGGCATGTGACAGTTTCTTTCGCGGGGGCGGATCATGAAACAGGACAGGGCAGCCGGCCCAGCCGGCATGGGGTGGGTGGCGACACGGCGTTCGCGGGTCTGCGCCCGATGGGAGCGCCGGTGGCAGACCAGGTGGCAGACCAGGTGGCAGACCAGGTCGCAGACATGGAAGCGCGCGGCGCGCGCGGTGCCGGCGCTGCTGGTGGCGCTGGGTCTGGCGCTGGGTCTGGGTCTCGGGAGCGGCCTGACGGCGCCGCAAGCCCGCGCGCAGGAGGCGCACGCACAGCCGGTCCGCGCGCAGGATCTGCCCGCGCCGACCGGGCCGGTGCTGCTGACCGTGACTGGCAAGATCGCGCGCACCAACCAGAACGACGCCGCCCTGTTCGACGAGGCCATGCTGCTCGCGCTTCCCCGGCATCGCATCGAAACAACGACGCCGTGGACGGACGGGCGGAAGGTTTTCGAGGGCGTGCGGCTGGAGGACGTGCTGGACCAGGTTGGCGCCGGCGCGGCCGTGACGCTCAAGGCACGGGCGCTCAACGATTACAGCATCGACATCCCCGCCTCCGACGCGCGCGAATTCGACATGCTGCTGGCGCTGCGCATGGACGGCAAGCCGCTCTCCCGGCGCGACAAGGGGCCGATCTGGATCGTCTATCCGCGCGACAGCGTGCCCCGCATCCAGGACGAGCGCTATGATTCCCGCTGGGTCTGGCAGCTGAACGGCCTCGATATCCGATGACAGGGGAGCGCGGCAGGGGCGTCACCATCGCGCTTACCTTTCTGGCGGTTGTCGCCTGCGCCGCGCTGCTGTCCTTCGCCGTCCAGCGGCTGCTCCAGGTCGAGAAGGAGATGTCGGGCGGTTTTGGCGAGAGCCTGATGTGGGCGCTCACCCAGGCGCAGTATGAAAACCAGGCGCTGGTGATCGCCGTGCAGGACTGGAACGCCGGCGCGCGGAGCCCGGCGGACGCGGACCAGCTGCGGCTGCGGGCTGATCTCGCCTATAGCCGCTTCCAGCTGCTGGCGGACGGCCCGTTCAGCCGCGAACTGGCGGCCAAGATCGGCGGCGACGTCATTACCGGGCCGCGCGCGCGCCTTGCCGCGCTCGACGAGCGGCTGCAGGCGGCGCTGGCCGACCAGGCGCCGATCGCCCCGCAGGCGGTAGAGCCTGTTCTGCGCGACGTCGCCGAACTGCGCACGGCCAGCAACAAGCTGCTGCTGACGGAGCGCTACAATCTGGCGGCCCAGCGCGACGCCTATCGCCGGGCGCTGCTGGAGGTGACGGTGGCGGTCGCCATCACCATTGCCTGCGGCGCCTTCATCGTCGCGCGGCTCTGGGCGCATGCGCACGCCGCCGCGCGGGCCGAGGCGGCGATGCGGCGCGAGCGCGACTTCTCCCGCCTGCTGCTGGAATCGAGCGGCGACGGCATTGTCGCCTTCGACCGCGACATGCGGTGTACGCACTGGAACACGGCGATGGGCTCGCTGCTTCCCGGCGCGGACGGCGTGAGCCTGGTCGGGCGCAACCTTCCCGACGCTTTCGGCCTGCCACCCGAACATGTGGGGATGGGCCTGATGCGCGACACGCTGGCCGGGCGCACCAGCTTCCTCGCCGCCCGGCAGCTGCCGGGCGGCGACCGCTATATCGAGATGGCCGGCTATCCCGTGAAGGCGGAGGATGCCATCATCGGCGGTATCGCCTTCGTCCGTGACGTCACCGAGGCTCATCTTGCCAAGCTGGAAGTGCTTGAGCATCGCGACCGGCTGGAGGCGCTGGTGCACAGCCGCACCAAGGACCTGGAAGATGCCCTGACGCGCGAGACGGGGCTGCGCGAACTCTACAAGGGCTTCGTCGCCATGGTCTCGCACCAGTTCCGCACCCCGCTCTCCATCGTCGATTCCGGCGCCCAGCGCATGATTCGGCGCGGCGCGGAGATGAGCGGCGAGGAGATTCGCGAGCGCGCCGGCAAGATCCGCGCGGCGGCCTTGCGCCTCACCCGTCTCGTCACCAACACGCTCAACGCGGCCAAGCTGGATGCCGGCCAGATCGATGTCAGCATACGCCGCTGCGACCTCGCCAAACTGGTGCAGGAAGCCTGCGAGCGGCAGAAGGAGACCGCCTCCGACCGCCATTTCGAGCTGTCGCTGGAGGCGTTGCCCGAGAGTGTGATGTGCGACCCCCTGCTGATGGACCAGATCGTCTCCAACCTCCTGTCCAACGCGGTCAAATATTCCACGGTGCCCGATCCCATCGAGGTGCGGGCGGCGGTCGAGGGCGAATGGATCCGCCTTTCGGTGTGCGACCGCGGCGTCGGCATTCCTCCGGACGAGCGCGACCAGCTGTTCGAGCGCTTCTTCCGCGCCACCACCTCGGCCGGCATCGAGGGCACCGGCATCGGCCTGCATGTGGCGCGCACCATTGCCCGCATGCATGGCGGGGATGTCGATGCCGCGCCGCGCGAGGGCGGCGGCTCGACCTTCACCCTCTCCATCCCGCGCGAGGCCCTGGCGGCATGACGGCATTGGACAAGACGGCCGGGAACGATCCTGTCCAGCCCTTCGCCACCATCCTGTGCGTGGAGGACGAGGTCGACCTGCGCAGCGACATCGCCGAGGAGCTCATGTCCGCCGGCTACCGGGTGATCGAGGCGGGCAACGGGCGCGAGGCGATGGCCATGCTCGCCACCGCGCGGCCCGACCTCATCCTGTGCGACATCACCATGCCCGGGCTCGGGGGCTACGCGTTCATGGCGCAGCTGCGCGCCGAGCGGCCCGACCTTGCGGAAGTGCCGTTCATCTTCCTCACCGCGCTGGCCGACCGCACCGAGGTGCTGCACGGCAAGCGCGCCGGGGCGGACGATTATCTGGTCAAGCCGGTCGATTTCGACGATCTGCTGGCGACCATCGGGGCGCGGCTGCGCTTCGTCGAGCGGGTGCGCGCGGGGCTTCTGGCCGAGCTGGAGGCCGAGAAGCGGCGGCTCATCGACAAGGCGCTGCGCGAGGGCGAGGGCACGCTGGCCGCGCTGGCGGCGGCCTTCGACCGGGTGGCCGTCGGCCTGTTCCTGATCGACGAGGCCAGCGCCGTGCGGCTGGTGAACGAAGCCGGGCGGGCGCTGGCGGAGAGCCGCGACGGGCTGGTCTTGTCAACCGCCGGCCTCGCCGCGCGCGCGCCCGCCTCGGCGCGCCAGCTCAGGGGCGCGATCGCCGATCTGCGGCAGGCCGGGGAGGGCGCGCGGCTCGTCCCCATCGAGCGCGAGGAGGGGCGGCCGCTGGTGTTGCAACTGTCCATGGTGGCGGTGCCCGGCGGCAATGCGCGGCACGTGCTCGTGCTCGTGGTCGACCCGGACCGGCAGCCCGAGGTTCCTCCCGAAACGCTGATGACGCTGTTCGGCTGCACCGCGACGGAGGCGCGCATCGCGGCGGCGCTGGCGGCCGGCAAGCGGCTGGAGGAAATTGGTGAGGCGTTCGGCATCAAGCCGACCACCGTCACCTTCCACCTGCAGAACCTGTTCCAGAAGACCCGCACCAACCGGCAGGTGGACCTGATGGCGCTGCTGATCCGCGCCACGGCGCCGCTGGTGCTGTAGCGCCGTGGCGCGACCTTACCGCAGCAGGGCCGCGAGCAGGGGCGCGCAGAGCACGTTGATGAGGCCGACCAGCACCATGACCAGGCCCGCCACCGCGCCTTCTGTCGCGCCGATCTGGTGCGCGCGGGCGGTGCCGGCGCCATGCGCGCCGACGCCGAACAACGCGCCGCGGGCGAGTGCCGAACGGAGCGACAGCCGCGCCAGAATCAGATCGCCGATCGCCGCGCCGGCAATGCCGGTCATGACGACGAAGACCGCGGTCAGATCGGGGATGCCCCCGATGTCGCCGGCCACTTCCATCGCGAAGGGCGTGCTCATCGAGCGCGGCAGCAGGCTGAGCCGCAGCGCGCCGTCGAGCCCGACCAGCGTCGCCAGGCCCCAGCTGGTGAGCATGGCGGTCAGGCTGCCGGCCACCATGCCGACGAGCAGCACCGGCCAGTGCCGGCGTATCAGTCCGCGCTGTTCATAGATCGGAATGGCGAAGGCGACCGTCGCCGGGCCGAGCAGCAGGATCAGCCAGCGCGTGCCGCCAATATAGTCGCGATAGCTGGCATGCAGCGCGAGAACGATGGCGCCGATGAGCAGCGGCGTCACCAGAAGCGGCGACAGCCACCAGCGCGGCCAACGCCGGTAGAGGCGCTTGGCGCCCCAGTAGAAGCCGATGGTGACCAGCGACCAGAGGAGGACGCGGCCGGCCGCGTCAGCGAGCCAGGGGCTCGGCATGGTTATGGGCATGGTCGGCCCTCCAGCGATAGCAGAGGTCCACGGTGAACGCGGTGACGAACATCACCGCCGCCGTGCTGAGCAGGATGACGAACAGGATCTTGAGGCCGAGCAGGCCGATCAGTTCGTGATGGTCGAGCACGGCCAGCACGGCTGGCACGAAGAACAGCAGCATGTCGGCGAGCAGCAGATTGGCCCCGCGCCGCACGCTGCGCAGGCGCACGCGGCGGGTGGCGAGCAGCCCCAGCACCAGCGCCAGTCCGACAATGCCGCCGGGCAGTGGAATGCCCAGCACGCGAACCGCCGCTTCTCCCGCAAGCCAGAAGCCGCCAACGACGGCGGCCTGCCACAGCGCGCTGTGACGGACGATGCGGGCAGCTGAATTGAAGGGTGTGTGGTGCGACATGGCAAGGCTCCTGGTCCCTCTATATGTCGCAGCGCAGCATGATGAAAATGAATTGTCTGACTAATGACCATTCTGATATGGAATAGACATGGATTTCAGGACCCTGCGTGCCTTTGTCGAGGTCGTGCGGCAGGGCGGCTTCAGCCAGGCCGCCAAGGCCGTCTTCGCCACCCAGTCCACCGTCAGCAAGGCGGTGAAGCAGCTGGAGGAGGAGATCGGCGCGCCGCTGCTCGACCGCATCGGCCATCGCAGCCTGCTGACGCCGGTGGGCGAGGTCGTGTACCGCCGTGGCGTCCGGCTGCTGGCCGATCGCGACGACCTCGTCGCCGAGCTGGACGAGATTCGCGGGCTGAAGCGTGGCGTGCTCAAGCTCGGCCTGCCGCCGGTGGGCAGCGCGACGCTGTTCGCCCCGCTCTTCGCCGTCTATCGCCGCCACTATCCCGGCATCGAGGTGCGGCTCGCCGAATATGGCAGCGATGAACTGGAAGAGCGCCTGCGTGCGGGCGAAATTGACTTTGCCGGGGCGCTGCTGCCGACATCGGCGGAGTTCGAGTGGCAGGAAGTGCGGCATGAGCCGCTCGTCGCCCTCGTTCCGGCCGGCAACCCGCTCAGCGTCGAGAGCCGTCTCACCCTCGCGGACCTCCGGCAGACGCCGCTCATCCTGTTCGACAGCGGCTTCACGCTGAACCGCATCATCCTCGACGCGACGCGCCGCGCCGGCTTCGAGCCCGACATCGTGGCGCGCAGCAGCCAGATCGACTTCATGGTGCAACTCGTCGCCGCCGGGCTCGGCGTCGCCTTCCTGCCGCGTCTGATCGCCGCGCAGCGGCCTGACCCGGCGGTGCGGCAGGTGCTGCTCGACGAACCCGGCACCGAATGGATCATGGCCATGTGCTGGCGGCGCGGGGCCTTCCTTTCCGAGGCGGCGAAGGCCTGGCTGGCGCTGGTGCGCGAGGTGCACGCGCCCGCGTGATATCGCCCCGGAGCCGGCGGGCGGGGCGGCGGGTGGCGCATGGATCGGCCACCATGCCGCCAGCGAAAGATCCCGTTCCCGGTGAATGCCCTGCATGCGGGATCGCTGGCCGGTCGAGCGGCGCGGCCTCTGCCCGGCCCACCATTCTCCCTTGGTCTGTGCCGCGTGAGACGGGCGAGCCTAGCCGGTGGGCTGCTCGCTGCGGCTCACCGGGGGGGCGAGGAATTCACCCGGCCACTTGATGCCGAAGGCGTTCAGCGCCTCGCGGTCGGGGATGCCGTCATGCATGATGGCGGCAAGCTCGGTGAAGAAGGCGGCGGCGTCGAGGGCGGGGGTCATGAGGATGAGCTGCCGGGCGGGCGCGTCCGTCACATTGACGAAGCCGTGCTCCCCCGCCCGGAATGCAGACCACGTCGCCCGCGGGCCGGCGCCCGGGGCGTTGATCGTCTCGATCAGCCAGAACTCGCCCCCGCTCGTGGCGGGCGGCAGGCGCACGAACAGATCGAGCCCGATGGCCGGGATCCGGACGGGGAGTTCAGTCCCCTTCGAATGCGGGAAGCTCAGGCTCATTCCAGGGCTTCCCTCAGGTTTGGCATCGGCGGGCCGCCGGCTCAGATGAACGATGCCGGAATGGAATCGGCGGGCGGGCGCGGTGAAATGGCGTCGAGATAGGCCGCGACCGGCTCCCACTCGCCATCGGCGACGGCCATGGCGAGATAGCCGTCGGGCCGCACCAATTCGATGCCGCCGCTGACCGGGTTGGGCCGCAGCACGGGATCGATCAGCGCATCGAGCAGGCCCGGCGGCGGGGGCCCGGCGGAGGGGGAGGCGCGCAGCGTGAAGCGGGGTGTGTCGCCCGCGCCATAGGGGGGCTCGCCGGCCAGCGGAACCATGCGCGCGCCCGCCTGCGCGCCGGCTTGCCATGAGACGCCGTTGAGCGGGCTCTGCGCGTAATGCGTCGAGGTCTCGGTCAGCGTGCCCTCGAGCGTGTGCTGCACCGGCGGCAGGCCGAGCACGAAGGGCAGCACCGCATTGCGGATGTGGCGGGCCACGGGGCTCTGCAGCGTGGCGAGCCGGGTGAGCCGGCCGGACGAGGCGATCACCTCCGCCCCCACGGCGCGCCGCTCGGGATCGTAGCTGTCGAGCAGGACGCGCGCGCGGGACAGGCCGCGGGCGATGAGCGCGAGCTTCCACGCGAGGTTCATCGCATCCTGCATGCCGGTATTCATGCCCTGGCCGCCGGCCGGGCTGTGCACATGGGCGGCATCGCCGGCAAGGAAGACGCGACCCGCGCGGTAGCGGTTCACCTGCCGCTCATTGATGCGGAAGGAGGTGGTCCACAGCGTGTCGGTCAGCACGATGTCGTTCGCGCCCCTCCGGTTGAGCAGGGTCTGAAACGCGGCCGGCGCCGGGGGCGGGGGCACTTCCGGGCCTGAGGGCCCGAGGCCGAGGATGAGCCGGTAGCGGCCGCCGCCCAGCGGGAACAGCACGGCCGGGCCCTCCCCGTGCCACCAGGTGGCGAATTCATTGGGCGGGAAGGGCACGCCCGTCATGTGGAAATCGCCCTGCGCCCAGTCATTGCCCAGCGTATCGCCTTCGAAGGACAGGCCGAGAGCGTGGCGGATCACGCTATGCGCGCCGTCGCAGGCGATCAGCCAGCCAAAGCGCGCGGATTCCGCCCGGCCATCGGCATGGCGCAGCGTCGCGGTGACGCCGTCATCATCCGGCGCCACATGTTCCAGCCCCACTCCCAGCTCCGCCCGCACCCCCAGCGCCTCCAGCCGCTGCACCAGCACGCGCTCGGTCTCGCTCTGCGGCAGCATCAGCACGAAGGGATAGGGGGTGGCGATCTCGGCGAAGGCGATGCGGGCGATCGGCTGGCGCCCGGCGAAGATGTTGGCGACCTCCACCCTGTTTCCGAGCCGGACCAGTTCCTCCGAGAGGCCGCCGCCCGCCCGTTCCAGCAGTTCCAGCGTGCGCGGCCATAGCGCGACGGCCCGCGAGGTGGTTTCGCGCGCGGTCATCCTGTCAACCAGGCGCACGGGTACGCGGTAGCGCGCCAGTTCGAGCGCCAGGGTCAGCCCCACGGGGCCTGCGCCGACGATGAGAACGCTGTCGCTCATGCGCGTGATCCTTCGGCTCGGGTGCCCGCCAGCCTGCCGATGATGCGCCTTGCCAGCCATTTGGAGCAAGCTTCCGGGTGGCTTCGACACCCGGCGGGATATTCGCCCCGCCCGGATGCGTGGATGCGTGGATGCGGCCTGCAATGGCAACGAGAGGCGCCCGGACAAGGACGGGGACCTTTGTCAGCGGGCGAGGCGGCGCAGGTGGGCGGGCGGGGCGGTTGTGGCGACGCCGAAACGCGCGCGGCCGAGCCGTCAGCTGTCAGCCGTCAACCGTCAGCCGTCACGCCCCTGTCGGCGGACGGTGGCGAGATTGTCCTGCAGGCGTCGCGCCATGAGGCGCATGACCGACAGCGCCATGGGCGGGAATTCGGTGAGCAGCGCCAGAAACACGTCCTTGCGCAGTTCCAGGGCCTCGATCGGCGCGGTGGCAAGAATGGTCGCCGAGCGGGGGTCGCCGGTGACGAGGCCCATCTCGCCGATGATGGCGTGCGGCACGACGCGCGAGGCACGGACCGGCGGTCGGCCATCGGTCTCGATCAGCACATCGGCCGTGCCCGACAGCAGGACATAGGCGGCATCGGCCTCGTCGCCCTGCCGGAACAGCACCTCGCCTTCGGCGAAGGTGACGCGCTCGCTGGTGAAGGCGAGCAGCTTGAGTTGCGCGATGTCGAGATCGGCGAAGATGGTGACGGATCGCAGGGCGCGGATTTCCTCCTCGCGATCGGGCGTCACGCCCGGCTCCGTCGATCCGCTCGCCGCAGGAGCCGGCGCCTCCTGCGGCAGCACGGCCCCGGCCGCGTCCTGCACCCCGGCGAGCCGCGCGCCCGCGAACGCCACGGTCAGGTCGTAGCCATGCTCCGGGCCGATATCGCCACCGGCGACGATCAGCGTCCGGCCGGCCATCGCGACCCGGATGCGATCGAGGATCTGCCGCGCCTCCATGCGACTGAAGGCATTGAGGGCATTGTTGAGGATGAGCAGTTCGGGCTGCTTGATGAGGCCGCGCGCCAGCGCCAGCTGGGCCTTCATGGCGGGAAAGAGCAGGCGCCCGCCATAGCCGGCCGGCTGGTCGAGGCCGAAGCGATAGACATCGGCGTCGAGGCCGAACTCTTCCAGCGTGTCGCGGATCGCCTCGTCGGCCGTCTCATGCGCCAGCAGCCCGAACAGCAGGTTGTCGCGCAGCGGCGCGGCGGCGCAATAGCGCTGGGGATCGTAGAAGACGATCGACGGCTCGGGCTCCGCGGCGATCCGTTCGCGGAAGGCGGCCCGCGCCGCCAGCAGCCGGCCCTCGATGGCGCCATCCAGCAGG
The DNA here is from genome assembly GCF_030814815.1 of Ancylobacter amanitiformis. Taxonomy (GTDB): domain Bacteria; phylum Pseudomonadota; class Alphaproteobacteria; order Rhizobiales; family Xanthobacteraceae; genus Ancylobacter; species Ancylobacter amanitiformis. The sequence goes on along the minus strand of NZ_JAUSVR010000001.1, from coordinate 554,269 downwards.
CCGAGGCGGTGGCGCGGCTCGATATAGAGGAAGGCCAGCCCGATCAGTCGCGTGTGGTCGGCCTCGGCGGCGGCGCCGGCCTCGAAACGTGCGAGCAACTCCCGGTAGCCCTGCAGGTCTTCCGCCGCGATGAAGGAAAACCGCTCGAACAGCACATGGCCGGGCGAGAGGTCGCGGAAGATTTCCAGAATCGTCGCCGCCATGCGCCGGCCGATTCCGACCAGCGGCTCGACGAGATCGAGGCTGGCGAGCACGGAGCGCAGCGGTGCGTGATCGGCAAGGCGCTCGCCGATCAGCGCGGGATCGTTCGGCACGCCGAACAGGATGTTCTCGGCTATGCTGGCGTTGCGCGCATAGCGCGCGGGATCATACGGCTCGATCGCCGCCCCGGCGCCGCGTGCGGCAAGCTTCGCGCGAATGCGGTCGCGGATTTCGGGGGTGCGTGCCACCAGTTCGGCCGCCGCATCGACATCCAGCTTGCGGGCGAGGCCGAGGCGGAACACCGGGTCGGCCAGACCGACGATGCGCAGCGCATCAAGCAGCTTGCGCGCGAGTTCGGCCTCGTCGGCGGCCTGCGCGCGGGATGGATCGATCGACCAGCCGAGCGGGTGGGCGCCGCCGGTCTCCGCCCGCCGCAGGCTGTAGAGGATGTTGTCGCGCAGCGTGCCGTCGAGCACCACCGGCTCGGGCCCGACATAGGCGATCAGCCGCCCGCGCGCGGTGCGCGACAGGCTCGAAAGCGCGACGCCGGCAAGGGTCAGCGTGCCCTCGCTCGCGCTCAGGCCCCCGCCCAGCAGCTGCGCGAGGACGCCCGCCCCCTCGCTCGCCTCGCCGCGCAGGGCGATATGCTTCTGCATCGGCAGCGACAGCGAGATGCGATCCAGCACGCAGTCGCCGGCCGGATTGACGACGGTGAGCCCGCGCGCGGCGATCTTTCCCGCGACCGGCATACCCAGCAATGGCCCCCCCGCGGCCTGTCCCATGACAGCCTGCATCCCGGCAGCCTGCATCCCGGCGGCCTCCTCGCCGCTCGCGCCATCGCCGGGGAAATCGTCGCCCTGCAGGCCGAAATGCTCGACCACCTGATGAAACTTCACCTCGACATCCAGCCGCTGCTGGTCCCAGTCGATGAGTTCCTTGATCGGCGAGGGCAGGTCGCGATAGGCGGCGATGACGGCGATGAGCTGGCCGAGGTCCAGATGCCCGGTCAGCGCGAAATAGCCCCCGACCGCGTAGAACAGGAAGGGGGTGATCTGCGCCAGCAGGTTGTTGAGCATCTTGACCGCGAATTTGCGCTCATACAGCCGGTAGCGGATGCCGAAGAGCTGCTCCAGCCGCTGCGCCACCTGTCCCTTCTCGACTGCCGCCGTCCCGTGATTGGCGATCTCGCCGATGCTCTCCACCACCTCGCCGATCTTGCCGGCAAAGGCGCGCGAGACGATCTGGCGCTGCTTGCCCAGCCGGATCTGCTCGCGCCGCAGCCGCGGGATGATCAGGCCCTGCACGAGGATCATGCTGGCGGCGATCACCCCGAGCGGCACGTTCTGCACCAGGATGAAGACCAGCGCGGTCACCGCCTGCCCACCGAGAAACACCGGCTGCACGAAAGCGTCACCGACAAAGCCGCCGATCGGCTCCACTTCGTCCTTGATGACGGTGGCCGCCTCGGACGGCTTGATGCGCTGGAGCGTCTCGGGCTTGAAACTCAGCAGGGCGGAGAACAGGTCGAAGCGCAGGCGCTGCAGCAACCGCTCGCCCAGCGCTCCCTTGCGCATGTTCACGACATATTTGAACAGCCCGTTGATCAGCACCAGCAGCAGGAACAGGCCGGACAGCGCGAACAGATAGGACAGCCTGTCCAGCCACACCCCCTCGAACAGCGTACGCGGACCGCCCAGCGCGGCGGGCAGGTGTATCGCGACATGGAAAAGCCGGGCGATGGACTGGCCGTCCGGGAAGGCGCGCCCCTGCAGCGCATCGGCGATGATGTATTTCGGGAGGTCGAGAGATAAATAGTAGAAGGGAAGAGAGAGAAGAACGACGGCGAGTATCTTGACCTGCTCGCGCCTGCTGTTCTTCCAGATATAACCAAAAATATTGATCATATCTCTATTGTTTCGTCAGGCAGCCACGGGCGCCGGCCGGGATGAACAGCGGCGGGCTGACCGGCGGGCGATGCGCCGTCCCGGCAGTCGGCTCTCCAGCGGAAGGCCTTGCAAACGCTCCACGGTGCATCTTCCGTCCCGCGCGGCTTTACCGGCGCAGGATATCAGATGAACGCGATGCATGGCAGCGAAAGCGGCGGCGAGGCGCGAGTGTGTATCTGCCGCAAGGGAAGTCTGCCGCCCCGCAGCGTTCGCGGCCGCTTTACAGAACCGGCAGGCGGCGGCATGCTCGGTCCGTGCAATCATGGCGCGCGTGACGCGGCTCGCGGCACGGAGGAGGCTTCGATGACGGTGAGCGTCAAGCTGATCGCGGCGGGCTCGCCCAAATGGGTGATCGTTCACGACATCGCGCAGTTTCTCGACCCGGTGGAAAAATACGATGGAGACCTTGCCGGCTCAGGTGAGGTTTCCTTCACCGTCCGGGAAGAGGGAGGTCTCGGCGGGGTGCTGAAGGGACGGCTGCGCCTCCGCGCCGCCCGATGGCAATCCGGCCCCAGGCCGGTGGACGGCAATGGCTGGAAGGAAACGGAGCTGCCTATCCTCGACGATGGCCGGCCCGTTGCGATCGATGATGGCTTCGTGCCGCGCGAGGGAAAACCCGACGCCAAGACGAGCATGTGACGGCGGCACAGTCCCCGACGCTGCCCCGGGATAATGCTTCCCGGTGACAAATCCGATGGCGCGTCGCCGGAGACAACGCGCCATCGGCACGTTCAGCCGCCGCCGCGGTTGAGCTTCCCGCCGCGATGGGCCAGTTCCATGTGGTTGCCATAGGTATTGGGCGGCCGGTTGGCCGGCAGGTTGGCCGTCAGCACCAGATCCTCGGCCAGTCCGACGGAGGTTGCCACTTCGAGCAGCATGGTCTTGGCGGTGATGCGCCACATCTTGTAGGGCGGATTGAAGCCCTCGAAGCCGCAGCCCTGCGCGTTGGCCTCCTCGCTGGCCGGCGCGAACAGCAGGAGGCGCGGCTTGTCGAAGCGGTAGCAGCCGCCCTCATAGGCATAGCCATAGGCGACGATGATCGAAACCCGGTCGCGCTCCACCGGCTTGGTGCCCAGCGCGTCGCCGGTCTTCTGCACCAGAAGGCGCAGCGCGATGGTGGATTGCTGCACCGTGACCTCGGAATCGAACGGGATCTCGGCGAAATCATGCTTGTCGTTGAGCTTCACCCCGTAAAGCAGGATCTCGTTCGGCTTGTACACGGGCGCCCCTGACGGCGCGGGTATCATCTCGGATGGCATGGTGGTCGTTCCTCCGTTGTTTCCGCACGGACCTGCGGTCCGTTCCCCCTCAAAGGCGTGAGACCGCAGCTCCCTCCGGCGCCTAGAGAATGCCGCGCCAGGCGAAGCAGGCTTCGAAACGATCGGCGAAGCGCCGCGTGGCGCGGGCGTCGGCGACATCGATCATCGCCTGCGCCGCCTGCGCATAGGTCAGCCGGGCGGGATCGAGCACGCGCCACGAGCCCGCCAGCACCTCGCCGAGAATGTCGCGCGCTTCCTCCAGAATGGATTTCACCGCGAAATGGCGCCGCTCATAGTCGCTGAGCGAGGCCGACAGTTCTTCCTCCAGCCGCTCCTCCGACAATTCGTTGCGCAGGTTCCAGAACGCGCGCGGATCGAGATTGCTCAGGCCGCGCTCGAAGAGCAGCACCTGGTAGATCTCGATCAGCGCGTCGAACAGGGCGCCGGCAAAGGGTTTGGAGAGGTCGTGCACCTCGCGGCCGACATCGGCCATGGTCAGCGAGTGGTTGAAGCGGCGCACCTGCTGCTCGTCGCTCAATTCGGCGAAGCGGTCGAGTTCGTTGGTCAGCAAGAGGTTGCCGCGCGTGCGCCGCAGGATCAGGTCCAGCGAGGTGTCGAAATGCAGCAGGCCGATCAGCGCGATGAAGTCCGAGACCGCCTCGTGATAGGCGTAATATTCGTGCGGCGGGTTGCGGCTCGGCAGGCCCATCGTGCCGAACAGCACGAGATGGCCGATCTCGTGCGCCACCGCGTCGAAATTGAGCGCGAAGGGCTGCGGCTCGCCGCGCGAGGCATCCTCGCCGAGTTCGAGAAAGCCGAAGCCCGATTGCGCATTGCCCCAGCTCAGCCGCGGCACGATTTCCAGCCGCGGATAGGTCGGCTGGAAGAACCAGGGAATTTCCTCGCCCCAATAGCTCTCGCAGATGTCGAGCACGCGCCGCACGCAGGCGAAGACATGCGCCGCCTGAAACTCCCGCGTGCCGATGGCGAGATGGTCGAAATGCCCGTCCGGCCCGGCACTGGCGGGCGGATGGAGCCCGCCGGAAAAGGGCGGGAGATAGGGGTAGAGATAGGGCGTCTTGGCGCCGACAGGATCGACCACATACATGCGCCGGTCCGCCGGCCCGGTCGTCACGCCGCCCAGCGGTGTCGAGAGCCACACCGTCTCCGGCCGTTCATAGCCGGGAATGAAGGGAGGCTGCGGAAAAATGAGGAAACGCGTGCCGAGCCGGGCGATGTCGGCCTGCCTGTTCGAACGCACTGCGTTCTCGCCGTACATCGGTGGCCTCCACCCCGCGCTGCGCAATCTTGCACAGCAATGGCGCCGGTGTCACGATGCGACTTCACTTTGCGTAAAGTGGGTGCCGCGCGAGGCTTGGCGTGGGAGCCCGCAACTGGCGAACCGGCTCTACCGGAGGAAGTCGTCGGGCCGCAGGCCGGCGGCATCCAGGTCATGCGCGAAGGCTTCCGTCATGCGGAAGACCGGGCGGTGGGCGAGAGGGCGCAGCAGGTCGGGCGCGGTCGCCAGCCGGCGCAGCAATCCGCGCGCATCCGTGCGCTTCTGGTCGACGCTATTGTCCGGCCACCACTCCGCGAACCGATCGAGCCCCGCCCTTGCCGGACCTGTCAGGGCGAGGCGGGCGTGCGCGATGATCGCCGGGTACTGGCGATCGATGAAATAGGTGGCGCGTGCCGCCGCCTCCAGCGCCCGCTGCTGCTCGCGCGAGACGATGCCGGCGCGGCGGGCGGCGCGCAGGGTCAGGCGGATGTTGATTAGCGCCTCGCTCAGCGCGCCCGCGCCGAGTTCGGCCGGCATCATCGCCACCGCCACCTCGTCGTCATCGGCGAACGGCGTGAGCGCATACCAGCGATATATGAAGCCATGGCCCTGCATGCCGACCGCGCCCAGTTCCGCCGCCCGCAGCGCGCCCATGCTCGCCGCGCCGAATACCGGAATGCCCTGCGCGAGGGCCCAGAGGATTTCCTTGTGCCGCACCGCCGGCACCCGCGCGAAGGAACCGTCGATCAGCACCACCGCGCGCGGCCTGTAGTCGCGCACGGCTTGCGCCAATGCGCCCTGCTCGGCGGGCGGCAGGTAGGTGGCATCGAGGCAGGCCGCCGCCTCCTCGCGCGGCAGTGTGGGGCCGAGGAAGACGATGATGTCGCCCGTGGCGCTCATGACGTCACCGGTACCGGGACGTGGCGCAGCGGCGGCACCACGAGGCGGATCACCTGCACGCGCGGCTCGTCGAGGCGCAGCAGCGGCACGACCAACGCCGCCTTCGCGCCGGCCTTTTGCAACGCCCGCAGCAACGGCTCCAGCGCCGGCGAGGGGCCATCGGGCGCGGCCACCTCGCGCGGGGGCGGGCAGGGGCGGGCGACCTTCACGATGCGGCGGCGCCACGCTTCCAGGCCGGCGCGGTCGTGCTGCGCGGGGTAGAAGCTGCGCGTGATGTCCTCCCGCGTGCCGGCAATGGCGGTGGCGCGCGCCTGGCAGGCCTCCAGCAACGCCTTGGCCAGCGCCCCGTCATGAGTGAAATCGCAGCCGAAGCCCTCGCCCGGCAGCGGGGCAAGTTCGGCGGTACCCCTGTTTTCCAGCACATGGCACCAGTAGACGGGAAGGCCGTGATCCGTCTCCACCCGCCAGATGCCGGCCACCAGCCCCGCCGCGTGGATCCGTCCGAGGAGGAAGGCGGAGAGCGGCCAGCCGATCGCCGCGCCGTCCAGCTGCGAGCGGGCGAAGAAGCCAGGCCGGCGCGCGGCATCGGCAATGCTGGCGCGTTCCAGCACCTCCAGGCCGGCATGCAGGATCGCCGCGTGCAGCGTGCCCCCCGCCGCCAGCCCGGTCGTGGTGCGGGGAAAGGCGACGGGGTGCGGCGACGGGTAGGTGTAGATCGTATCGACCAGCGCCGCCGGCACCGGCCGGCTCCGGCCGGTGAACAGGTCCCAGCCGTCGATCCAGCCGAGCGCGATGCGGTCCCAGCCGGGATCGCCGCGGTTCAGCAGGCTGCCGGCATAGAGCGTGCGCAATTCGCTCTCCATGTCGATGGCCGCCCGGCTGGTGAGCCGCGCCGGCGCGATGGTCTCGCTCGACCAGCTTTCCAGCGCCTCCATCAGCCCGGAGGCCGCCGCCCGCAGGGGATCGAGCCCCTTGCCCTGGCAGACGGCATTGGACAGGGCGAGGGGGCGAACCACCTGCGTGACCGTGATACCGACGCGGTCGAGCCGGGTGATGGAGCCGAGGCGTGTGATGCCGAACTGGCGCCGCCGGGCGAGCAGGCCGCTCACCAGCGCTCTCATTCGAGCATGGGCCTCCTCCGCTGCCGGCGCGCGTTGCCGGCACTCGTCGGCCAAGGTGCCGCTCACGCCGAGGGGGGAGAGCGGGTCGGCCGTCATCACGGCGCGGGCCCCGTCATGGGGCCGGGCGATCCGCCGAGCGCATCGATATCGGCATGGGCGCGCCGGACCAGCGCCACCGCGCCCTGGCTCTCAGCCAGTGCCACGGCGCGGTGAAGATCGAGCAGGGTCTCGTCGGCGCCCGCACCCAGATGGCGCCGCAGCAGGGCACGCCGTCGGTAGAGTTCGGGAAGCCAGAATACCTGCCCGCTGCGGCTGCTGCTGGCGATCGCCTCCTCGACGATGGCGCAGGCTTCGTCATATCGGCCGGACTGCGCCAGCAATTCGGCTTCCATGTCGCGATAGATGGGCAGGTTCTCCTCCGTGCCGATCTCCCGCTGCAGCGCGAAGCCCTCGTTGAATTCGGCGACGCCCGCGTCCAGCGCGCCAAGCTGCGCCTGTGCCCAGCCGCCGAACAGCCTTGCCTTGGCCCGGCCGCCCGGCAGGGTCCGCTCCTGCGCGATGGCGTTCATGCGCGCGGCAACCGCGATCACGCGGGGAAAATCATTGGTGAAGCGGGCGAGGCCGACCGCGTAGTCGAGCGCGTGGAACAGGCTGTCGGGATGGTCGATCCGCTCGGCCCAGTCCAGCGCCTCGGCCATGGCGTCCGTCGAGCCGACCTCGTTGCCGGTGAACCAGGAGGAGAGCGCCCGCTCGCCGAGGCCGCACACCCGCGCATCATGCCCGCCATAGCGCACGCGGCTGAGCCGGGCGCGCGGCTCGTCATAGAGCGCCAGCCCGGCCTCGACGCAATCGAGACAATAGGCATGGCGCCCGGCATCGAAATTTGTCGCCCAGGCGCAGTGAAAGGATTGCAGCCGTACCTCGGGATCGGCCGTCGTCTCAAGGTCGCGCACCACGATATCCGAGCGCGCCTTCTGCGCCTCGTAATTCGGCGCGGTGAACCACCAGCCCCAGTAGAGCGGAAACCACTGCGCCCGGTCGCGCGTGGTCGAGGCGCTGCACAGCGCCACGCCTTCATCATAGACCGTGCTGGCCTGCGGCGAGCCGCGCCCGAACAGCGCCGCCGCGACGGGACCGCGCGCGGAGAGCAGTTCGAGCCGCAGGTCGCGGGTCCGTTCCGCCGCCATGTCGGCCAGTTGGCGCTGGGCGACATTCAGCAGCCGATCGGCCTCCAGCATGGCCGAGCGGGCAATGCATGCCATGGCGGCGTTGATCGCGCAGCGGGCCGCATCGAGCGGCCGGTCGGCCTGCTCATAGTGCCAGGCGAGTGCATCATCGGCGAGCGGGGGCACCGCGCCGGTGCTGACGAGATCGATGATGCGGGCGTGCAAAAGGCGCCGCTCAGCCTTCAGCAGACTGTCATAGGCCGCTTCCTGGATCAGCACGTGGCGGAAACGGCAGGCTTCCGTGGCGCCGGAGGGGGGCGTGCTCCCGGAGGGCTGGGCTTCGAAAATGCCGGCCCGCACCAGTTCGCGCACCGCCTCCTCCGGCAAGACCGGCAGCGCGGGCCCATCGAGGAGGCGGGTCAGCAGGTCGAGGGTGAAGGCGCGGCCGATCACGGCGGCGACCTGCGCCAGCCGGCGCAGCGGGCCCAGCGCCGACAGGCGGGCGGCGATGAGGTCCTGCAGCGTGAGCACGGCGCCGCCCGGCAGCGCGTCGTTCCAGTCGGTCGGCAGGGAACGGTCCTCGGCCGGCTGCTTCTCCATCGTCTCCTTGAGCAGCGAGGTGAGCTGCTCGGCAAAGAGCGGCACGCCATCGCAGCGCCCATGCACGAAGGCGGCAAGCCCCGGGGGCAGGGAGCCCGCCGGCGGCAATTCGGCCAGCGGCGATCCGGCGGGGAGATCCCCGGCTGTCCGCGCCGCGTTCCAGATCGTTTCCAGCAGTTGCGAGGTTTCCTCGGCTTCGAGGCGCGACAGGGCCAGCGAGGACACATTGGGGCCGGCAAGCGCATCGCAGGTCGCGCGGTCGCGGGCGGTGACGAGCACCAGCACGGGCAGGCCGGCGATGACCTGCGGCAGCCGCGCCACCACCGCCTCGGTCAGACTGTCCGCCCAGTGGAAATCCTCGATGACGATGAGGCACGGGCCCGGCTGCCCGCACAGAAGCCGCAGCACGGCATCCTGTCCGCGGGCGCGTATTTCCTCCGCCGTCAGGTCCAGCCCGTGCGCGCCGGATGATGGCGTGACCCGGGGGTGCGGCGCGGGCGGATGGTGGCCGGCCTGCTGCCCGCAGAGAAAGGCGATGATCGCGGCATCGTCGTCGGAAATCTCGAGATTCCGGCCGTGCAGGCCGGCGCGCACCTGAGCCGCCGAAAGCACGCCGTCGGCGGTCGATCCGAGGCCCGGCTCCAGCAGATCGAGAAACGGGTGGAGAGGGCGCGTGTCGCCGCGCGGCCGGCATTGCAGCAGGGTGACGGCATGGCCCGCCTCGCCCAGTTCGGCGCGCAGTTCCGCCACCAGCCGCGACTTGCCGATGCCGGCCTCGCCATGCAGCACCAGCAACTGCCCCTTGCCCGCGCGCGCCAGCGCCCAGTGGCGCCGGCAGGCCTCCAGCTCTTCCTCGCGGCCGATGAGCGGCGCGCCCACGCGGCGGCTTGCGGTGAAGCGATCCGGCGTCGGCCGCCGCGTGCGGGCGCGCCAGATGCTGATCGGCTCGGAAAAGCCGCTGGGCAACCGCTCGCCGAGCGGCTCGAAGTCGAACGCCCCGGCGGCGAGGCGATAGGTGGAATCGGCGACGACGACACAATTGGGCGCGGCATCCGCCTGGATGCGGGCGGCCAGCGCGGGGGCGATGCCGATGATTTCCGCCTGTCCCGGCAGCCCGGTGCCCTTGGTGGCGGCCACAACCACCATGCTGGTGGCGATGCCGATGCGGATCATCAAGGGCGTGCCCTGCTCGCGCTGCTGTCTTTCGCAACGCGCGATCAGGTCGAGGGCGGCGCCGACAGCGGCCTCCGCCGCATCCTCCAGGGGAACCGGGAGGCCGAAATAGGCGCATCCCCCATCGCCCTGCAATTGCTGAACCGTGCCGCCGAAATGCTGGATGGCATCGGCGGCCGCGTTGTGCAGCCTCCGCTGCATTCCCCCGAACTCTTCGGGATCAAGGCGGTTGAGCAACTGCACCGAGCCGACGATGTCATAGAAAAGGGCCGTCACCTGCAGGCGTTCGCCTGACAGCGAGCTCGATCGCGACGTGATCTCGCGTGCTGGCGTCATTGGTGAACTCCGAGACGCGGAACCGATCCCTCCCGCGCATACTAGCCCATGCCGCGGCGGCAACGCGACAGCTTTGATTCCGGCCTTTCCTGCCGGGGTTGCGGCTGGCAAGGGCAGGAACAGGCCTTGCCTGCGGGACTTGCCTGCGGGTCTTGCTTGCTGGCCTTTCTTGCCGGCTCCGCCGGGGATACCGCCGCGGCCCGCCGCGCGCGGCGCATCGCGTGACGGACGTCAGCACCCATCCCATTGATTGCAAAAGAGGCTTTTGTCGTTCTGCACAAAAATACACCGCGAATCTTGTTGTACGCTTGAATAACTGGTTCACACAGGGCAACCTGAGGGTGTCGGAAGGACGCGGGAGCCGGTGGATCGTCAGGCGATCCCGGTGTCGCCTGCTCCGCCGGGAACCGGGTCCCAGCAGCGAAAGGTGTGGCATGCGCGAGATGTCCCAAAGCTCGGCGGCGAAACGCCCGCGATGACGGAGCGCGCCGAGGCCATCGCCGTCCGGGATCTTCGCAAGCGCTTCGGCGCGCTGGAGGTCCTCAGGGGAATCTCGCTCACCGCGCATGAAGGAGACGTCATCGCCATCATCGGCGGCTCCGGCTCCGGCAAATCCACATTCCTGCGCTGCATCAACATGCTGGAAACCCCGAGCAGTGGCTCGGTGGCGATCCGCGGCGAGGCCATCGCCCTCAAGGGCGACGGCCATGGCGGCCTCGCGCCGTCCAACCGCCGGCAGGTGCAGCGGCTGCGCGCCCGGCTCGGCATGGTGTTCCAGAGCTTCAACCTCTGGCAGCACATGACCATCATCCAGAACGTCATCGAGGCGCCGGTGCACGTGCTCGGCGTGCCCAGGGCCGAGGCCATGGAGCGGGGCGAGGCGCTGCTGCGGCGGGTCGGCCTGTTCGAGAAGCGCGACGTCTACCCCTCCTTCCTCTCGGGCGGCCAGCAGCAGCGGGCGGCGATCGCCCGGGCGCTGGCCGTGCAGCCGCACGCCATGCTGTTCGACGAGCCGACCTCGGCACTCGACCCCGAACTGGTCGGCGAGGTGCTCGGCGTGATCGGCGATCTCGCGAAGGAGAAGCGGACGATGATCCTCGTGACGCACGAGATGAAATTCGCCCGCAACGTCGCCAGCCACATCGTGTTCCTCGCTCAGGGGGTGATCGAGGAACAGGGGCCGCCGGAGCAGATCTTCGGCGACCCCCGATCGGAGCGGCTGAGGAAGTTCATCAGCTCCGTTCACTGAAAAGCTCAAGAACCAGAGGGAATATGATGAAGCATACCTTCAAGACGATCGCCGCCGCCGCCATCCTCGGTCTCGCCGGCGTCTGCGCGGCGGCCGCCGAGCCGGTCAAGGTGGGTGTCGCCGCCGAGCCCTATCCGCCCTTCGCCTCGCCCGACGCCTCCGGCAAGTGGGAGGGGTGGGAAATCGAGTTCGCGCAGGCGATCTGCAAGCAGGCCAAGCTCGACTGCGTCATCACCCCGGTGGCCTGGGACGGCATCATCCCGGCGCTGACGACCAAGAAGATCGACATGATCGTCGGTTCGATGTCGATCACGCCGGAGCGGCTGAAGACGATCGATTTCTCCGACAAGTACTACAACACACCCACCGGCGTGATCGGGCCCAAGAGCGAGGCGTTCGACGCGACGCCGGCGGGCCTCAAGGGCAAGACCATCGGCGTGCAGGTCGCCACGATCCACCAGGACTATGCCAACAAGTATTTCGCGCCCGCCGGCGCCACGGTGAAGGAATACCAGACGCAGGACGAGGCCAATAACGATCTCGCCGCCGGCCGTCTCGACGCCGTGCAGGCGGATGCCATCGCGCTCACCGATTTCCTGAAGACCGACCAGGGCAAGCAGTGCTGCGAGCTGAAGGGCAACGTGAAGGATGATCCGGCTGTTCTCGGCGCGGGCGTGGGCGTGGGCCTGCGCAAGGGCGACACCGAGCTGAAGGGCAAGGTCAACGCGGCGATCAAGGCGATCCGCGCCGACGGCACCTATGACGCCTTCTCGAAGAAGTATTTCGACTTCGACGTCTACGGCGGCTGATCCACCCGGGGCGGGCCGGCCGCGCGCGCCGGCCCCTTCCTCCAGGGCGAGGGAACGCCATGACGGCAGACGTGATCAACTGGGGCCTTTTGGCGCTGGAGCCGCCGGGCTGGGGCGGCGTGCTGCTGGCCGGCCTGTTCAACTCGATCAAGATCGCCCTTGGCGGCTATTCGCTCGGCCTCGTGCTCGGCACGGGCGGCGCCTGCGGCAAGCTCTATGGCGGACCTGTCGTGAAGGACCTGATGGAGATCTACACGACGCTGGTACGCGCCGTGCCCGAACTGGTTCTGATCCTGCTGCTCTACTATGCCGGTACGGATCTGCTGAACCGCGCCGCCGCCGCGCTCGGCTATGGCACGGTCAATATCAGCGGGCTGGCGGCCGGCATCTTCGTCATCGGCGTCGTGCAGGGCGCCTATGCGACCGAGGTGCTGCGCGGGGCGATCCTCGCCGTGCCGGCCGGGCAGATCGAGGCGGCGCGCGCCTATGGCATGTCGCCGCTGCTCACGCTTCGGCGGGTCACGCTGCCGGCCATGCTGCCGCATGCCATTCCCGGCCTTTCCAACCTGTGGCTGATCTCGACCAAGGATACGGCGCTGCTGGCCGTCGTCGGCTTCAGCGAACTGACGCTGGTGACGCGGCAGGCCGCCGGCGCCACCAAGGCCTATATGCTGTTCTTCTGCGCCGCCGGGGCGCTCTACCTCATCCTCACGCTCGTCTCCAATCTCATCATCCGCTTCATCGAAGCCCGCGCCCGGCGCGGATGGGCGGCGCCGTCATGAGAGCGGAGGAGAGGGCGCGCGAGGCCGCCTTGCTGGTCGAACTGCCGCCCGAGGAGACAACCGTCGAGGCCACGGCACTGACCCACCTGCCGAGCGCGCGAGGCTTTTTCAAGCCGCACCGGATCGTGCTGATGGCCGTCGCGGGCGGGCTCGTGTTCTGCGCGATCTGGTTCCTGCGCTGGGACTGGCTGCCGCAATATGCCGGGGCGCTGGCCTGGGGCGTGGGTGTTTCGCTGCTGTTGCTGGCCAGCACCTCGATCCTCGGCTTCGCCATCGCCGTGCCGATCGGGCTGGTGCAGGTGACCGGGCCGTGGCCGCTGAAAGCGCTGGCGCAAGGGTTCTGCACCATCATTCGCGGCACGCCGCTGCTGCTGCAGCTCTGGCTGCTCTATTACGGGCTGGGCTCGCTGTTCCCGCAATTTCCGGCGATCCGGCAATCGTTTCTCTGGCCCTATCTGCGCGAGGCCTGGCCCTATGGCGTCGCCGCGCTGACCTTCTCCTTCGCCGCCTATGAAGGCGAGGTGATGCGCGGGGCCTTCGCCGGCGTGCCGCGGGGCGAACTGGAAGCCGCCCGCGCCTTCGGCATGAGCCGCTGGAAGCTGTTCTGGCGCATCTGGCTGCCGCGTGCCGTGCATCGGGCGCTGCCGACGCTCAATGGCGAAACGGTGCTTCAGCTCAAGTCGACGCCGCTGGTGGCCACCATCACGGTGATCGACGTCTATGCCGTGGTGTCCAAGATCCGGCAGGTGACCTATCTCACCTATGAGCCGTTGCTGCTGCTGGCGTTGATCTACCTGCTGCTCACCGCCCTTCTGGTGCTGGCCTTCCGCTATTTCGAGAACAAGATCCCGACCCGAAGCGTCTGAGATGCAGGAGTGCCTGACATGAACGTGTGCGCAGCGCTTACCAACGCGCTCCCGGAACTCGTCGCGCTGCGCCGCGACCTGCATGCACACCCCGAACTCGGGCTTGAGGAAGTGCGCACCTCCGACATCATCGCCCGCGAGCTTGCCGCGCTCGGCTACGCGGTGACGCGGGGGCTCGCCAAAACCGGCCTTGTCGCCACGCTGTCCAGCGGCACGAGCGGACGCTCGATCGGCATCCGCGCCGATATCGACGCGCTGCCGATCCTCGAGGAGACCGGCCTTCCCTATGCCAGCCGGACGCCGGGGCTGATGCATGCCTGCGGCCATGACGGCCACACCGCCATGCTGCTGGGCGCGGCGCGGGCGATCGCCGAGCGGGGCAATTTCGACGGCACCGCGCATCTCATCTTCCAGCCGGCGGAGGAGAATTTCGGCGGCGCGAAAATCATGGTGGAGGAGGGGCTGTTCGACCGTTTTCCCTGCGACGCGGTGTTCGCGCTGCATAATGACCCCGATCTTGCCTTCGGTCATTTCGCGGTCAGGGAGGGACCGATCATGGCGGCGGTGGATGAGTGCCGCATCACCGTCAACGGCCTCGGCGGGCATGGCGCCGAGCCGCAGGCGACGGCCGACCCGATCGTCGCCGGCGCCTCCATCGTCATGGCGCTGCAGACCATCATTTCCCGCAACATCCACCCGATGGACCCGACCGTGATCACCGTCGGCGCCTTCCATGCGGGAGCCGCCAGCAACGTCATCCCCGAGCGCGCCGAACTGGTGATCGGCATCCGCTCCTTCGATCCCGCCGTGCGCGACGAGCTGGAGCGGCGCATCCGGCTGGTCGCGCAGGGGCAGGCGGCGAGCTATGGCATGAGTGCCATGGTCGATTACCAGCGCAGCTACGACGCCACCATCAACCACAAGGCCGAGACCGATTTCGTGCGCGATCTCGCCATCCGCTTCGCCGGGGCCGGGCAGGTGAGGGACATGGCCCGCCCCAGCATGGGCAGCGAGGATTTCGCCTATATGCTGCGGGAGCGTCCGGGCAGCTATTTCTTCCTCGGCGCGCGCATGTCGGACGCGGATCGTCCGCTTCACCATCCCGGCTATAATTTCAACGACGACCTGCTGCCGGTCGGCGCGGCGTTCTGGACCGAACTGGTCGAGGCCTATCTGCCGCGCGTGTGATCGCGATCATCATGTCTGACCGGTCCGGTCCGGCCGGCGACGGCGCGCGGTGCTGCGGCATCGCGTCGGGTGCAACCTGGAGATCGCCGCCGCAGCTGCCCAGCCGGGCGATGGTGTCCTGTTAATGCAGGGATCGCCGGAGAACCATCGTAGAAAATTTCTATATTCGCGGAACATTTTCGGTGAATGTATAGTTTATAGATAGATGAACTCGCAGAAATATGAATGAGAATTTCTTGAACAATAAATACAAGTTATTATTTATGAATTTCTCGACGCTTTCATCGTAATGGTATTCATGTCCGGAATATGAATGAATTTTCATATATTCTGTTCGATAAAAAAATAAAATAATTCCATATGGGGGAAAGGTGAGCGATATTTCATGCCCCGAGATCGATCGCATTCATTCGATCCGAAAGCATTCCTCGCCAGGGTCGGCGACGGACGCAGTATAATAACCTACCAAAAATCAGACATTATATTCTCACAAGGATCCCCCGCTGACGCTGTTTTTTACATACAGAGCGGCAAGGCGAAGATTGCCGTCGTGTCGGAGCATGGGCGGGAGGCCATCGTCGCCATTCTCGGGGTGGGCAATTTTTTCGGCGAGGGGTGCCTTGCCGGGCAGGTCCTGCGCATGGCCACCGTCACGGCGCTGGCGGACTCGGTGATTTCACGGCTTGAGAAGGCGACCATCCTCGGCGTCCTGCATGACGAGCCGGAATTTTCGGATCTGTTCATCGCGCATCTCCTGTCACGCAATATCCGCGTGGAGGAGGATCTCGTCGATCAATTGTTCAATTCGAGCGAGAAGAGGCTGGCGCGGCTTCTCCTCCTTCTGGCCAATTTTGGCAAGGAAGGAAAGCCGGAACCGATCATCATGAAGATTAGCCATGAAACGCTGGCGGAGATGATCGGAACGACGCGGTCCCGCGTAAGCTTCTTCATGAACAAGTTTCGCCGTCTCGGGTTCATCGACTATAATGGGCGGATAGAGGTCCATAGTTCCTTGCTGAATGTCGTCCTGCTGGACCAGCCGCGCATACGCGACCATTCCTTCAAGGAGGAACTTTCCGAGGAGTGATGCGGCCGCGCCGCGCGATGTCGGGCGCGGGCGGCGGCTATCTGGCTGTCTCCAGCATGAGGGATGCGTGCCGCCGTCCTTCCTCCTCGATGGACGCCATCATGTGTTGCCCGGTGTCCGTGATGCCGGGATCATCCTTCAGCAGGTCTCTCGCACGAGCAATCTCGTCGGAGAGATTTGATGTCTGGCTGTCGCGCCCGACCATGTATCCATAAATCTGCCGATTATCGAGATATTGCCCTATCCCCTGCTTGCGGGCGCTTTCCGAAAAAACAACGTAGTCATCGCGAAGCGTCGTGTCCTGATAGGATAGCTTATCCAGCATGTCGGCGCGGATGAGATAGCTGCCATTGACGACCGGCTGTTCCAGAATGCCGCAGATGTCGTGATTGAGAATGAGCGAATACAGACCGAATTCCTTGTAGTATCCGTTCACATCAATGTCTGAATGGTAGTTGGAATAGGGATCGGCCGGCCCGATCGCCCGCAGCAGCGGCGCGACGATCGGCAGATCCAGCGCCACCAGTTCCCGGAGCGTGCCCGGCCGCAGGACGTGGCCGATTTCCGTCACGAAGCAGAAATCGCAGCCCGCCTCCACGGCTCGTCGCAGTCCGGCGTCGCGCAGACGCCCGAGGCGGGGGGGACGGGCGCCGTCGCGCCGCGGCACCATGGAGGCGGCGGGCGGCGCGCACGCGTCGTCGGCCTCGAACTCCACCCCGGCATAGAGCGCGCCCTTGAGCGCGATCCATGCGTGCAGGCGCGTCGCGGTGCCGTCCGTGCTGTCGGGCGCGCGGATCGACAGGGTGATGGCGGATTTTGGATAGTCGAGTGCCTCAAGGCGCTCCAGAAACAGCGGCACCAGGGCTTCCTGCTGGCTGGCAATGAGGGTGACGAAGACCCGTGGTGCGCCCTTGAGGCGAGAGTGGAGCGCGCGCGCGGGTGCGAGGGCGTGCCGCGTGGCACGGCTCAACCCATCCGGCCCCGCCGGGGCGAGATCGCGCGGCAGCCCTTCGCTGGCGAGCCGGGCATTGGCGAGCACCCGCGCCACATCGGCGGGCGGCAAGTAGCCGGTGGCCAGCAGCTTCAGGGTCGCGTCGAGGCAGTCCCGCTTGCGCCCGCAGCCATAGGCATTGAGCGAGAATTCATCGAGCAGGCCGGTCTGATAGATCCATGGCTCGACGAACAGGGCCCCTTCGGGCCGGGGAATGGCCAGCCCGCGCCGGGCGATCGCGTAGCCTTCCTCATAGAGCCCCTTCTGCCGGCACAGGCGGCTCGCGCGATGCAGCGCCTCGGCGCGCGTGGGCAGGGCGTCGCTGGCGCGCAGGCAGGCGTCGATCACCTGCCGCTCGGTGTGGCCGAGTGTTTCCATCATCTGCGCCGCGCAATAGAGGCTGATGAACACCTCCTCCTGCCAGAAGCCGAGATCCGCCCGCAGCCGATAATTCTCCAGCGCCTTCTCCCAGTTCCGACAGTCGCGATAGCTTTGCGCGAGATAGAAGCGGTAGCGGGCGATGAGGAACGGGTTGCTCTCGGTCCGCAGCGCGGCCTCCAGCACGTCCGCGTCGCGGCGATAGGTGGTCGGGTCCTTCCGCCGGGCGCCGTCATGGTTGCGCCGCATGCTGATGGCGGGGATCTGCCCGTGCGGCGCGGCGCCCTCGCAGGTGAGATATTCGTGCAGCACGCCTTCATAGCGCCACGCCAGCGCGCTGCGCACCAGTTGCGGGCGTTGGTACACGAGGGATGTGTCGTGGATCGTCACCATGTAGGAATCGGCGGTGAGGGTGGGAAGCCCATCCCCCGCGCGGATCTGCAGCGCGTCGTCGGCGTCGATGATCAGCGTGTAGTCGCCCGGGCCGTGCGCCCTGGTGCGCGCCAGTTGCAGCGCCTCGGAGCGGTTATGCGCGAAGTCCCGCCACGGGCGCTCGTGCAGCTCGCCCGGCACGCCGCGCAGATAGTCGCGGATGATGTCCTGCGTGCCGTCGGTGGAGCCGGTGTCGACGATCACCCAGCCGTCGATGATCGGCCGTACGCTGTCGAGACAGCGGCGAATGACGTCGGCCTCGTTCTTGACGATCATGTTCAGACAGACCATCTGACCTGAAGCGTTCATCGTCTTGTGCCTCCGTGCGCGGGGGCGGTGATGCGCCCGGTCCCGATGAAAGGGATGGCCATGACCGTCGCCGTGCGATGATGAGCCGACGGTGCCTCCTGTCCCTGTTTGGCGGTTGCCTGCTGCTGCCGTTCCGCCGGGCACCGGCACGCGCCGATGCGGCTCGAACCGAGGCCCGCTTCACCCTGCTCACGGCGCCGCTGCAACTGGGTGGCGACTGGGGCGGCTCGGCGAAGGCGGATGCCGCCGCCGTGATCGGCCGCATGCGCCTCGCCTGCCTGGCGGGGGTGGCGCTCGTCTCCGACCAGCAGCCCGAAAGGCTGCGCGTCGATGACAAGCCGGGCGGCTACCCCTCGGTTTGGTTGCATTCGGAGGATCCGGCCACGGCCTGGGTCACGGTGATCGTCGGCCCGCGCGACTGGTGCAATCTCGCCTACCAGTTCGGCCATGAACTGGGTCACGTCCTGTGCAACAGCTGGAAGCCGAATGCCGCGCCGCGCACGCCCTGCCAGTGGGTCGAGGAAGCTCTGGTGGAGGCGTTCTCCCTGCATGGGCTCGGGCGCCTTGCGCACGGGTGGGGCCGCTCCCCGCCGTTTCCCGGTGATGGCCCCTATGCCGATTCCATCCGAAGCTACCGGGATACCCTGCTCGCCGGCTATCGCGCCACCGCGCAGGAACAGGGCATGGCGGCAGGCTTTGGTTCGTGGTTCGCGGCGCACGAGGCGTTCTTCGAGGCGCATGGCGGTCTCGTCGACGCCAAGGGCGCGGTCTCGACCCTGTTCGGCGTGCTGGTGGAGGATCCGGCATCCATCGCCGATCTGGGCGCGCTCAACCGCTGGCCGGAACGGAGCGGCATTGCGCTGCCGGACTATCTCGACCGCTGGGAGGAGAGCTGCGCGCAGGTGAACGCACCCGGCCGATTGCCGCGCCGGATCCGGCAGCTTCTCGCTGCGGGATGAACGGCCGGCGCGGGGCGAAGGCGTGGAACGCGTCATTCTCGCCTTCACGGGGCGGAGGGGCGATTGTACCGGGCCGGGGCCGGGGTCGGCGAGGTGGCCGGGGCCGGCGAGGCTGACGGGGCGGGTGGCGCGCGGCATGGGTCAGCGCTCCACCGCGTCGGCCAGCAGGGCGAGCGGTTCCCCCGGCGTTTCGGCCTGCCGGGCCAGCGTCGGTTGAGGTCCAAGCGCCGCCCCTTCGTCGGCGGCTCCGGCAAGGCCGCGCGCGGCGGCCTGCGCGTACCAGTAGGCGCCGGCCTCGCTGTCGCGGGGACCGCCAATGCCGTGCGCGGCGTAGCGCGCCAGCATGAGGGCGGCCATCGGGTGGCCGGCCTCGGCGGCGAGCGCGAACCAGCGCCGGGCTTCCCGCGGGTCGGGTTCGATGTCGTGTCCGCCGCCCTGCAGCGCGCCAAGAGCGAACATGGCGCCGGCATGCCCCGCCGAGGCTGCGCGCAGGAACAGGGCCTGCGCGGCGGGAGGATCGCGCGCGGTGCCGCGCCCCTCGACCTGCATCTCGGCCAGCGCGACCTGCGCATCGGCCTGCCCCGCCGCGGCGGCACGGGAGAACCAGAGCACGGCTTCGGCCTCATCCCGTGCCACGCCGCGCCCTTCCGCGAGCAAGCGGCCGTACCAGTATTGCGCGTCAACCACATCCTCGGCCGCCCGCCGGAGCCAGAAGGCGGCCCTCTCGTCATCGCGCGCTACGCCGATGCCCTCGGCCAGGCAGACGGCGTAGTTGAACGCGCCGGCGAGGTCGCCCTGCGCGGCCGCCTGCTCGAACCACACATGCACCGGCGGGGGATCCTGCGTGAGCCGCGCGGCCGAACCCGCCTGCCACAGCGCCGCGAGATCCGCCTGTGCCGGGGCGTCGCCGGCGCGGGCGGCCTGCTGGAACCAGATGGCCGCCTCGTCCGGGTCGCGGATCACACCGGCGCCCGTGAGATAGAGCATGCCGAGCGAGCGCGCCGCCGCGCTGTGTCCGCCCTCCGCCGCCGATCGAAACCAATGGGCGGCCTCGGCGAAGTTGGGCGGCAACTCGCCGCCCTGGGCATAGATGTCGCCGAGCCGGGCGGCGGCGTCGGCATCGCCGCCAAGGGCCGCGCGCCGCAGCCAGCTTTCGCCGTTCAGCAGGTCGACCGGACCGCCACGCCCCTCCAGAAGCAGCAGGCCAAGGCGGGCCTGCGCCTTGGCCATGCCCGCCTTGGCCGCGAAAGCGTAGTGTCGGCGCGCCTCGGCTTCGTCCCGCGTCACGCCGATCGCGTGCTCGGCGCCGAGGCCGAGCAGGAAATGCGCCGTCGGCAGGCCGGCCTTGGCGGCATGGACAATGTGCCAGCGCGCGGCCGCGACTTCCTCAGTGGTATGGGCGCTCGCCATCAGCGCGGTGGCATAGCCGAGCTGGCCCTGCGGGCAGCCCTGCTCGGCGGATTTGCGATACCACTCGAACGCCGCCTCGGGATGGCGTATGTCGTCCGGCCCGGCGGTGAAGATATAGGCCAGCATGGCCTGGGCGTCGGCCGCGCCCGCTTCGGCCGCACGTCGGGCCCAGACGGCCGCCGCGCGAAAATCGGCGCGCTCGGTGGCGACCGGCTCGAACAGGCCGGTGCGCGGACCCGCCTCCGGCCGCGGCAACCCGAACAGGTGGAGCTGCGCCAGCCGGCATTGCGCGCGCACATGGCCGGCCATGGCGGCCCGGTGATACCAGCGCGCGGCTTCCGAGGGGTGGCTGGCCGTGCCGCCTCCCTCAAGCAGGCATTCACCGACCCGGAAAGACGCCTCGGCATCGCCCGCCTCGGCCGCCGCCGCGAACAGGGCGAGCGAGCGCTCCGGCGACCGTGCGAACAGGCGTTCCGCGCGCTGCCGCGCCCGCGTGGGGGAACTCGAGGCCAGGCGGTCCAGCCGCATGGCGAGGAAGCCCGGCAGGGTCATGTGGGCCACGGCTCAGGGCTCCTGCATGCTGCTATAGGCGACGGGAAGGATCTTGGTGATGAAGTAGGAAAGGATGGAGCGGGTGCCGACCTTGACGTCGGCGACGACCGGCATGCCCGGCACCAGCCGAAAGCCGGGCGGGGTGTCGTGCATCATCATCTCGTCGAGCACGATGTCGCCCTTGTAGTAGAGCGAGCGCGGCCGGTTCGGCATGGCCGAGCCGCCTTCCTGCGCCGTGGTTTCCGGGCTGAAACTGTCCGGACTGATGCCGCGCACCGTGCCGCGGGCGCTGCCATATTGCAGGTAGGGCAGCGTGTCGAACTTGATCGTGACCTCGTCGCCCGGGCGGACATAGCCGCTATCCATGCCGGAAATATCCGCTTCCACCGAGAGCGGCGCATCGAGCGGCACGAGGTAGATCAGCGGTTCGGCGCTGGTGACGACCGAGCCGACCGAGATCTTGGCGACCGAGAGCACCACCGCGTCGCGCGGCGCGGTCAGCACGACCAGCTCGTTGTGCAGGTCCGCCTTGGTCAAATCCTGCTGCGCCTGCACGAGGCGGCGGCGGGTATCGGCCAGTTCCTGGGAGGTTTCGCTGTTGCGCCGCTGGACGAAGGTCTCTCGCTCGGCCTCCAGCGCGGCGGCCTTGCGGCCCGCCTCGGCGCCTTCCGACTGCGCCTGGGAAAGCGAGGCCGCCATGGTGAGGCGCGCGTCCTTGGCCAGCAGCGTGTTGAGCAGGCTGCCGGCCTGCACGTCCTGCAGCTTCTGGCGCATGGTCTCGACCTTGGAGGCCAGTTCGAGGCGCTCGACATAATAGGACGCCTGCGCATCGTTGCCGGCGATCTGGGTCTTCAGCTGGTTGATCTTCTGGTCGAAATTCAGCAGCGCGAAACCGTGCTCGCTGGAACGCTGCTGGAAGATCGAGGCCTGCAAGGCGGCATGCGGGTTGGCCGCGTCGGCGAGATAGACGGCGCCGTCACTCTCCGCCAGCAGCCGCGCCGCCTTGGCGCTCAGCAGATCGACCTGGTCCTTCATGGAGATCAGGTCGGCGGAGCTGAAGGTCGGGTTGAGGCGGGCGAGCACCTGGCCCTTGCGGACGATGTCGCCCTTTCGCGTATCGATGCTCTCGACGATGGTCTGGTCGAAGGACTGCAGGAGAATGTTCGGCGCGTCGGAAACCAGCTTGCCGGTGGCCGAGACGACCTTGTCGATGTGGATCAGACCGCTGGCCGCCAGCATCGAGGCGACGAGCAGGAAGACGAACAGGTTGATCGCCCGCGACATTGTCGGCACACGGGTCGCGATGATCGCGGCCGACGGGCTGCCGAATTCGAGAACGGCCGGCGGAAGGGCGTTGCCGCCCGCCGCCTCGTCGTCAGCCCCTCTGGCTGAGCTTCGGAGCAGGCGCAACATGAGCTTTTCCTTGCGGGTCCATATGACGGTTCTGCTGCATCCAGAGATGGCGATAGACGGCGCAGCGCTCGACCAGTTCTCGATGCCGCCCGATATCGACGACCTTGCCGCGATCGAGCACGAGCGTCTGGTCGCAATCGACCAGCGACGAAAGGCGATGCGAGACGATCACCATCGTGCGCCCGGCGGCCATGCGCTGGAGATTGGCGTTGATCAGCGCCTCGCTCTCGGGATCGAGCGAGGAGGTCGCTTCGTCGAGGATCAGCAGCCGGGGGTCGACGATCAGCGCACGGGCAATGGCGAGCCGCTGGCGCTGACCGCCGGAAAGGTTGGGTGAGCCCTCCTGGATGAGGGTCTCGTAGCCCTGCGGCAGCCGCTCGATGAATTCCTCGGCGCCCGCCAGCCGCGCCGCGCGCACCACGTCCTCGAAGGTCAGGCCGGGACGGCCGGCGAGAATGTTGTCCTTCACCGTGCCGCGGAACAGGAAATTGTCCTGCAAGACGACGCCGAAGCTCTGGCGCAGATAACGCAGGTTGATCTCGCGCAGATCCGTGCCGTCGATCTTCACCGAGCCCGAATAGTCGCGGTTGATGCCCATCAGCAGCCGCGTGATGGTCGACTTGCCGGACCCGGAGCGGCCGACCAGACCGAGCATCGAGCCCGGCTCGATGGCGAAGCTGACCTTGTCGAGCGCCGGTTGCTTGGTGCCTTCATAGGTGAAGGTCACGTCCTCGAAGCTGATGGCGCCGTAGAAGCGCGGCCGCAGCCCGTTTGTGAGCGCCCGTTTCTCCGTCGGCCGGTTGAGCACCCACCCGACCTGCGAGAGCGCCTGACGCGCTTCCTGAACGTCCTGCAGCAGCCGGGCGAGGCTGACCAGCGGGCCGGCGACGCGCCCGCCCAGCATCATGAAGCCGATCAGGCCGCCGAGCGAGAGCGGGTTGTCGGAGTTCAGCGCGATGAAGGCGCCGAGCGCCAGAACCCCGGCCACGGTATATTTCTCGAAGGGCATCACCAGCACCATGGGCCAGTTGCTCAGCTTGCCCATCTGCAGGTTGAGCGCGCCGAGTTCGGCCACGCGCTGGTCCCATTCCGCCGCACGGGTGGGCTCAAGCCCGAGCGACTTGATGGTGCGAATGCCGTAGATGCTCTCGACCAGCGTCGAACCCTTGTTGGATTCCGCCTGAACCAGCTTCGCCGTCATGCGCGCCAGCGGCCGGAGGAAGGCGGCGATGACCAGCGTGATGCAGCCGGCGGCGACCAGCACCGTCCAGGCGAGCGTCGCCTCCATGTAGAACAGCACGGGCAGCAGCAATGCGACCATGGCGACGTCGATGAACGTGGTCATCAGCCGGCCGGTGAGGAAATCGCGGACGCGGTAGAACTGGGCGATCTTGTAGGAGAGTTCGCCGGCCTGGTTACGCTCGAAGAAATCGATCGGCAGCGTCATCAGCCGGTCGAAGATGGCGAGGTTCAGTCGTGTATCCAGGCGGCAGGCGAGGACCACCAGCAGCATGCGCCGCGACCAGGTGATCAGCATCTCGAAGATGAGCGCGATGACCAGCACGACCACGATCAGCGTCAGTGTGTTGAAACTCTTGTAGATGACGACGGTATTGAGCGTCGTCATGATCATGAGCACGGGAAGCACGCTCAGGATGGTGATGGTGATCGAACCGATCGCGACGTCGCGCAGGATCGATTTCTCGCCCCAGACCAGCCGGGTCAGCAGGCCGAGATCGAACGGCTCTTCGTCCGTGTTGCCCGCGCGCGACGCGCGCACCAGCACGGTCTCGCCATCCCACACCTGCTTCAGGCGCAGTTCCGTCACCGCCATCGGCGGCTCGTGGGCCGGCGCGAGCGGATCGCGCACCAGCAGCACGCCGTGCTCGCGATCACGGCCAACCACCAGCGCGGCGTCCCCGTTGGTCAGCAGCAGCAGGATCGGCGCCGGGCTGTCGATCTTCATCAACTGGCGAAAGCTGAGCTTCACGCTCTGCGCCCACAGGCCGGAGCGGCGGAACCATTCCACCAGAAGGCGGGCGGTGGGCGCCGCTCCCGCCGCATCGGCCCTGGCCTCGCGCGGATCGGGATCAACACCGTGATAGCGGGCGACCGCCGTGGCCGCGGCCAGCCGGGCCGGAAGCTGGCCACTGGCCTGCACGATGGTGTGGGCATTCATCGAGGCGGCGCAGGCGTCGATCTCGGCCTGCCAATCCACCTCATCAGGGACGACCGGCGCGCGGCCCCCACCGGCGGCGCGGGCGACGGGTGCGGGCGGCGAGCGCGGCGCGGACGGCGCCTGTCGCGGCGCTTCCCGCCCGCCCCCCCGGGGTGACCCTGCGAAGATCCTGCCACCCCGCTCCAATAGCTCTTGCAGGCCGAGGGCCGCCGCCAGCGCACAGGCCAGCGCGACCAGTGGCCCCATGCCCTCCCGGGCGATTCCCAGTTCGGACATCAGGAAGAAGACGACCAGCACGGCGGGGAAGAAGACATTGAGCGCCGAGGAGAAGAAGCCGGCGATGAAAATGCCCCAGCGATGTTCCATGTGTCGGATCCTCGATGGGCGGGCCAGCGCTCGCGAAAGGCGGACACGCGTTCATGAAATAGACGTCGGTGGAGACCGACCGCCCGGCCGGTCTCCACCTGTTCAGAAGCTCACCAATGCTTGGGGAGATTCATCATGTGCCCGTGGTTCTCGAAGCTCGGAGCGATCGAGCCCGAGTTGTTCCCCGTGTTGACCGGAGCGCCAGCGCCAGACGGGCGATGGTTGTTGTTGGCCGCACCCAGCGAAGCCAGGCCGCGCCCGCCAATGTCGTGGGCTGTCAGGGTCGAGCCCAAGGTCTTGAGGACGTTGCGGTAGGAGCCGTCAAACCCTTCATGGCCGCCGCCGCCCCTCGGCCCCGTGCGCCCATGATCATTGTTGGACGAGCCGGAGCGGAAGGTCATGCGGTCGTTCTGGCAGACATGGCGGTTCCAGCCCGACGGGGCGTGGTGATTGCCATTGCCGTGACCGTGACCGTGACCGTGACCGTGACCGTGACCGTGACCGTGACCGTTGCCGTTGCCGTGGCCGTTCCCCGGGTTGCCCAGGGCGCCCGACGGACCGGTTGGCCCGGTGGCGCCGGTCGGTCCGGTCGGTCCGGTCGGTCCAGTTGCGCCGGTCGACCCTTCGCCGGTCGCGCCGGTCGCGCCCGTGGCACCGGTTTCGCCCGTTGCGCCAGAAGTGCCGGTCGCGCCCGTTGCACCGGTGGCGCCAGAAGCGCCCGTTGCACCGGTTTCTCCGGTCGACCCGGTGGCGCCCGTTGCACCGGCTTCGCCGGTCGCGCCAGTAGCGCCTGTTGCGCCGGCGGCACCTGTCGCCCCCGTGGCACCGTCCTGCCCGGTCGCTCCACTGGCACCCGTTGCGCCGGCGGCACCTGTCGCTCCCGTGGCGCCGTCCTGACCCGAAGCGCCGGTGGCGCCGGTCGCGCCGCTGGCCCCCGTGGCGCCGTCCTGCCCGGTCGCTCCACTGGCGCCGGTGGCGCCTGTCGCGCCGGCCTGGCCTGAGGCACCGCTGGCGCCGGTCGCACCGCTGGCACCTGTGGCGCCGTCCTGCCCGGTCGCTCCACTGGCGCCCGTTGCGCCTGTCGCGCCGGCCTGGCCTGAGGCACCGCTGGCGCCGGTCGCGCCGCTGGCCCCCGTGGCGCCGTCCTGCCCGGTCGCTCCGCTCGCGCCGGTGGCACCCGTCGCGCCGGCCTGGCCTGAGGCGCCGCTGGCGCCGGTCGCGCCATTCTGACCGGTCGCTCCGCTGGCACCGGTCGCGCCGGTCGCGCCGGACTGACCGGTCGCTCCGCTGGCGCCGGTCGCGCCCGTAGCGCCGGCCTGCCCTGTGGCGCCCGTTGCCCCGGTTGCGCCATCCTGCCCGGTTGCGCCGGAAGCGCCGGTCGCACCGGTTTCGCCCGTCGCGCCGGTCGCCCCCGTTTCGCCGGTCGCTCCTGTCGCGCCGGTCGCCCCGATGGGCGCAACGGCGGCGATGGTGAAGGAGCCGCTGGCGGGCGGGTTGGTACCCGGTATCTGAATGGTGCCCGCCTGATTGTAGACGACGACATTGCCGATATCATACCCGTCCGGCAGGTAGACCAGCGCGGCATAGGACGCCAAGCCGACATTGATGCCGTCCTGGGCGTCATTCGCGGCCGTGGTATTGGAGGCGCTGGCCAGAAGCGTGAAATTAACGCCGTCGTTATAGTAGATGAACATCGTCGTTCCGGCGATGTCCCGACCTATGACTGTTGCTAGTTGGCTCATGGTTTCTTCTCCTGTTGTGTGCGTTTCGCCCTGTCCAGCCCTTGAAGTGTCTGCTTAGTTCGGTCGGTGGCCGTTATTGCGGGACGCTTGAACCGCCAGGACGGCGGGTGCGGCGGCCATGGCCTGCCCGGAGCCGGCGCGGATGACGCAGGGCGTGATGCTCACCCCCGGCAGGCGGTTCTTGCCGTCCTTGTCGTCGGTGACGATGATGGTCGCGCTGGAACTGTCGAACGGCAGCGGAAAGACCACGGAAAACTGGCCGGCCTTGATGCCCGGCGGGAAGATGCTGCCCGCGGGGACGACATGGCCGGAGCCCACGAGGACGTGGCTGTCCTGGCCGTTGAGGCGACACCAGACGAACACGCTATTCGCGCCCTCGTTCGTATCGATTCCGGACGCTCTGAAGAATTCGTCGCTCATATCAACGTACCTTTCGTGATGTGGATGTTGGAAAGCTTCGGCAAAAGCTGTCGCACCGCGTCAAGGACACGGGTTCGCGAGCGGAACCTGAGGGGTTACGGTGGACATGGAGCAAACGCTCAAGGGAATAGAGTGCATCCCGTAGATGAGATGCTATGGACTTCGCGGGATGAGTTCTGAGCAGATTTGCTCACGCAGCGAAAGAATCCAAAAATAGTTGCGCGCGCCGTTCGCGCCGGCTGGAGCCGGTGTCAACGATCACGGGGGCTCGCCACGGCCTGCGACGGCGCATTGGCGGAAAAACATATCCGGCAAAGCTTTGCGCGATCGGTCCGGATGGTCTGTCGCGTGGTGGCAAGATGCATCCGATGCCACGGAAAAACCGGGCCGGGGGTCGGATGACGTCGAACCTTCCCTGGAGCACGTCCAGTGAATTCCGCTTCACCGGAAATGCTTCAGGTTCTTGGATCGGCGCGCTTTCTTCACGCGAACCGGAAGCCACTTCGCTCGAAAGCGCTTGAGCGTCTCGGTCTTTCGAAGAACGGGAGGTTTCGGATATGCGATATTCCGCAGCGGAACGCGGCATCGGCCGTGTCCTGAATCCGCAATCTTTGGGCGCGAGGGCAGGGCGCGGGGGTTTTGGGCGCGAGGGCAGGCCTTCGATCGAGGCTGGTAGAGGCGTCAGGCAGGCGTGATGGCGCGGACGATGCGTTCCAGGTCGGGCATCGGTGCCTGAACCCACGCGCCACCCTCCGCAGGATACAGGGCCGCGGTGCCAAAGGTGCGCACGGCATCGATCCGGGCGCGCGTTTCCCGAAGCGGGCCGGGAATGTAGACGAACGTTCCCGGCCATACGCTCGTCGCCGGCGGGCCATCATCCGGCGCGACACGCCAGGCATCGCCGTGCCTGACAAGTCTTTTTCTAACGATCTGAAGCGGTTTCATGGTGGGAGCTTCGGTGATTCGCGGGCTGCCATCCAAGTTCATAATACCGTCGCAGTGTGCTCATCCGTTATGCAGCGCGCGCGTTTGCAAGCTCTTGTCAAGGTGCGGGCGCGTGCCCCTAAAAGTTTCCGCGGCGGCGGAGGGTGGAGGCCTGCCGTATTAAATCACTGTAGCGTTGTGTCGCATCGACCTCGGTGAAAAGATCCAATATTGATTGATGGATAATTCAAAAATCGGCAGTCAAGGCGTCAGGAAACGCAGGATGTTTCGCAAGGCGTTGTGACTTGCTTGGTGTATATAATGTATTATGCCTGTACAATTTCAGCGTGCGATGGCGGTGCTGCGTCCGTCATTGCGTCCGCCATCCACAGGTCTTTCCGCCAGGTCGGCACATAGGGCGTTGACGAGCAGGTTGGGCGCTCCGGATGGCCCTGCCTTCAGCACTCCATCGCGGGCATGGATGGCGAGCCGTCCCTGCATCCGAACGCGGCGGCCCGACACGGAGCTTTTCCCGACATTTCCGCTCAGCATTGCACGCACTTAGTGCACGCAAAATAGTCACGGAGCTTCCGGAGTCAGCAGCGGCCCGTTCGGCCGCCTCGCCCCACTTTTTGCCAAGTCATTGATAAACCAGAAGAAGCAGCGACGGGAAGGTTTGGCATGCGCCTTGCTTTTGTTATCGCATGCACTTGATGCATACGATAACAATCCAGATGCAGGAACAGACCTCGATGCGCACTCCCGATTTCGCAGGCGACGTCAGTCGCCGCTCCTTGCTGAAGGCCGGCATTGCCGCCGGTGCCCTCGCCGCCACGTCCCGCTGGTCCGCCGCGCAGGCGGACGATCCCAAGGTGCTGAACTATCTTTCCTGGCCCGGCAATGCCGACCCCTATCTGGTCGAGCGGTTCGAGAAGGAAAACGGCGTCAAGATCCGCATCAAGGAATATGTCGGCGGCGATCAGATGCTGGCCGTGATCAACCAGTCGCCGCCCGGCTCCTTCGACGTGGTCCTCGCGGATGCCGAGTACATGCATCTGCTGCACGAGGCCGATTTCATCGAGGAACTCGACCCGGCCGACTATCCTCTGAAGGACTACTGGCCGGAGTTCCAGAAATTCCCGCTGCACTGGTTCGACGGCAAGCTCTATGGGGTGATGACGGATTTCGGCTATCTCGGCCTGTCCTATAACACCAAGGAATTCACGCCCAAGGAGGTTGCCTCCTATGCCGCGATGTGGAGCGACAAGGCCAGGGGAAAGGTCGGCTTCTTCGACTGGTACCTGCCGTCCATGGGCTCGATCAGCCTGTCCAACGGCAACCGGCCGCCCTTCGACATCGACGCGGCGCATTTCGCCGCCGTCAAGGAGAAGATGTTTTCGCTGAAGCCACAGGCCTCGGGCTTCTACACCATTGCCGATATCTTCTCCTCGCTCACCAATGGCCGCGCGCAGCTGGTGCCCGGCATCGGCGAGTGGATCACGCTCGGCCTGCGCATGAACGGCGTGCCGGTGGATACGATCATTCCGGAGGAAGGCGGCCTGCAGTGGACGGAGTCGCTCTCCATCGTGAAGGGCACCCCCAAGCGTGACCTCGCCCGCAAGTTCATCCAGTACACCACTTCACCCGAGGGGCAGGTGAAGATGGCCACGAAGGTCGACAACAAGAAGTCGATCCCCTCGATTCCCGGCTGGAAGCTCCTGAACGAGACCATGCCGAAGGAAGCCGAGATCCTGCGCATGACGCTGACCGGCCCGAATGTGATGGACGAGTACAAGGCGAAGAAGATCCAGTTCCGCCAGCTGCCCAAGCAGCAGGACATCGCCGACTGGAACGACGCCTGGAGCGAATTCAAGAGCCTCTGATCCCCCGCGAACCAAGGAGCCACGCCATGACGGCTGCCTCTGTGACGACGCGTGCCAGCGCCCGGCGGCGCTGGTTGGAGATGCCGCGCGCGCGCATGGCGGGTTCGCCCAAGGTGCTGCCGGCGGTTCTCGGCCTGCCCGTGCTGCTGTGGCAGGCGGTGTTCTTCGCGGCGCCGCTGGTCTTCCTTGTCATCGTGACGTTCTGGCAGGTGAAGGCGTTCCGGCTGGAACCGGCCTTCGTGCTGGACAACTGGAGCCGCATCCTGTTCTCCACGACCTTCCAGCGGGCGCTTGTGCATACGATCGCGGTGGCCGGCACGACGACATTGCTGGCCACCGCCTTCGCTTTTCCCGCTGCCTACACCATTGCCTTCCGCCTGAGCGCGCGGGCGCGGGACCTCGCCGTCGCCTTCCTCGTGGTGCCGGTTTTCTCCAGCTACATGCTGCGCATCTATGCGTGGCAGATCGTGCTGAGCCCCGAAGGCATCATCAACGCCGTGGTCGGGGCCGTCGGCATCGGCCCGCTGCCACTGCTGGGCGGCGCCGTCTCGCTGCAGGTCGGGCTCCTCACCCTCACCCTGCCGATCGCGGTGCTGATCCTGGTTTTCGCCATGGCCGGCATCGACCGCACGCTCATCGAGGCGGCGGAAAATCTCGGCTGCCGGCGCGCGCGGGTGATCGCGCATGTCATCCTCCCCTCGCTGCGGCCGGCCATCGCATTGACGGCGACGACGAGCTTCCTGCTCGCCTTCGGCGATTATATCAGCCCGCTCTTCATGACCGGCTCCAAGCCGCCGACGCTCTCCATCCTGATCGTCGACACGGTGAAATCCGGTTCGCAATGGCCGCGCGCCTCGGTCATTGGCGTGTCGATGCTGCTGATGCTGGCGCTGGTTCTGGGCCTCGGCCAATGGCTGTCGCGCGGCCGCGCGGCGCGCAAGGAGGCCGCGCGATGAACGGCACGCTCGCCACCCGCCTGTCGCGCCTCGCCCAATACGGTCTGCTCGGCGCGCTCTTTGTCTTCCTCGCCACGCCCATGCTGGTGATCGTGGTGTTCTCCTTCGATGCCAACCGCTTCCCCACCATTCCCTGGGGCGGCTTCAGTCTGGAATGGCACCGTGCCATCCTCGCCGACCCGATGATCCGGGACGCCTTTCTCAACAGCGTGCTGGTTGGCCTTGGCACGGCGGCGCTGGCCACCGCGCTCGGCTTTGCCGCGGCCTATCTCGACTTCCGCCACCGCTTTCGCTTCAAGCTGCCCTTCATCCTGCTGGTGGCGGTGCCGCCCGCCGTGCCGGCCACCATCCTGGGCATGGCGATGCTCGCCTTCCTCTCCCGCATCGGCCTGTTCGGCCGGCTGGAGACGGTGATGGCCTGCCATGTCGCCATCGCCACCTCCTTCGCCATGGCGATCATCCGGCTGCGGCTGAACGATCTCAGCCGCGATCTCGAACCCGCCGCGTGGAACCTCGGGGCCTCGCCCCTGTCCGCGCTGCTGCATGTGGTCATTCCCTTCTGCCGGCCGGCGCTGATCGCCTCCTTCTTCCTGTCGGCGGCGGTGTCGTTCGATGAGTTCCTGATCGCCTGGTTTGTCGGTGGCGTGCATGAGACGCTGCCGGTGCGCATCCTCAACCTGCTGCAGGGGCAGGTGAATCCGAAGATCAATGCCATCGGCACGGTGGTGCTGGTGATCAGCGTGGCACTGGTGCTGCTCGCCCAGCGCTTCACCGGCGTGCGCGCCGGACGTCGCCCCAAACCCCGTTCCGGAGAGTGACATGCCGACGCCCTTCATCGCGCTCGACAAGCTCGACAAGCGCTATTCCGATCATCACGCCGTGAAGTCCATCGATCTCGATATCGAAGCCGGCGAGTTCATCGCCATCATGGGCCCGTCCGGCTGCGGCAAGTCGACGACGCTGCGTCTCATCGCCGGGCTGGACGCGCCGACCGGCGGCGATATCCGCATCGGCGGCGACAGCATGCGCGGCGTGCCCGCCTTCCAGCGCAACACGCCGATGGTGTGGCAGAGCCTGGCGCTGTTCCCCTTCCTCAGCGTCGTCGAGAATGTCGCCTTCCCTCTGCGCATGCAGAAGGTGGGTGCCGCCCGGCGCCGCGCGCGCGCGCTGGAATGGCTCGACCGGCTGGGCCTCGCCGGCATGGCGGAGCGCAACATCGCGCAGCTCTCCGGCGGCCAGCGCCAGCGGGTGGCGATCGCCCGCGCGCTGGTGACGGAGCCATCCGTGCTGCTGCTCGACGAACCGCTTTCCGCGCTCGACGCGCATCTGCGCGTGCGCATGCAGACCGAACTGTCGCGGCTGCATCGCGAGCTCGGCATCACCTTCGTCTATGTCACCCACGCGCAGTCCGAGGCCTTCGCCCTCGCCGACCGCATCGTCATCATGAGCGAGGGGCGCATCCAGCAGGTCGGGCGCCCGCAGGATGTCTACCGCGCGCCCGCCAACGCCTTCGTCGCCGAATTCATGGGCATGAACAACCTGGTCCGTGGCGAGGTGAGGGGTGGCTCCGGCGGGCTGCTGGAGATCGGCAGCGCGCTGGGCACGTTTCAGGTGCCGGCCGAAACGCCGCTTCCCGCAGGCGCCCGCGGCGATTTCGTCATCGCCGCGGATCGGATCACCCTTGCCCGCGGCGCGGACGGGCCCGGCATTTCCGGCACGGTACTCGGGCTCGAATTCGTCGGCTCGACGCAGACCGTCTTCATCGAGACCGAGGGGGGCGCGGAGTTCCGCGTGCAGAAGCAGCAACACGAGATCGAGGCGCTGGACCTGGTGCCGGGCCGGCGGGTCACGCTCAGCTGGGATCCGCGCCACGCCTGGCTGCTGCCGCAGGCGGCGTAAGGCTTTTGCGGCATGCGGTCTTTGCGGGATGAGGCTTTTCAGGAGGAGGACGACATGTATCAGGAATATTTCATGCGCCGCGCCGTCGAGATTTCGCGGCAGGCGCTCGATCTGCCGGGAACCGAGCCGTTCGGCTGCGTCATCGTCAGGGACGGGGCGATCGTCGGCGAGGGATTGAACCATTCCCGCGCGCATTTCGACCCGACCTCGCATGGCGAGGTGGAGGCGATCCGCGATGCCTGCCGCCGGCTGGAATGCGTCGACCTCACCGGCTGCGAACTCTACACCTCGTGCGAGCCGTGCGCGATGTGCGTGGCGACCATGGAAGTGGCGGGCATCTCGAAGCTGTACTACGCCGCTTCGATGGAGCAGGCGGGCGCCGCCTTTGCCTCGCTGACGGCCAGCGAGCGGCATCCGATCGACGTCGATGCCGTGCGTGCGGCCGCCGGCGCCCGCATCGAAGACCGCGCCATGCCCTCGCAGCAGGCGATGGACGCGGATGCCGTGGCCATCCTCGACAGCTGGGTCAAAGCGCGCAAGTCTGCCACCGCCTCGGGCGGCTGATTCAGTGCATACGAAAGAAAGAGACTTCGCATGAACATTTCACGCGCCAAAAGCGGAGCCTCGCGCTCGGTCAACGACCCGACCGCGAAGGGCAAGGGTCCGCCCGCGAGCGGGGAAGCCGCCACCATCTCCCGTACCGAGGCGGTGCAGGACGCGCTTCGGCAGGCCATCATCGAGCAGCGACTGCAGCCTGGGGCGAAGCTTCCCGAGGACGCGATCGGCGACGCCTTCGGCACCAGCCGCACCATCGCGCGCGAAGCGCTCGGCCGCCTCGCGGTGGAAGGACTGGTCGAATTGAAACCCAATCGTGGCGCCTTCGTCGCCAACCCGACCCTCGACGAGGGGCGCGACGTGTTCGTCGTCCGCCGCGGGCTCGAGCGGATCGTGACCGAGTGCCTGGCTGGCCGGCTCAAGCCCGGCGAGATCGCGGTGCTGCGCGACCATGTCGCCCGCGAGCTGGCCGTTTCCGGCCATAACGAGGTCGAATCCATCCGCCTTGCGGGAGAGTTCCACCTGCTGCTCGCGCGCCTCACCGGCAATCAGGTGCTGGTGCGCTACGTGACCGAGGTCGTGTCGCGCTGTTCGCTGATCCTCGCCATGTATGGCCGCCCGCACTCCTCCGATTGCGGCGTGAGCGAGCATGGCGAGATCGTCGATGCGCTGATCGCCGGCAATGCCGGCCGGGCCTGCGAACTGATGGATCATCATCTCGCCGCCGTCGCCAGCCGCGCGCTGCTGCAGGAGAAGGCCGAACGCGACATTCGCGATGTGCTCGCGCCCTATGCCGCGCGCATAAGGGGGCTCGGATCATGAGCCGCATCCTTGAGCCGGATACCGGTTCCGTCGCCTTCGATTTCCGCGAGCTTGGCGAGCGCGAGCGCTACAAGCTGATGATCGGCACCATCGTGCCGCGTCCCATCGCGCTGGTGACGACGGTCGACCCGCAGGGGCGGGTGAATGCCGCGCCGTTCAGCTTCTTCAATTGCCTCTCGGCCGATCCGCCGATCCTGGCGCTGGGGGTCGAGAACCACGCGGACATGTCCTTCAAGGACACCGCGTCGAATATCCGCCTGACCGAGGTCTTCACGGTCAACATCGTCTCGCACGCCCTCGCCGAGGGCATGCATCTGTGCGCCGCCGACTTTCCACCCGGGGAGGACGAACTGGCGGCCGCGGGGTTCACGGCGGCGCCGGGCGTCAAGGTCGCGTCGCCGTGGATCCGCGAGGCGCCCGCCGCCTTCGAATGCCGGCGCCATATGACGCTGGAACTCGGCAAGTCGCGCCAGATTGTGCTTGGCGAGATTCTCTATGCGCATTATCGCGCCGATGTCGTGGACCCGCAGCGATTGCGGGTGGATCCGGCCAGGCTCGACGCCATTGCCCGCCTCGGCGGCAGCACCTGCGCGACGATACGCGATCGCTTCGACATGCCGACACCGACCTTCGCCGAATGGTCCGCACGCTTGGGGCCGGGCGAGAGGGCGGGCCAACCCGTGAAGCCCTGAGCCGCGCGCGTTCGCGGTGGAGATGTGGGCAAAGGCGGCGTTTTGCTTACGCAACGGGCGCGGGATCCTCTAGCATCCGGCTTCGACGACAGGTTGACGTCGGATGCAGATGACGGACGGGAGCCTTGGCTTGGAAGGGGAGGGGCGGATTTCCGGCGCGCGCAGGATGGACGAAACGCAACTGGCGTTCATCAACGCCGCGGAGAGGGATATCCGCCTGCTGGCACCTGCGGGGAGCGGCAAGACCATGTCGCTCCTGTATCGCTGCGCCGAGCTTGATCGTCGCTCCGGAGACAAGGCGTCCTTCCTCATCGTGTCGTTCACGCGCGCCGCGCGCGACGAATTGCGGGCGCGGCTGACCGACGACGCCTTCGCCGGCTTCGCGGCGCGGGCGGATGTCGTCACGCTCAATGGCTGGGGCCACCGTCGCCTGAAGGCGATGCATGCGCAGCCCCGCCTCCATGTTTCCGAGTTCGAGCGCGCGACAATGGTGAAGTCCATTCTCGCGCCCGCCTGGTCGGCGATTCCGGCTCTGGAAACGGGCATGAAGCGCCAGCCCTTCAAGCTGCCCCAGCTTCTGGCCGGGCTGCTCGACATGATGAAGACGCTGGGCTTCGATCACGAGGACGGCTCCCTGGGAATGGCGGACGACCGGCTGGAAATGCTGGAGCAACTGGGTCTGTTGCCGCTGCTCGAAGACTTCATGCTGCGCCTTCACCAGCTCGACGTGCTGGCCAACCGCCGGTGGGAGCCGTTCCTCGAAGTTGCGCTGCCCTTCTTCAACGCGGCCTGCGCCCAGCAATTCGCCACCGGTTCGTTCACGCTCGAGGATCAGAAATACGCCGCCTGGCTCGATCAGCGGCGGCAATCCGCGGCCGGTGCTCCGTCCCCGGGCGCGGACAGGATCACCGATATCCTGGTCGACGAGTTCCAGGACATCAATCCGCTCGACCTCGCGCTGATCCTGCAGGTCGCCCAGCTCAACCAGTCCGCGCTCACGATTGTCGGCGACGACGACCAGGCGATCTTCGAGTGGCGCGGCGCCGCGCCGGACTTCATCCTTGAGCCGGATCGCCATCTGGGGCGTCGCTTTGCCACCTATGTTCTGGAGAAGAACTACCGCTGCCCGCGCAATATCGTGCAGAAATCCGCGCGGCTGATCGGCCACAATATCCGCCGCGTCGACAAGGCGATGCATCCCGTCTCCACGGTCGATGCGGAGATCGCGATCTATCCCGGCGCCACCTTTCTGGATTCGGTGCAGAACGTGCTGGCCGAAATTCGCCATTTCGTCGAAAGAAAGACGCCCGGTGCGCGCATGGCGCTGCTGTCGCGCAAACGGGCGCAACTCATTCCCTACCAGATCCTGCTGGCGCGCGAGGACATTCCCTTCTGCGCGGCGGAAGACCTGCATCTGTTCCTGTCGGACACGTTCGATCGCCTGCTGGGCGCGCTGCGAACGCGGACCATGGCGGGGCTCGGCGTGGCGGTGCCCACCATTGTCGATGACGTGATGGCGCTATGCCATTCGGTACAGCGCTTTCCGCTGCGCAAGGTGGAGGCCGATGCCATGGCGCGGCATATCCGCTCCGCGCGGCCGAAATCCTATGACGCGGCCATCGACCGGCTGGAGACCTATGACGGAACCATTCGCGGGCAGGTGGACGAGGGCGCGACCGCCGCCGATTTCGCCAGCAAGCTGCGGCGGCTCATTCACGCGCCCTCCGTGCGTGCCGCCATCGAAGCCCTGCAGACGCTCTATTCCGGCTTCAAGAAGGATTACGGGCGCGGCGTCGAAGATATCTTTCTGGCCGATCCGCCCTTTGCCTATCTCGCGGAGTTCTCCGAGAGCTACGGACAGGATTTTCAGGGTTTCGTCGAGGATCTGGAAAAGGCCAAGGATACGCTGGTGAAGCTGCCCGGCATGGATGCCGATGACAGCGCGGACGCGTTGTGGAAGAAGCCGGTTCATCTCATGACGGCATTGCGGGCCAAGGGGCGCGAATTCGACACCGTCGCCATGCTCGACGTGGTCGACGGCATCTGGCCGCTGCGGGCCGCCAAATCCGAACGGGCGATCGAGGGCGAGCGGCGGCTGTTTTACGTCGCCATGACCCGGGCGAAGAAGCGCTTGATCCTGACATCGTCGCACCGCATCGGCGACCAGGTGACGATCCCCTCGCCCTTCCTGGCCGAAGCCGCTCTTCCCTGAGCGCGCGCGCCGCCCCTTCAGGCGCCGGGGCCCTCGCGAACGGTCTGCCCGAAAAGCGACGACACGTCGCCGTCCCCCACGGGCGGCAGCAGCATGTCGCGCGACAGCTTGCGCTTGCTCTCCAGCAACGCATCGAGGCGCACGTCGAAGGAGGCGTCGCCATAGTCGGGGTGGACCGCGATGGGGTTGTGCACGGTGACGGGCTTGTGCTGGCCGATCCGATAGCATCGGTCGTTGCACTGGTCCTCGACGGCGGGATTCCACCAGCGCGACAGGTGCAGGACATGATTGGCCGCGGTGATCGTCAGGCCGATTCCCGCCGCCTTGGGCGAGAGCACGAGAAGATCGAAGGGTCGGGACGATGACTGGAAGCGCTCGACGATTTCCAGCCGCCGCTCGCCGGCAATGCTGCCATTTATGATGGCGGGTTGGCGGTCGAGCCCGAACCGCGTGGCGATCGCGGTCGCGAACAGCGCCTGCACGGCGAGATCCTCGATGAAGACCAGCGCCTTCTCGCCGCGCGACTGGATAGTCTGGAGCACATCCACCGCATAGATCAGGCGTGCCGACTGGGCGAGCCAGGCGTCGACCGAGCCACGGTCGAGGGGATCGCAATCGTTGGCGCCGCGCGGGTGCAGCGAGATGCTGCGAAACGCGTGGAGCGCGCGCAGCATGTCGGCCTGCCCAAGCCCTCCCGTCTGCGCGCCCAGAACCGCCTGATGATAGGCCTCCGCCTGTTCCGCGGGCATGGTGACGCGCTCGCGACGGATCTGGCGAGCGGGCAGTCCTTCGAGAATCTCGCTTTTCATGCGGCGCAGCAGGACAGGGGGCGACTGGTCGTTCCGAGGCGCATCGAGCTGGGACTTGAGGCGCTTCAACTCCTCCTCGCCGCCATCCTCATAGGTGCGCGTGAAGGCCCTGAGGTCTCCCAGATAGCCCGGCACCACGCGATCCATGATGCACCACAGATCGGCCAGCCGGTTTTCGATCGGCGTGCCGGTCAGGCCGAGCACGAAATCGGCATTCATGGCCTTTGCCGATTGGGTGTTGATGGCGCCCGGCGACTTGATCTTCTGCGCCTCGTCGAAGATGGCGACGCTGAAGGCGACGCGGGCAAAGGCGCGGTGATTGTCCGCAAGCGTCTCATAGGTGGTCAGCACCCAATCCGCCGCGCGCAGATGGGCCACATCAAGGGCGGTGTCGGGCGACCAATGCTCGTCACGCGCCATCTTGAGCTTGCGCAGGGAGGAGCCGAAGGCATCGACCCGCGTGCCAAGCGCTCCGGGCGCCAGATGCCGTTCGGCCTCCTCCGCCCAGTTGCGCAGGAGCGCGGTGGGCGCGACGATGAGGATGGGCCGGTTGCGCGCGCCCCGCGCGAGGCCGAGAGCGTCCCGGTTCCGGCGCACCCAGGCGAGGAAGGCCAGCGCCTGAAACGTCTTGCCAAGGCCCATGTCGTCGGCGAGCAGCGCGCCGGGCCAGCCGCTGCGATAGCAGGCGACCAGCCAGTCGAAACCGATGATCTGATGCGGCTTGGGCGGGGTGACAACCAGCGGCTGGCCGGGAAAGCGCGGCTCGATGGCGATCGCGCGCGGCTGATAGGTGATGGAGAATTCCTCGCCCTCGAGGTTCTGGTGAATGACCAGACGCTCGTCGCCGGCGTCGTCGGCGGTCCCGGGAGCCGCGTCCGCCGGTGTCGCGTCCGCCAGCGCCGCGTCCTGTGGTGCCGCCTCCTCGTTGCCCGATACTGCGGGAGGATTGCCGAACTGATCCAGCCCGAGCTGTCCGAACGCTTCCTGCACGTCCTCCACCCGCAGCCGGAGATCGTCGACCACCACCTCGGGGCGGTTTTCCTCGCAGGCGCGGACGACGTCTTCCCTGAGGCTCTGGAAAAGCGGCTGGTTCAGTTCGACGATGTCCGTGCCGATGCGCAGGGGAAAGTGCTCGGGCAGCCATTGGCCGGCCCGGTTCTTCAGCCACGGCATGGGCGGCGGTTCCCAGATGCCGAGCCCGAGAACGCGATCGGAATATTGCCAGGTTTCCACCAGCAGCGAAGGCGCGGCCTCGCCGCTCTGGCCGTCGCCGAGGGCCTCGGAAATCGCGGCGCGCGGGTTCTTCAGGAAGGCGAGCCGTTCGGCCTTCGGCGCGGCGCGCTTTCGACGGATGAGGTCGAGGGCTGTTTTGAGGGAGGGGTCGACCACCAGATAGGTATTCTTGTCGAGCACATAGGCATCGCGACTATGAGCTTCCGCGGCGAAAATCCCGCGCGCAAAGCGCTCCTGCAGCCTGGGCGGCAGAAGGGCGTCGGCGACGAGATCGCGCTGCACGGGAGCCGCCTCGCTGGCATCCATGCCGTCCGGTGCGCCGGCATCATCCTCCAGGCTGGCGATCGTCTCGCGCCCCATCACGACGGGCAGGAAATCCGGCCCGTGGGCGGTCTCGAACACATCCAGCGCGACGGCGCCGGCCTGGTAGACGGTGAGGCTGGTGAGGAAACGATCCTGCGTGCGAACCTCGTCGCCGCCGACCTGTTTCAGCGCCGCCTGTACCGGCGCCCAGGCCGCGATGCGGGGCTCCGCCGCCTGACCTTGCGTATCGTTGTAGGCGTCGATCGCCTCGACAAGGGCGTGGAGCGGGCTGGAGAGTCGCCCCCATCGGGCGCCCCACCGGACGAGCGCGCCGTGGCGCTCGTTGACCCGCAGCGACCGATCCTCGCGGTCATACCAGCTGGCACGAATGCGGGCCCGCGCATCCGTCATGATGCCGTCAAAGGCGAGGGTGATCGACAGGGTGCCGAGCGGCGGCAGGCCGGCCGCCTCGGCGACGCTTGCCGGCAGGGCGGCGATGGCGGCGTGCGTCAGGAGCAGGCCGTTGTCCATCGCGACGCCGTCTCCCGCCTCGAGCCGGCCGAGCAGGTAGCGCGCGGCGGCTCCCTCGCGGCCGGCCGCTGCGCTCCAGCCGTCGAGCGGCAGGATCTGTGATCCGAGAAGCCGGCGGCGCTCCAGCGTGATCTGAACGCCCTCGGGCCGCACCTCGTGACGAAAGGCGGCCTTCACAGCATGTACTCGCGGGCCGACAGCCGCGCTCCCGTCATCGACGCGATGCGCCGCGCCGCCTTGTGCTGCCAGGCATTCGCGCCGGTATGTGGCATATGCTCGATCTCCTCGACCGGTGCATAGCGCTGGCCGCTGCGCAGAAAATCTCCGTCATATTGCGGTTCGTAGAGCTTGGGCGCACCGGGCCGATCGGCATCGACCCAGAACCGGCACTTGCCGTTGAAACTCCATTCCGCGCAGATGCCACTGCCGACCTTGAGCAGGAGAACGGCATGGCCGGACTGGATGCCTCCGCCTGCCGTGAATCGAGCGAACCGCGCGTTATGTCCAAAGCTGCGGAACGCTTCGTTCGCGCCGACCCGGTCCAGAACCACCCAGGCCTCCCGGATGAGCCCTTTCTCGTACACCGCCTCCCAGAACTTGCGCCGGTACTTCCAGTTCAGGTTGGGATTGACCGCCTGGACGACGTCCAGGAACTGCCGCAGTGCCTGTTCCGTCAGCCATGAGATGGCAATTTCGCGCGCCTCGGGCATGCCGACCCAGTTCGCGCTTTTCGTGCGGGGATCGCCGAACTCTTCAAGCGAGGTCAGGAGATCGAGCGTGCGATCCTTGATCGCCTTTTCCGGCGGCTGCGCCCGATAGGGCAGGAGCAGCGCGTCGGCCAGCAGGCTTCTGTGGGTGGGAAAGGCGAGGCTTCGCGGGTCGCCTTGCAGCGCGATGAGGGTGAGGAAATCCAGCCGCTCGGCCGGCGGCAGCCGCCTGTCCTCGGCGGCGCGCTGCAGCACGCGGCGGGTGCAGGGTTCGACATAGCCGCCCGCCAGCGCCAGTTCCATGCGCAACCCGTTTTCCTCCAGCATGCGGCGCGGCGATACGCGCGCGACCAGGGCGGCATCGCCGATGCGCCGGGGGCCCTCGGCTGTGTCGAAGATGCGAAACCTGTCATGCAGGACATCGAAGGGAGGCCCCATGACGGAAACGAGATCGCGCAGGGCGCCCGCCACGGCGGAAAGGCCGGGCCGGTCATCGTGGAAGCTGACGAGATAGGAGAGGGCGAGTGCCCGCGAGGCCCCTTTGTGCTTGAGGTCGCGCAGTTGCGCGAGAAAGGGATCCAGCGTCTGCGGGCGAGCCGCCAGGGCCAGCTTTGTGGTCCACAGGCACCAGGCCCCGTCGCGCGCCTCCCGGCCGGTGAGCTTCTCCTGCCGGGACAGGGCCTGCGCGATGCTGACCGCTACCACATCGTAATCCTTCGCGCGCGGCGTGTCGCCGGTCCCCTCCGGCAGCTTGCGCGCCGCGCGCAGCACGGCGGCTTCCGGCTCCGGCCGGCGTGGCGCGGGCGCGTGGCGCAGCATCATGTCCTTGATCGCGTCCTTGAGAAGGCTGCTCACGGGAGCGCTCCGGGCACCGGCGGCGGTTCGGGCAAGGGTGAGGGGGCGGGCATCACCGGCGGCTGCATCGCGGGTGCCTGCATCACCGGTGCCTGCAGTGCGTTCACCTTCGTCTCCATCTCGTCGAGAAGGCGCAGCACGCTGGTCAGTCGCTCGCGCCGATCCGCTTCCATCAGGAAGCGCAGATCGATCCGCCGGTTGATGCGGTGGGCGTCCTCGTCCTCGCCCTTGGTCGCGGGGCGCGTATGGGCATAGGCCGACACCGAGAGGACTTCCTGTCCCTGCGAGTTCACCAGCGTGCGCAGGCGCGGGAAGCCGCCGACGATCCGCCGATAGGTATTGACCGCGCGCTCGGTGGAAAGCTGCCAGTTGCGGTCCGGCCCACCCACCGTGTCGGTGTGCCCTTCGATGAACAGGGTTTCCACCACGTAGCCCGACATGGACGGGCAGCCGGCCGGCTCGCCGCAGGCGGTGTAGCGCGGCAGCACATCCAGCAGAACGCGCGCGAGGGCGTCGACATTGCGTGCGGCCGTCTCGTTCAGCAGCGACACATTCCTGTCGAAGCGGATGGCATCCTCGGTCAGCCGCAACACGCCGGTATCCTTGTCGATCGTCACTTTCAGCCCGACGCCTTCCAGACGCTTCTGGATGGTTTCGAGAAGGTCGCCGCGCGCCTGGTTGGCCTTGTCGAGTTCGGTGATCTGCTCGGCGATCTGCCGGCGCAGCGCGGCGAGCTGGTCGGCCAGTTCGTTGGCCCGGCGCAGTTGCTCCTCCTGCTGCGCCGTCAGGGTCCGGGTCTGGTCGGTCTGCTGCTGGAAGTTCAGCGCGAAGACCATCAGCATGATGATGAAGATGAAGAGGATGCCGACCATCATGTCGGTCATGGACACGAAATAGTTCTCATCCTCCTCGGCATGGCTGCCGGTGGACGCATCCGGTTCGGCGGTGATCATCGCGCCTCTCCGTGCGCCCGGATGTCGGAGCCGCCAAAGCGCGACGCCGTCGCGACCTTCAGGCCAGCGGCGATGTCCTCGGCGCTGTCCGACATCGAGGCCAGCAGCGGATTGAGTTTCTCGATGGCCTGCGACAGGCCGAGATCGACGGACTGAACATGGGTGCGCAGCCGGTCCTGCTGGTCGGCGGTCGAGCGCGAGAGCGCTTCCACGGCCTTGCCGAGCGCGGTGTCGACATCGTCGAACTTGGCGGCGAAATTGTTCCAGAAGGCGCCGCTGCGCTCATTGGTATCGGCCAGCCCCGCCGCCAGCGTCGCGATCTGCTCCCGGGCGGCCTGCAATGCCTCCAGCGTGGTGCCGACGCTGGAGGCGAGCTTCTCCGTGGCGCCGGAGAGGCTGGTTCCGACCGTGATCAGCGGAGCGGTTGCCGCTCGCACGCTGCTGGCGGTTTCGCCGAAGGCCTGGGCGGTCTTGCGCGCCTCTCCCGAGGTCGCCTCCAGCGCCACCTTCTGGCTCGCCAGCGCGCCCTCGATCGCCCGCATCGAGACCGACAGATCGCCGAAACGCTGGCCGACCGCGGTCAGGGCCAGTTCCACCGCCGTGCGCAGCCGCTCGGAAAGGCCCTGCGCCGCCGCGTGCAGGTCGGTCAGCACCAGCTTCTGCACCTCCGCCGAATGATGCACCGAGGCGTCGATCTGCCGGCGCGTCTGCTCGCCCTGTTCGCCCATGGCGCGCTGCATGTCGCCGACATTGTCCCCCATCTGGCTGATCTGCCGGTCGAGCTTTTCCATGACCAGACCCATGGCCGCCTCCAGCTTGGCGGAGGCGCCGCCGGCGGCCTGGCCGAGGGCGGAATCCACCTCGGCATTGGCCTTTTCCAGGGTCTTGCGCAGGCTCTCGACCACGCTGGCCAGCGCGTCGCGGCTTTGCCCGGAACTGTGTTCGAAAGTCTGTCCCGCGCGCTCCACCATGCGATTCAGGTTGTCCGCCGCTTCGCCCAGCCGTGCGGAGAAATCCTCGCCCGTGCCG
The DNA here is from genome assembly GCF_030814815.1 of Ancylobacter amanitiformis. Lineage (GTDB taxonomy): Bacteria > Pseudomonadota > Alphaproteobacteria > Rhizobiales > Xanthobacteraceae > Ancylobacter > Ancylobacter amanitiformis. The sequence goes on along the minus strand of NZ_JAUSVR010000001.1, from coordinate 510,793 downwards.
CGCAGCCCGCCCTGCATGTCCATGATCGACATCTGCAATTGCTTGAGCGTGGCGGCGAGTTCCCGCATTTCGGTGCCGGCGCCATGCTGCAGCGACGCGGTGAAGTCGTGCAGCATCTGCTGCACGCCGTCCTGGCTGTTGGCGGCGAGATTGCCGACGGCGTGGCTGATCTGCTCGGTGACCGGCGCCATGGCATCGGCCACCGCCCAATGCAGGCGCGGCGCGATTTCCGTTCCCATGCGGGCGAAGAAATCGCCCTGGGTGATGTCCTTGAGCTGCGCGAGCTGGTCCTCCATCGTGCGGCGGATCTCCAGCGAAATCGACTGCGGCGCGTGATAGCGCAGCCGGCGCTCCAGCTCGGCATTGAAGCGGTCAAAGGACCCCTCCAGCAGCACGGAGAACCAGCGGAAGACGATGGACAGAACAATGGAGGCCAGCAGCCCGGCGATCGACGTCGAGAATTTGAAGGTCGCGATCTGGAGCAGTTCCCCCATCTGCGCGGCCATTTTCTTCGCGTCGCCCGCGCTGGCGGCCGCGCCGGCCTTGTGGAGCGCGAAGACGAGCCCGATGAAGGTCAGCAGCAGTCCGATGCCGACGAAATAACCGGGCACGGCGCTCATCATCTTCAGCCCGCTCAATCGCTCGCGGGCGACGCCGGGGTTGAAGAAGACATGCGGCCGGACCGTGTTGCCGATGGCGCGATCACTGTCGGTGTCGACGAGGCTATCGTCGAACTCTCTCCAGGCGTCGCCGATGAGCCAATTGGCCGAGAGAGTCTGCCCGATGGTTTCAAAATTGGCGGCGAAGACTCTCCGAATCTCGGCGCGATCTTCATTTCCGGCGACACTGGCGGTGATCTGCTCTCTCGCCTGCCTCATCGCGCGCAATACCGGCACTATGTGGAAGAGAAGAAAGGCAAGGCCCAGGCCCATCGCGAAGACGAACAGGGAGCCGGCCAGCGCATAGGCGAACTCGGGCGTGCTGATGCCCTTGAAGTCGCCCGACGTTGAATCGGCAATCGTTGCGAAAATAAGTATTGGGTTTATGAACGACAGTAGAAGCGATGATCCCAACACCAGAAAGACCGGAATCGCCCAGAACCCGACAAACCGCGCGATTCCCCCCACCCACACCCGCATGCACTCCCCCTTACCTGCACTGCATATTGGATGGCGCGCCGGCCGGGTTGCAAGCGGAATGAGGCTGCTACCCAGTGTGGGCCCCAGTGTCCACAATCCGACAGATGCGTTCCCCCGCGCAGGCCGGACAGGTGCCCCGCGGTTGCATCACGCATGGGCCGCCGGCGAGGTCGCGCGACAGGACGGACGAGGGGCGCGCCGAACCGAACTGCGCGCGCGCCTCAGGGTCTGGCGGCTTTCCGGCGCAAGGTGAGGGCATGCGGGCCGGCCCCGGGGGGGCAGCCGGCCCGATCGAGCCCGTAGCTTGTTCGAAACACGGTCAGGCTTGACGAAGCAAGATGAGTGAAAAGCGGGCGACGCCGCAAGGTGGTGTCCGTCATCACCCGCGACAAATATTGGTCGTATCCAGATGCCGCGGGGAGGAGGGGGGCGGGAGGCGATAAGGCGACACGGATCGGGTGCCAAATCAGCGGATCTGGCGCTTGGGCGTATCGTGCAGACGACCCTGCTACCTCTTGGAGATATCCTCCAGGCGAAAGATCTGTTCGATGCCGATCGGCGTGTCCGCGTCGCACGGTTCATAGGCCAGGGTGGTAAACACCCGATGGCCGTGAAACCAGAAACGCGAAATCCACCGATGCCGGAAGGGCGAGTCGACTTCCAGATCCAGATGTCGAGTGCTGACGCCGACAATCATGGCGATGTCACCTTTAATGATCGCCTCTCGTGACACGCTGTCGTCGATGACGATGCGGCTTTCTCCGACCATCCGCGGCTCGAATGCGCGGCCGACGAGCTTTGAAAACAGAGGCCAGGCACGTGTGCATCCCAGGGATGTTGCCTGGAGACGAATTCCGTCAATGTCGAAGATCGCCTGAACCGACGAGAGCTTCTCGATAAACCTGCTTTCGATGGCGAGTTCGTCGCGGATCTGCTTTGCAATCAGATCGGTTATCCGGCGCGAGATCTCGATCGACGGCAGGTCGAGGCCGTTTTCCCACCGCGACACGGTTGCTTGTGAAACGCCAAGCGCGGCTGCCATCACGTCCTGCTTGATGCCGTTCGAGCGGCGCCACAGCTTGAGCTTCTCGCCGATGTCGAACTCAGTCATGGAACTCTCGAACATTTCGACCGTGTATACGAGCGTATATTTTCGTTACTCCCAAAGCTTCGTTCGCGCTAGCGGATTCACAGTGCAAGAGAGTAAACCACTCCTCGTGCGAGGTTTTCATTGTGCGATGCACATTCGATGCGCTGAGGGGCGACGATAATATGACTTCTATGCTTCATTCGGGAGGATCTTTACGGAAATGTTTGTTTGCAAGCATTTCCGTAGTGGCGCTCGCGGCCGCGGCCCCCGCCGCCTTGGCGGCGGGGGCTGGCATGCTGGATAAAACCTTCGGCGCAGACGGAAATGCCGACGGCACACCCGACGGCGTGGTCTCGACCTCGCTGGGCAGCGGCGACGATGTGGCCAATGCCGTCGCTCGCGCGCCGAGCGGGGAAATCGTCATCGCCGGCAGCCATTTCGCAAAGGGCTCGTCCGACATCATCGTGGCTCGGTATACCCATGCCGGCAAGCTGGACAAAAGGTTCGGGGCCGACGGCAACAGCGACGGCACGCCCGATGGTGTCGTGGATGTCTCGCTGGGGGATGGCGATGACGTCGCGACGTCCGTTGTCGTGCAGCCCGACAGCAAGGTCGTGGTCGCCGGCTATCACCTCGATGGCAAGAGCAAGAATATCTTCGTGGCGCGCTTCAACGAAAATGGCAGCCTCGACAAGAGTTTCGGCGCCGATGGCAATGCCGACGGCGCACCCGATGGCGTGGTCAACGTGTCGCTGGGCGATGGCGATGACGTAGCCCGTGCGGTGGCGTTGCAGCCCGATGGCAGGATTGTCGTGGTGGGCGACACGGTGAAGGGCAGCAGTTCCAACATCCTCGTGGCGCGCTTCAACAAGGATGGCACGCTGGACAAGGCCTTTGGTGCCGATGGCGGCAGCGATGGCACGACGGACGGTTTCGTCAGCCTCGACCTCGGCGCCGGCGATGACATCGCCAATGGGCTCGCCCTTGACGGCGACGGCAAGATCATCCTTGTCGGCTCGCACAAGGACAATGGCAGCAACAACATCATCGTGGCGCGATTCAGCACGGATGGCACGCTGGACAAGGGCTTCGGCGCCGATGGAAGCCGCGACGGCACGCCGGACGGCGTCGTCAGCCAGTCGCTGGGCACGGGCGATGAAGTCGCCCGCGCGGTGGCGCTGGATGAGAAGGGCCGGATCGTGATCGCCGGCACGAACACGTCCACGGGTGGCAGTTCGAACATCCTGCTCGCCCGATTCCTGCCGGATGGAAAGCTGGATGCGGTCTTTGGCGCGGATGGTGGCAGCGATGGCACGCCCGATGGTTTCGTGAGCCTCGATCTTGGCAAGGGCGATGATGCCGCCGCCTCGATGGGTATACAGCCCGATGGCAAGATCGTCGTGGCTGGCTACCATACGGAAGGCGACAGCAAGAACATCGTCGTTGCCCGTTATCTCGACAATGGAAATCTGGATGCGGCCTTCGGCGCAGACGGCAACAGCGACGGCACACCCGATGGCGTTTTCGGCATTTCGCTCGGCGCGGGCGATGATGTGGCCAACGGCGTGCTGATCGATGGCTCGAAGCTGATCATCGTCGCCGGCAGCACCGAGGACAAGGACAAGAGCAAGAACATCGTTCTGCTGCGTCTGCTTGCCGAGTAACGCGCGAATCTGCGCCGGCGCCATCCTGCCCGCAAGTCTTCCGCCACGTTCAGGCGGTGAACCGGGTGAGACGGCGCTCGACAGGCTCGGCGCGATATGTGCGCCGAGCCTGTCGACGAAAAGCTCTCAAGTGCCTGTTTGAAATCCCCAAGTGCCTGTTTGGAATTCCTTTGAAGACCTTCATCCCGGCGGCGGCCTCAGGTGTAGAGCCGGGACCATCCATGCGCTTGCCGCCGCGATCCCGGATATGGCCTGCGGCCATGCCGGGATGACACGGCTGGAAGAGTTTCCCCGGAAGAGTTTCCAACAGGCTGCGACACCTCCCTGGCCAAGCGCTGACCAACCATGGCGCCGTTCGCGGACGAGTCCGCGCCGCGCGCACCGCCGATCGCTGCCGACCGCCGCCGTCGAGAGGTGTGGGCCGTGCTGCGCGACCGGTTGGCGCACGCCTTCGCATTTGCTAGCTTCCGCCCGCGCATCCGCGCCCGGGCTGCACCGGAAGGGCCTGTAGCTCAATGGTTAGAGCCGACCGCTCATAACGGTCTGGTTGTAGGTTCGAGTCCTACCGGGCCCACCAAAACGTCCATAAAACGTCCATCCGTGCGCGACGGATCTCCCCTGCCTGCCGGTTTTGTGGAGCCTGTCCGGGGGCAGGGCGGGATGAGGCCGCCTCCCCAATTGTCGTGTCCACTCGCCCGAAGGGGGTAATGGCGGGGAATACACAGGCCGCCGCAATGCCGCCGTCTTCGCGCGATGGCATGCCGCGTGCCGCTTCGTCATCCGACGGCGGCCTGCGAGGAATGCCGATTATGAAGTTCATGCGTGCCACTCTGTGTGCGACGGCGCTGCTGGCGAGCCTGTCGCCGCTTGCGGCGCAGGAAGCCGTGCCCTCCGTGCGTCGACCCACGCTCACCGTCACCGGCGAGGGAACGGCCCGGGCGGCGCCGGACATGGCCACCTTCTCCACCGGCGTGGTCAGCGAGGCAAAGACCGCGCGCGAGGCGCTGGATGCCAATAGCCGTTCGGTCGCCGGGCTGGTCGAGGCGATCAAGTCGGCGGGCATCGAGCCGCGCGACATCGTCACGTCGGGTTTCAGCGTGCAGCCGCAATATACCCTGCCGAAGAAGGATAGCAGCGAGCCGCCGCGCATCGCCGGCTATGAGGTGCGCAACGCCGTCACGGTGCGGGTGCGCAAGCTCGATGGCCTCGGCGACCTTCTGGACAAGATCGTCACGTCGGGTTCGAACCAGATCGGCGGCATCAGCTTCGACATCGCCGATCCCTCGAACCTGCAGGAGGCCGCCCGCGTCGCGGCGGTGAAGGACGCCCGCCACCAGGCGGAGGTCATTGCCGAAGCCGGCGGCGTGCGGCTCGTTCGCGTGCTGGCCATCAGCGGCGAGGGCGCGGCACCCCGCCCGATGATGCGGATGATGGCCATGCCGGCGGCCAAGGCCGATTCGGTGCCGATCGAGGCGGGTGAGAGCGAGATCAACGCCAACATCACCATCACCTACGAGATCGAGCCGCGCTGACGCGAAGCGCAACACCGCGATGGCCGGTTTCAGGCCGGCTGTCGCGGGGGCATCAGCAGCGTCAGTGTCGCGGGTATGACCCGGTATTCCAGCGGCATCGTCTCGCGATCGAGCTCGCCATCGGTCGAGACCCAGGAACGGGCGCGCCGACGGCGGGCCACCGTGATGGACGTTCCCGACAGGCTGACAATGCCGGGATTCTCGCGCCAGTTATCCGTCACCATGTCGGCGCCGGCCTTCAGCAGCGAGCGCGCGCCGCGATCCTCGGCGATGTGAATTTCCAGCAGGCCCTCGTCCAGCCGGGCGCGTCGCCAGCCCGGACCGGTGAAGCGGTTCACCGACACCAGCGCGGCAAAGGCGCGGAAACTGTGGGCGGTGCCGTCGACCGTGACATCGAGATGCATCCGCCCGGTGCGGCGCAGCGCCAATATCGCGGCGATGGCGACCGCGAAGAAGCGCCACAGCCGCCATTTGCGCGCGACTTCGCGGGCCCGTGCCATCTGGCTGAAGAAACCCATGCCCGAAATGGTGTGGAAAGGCCGGCCATTCAGCGTGGCCAGATCCACGCGGGCGGGCCTGGCGGCGCCCAGCGCCTCCAACGCGGCCTCCAGTTCCATCGGCATGCCGATATCGTGGGCCAATAGATTGAGCGTGCCGAGCGGCAGGATGCCGAGCACCTTGTCGGTGTCGTGCAGGCTGCGGGCGGCAAGGTTCACGCTGCCATCGCCGCCGCCGACGATCACCGTGTCATGCGGGCCGCGCGCCGATTCGCGAATACCGCGCACGAGGTTCTTTCCGCTCAGCAGATGAACCTCCACCTTGCGGCGCTCGTCGCCCAGCGCGTGCGCGACGAGCGTGCGCACCTCCTCGGCATTGCGGTCGAGCAGCGTGCCGGCGCGGGCATTCAGGAGAACGAGGACGTGGCGCATGGAGTATCCGCAATCGGTAAGGCCGAACGCGGTTCCGTACGGGCCGGTTCCGCAGCGTCGCACAGCAGGTGCCGGGCAATTGCGCACCGATCATGGCGCGAAACGGGCCAGATTGCGAAGCGGGCCCGGATCGTGCACTCAATCGTCCGGCACACGCCCTCGATGGAGGGCGGTGGCGGAGCGGGGCACGCATGGCTATATCCACGGGCAAGATATCGATACTGCGCCTGCGCGCGGGCATATTGGTGCTGGTGGCGCTGGTCTTCGTTTCCGCCAGCGCCGGGCGCTGGATGGCGACGCTGTTCTCGCTGGGCTGGGTGTGGGCGGCGCTGATCGGGATCGCGATCGCGGTGTTGATCGGCCTCATCGTGACACGGCTGGATCGCCTGGCCTATTTCGGCATCGCGGCTCTCGTCACCCTGTTCGGTGCCTATACGGCCTATGATTTCGCGCGTGGGCCGGTCGACTGGTCGGCGGGCGCGGCGCTGCTGCTGGCTCTTGTGCCGGCGGTTCTGCTCGCCGCTGCCTTCTGGGATTTCCGCCATTTTGTCGGCGAGGTCCGGGCCTGGGCGAATAGCCGCAACTGACCGGGCGGCTCAACGCCGCTCCGCCACGCGAGGCTGACCGATGGCGCGCAGCTTTGCCAGCAGGCGGGCCAGCAGGCGGACGACGCGCGGTCCGCCCCGCCGGGGCACGGGAGCCGGGCGCGCCGCTGCTTGCGCCCGCGCGGCATCTTCCGCCACTTCCGCCACGCGGGCGGCGGTGAAGGCATGGCGGGCCGCCTCCGGATCCGGCGTGCCGCCGAGCCCCTCGGCCAGCGCGATGGCATAGGCGCGCAGGTCCGCGGCCTCGCCGGATGTGGCGGCGCGCTCAAGCGCCCGGTGCGCGATGCGCCGCAGTTCAGGCTCATCCGCCTCGCGCAGCCCGGCGCCGACATTGCGACAGAAGGCGGGAACCCCGTTCTCCACCGCCCGCGTGAACCAGGGAAGCGCGGCGTCGAGTTGCCCGGTCATCGCCAGCAGCAGGCGCGCATAATCGAACTGGCCGCGATAATCCGCGCCGGCGGCGCCGCGGCGATACCAGCGCAAGGCCGCGGCGGGGCGCGCCGGGCGATCCCAGCCCAGTTCGAGATAGCGCCCGACCATCGTCATCGCCTTGGCATTGCCGCCGCGCGCGGAGTGCAGATACCAGGCGAGCGCGCCGTGGCGGTTGGCCGGCACGCCGCGTCCTTCCAGCAGCAGCGTGGCGAGGTTGAACTGCGCCCAGGCGTGCCCCTTGTCGGCCGCCGCGCGGTAGTGGCGGGCGGCTTCCGTGGGGTCCGGCGGCACGCCCCATCCCAGTTCATGGCAGCGCCCCACCATGTTGACGCCCTCCGCGCTGCCGGCCTTGGCGGCGATGGAAAACCAGCGCAGGCCAGCCGCCGGATCCCGCCGCACGCCGTGACCGTCGACCAGCATCTGCCCCCAGGCGAGTTGTGCGTTGATCAGCCCGTTGAGCGCGGCCGCCTCCACCCAGCGGGCTGCCTGAGCGGGCCCCTCGCTGATGCGCGCGCGCAACACATCGGGGCCCATTTTTTCGAGGGCCGAATAGGAAATCCACTGTTCGCGCATGTCTCGTCGATCGCCGATGGCTGTTCCGGGCTCCGCAGCGGCCGCTGCCCCAGCGGATAGGTACCGCTATTTTCCTGCGTTTCCATAAGGTTTCCGCGAGGGGGTCGGCAACAAGACGGAGTGAACTTTTGTTTTTAATAATTAAAAACTGAAGTTTTGATCGTCTCTAGGGTAAATACCCTGGAATTCATAAAAAACATAATGTTTGAAAGGCCTTGGAATCAAATATATGAGCCGGATTACGGTAAAATTACGGGGTTGTGGGGATATGAAGACCTTAAAGACGCTTCGATCGACTGCGCCGGGCGCCGCTCTCGCGGCGGGCGTTGCGGCAACCATGACGGCGGTGCCGCTGTTCGGTGCCGCGGCTCAGCAAGTGACGGCACCGCCCGCCACGACGACGGCGGAGGAAGAACTGCCGACCGTCACCGTCGAAGGCGAGGGCTCCCCCGCCAACACGCTCGAAGCGACGACCGGGCTGACCCGCTTTCCCGGCACGATTCAGGATCTGCCGCAGACCGTGCAGGTCATCACCCAGGAGACGATGCAGCAGCAGGGTGTCACCACGCTGGAGCAGGCGCTGCGCAACGTGCCGGGCGTCACCGCCGGCATCGGCGAGGGCGGCGGCGGCATGAACGGCGACCAGTTCCGCATCCGCGGCTTCCAGGCCAAGGGCGACATCTTCATCAACGGTCTGCGCGATTTCGGCGTCTATACCCGCGACAGCTTCGCTTACGAGAGCGTCGAGGTGTTCAAGGGCTCGACCTCCGAGGGCTTCGGCCTCGGAACCACCGGCGGCGCCATCAACATGACGCTGAAGGCGGCGCATCTCGGCGACAAGTATGATTTCGAAGGCCAGTTCGGCAACGGGCCGCTCGCGCGCGGCGTGTTCGACGTCAACAAGCAGTTCAACGACACCTCGGCCATCCGCATCGTCGGCATGGTCAACGATCAGGACATCGTCGATCGCGACAACGTCTCGTCGAACCGCTGGGGCCTCATGGCCGACCTCGGCTTCGGTCTTGGCACCGACCAGACGCTGCACGTCAACTACCTGTACCAGCATGGCGAGCGCACGCCCGATTACGGCGTTCCCATCGTCACGCCGGCATTCAACGACGTGGCGCGCTTTGGCTCGCTCGGCCAGCCGGTGACGGAATGGGGCGTGCCGCGGAGCACCTTCTACGGCAAGGTGACGGATCAGGACGTCACCGACGTCAACATGCTGACGGTCAACTTCAAGCGCGACGTCAACGACTGGCTGACGGTGAGCAACGACACCCGTGTCGGCTACTACACCCGCGACTTCGCCACCACCGTGCCGGGCTGCGGCACCGGCACGACGGCGGCCGCGTATAATGCAAGCTGCACCGGCCAGTTCTTCGACGGGCTGGACCCGGCCATCGCCTTCGGCGGCGGCAATCCCGGCTATTATCAGGAGAGCTGGAGCGCGCAGAACGTCACCACGCTGACCGCCAAGTTCGAGACCGGCGCGCTGCGCCACGAAGTGGTGGCCGGCATCGACCTCAACACGGTGAGCAGCGACCGCACGCTGGTCTCGGTGAACGGCTCGAAGGGCACGTCGACGATCTATAACCCGATCTTCGAGGACACCACGGGCTACTTCCTCTATTCGAATCCGTTCGGCAATAACGGCCAGCGCAATTCGAGCGCGACCGATGTCGGGCTGTTCGTCAGCGATCGGGTGTGGTTCACCGACGCGATTTCGGTGCTCGCCGGCGCTCGCTACGACAATTACCAGTCGGATTATCGCTACTGGTGCGTGAACACGGCCGGCACCTGCACCGGCAGCACCGGAGCCTGGGTGGACGCCGATTCCCAGACCGATTTCTGGAGCCCCAAGCTCAGCCTGATCTGGGAGCCGACGCCGTACCAGACCTATTATGTGTCCTGGGCCAAGTCGTTCACGCCGCAGGGCGCGTTCCCGACCAACGACATCACCGTGGTCAATCCGGTGCAGAACGACCTCGAGCCGGAGGATAACGAGACCTACGAGGCCGGTTTCAAGATCTCCGTGCTCAACGGCAAGCTCGGCTTCACCGGCGCGGTGTTCCAGACCGACAAGAGCAACGCGTTCTACACCGACCCGGTGACGGGCGACTCGGTGGAGACCGGCGAGAACCAGCGGGTGCAGGGCGTCGAGCTGGGCATGACCGGCAACATCACCGACGCGTGGACCATCCAGGCGAACTACGCCTATTACAGCAGCGAGATCCAGACCTCGACCACCGCCTCCTATATCGGCAACGAGGTGCCGTTCGTCTCGCCCAACAATTTCAGCCTGTGGACCACCTACGAGCTGAGCAAGCACTGGAGCCAGATCCCCGGCAAGCTGCTGGTCGGTGGCGGCATCACCTATGCCGACGAATCTTTCACCAACAGCGCCAACACCGCGATCATCCCGGACACGTTCTCGCTGGACGCGCTGGTGTCCTACGCGCAGGGCAATTTCCGCATCGCGCTGAACGCCTACAACCTCACCGACGAGCTGAACTATTCCGCCGGCTGGGGCAATCGCGCCATTCCCGCCTCGGGCCGCACCTTCACCGTCACGGTGGGGGCAACCTTCTGACGGCGGCCCCGTTCTCTTGACTGACCGTCTCGACTTGAAGGGGGATGCCGGCTTGCCGGCTCCCCCGCTTTTTTGTTTCCGGGCGAGCCATGCTGATCCAGATCCCCAATATCCTGACCCCCGAGGAAGTGGCCCATTGCCGGCGCGTGCTGGAGGCCTCGCCCTGGGTGGACGGGCGCGTCACCGCCGGACAGCAGGCGGCCAAGGCGAAATTCAACCTGCAGATTCCCGTGGAATCGCGCGAGGCGAACGAACTCGGCGACCTTGTCCTGCGCGCGCTCGGGCGCAACCCGCTGTTCAATGCGGCGGCTCTGCCGCTGCGGGTGCTGCCGCCGATGTTCAACCGCTACGATGTCGGCATGAAGTTCGGCGCCCATGTCGACGGCTCGATCCGCACCATTGCGCAGACCGGGCAGCGCCTGCGCGCGGATGTCTCGACCACCATTTTCCTCACCGAGCCGGAGGAATATGAGGGCGGCGAACTCGTCATCGAGGACGCCTTCGGCGCGCATGAGGTGAAGCTGCCGGCCGGCCACGCCGTGGTCTATCCGGCCTCCAGCCTGCACAGCGTGAACGAGATCACGCGCGGCAGCCGCTGGGGCTCGTTCTTCTGGTCGCAATCCATGATCAAGGAGGATCACAAGCGCGCGATGCTGTACGATCTCGACATGGCGATCATGGCGACGCGCGCCAAGCTGCTGGACGAGGATCCGTCCGTGCTCTCGCTCGCCAACGTCTATCACAACCTCCTGCGCCACTGGGCGGAGCTTTAGGGCGCAGCGTCACCCGGACGCGCGCGCGCGGCGCGGCGCAGGGGAGAGGGCGGGACGAGGCGATGGTCGCGCCGGTGGGGCGCGTGCGCCGGCGGCGGGGGGGCGCGCTCATCGCGGCGGCGCGACCGTGACAAGCGGGCTGCGGCTCGGCATGGTGTCGCTCCTCTCGCGGCGCGAGCGGAATCGCCCCGCCGCCTTTCCCCTACGGAGTTTCGATGTCCGGCCTTCTTCCCCCGGCGCTGGTGCCGATCCTCATGCTGCTGGCCTCGAACGTGTTCATGACGTTCGCCTGGTACGGCCATCTCAAGCACAAGTCGTCGCCGCTGCTCATCGCCATTCTGGTGAGCTGGGGCATCGCCTTCTTCGAATATTGCCTCGCCGTGCCGGCCAATCGCATCGGCTCGGCCACTTATTCGACGGCGGAGCTGAAGACCATCCAGGAGGTGATCACGCTCGCGGTGTTCGCCGGTTTCTCGGTGCTGTGGCTGAAGGAACCGCTCGGCTGGAACCACCTGATCGGCTTCAGCTTCATCGTCGCTGGCGCGTGGTTCATTTTCCAGAAGTGGTGAGGCTCATTCGGGCGGGGCGAGGCGTAGAAGGCGGCCCTGCGCGCTGTCGGTCAGCAGCCACAGCGCGCCGTCCGGCCCCTGGCGCACGTCGCGGATGCGCTCGCGCAATTCCGTGAGGAGTGCCTCCTCCTCGATGACGGCACTGCCCGTGGCGTTGAGCTTCAGCCGCACCAGCCGTGCGCCGGCCAGCGCGCCGACGAACAGGTTTCCCTTCCACGCGGGAACGAGATCGCCGGTATAGAGGGCCAGTCCCGAGGGGGCGATGGACGGGTCCCAGTATTTCACCGGCTGTTCCATGCCGGGCTTCGCGGTGCCTTCGCCGATCGCCTTGCCGCTATAGTCGCGGCCGTAGGAGATGACCGGCCAGCCGTAATTCCTGCCGGCTTCGGGATGGTTGAGTTCGTCGCCGCCGCGCGCGCCGTGCTCCACGGTCCAGAGCCGGCCGGTCACCGGATCCAGCGTCGCGCCCTGGACGTTGCGGTGCCCGTAGCTCCAGATTTCCGGTCGGGCGCTGCCGGCCGCGCGGAACGGATTGTTCGCCGGCACCGTGCCGTCCGGCAGGATGCGAACGATCTTGCCGATATGGGTGGAGAGGTCCTGCGCCTTGTCGCGCAGCGAGAAGCGGTCGCCCAGCGTCACGAACAGCGCCCCGTCGCGATCGAACACGAGGCGCGCGCCATAATGGCTGGCACCGCCCGCCGCGGGCTGCTGGCGAAAGATGATGTCGACCTTGTCGAGCCGCGCGGTGCCGGCCTCCTCGACCAGCCTCGCGCGGGCGACGCTGGTACCCGATATGCCTTCGCGGGGTTCGGCATAGGTGAAGAAGACAAGCCGGCTGCTGTCGAAATCCGGCGCGACTGTGATGTCGAGCAGCCCGCCCTGGCCGCGCGCGAAGACCGGCGGCAGGCCCTCCACCGGTGCCGAGACGGTGCCGTTGCGGCTGACGATGCGCAACCGGCCCACCCGTTCGCTCACCAGCATCCGCCCATCCGGCAGGAAGGCAAGGCTCCACGGATTTTCCAGCCCGGTGGCGACGGTTTCCACGATGAGCGGGCCGGCGGAGGAACCGATACGTATCTCCTCCTGGGCATCGGCCTTCCCCCCCGCGAGAACCAGCGCCAGAAGGCAGCCGGCGAGGACAAACTTGAACGTCATCGTCGCGGGCGCTCCAGGCGGGATCATTAGGCGGGATCATTAGGCGGGGATCATTTCGGGGCGCATCGTTAAAGCAGATCCGCCGGCGGGCCGACAGGGGGCGCGGCCGAGGGCGATGGTGGCCGTGCCTCACGAAGCCACCCGCATGATGGCGGGCTCATCCGCGACGGCTGCGCGGCCCATCCGCCGCGTTGAGCGTGCTGCGCAGCATGAAGCTGGTGAGGCCGCACAGGCCGACGAACAGCGCGAGCAGCACGGCGCCCATGGCGATGCGGCCATCCTGGGCCGGCATTCCGGAAAGGTCGAGCGCCGAGGCCCGCTGCAGGCCGAACATGCACAGCACCGCGACGATAGCGAAGGTGAGGGAGAGCACCACGCCCGCCTCCATCAGCGCGCGGCTCAGCCGGCGCCCGGCCGTGTGGCGCGGTTCTGCGGCAAACGAGCCGGGATGAGCGGAAGGAGAGACGGTTGTCGCGGCGACGTCGGTCGTCATCTGGCGCGTCATGGCGAACTCCATTCCCGTCGGTATCTGCCTGATGCATCCGACAGGTGCCAAGTTCGCCGCTGAACCCGGCCCGGCTCCGGCGCGACTTTGCTGGTCCCGGTATCATTTCGGGGCTATTTCAGGGCAAATAGTTAAGCGTTGCTAACCATTTGCCGGGCCGTAGCGGGGCGCCATCCGATATCGACATGGCCCGGCGCCGCGGCGACGCGGGCGAGCCAGCCATTGAGCGCGGGGAAGGTGGCGAGATCGAACTCGCCTTCACCGGCCACATGGGTATGGGCATACAGCGCGATGTCGGCAATGCTCAGCCGGTCGTCGACGAAGAAGGGGCGGCGCGCGAGATGTCGCTCCAGGATGCGCAGGGCGCCATAGCCCTCCTCCATCCAGCGGTCGACATCGTGCGTGCGCAATTCGCGTCCGCCACGCACGAGTTTCAGCCAGAAGCGCGCGGCGGCGATGGCGGGCTCATGGCTGTGCTGCTCGAAGAACATCCAGCGCAGCACTTCCGCGCGCGAAAAAGCCTCGGTGGGCAGGAGGGGCGTGCCTTCCGCCAGATGGAACAGGATGGCGTTGGATTCGGCGAGGAAGCGCCCGCCCGGCAGTTCCAGCAGGGGAACGCGGCCTTCGGGATTCTTCATCAGGAAGTCGGGAGTGCGATTCTCCCCGCGCAGCACGTCGACATCGACCAGCTGGAACGGGCGCCCCAGTTTCGCCAGCAGCAGCCGGACCTTGTAGCTATTGCCGGAACTCTGCATGGAGTGGAGTTTCAGCACGCGCAAATTCCCGGCAGAATCATAAAAAGACGTCCCGGCGGCAGCCTATCGTGTCGCTCGGCCGCCCCGCAGGTGGGGAATCGCTTGCCGGCACGCAAGGGCTCGACTAGTTGTCGCGCGCAAAACACCTCAAGGGAGTTCGGCCATGAGCCTGATATCCGCCGCCCTGAAGCGCATCAACCCGTCGCAGACCATCGCCATTTCCAACAAGGCGCGGGAGCTGAAAGCGGCTGGGCGTGACGTGATCGCGCTGGCGGCCGGCGAACCCGACTTCGAGACCCCGGACAACATCAAGGAAGCCGCGATCAAGGCGATCCGCGATGGCCAGACCCGCTATACCGCGGTGGATGGAATTCCCGAGCTGAAGGCGGCCATCGTCGCCAAGTTCAAGCGCGAGAACGGCCTCACCTACAAGCCCAGCCAGATCACGGTCGGCACGGGCGGCAAGCAGGTGCTGTTCAACGCGCTGGTCGCCACGCTCGATGCCGGCGACGAGGTCATCATCCCGGCGCCGTACTGGGTCAGCTATCCCGACATCGTCCAGTTCGCCGGCGGCACGCCGGTTCCGGTTGAGACCCGGCTCGCGGATAATTTCAAGCTGAGCGCGGCCGCGCTGGAAGCGGCGATCACGCCGAAGACCAAGTGGCTGATCTTCAACTCGCCGTCGAACCCGACCGGCTCGGCCTATAGCCGGACGGAGATGAAGGCGCTCACCGATGTGCTGGTGAAGTATCCGCATGTATGGATTCTCACCGACGACATGTACGAGCATCTCGTCTATGACGATTTCGAGTTCGTCACTCCGGCGCAGGTCGAGCCCTCCTTGTATGATCGCACGCTGACCATGAACGGCGTTTCCAAGGCCTATTGCATGACCGGCTGGCGCATCGGCTATGCGGCGGGTCCGGAAGTGCTGATCAAGGCCATCGGCACGCTGCAGTCGCAGTCGACCTCGAATCCCAACTCCATCGCCCAGTGGGCGGCGGTCGAGGCGCTGAACGGCCCGCAGGACTTCATCGCCGCGAACAACAAGGTGTTCAAGGAGCGCCGCGATCTCGTGGTCTCCATGCTCAACCAGGCCAACGGGTTGACCTGCCCGAAGCCGGAAGGGGCATTTTATGTGTACCCCTCCTGCGCCGGCGTCATCGGAAAGAAGACATCGGCAGGCAAGGTGATCGACAACGACGAGACATTTGCCAGCGAACTTCTGGAAGCGGAAGGCGTTGCCGTGGTGCATGGTTCCGCTTTCGGGCTTGGCCCGGCGTTTCGCATTTCCTATGCGACCGCCACCAAGGACCTGGAGGAGGCGTGCCTGCGCATCCAACGCTTCTGCGGCTCGCTGCGCTGAGTTTACCTGAGACAGCCGACCGGGCGGCGCGCCCCGGTCGGTGCCGCTGCATGGCGGTGGGGCGCCGGTTCCCGAGAGCCGGTTCATGCGCATTGTGGAGATTGACCAATGATCCGTACTGTTCTGTCGCGCGGCCTTCTCGCAGCCTCCCTCGCGGCCGGCTTCACCGGTCTCGTCGCGGTTCCGGCTTCGGCCCAGAGCCCGAGCCGCGTTCAGGTTGGCGTGCTGGAGTGCAACGGCTCCAAGTCCGTGAGCTTCATCATCGGTTCCAAGCGCACGCTGGAGTGCACCTTCCGCGCGCCCCGGGGCAAGAAGTTCAGCTATGAAGGCAGCATCCGCCGCTGGGGCCTCGATATCGGCGTGACCGGCCGCAACACGCTGGTGTGGAGCGTTCTGGCGCCGTCGCGCGGCGTGGTCGGGCGTGACCTCGACGGCACCTATGTCGGCGTGGCCGGCAGCGTCGCCCTCGGCGTGGGCGTGGCGGGCAACGTGCTCGTCGGCGGGTCCAACAAGACCATCGCCCTGCAGCCCGTCAGCGTCGAAGGCCAGACCGGCGTGAACCTTGCCGTCGGCGTGGGCGATCTGCGCCTCGTCTCCAAGTGAGCGAGTGCAAGTGAGCGGCGGCAGTTGAGCGGCTGCCACTGGGCGCACGCCACCGGGCGCGCGGGCAAGCAAGCGGGCGCGGCCGGCTTTCCCGGCCCGCACGCGGCTCCATGGCATCGAAAGGCCCGGGATCGCTCCCGGGCCTTTTTGCATCGCGCACGCTCAGTTGATCGCGGGCGATGAAATAATCCGGCGCGACGTCGCGTATTCTCACCATCGATCATCCGAGGGAGATCCCGATGCATATCCGTCGCCGGCAGTCCTGGGAGTTGCCGGAATCCGCCGCAACTCCCGAATCCGTCTATCTGTCCCGCCGCCATCTGATGGGGGCGGGCGTGGGCCTGCTTGCCGCGGCCGGTTTTGGTGCTGCCGGTGCCCTCGCGCCCGCTGAAGCCGCCACCGCGCCCGGCGATCCGGCGAACGACCCGACCCGGGACCTCTACCCCGCCAAGGCCAATCCCGCCTTCGCCTCCGCCGGGCGGCCGGTGACGCCGGAGGACATTACGGCCAATTACAACAACTTTTACGAGTTCGGTTCCGACCGCACCAATTACCAGTGCGCGGTAGCTGCCTCCCGCATGCCGCGCCGCCCGTGGACGGTGAAGATCGACGGGCTGGTCGAGCAGCCGCGCGAGGTCGGGATCGACGACATCATCCGCGCCATGCCGCTGGAAGAGCGCATCTATCGCCATCGCTGCGTCGAGGCGTGGTCGATGGTGATTCCGTGGACCGGCTTCCCGGTGCGCGAACTGGTCGCCTGGGCCAAGCCTCTGTCGGGTGCCAAATATATCCGCATGGAGACCTTCGTGAACCCGAAGGTGGCGCCGGCTCAGAACCGCTTCATCTATCCCTGGCCCTATGTGGACGGGCTGACCATGGCGGAGGCGACCAATGATCTCGCCTTCTTCGTCACCGGCGCCTATGGCCAGCCGGCGCTGAACCAGTTCGGCGCGCCGCTGCGCCTCTCCGTTCCGTGGAAATATGGCTTCAAGTCGGTGAAGTCGATCGTGCGCATCTCCTTCGTGGCGGAGCGCCCCGTCGGGTTGTGGGAACAGGTGCAGGGGCGTGAATACGGCTTCTGGGCCAACGTGAACCCGGCCGTGCCGCACCCCCGCTGGAGCCAGGCTACCGAGCGCGACATCGGCACCGGCGAGCGGCTGCCCACGCTCATCTATAATGGCTATGGCGAGCAGGTGGCCGGCCTCTATGCCGGGCTGACGAGCGAGAAACTGTTCATGTGAGCGCTGGCGCGGCGCGGCGCGACGGGCACGTCAGAAGGTGCCCGTCATGAGATGGAAGGCCGGGCGACCGTCGCGCTGAGCGTAGACGGTCGTCTCGATGTTGCGGAGGTTCTTCGCCTCCAGCAGCGACCGGTAGGCAGCGGTATCGGCGTCGTTCCAATAGGCGAGCGCCACCTGATCGCAGGCGCAGGCCTCACGCGTGATCTCGGCGGGGTCGAGCACATAGCGCACGCGGTTCTCCGTGAGCAGCGCGAAGGACATGAAGAACCCCCATTCGGGAAACACGTAGAGGGTGGGGGGCCGCTCGCGCGCCTCCTGCGCCAGCCGGGTGAGCGCGTCGGACTGTTTCCGTACGCCGCCGGTTTCCGCCAGTTCCCGGTGAAAGCCGATGGATTGGCCAACATTCACCGCGAGCAGCGCGAGGGCGGCCACGGCCGACGCCGCGATGAGCCGCCGGTCGCGGGCGAGGTCGCCTACCGTGACCGCCAGCAGCAGGTAGCCCAGGGGCACCAGCACGCTGTAATGGTGCACCCACAGGCGGCTGCCGAGCAGCGTGGCGCAGATCAGGTAGGAGATCGGCAGCAGCACGATGAGCCGATGCGGCGGCGTCCAGCGCAGGCGGAGCAGGGCGAGGATGACCATCGTCGCGAACAGCGCGAGTTTGATCTCTCCCCACGGGCTGCCGAGGGCCTCGCTGAAGATCATCGCTTCGTTGCCGCCATTGGTGATGGCAAGGCGCGTGAGGGCGAACGCGCCCTCGATCCGCTCCCAGAGCGATTCCGCGGCGGAAAGCGGGGCGACGCCGCTAAGTCGGCTGGTGAGGTATTCTATGGCCGACGAAACGTCGCCGATGGCGCGGAACAGGAAGACATAGCCCAGCACATAGGGCAGGAGGCCGAGCGCCAGACCGCCCATCCAAAGCCGGACATGTCGCTGCGGCTGCGCCAGCATCAGCAGGATCATCGCCGGCAGGAAAAAGGCGAAGACGAAATAGCCGTAGATCGCCAGCCCGAAGAACAGGCCGGAAAGCAACGGTCCGGCCCGGTGGCGCGACCACAGCGCCAGCAGGCTCGCGAACAGCCAGGCTTCGCCGCCCAGCACGATGTAGAACTGGGTGCGGAACGAGACGAGGAAGGCGATGTCGGTCGCCAGCAGCGCCGCCGTGAGGAGCGCGACAAGGCGGTTCTGTGTCACGCGCACGGCAAGGAAATACAGCAGCAGGACGATCGCCGCGCCGAACAGCGACTGGGCGATGCGGATCGAGAGGAGCGAAATGCCGAGCAGCCAGAACACCGGCAGGTCGACATAATAGTTCTGCACCCCGTGATAGAGCGAGCCGAGCAGGATCGGGCCTTTCGCCGGCAGGATCCACACGGTATTGGGCAGGGCGCGATTGAAGAAGCGGGCGGCGAGATAATCCGGGTTGACGCCGTCCATGTAGAGGCCGGGCAGATCCGCCTGCCACAGCGCTCCACCCCAGAACAGCACCATCAGCAGGGCGACGGCGTATTTGTCGTGCACGGCCCGCAGCATGCCTGCCCCCCGACGTGCCACTCCGCGAGCGGCATCGCTCATCCCCCGACGCAGTGTGCGGCCAATGGGAAGCAATGCCAATGCCGGCATGCCGCGCGCGTCGGCGGCCTGCGGTGGCGCCGGGACAAAATGGGCACGAGCCAAAAAAAAGCCGGGCTCAAAAGAGCCCGGCTAAGTATCGCCGCCTGAGCGGCGAACCTTCCAGAGGGGAACAGCCGAAGCAGATGCATCGGTGTCGTCCTGAATATGCTCAATGCGCGGGCAACTTGCAATAATTTATGCCTGCATACCAGGCATGCGCAATTGAAGTGGCTGACGGCGCGCAATGCGGACCGAAACGGTCGTTCTGGAAAGAAAAGTAGAACTAAAATGTCGGGCGTCCACCCTGCGACCGCTGCAATACGGCGTGCACATTGCGTGAATCCAGAGCTTCGCGTGTCTGGAACAGCCTTTGGGCATTCGGATGAGTGCCTAAAATTGATGCTCCGTGCGGTCGGCGCGAGCGCGCGGCGCCTGCCGTAAACGCCGTCGGCCGCATCCCAAGAGGGACACGGTTCGGGCTGGAGCGATCGATAGCGGTTTGGGCGGGCGGCGGCGGCGGGGAGGGCGGGCGCTCAGAAATTCCAGCGCTGCGCCTTGGCGACGAGGAAGTCGCGGAATACCTGGATGCGCGCCACCGAGCGCATTTCCTGCGGATAGACGAAATAGGCTTCCAGCGTCGGCGTGGTGCGCTCGGCGAAGAGCTGCACCAGCGTGGCGGAATCCTCCAGCAGGTAATCCGGCACGATGCCGATGCCGACGCCGCGCTCCACCGCGCGCTTGAGGCCGAGCACGTTGTTGACCGACAGGGCCGGGATGCGCCCCTCCTGCCCGTCCTCGATGCCCGCCCGCTCCAGCCAGTTCAGCGCCTGGAAATAGGAGGGGATCGGGCCGCCGAGCAGGATGATGCGGTGCTTTTCCAATTCGTCCAGCGTGCGCGGATGGCCGTTGCGCTTGAGATATTCCGCCGAGGCGAAGGCGTGGAAATGCACGGTGAACAGCTTGCGCTGGATCAGGTCCGGCTGCACCGGCTGGCGCAGGCGGATGGCGACGTCGGCCTCGCGCATGGCAAGGTCCAGTTCGTCGTCGGTCAGGATCAGGGTGATGCGGATATCGGGATAGAGCTCGAGGAACTCGCCGATGCGCGCGGTCAGCCAGTGCGTGCCGAGGCCCATCGTGGTGGTGACGCGCAACTCGCCATTCGGCTTCTCGCGGCTGTCGGTGAGCTTGGCGCGCGCCGCCTCCAGCTTCATGAACACTTCGTGCGCGGTGCGGTAGAGCAGGTCGCCCTGCTCGGTCAGGATCAGCCCGCGCGCATGGCGGTGGAATAGCGGGATGTTGAGTTCCTGCTCCAGCGCCGAGACCTGCCGGCTGACCGCCGATTGCGACAGGCCGAGCGCCTCACCGGCGTGGGTGAAGGAGCCCGCCTCCGCCGCCACGTGGAAAACCTTGAGCTTGTCCCAATCCATGTCGCGTGCCCGGTTCGCCTTGTTTTCCATCCGCCCGGGTTCCCGCTTCACTCGGCTGCTTGGGCCAGCGGCTCACGCGCCGCGAGAAATCGTTCGACTTCGAGGGCTGCCATGCAGCCCATGCCCGCCGCCGTCACGGCCTGGCGAAACACATCGTCCGCCACGTCGCCGGCGGCGAACACGCCCTCGACCGAGGTCTGCGTCGAATCGGGCGCCGTCCACACATAACCCGACGGCTTGAGCTTGAGCTGGCCCGCCACAAGCTCGGTGGCCGGCGCGTGGCCGATGGCGATGAACACGCCATCCGCCGCACGCTCGTGCAGAGCACCGGTGACGACGTCCTTCAGCACCACGCCAGTCACATGTGGCGGCTCGTCCTCGCCCTTCACCTCGTGCAGGGCGGCGTTCCACACCACCTCCACCTTGGGATGGGCGAAGAGCCGCTCCTGCAGGATGCGCTCGGCGCGGAAACTGTCGCGGCGGTGCACCACCGTGACCTTGGAGGCGAAATTGGTGAGGAACAGCGCCTCCTCGACGGCGGTGTTGCCGCCGCCGACCACGATCACCTGCCGGCCGCGGTAGAAGAAGCCGTCGCAGGTGGCGCAGGCGGAGACGCCATGGCCGCGATAGGCCTGCTCGGAGGGCAGGTCCAGCCAGCGGGCCTGCGCGCCGGTGGAAAGGATGACGGTCTCGGCGATCCACGCCTGCCCGGAATCGGTCTCGATGCGGAACGGGCGGCGCGAGAAATCGGCCTTGGTGACGATATCGGAGACGATGCGCGTGCCCATCTTCTCGGCCTGGGCCTGCATCTGCTCCATCAGCCACGGGCCCTGGATCGGATCGGCGAAGCCGGGATAGTTCTCGACATCGGTGGTGATGGTGAGCTGGCCGCCCGGCTGGATGCCCTGGATCAGCACCGGCTCCAGCATGGCGCGCGCGGCATAGACCGCCGCCGTATAGCCGGCCGGCCCGGAGCCGATGATCAGCACCTTCACATGGTTGGTTGCCGGGGTGGAGGCCGGACGGGTGGCCGACGACATGCTGCTCTCGCTCTGAAGACGGCAGCGGCGCGCGGCCGTTGCCCGGATGGAATAACGCGACATGGTGACTCATGCGCCCGTCGCAAGGCAGGCCCAAGGCAGCCATGCGAAAATGTAGGAGCTGCCACGCTGCACCGCAAGGGCGCGGCTGAAGATGGCGTTTCTATCGACCAGTTTTCCAGAGGGAAGATTGCGCAGGAGCGGCGCGCAAGATAATTGCTCTGCGCGGCTTCTCGTCTATTTTGCAGCTGCGAAGGGCGCGCCGTCTCGGCCGCCGCAAACGGAGATGTCGTGTGGCCCGCCGTATTGACGCGATCGACTGGAACATTCTTCGCGAGCTTCAGGATGACGGGCGTATCACCAATGTCGAACTGTCGCAGCGCGTCGGCATTTCCGCGCCTCCCTGCCTGCGCCGCGTGCGCTCGCTGGAAGAGGAAGGCATCATCAAGAGCTATCGCGGCCTGCTGGACGAGAAGAAGCTCGGCTTCGACCTGATGGCCTTCGCCATGGTGCACCTGGTCAGCCAGGCCGAGGGGGATCTCTCCGCCTTCGCCGCGCAGGTCGGGCGCTGGCCGCTGGTGCGCTCCTGCTGGATGCTGTCGGGCGAAACCGATTTCATCCTGCTCTGTGTTGCGCCGGACCTGCGGACCTTTCAGAACTTCGTGCTGGAACTGACAGGCGCGCCGAACGTGCGCAACGTGAAGACCGCTCTCACGCTCCAGCAGACCAAGGATGCGGCCGTGGTGCCGATGGAGGGCGTTTCCCCATGATCGTGGCCACCGCGACCGATTCCGGCTACGTCGAGCTGACGGCCGTCATGCTGGCCTCGCTCGCGGCGAATGCGCGGGACGACTACACCAAGGTCTATGTCTTCGGCGACCGCCTCACCGTGGCGGAGAAGGCGGCGCTGCGGGCGAGCTATCCGCTCGACAATCTCGTGATGATCGACCTGACGGAGGAGGACATGCGCTTCCTCGCCGGCATGCCGATCGCGCTGCATGTCTCGCGCACCACCTATGCCCGCTTTCTCATGCCCTTCCGGGTCGACCAGGACGAGACGCGGCTGCTCTATATCGATTGCGACGCCATCGTGAACGACAGCCTCAGGCCGCTGCGCGACATCGACATGCAGGGGCTGGCCGTCGGCGCCGTTCATGACGATGCCCGCCGCCGCGAGAACCGCCATTTCGAACGCAACCTCGCTATCGGCCTGCCGGCGGATACCAATTATTTCAACGCCGGCATCCTGCTGATCGACCTCGTGAAGTGGCGCGAGGAGAAGCTGACCGAGCGTGCCTCGCAATTCGCCACCGAGCACCCGAACCTGCCGGTGCTGGATCAGGATGCGCTGAACGGCGCGCTGAGCGGCCAATGGCTGGTGCTGGACGAGCGCTGGAACCTGCACCGCCGGCTGGAGAAGGGCGTCTACAAGGGCCCGCCCGTCGATTGGGCCGGCGCGGGCATCATCCACTATATCGGCCAGATCAAGCCGAACCACGCGGATTCGCAGCATCCCGCGCGCGACATCTTCCTCGCGCACCGCACGAACTCGGCCTATGCCGGCGCGACCATGAAGGGCAAGCTCGACCGCAAGATCGAGAAGCGGGTACGCAAGATCAAGCGGCTGGTGGCCCGCGTGCGCCGGCTCTTCTCCCCCGCCGCGGCCTGAGCGGTTCCGGCGGAGCCACATGAAACGCGTTCTCATCCTGCGCGATGCCAAGCCCGGCCATTTCCATCAGGCCGAGGGGCTGGCGCTCGCCATAGCGCGGCTGACCCCGGTCGAGGTTTCACGCCTGGAGGTGCGGCCGGCGCGCTTTGCCAGCAGCGACATGCGCAAGCTGGTCATGCGGCGCTTCGGCCGGGATGCGCGTTTCTGGCTCAGATGGATGTATGCCCTCGATCTCGACGCGCTGACCCGGCCGGACGTCATCGTTGCTTCCGGCTGGCCCACCATTGCGTGCGGCCTGCTGCTGTCGCGCCATTTCCGCGTTCCGTTCATCTTCGCCGGGGCTCTCGACGGGTATGAACCCGGCCCGCTCACGCTGACCATCGTTTCCTCGCCGCGGCAGGCGGGCGATCCCGGCGCGGCCTATGCGCCGATCCCCTCGACCATTGATCGCGAGGCCTATGCCGCCCCGCGCCCCTTGCGCCGGCCCGAGGACCTGCGCGGTGCCTCGCTCGCGCTGCTGATCGGCGGCTCCGCCTATCGGCGCGAATTCCCGCGGGATGAGTGGGAGGCGCTGCTCGCCTTTGTCCCGGCGGTGACGGCGCGCTTCGGCGTGCGCTGGCGCGTGGCCAATTCGCGCCGCACGCCGGAGGCGGTCTCCGACCGGTTCAAGGCCCTGGCGCAGGCGGGTACGCTGGCCGAATTCCTCGATTATCGCGACGCCGGCGCCGGGTCGGTGCGCGACCTGTTCGGGGCGGATGCGGTGGTCGTCACCGAGGATTCGATGAGCATGCTGGCCGAGGGGCTGGCGGCCGGGCGCCCGGTCATTGCCCTCAAGTCGCGGCTGGTGCACAAGCACTATGCCAACGAGGTCATCGTCGGCATGGCCGGCCCGCACCTCGCCATCCTGCCGATGGCGACGATCACGCCCGATCCCTTCGCCGCGACGCTGGCGCGGCTGGTTCCACCGCCCGAGAATGCGCGCGACCTGCTGGCCCGCGCCATCGCGCCGATGCTCGGCCTCACCTTTCCGGAAAACGCGTCATGACGCTCGCCTTCGTCTGCATCAAATGGGGCGAGGCCTACCCGGCGGAGGATGTGAATATCCTCTACCAGGGCGTCAGCGACCATGTGAGCGAGCCGTTCCGCTTCATCTGCCTGACCGATCGACCGGACGGGCTGCGGCCGGAGGTCGAGGTGGCGGACCTGCCCGCCACCGGGGCGCTGGGCCTGCGCTGGCGCGGCTGCTGGCCCAAGCTGGGCATGTTCGCGCCCGGCATCCTCGCGGGCGTCGACCTCGCCGTCTATCTCGACCTCGACATCGTGATCCTGCGCTCGCTCGATCCGATCATCGCGCATGCGCGAGCCCGGCCCGGCCTGCATGTGCTGCGCGAGTGGAACCCCAATGTGTGGGAACTGCTGCCCGTCTCGATGCGGCCGGATCGCGGGGCGCAGAGTTCGATGGTCGCGTGGCGGCCGGGCGAGCAGGATCACCTCTATCTCGATGTCATGGCGAACCCGGACGCGGCCTATGCGCTGGTGAAGAACGACCAGCGCTATATCGGCATCAAGGCCCGCGACCGGCATTATTTCCCCCCCGGTTTCGCCGTCTCGTTCCGCCGGCATCTCGTGCCGCATTACCCGCTCAACCTGCTGTTCAAGCGCATCCGCAAGCCGGCACGGGCGGCCGTGGTGGTGTTCCACGGCGCGCCCAAGCCGCTGGAAGTGGCCGAGGACGGAGCGGGCGCCTGGGGCACGCGCATGCGGCCCGGTTTCGGGCCGGTGGACTGGGTGCGCGATTACTGGAAGCGCGGGCGGGATGGCGCGCGGGTGGCGCTGGCGCGGCAGGCCGGGGAACCGACCGAGGCCGCGCCGCCTCAGCCGCGCCAGATCTCCTCATAGACCGCATTGATCTTCTCGGCCTCGCGCTCGATGGAGAATTCGGCGAGCACATGCGCGCGCGCCGTGCGGCCCACCGCCTCGCGAGCCTCTTCATCCAGCCCCATCAGGCGATCGATCGCGTGGGTGAGCGCGGCCTGATCGTCTACGGGCACGAGGTGGCCGGTGACGCCATCCTTCACCAGATCGGGAGCCGCGCCCGAGCGTGCGGCGACCACTGGCGTGCCGCTGGCCATGGCCTCGATGGGCACCAGCCCGAAGCCTTCCCAGCGCGCGGGAATGACGCCGATGGACAGGCAGCGAAACCATTCCGGCATCTTGGCGATCGGCTGTTCGCCGAGGATAAGGATGCGCTCGGAGAGCCCGGCATGGGCGATGCGCGCCTTGAGGCCGGCGAGGAAGGGCTGCTCGGTCGGTGTCGACAGGCCGATGACCACCGCGGTCCAGTCCGGATGACGCGGCAGCAGATCCGCCATGGCCTCGACGAACAGGTCCTGCCCTTTCTGGTGCCGCACACGGCCGAACACGCCGATGCCGTAGCGGCCGGGCAGGCCCGTGGCGGCCCATGCGGCGGCGCGCGCGGGCGCCGGGCGATAACGCGTGGTGTCGACGCCGTGCATCACCACGGTGGAGGGCACGTCGAGATAGGAGGCGGCCTGCGGCGAGGTCGCGATGATCCGGTCCATCCGGGCGATGAGAAAGCGCAGGAAGGGGCCGTGGCGCTTCTGCGCGGCGGAGGTGAAGACGAGCTTCCACGGCTGGCGCAGCACATCGCGCAGCAGCAGGCCGAACATCATTTCCGTGTCGCGCCGCGCGTGCCAGATGCGCCAGCGCCGCCCGTTCGGTCGCCGCCAGCTGCCCAGCCGGAACTGGCGCCAGCCCAGTTGCGGTACCGAATCGGGCAGGGGGCCGAGCGCGCGAATGGCGAGGTGGCGGGCCTGCGCCGGGACGACGCCGATCACGGTTGCGACCACGCCGGAAAAGCGCCGCTTGAAGCTGGGCGCCACCGCCTCGATGCCTTCCGGCCAGGCGGGGCCTTCATCCGGGTGCATGGCGGCTCGGCGCGGTTGGCGGATCGGGGAAGGATGGGGCGAGAAGGGAAGGGTGCCGCCCGCTCCAGACGGCGCGGGCGGCAAGGGTCTCAGGCCAAGCCTGGTGTCTCAGGCCAAGCCTGGTGTCTCAGGCCAAACCTAGCGTCTCAGGCCCAGCCTAGCGTCTCAGGCCAAGCCTAGCGTCTCAGGCCAAACCGGGGTTTCGGGCCAGGCCGGGATTTCAGGCGAAGCGGACGCCGGCGATCTCATAGGAGCGGGCGCCCTTGGGGGTGACCACTTCCACCGAGGTGCCGCTCTTCTTGCCGATCAGCGCGCGCGCCAGCGGCGAGGAGATGGAGATGCGGCCGGCCTTGGCGTCGGCTTCCATGTCGCCGACGATCTGCCACACGCGCTCTTCCTCGGTGTCTTCGTCGATCAGTGTCACCGTGGCCCCGAACTTGACGACGTCGCCGGTGAGCTTGCCCACGTCGATGATCTCGGCACGCGACAGCTTGTCCTCAAGCTCGGCGATACGCCCCTCGTTGAGCGCCTGCTGCTCCTTGGCCGCGTGATATTCGGCGTTCTCGGAGAGGTCGCCATGGGCGCGGGCTTCTGAAATGGCCTCGATGATACGCGGACGCTCGACTTGCTGGCGCTGCTTGAGCTCGCTCTCCAGCGCAGCATGGCCGCCGGCCGTCATCGGAACTTTTTCCATCGGTCTTTATCTGACCTCCCAAAAGCAAATGAAACCCCCGCGGGGGGCGCTCCGGGCCTTTAAGCCTCGAAGAACCGTCCGCGACAGGCTGATTTTCTGTCGTTCCCGATCGCCGGAGCGCGCCGTGGGCGCGATCAGTGGTGATCGGAGCTGAAGTAGTCCTGCAGCGCGCGCACTTCCAGGTCGCCGCCAATATAGGCCTTGATCCCCCGAGCCGCTGCAATGGCTCCGGACAGCGTGGTGTAATACGGCACTTTGTGCAAGAGGGCGGCGCGGCGGAGCGAACGCGAATCCGCGAGCGCCTGCGCGCCTTCCGTGGTGTTGAACACCAGTTGCACGCCGCCATTCTTGATCGCGTCGACGATATGCGGGCGGCCTTCCAGCACCTTGTTGATCTTCTCGGCCGTGACGCCGTTCTCCGCGAGATAGCGCTGGGTGCCCGAGGTCGCCATCATCTTGAAGCCGAGCGAGACCAGCAGCCGCGCGGTGTCGAGAATGCGGGCCTTGTCCTCGTCGCGCACCGAGATGAACACCGTGCCCGAGGTCGGCACCTTGGTGCCCCCGCCCAGCTGGCTCTTGGCGAAAGCCACCGCGAAGGACTTGTCGAGGCCCATCACCTCGCCGGTGGAACGCATTTCCGGTCCGAGCACGGTGTCGACGCCGGGGAAGCGGGCGAAGGGGAACACCGCCTCCTTCACCGCCACATGGTCGCCGGTGAAGGGGGTGAGGCCGAAGCTCGCCAGCTTCTCGCCGGCCATGATTCGCGCGGCGATCTTGGCGATCGGCTGTCCGACCACCTTGGCGACGAAGGGCACGGTGCGCGACGCGCGGGGGTTCACCTCCAGCACGTAGATACGGCCGTCCTTGATGGCGTATTGCACGTTCATCAGGCCGCCGACCTGCAGCGCCAGCGCCAGCTTGCGGGTCTGGGCCTCCAGTTCGCCGATCATCTGCGGGCTCAGCGAATAGGGCGGGAGCGAGCAGGCGCTGTCACCCGAATGGATGCCGGCTTCCTCGATATGCTCCATGATGCCGCAGACGAAGGTGTCCGTGCCGTCCGCGAGGCAGTCGACATCCACCTCGATGGCATCCGAGAGATAGCGGTCGAACAGCAGCGGGTTCTTGCCGAGCAGCGTGTTGATCTGGCCCGTCTTGTCGTTGGGGTAGCGCGCCTTGATGTCGTTCGGCACCAGTTCGGGCAGGGTGCCGAGCAAATAGTCGCCGAGCTGGCTTTCCTCGCGGATGATCTGCATCGCGCGGCCGCCCAGCACATAGGACGGGCGCACCACCATGGGGTAGCCGAGATCGGCGGTGATGAGCCGCGCCTGCTCCACCGAATAGGCGATGCCGTTGGCCGGCTGGCGCAGCTTCAGCTTGTCGAGCAGCGTCTTGAAGCGGTCGCGGTCCTCGGCAAGGTCGATGGCGTCGGGCGAGGTGCCCAGGATCGGGATGTCGGCCTCTTCCAGCGCGCGGGCGAGCTTGAGCGGGGTCTGGCCGCCGAACTGCACGATGACGCCGTGCAGCGTGCCGTTGGCGCGCTCGCGCTCCAGGATTTCCAGCACGTCCTCGGCGGTGAGGGGCTCGAAATACAGCCGGTCCGAGGTGTCGTAATCGGTCGAGACCGTCTCCGGGTTGCAGTTGACCATGATGGTCTCATACCCGGCATCCTTCAGCGCGAAGGCGGCGTGGCAGCAGCAATAATCGAACTCGATGCCCTGGCCGATGCGGTTCGGCCCGCCACCGAGGATGACGATCTTCTTCGCATCCGTGGGGCGCGATTCATCCGCGGGCACGCCGGCGAAGGGCGTCTCGTAGGACGAGTACATATAGGCGGTCGGCGCGGCGAACTCGGCGGCGCAGGTATCGATGCGCTTGTAGACCGGGCGCACGTCGAGCGCGCGGCGCAGTTCGGAGACTTCGGCCTCATGCAGGCGGGCGAGGCCGGCGAGGCGCTGGTCGGAAAAGCCCATGGCCTTCAGCCGGCGGAAGGCGCCGGCGGTCTTGGGCAGGCCGTGCGCGCGCACCTTGGCCTCGGTGTCGACGATCTCGCGGATCTGGTCGAGGAACCACGGGTCGATCTTGCAGCCGGCGTGGATGGTCTCGTTGCTGAGCCCGAGCCGCATGGCCTGCGCCACCTGCAGCAGGCGGTTCGGCGTCGGCGTGCCGATGGCGGCGCGGATGGCGTTCTTGTCGTCGCCCAGGCCCAGGCCCTCGATCTCGATCTCGTCGAGGCCGGTGAGCCCGGTTTCCAGCGAGCGCAGCGCCTTCTGCAGGCTTTCCTGGAAGGTGCGGCCGATCGCCATGGCCTCGCCGACCGACTTCATCGACGTGGTCAGCACCGGATCGGCGCCGGGGAACTTCTCGAAGGCGAAGCGGGGGATCTTGGTGACGACATAGTCGATGGTCGGCTCGAACGAGGCCGGGGTGGCCCCGCCGGTAATGTCGTTGGCGATCTCGTCCAGCGTGTAGCCGACGGCAAGGCGCGCGGCGACCTTGGCGATGGGAAAGCCCGTCGCCTTGGAGGCCAGCGCCGAGGAGCGCGACACGCGCGGGTTCATCTCGATGACGATCATCCGGCCCGTTTCCGGGTCGATGGCGAACTGCACGTTGGAGCCGCCGGTCTCCACCCCGATCTCGCGCAGCACCGCCAGCGAGGCGTCGCGCATGATCTGGTATTCCTTGTCGGTCAGCGTCAGCGCCGGCGCCACCGTGATCGAATCGCCGGTGTGCACGCCCATCGGGTCGATATTCTCGATGGAGCAGACGATGATGCAGTTATCCGCCTTGTCGCGGACGACCTCCATCTCGTATTCCTTCCAGCCGAGCACGCTCTCCTCGACCAGAACCTCATTGGTGGGCGAGGCATCGATGCCGCGCTCGATGATCTCGATATATTCCGACTTGTTGTAGGCGATGCCGCCGCCCTGACCGCCCATGGTGAAGGATGGGCGGATGATGGCCGGCAGGCCGATCTCGTCCAGCGCTTCAAGCGCTTGCGGCAGGGTCTTGATCTGGCGCGAGCGCGGCGTGTCGAGACCGATCTTGGTCATCGCGTCGCGGAACAGTTCGCGGTCCTCGGCCTTGTCGATGGCTTCCGCCGTGGCGCCGATCATCTCGACGTCGTACTCGTCGAGCACGCCCATCTTGCGCAGCGACAGCGCGCAGTTGAGCGCGGTCTGGCCGCCCATGGTGGGCAGCAGCGCGAAGCCGCCGGGCACCGCGTAGCGCTCCCGGGCGATGATCTTGGCGACGATCTCCGGGGTGATCGGCTCGATATAGGTGGCGTCGGCGAGATCCGGATCCGTCATGATGGTGGCCGGATTCGAATTGACCAGAACCACGCGGTAGCCCTCGGCCTTGAGGGTCTTGCACGCCTGAGTGCCGGAATAATCGAATTCACAGGCCTGGCCGATGACGATCGGCCCGGCGCCGATGATGAGGATGGTGGAAATATCTGTGCGTTTCGGCATCGGATCCCGTGCGGCTCGCGCAATTGTCCGGGCGCACGAAAAAGGACGCGCTGTGCAACGCGTCCTTGGGCGGACCCGGATTGAACTTTCTGGGCGAGGGCTACCCCGCAATTGGGGGCTTCCCTTAAACCAGATTCCCTCGCGGGGGAAGGGCGCCCGTCACGAGCGCCCGCCCCGCTGGCGAGAGGCGGCGCTCAGGCCGCCTTCCTGGTCTTCTCGATCAGCTCGATGAACCGGTCGAACAGATAGTGGCTGTCCTGCGGGCCGGGGCTGGCTTCCGGGTGATACTGCACCGAGAAGACCGGCTTGTCGGTCAGCTGGATACCGGCATTGGAGCCGTCGAACAGCGAGACATGCGTCTCCTGCGCGGTGGCCGGCAGGCTGTCGCGGTCGACCGCGAAGCCGTGATTCATCGAGGTGATCTCGACCTTGCCGGTGGTGACGTCCTTCACCGGATGGTTCGCGCCGTGATGACCCTGGTGCATCTTCATCGTGCGCCCGCCGACCGCGAGGCCGATCATCTGGTGGCCGAGGCAGATGCCGAAAGTGGGCACGCCGGCTTCGATGATCTCGCGGATCACCGGCACGGCATATTCCCCGGTCGCCGCCGGGTCGCCCGGGCCGTTGGAGAGAAACACCCCGTCCGGCCGCAGCGCGAGGATTTCCTCGGCCGAGGTGGTGGCGGGCACCACCGTGACCTTGCATCCCGCCCGGGCGAGCAGGCGCAGGATGTTGCGCTTGATGCCATAGTCGACCGCCACGACGTGATGCGCGGGCGCAGTCTGCTGGCCATAGCCTTCCGGCCACTGCCACGGCGTCTCGTCCCAGCTGAAGCGCTGGGCGGAGGTGACCATCGGCACCAGATCCATGCCGACAAGGCCGGGCCAGCCCGCGGCTTCCTGCTTCAGCGCGGGAAGGTCGAAATTGCCGTCCGGCGCATGGGCGATCACCGCGTTGGGCATGCCGCCGTCGCGGATCCGCGCGGTGAGCGCGCGGGTGTCGATGCCCGAGATGGCGATGATGCCGCGCGCCTTCAGCCAGAGGTCGAAATGGCGGGTGGCGCGGTAGTTCGAGGGGTCGGTGATGGGAGAGTGCAGCACCACGCCGCGCACACCGGAGGCGCCGGCCATCGAGATGGTCTCGATGTCTTCCTCATTGGTGCCGACATTGCCGATATGGGGGAAGGTGAAGGTGATGATCTGCCCGGCATAGGACGGATCGGTCAGCACTTCCTGATAGCCGGTCATGGCCGTGTTGAAGCAGACTTCGCCCACCGCCTGGCCGGTCGCCCCGAGGCCGAAGCCTTCGAGCACGGTGCCGTCGGCGAGCACGAGGAGGGCGGTCGGACGGGGCTCGGCCCACACGTCGTCGCCGGAGAGCTGTTCAGCGCTACCGCTCATCTGATCTTGTTCCCTGTCGTTGTGTGCCCTAATTAGTCCGTTGCCGCGCCGGATGCCAGCCTCCTTGCTGCGCATCTGGTCCTCGGTGAGCGGATGGCTGTGTCGCCGGGCGGGTCGCCCGCTGCTGGCGCCGGCTGTCGCAACGGGGAACGGCGACCCACCCGGGAGGGGCGGGGCGGATCATCCATCGGCTCGCGACGTGCGTTGCAGCGCGGAACGCAGGTTCCGCCGCGCGCCATCGTGATTTTGCAGGAAGGCTCAACGAACGTGCTGCGCGACGCTATCAACACCGCCCTCAAGGAATCCCTCAAGGCGCAGGACAAGCGGCGCCTCGGCACGCTGCGTCTGGTCAATGCCGCGATCAAGGACCGCGACATCGAGGCGCGCGGCCACGGCAAGGACCCGCTGTCCGATGACGATCTGCTCGGCCTGCTGGCCAAGATGATCAAGCAGCGCGAGGAATCGGCCAAGGTCTACGAGGAGGCCGGCCGCGCCGATCTCGCCACCCAGGAGCGCGAGGAAATCGTCGTCATCCAGCACTTCCTGCCCACGCAGCTGACCGAGGCGGAGGCGCAGGCCGCCATTGCCGCCGTGATCGGCGAGATCGAGGCGCATGGGCTGAAGGACATGGGTCGCACCATGGCCGCGCTGAAGGAGCGCTATACCGGCGTGATGGATTTCGGCAAGGCGAGCGGCACGGTCAAGACATTGCTGACGGCCGGCTGAAGCACGTCCGCGCCATGGCTACCCCCTTTCATCCCGGCGGCGGACGCGCCACGCTGACACTGGCCGGCGTGTGGCGCGGCGCGCGGGCGATGCTGCCGGTTCTCATTCCGGTCTTCGTGTTCGGCGCCGCCTTCGGCATCGCCGCGCGCGGGGCCGGGCTGGAGGGATGGGCGGCCTCGCTGATGAGCGCGCTGGTTTTCGCGGGCGCCTCGCAATTCGCGGCGCTGGATCTCTGGCATTCA
The DNA here is from genome assembly GCF_030814815.1 of Ancylobacter amanitiformis. Lineage (GTDB taxonomy): Bacteria > Pseudomonadota > Alphaproteobacteria > Rhizobiales > Xanthobacteraceae > Ancylobacter > Ancylobacter amanitiformis. Next base: position 478,039 of record NZ_JAUSVR010000001.1, on the reverse strand, counting down.
CCGGTGCCGTGGGTGCCGCTGCTTCTCGCCACCTTCGCCATCAATGCGCGGCACCTGCTGCTCGGGGCGTCGCTGCGCATGCTGACGCATGGATTGTCGGCGTGGAAGCGCTACGCCGCGATGATCGTGCTCAGCGACCTCAACTGGGCCGCGCTGATCGCCGCCGAGGCGCGCGGCGAGCGCGATCTCGGCTACATGGTCGGCGGCGGGCTGGCCATGTGGGTCGTGTGGCTGGCGGCGACCGTGATCGGCGCGGAGGCGGGCGACGTCACGCTGGCCGACCTGCAGCGCTATGGTCTCGATCTGGTTCTGGTCGTGTTCTTCACCACCACGCTGGTGGGGCTGTACCGCAAGCGGATCGACGATCTGCCATGGCTGGTGGCGGGGCTCGCCGCGCTGGCGGCGGTGTGGTGGCTGCCGACCAACTGGCATGTGTTGGTTGGCGGCCTTGCCGGTGGTCTGGCCGGCCTTGTCCAGCATGGGCGGCGGACGTGAACACGAGCGATACCCTGCTGGTCATCCTCGCGATGGCGGTCATCACCTATGCGACCCGTGCCGGCGGCCTCTGGGTCGTGGGCTTCATGCCGATGTCGCCTCGGCTGGAGGCGTTCCTGCGCTATCTCGCCGGCTCGGTCCTGGTGGCGCTGGTGGTGCCGGCGACGGTGCGGGGCGAGGGCGCCGCCTTTGTCGCGGTCGGCGCCACGCTCGTGTCGGTGGTGCTGCTGCGCCGCGCGCTTCTCGCCATGGCGATCGGCGTGCTCGCGGCGGCGCTCTATCGTCGCTATACTGGCATGTGAACAACGGGGATAAGCGACGCTCCGGCTCGGGGCGGCGCGTGGGACGTGAGACGTTCGATTTCCCCGTGGAAGGCTTCCGAATCATCATGCGCTTCCCGCCCTCGTTCCTCGACGAGATCCGTGCCCGCCTCCCCGTGTCGGAGGTGGTGGGCAAGCGCGTGCAACTGAAGAAGCAGGGCCGCGAATGGCGCGGCCTCTCGCCCTTCAATCCCGAGAAGACGCCGTCCTTCTATGTCAACGACCAGAAGGGCTTCTATCACTGCTTCTCCTCCGGCAAGCACGGCGACCAGTTCGATTTCCTGATGGAGGCGGAGGGCCTGCCCTTTCCCGAGGCGGTCGAGCGGCTGGCCTCGATGGCCGGCCTGCCCATGCCGGTGCAGTCGCGCGAGGAGGAAGTCCGCGAGAGCCGACGCAAGTCGCTGCACGAGGTGATGGACCTGGCGGCGAAATATTTCGAGGCGATGCTGCAGAGCCGTGGCGGCGCCAAGGGGCGCGGCTACCTGGCCGACCGGGGCCTCGGCCCGGCGACGCAGCAGCGCTTCCGGCTGGGCTATGCGCTGCCTGAGCGTTTCGCGCTGAAGGAGGCGCTGGGCGCGCGCGGCGTCTCGGTCGAGGACATGGTGGAAACCGGCCTTCTGGTCTCGGCCGAGGACATATCCATCCCCTATGACCGTTTCCGCGACCGCGTGATGTTTCCCATCACCGACCTGCGCGGGCGCGTGGTGGCGTTTGGCGGGCGGGCGCTGGAGAAGGACGTCTCGGCGAAATACCTCAACTCGCCGGAGACCTCGCTCTTTCACAAGGGTTCGCTGCTCTATAACGGCTTCAACGCCCGTGCGAGCGCCCACAAGGGCGCGCCGGTCATCGCGGTCGAAGGCTATGTCGACGTTATCGCGCTGGTCGAGGCGGGCTTTCCTGGCGCGGTGGCCCCGCTCGGCACCGCGCTCACCGAGGAGCAACTGGCGCTTTTGTGGAAGATGGCGCCCGAGCCGCTGCTGCTGTTCGACGGCGACAAGGCGGGACGGCGCGCCGCCTGGCGCGCGCTCGACCTTGCCCTGCCGCATCTCAAGCCCGGCGTGAGCCTTTCCTTCGGCATGCTACCCGAGGGGCAGGACCCGGACGACCTGGTGCGCGCCGGCGGGCGCGAGGCGGTGGATGCCGTGCTGGCGCAGGCCCAGCCGCTGGCCGACGTGCTGTGGGCGCGCGAACTGGAGAGTGCCAGCGTCGATACCCCCGAGCGCCGCGCCGCGCTGGAGGCCCGCATCGGCGATATCGTGCGGGTGATCGGCGACGAGACGGTGCGCAAGCATTATCGGGCCGAATTGATGGAGCGCTTCCGCCGGCTGTTCATCTCCGCCCCGCAACAGGGCGTGCAGTCGCGCCGCGATTCGGGCGGCGGCAATGGTCGCTTCGATTCGCGCGGCGGCCGGCGGCAGCCCTTCGGTCGCGGCTCGGGACGCCCGGCGCCCGGCGCGGCGGGGGAGGGCATGCGCCGCTCGGCGCTGGTGCGCGGGGCGGCGGCGGAACTGCCGCGCAACGAGGCGCTGCTGCTTTTCGCGGTGATGAACCATCCCTGGCTGCTCGACCAGTTCGCCGAGGAACTGGCCGACATGCCGCTGCAGAACCGGGAAGCCGCGCAATTGCGCCGCGCGCTGCTCGACATCCACATGGACGGCGAGGGTGAGGATGCGCAGGCGCTGGCCGCCCGCCTGGAGACGGCCGGCTTGGGCGCACTGGCGGCGCGGCTGCGGCAATTGGCGGTGGCCCGGCACGACTGGCCGGCCTTTGCCGACGCGGCGCGCGCGGATGTCGAACTTTGGTGGGGCCAGCGGCTGGTCTTGCACCGGCGCACGCACGCCCTATCTAAGGACTTGAAGGAAGCGGAAAAACGCCTCGCGGAGGAGCCCACGGATATGAATTGGGCACGCTTTCTCGATATACAAAGACAGCTGGCGGCACTTGACGGAACCGAAGCTTTGGTAGAGGGGTTCGGCGCCGCGTCTGGCCGCCCGGCGCGGTCGATGTAGGTGGATCCATGGGTCGCCCGCCCGCGTGCGCTGCAAACGCCGTGGAGCGTGTGGCCCCGTTTGCGTCGCATTCGCCCTCGCGGATGCGGTTTGGGATTGCGTCGCATTCGCTTGCGCGAGTGCGGGTCGGGGTCGAGGGTCGGAGAAGCGGCGTGCCGGGTCGTCCGGTCGTCGTGGAGCGCCGGAGCGGATTTGCGTTCGGCGGTTGAGGAGCACACGCATGGCGAAGCAGGCAGCGGACGCGACGGAAGCCCCCGAGAAGGATGGCGACACCCCGGATAGCCCGTTGCTGGACCTTTCGGATGCCGCCGTCCGGAAGATGATCAAGCTCGCCAAGAAGCGGGGCTATGTCACCTATGACGAGCTGAACGAGGTTCTGCCATCCGAGCAGAACACCTCGGATCAGATCGAGGACATCTACGCGATGCTCAACGAGATGGGCATCAACGTGGTCGAGGCGGAAGAGGCCGAGGCGGAAGCCGAGGGCGAGGAGCCGGCCGAGGCGGCCGACGACGAGGAAGAATCCGGCGGCGAGATCGCCGAATCGGCGCCCCGCGCGGTCATCCGCTCCGAGACCAAGTCCGAGCCGGGCGAGCGCACGGACGATCCGGTGCGCATGTATCTGCGCGAGATGGGCTCGGTCGAACTGCTGTCGCGCGAGGGCGAAATCGCCATCGCCAAGCGCATCGAGGCCGGCCGCGAGGCGATGATCGCCGGCCTGTGCGAGAGCCCGCTGACCTTCCAGGCCATCATCATCTGGCGCGACGAACTCGTCGACGGCAAGGTGCTGCTGCGCGACATCATCGACCTCGAGGCGACCTATGCCGGTCCCGAGGCGAAGAATGGCCCGATCGTCGAGGGCGGCTCGCTGGCGCCGGAAGGCGACGAGGAGCGCGAACAGACCATTGGCGAGAGCATCGCCGCCGACGACGACGAGGACATGGAGAACTCCCTGTCGCTCGCCGCGATGGAGGCGGAGATCAAGCCGAAGGTGCTGGAGACCTTCGACAACATCGCCGACGCCTACAAGAAGCTGCGCCGCCTGCAGGACCAGAACGTCGAGTCCAAGCTCAAGAACGAGAGCCTGTCGCCCTCGCAGGACCGCAAGTACAAGAAGCTCAAGGACGACCTGATCCTCGACGTGAAGTCGCTGTCGCTCAACCAGGCGCGCATCGACAACCTCGTCGAGCAGCTCTACGACATCAACAAGCGCCTCGTCTCGCTGGAAGGCCGCCTGATGCGCCTTGGCGAGAGCTTCGGCGTGTCGCGCGAGGACTTCCTCAAGCAGTACCAGGGTTCCGAGCTCGATCCCAAGTGGATCGCCCGCGTGAAGAACCTGACCTCGCGCGGCTGGAAGGGCTTTGTCGGCCAGGAACTGGAGGCGATCAAGGACCTGCGTTCCGAGATCCATGCCCTCGCCACCGAGACGGGGCTGGAGATCCAGGAATTCCGCAAGATCGTCCAGATGGTGCAGAAGGGCGAGCGCGAGGCACGCCAGGCGAAGAAGGAAATGGTGGAGGCCAACCTGCGCCTCGTCATCTCCATCGCCAAGAAATACACCAATCGCGGCCTGCAGTTCCTCGACCTCATCCAGGAAGGCAATATCGGCCTGATGAAGGCGGTCGACAAGTTCGAGTATCGCCGCGGCTACAAGTTCTCGACCTATGCGACATGGTGGATCCGGCAGGCCATCACCCGCAGCATTGCGGATCAGGCCCGCACCATCCGCATCCCGGTGCACATGATCGAGACGATCAACAAGATCGTGCGCACCTCGCGCCAGATGCTGCACGAGATCGGCCGCGAGCCGACCCCGGAAGAACTGGCCGAGAAGCTCGGCATGCCCTTGGAGAAGGTGCGCAAGGTCCTCAAGATCGCCAAGGAGCCGATCTCGCTGGAGACGCCCATCGGCGACGAGGAAGACAGCCACCTCGGCGACTTCATCGAGGACAAGAACGCGATCCTGCCCATCGACGCGGCGATCCAGTCGAATCTGCGCGAGACCACGACACGCGTGCTGGCCAGTCTCACGCCGCGCGAGGAGCGCGTGCTGCGCATGCGCTTCGGCATCGGCATGAACACCGATCACACGCTGGAGGAAGTCGGCCAGCAGTTCTCGGTGACGCGCGAGCGTATTCGGCAGATCGAGGCCAAGGCGCTGCGCAAGCTCAAGCACCCCTCGCGCTCGCGCAAGCTGCGGTCCTTCCTCGACAATTGAGCGAACTCATCCAAACGCGAAAAGGCGGCCTTCGGGCCGCCTTTTCTTTTTGACCACCGCTCGCCGCTAGCGCGCCGGTGCGTGCACCAGCAGGCTGACGATCCGGCGCACCAGCGGCAGCACCATGAGCAGGGTGGGGAAGGCGACGAGCCAGGACAATCCCCAGGCGCCGGGCCAGGTCGTGAGGAAGTCCGGGCCGGGCCCGAGGCTGCGCAGCGTGGCGATGGCGGAGACGACGAAGGTCATCAGTACCGAGAGCACGAAGGGCAGCACGATGCCGGCATAGCGCGCCGGCAGTTTGAAGGATGTACGGGAAGGGGAAGAATGAGAGGGCATAAGCCATCCTCATAAGGATGGTCCCGGCTATCCGGATGACGACAGCATCCGCCGGCCGGAACCGGGTTGGATGCGTTGCCTGACGTCGGACGCTTACGGCCGGATGCGACACGTGCACCGGCACGCTATCGATAGCCGAGCCGCGTGTGGCGCGCCAGTCCTGTTTTGTCCTTTCCGGGTGGCTGGTCTGTGGGCGCGCCGCTAGCGTCGCGGCGTTCCCTCATGAGGAGTGCCGGCCATGTCGCTCGAATTCCTGCTCGTCACGCTGCTTGTCGTCGCCTCGCCCGGCACCGGCGCACTTTATACACTGGCGGCGGGGCTCGGGCAGGGCCCACGGGCGAGCGTGCTCGCGGCCTTTGCCTGCACGCTGGGTATCGTGCCCCATCTTGCCGCGGCGCTGTGCGGCCTCGCGGCGCTGCTCCACGCGAGTGCCCTCGCCTATGAGAGCGTGAAATATGCGGGCGTCGCCTATCTCCTCTACATGGCCTGGCAGACGCTGAAGGCGGACGGTCCGCTGAAGGTCGGTGCGGCGAGCCGCCGCCGGGCGCCGTTGCGGATGATCGGCGACGGCATCCTGCTCAACCTGCTGAACCCGAAGCTGTCGGTCTTCTTCGTGGCCTTCCTACCGCAGTTCATCGCGGTGAATGAATCACACCCGCTCCAGCGCATGCTGGAACTGTCCGGCGTGTTCATGGCGATGACCTTCGCGGTCTTCGCGCTCTATGGCCTGTTCGCGGCGGCGGTGCGGGACCGGCTGATCGAGCGGCCGGCGGCGATGGCGTGGCTGCGGCGCGGCTTTGCGGCGGCCTTCGTCGCCCTCGGTGCCAAGCTCGCCCTGACCGAACGGTGAGCCCGCCGGCCCGCTCACTCGCCCGGAATGGGATGGTTGCGGCGGCGCACATCCCGCGTGCTGCAGTCGACATAGGCCAGCGTGCCGGCGAAACCGCCAAAGGCGATGATCGTCAAGGCGAGAAAAAGCACGGATTCGATGGGCATGGCGTCCTCCTCTGGCTTGTCGTCCCGCAAGCCTAGACCCACCGGAAAAGCGCGCCTTGCGCTAGGTCAAGCCGAGGCGGGACAGCCGCGCGCCGGACATCGACCCGGTGCGCGCTCAGGGGACCGACATCGCGTGGTCGACCAGCACGGCTGTTCCCATCAGCACGAGGAAGCCGAGGAAGAGCAGGGCGAACAGCACCAGGGATATCCGGCGCGCCAGGGCTGAGACATTGGTGAGCCCCACCGCGCCGGCCAGCAGCGAGATGACGAGGCAGATCACGGCATAGCGCAGCATGAATGGCTCCGGAGATGCGGGCGGGCGGAGGCGCCGCGCCGCGGTGCCGGGCGGAGCGCCGGCGGAGACGATCCTAGGCGCCGTCCGAACGCCCGTCCTGATCGCCGGGGAAGGGCGGCTCGCCGGGGCCGCGCGGCCGGGCGGAGCCCTTGAAGAGGCGGGAGGAAAGCTTGACCGGGGGAGCCTGACGGGCGGCTTCCTCCGCCTCGCCATCGGGTGCGGGCACGGTGCCGGTCGGCACGCAGGCGGCGCCTTCCTCCATCACCATGGCGGGCGGCTTGAGCGCGGGCCGCCTGTCGCCCAGGCACATGCGCCAGACGACGAACAGCAGCAGCAGGGCATAGCACCCGGCCATGAAGAAGAAGAGCGCGCCGGGGCCGTAATGCTGCATGCCGAACGAGGCGGCGGCCGGGCCGACCACCGAGCCGATGCCATAGAGCAGCAGCAGGCCGGCGGCGGTCTCCACCGCGTCGCTGGCCGGCGTCAGGTCATAGGCATGGGCGGCGGCCAGCGAATAGGCCGGCATGGCCAGCGCGCCGAACACCAGGCCCAGCACGCTGAGGCCGACAAGGCCGAATTGCAGCGCGCCCAGCGCGAGGCTGGCGAGCATCGCCCCCACCATCAGCGCGCCGAGGATGCGCCGGCGGTCCATGCGGTCCGAGAAGAAGCCGACCGGCCATTGCGCGATCGCGCCAGCCACCACGATGGCGCTCATGAAGGTGGCGGCGCCGTCCGAGGTCAGACCGCTGCCAATGCCGAAAATGGGGCCAAGGCTCCACAGCGAGCCGTTGGTGAGACCGATCACGAAACAGCCGACCATCGCCACCGGCGCGGCGCGGAACAGCCGCGGCAGGCGGATGCGCGCGGTCTCGATCGGTGCCGGCTGGCCGCTGCTGGAGATCACCACCGGCAGCGTCGCCAGCGAGAACAGGATGGCGGCCAGCGCGAACAGTTCGAAGCTGCGCACCGGATAGAGCGTGATCATCATTTGGCCGGCGGTGAGCGCGGCGTAGTCCACCATGACATAGGCGCTCATGACGAAGCCGCGCGTCTGGTTGGTGGCGCGGTCGTTGAGCCAGCTCTCGATCACCAGGTAGAGCCCGGCGAAGCAGAAGCCGGTGATGGCGCGCATCACGAACCAGAAATACGGCTCGACGAAAATCGGGTGCGCCAGCATGGTCGCCACCACGCCGGCGGTGAGCGCGGCGAAGGCGCGGATGTGGCCCGAGCGCCGCACCAGATGCGGCACGGCGAGGCAGCCGGTGACGAAGCCGAGATAGTAGCTCGATCCCAATATGCCGAGATTGATGGCGCTGAAGCCCTCGAACGCTCCGCGCAGCGGCAGCAGCGTGTTCTGCAGGCCGCTACCGGTGACGAGGAAGAACACGCCGAGCAGCAGTGCGGCGACAGGGCCGAGAGTCTGGGCCATTATGGAACCAGCGGTGGACGGAGCAATGGTGGGATCCCGATTCGGGCGCCCGCCCGAATCATAGTTGTTCCGGTACCCGTGATCTTTGGCGATGTCGAGACGGGGTGGGGCATGAGCGATCTGCCGGTGAAGCTGAAGTCGGATTTTCTCAGCGCAGAGGTCGCGCCGCTGGGCGCGGAACTGGTGCGTCTGGCCGATCGCGAGGGCCACGACCTGTTGTGGAACGGCGATCCCGCCTTCTGGACCGGGCGCGCGCCGCTACTGTTTCCCATTGTCGGCCGGCTGCCGGGCGACCAGCTCGTGCACAAGGGTGTGGCCTATCCCATGGCGCAGCACGGTTTCGCGCGCCGGCGGGTCTTCACGCTGGAGGCATCGAGCCCGTCCTCGGCGCGCTTCGTGCTGCGGCCGGACGACGAAACGCGCAAGCAGTATCCGTTCGAGTTCGCTCTGGCCGTCACCTACACGCTCATCGATGCGACACTGACCATCGAGGCGGTGGTGAGCAATCCGGGTGCCGAGCCGCTGCCGGCGAGCTTCGGCTTCCATCCCGCGTTCCGCTGGCCGCTGCCCTATGAAGGCACGCGGGCGGATCATCGGTTGGTATTCGAGAAGGCCGAGGTGGAGCCGATTCACCGTCCCGAAGGCGGGCTGCTCTCGGCGGGAACCGAGCCGAACCCGGCGGTCGATGCGCTCATGGCGCCGACCGACGAGATGTTCGCGCGCGATGCGCTGATCTTCCTCAATATGCGCTCGCGCCATGTCCGCTTCGGCGTGCCGCGCCAGCCGGGGCTGGAAGTCGCGTTTCCCGGCATGCCGCAGCTCGGACTCTGGTCGAAGCCCGGCGCGCCGTTCCTGTGCATCGAGCCGTGGTCCGGCTATGCCTCGCCGCCGGAGGGGCCGGCCGAGTTCACGGACAAGCCGGGCCTCTCCCTTATCGAACCGGGCGCGAGCCGCAACTTCGCCATGTCGGTTCGCTGGCTGCCGGACTCGGGCGACGAGATCGGGCCGGCGCCCGGGCGCTGACGCCCGCCCGCGAGGGCGGCAGCCACAGCGCAAGCGCGCGTGCCGGGGCGATCATCCCCCCGGCACGGTCACGCGGCGTTCTTCCGCCTGCGACGCGGGTCGGTCGTCGGCGGGCGCGGTCATGACCGCATCGCGCCCGGCGCGCTTGGCGGCGTAGAGCGCGCGGTCGGCCGCGATGATCAGTCGGTCGGTGTCGATGGCATTGGCGGGCTGGGTGGCGATGCCGATCGACAGCGTCACCGTGCCGGCGGTCGGGTGGTTCATCTGCGCCTGTCGCACGCTGTGGCGGATGCGCTCGGCCAGCGGCAGCGCCTCCGCGCTTCCGCCGCCGCTGAGAATGAGCGCGAATTCCTCGCCGCCAAAGCGGGCGATGACATCGTCGGCGCGCAGCGGAACGTCCGCGAGGATGACGCCCAGCCGGCGCAGCACCTCGTCGCCCGCATGGTGCCCGGCATTGTCGTTCAGGTCCTTGAACCGGTCGATATCGATCATCAGCAGCGTCAGCGGCACGTTCAGGCGCTGGCAGCGCAGCCGGGCGCGCTCCAGTTCTTCGTCAAAGCAGCGCCGGTTGCCGAGACCGGTCAGCGCATCGCGGCGGCTGAGACGGGTGAGGTCGCGATTGAGGTTGCGCAGCGCCAGTTCGTCCACCGCGATGGCGGCGAGCTTCTCCAGCGCGGAAATGTCGAAGCCGTCGGGAATTCCCGGTTCTTCGCGCAGGATGCACAAGCTGCCGATCGGCAGCGTATCCTGCACCATCAGCGGGACGCCGGCATAGAAGCGCAGCGCGAGCAGCGGCGTCACGGGGTGGCCGTCGAAGCGGGCGTCGCTGTGCAGATCGCCGACGACGAGCGGGCGTCCTTCGGAGATGATCACCTGGCAGACGCTGCGCCGGCGCTCGATGGAGGAGCCGATGGCGCTGGATGTCACCGCCTTCATCCACTGCATCTGCGCATCGACGAAGCTCAGGAACGCGACATCCGCACGATAGAAACGCTCCGCCAGCCAGGTCAGCCGGTCGAAGCGCTCCTCGCGCGGGGTATCCATGATGTCGCAGGCGAGCAGGGCGGCGAGGCGCTCCGGCTCATTGGCCGGTAGCTCGGGGATCTGCCACATCCATGCCCTTTCCGCGCCGCGCCGACGTTCCGGTTGATTCAGCGGCCGGGTTCGGGCGCCTCGGTGAAATGATCGGCGATCTGCGAGAGGTCCGCAATGAACCGTTCGCACCAATGATGAATCGTGTTGGTTTCGACCTTGTCCATGTTGGCGCGCCAGCGCTCCCGGCGCTCGTCCTGCGACATGGTGAGCCCGGCATCGAAGGTTTCCGCCATGCCCTCGACGTCATAGGGGTTGACCAGCAGTGCACCGGTCATCTCATCCGCCGCCCCTGCGAAGCGGGAGAGGATGAGCACGCCGGGATCATCGGGGTCCTGCGCGGCGACATATTCCTTCGCCACCAGATTCATGCCGTCACGCAAGGGCGTCACCAGCCCGAGTTTGGAAGCGCGGTAGATGGCGGCGAGCGTGGCGCGCGGGAAGGGGCGGTTGAGGTAGCGCAGCGGCACCCAGTCGAATTCGGCATATTCGCCGTTGATGGCCCCGCCCAGTTCCTCCAGCTCGCGCCGCAGCGCGCGATACTCGGCGACCTCGCCGCGCGACAGCGGGGCGATCTGCATCATGGTCACGCGGGAGCGGTGCTGGGGATAGTGATTCAGCAGCTCCCCGAAGGCGGCGAACTTGTTGGGCAGACCCTTGGAATAATCGAGCCGGTCGACCCCGACCGCGAGCACGCGGCCCGCGAGGCTCGATTGCAGGCGCTCCTCCTCCTCGCTGCCGACCGAGGCGGCGGCATCCTTCACGAAGGCGTCGGCATCGATGCCGATGGGATAGGAGGCGACGCGGAAGCGCCGCTCGTTCAGCCCCACCACGCCGCCCGGCGCGATCCAGGCGCGCGCCTCGGTGGAGAGGTAGGTGAGCAGCGCGCGCACGTCGTTCTCGGTCTGCAGGCCGACGAGGTCGTACTGCGCGAGATCGCGCACCAGCGCCGCGTGCGAGGGCAGGCTGAGGAAGACCTCGGGCGTCGGCCACGGGATGTGGTGGAAATAGCCGATCCGCCCCGTGAAGCCGAGCCTGCGCAATTCCGCCGCCAGCAGGATGAAATGATAATCGTGCACCCATACGATATCGTCGGGCTTGAGCAGGGGCAGCAGCGCGCGGGCGAAATGCGCGTTCACCCGCCGGTAGCCTTCCCAGTCGGTGCGGCGGAAGGAGAGCGCGCCGAGCCGGTAATGGCAGAGCGGCCACAGCGTGCCGTTGGCGTAGCCGGCATAATGGGCGCGCTGGTCGTCGGGATCGAGATCCTGCAGCGCGTACATGACCTTGCCGGAGCGCACGACCTTGGGTTCCGCCGGGGCGTTGGGCCGAGTTTCTCCGCTCCAGCCGAACCACAGCCCGCCGCGCTTGCCGAGGGCCTCGCGCAGCGCGACGGCGAGCCCGCCCGCCTTGGCCGCGCGTTCCTTGGGTGAGGCCACCCGGTTCGATACGATTACGAGCCTCGCCAGAACGCTTCCTCCCATGTCTTCGACAGGCGCATGGCCGTGTCGATCAGGCCGACCATCGAATAGGTCTGGGGAATGTTGCCCCAGAGTTCGAGAGTCTGGTTGTCGATATCCTCCGACAGCAATCCCGCCTCGTTGCGCCGGTCCAGCAGGCTGGCAAACATCTCGCGCGCCTCGTCGCGGCGCCCGATCATGTCCAGCGCGCACACATACCAGAACGAGCAGATGGTGAAGGACGTCTCCGGCAGGCCGAAATCATCCTCGCCGGCATAGCGCATGAGGTAGCCGTTGCGCTTCAGGTCGCGGCCCACCCGTTCGACGGTGGCGATGAAGCGCGGATCGTCGGGCCGCACGAAGCCGAGATCGGCGAGCAGCAGCAGGCTGGCATCGATCTGCCCATCCTCTTCCGCATCGACGAAGCTGTTCATCTCCTCGTTCCACGCGAAGGAGAGGATGCGTGTGCGGATCGTGGCCGCCTGCTCCTTCCAGTAGGTCGCGCGTTCCGGCAGTTCCAGCACGCGGGCGATACGGGCGAGCCGCGAGCAGGCGGCCCAGCTCATCACCGCCGAGAACGTGTGCACGCGGCGCTTGCCGCGCAGTTCCCACAGGCCGGCATCCGGCTCGAAGGCGAATTCCGCCGCCTTGGCCCCGACGCCTTCCAGAAGCTCGAACAGCGCGCGGTCGCCCCGGTTCGGCAGGCGCTGGTCGAAGAACATCTGCGCCGCCGCCAGCACGACATGGCCATAGCCATCATTCTGCACCTGCTCGGCCGCCTGGTTGCCCACGCGCACCGGCCCCATGCCGTGAAAGCCGGCGAGCGCCGGCGCGAAGCGCTCCTCCAGAGGCGTGCCGGGCACGATGGAATAGACCGGCGCGAGCCGCCCGGAGGGATCGGAGGCGATCACCGTGGTGAGATAGCGGATGAAGTCTTCCATGGTCCGCGTGGCGCCCAGCTGGTTCAGCGCCCGCACGGTGAAATAGCTGTCGCGCAGCCAGCAGTGGCGGTAGTCCCAGTTGCGGATCGAATGCGGCGCCTCGGGAATCGAGGTCGTGAGCGCGGCGACGATGCCTCCGGTCTCCTCGTAGGCGCACAGCTTAAGCGAGATGGCGGCGCGGATCACCGCGTCCTGCCACTCGAAGGGAATGGAGAGATAGCGCACCCATTCCCACCAGTAATCGCGGGTCTTCTCCTCGAAGGCGCGGGCGGTTTCGGCGAGGCTGGCGGCGAAGGGCTCGTCCGGACCGAGCACGATGGTCGCCGTCTTGTCGAGGACGAAGGGGCGCTCCTCCATGACATAGACGATCGGCAGGTCGGTGGTGGCGCGCAGGGTGAAGTCGTCGCCGGCAAAGCGCATGTGGTTGCTGCCGCGCACCGGCGCAGGGTGCTGCTCGCCCCACTTGAAGTGCGGGCGCAGCCGGACGCTGACGCGGCACGTGCCGGCCAGCGGCTCGATCCGCCGCACCAGCATGGCGGGCCGGTAGATGCGGTCATAGAGCTTGAAGCGCGGCGCGAAGTCGGTGATGCGCAGCCGGGCGCCGTCCGCATTTTCGAGAATCGTCTCGATGATGGCGGTGTTGGCCTGGTAGCGGCGCGAGGCCTTCACCTGGCCGTCGAGCACGACGTCGAAGAAGCCGGCCTCCGGCTCCTCGCCGCCCAGCAGCGCGGAGAAGATCGGGTCGCCGTCGATGCGCGGCCAGCAGCACCAGTTGATCCGACCGCGCGGATCGACCATCGCGGCGATGGTTCCATTGCCGATGGTGGCGAGATTGAGGTTGCTGCTCACGAGGCGAGGCGCTCCAGCGCGGGGGGAATGTTGGCGAGCCAGCGACGCACCTCGGCCGGCGTATCCAGGTGGAAATCGGCCTGCCGGGTCGCCCGCGGCCCGATGGCGACCGCCAGCCCGCCCATGGCGCGCACGGCACGGAAGCCATCCTCGTCGGTCACATCGTCGCCGAGGAAGACCGGCTGGCGTCCGGCGAACAGGGTGCTGTTCATGAAGCTGTCGACCGCCGTGCCCTTGTGGTGGCCGCCCTGGCGCACTTCGATCACGAAACGGCCCTTGAGGAACTCGACACTGCCGTCCAGCCCGCGCCCGAGTTCGATGACCCGCGCCATGATCGCGTCGCCATAATGCGGCACCGCACGGAAATGCACGGCCAGCGACAGCGGCTTGTGCTCGATGAACACGCCCGGCCATGGCTGCATTTCACGCGTGAGCGCCTCCTCCAGCGGGCGGCGCCATTTCGGGATCGGAATGGGCACGGCCGGGGCATCGGGCGCGAGGCGGATTTCGGCACCGTGCTGGCCGGAGGCGGACAGGCGCACGGGCGCGAAGCGCTGGTCCATCCAGTCGATGGTCCGCCCGGACACCAGCGCCACCGCGCCATTCAAGACCCGCTGCAGCCGCGTGAGGAGATCCGGAAGGTCCGCGGGGATGGTGATTCCTTCCGGATGGTCCGCGTGCTCGATCAGGGTACCGTCAATATCGAGGAAGAGTGCCCAGTCGGCGCGTGGAAGAGGTTGCATGCCGTGTCCTGTTTCCGTCACTTCTCCCGCCGGTGCGGGTGTGGCGCTGGAGGCGGATCCGGGCACCGGAAACACGACACCCGTCGTCCGCCCCGGATAACCCGCAAGAGCCGCCGGCGTTCCATTACCGCGCGGTTTTTTCTCTCGGCGGGCTGCGCAAGGGCGCATCGGCGGGTGCGAGAGGTTTCTGGATATCGTGACACGCCACGCCCGCACGCTCGCGCGGCCGCTCTACTCTTGCCGCTCGCGGGCGCGCGGTTTACATAGCGCGCAATCCTTTTCATCGGCATCGAGGGTTCGTCGGCACGGCCGCGAACGCCCGGACGACGCGCTCCTTCAGGATCTGGCACATGGCTTCCTATCAGTACGTCTACCACATGCATGGAATGTCCAAGGCCTATCCGGGTGGCAAGAAGGTGCTCGACAACGTGCATCTCTCCTTCTACCCGACGGCCAAGATCGGCATTCTCGGCCCCAACGGCTCGGGCAAGTCGACGCTGCTGAAGATCATGGCCGGCATCGACACGGATTATTCCGGCGAGGCCTGGGTCGCGGAAGGCGCGCGCGTCGGCTATCTGCCGCAGGAGCCGCTGCTCGATCCCACCCTCTCGGTGCGCGAGAACGTCATGCTTGGCGTCGCCAAGCAGAAGGGGATTCTCGAGCGCTACAACGAACTCGCCATGAACTATTCCGACGAGACCGCGGACGAGATGACCGCGCTCCAGGACGAGATCGAGGCGCAGGGCCTGTGGGACCTCGACAGCAAGATCGATCAGGCGATGGATGCGCTCGGCTGCCCCGAGGAGGGGTCGGACGTCGCCCGGCTTTCGGGCGGCGAGCGCCGCCGCGTCGCGCTGTGCCAGCTGCTGCTCTCGCAGCCGGAACTTCTGCTGCTCGACGAACCGACCAACCATCTCGACGCCGAGACCACCAACTGGCTCGAAGGCCATCTGCGCAATTATCCGGGCGCGATCCTCATCGTCACCCATGACCGCTACTTCCTCGACAACGTGACCGGCTGGATCCTCGAACTCGATCGCGGCCGCGGCATCCCCTATGAGGGCAACTACTCCTCCTGGCTGACGCAGAAGACCAAGCGCATGCAGCAGGAGAACCGCGAGGACGAGGCCCGCCAGCGCGCGATCGCCTCCGAGGCGGAGTGGATGGGGGCCTCCCCGAAGGCCCGTCAGGCCAAGAACAAGGCGCGTATCCAGCGCTACGACGACCTCGTGAAGAAGGCCTCCGAGAAGGGGCCGACCACCGCGCAGATCGTCATTCCGGTGTCGGAGCGGCTCGGCAACAACGTCATCGCCTTTGACGGCCTGTCCAAGTCGTTCGGCGACAAGCTGTTGATCGACAACCTGTCCTTCAAGCTGCCGCCGGGCGGCATTGTCGGCGTCATCGGGCCGAACGGCGCGGGCAAGACCACGCTGTTCCGCATGATCAACGGGCTGGAGAAGCCCGATGCCGGCACCATCGCCATCGGCGACAGCGTGCAGCTCGGCTATGTCGACCAGAACCGTGATGCGCTGGACGACAAGAAGACCGTGTGGGAGGAAATCTCCGGCGGCAACGAGATCCTCTATCTCGGCAAGCGCGAGATCAATTCGCGCGCCTATTGCGGCGCCTTCAACTTCAAGGGCGGCGACCAGCAGAAGAAGGTCGGCATGCTCTCGGGCGGCGAGCGCAACCGCGTGCATCTCGCCCGGATTTTGCAGCAAGGGGCGAATGTCTTGCTCCTAGACGAGCCGACCAACGATCTCGACGTCGAGACGCTGCGTGCGCTGGAAGAGGCGCTGGAAGACTTCGCCGGCTGCGCGGTCATCATCTCGCATGACCGCTTCTTCCTCGACCGTATCGCCACCCACATGCTGGCCTTCGAGGGCGACGGTCATGTCGAGTGGTTCGAGGGCAACTTCCACGATTACGAGGAAGACAAGAAGCGCCGCCTCGGCGTCGACGAGATCGTCCCGCACCGGATGAAGCACAAGAAGCTCACGCGCTGAGGGCAGGGGGCGCCGTGCACACGACATCGGAAGACTGGAATCCCCGTCTCTACCTGAAGTTCGGTGACGAGCGCACCCGCGCGGCGCGCGATCTGCTGGCGCAGGTGCCGCTTGAGACGGCGCGCCATGTCGTCGATATCGGCTGCGGGCCGGGCAATTCCACGGAGTTGCTGGCGGAGCGCTGGCCGGAGGCGGAGATTCTCGGTCTCGATTCCTCGCCCGCCATGGTGGCGCAGGCGTCGGAAAACCTGCCGGGCGCCCGCTTCGAGGTCGCTGATGTCGCGACATGGAACCCGGCACCGGGCACGGATCTGCTCTTCGGCAATGCCGTGTTCCAGTGGGTGCCGGACCATCCCGCCGTGCTGGAGCGCCTTCTCGGGGCTCTTCCCGAGGGCGGCGCGCTGGCCGTGCAGATGCCGGACAATGTCACCGAGCCGTCACATATGCTGATGGCGGAGACCGCCGCGCGGGGACCGTGGGCGGCAAAAAATGCCGATGGCGGTCGTGACGTGCTGCCTCCGGTGGGGGCCTACTACGACCGGCTCAGGCCGCTCGCCCGCCGCGTCGACATCTGGCACACCTGTTACAACCATGTGCTGGATGGGCCGGCCGCCATCGCCGAATGGTTTGCCTCGACGGCCCTGCGCCGCTACCTCGCGCCGCTGGACGAGGGGGAGCGAGCCGCCTACCTCGCCGACTACACCGCCCGGCTCGCCCAGGCCTATCCCGCGCGCGTCGACGGCCGGGTCCTGCTGCGCTTTCCGCGCCTCTTCATCGTCGCGGTGCGGTAGGGCGTTTCGCGCCGAAGCTGCGGGTCGAGACAGCTACCGGGCAGGGCGGTCAACTCTTGCGCAGCGGAGCCGGCTGCGGTTCACGGTGCGGCGCGTTTCGGCTATGTCGGATACATGCGCTTCCGGCTTCCGTTTCTCGTCGCCCTGATCCCTCTCGCCCTGGCCCTGTTCGGTGCAGGCGCGCCCGCCCATGCCGATGCGGGCTTCGATCGCTGGCTGGCGGCGCAATGGCCGGCGGCGCAGGCCATGGGCATTTCCCGCGCCACGTTCGATCGCGAAACGCGGGGGCTGGAACCGGATTATGCGTTGCCGGAACTGGCCATTCCCGGCAAGCCGCAGAAGCCCGGCGTGCAGGCGGAGTTCGTGCAGACGCCAGCCGCCTACCTCTCCGACAAGGCGATCGGCAGCTATGCCGCGCGCGGGCGCAAGCTGGCCGGGCAGTATCGCGGCGAACTCGCCGCCATCGAGCGGCAGTTCGGCGTGCCGCCCTCCATCCTGCTCGCCATCTGGGCGCGCGAAACCTCCTATGGCGGCGCCAAGCTGAATTATGACGCGCTGCGCGTGCTGGCGACGCAGGCCTATGTCGGCCGCCGCAAGGAGACGTTCGAGGCCGAATTCCTCGCCGCGCTGAAGATCCTCGACGAGGGCCATGTCACCCGCGCGCAGATGA
Organism: Ancylobacter amanitiformis; assembly: GCF_030814815.1. Classification (GTDB taxonomy): domain Bacteria; phylum Pseudomonadota; class Alphaproteobacteria; order Rhizobiales; family Xanthobacteraceae; genus Ancylobacter; species Ancylobacter amanitiformis. The sequence goes on along the minus strand of NZ_JAUSVR010000001.1, from coordinate 460,369 downwards.
AGAGTTCCTGGGCCGGCGCGCTCGGCCTCACCCAGTTCATGCCCACCGGCTATCTGAAATATGGCGTCGATCTCGATGGCGACGGCACGGCCAATATCTGGACCTCGGTGCCGGAGGCGCTGGCCGCCACGGCCAGCCTGCTGCGCGAGGCGGGCTGGCAGCCGGGCCGGCGCTGGGCCTATGAAGTCATCGTACCGGTTGGGTTCGATTGCACTCGGGCCGAGCCCGGCGTGACGCTTTCCATCGCCGACTGGCTGAAGCGCGGCGTGAGAATCGCCGATGGTCGCCGCGTGCCGCCGGCGGCGATGAAGGACGAGGCGTCGATCATCCTGCCGGCCGGCCCCTATGGCCCGGCCTTCCTGACCCCGGCCAATTATTTCGTGCTGAAGGACTATAACTTCGCCGATCTCTACGTGCTCTATGTCGGCCACCTCGCCGACCGCATCGAGGACGACCGCCCCTTCGCGCGCGGCTGGTCCGATATCGCGCTGGTGAAGACGCGCGACCTCGAATTCATGCAGCAGGTGCTCACCCGCAAGGGCTTCTATGCCGAGAAGATCGACGGCAAGGCGGGCATGAAGACCCGCGCCGCGCTGGGCGCCTACCAGAAGGCCAACGGCCTTCCCCTGGATTGCTGGCCGGACGCGCAGGTGCTGGAGCACATGAGGCGCGGCGGGTGAGGGGCTTTCCGCCTCAGTTCAACGTGTCGAGTACCGCCGGCAGCGCGGCGAGCATCGCGTCGCGGGCCCGCCAGCTGGTTGGTGTATCCTGCCGCGTTGCATCGCGATCGAGCCGGGCGAAGACGATGGTTCGCGTGCCCTTGGTCGCCCATCCGACGAACCAGCCATAGGGCCGGTCACGCACGGGCCTGTCGGATTTGTCGCGCGCGAAGCCCATGCCGGTCTTGCCGTGCACCTGCCAGCCATTGGCGGTCGTGCCGACAAGGGTGATGGCGCCCGTCATCGCCACGGCGTGGGCGGAAACCGGAAGCTGTCCGTTCAGCATCCGCCCGAGAAACGACAGCTGTTCCAGCGGCGCGATGGCAAGCGAGGAACTGAGCCAGGCTTGGGTCAGCCCGTCATTCTTGCCCTTGTCACCGGAAAGGTCCCGATTGCCATAATCGAAGCTGTCGACATAGCGGCGGAAGCGGTCTTTCCCGAGCGTGGTGGTGATCTGCTGCGAGTACCAGACCACGGATTCCTTCATCCAGTAGGTCGGATCGGTATCGGTCTTCCACTGTTCGCGCCAGGCGGCATAGCCGGGCTTGAACGGCCAGCTCGGATGCGTGGCGTCGATCAGAATCCCGGAATCATAGCCCATCAGGGCTATCGCGATCTTGAAGGTGGAGGCCGGGGTGACCCGGTCGGCGCAGCCCTTGCCGTCCTGTCGGATCACCTTGCCGGTGGCCGCGTCGGCGAAAGCCGCGCAGAGCGTTTCCGCCTGCGCGGTGACGGGGGCGAGGCTGAGGGCGAGAAAGGCGGCTATTCGCGCAAGCATGGTCACAGGCTCCCGGCGGGTTGAGGCGGCAACGCAACAGGCCGGCAATCCAGCATCCAGCCATGGCGGCAATCCGGCGCGGCGGGCCCCTGTCCACGCCCGCCTCGCGCTCACCGCGGCATGCGGCTGATCACGCGCAGGTCCTTGCCGGCGCCGAGGTCGCGGGCGGAGAGCCAGAACACCTCGCCCTCACTGTCCTCGGTGTCGAGCCACAGGAAGGGCAGTTCGGGATATTCGAATTCCAGCAGGTCCTTGCCGGTGCCGATCTCGCAAATGATGCCGCCGCGCGCGGTCAATTGGGCGGGGGCCTGCGCCAGGATGCGGCGCACGATGGCGAGCCCGTCCGGCCCGCCGTCGAAGGCCAGTGCCGGCTCGTGGCGGTATTCGGCCGGCAGGCGTGCCATGGCTTCGGCGTCGACATAGGGCGGGTTGGTGATGATGAGGTCGTAGAGACGGCCCTTGAGCGGCTCGAACAGGTCGCCCTGGATCAGGTTCACCCGGTCGTCGAGATTGTGCTCATGGACATTTTCGGATGCCAGCGCGAGCGCGTCGGACGAGATGTCGACCGCGTCGACCTGCGCGTTGGGAAACATCATCGCCGCCAGCACGGCAAGGCAGCCCGAGCCGGTGCACAGGTCCAGCGCCCGGCCGACCGAGGCGGGATCCTCGATGAGCGAGAAGCCCTGACCGCTGAACAGGTCGCCGGCCATCAATTCGCCGATGAAGGAGCGCGGCACGATGGCGCGCGAATCGCTGCGGAACGGCACGCCGCGAATATAGGTGCGGCCCAGCAGGTAGGCGGCCGGCTCGCGCGTGAGGCAGCGCCGCTCGATCAGTTCGGCGAGCCGAACCCGCTCGCCGCTGGTCAGCCGGGCGTCGAGCCAGGGGGAGAGGTCGTCCACCGGCAGCTGCAGCGCCTCCAGCACGATGAAGGCGGCCTCGTCGAGCGCGCTGGTCGTGCCGTGACCGAATTCGAGCTGCGCCGCGTTGAAACGGCTCACGGCGTAGCGCACGAAGTCCCGCACCGTCCTGAGTTCGTCAGCTGCCGACATGTCGTCCCTCCCTGCTGGTCCTGAGGGTCAGCACGCCGCGCGCGGGAAAGCAAGCGTCCGCCCGCGCTGCCGGGCGGGATGGCCGGCGCTTGTAATCGGCGCGTCATGGATCGATAGGATGGAGGCGGCTCAACAGCGAGGATCAGGCATGGCCCAGCCGGCGAATGACGACGAAATCACCCTGGTCATCGACCGCTCCGTCGCGGTGGTGCTGTTCGAGTTTCTCTCGCGCACCGTGGACGACGCGGATGGCGAGGCGCTGACGGATTTCATCGAGGACGAGGCGGAGATTCCCGCCCTCTGGGCGCTGCTCGCCGGGCTGGAGAGCGTGCTTACCGAGCCGATGGCCGAGGATTACGAGCGCCGGGTGATCGCCGCCCGCGAGGCGGTGATGAAGCGCTTCGGCGGCGCCTTTTCCGACAAGGACGACTGAGATCCGCGCGGCCGTTCCGGCGGCGGCGCCTCAGTCCTCGCGCCGCGCGTTCGCGCCCGGCCCCGCATGCGCCGGCGCGCTCAGTCGCGGGATCACGGTGACGCTGGCGCCCGGCAGTAGGGTGGCGAGCTCGGTGGTGATACGGTCCATGGCGGCCTGGATGTCGGCCATGGTCCGCTCCGGCAGGAAGCCGAGCTCGATCTCGACATAGGCCGTGTTGCCGGACAGGCGCGAGCGCACCGCGCCGAGGCTGTCATAGGCATCGAACTGGGCGATGAGCGCGCGGTTGATCTGCACCTGCTGGCGTTCTTCCAGCGCGCGGTCGAGCAGCGAGGGCAGGGCCTGCTTCCACATGGAAACCGCGAGCTGCACCATCACCACGGCCACGAAGACCGAGCCCGCAACTTCCGCGAACAGGCCGATGGGAGAGCCGGCGAACAGCGCGTTGGCCAGCAGCGCCAGAAGCACGATGCCGGACGAGATCAGCTTGGCCAGCCGGGTGCGTACCTGCCCGGTGATGATGACGGAGGAGCCGTCGCTTCCCGCCCTCCACAGCGCGCGCAGCACGAGCCCGTTCTGCGCGAGGTTGACGAGGCTGAGGACCACCGCGGCGATCAGGCCGAGTTCCACCTGCTCGGGCGGATGCCACCAGCGATAGCTCGCCGCCACCGCCACCGAGGCGCCGGCAAGCCCCATCGCCGTGCCGAGCCCGGCATTGGCAAACTGCTCCAGCTTGCCCGCGCCATAGTCGAAATCATGGAACGCGCCACGCTGGATGCGCCGCAGCAGCACGAGCAGCACGAGTTCCAGCGCCAGCAGGATGTAGCCACGGATCACCTCCGCCATCATCATGAGCGAGTTCGCCCACAGCGCCGCGGCGAGGAAGAGCAGGCCGAGCGCGAAATCGGAGATCGCGCCCAGCAGCATCGAGCGCTCGCGCGCCTTGGAAGCCGGATCCAGCATCAGCCCACAGCCCGTCGTTGAGAGAGCCGGACCGTTGTGAACGCATTGGCTGGCGACGCGCAACATGACAAAGGGCGCAGCGCCGCTCCCGCCCCTCCGCGCTCCGTCGCCGGCGCGCCTCAGGGCGTGACTCTCAAGGCGTGGCGGAGACGGGCGCGGACGGGTTCTTCGCGGGGAAGGCGGACGGTTTGGCGGACGATCGGGAGGCGGACGGCGTGAGGTCGGCCGCGCGCTGCTGGGCGTCGATATTGGCCGCCATCGACCGACCGAGGTCGCGCGCGAAGCAGTCATAGCCCCAGTCGTTCATGTGGAAGCTGTCCTTGGCGAGGAAGGACTCGAACGGCATGCGGCCGGCTTCGTGCCAGTCGCGCATCAGCGCGTAGCGGTGATAGACGTCGACGCCCTCCTCGCTGGCCACGGCGTCGATCAGCCGGATCATCGCGCCGGTATCGGCATCGGCGATGACGCGCGGCGAATATTGCGGGTCGACCAGCACCAGATCCGCGTCGAGCGCGCGGATGCGCGTGATCGCCTGACGAAGTTCCGGTCCGGCGGTGGCGAGGCCGTCGGCGCGGAACAGCGCGTTCACGCCGGCCTGCCAGATCACCAGAGTGGGCTTGGCCGCCGCCACGTCGGCGTCGAAGCGCGCCAGCATTTCCGGGGCGTCCTGTCCGTTGACGCCGCGGTTGAGCACCGTGATGTCGGCGCCGGGGAAACGCTCGCGCAAAGCCGCCTGCAGCCGGCTCGGATAGCTCGCCGACGCCGAGGTGGCGCCCGCGCCGGCGGTGGAGGAGGAGCCGATGGCAACAATGGTGATCGGCTGTCCCGCGCGCAGCCGCGCCGCCGTGCGGGCGAGGGGCGCGCTCAGGCGGGTGGAGGCCTTGGCTGCCGGGCAAGTGGGCGGCAGGATCGACTGCGCCGCCTGCGGGATGGGTGCGGCGGAGGCGGATGAACTTTGGGCGGCGGCAGGCCGGGGAGCCAGCGGCGCAAGCGCGAGCGTCGCGGCGAGAGCGAGGGGAAGAAGGCGCATGTCAGCGTGAACCCAAGGCGCGTGTCTCGACGCCATCCACGATCATGCCGACCAGAAGCCGGCCGATGCAGCGATGCACGTCCTCGAATTGTGACGGGGAGGGGCGGGCGGTGTCGAAATCGAAAATGCCTTCGCTCGCCCAGAACTGCATGATGTCGTAGCGGTCGAAGAACGGGATGCCGCTGGAGCGTGCGGCCCAGGCGAGGGCGTTGGCATAGGGCGCGACATCGATGGCGATGGCGGTGCGCGGGCTGAATTGCGGGCTCATCACGATCGCGTCGGCGCCGGATTCGTGGATGTGGCCGATGCCGGTATTCACCGCGTCCGAGAAGGCCGAGGTATCGGCGCCGAGGATGGCGTCATAGGTGCCGGTCTGCCAGATGACCAGAGCCGGCCGGGCCTGCGCCAGCACGCCGGGCAGGTCGGCAAGGATCGCCTCCGCCGTGGCGCGCGGCTCGTTATGGGTTGTCACCACCACCCCGCCATCGGGATAGCGGGCCCGCAGCGTCTCTTCCAGAAAGCTCGGGAAGGCGCGCGGCGCGTCCTTGTCCGTCCCGGCCTTCAGCGCGCTCTTCTTGGCAAGCGACGAACTGTTGAGCACCAGAACGGGGGTCGGCTTCTTCGCGGCCAGCGACTTTGCCAGCCGCGGCAGCGTGAAGACGGCGCGCGTCAGTTCGGAGGGGGCGGCGCATACGGAAGCGCTCTCGGCCCGAGCGGAAAACCCGCTCGCCAAGACGAGAGCCGAAACGACAAAACTCAAGACCCAATTTTTCACAGCGAACCGCGTCGATCAGCCATGTTTGCGCGCGGCAATCTCGCGCTCGACGCGACCATACCACGACAGCAAGGCAGAGAGACCCACCATCAGGACGATGCCGGCCATGCTCAGCGCAAGCTGCATGAGAAGCGTGCCCGAAATCTCATTCAGCACGAAATGTGCGGCAAAAGAAAGAAACACCCCGAGGCAGAACACCTGCAGCGAGTTCTGCCCGCAGAGGATCATCGGCGCCAGCAGCGGCGAGCGGAGCACCGGCAGGTCCACCGGCACGGCGCGCACCACGACGATGGCCAGTGCCAGGAAATGGATCAGCCGCAGCGGCGACAGGTCGGTCTTGCTGATGGGATAGATGAGGTCGCCGATGGCCGGCGGTACCAGCCCTTCCAGCGGCGGCCACCACCAGCTGATCACCACCAGCAGCGAGACGAGGAGATAGGCGAGGCAGGCGGCCACCACGGCCGGCGACTGGACCACCCGCGACAACCGGTCGCTGCCGCCCAGCCCGCACCAGCCGCCGAACACGAACAGCAACTGCCAGGCGAAGGGATTGAAGAACCACGTCCGGTCGTCGGGATAGGCGGGCAGGTTCCAGCCCGTGCTGGTCGCCACCAGCCACATCAGCGCGGAGGCCGCGAGCGTGAGATCGGGCTTGCGGCGCAGCGCCCAGAGCACGGGCGGGAAGGTCGCGAGCAACACGATATAGAGCGGCAGCACATCCATGTTGGCCGGGCGGAATTTCAGCAGCAGCGCCTGAACCAGCGCGACGTCGGGCTCGGAGAGGAATTGCAGCGCCCCCATCTCCTCCACGTAGAGCGGGTTGGAGAAGCTGCCGACGACATAGGAGATTTCGGCGAGGTAGATGACGAACAGAAAGATGAAGGCGATGTAGAGCTGCCACGCCCGCCGCAGGATGCGGGCGGACGTGACGATCATCCCATCGGCCGCCATCTGCCGGCCATACACCATCGCGCCGGTATAGCCGGAGATGAAGACGAAGATCTCCGTGGCGTCGGAGAAGCCGAAATTGCGGTTGGTGATCCAGTTCGCGACATTGTTGGGGATGTGGTTGAGGAAGATGAACCACAGCGCCAGACCGCGAAACAGATCGAGCCGCAGATCCCGGCCGGAGGCAGGCGGCTTGCCGGCCCGATCCGCCGAAGGAGCCGGCGGCACCTCCGCCTGGGGAGAGCCAGCCGGCTCATCGCGGCCGATCGATCGGGCCAAGGCGCTCTGCCTCACGTCGCCTCGCTCATTTTTTCAGTCCAAGGCCGAACATGAGCACCGTGAAGCCGTTGAAAAGAAGGTCGATGCCGAGGAACAGGCCGAGGATCCACAGCGAATTGATCGGCCATTGCACGGTGATCTCGACGCCGAGGATGATGGCGATGATGGCCGAAAACAGGATCCAGCCCCAGCCCGGCGCAGGGCGCATCTGGAAGGCGGCGATCGCCCGGAAGAGACCGCCAATGATCAGCGCGATGCCGAGCAGCAGGGTCAGCACCGTGGCGGCGAGGTCCGGCTGGGTGAAGGCCAGCACGCCCGCGGCGAGGTAGAGGATGCCGTCCAGCAGCCAGAAGAAGAAGCCGCCCCAACCCTTCATGCCGAACGCATGGAAGATCTGCGCGACGCCGCCCACGATCATCATCGCGCCGATGTAGTAGACCGAGATCAGGGTGCCGATCACCAGCGTGTAGGAACTGCCGAGGGCGATCAGACCGGCGAGGATCATCACGATGCCGAGGGCGACGAACCACCCCCATTTGGCCCGCAATTCCTTCAGATGGCCCGCGAGCGAGCCGGCCGGGGAGTGGGGAAGGGAATCGCTGGGAGTGGACATCGGTTCGACCTCGATCTGACGGGCGCCAGGCCGGCAAAGCACAACGCTCATACCCCGCTGGGGTTCCTGCCTGCGTCCGTGGAGCATGGTACTTTAGCGCCGTCGGGTGACGCGCGCAGTCGCATTTGCCCGATCCGCCAGAGATGTCGCGAGGAAACCGGTGCATGAATGAAAATGGCGATCTGTTTGGCCCCACGGTGGTTCCCGCCCAGCGCTTCACCGCGCGGCTTGCCCGCACGCTGATCGCCGATGGTGCGGGATTCGCCACCCGCGAGGTGGGGTCGCTCGGGGTGACGCTGGAGGGTGTGCCGGGGGATCGGCATAGCGGCATGGCCCGCCCGGCTGATTCGCGCGTGCCGTGGTTTCCGCGCGGCACGCCGATTCGCAATTCGCGGCAGGTTTCCATCGTCGCCATGGACGAACTCGCGGAGATCGCCCGCCGCCTCGGCATCGCCGACGTGCAGCCGGAATGGCTGGGCGCCAATCTGGTGATCGAGGGGATCGCGCACCTCACCCAGCTGCCACCGGGCACGCGACTTTTCGCGGCGGGCGGAGCAACGCTTGCGGTGGAGGGGGAGAACGCGCCCTGCCGGCACGCCGGGGCGGCTGTCGCGGCCTTCCATCCCGGCAGCGCGGGGCTGGACCTTGCCTTCGTACAGCGGGCAAAAGGGCTGCGCGGGCTGGTGGCCTGGGTCGAACGTGCCGGCGAACTCGCCGCCGGCACCGAGATCGAGCTACGCGTTCCGGCGCAGCGGCCATGGACGCGCTAGATCGTCTTCCGAATCGAAAACACCCTAGCCTGTTGAATCGAAACGATTTTCTTGTCGATCAGGTGATTCCGCCCGATCGACAAGATCCCCGATCGACGAGGGCCCCAGAGAAGAGCCCCGAGGGATCAGTGAACGGCGAGGCCGTTCGAGGCGCTGACGGACGCGCTGACCGGCATCGGCGCCATGGAGCCATCGGCGGCGGCGGTCTTGGGCGAACTGCCCGGCAGGACCACCACCTTGGTGCCGACCTTCACCTTCTCGTACAGCGCCTCGACATCCTCGTTCAGCATGCGGATGCAGCCCGAGGACATGAACTGGCCGATGGTGGAAGGCTGGTTCGTGCCGTGGATGCGGTAGATGGTGCCGCCGAGATACATGGTGCGCGCGCCGAGGGGGTTGCCCGGGCCGCCGGCCATGAAGCGCGGCAGATAGGGCTGGCGTTCGATCATTTCCGCCGGCGGGCGCCAGTCGGCCCATTCGGCCTTGCGGGAGATCTTTTCGGTGCCGGCCCAGGTGAAACCGTCGCGGCCGACGCCGATGCCGTAGCGCTCGGCCTTGCCGCCGCCCATCACCAGATAGAGATAGGTGTTGGACGTATCGATGACGATGGTGCCGGGAGCCTGGGTGGTCGGGTAGTCCACCACCTGACGCTTGAGGTTGGCCGGCAGTTCCTTCGCCGGGCCCTCCTCCGGCTGGTCTTCCGCCGGCAGCATGGCCACGCTGGAGCCGTTGGCGCCATAATTGTTGTTCAGGTCCTGACGCGGCGCCGGCGCCGCGGCCGACTGGCCATAGGCCGGCGGTGCGCTGTTGACGGGAGCCGCGGCCGCGGTGGCGCCATAGGGAGAAGGCGCGCCGACCGGCTGCTGGCCGGAATAGGCGCCCGGCGGATAGCCGGCCGGCTGGCTCGCCGGGCTCGCATAGCGGGCATCGGCCGGCGCGCCGGGGACGGCACCGGGCGGCTGCGCAGCGACACCGGCAGCCGGCTGGGCGTAATAGGGCGCGGGCGTGCCGGGCGCCGCCTGCGGGGCGACCGCCGCGTTCGTGCCGGCATAGGGGTCGTACGCGGCCGGAACCTGCACGTCCTCGTTCACCGGATTGCCCGTCGCGGCTTCATAGGCCGAACCAGCCTGCGGGGCTGCTGAATTGTATTGCGCTGCGGCGCTGCCCACCGATGCCAGGACGGTAAAGGCGACAGCGGGAACGAAACCAAGGCGAGCGACCATCATCATGCCTTAACTGGATCTGCCGGAATGTATCTTCATACGTTGCCGTGAGGAAATGACGCACGATCAAGGCAGGTTCAAGACCAGACCAGAGCCTGGAACGGCCCTTTGACCCCGAGCCATGCGCATAACGCATCCCCGATGCATTGATGCCACATCTTGGTTAGCAGACTCTTTCCAACGACCCCGACGGATCTTTCCGCCTAGCATTCCCGCCCGCGTTCGCGATGCCAGCCCACGACCGCCTCGGGGAAGCAGTCCGTGGAGGCGAAATAGGGTTTGATGTCGATCAGCGGCGTGCCGTCGAGGCAATCCAGCCCGATCACCGACAGCGTGCCGTCCTCGATGCCCAGCAGTTGCACCGCGCTCAGCGCGATCGGATTCGGCCGCGCGGGGCTGCGCAGCGCGAAGGTGCCGCGGCCGCGCCCATAGTGCCGGGGCACCTGCACGACGAGGTTTCGCGGCGCGCGGTCCATGAAATAGAGCAGCCACAGATGCGTGGTGCCTTCCAGCCCCTCGAGCGCGGGGCGAAAGGCCGGAGCGATCTCCACCGTGCAGACCACCTGCGACTCGCGCCCGTTCTTCGGGCAGTCGGCACGGTTCTTCCACGGCGTGCGGATGCGGCCGATGAAATACACCCCGGCATCGGCGCTGGGCGGCAGGTCGATCGCCACTTCGCCGGGCCGGATGCCGAACTCGGGCGCCGCCCCTTGCTGTGCCGCGCGCTCCTGCGCCTGGTCTTCGCCCGCCTGGTCTTCGCCCGCCTGGTCTTCGCCCGCCTGGTCTTCGCCCGCCTGGTCTTCGTCCGCCCGCGGCAGGTGCCCGCGTGTCTCGTGGCTCATGTCCCGCTCCTTCCGGAAAGGTCGCGCGCCTCTTCGAGGTCGCGCGCCTCTTGCGCATCGACGAAATAAGACATAAACATATCTTTATATCTTTTTCGGAGGCAACGTGTCCGGTTCCTCGCTCAATTTCGCGCCCCTGCTCGACGGCCTCAAGGCCGCCGGCGAGGACACGCGCCTGCGCCTCCTGGCGCTGATCGGCGAGGGTGAACTGACCGTCTCCGAGCTTACCGAGATTCTGGGCCAGTCGCAGCCGCGAATCTCGCGCCACCTCAAGCTGCTGGCCGAAGCCGGTCTGGTCGAGCGTTTTCGCGAGGCGAGCTGGGTGTTCTACCGCCGCGCCACCGAGGCGCCCGCCGCCGCGCTCACCGACGCGCTGATCGAGCTGATGGCACCGGACGACGAGGTGCTGCTGCGCGACCGCGAGCGGCTGGAGGCGGTCCGCGCCGCCCGCGCCGCCCATGCGCAGGAATATTTTCGCGCCCATGCCCATGAATGGGACGCCATACGCCGCCTGCATGCGCCCGAGACGGAAGTGGAATCGGCGATCCGATCGATCCTCTCCGGCGCGCGGATCGGCAGCCTGCTCGATCTCGGCACCGGCACCGGGCGCATTCTCGAACTGTTCGCCGACGAGATGGAGCGGGGCCTCGGCATCGATCTCTCGGCCGACATGCTCGCCGTCGCCCGCGCCAATCTGGAGCGCGCCGGCGTGCGCAACGCCACCGTCCGGCAGGGCGACATCTATAATCTCGCTCTGCCGCGCGATGCCTTCGACGTGGTGATCGTGCATCAGGTGCTGCACTTCCTGGAGGACGCGCCGCGCGCCTTGAGGGAGGCGGCCCGCGTGCTGCGCCCCGGCGGGCGCCTGCTGGTGGTCGATTTCGACCCGCACGACCTCGAATTCCTGCGCGAGCAGCACGCCCATCGCCGTCTCGGCTTTGCGCCGGAGATCATGGAGAGCTGGCTCACCCAGGCCGGCCTCGTGCCGCAGTCCCATCGCCTGCTGTCGCCCGAAAATAGTGGAAAACCGGGCGAAGGCAGGCTCACCGTCTCGCTCTGGCTGGCGCGCGATCCGCGCATCGCGCTCGCCGATGCCCCGCAGGGCAAGCAAGCCCCACCCGATAAGAAGGAGGTCGCCTGATGTCGTCCGAAGTCGAGCGTCGCAGCCGGCGCAGCGGGGGGCGGCCGATCTCCGTCTCCTTCGAGTTCTTCCCGCCGAAGACGCCGGAGATGGACGCGACGCTGTGGGCCTCCATCACCCGCCTCGCGCCGCTGGCGCCGAAATTCGTCTCGGTGACCTATGGCGCCGGCGGCTCGACGCGCGAGCGCACCCACGCCACGGTCGAGCGCATCGTCAAGGAGACCCGGCTCGCCCCGGCGGCGCACCTGACCTGCGTTTCCGCCGCCAGGGGCGAGGTGGACGACGTGGTGCGCGGCTATTGGGATGCCGGCGTGCGCCATATCGTGGCGCTGCGCGGCGATCCGCCGGGCGGCGTCGGCCAGGCCTATGAGCCGCACCCGCAGGGCTACCGGACGACCGCCGAACTGGTCGCCGGCATTCGTCGCATCGCCAATTTCGAGGTGTCGGTCTCGGCCTATCCGGAGAGGCATCCCGAGAGTGCCTCGTTCGACACCGATCTCGATATCCTCGCCGCCAAGGTGGATGCCGGGGCGACCCGCGCCATCACCCAGTGCTTCTTCGACAACGACCTGTATTTCCGCTACCTCGACAAGGTGCGCGCGCGCGGCATCGATGTGCCTATCGTGCCGGGCATCCTGCCGGTGTCGAATTTCAAGCAGGCGCGCAACTTCGCCGAAAAGACCGGCACCCATGTGCCGGACTGGCTGAGCGGGCGTTTCGAGGGGCTCGACGCCGACCTCGAGACCCGCAAGCTGATCGCCGCCGCCGTGGCGGCCGAGCAGGTGTTCGATCTCGTCGATCGCGGCGTGACCGAATTCCACTTCTACACGCTCAACCGCGCCGACCTCGTCTATGCCGTGTGTCACCTGCTGGGCATTCGTCCGCCGCAGGAGGTCGCGGCGGGGCAGGGCAACGGGCAGGCGGCGGCGTAGGGGCGGGGCGTCGAAAACCGCTCACCCCACCCCTCGTCACGTCGGGGAGAGGGGGCAGGTCCATCTGACGGAGAAGGCCTGATACAAGACAGAGAGAGCGGCATCTTCACCTCTCCCCGAGGGGAGAGGTCGCCGCGAAGCGGCGGGTGAGGGGGATGGACGGCAGGGTATTTCGAGCACGCCAGCTGCGCCGGAACCAGACGGACGTCGAAAAGCTCCTCTGGTCCCGCCTTCGCGACCGGCAGCTCGATGGCTGGAAATTCCGGCGGCAGGAGCCGATTGATCGCTTTACGGTCGATTTCCTCTGCGCCGACGCCAAGCTCGTGATCGAACTGGACGGCGGCCAGCATTCCGTCGAGACGGACGCAGAACGGAGCCGGATGATCGAAGCCAGTGGCTATCTCGTCATCCGCTTCTGGAATAACGACGTGAACGACAATATCGAGGGCGTTCTGGCGCGGATTCTTGAAATCCTGCGCGCGGATGCCCCTCACCCCAACCCTCTCCCGCACGGGGAGAGGGAGTAGGAGCCGCTCAATGTCCAAGACGATAGCCAATGCCGACACCCTCGAAGCCCTGCATCAGGCCGCCTCGTCGCGCATCCTCGTGCTCGACGGCGCCATGGGGACGATGATCCAGCAATTGAAGCTGGACGAGGCCGGCTATCGCGGCGAGCGCTTCAAGAGCTGGAACCGCGACCTCAAGGGCAATAACGACCTGCTCAACCTGACGAAGCCGGAGGCGGTGCGTGACATCCATCTCGCCTATTTCCTGGCGGGTGCGGATATCGTCGAGACCAACACGTTTTCGGGCACCACCATCGCCATGGCCGATTACGGCATGGAGAGCCTCGTCTACGACATCAATTTCGAAGGCGCCAAGCTCGCCAAGGAAGCCGCCAGGCTGGCGGAGCAGAAGGACGGCCGCCGCCGTTTCGTCGCCGGCGCCATCGGCCCGACCAACCGCACCGCCTCGATCTCGCCCGACGTCAACGATCCCGGCTACCGCGCCACCTCCTTCGACGAGCTGGCCACCGCCTATGGCGAGCAGGCCGGCGCGCTGATCGACGGCGGGGCGGACCTGCTGCTGATCGAGACCATCTTCGACACGCTGAATGCCAAGGCCGCCGTCTTCGCCATCGAGCGTCTGTTCGAGGCGCGCGGCATCCGCCTGCCGGTGATGATCTCCGGCACCATCACCGACCTGTCCGGCCGCACCCTGTCCGGCCAGACGCCGGCGGCGTTCTGGAATTCGCTGCGCCACGCCCAGCCCTTCTCCATCGGGCTGAACTGCGCGCTCGGCGCCAAGGAGATGCGCGCGCATATCGACGAATTGTCGCGCATTGCCGACACGCTCGTCTGTGCCTATCCCAATGCCGGCCTGCCCAATGAATTCGGCCTCTATGACGAGAGCCCGGAAGCGATGGCCAAGCTGGTCGGCGAGTTCGCCGCCTCGGGCCTCGTCAACATTGTCGGCGGCTGCTGCGGCACCACGCCGGATCATATCCGCGCGCTGGCGCAGGCGGTGGCGCCGCATGCCCCGCGCGTGGTGCCGGAAATCGAGCCGCGCCTGCGCCTGTCCGGCCTCGAACCCTTTGAACTGACGTCGATCATTCCGTTCGTGAATGTCGGCGAGCGCACCAACGTCACCGGCTCGGCGCGCTTCCGCAAGCTCATCACCAATGGCGACTACACCGCCGCGCTGGCCGTGGCGCGCGACCAGGTGGAGAACGGCGCGCAGGTCATCGACATCAACATGGACGAGGGCCTGCTCGATTCCGAAAAGGCGATGGTCACGTTCCTCAACCTGCTGGCGGCGGAGCCCGATATTGCCCGCGTGCCGATCATGGTCGACAGTTCCAAGTGGAGCGTCATCGAGGCGGGCCTGAAGTGCATCCAGGGCAAGGGCATCGTCAATTCGATCTCGATGAAGGAGGGCGAGGACGCCTTCCGTCATTACGCCCGGCTGGTGCGGGCCTATGGCGCGGCCGTCGTCGTCATGGCCTTCGACGAGCAGGGCCAGGCCGACACCTATGAGCGCAAGGTCGAGATCTGCGCGCGGGCCTACCGCATCCTCGTCGACGAGGTGGGCTTCCCGCCCGAGGACATCATCTTCGATCCCAATATCTTCGCGGTGGCGACCGGCATCGAGGAGCACGCCGGCTATGGCGTGGCCTTCATCGAGGCGGTGCGGGCGATCCGCCAGCAATTGCCGCATGCCCACATCTCGGGCGGCGTGTCGAACCTCTCCTTCTCGTTCCGTGGCAATGAGCCGGTGCGCGAGGCGATGCACGCGGTGTTCCTGTATCACGCCATCGCGGCGGGCATGGACATGGGCATCGTCAATGCCGGCCAGCTCGCGCTCTATTCCGAGATCGAGCCGGCGCTGCGCGAGGCGTGCGAGGACGTGGTGCTCAACCGCCGCGACGACGCGACCGAGCGCCTGCTGGCGTTGGCGGAGAACTTCAAAGGCGGGCCGGGCAAGGAGAAGCGCGAGGCCGACCTCACCTGGCGCACATGGGCGGTGGAGAAGCGCATCGCGCATGCGCTGATCAACGGCATCACCGATTTCGTCGAGGTCGATACCGAAGAGGCGCGCCAGGGCGTCGCGCGTCCGCTGCATGTCATCGAAGGCCCGCTGATGGCCGGCATGAACGTGGTCGGCGACCTGTTCGGCGCCGGCAAGATGTTCCTGCCGCAAGTGGTGAAATCCGCCCGCGTGATGAAGCAGGCGGTGGCCTATCTCATGCCCTTCATGGAGCAGGAGAAGCTGGATAACGGCATCACCGAGGATTCCTCGGCCGGCAAGGTGCTGATGGCGACCGTGAAGGGCGACGTGCACGACATCGGCAAGAACATCGTCGGCGTCGTGCTGCAGTGCAACAATTACGAGGTGATCGACCTCGGCGTCATGGTGCCGACCGCGAAGATCCTGGAGGTCGCGCGGGCGGA
Source organism: Ancylobacter amanitiformis (assembly GCF_030814815.1). GTDB lineage: Bacteria > Pseudomonadota > Alphaproteobacteria > Rhizobiales > Xanthobacteraceae > Ancylobacter > Ancylobacter amanitiformis. Next base: position 444,920 of record NZ_JAUSVR010000001.1, on the reverse strand, counting down.
GAAGGTGGACATTATCGGCCTGTCCGGCCTCATCACGCCTTCGCTCGACGAGATGGTGCATGTCGCCTCCGAGATGGAGCGCGAGGGGTTCAGCCTGCCGCTGCTGATCGGCGGGGCGACGACCTCGCGCGTGCACACGGCGGTGAAGATCGCCCCGCAATATGTGCGCGGGCAGGCGGTCTATGTCACCGATGCCAGCCGCGCGGTGGGCGTTGTTTCGGCCCTGCTGAACGACAATTCGCGCGCCGACTATGTCGCCAATGTGCGCGCCGAATATGCCAAGCTGGCCGACGCGCATGCCAAGTCCGACCGCAACAAGGTGCGGGTGAAGCTGGGGGATGCGCGCGCCAACCGCCTCGTCCTCGACTTCGACGCCTACCAGCCGCCGGTGCCGGGCTTCATCGGCACGCGGGTGTTCGAGAGCTACGATCTCGGCGAACTGGTGCCCTATATCGACTGGTCGCCCTTCTTCCAGTCCTGGGAACTGGCCGGCCACTTCCCGGCCATCCTCGACGACCCGAAGGTCGGCATCGCCGCGCGCGCCCTCTATGACGATGCGCGCCGGATGCTGGACCGCATCATCGCCGAAAAATGGCTTACCGCCCGCGCGGTGGTCGGCATCTGGCCGGCCAACACGTTCGGCGACGATATCGTGCTCTATGCCGACGAGACCCGCTCGGCGGAACTGGCGCGGCTGCACACGCTGCGCCAGCAGATGGGCAAGCGCGAGGGCCGGCACAATATCGCGCTGGCCGATTTCATCGCCCCGGCGACGACGGGCGTGACCGATTATGTCGGCGGCTTCTGCGTTTCCACCGGCTTCGGCGAACACGAGCGCTCGGAGGCCTTCAAGGCGGCCTATGACGACTATTCCGCCATTCTCCTCAAGGCGCTGGCGGACCGCCTCGCCGAGGCCTTCGCCGAGCGCATGCATGAGCGGGTGCGCCGCGAGTTCTGGGCCTATGCGCCGGACGAGGCGCTGGGCAATGACGGGCTCATCCAGGAGGCCTATCGCGGCATCCGCCCGGCGCCGGGCTATCCCGCCCAGCCCGACCATACGGAGAAGGCCACCCTGTTCAGCCTGCTCGACGTCACGCCCCGCATTGGAGTGGAACTGACGGAGAGCTTCGCCATGTGGCCGGGCGCGGCGGTGTCGGGCCTGTATTTTGCCCATCCCGAGGCCGCCTATTTCGGCGTTGGCCGGATCGAGCGCGACCAGGTCGAGGATTATGCGGCGCGCAAGGGCATGAGCGTGGAAGAGGCCGAGCGCTGGCTGGCGCCGGTGCTCAATTACGATCCGGTCAGTCACAAGTCCGTCGCGGCCGAGTGAACCCATGGTCGCGCTGAAGAAGGACGCGCGGCGGGTGTGGCATTGGGCGCTGCTCGGCGTGCTGGTCTGGGCGGCGCTGGCCTATATCCTGCTGCCGCGGCTGTGGACGCATCACGAGCGCCAGCCCGGCATCCGGCACATGCCGATGGTGACGCAGACCAAACAGGGCATTCCCGGCGACCCGATCGATGTCGGTCTGGTCGGGGCCCGCGAGGACGTGATCCGCGCCCTGTACGCGGCAGGCTGGACGGCGGCGGACCCGGTGACGCTGAAGTCGAGCGTCGACATCATCGGCTCGGTGCTGCTGGACCGTCCGGACCCGCAGGCGCCGGTCAGCCCGCTCTATTATGACGGGCGCGTCGAGGATCTCGCCTTCGAGAAGGAGGTCGGCACGAGCGCCGATCGTCGCGACCATGTGCGGCTGTGGAAGGTGCTGGATCGCGGCGCCGAAGGCCGGGCTGTGTGGCTCGGCTCGGCGACCTATGACCGCGGCGTCGGCCTCAGCCATTATACCGGCGCCGTCACCCACCATATCGGCCCGGATGTCGATGCGGTCCGCGACCTGCTGGTCGATGACCTCAAGAAAGCGGGGGTCGTGCGCGAGGTCTATCAGGTGACCGGGCTTGGCCCCACACTGTTCGGGCGCAATGGCGGCGGCGATCCCTATTATACCGATGGCGAGATCTGGTTCGCCGATCTGATGCCGGACGGGCAGAAGAACCCCGATCCACCCACCCTCATTGCCCCGCCGGCGGCGGTCGGCATCAAGGATGCGGTGTGGAGCACGGTGGCCGGGCTGGTCGGCCCGCAATAGCGACGCCGGCGCGGCAGCCGGGGACGGCGTTCGCGGGGAGGGCAAAGCCGGTGGAGGTCTCGCCCGCTGAAAACGACGAAGCCCCGGACATGCGGGCCCGGGGCTTGCCGATCATGGTCCTGACGGGCGCTGGAGGCCGGATCAGAACTTGTAGTTGACGCCCATCTTCAGCGTCTGCAGGCTCACGTCGGCGCGGGTATTGGTCGACCCGTTCCAGCTGATATCGCCGAGATCCGTGTAGAGATACTCGCCCTTGACAGTCCAGTTGTCGGTGACGGCGTATTCGATGCCGCCGCCCAGGGTCCAGCCCCACAGCGTCTCGCTGGCCGAGTTGCTGCCGCCCAGGAGCGGCTGCAGGTTGCCGTTGAGATAGCTGTTCCAGCCCTCGGAAACCTTCACGTTGCCCCAGGCGAGACCGCCGGTGACATAGGGAAGGAAGCGATCCATGGCATAGCCCATGCGCGCCCGGACCGTGCCGAAGGACTCGATCTCGGTCTCGATGCTGCCGAACTGCTGGTCGAAATTGCCCGGGCTGGTGCGGACGCCGAAATAATCAAGGTTGCCCGTGATCGAACCGAACTGGAAGTCGGCTTCCGCGCCCAACACGACATTGTTGGCGAACTGGTAGTTATAGCCGAACTGGAAGCCGCCGAACCAGCCCTCGGGATCAGCCGCCCCGCCATAGCTGTTCTGGTCCCAGCCCAGATACTTGTAGTTGAGATAATCGCGCCAGGGCGCGGAGCTTTCGCCCCAGCCATAGCCGAAATTGCCACCGAGATAGAAGCCGGTCCAGGTGAAGACCGGCGGTGCATAAACCATCGGCGCTGCCTTTACCGGATAGGCAAGGTCGGCGGCGAAGGACGGAACCGCAAGCGCGACGACGGCCGCGCTGCCGAGAAGAATTGCTTTGATACTCATGAATTACGCTCCCCCGAAGGATGAGCTGACCATAGATTTCTAGACTTAATAAACTGTAACGGGCTCTTGCGATTTTTGACCAAATGTATTTAGGCACAAGCCAAGATTCGCGCCGACACAGAGGCTGCCGGCGCATTCTCGGTCCTTGCGTCAATGGCCGTCATGGATCGCCCGTTCCAGGAATCGCGCGGCGCCGAGCGTGGTCCTGTCACGTCCGAACCGTCCCACCACCTGCACGCCGATCGGCAGGCCGCTGGCGCCGGTGAGGCCGGCCACGTTCACGCAGGGCGCGCCGGTCAGGGTCCACAGCCGGTTGAAGACGGGTGAGCCGGTCGTGGCATGTCCCGCCGGAGCTTCGCCGGTGGCGGAGAAGGTGAGGATGGCATCGAACCCGGCCGCGGCATCGGCCAGCGCATGGCGCGCGCGCCGCGAGGCGCGGCGGGCGGCGTCATATTCGTCGGGGGTCACGTGCCGGGCACTCGCGAGATAGCTGGCGAGCGTTTCCGACAGGTCGCCGTGGTGGCGGTCCCATTCGTCGGCGAAGGCGAGCGCGGCCTCGAAGGCCTGCACCGGGCCGCAGGCGGCATCGGCGGCCTCCACCTCGGCCGGCAGGTCGAGCACGCTGACGCGGGCGCCGGCCTTCCGCGCGGCACGCGCGGCGGCCTCCAGCGCGGCATGGGCGTCCGGCGCCGCGAGGTGGGCGCGCGCCGTGGTCACCAGTGCGAAATGCGGCACATGCCCGTCATCCGCCGGGACCAGCTCGCGCCCGCTGATGGCGGCGGCCGCGAAAGCCACATCCGCCACATGGGCGCCGAACAGGCCAAGCGTGTCGAGCGACCAGGCGAAGGGCTTGAGGCCGAGCACCGGCAGCAGCTTGAAGGAGGGCTTGTAGCCGGTGACGCCGCAGAACGAGGCGGGGCGGATGATCGAGCCGCCGGTCTGCGTGCCGAGGGTGATGGGCAGCATGCCCGCCGCCACCGCCGCCGCCGAGCCGGCCGAGGAGCCGCCCGGCGTGTGCGACAGGCGGCGCGGGTTGCGCGTCGGGGACGGCTGCAGGAAGGCGAACTCGGTCGTCACCATCTTGCCGGCGATCAGCCCGCCGGCCCGCACCGCCATGCGCACGATCGCCGCGTCCGCCACCGGACGGTAGCCGGCATAGATCGGCGAGCCGCGCCCGGTGGGAAAGTCCACCGTGTCGAGAATGTCCTTCACCCCCACCGGCAGGCCGGCCAGCGGGCGCTCGGCCAGCCCCGGGGCGCGGGCCTGCGCGAGCAGCGCATCGGCGTCCAGCGCCGCGAAGGCCTGCACGTCGGCTTCCCGCGTGCGAATGGCCTCAAGGCAGCGCTCGGCGACATCGAACGGGGTCAGGCGTCCGGCGCGGACGGCCTGGGCGAGGGCGACGGCGGAGAGCATCTCGGTCATGCCTCGCCTGTCGCATGCGCGCGAAAGTAGAGCAAGACCGATGTTCCGGTCCCTTGGGGGTGGCGGGGTAGGGCATTCGCGAGGGAACCGCCACGGCCCGGTTCGTGGCGCCGGTGTCCCGGCCCGTCTATGCTGCGCTGGGTCGGCGGGTCGGTCGATTCGGTTCCGGCAAGGGCAATGCGGGGCGCCACTTTTCTTCTGGTCATCAACGGCTTCATCGGCCTGTCCTTTGCCGCTGCGTTTCTCGGTCTGTCCTGGCGCTCGCGTCTCGAACTGGGGCGCTGGTGCGCCGCCGGCTTCGTGTCGGCCGCCGCGACGGTGACGGTGGAGGCGCTGGCGCCGCTCATCGCCTCGGCGCGCCTGCTGTCCGGCCTGTCCTTCTCGCTGCTGCTGCTGGCCCTGACGCTGATCGCGGCGGGGCTGACCCGTCATTACCGCCCCGGCCTGTCCGTGGCGCCCGCCGTCATCCTGTGGGCCGGCTGCACGCTGTTCAACGTCGCCGTGACCTATGATCTGCCGCGGGGAACGCTCACGCACGGGCTTGCCTATCAGGGGCCGTTCGCGGCGATGGCGGCTCTGGGCGCTGCCCGTGTGCTGGGCTCGGGCCGGCGCGGACCGTGGGACCGCCTGCTCGCCGGTATCCTAGCCATCGTCTCGCTGCAGTTTCTCGCCAAGGCCGGCGCGCCGCTGTTCAGCGATGGCGAGGCGGCGGATGTGCGCGGCTATGTGATGAGCGTCTATGCCTATTATTCGCAGACCCTCGGCGCGGTGCTGTCGCTGCTGCTGGGGCTCGCGCTGCTGGGGGTGATCGTCGCCGAACTGGTGGCGGAAACCGCCCGGCGGCTGGAGCATGATCACCTCTCGGGCGCGCTCACCCGCGCGGCCTTTCTCGATGGCGCCACATCCTTCACCGAGCGCCTGCGCTCCGATCGGTCCGCCTGCCTGGTCATGGCCGACCTCGATCGCTTCAAGTCGATCAACGACCGCTTCGGCCATGCCGCAGGCGACGAGGTGATCAGCCTGTTCGGCGCCGTGCTGCGCAACCTCGCCCAGCCGGGGGAATTGTGCGGGCGGCTCGGCGGCGAGGAGTTCTGCCTGCTGCTGCCGGATCTGGACATCCGGGAGGCGCCCGCGCGGCTGGAGGCCATTCGTGCCGCGCTGGCCAGCCGGACCTACCAGCTGGTGCCGGCCGGGGTGCGCGTCACGGCGAGTTTCGGCGTGGCGATGATCGGCAATGGCGAGGCGCTGGACAGCGTGATGCGCCGGGCCGACCGGGCCCTCTACGACGCCAAGGCGGCGGGGCGGGATGGCTACGTGCTGGCCGGCTCGTCGGGCGAAGGTGCCCGCCCGGCCGCGCTGCCCGGCTGGATCGACGGGTGAGGTGCGGGTCGTGCCGGCGTTCCATCGGCTTTCGTGATGGGTGGCCATGCGGAATTTCGTTTGATGCCTTGCCGCGGGAGAGGTAAGCGCGGATCCTCTCAAGTCGGGCGTGGGCGCTGTGCAATGAACATTCTGTCGATCCAGTCGTGGGTTGCCTACGGCCATGTGGGCAACGCCTCGGCGATGTTTCCCATGCAGCGGCTCGGCCATGAGGTGTGGGGCATCCACACGGTGCAGTTTTCCAACCACACCGGCTATGGCGCCTGGCGCGGCGAGGTATTTGGCGGCGGGCTGATCCGCGAGCTGGTGGGGGGGCTGGAGGATCGCAACGTGCTGCCGCGCTGCGACGGCGTGCTCTCGGGCTACATGGGCACGGCCGAGATCGGCGATGCGATCCTCGACGCGGTCGGCCGGGTCAAGGCGGCGAATTCCAGCGCGCATTATTGCTGCGATCCGGTGATGGGCGACGTGGGCTCCGGGCTGTTCGTTCGGGCCGGCATTCCCGAATTCATGCGCGCGCGCGCCGTGCCGGCGGCCGACCTCATCACCCCGAACCAGTTCGAGCTCGAAATCCTCGCCGGCCATGGCACCGGCACGCTGGCGCAGGCTCTGGCCGCTTGCGATGCGGTGCACGCCACCGGGCCGCGCGTCATACTGGTTACGAGCCTGCACACCGAGGAGACGCCGGCCGATTCCATCGACCTCATCGCCTCGGGCCCGGACGGGCGATTCCGCGTGCGCACGCCCCGGCTCGCCATTTCGGCCAGCGGGGCGGGCGATGCCATCGCGGCGCTGTTCTTCGTGCACTGGAAGACGACGCATTCCACCGCACAGGCCCTCTCGATGGCGGCGTCTTCGGCCTATGGTTTGCTTGCCCGGACCGTTGCCGCCGGCGCGACGGAGATTCTCACCGTCGCGGCGCAGGATGAATTCGTATCGCCGTCCCGCATTTTCACACCAGAGAAGCTCTGACCCATGGCCCGTCGCTTCGTCACGCTCGACGTTTTCACCGACCGCGCCCTCTCGGGCAATCCGCTGGCCGTCGTGCTCGATGCCGAGGGACTCGACGGCAATCAGATGCAGGCCATCGCCCGCGAGTTCAACCTGTCCGAGACGGTCTTCCTGGTGAAGCCGCAGGAGGAGGAGAGCCGCGCCCGGCTGCGCATCTTCACCGTCAATCACGAACTTCCCTTCGCCGGCCATCCCACGGTCGGCACGGCGGTGCTGCTCGCCATTCGCGACGGGGTCGAGACGTCGACAGCCTTCGTGCTGGAGGAGAATGTCGGCGCCGTGCCCTGCCATGTGACGGTGAAGGGCCCCCGGCTCGGCCATGCCATCTTCACCGTGCCGCGCGTTCCCGAAATCCTCGACGCCCAGCCGATGAGCGTGGAAGCCTGCGCCCAGGCGCTCGGCCTCGACACGTCCGATATCGGCTTCGACGATTACCGCCCGGTGGTGGCCTCGGCAGGCGTGCCGTTCGTCTGCGTGCCGCTGGCCTCGCGCTCGGCGCTGGCGCGCATCAGCCCCAGCGCGGCGCGGCTCATCGGCACGTTCGGCAGCGAGGCGGAATCGGTCTACGTGTTCTGCCGCGACGAGGATGGCGAGGGCGATTTCCGCGCCCGCATGTTCGGCGCCAACATGGGCATCGACGAGGATCCGGCGACCGGCTCGGCCGCCGCCTCGCTCGCTGCCGTGCTGCTGGCGGGCGAGAAGCCGGGCGATGGGTTCAATGCGTTCGACATCCTGCAGGGCGTCGAGATGGGCCGGCCGAGCCTGGTGCGGCTCGGACTGGAAGTGACGGGTGGCGCGCTCGCCTCCGTCACCATCGGTGGCGGCGCGGTGATCGTCTCCGAGGGCACGCTGCATGTGTGAGGCGGCGTGACGGCGGTGGTCGCCTATCGTCCGGTCATCGCCGAGATCGACCGGCTGGACATGCGGATCGATCGCGGGCCCTGCGGCTTCGTGGAGGAGAACCGGGCCGCGATCGAGGCGCATTTCGCCGAGCGCGTGCTGCGGCAGCCGAGCATCTGGAACGGGCGCGTGCTGGTGCTGGCCTCGCATCGGCTGGAGGCGGCCACGCTGACCGGCCGCTATGTCGAAACCGACTATGCCGCCCTGCTGTGGCTGCTCGGCCGCGAGCCGGCGCACCCGACGGCGCGCAACGGCTTCGCCATGGGCGCGCTGCGCGGGGCGGATGGCGGCTTCGTGCTGGCCCGCATGGCGCCCTGGACGGCCAATGCCGGGCGCATCTATTTCGCCGCCGGCACGCCCGACCCCCACGATGTCACCGCCGACGGGCGCGTCGACCTGGAGGCCAGCGTGTGGCGGGAACTGGCCGAGGAAACCGGCCTGTCGCTGCGCGACGCGACGCCGGCGCCCGGCTGGACCGCGCTGCGCGACGAGCGCCGCGTGGCGCTGCTGCGCCAGCTTGTCGCCCGCGACAGTGCCGATGATGTGGCTCGCCGCATCCGTGCCCATATCCACGCGCAGGAACGCTCCGAGATCGACGCGGTGATCATCGCCCGCGGTCCCGACGACATCCGCGCGGACATGGCGCCGTTCATCCGGGCCTATCTCGCGCATGTCTGGGGCAGCATGTCTGGGGGCAGGGCGAAAAGCCTGCGTGACTTTTCGGACTGAACAGTTCGAAAATGGCACAACGCTCGCATGTGCCGGCGCATAATGCGGTCGCGCAGGCGCGAGCCGCCGTTCTTCGTCGGGGAGATAGAGAGATGGTCGTGAAGTCGTCCGAAACACTGCCGCTTTTTTCGTCAGGCGTAATCGATCGACGGCAGTTGCTGGCGCTTGGCGCCGGCGCGGTCGCGCTTTCGGCCTTCGGTGGCGCGGCGCTGGCCGCCGCCAAGACCCGGCCGATCAAGGTCGCGGCGATCTACACCGTGCCGGTGGAGCAGCAATGGGTGTCGCGCATCCACAAGGCGCTGAAGGCGGCCGAGGCGCGCGGCGACATCACCTATAAATTCTCCGAGAATGTCGCCAACACCGATTACGAGCGGGTGATGCGGCAATATTCGCAGGAGGGCGCGGACCTCGTGGTCGGCGAGGTGTTCGCGGTCGAGCGCCCGGCGCGCAAGGTGGCGGCGGATTATCCGGGCACCGCCTATCTCATGGGCTCTTCCTTCGGTCCCACCAAGCCGAACTTCTCGGTGTTCGACAATTTCATCCACGAGCCCTCCTATCTCACCGGCATGGTGGCGGGAAAGCTCACCAAGTCGAACGTGATCGGCCTGGTCGGCGGCTATGCCATCCCCGAGGTGAACCGGCTGATGCAGGCCTTCATGGAAGGGGCGCAGTCGGTGAACCCGAAGGTGAAGTTCATCGTCACCTTCATCAACTCCTGGTACGACCCGCCCAAGGCCAAGGAAGCCGCCTTCGCCCAGATCGACAAGGGCGCGGACATTCTCTACGCCGAGCGCTTCGGCGTATCCGATGCCGCCAAGGAACGCGGCGTGAAGGCGATCGGCAACGTCATCGACACCTCCGCCCAGTATCCCGGAACGGTGGTCGCCTCGGCGCTGTGGCAGATGGAGCCGACCATCGACAAGGCGATCGCCGCGGTGACGGCGGGCAGCTTCGTCGCCGCCGATTACGGCCCCTACAGCTACATGGCCGAGGGCGGCGCCAGCCTTGCTCCGCTCGACCCCAAGCTGGTGCCGCCCGAAATCGTCGACCTCGTTCTCGTCAAGGAGAAGGAGATCAAGGACGGCCTGTTCCGGGTCAACGTGAACGACGGCGAGCCCAAATCGACGCTGTGACGTGCGCTGCTCCCTCTCCCCGGCGGGGAGAGGGGTGGGGTGAGGGGGTCTTCGACGCTCCGCAATGGCGTAGCCCCTCACCGACCAGCTTCGCGGGCCACCTCTCCCCATCGGGGAGAGGTTGAGAGAGTCCCCTCAGGCGGCAGCCACACCCATGCACCCCGACCCCCGCCCGCTCGTCCTCTCGCTCGCCGGCATCACCAAGCGGTTCGGCCCGCTGACGGCGAACGACCATATCGACCTCGACGTGCGGGCCGGCGAGATCGTCGCGCTGCTCGGCGAGAACGGCGCGGGCAAGACCACGCTGATGAGCATCCTGTTCGGCCACTATGTCGCCGACGAGGGCGTGGTGCACATTGCCGGCGCCGACGGGCAACTGGCGCCGCTGCCGGGCGGCTCGGCCGAGGCCGCGCTGGCGGCGGGCATCGGGATGGTGCACCAGCACTTCGCCCTCGCCGAGAACCTGACCGGCTTCGAGAACATCGTGCTCGGCACGCAGTCGCTGTGGAGCCTCGGGCTGCGGCGCGGCGCGGCGCGCGCCAAGCTGGAGCGGCTGATCACGGAGAGCGGGCTCGCCACCGACCTCGACGTGCCGGTGGCGCGGCTCTCGGTGGGCGAGCAGCAGCGCATCGAGATTCTCAAGGCGCTCTATCGCGATGTGCGCGTGCTGATCCTCGATGAGCCGACCGCCGTGCTCACCCCGCAGGAGGCCGACAGCCTCGCCGCGACGGTGCGCACGCTGGCCCGCAAGGGGCTGGCCGTCATCTTCATCAGCCACAAGCTGCACGAGGTGCTGGCGCTGTGCGAGCGCGTCGTCGTGCTGCGGGGCGGCGCCAAGGTGGCCGACCAGCCGACCCTTGGGGCGAGCCGGGCCAGCCTCGCCGAACTGATGGTCGGCCGCCCGATCCCGGCGCGCGAGCGCCCGCCGGCCAATCCGGGCGCCCCGGTGCTGGACCTGCGCGGCGTCAGCGTCGGCGCGCCGGGCCAGCGCGACCGGCTGGAGGGTGCCGATCTTGAGGTGCGGGCGGGGGAGATCGTCGGCATTGCCGGCGTATCCGGCAACGGGCAGGGCGCGCTGGCACAGCTGGTCGCCGGCCTCGCCAGCCCGCGCGCGGGAGAGGCGTTGATCGCCGGGGTGAGGGCCTCGCGCGCCGATCCCGCCGGGCGTATCGCGGCCGGCATCGGCCGCATCCCGGAGGACCGTCATCGCGACGGCACGATCGGCGCCCTCTCCGTGGCGGAGAATTACGTGCTGGAGACCATCGCCGCGCCCGAGAACCAGAGGGCCGGACTGGTCCGCCGCAGCGATATCCGGCGGCGGGCGGCACGGGCGATCGCCGATTACGATGTGCGCTGCCCCGGCCCGGACGCGGCGGTCCGCGCGCTGTCGGGCGGCAACATGCAGAAGGTGGTGCTGGCCCGCGTGCTGGAACGCGCCCCCCGGCTCGTGCTCGCCCACCAGCCGACGCGCGGGCTCGACATCGGCGCCACCACCGATGTGCACCGCCGGCTCATCGCCGCGCGGGACCGCGGCGCGGCCGTGCTGCTGATCTCCGAGGATCTCGACGAATTATTCGCCCTGTCCGACCGAATCGCGGTGGTGCATGCCGGCCATCTCTCCGCCGCGATGGACACGGCCGGGCTGGATATCCGCAAGGTCGGCCTGATGATGGCCGGCCACGCGGCGGAGGAGGCGGCATGATGGATTTCAGCGGGCCGGGCCGTTCACGCCACGCCTCATCCCGCTCCTTTCGCCGGCAGGGCGATGGAAAGGCGCGCGAAGCGGCCGTCCGGGCGCTCCTCTCCCTTTGTCCGCCCGAGCGCTTGCGCGGCGGGGTGGCTCCCTCTCCCGGCCGGGGAGAGGGATGGGGTGAGGGGGCACTGCGGCTTCGGTCGGGAGGACGGTCGTGATCCGCTTCATCCCGCGCGAGCGCACACCGGTCTGGCTCACCGTCGCGGTCTCGGTCGGGGCGGGGCTGGCCGCCCTGCTGCTCACCGCCATTCCGCTGGCGCTCTCCGGCGCGCCGGTGCTGGGCGCCTTCGTGCTGATGGCCAAGGGCGCGGCGGGCGACGGCTTCGCGCTGGCCGAAACGCTGACCCGCGCCACGCCGCTGATTTTCACCGGCCTTGCCGCCGCCGTGGCCTTCCGCGCCAGGCTGTGGAACATCGGGGCCGAGGGCCAGCTCTATGCCGGGGCGCTTGCCACCGTCGCGCTCGGTGCCGGGTTGATCGAGGCGCCCGCCTATGTGCTGGTGCCGCTGGTGCTGATCGGGGCGGCGCTGGCCGGTGCGGCGCTGCTCCTGGTGCCGGTGCTGTTCAAGACCCGCTTCGGCGCCGACGAGGTGGTGGTGACGCTCCTGATGAACTTCATCGTGCTTCTCTTCGTGCAGATGATGCTCGAAGGGCCGATGAAGGACGAGATGGCGATGGGCTGGCCGCAATCGGCGCCGGTGCTGGACGAGGCGACCCTGCCCAAGCTGATCACCGGGCTGCGCCTGCACTGGGGGCTGGTGATCGCGGTGATCGCGGCGCTTCTGCTGCATGTGTTCATCACCCGCACCGTGTGGGGCTTCCGTATCCGCGCGGTGGGCGAGAATGCCCGGGCGGCGCGCTATGCCGGCTTGCCCGTCGGCACGGCGATGGCGCTGGTCGGCCTGCTCTCGGGCGGGCTCGCGGGGCTGGCCGGGGCGAGCGAGGTGGCAGGGCTCAAGGGCTATCTCACCGCCGACCTCTCGCCCGGCTTCGGCTATGCCGGCATCGTGGTGGCGACGCTGGCCAATCTCTCCCCGCTGGGCGTCATCCCCTCCGCCATCTTCATCGCCGGCGTGTTCGTCGGGGCGGATTCGATGAGCCGGGCCATCGGCGTCTCGAACTATCTCGCCGATCTCGTGGTGGCGCTGTCGCTGCTCAGCGTGCTGGTGGGCGGACTTCTCACGCGCTTCCGCATCGTGCTCGTCCGCCGGGAGGCCGTGTGATGCTGTGGTCCGCGCTCGACATCCTCACCCAGGCCAATTTCTGGGCGGCGACCATCCGCATCGCCACGCCGCTGATCTTCGGCGTGCTCGGCGCGCTGCTCTGCGAGCGGGCGGGGGTGCTCAATCTCGGCATCGAGGGTATTTTCGTCGCCGGCGCCATGTCGGGCTGGCTGGCGGTCTATCTCGGCCTGCCGCTATGGGGCGGCGTGCTGGTGGCGGCCGCCACGGGCGCGCTGTTCGGGCTGCTGCACGGCATCCTGACCGTGCCGCTCGGCTTGTCGCAGCATGTCACCGGCATCGGGGTGACACTGCTCGCCACCTCGGTGGCCTATTTCGGCTATCGCGTGGCCTTTCCCAATGTCGCGACGCCGCCGCGCATCGAAGCCTTTCCCCCACTCGACCTGCCGGTGCTGGGCGATCTGCCCTTCATCGGGCCGATCCTCGCCCAGCAGACCGCCTTCACGGTGCTGGCCTTCGCCTGTGTCGGCGCGCTGGCGCTCATCCTCGCGCGCACGCCGCTCGGCCTCGCGCTCCGCGCGGTGGGCGACAACCCGGAAGCGGTCGAGGCGCAGGGGCTCTCCGTCGTGGGCCTGCGCCTCGGCGCGGTCATGGCGGGGTCGGCGCTGATGGCGCTGGGCGGGGCGTTTCTCACGCTCTCGGCCTTCAACGCGTTCTATTTCGGCATGATCAACGGGCGCGGCTGGGTGTGCATCGCGCTCACCGTCTTCGCCTCCTGGCGGCCGGGGAAAGCGCTGCTCGGGGCCTTGCTGTTCGGCGCGCTCGATGCTTACCAGCTACGGCTCCAGACGATTACCGGCGGGGCGGTGCCGAGCCAGATCTTCCTGATGCTGCCCTATGTTTTCTCCATCGCCGCGCTTGTCTTGGTCGCCCGCCGCGCGGACTATCCACGCGCTCTGATGAAGCCGTACTTCAAGGGACAGCGATGAGTGTCGATCTGCTGCTGACGAATGCCCGCCTGCCGGACGGCCGGACGGGTGTCGACATCGCCTGTGCCGACGGGCGCATCCTCGCGGTGGAGCCCGGCATCGCGGCGCAGCTGGGCGAGCCGGCGGGGCAGGTGATCGATGCCGGCGGCCGGCTGGTCGCGCCGCCCTTCGTCGATGTGCATTTCCACATGGACGCGACGCTCTCGCTCGGCCTGCCCCGGCTGAACCGCTCCGGCACGCTGTTGGAGGGCATCGCGCTATGGGGCGAGCTGAAGCCGCTGCTGACCCATGAGGCGGTGATCGAGCGCGCGCTCGCCTATTGCGACCTCGCGGTGAGCCAGGGCCTGCTCGCCATCCGCTCCCATGTCGATGTGTGCGACGACCGGCTGCTCGCGGTCGAGGCGCTGCTGCATGTGCGCGAGCAGGTGAAGGACTATATCGACCTCCAGCTCGTGGCCTTCCCGCAGGATGGCTTCTACCGGTCTCCCAACGCCCGGCAGAATCTCTATCGCGCGCTCGACATGGGCGTGGATGTCGTGGGCGGCATTCCTCATTTCGAGCGCACCATGGCCGATGGCGCCGCCTCGCTGCGGGAATTGTGCGAGATCGCCGCCGATCGCGGGCTGCGCGTCGACATCCATTGCGACGAGAGCGACGACCCGCTCTCCCGCCATATCGAGGCGCTGGCCTTCGAGACCGCCCGGCTCGGGCTCCACGGGCGGGTGGCGGGCTCGCACCTCACCTCCATGCATTCCATGGACAATTACTACGTCTCCAAGCTGATCCCGCTGATTGCCGAGGCCGGCGTCCATGCCATCGCCAATCCGCTGATCAACATCACCCTGCAGGGAAGGCACGACACCTACCCCAAGCGCCGCGGCATGACGCGGGTGCCGGAACTGCGCGCGGCGGGGGTCAACGTGGCCTTCGGGCAGGACTGCGTCATGGACCCCTGGTATTCGCTCGGCTCGGGCGACATGCTGGAAGTGGCCCATATGGGCCTGCATGTCGGCCAGATGACGGCACGCGAGGCGATGGGCTGGTGCTTCGAGGCGGTGACGACCAACCCCGCCCGCATCATGGGGCTGGACGGCTACGGGCTCGCGCCCGGCTGCCATGCCGATTTCGTCGTGCTGCAGGCGGCCGACCCGATCGAGGCGATCCGGCTGAAGGCGGCGCGGCTCTTCGTGGTCCGGCGCGGCCGCGTCATCGCGGAGGGCACGCCGCGCGTCTCGGCGCTGGATCTTCCCGGTCGGCCGTCGCTGGTCGATCCTGCCTCCTATGCGCCGCACGAGGGGGAGGGCGGCTAAAGTTTGCGGGCCTGCCGACGCTCGGTCACGTATCCTCAAGGGAGCCGTGCGAGTGTGTATTATCCCGGCGGGATCGAGCGAAGGCCTTCGTGCATGCCCAGTGATATCGGATCCGTTGCGTTCAAGGTCACGCCGATCCCGGAGTGCCGGACGGAAGGTTTCGAACTGCTGCACCGCCCGGTGTGGATCCTCGACATGGTCCGCATGCGAAAGCACTACGCCAATGCGGCGGCCCGCGCCCTGTGGCGGGTGGCGCCGGGCGAGGAGGAGGAGTTCTTCGCGCGCGATTTCACGCCGCACTCGGCGGCCATTCGCGCGCGTCTCGGCCTCACCATCGACCGTCTGCGCGCGGGCGAGGTGTTCACCGAGCGCTGGACCTTCTATCCCAAGGGGCAGCCCTTCACGGTGGATTGCCTGATGAGCCCGGTGCGGCTGCCGAACGGCAATGTCGGCATGCTGGTCGAGGCCACCATTCCGGAAATCGAGGCGGCCGAGCGGCGCGGGGTTGAGGCGCTGCGGCACACCGCCGTCATGGTCTCGCTCTATGACACCGAGGGCCGGCTGCTGTTCCGCAATCCGGCGGCGGCACGCTGTTTTCCGGACCCGGATCATCGTTTTCTCGCCCGGTTCTCGGAGGCCGATGAGGGCCAGACCCTGTGGCGGCGGGCCTTCGACCACGAGCCGGCCCGCACCGACGCCTTTCTCGGCAAGACCGTGACCGGCGATTTTCGCATGGTGACGGCGGCCGGGGAGCGCTGGCACGGGATCGACATCCGCACCACCACCGATCCGGTCAGCGGCAGTATCAGCATGCTGGTGAACGAGCGCGACATCACCGACCGCGTCGAGGCGCATGCGCGTTCGGACTATCTGGCCACGCATGATGCCATGACCGGGTTGATCAATCGCAGTCGCTTCATGGAGTTGCTGGAGGCGGCGATGCAGGAGCCGGGGGCGACCGGCGCGCTCATCACGCTCGACCTCGACAATTTCAAGGAGATCAACGACACGCATGGCCACGGGGCGGGCGATGTGGTGCTGCGGGAGATCGGGGCGCGGCTGCGCGCCAATGCGCGGACGCGCGACGTGTGCGCGCGGGTCGGCGGCGACGAGTTCGCCATTCTGCTGCCCGGAACGTCCGATCCCGAATTGCTGCTGCGCCGGGCGGCGGAGATCGACCTGCGGCTGAGTCAGTTGATCGTCGATCCGCTTTCCGATGGCGCGTTCACGCTCGCGGCCAGTTTCGGCATTGCCTGCTGGCCGCAGGACGGCACCAGCCCGGATGCGCTGCAGCGCAATGCCGACCTCGCGCTCTATGCCGCCAAGAGCGAGACCGGCCGGCGCGTCCGCCGTTTCGACATGGCGCTGCGCCGCACCGCCGACCAGCGCCACCAGTGCATCGAGGATCTCGGGCAGGCGCTCATCCATGACGCGTTCGAGGTGCATTTCCAGCCGATCGTCGAGCTCTCGACCGCACGGCTGGTGGGATTCGAGGCGCTGCTGCGCTGGCAGCACCCGGTGCACGGGATGCAGTTGCCGGACATGTTCGTCCCGGCGGCGGAGAGCGTGGGGCTGATGGCGCCGATCGGCCGGGTGATGCTGGGCAAGACCTGCGCGCAGGTCCGCGCCTGGCTGGATCAGGGGCTGGATCCCGGTCGGGTGGCGGTCAATCTCTCGGCCAACCAGTTCCGCGACCCGCGCCTCGCCGAGCAACTCATCGAGATGGTGGGCGCGGCCGGGCTCACCCCCGCGCAGATCGAGTTCGAGGTGCCCGAGACCGTGACTCTCGGCCGCCGCGGCGAGATGGTGCTGGCGGCGCTGTCCGCCCTGCGCGAGGGGGGCTTCGGCATTGCGCTGGACGATTTCGGCACCGGCCATGCCTCGCTCACCCATCTGCGCCGCCTGCCGGTCGGCAAGATCAAGATCGATCGCAGCTTCATCACCGACATGGAGCGCTCCGCCGACGATCGCGCCATCGTCCATGCGGTGGTGGCGCTGGGGCGAGAACTCGGCATGAAGGTGCTGGCGGAAGGCATCGAGAACGAGGGGCAGCGGGCGCTGCTGGTGTCGATCGGCTGCGATCTCGGGCAGGGATTCCACCACGGACGCCCGATGGATGCGGCGGCGGTGACGCACTGGCTCCGGCAGATCGCGACGCATCCGCCGGGTGCCGGGCTGCCGGCGCTCAGTTGCCCGGCAGAACCATCACCGTCGGCGTAAGCGGCAGCGTCTCGCGCGAGAGCACGAGCGTGGGGCCGGCCGAGCGCTCTATGGCATATTTGCTGCTCGCGAAGCGCTGCAGGAAGCGTTCCAGCGTGCCTCTGTTGAAATAGTGCATGGGTATCACCACCGGCGCTTCCAGCGCCTTCAGCACCTCGACCATGCCGTCGACATCGAGCGTGTAGCTGCCATCGACCGGGGCCAGCACCACGTCGATGCGGCCGAGCGCGCCGAGATCCTCCGGGGTCAAGGTGTGGTGCAGGTGGCCGAGATGGGCGATGCACAGATCCGCCGCGCGGAAGATGAAGATGGAATTGCCGTTGCGGATCGTGCCGCCTTCCCAGTCGCGGATATTGGTCGGCAGGTTGCCGACCCAGAGGTCGCCAATCTCCAGATCGTAGCGCGCCGCCTCGCGATCCTCGCGCCAGCCCTTGAGCACATGCTCGATGCCGGGATCCGGGTTGAGCGAGTAATGCGTCGAGTGGGCGCGGTTCATGGTGGCCACGCGCGGGACCGTGGCGGGGCGCACATAGTCGTTATAGTCCGTCACCACGCTGACGCCGCCGGCCGTCTCGATGAGGAAGGTCGAGTGGCCGACATAGGTGAGGCTGACCTCCCGCGCTGCGGGATAGGCGGCCGGCAAGGTCAGCGCGGCGCGGGGGGTGAGGAAGGGAGAGCGCGCCACCAGCTTGGGGCAGCGGTCGGCCTGCGCCTGCGCGGGCGCCACCGCGAAGGGCGCGGCCAGCGCGCAGAGCAGGAGAAGGCACACGGTCGCGACGCGCGTCATGACGAAACCCCGGTCTGGTGACGGGTTCATCATCAGGCGCACCGTGCGCCCGCGCGAGTAACAGTTTCGTGGCGGCGTGCGCGAACGGCCGCGCCGGGCCGCGCTCAGCGCAGGAACGGGTTGGTCCGCTTCTCCAGCGCGATGTTGGAGGCCGAGCCGTGGCCGGGCAGAATTGTGAAGGCGTCGCCGAGCGGGAGAATCTTGGTCTTGATGCCCTCGATCAGCAGCGCGGAATCGCCATAGGGAAAATCGGTCCGCCCGACCGAGCGCTGGAACAGCGTGTCGCCGACGATGGCGAGCCGGTTGTCGCGATTGACCAGCACGATATGGCCGGGCGTGTGGCCGGGGACATGCAGGATCTCGAAGCCGACGCCGCCAATGTCCACCGTGTCGCCCTCGCTCAGCCAGCGATCCGGCGTGACCACGCGGCCGGGAATGCCGGTGCGCTCGCCGGCGGTGGGCAGGTCGTCGAGCAGGAACCTGTCGGCCTCATGTGGGCCCTCGACCGGGATTTTCAGCGTCTCGGCCAGTTCGGCGGCGCCCGCGGCGTGGTCGATATGGCCGTGGGTGAGCACGATCTTCTCCGCCGTCACTTCCAGTTCCTCCAGCGCGGCGAGGATGCGCGGCAGGTCGCCGCCCGGGTCGATCACCGCCCCCCGCTTGGTGGTTTCGTCCCAGACGATCGAGCAGTTCTGCTGGAACGGGGTGACGGGTACGACGGCGACCTTCATCTCGGGCAAGATGGTGCTCCCTTTTCTGCAGGACTTCATAGCCGAACGCACCGCAATATCCGAATCAAGTTGACGCAATCTAATAAAGGTATTTAAGTAAAGCTGCATATATCGATCAGTGGGGGCTGATATGCGCTGGTTGCGAGTGGGGTTGGTTGTGGCGGGTTGCATGTCAATCGCTGGCGCTGCTTCAGCGCAGACTCCGGGCTGGAGCCAGCCGTTTGGGAGCGCTTATACGGGCGGCATCTATGTGTCGCCGCAGGACAGTTCATTCGCCGCTCCGGCCATCTATCGATCCTTCGGCCCGCCTGCCGCGATGGGTGAAATGGCGGTTTCCCGTATCTGCACCCACGATTTCCGGGACATTGAGGCGCTGAAGTCGCTTTACCGTGAGCAATCGACGGCTCCGGGAGTAACGATTGATGCGCCTAAGACTTTTGGTGCTTCGCTCACCGGTCTTGATCTCAAGGTCGCGCAAGTGGGAGGGCAATATGAATCCGCCAATAGTGCCAAACTTTCGACCGGCCAGTTGAAGGTCTATTCGGCTGACGACACCGTGGCCTCCGATGTGCTGAAAGCTATCGGCTCCGGTTGTCGTGACCTGATCGCTAAGCATCTGAAGGCAGGGCGAGCCGTGTTCATCGCAGGACAGGCGATCCAAGCCAAGGAATTCAAGGTAGCTTTCGTGAAAGGTAAGAAGGGCAGCATAACCGTCAAGTGCCTGCTGCCGTTATTCTGCCCGAGCGGCAGCCTTTCCGGCGACAGGCAGTTCAACGAGTCGCGCAGTACTGCCGACTACGTCACATTCATGCTGGTACCTGCTGAAATTGATACCAATCGTGTCATGCTCACCCGGCGGGACGTCGGACGCTAGGCTGTTTCGGCGCATCTTACTTGCAATCGGGGGAGTGCTGAGGCGCGTGCCGCCTTGTGGCGTCACGGCGCCAATGCTATCCCGCGCCCATGAGCACCGAACCCATCGACAACATCCGCAACTTCTCGATCGTCGCCCATATCGACCACGGGAAGTCGACCCTCGCCGACCGCCTGATCCAGATCACCGGCGGGCTGTCGGAGCGCGAGATGTCCGAGCAGGTGCTCGACAGCATGGATATCGAGCGCGAGCGCGGCATCACCATCAAGGCGCAGACGGTGCGGCTGTCCTATCATGCCAAGGACGGCAAGGACTATGTGCTCAACCTCATCGACACGCCCGGCCATGTCGACTTCGCCTATGAGGTGAACCGCTCGCTCGCCGCCGTCGAAGGCTCGCTGCTGGTGGTCGATGCCTCGCAGGGCGTCGAGGCGCAGACCCTCGCCAATGTCTATCAGGCGATCGACAATAATCACGAGATCGTCCCGGTCCTCAACAAGGTGGACCTGCCGGCCGCCGAGCCGGACAAGGTGAAGGCGCAGATCGAGGACGTGATCGGCCTCGACGCGTCCAACGCCGTGCTCATTTCGGCCAAGACCGGCCTTGGCATTCCCGATGTGCTGGAAGCCATCGTCACCCGCCTGCCGCCGCCCAAGGGCGACCGCGAGGCGCCGCTGAAGGCGCTGCTGGTCGATAGCTGGTACGATGTCTATCTCGGCGTCGTCGTGCTGGTGCGCATCGTCGACGGCGTGATGAAGAAGGGCCAGCGCATCAAGATGATGCGCACCGAGGCCGTCTATGATGTCGATCGCGTCGGCGTGTTCACGCCCAAGCTAACCGTGATGTCGCATCTCGGGCCGGGCGAGATCGGCTTCCTCACCGGCTCGATCAAGGAAGTGGCGGATACCCGCGTCGGCGACACCATCACCGACGAGAAGCGCCCGACCGCCGAGGCGCTGCCGGGCTTCAAGCCGGCACAGCCGGTGGTGTTCTGCGGCCTGTTCCCGGTCGATGCCGCCGACTTCGAGGATCTGCGCGCCGCCATGGGCAAGCTGCGCCTCAACGACGCGAGCTTCTCCTTCGAGATGGAGACCAGCGCCGCGCTCGGCTTCGGCTTCCGCTGCGGGTTTCTCGGGCTGCTGCATCTGGAGATCATCCAGGAGCGGCTGGAGCGCGAGTTCAACCTCGACCTCATCGCCACCGCGCCTTCGGTCATCTACGAGATCGAGCTGAATGACGGCACGGTGATCGACATGCACAACCCGGCCGACATGCCGGACGTGGTGAAGATCAAGGAAATCCGCGAGCCGTGGATCCGCGCCGTCATCCTGACGCCGGACGATTATCTCGGCGCGGTGCTCAAGCTCTGCCAGGACCGCCGTGGCAACCAGATCGAGCTGACCTATGTCGGCTCGCGCGCCATGGTCACCTATGACCTGCCGCTCAACGAGGTGGTGTTCGATTTCTACGATCGCCTGAAATCGATCTCGAAGGGCTATGCCTCGTTCGATTACCAGATCACCGACTATCGCCCCGGCGACCTCGTGAAGATGTCGATCCTGGTCAATGCCGAGCCGGTCGACGCGCTCTCCATGCTGGTGCACCGCACCCGCGCGGAATATCGCGGTCGGGCGATGTGCGAGAAGCTGAAGGACCTCATCCCGCAGCACCTGTTCCAGATTCCGATCCAGGCGGCGATCGGCGCCAAGATCATTGCCCGCGAGACCATCAAGGCGCTGCGCAAGGACGTTACCGCCAAGTGCTATGGCGGCGACATCTCGCGCAAGCGCAAGCTTCTGGAGAAGCAGAAAGAGGGCAAGAAGAAGATGCGCCAGTTCGGCCGGGTCGAGATCCCGCAGGAGGCGTTCATCGCCGCGCTCAAGGTCGACGACTGAGCGCGGCCGTCCACGGCCTTGCCCTGTCCAAGCGCCTGCTTTCGTGCTCACATCGGCCTCCCCTAGGCACGAAAGGGAGGCTCGATCATGCACAAGTTCGAAATCTACAAGGACAAGGCCGGGGAATTCCGCTTCCGCTTCAAGGCGTCCAACGGCGAGACCATGTTCTCTTCGGAGGGCTACAAGGCGCGGGCATCGGCGGTGAGCGCCATCGAATCGATCAAGAAGAACGCGCCGGGCGCCGAAACGGTGGACACTACCCGGGAAGCCCGGGAAGGCGCGTGAGCGGGCAGCCGCTCGAACGGCAGCGCGTGGGAGGCCGCGGGGCGCGTACGTCCCGGCCAGGCGAACACCAAAAAGGCCGGGCGCTGGCCCGGCCTTTTCGTTGAGGGGGCGCCCGCTCAGATCACATAGGGCGGAACGTGGTAATACTCGTTCACCTTGCGGTCCCAGTTGCGGTCTTCCCACGCGCCCTCATTGGCGCTGGTGTGGTGGGGCGCGCCCTGAAGCTGCTCGTCGGTGATGTCGACGACGTAGCCGTCCAGTGCCTCGTCATATTTCAGCAGCGACCACGGCAGCGGGTAATAATCCTCGCCGAAGCCGAGGAACCCGCCGAAACTCATGACCGCATAGGCGGTCTGGCCACTCAGCTTGTCGATCATCACCCGCGCGATGGAGCCGATGCGATCGCCATCGGGGCGATAAACGGCGGTGCCCTCGACCTTGTCGCTGCCGATCAGCGTCATGGTTTCGCGGTTTTCGAGATTGTGCTGCGTGCTTTGCATCGAAAGCCTCCCTTATTTGCTCAGCTGCGATGTGAGGAAAACAGCCAACCTGCCCTTGCGTTCCACGATTATATCGATTTGCACGCGCTCATTTTATTGTCATGTGCTTCGAGAATGGGTGAACCATCGGCGACTTCATCTTGATACCGTCTGATGTCCGGGCCCGGCACGGCGGTGCCCGCAGCGTGGGCCGGTGTTATATTGTTCCTCGCAGCGGAGCGGAGAATCAGCGCATGGGGAGCGAGATGGGCGGCAAGGGGAGCGGGACAGGGCTGACGCGCCGCGCGGCGCTGTCGCTGGCGGGCAGGGCGGCGGCAGGTGCGGGCCTCGGTGCCGGCATGATCGGCCTCGGCATGGGTTCCGCCATGGCGCAGGATGGCGAACTGGAGGCGATCGACACGCTCAAGCCGGGGCAATATGTGTGGTACCCCGACCGCGCGCCCGATGGCTTCGTCGCCATCATCGTCTCGCTGCCGGACCAGCGCTGCTATGTCTATCGCAATGGCGTGCGCATCGGTGTCTCCACCTGCTCCACCGGCCGGGAGGGGCATGAGACGCCGGTCGGCATCTTCATCATCCTGCAGAAGGATGTCGATCACCACTCCTCGCTCTATGACGATGCGTCGATGCCCTATACCGAGCGTCTGACCTGGTCGGGCGTGTGCCTGCATGCCGGCGGGCTGCCGGGCTATCCGTCCTCGCATGGCTGCGTGCACCTGCCGCTGGAATTCTCCAAGCTGCTGTTCGGCGTCACCCATTACGGCACGCCGGTCATCATCGCCGATTCGCATTCCCAGCCGGTGGATGTGCTGCATCCCGGCCTGGTGCTGCCGGCGGATGCGACCAGCGCGATCCAGGCCGATGACCCCAAGAACGCCAACGGAACGCCCGATACCGAAGCCGCGCCGAACCCGGCCGCTGATGCCGTGTCGCTGATCGTCAGCGGCGCCGACAAGAAGCTGGTGGCGATCAAGGATGGGGCGGAAGTGCTCACCGCGCCCGTCACCATCCAGGATCCCGACACGCCGCTCGGCAATGTCGTGTATGTGCTGAAGAAGGTGGGGGGCGACGTCACCTGGACCGCCGTGGGCTTCGAGGGCAACGGCGCCGGGCAGGGAAAGGCGACCAGCGCCATCGACCGCATCACCGTGGCGCCCGAGGCCAACCAGCAGCTTGCCAGCCTGCTCGTGCCCGGCTCCACCCTGTTCGTCACCGAACTCTCGGCCGCGCCGGATACGCGCTCGTCCGGCAAGGACTTCGTCGTCCTTTCGCAGGCGATGAGCTGAGGAGGCAGGAATGAGCCACGGCGCGCGCCTTGGAGCGGCACGGGTCGCCTTGCTGGTCGCGGGGTTGGTTGCGGCCGGCCTCGCGCTGCCGGCCCCTTCCGCCCGGGCGCAGGATATCACACAGGCGAATGTCGCTCCCCTTGCCGCGCCGACGCCGCGCAATGCCGACAGCGCGACGGCCAAGCAGCTGTTCGGCGCGGTGCGGGGCCCGGCGGACCTTTCCACGCGCGCGATCGGCTTCTATTCCAAGGGGTGCCTCGCCGGCGCGCAGGTGCTGCCGGTCAATGGCAGGACCTGGCAGGCGATGCGCCTCTCGCGCAACCGCAACTGGGGCCACCCGGATCTGGTCGCCTTCCTGGAGCGCTTCGCCACGCGTGTTCCCGCGGTCTCGAACTGGCCGGGCATCCTCGTCGGCGACATGTCGCAGCCGCGCGGCGGGCCGATGCTGACCGGCCATGCCTCGCACCAGATCGGGCTCGATGCCGATATCTGGCTCACCCCCATGCCCAAGCGCAGTTTCACGGCGGAGGAGCGGGAGACGATCTCCGCCACCATGATCGTGCGGCCCGACCGGCTCGATGTCGACGCCAAGGTGTGGACATCCGCGCATGTCGCGGTGATCAAGGCCGCGGCGCAGGACCCCGAGGTCGAGCGCGTGCTGGTCAATGCGGCGATCAAGAAGGCGCTGTGCCGCGACGCCACCGGCGATCGCGCCTGGTTGCAGAAGGTGCGGCCCTATTGGGGGCACGACTACCACATGCATGTGCGCATCGCGTGCCCGACGGGCAGCCCCGACTGCCGTCCGCAGGATGCGGTGGTGCCGGGCGAGGGCTGCGGCAGCGAGCTAAACTGGTGGTTTTCGGAGGGCAATCTCCGTCCCAAGCCGCCCAAGAAGCCGGTGACGCCGCCGCCGCCGATGATGCTGAAGGACCTGCCGCCCGCCTGCCGCGAGGTGGTGCTGGCGCCGTGAAGGCCGCCCCTACCCAGGACGTCCTCGACGCTGGACGGCGCTTTCTTCTCCCTCTCCCCGTCGGGGAGAGGGGTGGGGAGAGGGGTCTTCGCCGCTCCGCAGTCGCGCCGCCCCTCACCGACCCGCTTCGCGGGCCACCTCTCCCCGTCGGGGAGAGGGCAGTGTTGATGTGGCTGTGAGGTCGGGGCCTACCCATTCAGCCGCGCGCATCCCGCAGGATCATGCCGGCGGCTTTCTCGGCGATCATGATGGTCGGCGAATTGGTGTTGCCCGACACGATGGTCGGCATGATCGAGGCATCCGCCACGCGCAGGCCGGCAATGCCGAATACCCGCAGGCGCCCGTCCACCACGGCCATGGCATCGCTGGCCAACCCCATTTTCGCCGTGCCGACCGGATGGAAGATGGTGGTGCCGATATCGCCGGCCGCGCGCGCCAGCGCCTCCTCCGTGTCGGCCACCGCGGGGCCCGGCAGCATCTCGTCCGGTCGATAGGGCGCCAGCGCGGGCTGGGCGACGATGCGGCGGGCGACGCGGATGCTGTCCGCCGCCACCCGGCGGTCCTCCTCGGCGCTGAGGTAGTTCGGCTGGATGCGTGGGGCGGCGGTGCTGTCGCGGCTGGCCAGAGTCAGCGTGCCCCGGCTCTCGGGGCGCAGATTGCACACGCTCATGGTGAAGGCGGGGAACCGGTGCAGCGGCTCGCCGAATTTGCCCAGTGAGAGCGGCTGCACGTGGAATTCGAGGTCGGCGCGTTCCTTCTCCGTCCGGGAGCGGGTGAAGATGCCGAGCTGCGAGGGCGCCATGGTGAGCGGCCCGCGCTGGAACAGCGCGAAATCCAGCCCCATCTTCGCGCGGCCGAACAGCGAGTGGTACTGCTCGTTCAGCGTCGGCACGCCGGCGACCTTGTAGATCATGCGGATCTGCAGATGGTCCTGCAGATTGGCGCCGACGCCCGGCAGGTCCTTCACGACAGGGATGCCGTGCTGCGCGAGTTCCGCGCCGGGCCCGATGCCGGAGAGCTTCATCAGGTGCGGCGAGCCGATGGCGCCTGCCGCGAGGATGACCTCGCCGCGCGTTCGCACCGTGCGTGACACGCCGTCCTGGCGATAGACGACGCCCACGGCGCGGCCATTCTCGATGAGGACGCGCTCGGTGTGGCACCCCGTCTCCAGCCGCAGATTGGGGCGCGAGAGCACCGGCTTGAGAAATCCCCGCGCGGCGCTCCAGCGAAAGCCGCGCTTCTGGTTCACCTGAAAATAGGAGGAGCCCTCATTGTCGCCGCTGTTGAAATCGGCAACCGGGGCGATGCCCGCCTGGCTGGCGGCCACGCGCACCTCGTCCAGCAGCTTCCAGGTGAGGCGAGGAAATTCCACCCGCCACTCGCCGCCCGCGCCGTGGAACGCGTCGGCGCCGAGATAATGGTCCTCGTGCGACCTGAAGATGGGCAGCACGTCGTCCCAGCCCCAGCCTTCGAGCCCGAGCTGGCGCCAATGGTCGTAATCGGCGGCCTGCCCGCGCATGTAGATCATGGCGTTGATGGCCGAGGAGCCGCCAAGGGTCTTGCCGCGCGGATAGTTGAGCGTGCGCCCGTTCAGCCCCGGCTCGGCCTCGGTCCGGAAGCACCAGTCGGCGCGCGGATTGCCGATGGCGAAGAGATAGCCGACCGGGATGTGGAACCAGATCCAGTTGTCGCGCCCGCCCGCTTCCAGCACCAGCACGCGGTGCGTCGGGTCGGCGGAAAGCCGGTTCGCCAGCACGCAACCCGCCGAGCCGGCGCCGACCACGATGTAGTCATAGCTTTCGGTTGGGTTCGGCATGGCGGGCTCCCGTTTGCATCGGCGGGAGCGTTTCGGATCGCGAAAGTCGATCGACTCTCACGGAAGACACTCACGCATTTCTCGTTGCCGGCACGCTGCCCGTGGGGCGGGCGGGCGGCAACGGGAAATCGCGCATAAGGGCTGTTCGCAAACGTGCGCAACGGGGTGCCCGCCGAGGCTGCCGTGGTCCGGGCTATTGCGTCAGCATGCCGGCGAAGACGCCCAGCGTCCGGGCGTAGACCTCCGCCTTGTTCCAGCCGAGCAGGGCTTGATAGTTCGGCTCGCCCGGGCCCCAGCCGGCGCCGGCCCGCCAGCCATAGCCGCGCAGGTAATTGGCCGTGGAGGCGAGCACATCCGTCGGACTGCGCACCAGATCGGCGCGGCCGTCGCCGTCGAAATCGACCGCGAACTTGACGTAGGAACTGGCGAGGAACTGGGTCTGGCCGATTTCGCCGGCCCAGGCGCCGCGCATCTCGTCGAGCGTGAGGTCGCCGCGCTGGTAGATGCGCAGCGCGTCAAGCAGCTGGGGCGTGAAGAAACCGCTGCGCCGGCAGTCATAGGACAGGGTAGCGAGCGAGCGCAGGATCGGCATGTTGCCGATATTGGCGCCGTAATCGGTCTCCATGCCCCAGATGGCGACCAGGATCGGGCCGGGCACGCCATAGCGCCGCTCGATCTGGGCCAGTGTCGAGGCGTAGCGCTGCAGCATCTGCTTGCCCTTGGCGATGCGGCCCTTGCTGATGCGGTTGCGCGAGAATTCCTCGAAGCTCATCTTGAAGTGCTTCTGGTTGCGGTCGAGGCTGATCACCTTGGTATCATAGGTGACGCCGTCGAGCGGGCGCAGCGCGGCGGGGGAAATGCCCTGCGACACGGCCTGCTGGCGGAAATCGCGCATCCAGGCGTCGAAGCCCGCGGCGTCGTTGCCGCAGGGGGCGGCCAGCGCCGGCCCCGCCGCGAGCGGCGCCAGAAGCGCGGCGAGCAGGCCCGCCCCGCGCCCCGCCAGTTTCATCCGGTTGACGATATGTCCGATCATGGCCGATCCCCGCGACAGCATTCTCGCGCACAGCATGCACGAGGAAGATGAACGCACGGTATCCGTGCGAGCTCAGATGCCGATCCGCCCGAAGCCGGGCAGCTTGATGCCGGGCCGGCGCAGATCGAGCCCGGCAACGGCGCCGAGCAGGTTGAACTCGATGCCCTCGACCCAGGCGAGCGTGAGCCCGGCATAGCCCCCGAGCGTGAACCGGATGCCGGTGCGCGAGGGCGCGGGGCCGAACCAGCGGCCATCGACCGGGAAATCCTTGCCGATGGCGGTGGAGGGCAGGGCGGCTGCGATTTCCGGCACCTGCGCGACGATATGGGCGATGAACGTGTTGGAGTTCGGGCCCGGCCAGGCGCGGTAGTCGCCGGCCTCGGCAAAGGGATAGGAGGCGATGGCGGCCCGCAGTTTCGGGATCAGCCGCTCCGCCGCCTCGCCTTCCAGCGCCACGACCAGCTGCGGCGCGTTGCCATACCAGCGCGCATCCGGCGGGCGGATATTGTGGCGCACCGGTGTGCCGCTCCAGCCGACCACGTCGTAGCGGTCATAGCCATCCGCGTCCGCCGGCTTGAACACGATCCAGCTATGCACCGCGAAGATGGAGCGCCAGCGCCCCACCCGGGCGGCATAGATGCGCACCAGCGCCGGAGACGCCGCGCTGGCGGGCGGCAGCGAGCCGGTGCTGGACCAGTCGGCATTGCTCCAGTTCCGCGTCCAGTCGACCGCGTGCCACTGCACCAGCGCGTGCGCGCCGAGCGGCAGGCCGAATCCGAGCAGGAAGGCGAGGGCACCGATGCGGAAGGCGCGAAACATGCCCCATGGCTTCGCCCGGGAAGCCGATCCGCACAAGTGCTTGCCGCATCGCACGCGAAAACGTGTCCGCCTGTTGCGAATGGTTCGCAATCGCATTGACACCGCCCGGTAGAGCGCGCATGTTTTTTGCGACTAATTCGCAATAGCGAGAATGAACGATGCTGGATCGGTTGCAGGCAGGCGAGGGATCGGGCGAGGGCGCGGGTTGGCGGCGGGAGCGCGGGGATCCGGCGCTCGCGGAGGTGCATGGCAGCATCAATGTTCCGAAGAAGTCGGGCATCTGGCGCTTCTTCGCCTTCATGGGGCCGGGCTATCTCGTCGCCACCGGCTACATGGACCCCGGCAACTGGGCGACCTCGCTGGCTGGCGGGTCCAAGTTCGGCTACGCGCTGCTCACCGTCGCGCTGCTCTCCAACATGATCGCCATCCTGCTGCAGGCGCTGTGCTCGCGGCTCGGCATCGCCTCGGGGCGCGACCTCGCGCAGGCCTGCCGGGATTCCTTCCCGCGTCCGGTCAGCTTCGTGCTGTGGATCCTGGCGGAGGCGGCGATCTGCGCCACCGACCTTGCCGAGGTCATCGGCACGGCCATCGGCCTCAACCTGCTGTTCGGCATTCCGCTCGAAATCGGCGTCATCATAACCGCGCTCGACGTGTTCCTTATCCTGTGGCTGCAGACGCTCGGCTTCCGCTTCGTGGAGGCTCTGGTGATGACGCTGCTGGCGGTGATCGCCCTGTGTTTCGGCGTCCAGATCGCCATGGCCGATCCGAACTGGGGCGATGTCATCCGCGGCTTCGCGCCGACCACGGAGATCGTCACCAATCCCGACATGCTCTATCTCGCGCTCGGCATCCTCGGCGCGACGGTGATGCCGCACAATCTCTACCTGCACTCGGCCATCGTGCAGACGCGGCGTCACGACAACACGATCGAGGGCAAGCGCGAGGCGATCAAGCTCGCCACCTGGGATTCCACGCTGGCGCTGATGTTCGCGCTGACCATCAACGCCTCGATCCTCATTCTCGCGGCGTCCGCCTTCCATCATGGCGGCGTGGGCGAGGTGGCGGATCTGGGCAAGGCGCACGAACTGCTCAACCCGCTGCTCGGCAGCGCCTGGGCGCCGACGCTGTTCGCCATCGCGCTCTTGTGCTGCGGCCTCAACTCCACCGTGACGGCCACCATAGCCGGGCAGGCCGTGATGGAGGGCTTCCTGCAGATTCGGCTGGCGCCATGGCTGCGCCGACTCATCACCCGCTCCATCGCCATCGTGCCGGCGGCGGCGGTGACGATCGCCTATGGCGAGAGCGGGGCGGGATCGCTGCTGATCCTCAGCCAGGTGGTTCTCAGCCTGCAACTGCCCTTCGCCGTGGTGCCGCTGATCCTGTTCACCGCGAACCGCGCCAAGATGGGCACGCTCGCCGCGCCGCGCTGGCAGATCGTGCTCGCCTCGCTCGCCGCCGCGCTGATCATCTCGCTCAACATGAAGCTGCTCTACGACTTCTTCCTCGGCGCCTGATCGCGGCGCCGGATCACGGCTGCATGAGCGCCGGCGCGCCCGTCACGCGGCGTCTTGCGCCGGCTCGGCTCTCGCGCTCTCATGGCCCGGCTGCGTCGCGCCGCGGCGAGGGAGGGCGAAGGTGGAGAGCGGAACCAGTTTCTTCGGCGATCTGCTCGGCACCATTGCCGAGCGCGGCCGGGCGCTGCTCGACCTCGGGCGCGAGCGCCGGCCGGCCGGGGCGGTGCGGGCGGCCGGCATCATCGATCTGTGCGAACGGCTGCTGTCGGGGCGGGGCGAGGCCTCGGGCGTGGCGCTGGCACGGGAGATCCTCACCGCCTATGCGGCGCTGAAGACCGGCGAGCGGGTGGCCTTCTTCGAGGCGCTGGCACGGTCGTTCGGGCCCGACGCGGTCCGGCTCGACGCGGCCATCGCCGCCCATGCCGCCCATCCCTCCACCCGCACGGTGGCCGAACTCCATGCCGCCAGCGAGCCGCGCCGGCAGGAACTGATCCGCCGGTTCAACCTCGCGCCCGGCGCGACCGGGCGGCTTGTGGCGATGCGCGCGGATCTTCTGGATTGCATGGCCCGCCGCGCGGATCTTGTCGAAGTCGACCGCGATTTCGTGCATCTGTTCGCTTCGTGGTTCAATCGGGGGTTTCTCGTGCTGCGCCGGATCGACTGGTCGACGCCCGCCAACGTCCTGGAAAAGATCATCCGCTACGAGGCCGTGCACGAGATTCGCGACTGGAACGACCTGCGCGCCCGTGTCGATTCGCCGGACCGGCGCTGCTACGCCTTCTTCCACCCCGCCTTGGTGGATGAGCCGCTGATCTTCGTCGAGGTCGCGCTCACCCGCGAACCGCCCGCCGCCATCGCGCCGATCCTGGCATCCGGGCGCATCCCGCTCGACCCGGCGAATGCCCGGACGGCGGTGTTCTATTCCATCTCGAACTGCCAGCGTGGCCTCGGGGGCGTCACCTTCGGCAATTTCCTCATCAAGCAGGTGGTGGAGGAAATTTCCCGCGAGTTTGCCAACCTCTCGACCTTCGTCACCCTGTCGCCGGTGCCGGCCTTCCGCGCGTGGCTGGATGGGGAGCGCCAGAATGACGCCTCGCGCCTCCTCACCCCGGAGGACCGTGCCGCGCTCGCCGCAATGGACGCGCCGGAGGGGCCCGATGAGGCCGCCCGCGCGGCGCTGCGCCCGCTTATCGAGGCGCTGGCGGCGCATTTCTTTCTCGTCGCCCGCTCGCCCAAAGGCCGGCCGCTCGATCCCGTCGCGCGCTTCCACCTGGGCAACGGCGCCCGGCTGGAGCGCATCAACCCGTTCGGCGATCTCTCCGCGCGCGGCCTGCAGCAGGCGGCGGGGCTGATGGTGAACTACCGCTACATCCTCGCCGATATCGAGAAGAACCACGAGGCCTTCTTCGACAAGGGCGAGATCGTCGCCAGCAGCCCCGTGCGCAAGCTGCTGCGGGCCGAGAGCGAGGTGCGGCCCGCCACCGTCAAGGAAACGGCGGACTGATTGGAAACGGCGGGCTGATTGGCGCGCTGCCGGGACCCGTGCCCTTGACAGGGGCGCCGGCCTTATGCCCGATGCCCGCACCCTGGCTGTCGGGAGAACCCTGCGTCCCATGCGTTTCCTACCCCATCTCCTGAAGCGGTTCGTCCACAAGGGGCGCCTTGTCGTTATCGGCCCGGATGGCGTTCGCCATGCGTTCGGCACGGGTGAGGACGGCCCCGAGGTCGTCATTCGCCTGCATGACGACAAGCTGGACCGCGAGCTGTTCTTCAATCCGGAGCTGGTTTCGGCCGAAGCCTACATGGATGGGCGGCTGACCTTCGAGGACGGCTCCAGCGTCTATGATTTCCTCTATCTGTTTTCGATCAACCGGCGCGGCCTCGCCTCGCACCCGGTGCAGCAGGCGCTCAGGCGCGGCTGGCGGGCCTTCAAGCGCTGGCACCAGTCCAACCCGCTGGGGAAGTCGGCCAAGAACGCGCAGAGCCATTACGACCACCCGCCCGAATTCTACCGGCTGTGGCTCGACAGCCAGATGATCTATTCATGTGCCTATTTCCCGACGCCCGAGGCGTCGCTGGAAGAGGCGCAAGAGGCAAAGCTGCGCCATATCGCGGCCAAGCTGAAGCTGGAGCCCGGCATGCGCGTGGCCGAGATCGGCTCAGGCTGGGGCGCGCTGGCCATCTATCTCGCCAAGCTCGGCGTGCACGTCACCGCCATCAACGTCGCCACCGAACAGCTGGCGGAATCGAGGAAGCGGGCCGAGGCGGCGGGCGTGCTCGACCGCATCACCTTTTTCGAGCGCGATTATCGCGAACTGACCGGCACCTATGACCGCATCGTCTCCGTCGGCATGATGGAGCATGTCGGCGTCAATCACTTTGACGAGTATTTCGGCACGGTGAAGCGGCTGCTGGCGCCCGGCGGCTTCGCCATGATCCACGCCATCGGGCGCATGTCGCCGCCCGGCACCACGGCGCCGTTCATCCGCAAATACATCTTCCCCGGCGGCTACGTGCCGGCCATGTCGGAAGTGTTCACCTCGCTGGAGCGGGTCGGGCTGTGGACCGCCGACTGCGAGATCCTGCGGCTGCACTATTACTGGACCATCCGCCACTGGCGGATCAATTTCGAGGCCAAGCGCCCCGAGGTGGTGGCCATGATGGGCGAGCGCTTCGCCCGCATGTGGGAGTTCTATCTCGTCGCGGTCGAGCTGGGCTTCCTGCACGGCTCGAACATGGTCTACCAGCTGCTGCTGTCCAATGACCGCGACGACGTGCCCGTCATCCGCGACTTCATCGTGGACGAGGAGCGCCGGCTGGCCGTCCACGACGCCTGAGCGGCGAGGCTGGCCGGGACTGTTCCGTTCGGCCTCCGGTGGGCCGGCTCAGTTCGGCCGGCCGGTGCCGTAGGCGGCGAGGAAGACGCGGACCGCGCGGTTGACGTTTTCCTCGATCTGCGCCGGCGTAGGGGTGGGGGCATCGCTGAACAGCAGCGCCTTCACCATGTTGCCTTGGCAGATATTGAAGAAAACATGCGCGGCGGCGAGTTCATCGTCGAGCTGCAGCCGGCCGAGTTCGGCCTGCTCGTGCAGAAGCTGGGCGAGGCGCTGCCCGCCATGGCAGGGCCCGGCATCGTAGAAGGTGCGACCGATGCGCGGGAATTTCTCGGCGGCGCCCATCACCATGCGCAGCAGGCGGATATGGTCGGGCTGCACCATCATGGTCATGAACGAGGTGCCGATGCGGCGCAGCAGGGCGTCCACGTCGGTGATCGAGGCATCGACCGTGAACAGGCTCTCGGCCGAGCGCATGCGGTCATTCTGCACCAGTGCTTCGAACAGCTCGGCCTTGCCGCTGAAATAGGCGTAGATCGTCGCCTTGGAGACGCCCGCCGTCTTGGCGACCTCGTCCATGCTGGCGCCGTCGAACCCCTTGTCGAAAAAAGCGCGGCGTGCGCCGTCGATGATGTCGCGGCGCTTGGACGATTCAGCGTCGGCGCGCGATGCGCCGCGCCCGGGCGCCATCCCGGCGTCACTCGTGCTCATGGCTTCTCCATCCTCGACACGGGCTCGCGAACGGATCGGGGCTCGTGAAGGGCTTGCGTCTGAGGAGTTGACTAGACGGTTTAGTTTGATATGTAAAGTCGCAGATGAACTAAACGGTTTAGTTGACCCTCGGTGAGGTGAGCCATGGCTCAGGCGGAAGCGAAGACGATGGAGATCGGGGAGGGCGGGGCCGTTCGCGGTTCGGAATCCGCGACGCTCGTGACGCTGAAGAAGCCCGATACCGCGCCGGGCGACCATGGCGCCCTGTCTTCTCCCCCGGCACGGCCGCGGCGGCGCGGGCACAAGCGGCTGGTGCTGGGCGTGCTGCTCGTCGCCGCGCTGGGTGGCGCCGGCTATTACGGCGCGCACTGGTGGCGCGTCGGCCGTTTCATGGTGTCGACCGACGACGCCTATGTGGGCGCCGATATGTCCATCCTGTCGGCCAAGGTGGGCGGCCACATCGTGGCGCTCGAGGTCGAGACCAACCATCCGGTGAAGGCCGGCGATGTCATCGCGCGCATCGACGACGGCGACTATCTCCTCTCCCTCAAGGCCGCCGAGGCGAAGATCGCCACTCAGCAGGCCACGATCCGCCGCTTCGGCGAGCAGATCGCCGCCGGGCAGGCGAGCGTCGACCAGGCAAAGGCCCAGCTTGTGTCGGTCGAGGCGGAACTCAACCGCACGCAACTGGAATTCGATCGCCAGTCCGAGTTGGTCAAGTCGCAATATTCCAGCCGCGCCACGCTCGACAATGCGCGCGCCGACCGTGACAAGGCGCAGGCGGCGGTCGATGCCGCCAAGGCCGCGGTCACCTCGGCCGAAGCCAATATCGACGTGCTGAAGGCCCAGCGCACCGAGGCGTCGCAGGTGCAGGGCGAGCTGGAAAATGCCCGCCAGCAGGCCCAGCGCGATCTCGACTTCACGGTGGTGCACGCGCCGTTCGACGGCGTCATCGGCAATCGCGCGGTGCAGGTCGGCCAGCTGGTGCAGGTCGGCACCCGGCTTGTCGCGCTGGTGCCGATCGATCAGGTCTATGTCGACGCGAACTTCAAGGAGACCCAGCTCGGCAAGCTCAAGCCGGGCCAGAAGGTCGACATCGCGGTCGATGCCTATCCGGACGAGGAGTTCCACGGCCACGTGGTCAGCGTGGCGCCAGCCTCCGGCTCGGTGTTCAGCCTGCTGCCGCCGGAAAACGCCACCGGCAACTTCACCAAGATCGTCCAGCGCGTGCCGGTTCGCATCGAACTCGACCAGAGCGACCGCGACAAGGGCGAACTGCGTCCGGGCATGTCCGTGGTCGCCACCGTCGATATACGCGGCGGCGCCTGAGCGAGGCTGCGACCATGGCCGATGCAACGATCACAGCGGGAGGCGCGCCGCGCGCGGCCTCCACCGACGGGCGGCGCATGTTCGCCTTCCTGTGCATGGTGTTCGGCATGTTCATGGCGATCCTGGACATCCAGATCGTCTCCGCCTCGCTCTCCGAAATCCAGGCCGGGCTCGCCGCTTCGTCGGATGAGATTTCCTGGGTGCAGACCAGCTATCTCATCGCCGAGGTGGTGATGATCCCGCTGTCCGGCTTCCTGTCGCGGGCGCTGTCGACGCGCTGGCTGTTCGCCGCCTCGGCGGTGGGCTTCACGCTCATGAGCTTCATGTGCGCGACGGCGACCAGCATCAACGAAATGATCGTCTACCGCGCGCTGCAGGGCTTTCTCGGCGGCGGCATGATCCCGACCGTGTTCGCGGCGGCCTACACCATCTTCCCGCGCTCGAAGCTGCCGATCGTCACCCCGCTGATCGGCCTCGTGGCCACGCTGGCGCCGACCATCGGCCCGACCATCGGCGGCTACCTCACCGACCTGTTCTCCTGGCACTGGCTGTTCCTGGTGAACATCGTGCCCGGCATCTTCGTCGTCATCGCCACGGTGACGCTGGTGGATTTCGATGAGCCGGACTTCTCCCTGCTGCAGCGCTTCGACTGGTGGGGTCTCCTCTTCATGGCCGGCTTCCTCGGCAGCCTCGAATTCGTGCTGGAGGAGGGGCCGACCAACGACTGGTTCGAGGACCGGGCGATCTTCTTCTTCGCCATCGTCGGTGGGCTCTCGTCCTTCGCCTTCTTCGCCCGCGTGCTGCTGGCGCGCGATCCGGTGGTGGACCTCAAGGCCTTTGCCAACCGCAATTTCTCGGTCGGCTCCGCCTTCAGCTTCGTGGTCGGCATCGGCCTCTATGGCCTGACCTATCTGTACCCGCTCTATCTCGCCCGGGTGCGCGGCTATTCGGCCTTGCAGATCGGCGAGACCATGTTCGTCTCCGGCCTCGCCATGTTCTTCATGGCGCCGGTCGCCGGGCGGATGGTGGCGAAGGTCGATCCGCGCCTGATGATCGCCTTCGGCTTCGCGGTCTTCGCGGTCGGCACCTGGCAGATGACGGGGATCACCAAGGATTTCGACTTCGGGGAATTGCTGGTGCCGCAGATCCTGCGCGGCGTCGGCATCATGATGGCGATGATCCCGATCAATAATATCTCGCTCGGCACGCTGCCGCCCTCGCAGATCAAGAACGCCTCCGGCCTGTTCAACCTGATGCGCAATCTCGGCGGCGCGGTCGGGCTGGCGCTCATCAACACCGTGCTGAACGACCGCTGGGACCTTCACCTCGCTCGTCTGCATGAAAGCGTGCAATGGGCCAGCGCGACGGCGGTCGAGCGGCTCGACACGATGACGAAGGCCATGGGCTCGCTCGGCTCGGATGCCGAGGCGGCCGCGCTGAAGAGACTGGCCGGCCAGGTGCGTCTGCAGGCCGAGGTGATGGCCTTCTCCGATGTCTTCCTGGTGCTGACCGTGCTGTTCGTGGTGCTGTTCTTCTGCACGCCGCTGATGAGCCGGCCGAAGGCGATGGGCGGCGGCGGGGGGCATTGACCCCGCCCGGACCCGCCGGTCAGGCTGCTCGTCAACGCCGCCGGTCAACGCTACCGGCCAACGCTGCCGGTCAACGCTGCTCTTGCCGTTGGGCCGGCTCTCGGCTAAACAGCGTGTCCAGAGAGCAACCTCGCGAGAGCCGAGCCGTGACGCCTTCGTCCGCCCGCTGCTATTCCGCGACCCCGGCCGCCCTGCGGTTCACGGGGAAGGCTCTCCTTGCGTCCGGCCTGCTTCTTCTTAGCCGCCCCTGAGGGCCGGCCGGGCTGATGCCTGGGCGCTCAGGGGATGATGCCTCCACGCCACCGCCTGAAAAGCTGAATTTGCGCCGGACGAAGCCGAGAGGGATATGAACCCGCGCGGCTCCCGGCGCCCGCAGACAAGAAGGAACGCCCCCGATGTCCGCCATGAACGCCACAAGCGCCGCCGCCGCTTCCACCGAGACGGACCGCGTCATCATCTTCGACACCACGCTGCGCGATGGCGAGCAGTGCCCCGGCGCCTCGATGACCTTCGAGGAAAAGCTGGAAGTGGCCGACCTCCTCGACACGATGGGCGTCGATGTCATCGAGGCGGGTTTCCCGATCGCCTCCAATGGCGATTTCGAGTCGGTCGCCGAGATTGCCCGCCGCACGAAGCGCGCGGTGATCGCCGGCCTCGCCCGCGCCATTCCCGCCGACATCGCCCGCGCCGGCGAGGCGGTGAAGCATGCGCAGCGCCCGCGCATCCACACCTTCGTCTCGACCTCGCCGATCCATCTCGAATTCCAGATGCGCAAGACGCAGGATCAGGTGATCGACATCATCACCGCCACGGTCAGCCAGGCGCGCAACCTGATCGACGACATCGAATGGTCGGCGATGGATGCCACCCGCACGCCGCTCGATTATCTGGTGCGCTGCGTGGAAACCGCGATCAGGTCCGGCGCCACCACCATCAACCTGCCCGACACGGTGGGCTACGCCACCCCGTCCGAATATGAGGCGATGTTCCGTAACGTGCGCGAGCGCGTGCTCGACCGCGTGCCCAACCCGGAAAAGATCGTGTTCTCCGCCCATTGCCATGACGATCTCGGCCTCGCCGTGGCCAATTCGCTGGCGGCGCTGGCCGGCGGCGCGCGGCAGATCGAATGCACGGTCAACGGCCTCGGCGAGCGCGCGGGCAACGCGGCGCTGGAAGAGGTGGTGATGGCCATCCGCACCCGCGCCGATGTGCTGCCCTACCAGACTGGCATCGACGCCACGCTGGTGACGCGCGCCTCCAAGCTGGTCTCGGCGGTGACGAGTTTCCCCGTGCAGTACAACAAGGCCATTGTCGGCCGGAATGCCTTCGCCCATGAGAGCGGCATCCATCAGGATGGCATGCTCAAGAACAACACGACCTATGAGATCATGACGCCCGACAGTGTCGGCGTGTCCAAGACCTCGCTGGTCATGGGCAAGCATTCCGGTCGCGCGGCCTTCCGCGACAAGCTGAAGGCGCTGGGCTACGAGCTGGGCGAGAACGCGCTGAACGATGCCTTCGCCCGCTTCAAGGACCTCGCCGACCGCAAGAAGGTGGTTTACGACGAGGATATCGAGGCGCTGGTCGATCAGGAGATCGCCGCCGCGCATGACCGCATGAAGCTGGTGTCG
This sequence comes from Ancylobacter amanitiformis, assembly GCF_030814815.1. Lineage (GTDB taxonomy): Bacteria > Pseudomonadota > Alphaproteobacteria > Rhizobiales > Xanthobacteraceae > Ancylobacter > Ancylobacter amanitiformis. The sequence continues at coordinate 407,227 of NZ_JAUSVR010000001.1, read as the reverse complement.
CTCTCCGTCATCGCCGGTAGCCACGGCCCGCAGCGCGCCACCATGAAGATGGCGGTGGATGGCGTCGTCACTACCGAGGAATGCGAGGGCAACGGTCCGGTCGATGCCGTGTTCAACTGCATCAAGGCGATCGTGCCGCATGCCGCCAAGCTGGCGCTCTACCAGGTGCATGCCGTCACCGAGGGCACGGACGCGCAGGCCGAAGTGTCGGTGCGGCTGGAAGAGGGCGACAAGGCGGTGACGGGGCGCGGTTCCGATCCGGATACGCTGGTCGCCTCGGCGCAGGCCTATATCATCGCGCTCAACAAGCTGCAGACCAAGCGCCAGAGCCTCAACGCGCAGGCCCAGCCGGCGGCGGAGTGACGGGTGAGGGGTGAGGGGTGAGGGGTGAGGGTGAGGGATGGTCATGCGCAGGATGGCGTCCTGACCTTGCCCTCCCGCCCTTCAGCCCTGTCGGCACGCGCGATCAACCGTCGCACCGTCCTCGGTGCGGCGGCATCTTTTCTCGGCAGCGGATTTCCCTCGCTTGCCTCTCCCGATGCCGTGCCCGGCTCGGTGTGGGAGAGCGCCGATCCCCGGACCGCCGGCTGGTCGTCCGCCCGTCTCCAGGCGGCGCAGGACGAGGCGGCCCGGCTTGGCACGACAGCCGTGGTCGTGGCGCGGCATGGCCGGCTGGTGGCTGGCTGGGGTGATGTGACCCGCAAGGTCGATGTCGCCTCGGTGCGCAAGAGCCTCCTCGGGGCACTGATCGGCATCGCGGTGGCGGAAGGGCGGCTGTCGCTCGACAGCACGCTGGCCGATCTCGGCATTGACGACCTCCCGCCCGCGCTCACACCGGAAGAGCGCCGCGCGAGGCTGCGCGATCTCCTCATGGCGCGCTCCGGCATCTATCACCCCGCCGCACATGAAACGGCACCGATGAAGCGCGATCGCCCGGCGCGCGGCAGCCACCCGCCCGGCAGCTTCCGGTTCTACAATAACTGGGACTTCAACGCGCTGGGCACCATCTATCGCCGCGCCACCGGCGAAGACCTGTTCGCGGCCTTCGAGCGACGTATCGCCGGGCCCATCGGCATGCAGGACTTCACCGCCGCCGATGGCCGCTATGTGCGCGAAAAAGCTTCCGAACACCCGGCCTACCCGTTCCGCCTCACCGCCCGTGACGCTGCACGCTTCGGCCAGCTTTACCTGGACAGGGGCATGTGGGGCGGCCGGCAGATCGTGCCCGCCGATTGGGTCGCAGCCTCCACCACCGCCTGGTCGCCGACGGATCGCGGGCATCAGGGCTACGGTTATCTCTGGTGGGTGCCAAACCCCGACGTGTTCGGCCCGGGTGCCGCCTATGCCGCCGGCTATGGCGGGCAGATGATCGCCATCGTGCCCGCGCGAGGCCTGGTGATGGCCGTCACCACCGATTGGCGGCAGGGCGGGCACACGGTGCGGGGGTCGGAACTGGTGGGCCTGCTCATGCGGGTGGTCGAGGCGTCGCCGCCATAATGCTGCCCGCCCGGTCGGGGATGGCTGTCGTTTCCGCTCAAGGCTCTCCGATGACGATCCGCGCCGCATGATTCTGGCTGTGTCCGCCCCGGAGGTCGATCTGCCGGCCCTGGACGCGCGCCCTGCGCGGCGGGAGCGGCTGAGTCCGCCTGCCGATGCCGGCCGCCTCGCCGGTTCCGTGGGGGTGCACCTCGCTCTGTTCGCCGCCATCCTGTTCGTTGCCGTGCCGGCCCGCCTGCCACCGATCGAGGAAAATGCGGTGGAGACGGAAGTGATCGACGCTCGCGCCTTCGACGCGCTGCGCGGTGTCACACCGGCGCCCTCCGGCGCGGCGCGGTCGGAAACGCCACTGCCGGCGCCGGATACCGCGTCCGAGGCGCTGCCGTCCGCGCGCCCCACCTCCATGCCACCGCCGGTCGCCGCGGTGCCGGGAACCGCCGCTCGCCCGGTGATACCCGACATGATCCAGCCCTCCCGCATGCTCTCCGATCTGGCGCTCGGCCAGCCGCATAACCGGGGGCTGCGCCGCGAACTCGGGCGGCTGGTGGACGAGGATCGCATCGCCCAATTGTGCGACCTCGAGGCGATGGAGCAGATCCACGCCTGGCAGGCCGACTTCCAGCCCGACCGGCTGGTCGACTATGCGCTGTCCGACACGCGCATGGAGGGCACCACGCTCATCGCCCATGGCGGCGCCTTCCGCAACCAGCGCAAATGGTACGAAGTCTCCTATCGCTGCGAGCTGGACGCCGGGCTGCGCAAGGTGGTCGGCTTCGCCTTCCGCGTCGGCGCGGCGATCCCGCGCGAGGAATGGGCGACGGACAATCTTCCCTCCCTGCACTGACGCTCAGGGCGCGGGCTCAGGGGGCGGGCTCAGGGCGCGGCGAGATCCGCGCCGCATTCGGTGCGTACCAGCGCCCGCAAATGCGCCATCAGCGTCGCGACGGCCGCGTCGTCGCCGGCGAGCGGGCGCCCGTCCAGCACCAGCACCGGGCGGATGAAGCGTACGCTGTTGGTGAGGAAGACCGCGTCCGCGCCGAACAGCACCTCCGGCGCCAGCGGACGCTCCTCCACCGAGAGGCCGAGCGCGGGCGCGGCCTCGATCACCCGTGCGCGCAGGATGCCCGGCAGGCAACCCTCGGCCAGCGAGGGCGTGACGAGCCGTCTGCCGATCCGCACGAAGATATTGGCGATGGTGGAGCAGCACACACGCCCGCGCGTGTTGAGGATGAGCGCGTCGTCGACGCCGGCGACCGCCGCCTCGCGCGCGGCGAGGATGTGGTCGAGATATCCGAGCGTCTTGAGGTTGGCGGTCGCCGAGTACTCGTTGCGCCGGCCGGTGGCGGTGACGAGGCGCGCCGGCTGGCCGACCAGGGTGGGGCTCCACGGCGCGGTGGTGACGATGAGTGTCGGCTCCCCCGCGTTTGCCGGCCACAGGCCGCGCGCCGCTGCGCCGCGCGTCAGCGTGGTGCGCAGGATGGCGGGGGCAGAGGCGAGCCCCGCGTCGATCGCCGCGTCGATCGCCGTGCGTTCGACGGCAATGCCGAGCTGCCGTGCGGCGGCGAGCAGCCGCTCCACATGACGGTCGCGCGCGAAGACCACGCCTCCCAGCGCCAGCGCGGTGTCGAACACGCCATCCCCGAGGGTGAAGCCGCGATCGTCGACCGAGACGACGGCACTCACGGCTCGGCACCCCAGCGGGCGGGCCAGACCTTGGCCCAGTCCGGAGTCGGCAAGGCGGCGGGCGCCAGCAGCGGCGGGTAGAGCTGCGGCGCGTCGTCCGGCAAGGGGGCGAGGGCGAGCGCCGGCATCGCCTTGCCGAGCCCGGCGAGGCGCAGGAAGTTCGCCAGAAGCTCATAGCCGGGGCCGGTCAGCACCGATTCGGGATGGAATTGCACGCCGAACGTGGGATGCGTGCGGTGGGCGAGGCCCATGATCTCGCCATCCTCGCTCCAGGCGGTGGCGACGAGCGGGGAGCCGGGGTCCAGCTCGACGGCGAGCGAATGATAGCGCCCGGCCGGGAAGGGGGAGGGAAGCCCCGCGAACACGTCGCTGCCGCGATGGGTGACGCGGGAGACGCGCCCGTGCATCGGCTCCTTCGCGCGCACCACGCGCCCGCCAAAGGCCTGGCCGATGCATTGATGGCCGAGGCAGATGCCCAGGATCGGCAGCCGGCCGGAGAAGGCGCGCACCGCCGCCAGCGAGATGCCGGCCTCAAAGGGTGAGCAGGGGCCGGGCGAGACCACCAGCGCATCGGGCGCCAGACGCTCGATGGCGGCAAGGTCGAGCGCATCGTTGCGCACCACTTCCACCTCCTCGCCCAGTTCGGTGAGGTAGCGCGCGACGTTGAAGACAAAGCTGTCGTAATTGTCGATGAGCAGGATCACGCCACGTCCTCCGGCTTGAAGGCGCGGAACAGCCGCTCGGCCTTGGTCAGGCTCTCGGCATGTTCGGCGGCGGGGTCGGACAGCGCAGTGATGCCGCCGCCGACGCCGAAGCTGGCGACAGGCCCATCGGGGCCCTTCTCCACCGTCACGCTGCGGATGGCGATGTTGAAGTCCATCGCGCCATCGAAGCCGATATAGCCGATGGAGCCGCAATAAAGGCCGCGCGGGCGACCCTCCAGCTCGCGGATGATCTCCATGGCGCGGATCTTCGGCGCGCCGGTGATGGAGCCGCCGGGAAAGGAGGCCGCCATCAGGTCCAGCCCGTCGCGTCCGTCCTGCAGTGTGCCCGTCACGACCGAGACGAGATGATGCACATTGGCATAGGTCTCCAGCCCGCACAGGTGCGGCACCTTCACCGTGCCGGGCCGGCAGACCCGCGAGAGGTCGTTGCGCAGCAGGTCGACGATCATCACGTTCTCGGCGCGGTCCTTCTCGCTGGCGGCGAGTTCGCGGCCGCGAAAGGCATCGAGGGTCGGCTCCACCGAGCGCGGCACCGTGCCCTTGATCGGGCGGGTCTCCACCTGCGGGCCGGTCAGCTTCACGAAGCGCTCCGGCGAGGAGGAGGCGATGATGCGATCATCATTGACGATCAGCGCCGCGAAGGTCGCCGGGTTGGCGCGGCGCAGCTGGTCGTAGAGCGCGAGCGGATCGGTGGCGTCGATCAACGCCTCGAAGCGCTGGGTGAAGTTGGCCTGGAAGATATCGCCGGCGCGGATATACGCGATGACCCGCGCCACGGCGGCGCGGTAGCCGTCGGCATCGAAATTGGACCGCCAGTCGCGGGCGATGGCCGGCGCGCCGAGCGGGGGCAGCGGGCCGGCGAGCCGCTCGCTCGCCTGCGCCAGCTGCTCGCGGGCGCGGCGCGCGCGGCGGGCGGGCTCGTGCTCGGGCCAGCCGGTGGAGACGATGAAGGCGCGCCGGCCCACCACATCGAAGGCGATGGTGAGATCGTAGAAGCCGAGGTCGATTTCCGGCCCTTCTCCCGGCTCGGCCGCGCGCGTCGGAAAGCGGTCGAACAGGCGGCCGGCCTCATAGGCGACATAACCCGCCGCACCGGCCTGGAAGGCGGCGTCGCCCGGCAGGCGCGGCTGCGCATAGGCCCTGAGCCGCGCGCGCAGCGCCTCCAGCGGCGGCGGCGCCTCGCGCGCGCCGTTCCAGCGCGCCACGCCGTCCTCGACCCTGAAGCGGCCGAAGGGGCGCGCCATCAGGTAGGACCACCGCCCGAGCCGCGGGTGCGCCATCGCGCTGTCGAGAAAGACCAGTCCGGACTGGCGCGCATCCGCCCCGCCCGCGAGGCGGCGCGCGGCCTCCCACGGGTCCTGAAAGGCGATTTCGACGACGAGCGGGAGCGCTTCCTGAATCATGGACCGAATATGGAGCCTCATGCCGCGCGTTCCTAGATCGGACGGCGCGGGGCGCGATTTGTTTGCCGACATCCCCGCCTCAGTCCAAAGCGTCTCTTGACGCACGGACACGCCAATGCTCGCCTAGACGGACAAGCAGGGACCGGCCGGGTTTCGCTCCGGCTCGAAGTCGCTCAAGCGTTCAGAACAAGCCACACACAGTCTCGGGAGGGACGCATGAAGAAATTGACCGCCGCCGCCATGGCGCTCGCCGCACTGGCGCTCACCACCCTGCCGCTCAGCAAGGGCAATGCGCAGGATTATCCGGCGCGCACCATCACCATGGTGGTGCCGTTCGCTGCCGGTGGGCCGACCGACACGGTGGCGCGCCTCGTCGCCGAATCGATGTCGCGCTCGCTCGGCCAGCAGGTCATCGTCGAGAATGTCGGCGGTGCCGGCGGCACGCGCGGGGCGGGACAGGTCGCCAAGGCGTCGCCGGACGGCTACACGATCCTGCTGCACCATATCGGCCAGGCGACGGCGGCCACGCTCTACCGCAAGCTGCCCTACAATGTGCTGACCGATTTCGAGGAGGTCGGGCTCGTCACCGACGTGCCCATGACGCTGATCGGCAAGCCGGACCTTGCGCCCCAGGACATCGGCGCGCTGATCGCGCATGTGAAGGACAAGAAGGACGGCGTGATCTACGGCAATGCCGGCGTCGGCTCCGCCTCGCATCTGTGCGGCATGCTGTTCATGTCCGCGCTCGGCACGCAGATGACCACCGTTCCCTATCAGGGCACGGGACCTGCGATGAACGACCTGATCGGCGGCCAGATCGACCTGATGTGCGACCAGACCACCAACACCACCGGCCAGATCAAGGCGGGCAAGGTGAAGGCCTATGGCGTGACCACCAAGAACCGCCTCAAGTCGATGCCTGACCTGCCGACCCTGCAGGAGGGCGGGCTTTCGGGCTTCGAGGTGGCGGTGTGGCACGGTGTCTATGCGCCCAAGGGCACGCCGAAGGCGGTGGTGGACAAGATCAACGCCGCGCTGGTTCAGGCGCTGCAGGACCCCAAGGTGATCGCCCGCTTCGCGGATCTGGGCACCGAGCCGGTGGCGCTCGATCGTGCGACCCCGGAGGTGCACAAGGCTTTCCTCGCGGCGGAAGTGGCCAAGTGGAAGCCGGTCATCGAGCAGGCCGGCGTCTTCGCCGACTGACGCGGCGCCCGGAAGGGCCACCCACCCGGTGACGCGCGCGTCGCCGGGTGGGCTTCATTCGTGACGATCTCGGGGAATGTCCGCGCATGACGCGTTTCGTGAAGAATCCCAAGGATGTCGCCAGCGGCCTCCTGCTGATTGGGCTGGCCGCCTTCTTCGCCTGGCAGGCGATGGACCTGCCGATGGGGCGGGCGATCCGCATGGGGCCGGGCTATTTCCCGATGATCCTGGCCGGGCTGCTGGCGCTGCTCGGCCTCATCGTGCTCACAACCGGGCTGGCGGTGCCCGCCGGGGAAAGCCACGCGATCGATTTCGCTGGCTGGCCGTGGCGCTCGCTGGCGCTGGTGACACTGGCGGTGGTCATTTTCGGGCTCGGCATCCGCCCGCTGGGGCTCGGCCCGTCCATGGGGCTGGCGGTCTTCCTCTCCGCGCTGGCGAGCCGCAAGTTCAACCTCCTCACCGGCCTCGCCTCGGCGCTGATCATGGTCGCGTTCTCGTGGGCGGTGTTCATCAAGGGGCTCGGCCTGCCGCTGCCCCTGCTCGGGCCCTGGCTCGGCGGCTATTGAATCGGGAGCGGGTATCTTGGAAATTTTCGATAATCTCGCCCTTGGCTTCTCCGTCGCCTTCACCTTCCAGAACATCTTCTACTGCTTCCTCGGCGTGCTGCTCGGCACGCTGATCGGCGTGCTGCCGGGCCTCGGGCCGGTGCCGACCATCGCCATGCTGCTGCCCATCACCTTCGGCCTGCCGCCGGTGGCGGCGCTCATCATGCTGGCCGGCATCTATTACGGTGCGCAATATGGCGGCTCGACCACGGCGATCCTCATCAACCTGCCGGGCGAGAGTTCCTCGGTCGTCACCGCCATTGACGGCTACCAGATGGCGCGTCAGGGGCGCGCGGGCGCGGCGCTGGCCACGGCGGCGATCGGCTCGTTCGTTGCCGGCTCGGTGGCGACGTTCCTATTGGCGGTGTTCGCGCCGCCGCTGGCCGACCTCGCCTTGAAATTCGGTCCGCCGGAATATTTCGCGCTGATGGTGCTGGGCCTCGTCGCCTCGGTCGCGCTGGCTTCCGGCTCGGTGGTCAAGGCGCTGGCGATGGTGGTGCTCGGCATCCTGCTCGGCCTCTCGGGCCAGGATGTCTATACCGGAGCGCCGCGTTTTACCTTCGACATGCTGGAACTGGCCGATGGCATCGAGTTCGTGGCGCTCGCCATGGGCGTGTTCGGCATCGGCGAGATCGTGCGCAATCTGGAGGACGAGCATACCCGCACCGTAATGGTGCAGAAGGTGAAGGGCCTGCTGTTGTCGAAGGACGACATCAAGCGAATCATTGGGCCGATCCTGCGCGGCACCTTCCTCGGCTCCTTCCTCGGCATCCTGCCGGGCGGCGGGGCGATTCTCTCCTCCTTCGCCGCCTATTCGATCGAGAAGAAGATCTCGCGCCATCCCGAGCAGTTCGGCCGGGGCGCCATCGAAGGCGTGGCGGCGCCGGAATCGGCCAATAATGCCGGCGCGCAGACCTCGTTCATCCCGATGCTGACGCTGGGCATCCCGTCCAACCCGGTCATGGCGCTGATGATCGGCGCGCTGATCATCCAGGGCATCGTGCCGGGCCCCAATGTGGTGAACGAGCAGCCGAGCCTGTTCTGGGGCATCGTCGTGTCGATGTGGCTGGGCAATCTGATGCTGGTGGTGCTCAACCTGCCGATGATCGGCATATGGGTGCGCCTGCTCACCGTGCCCTATCACATCCTGTTTCCGCTGATCGTCGGCTTCTGCTGCATCGGCGTCTACAGCGTGAACAACAACGCGATCGACGTGTTCACCATGGCCGTGTTCGGCCTCGTGGGCTACGTGCTGGTGAAGCTCGACTGCGAGCCGGCCCCACTTTTGCTCGGCTTCATCATCGGGCCGATGCTCGAGGAATATCTGCGCCGCGCCATGCTGATCTCCCGTGGCGACCCGACCGTGTTCTTCACCCGGCCGATCTCCGCCACCATGCTGGCCCTCGCCATTCTGGCTCTTGTCGTCGTGCTGTTGCCGTCGGTCCGCAAGAAGCGCGAGGAGGCCTTCAAGGAATAGGTATCCACAGGCACGTTGGGGAAAGATGGATCGCCTGGCCGGTCCCTATGGACAGGCCAGAATCCCTTTGCTACATGACCACTCGTTCGCGAGGCCACGGCCCGCGAGGGCGCATAGCTCAGTTGGTAGAGCAGCTGACTCTTAATCAGCGGGTCCTAGGTTCGAGCCCTAGTGCGCCCACCATCCCTGGATGGTGGAACTTTCAGATCGTTTTCCGTGCGGTTTGACTTATCTTCCAGATCCGCATGCTTTGCCGATCTGGTCATCTCCGTCTCCCCAAGCTCGATCCACGCTGCGAGATAGATGCGTCAAGACGCACACGCATGCTCGAAACGGCATGCCCGGCCATGGCCGCCCGCCCGGGCTGTCGGCGTGTGGCCATCATCACGAAGCCTGCTGCGTCCGGGCTGATCTGCGGCTGACCGCACGCGTCGCCGCCGGGGCGAGGCGCAATCCTCCATGGCCTCGAATCGGCGTGATGCCCACGGCCGCGCTGCGCGCATTGCCGGCGGCTACGGGCGACCGACGATCTGGGACGCGATGGCGTTCTCGGCCCGGTGCCGCGGCTCCCGCATCGGGGCGCCGGCCTGCGCGCTGTCGGCGTGACGAAGCGAGCCGCGCCAGCCTGTGGGGTGAGCAGGGCCCGCGACCGAATCCCGGATACCTCGCCGCGTCCGTCCAGCATGTTGGAGCGTCTTACGACTGTAAGAGCGCACCTCTACAAGGGATCGTTCAACGTGAGCTTCCGCAGGATCTATGCCCCTCGTCATCAAGCCGCGCCCGTTGGCGGTGCTCACCAAGGTCGAACGGCGCCGACGCGGGACCCAGTATCTCGTCACCGTGATGGCATCGTTCGATCTCGCGGACAGTTCCCGCCTCGATGGTGAGCAAGGCCTGTGGATGATGGCGGCGCAGGCGCTGCCTTCCGGTGGGGTTCTGGATGTCGGCATGCCCAAGCCCCGGGCGGAATTGCTCATTGGCGGGCGCATCCAGGTCCCCGAAAGTTCGGGGCTCCTGCTGGAGGCGCAGGTGGGCGCCCTGACCAAGCGCCTCGCGGTCTATGGTGATCGCTGGTGGCGTCTGGGCGTGGCGGGCTATGAGGCGACCCCGGCGCAACCGCTGGTCGATCTGCTGCTGGGGCCGGACCGGGCCTATGGCGGGCCGGGGCACCGGCTCAATCCGGCCGGGCTCGGTTTTGGCGCGGCGGCGCGCATCGGTGCTGGCGCGCCCGTGGCGCTGCCCAATGTGGAGGATCCCGCCGCCCTCGTCTACGCGATGGACGATGAGCCGGCCCCCGCGGTGTTCGGTCCCATGGATGTGATGCATCCCGCGCGGGCCGCTCTTGCCGGGACCTATGACAAGGCCTGGCTGCAGAATGTGGCGCCGGCGCTGGCCGATGACATTCATCCGGATTTCTTCATGACGGCCCCGCCGGACCAGCGGTTCGCCGATTATCTGCGCGGTGATGAACCCTTTCGCCTGCGCAACTTCTCCCGCGACAGGCCCGAGCTCAGCGGCCGGCTTCCGGCTTTGCGACCGCGGGCCTTCGTGGGGCGGGAGCGGCAGGAGTGGGTGGAGGTGAGCCTGCAACTCGACACGCTCTGGCTGTTCGCCGGTGCGCGCCGGGGTCTTTTGTGCTGGCACGGCGGGGTGCCCGTGGCCGACATGGATGGCAAGGATGTCACCGATCTGATGCTGGCCTATGAGCGCATGGCGGATGCGCCCCGCTCCCTTGACCATTATGCGCAGGTGCGGCGCCTGCGGATCGACCCTGAGACCGGGCCGCGCCATGCCTTCAGCGAGGGCCAGCTCTCGCCCGAGCCGGATCCGATCGATACCGCGCGCCGCGTCGCTGCCCGCTCGACCCGGGCGCGTGCGCGTGCCGTGCGCGACGCGCAGGCATCCGACTTCCTCATCACCCGCGAGATGGACCGGCTGTCGGTGCCGGTCGTGCTGCGACCGCCGCCGACGGTGCCGGACCCAGACCCGTTACCCCTGCCGACCCCGGAAGACCTGGCGGATGGAAATTTCGATCTGGGCGCCCTTCTCGATGCGCTGCAAGCGACCACCCGTGCCGCCGAGGAGAGCCTGCAGCAATTGGCGGCGCAGGGCCAGCCGGTGATCGACGCCATGGCGGATCTCGCGCGGCCCGGAGCCGGGGTGACGCAGATTGATGCCCTTCTGGCGAGCCTCGCGCCGCTGGGTGCCCCCGACATTGCCGCGAGCCTCGATATCGCCGCGGCGCAGCGCCCGGCGCCGGCCCCGGATCTCGACGGCGATCCTGTGCCGCCGGTGCTGGACACCGCCCTGACCGCCGCCGCCGTGGCGAGCGATTGGCGGGCCCTGCTGGCGAATGCGCTTCAGGGCGCGGACGATGAGGCCGTGCTGGCAGCCGCGCGGGCGCGCTTCCTGGACCTGCCGGGCGCCCGTCCGCTGGCGGAGGCGCGCGCAAGCTTCGAGCGTCTCGATGCGGTGGCTTTGCCGCCCATGCCGGATCTGCCGCAGGATGCACGCCCCGCACCGCCGCCGCCCGCCGACCCGGTGGCGGCGCTGCTGGCCACGCTTGCCGCGAGCCCGGACCTGCCGGCGGCGGAGGGGGCGGATCTCGCGCGGCAGGTGGCCGTCGCGGACCGGCAGTTGCGGGCAGCCCTGCCGGGGCTCGCGGCGAGCGGTGACGGCTCGGCGCTGGACCTCCTGCTGGCGCAGGTGGCCCCGAGCGATCCGCGAGCGGCCGGCCTGAGCGCCGATGAGCGGATGGCGCATGCCAGGAGCGAACTGACGCCGTCCCGCGCGGCGATGGACGCGGCTGAGTCCCGCCTGATGGCCGGCATCGCCAACCTGCGGCTGAACGCGCCGGAGGCGGCCTATCCACAGGAACTTTTCTCCCCCCATGTGGCGCGCAGCTTCGGCGATCTGATCGTAGCGGAGGCCCGAGGCGGCCTGAGCCTGCGCGGACGCGACCTCGCGGGAGCGAACCTGGCCGGGGCCGACCTCTCGGGGCTCGACCTCAGCGGCATTTTTCTTGAACGCGCCAACCTCGCCAACACGCGGCTTGTCGGGGCGATCCTTGTCGATGCGGCACTGACCCAGGCGCGGCTCGACCATGCGGATCTGTCGGATGCCGATCTCACCGGGGCGAACTTAAGCGGGGTGGATGCCCCCTCTGTGCGTCTGGCGGGCGCGCGGTTGGTGCGCACGCGCCTGATGAAGGCCGGCCTGCGCGGCGCCCTGATGCAGAAGGCGACCCTGCGCGACGTGCAGGCGCTGGAGGCGGATTTGGATGGCGCCGACCTTGCCGAGGCCCGCCTGGACGAGGTGATGGTGCTGAAAGCCACGATGCGGCGGGCAGCGTTCACCGGGGCGCAGTTGCGGCAGTGCCAGTTTCTGCAAACGGACATGACCGGCGTGGATTTCTCCGACGCCTTTGTGGATCGCTGTGGCTTTCTGAAGGTGAATGCGTCCGGGATGCGGGCCGTGAATGCCGATTTGCGAGGCTCCAATTTCATCGGCGGGACGGATCTGACCGCCGCGGACTGTCCCGGCGTCCTCGCCAGCGATTGCAGCTTTTTCGGCGCCAATCTCACGGGCGCACGCTTCCCGCGCGCGGTTCTCGACCGGTCGACCATCGCGGATGCCCAGCTTGCCGGGGCAGACTTCCGGCTTGCCTCGCTGCGCCGGATCTTTGCGGACGGCGCCACTCTCGTCGATGCCGACTTTATCGGCGCGCAGATGATGGAGGCGCAGCTTCATCGCGCGGATCTGGTCCGGGCGACCTTGCGCGGCGCCAATCTCTACGGCGCGGACCTCAGCGATGCCAATCTCGCGGGGGCGGATTTTACCGGGGCGAACCTCGCCAACACGATACTCGTCCTCGAGACCAGCCATGCGTGACCCTGCGCATGCGGATCTTCTGGAGCACGCGCGCCTCGGCCTGCTCTATGAGGGAGGCGACTTCTCCTTCACCGACTGGACACAGGCGCCATCTCTGGCCGGAATACGTTGCGTCCGCACCGGGTTTCGCGGCGTGCGCCTTGATCACACCGCGCTGGTGGGCGCGATGTTCGTCCAGTGCGACCTGTCCGGCGCCGTGTTTGCCGGGGCGGACCTGCGGGATGTCCAATTCATCGAGTGCACGCTCACCGCCGCCCGTTTCGACGGCGCGCAGTTGTCCGGCACGGTTTTCCTGCAGTGCGCGCTGGCGCAGGCGGGTCTGGCGGCGGCGCAACTGACCGACACCACCTTCATGAAATGCGATCTGTCGCAGGCGCGGCTTCCGGGAGCCCGGATCGACGGCACGGCACTGATGGAATGCAACCTGTCCGGCATCGACCTGTCGGGCGTGACGGCGACGCGCCTGATCGCCACCAAGGCGGATCTGACCGACGCCATCCTCACTGGGCTGACGTGCGACACCGTTCTGCTGGCCGAAGCCGACCTCTCCGGCCTTGATCTTACCTCGCTGGCGCTCGCCCGGGTCAACATGATGGGGTCGAACCTTGCCGGGTCGAACCTTGCCGGGGTGGACCTCTCCGGCAGCTTCATGAAGGCTTGCGGATTGGCCGGAGCCGATCTTTCCGGGATCACCGCGCCGCAGGCGCATTTCGCCCAGAGCGACCTCACCGGCGCGCGGCTGGTGGAGGCCAGGCTTGGTGGCGCGAATTTCATGTCCGCCCGTCTCGGGCAGGCGGACTTTACCGGAGCGGATCTCGAAATGGCGGTCATGACAGGCGCGAGCGCGCCCGCGGCGCGTTTCGTCGGGGCGAATCTGGCCCATGCGACCTTGGCCGGCGCGCGGCTGGAGGGGGCGGACTTCAGCGGCGCCACCTTCAAGCGCACGGATTTGCACCGGGCCAATACGCTCGGCGCGCTGAATTTCGGCGCCACTGGCGACACCCTCGAGACCGACCCGGAGCGGGCCGTGGCGGAGCTTTACAATCCCCAACAGGTGCGGCGCGCCATTCCGGAGCAGTGAGATGTTCGTAACGTCCCAAGGTCCCATGCCGGCCACCGATATGGGCTTTCCCGATGTCTGCAAGACCCCCATGGGCCCCGCCGTGGTTCCCGTTCCCTATGCCTGCATCGGCCTGTCGACCACGTCCATTCCCAATCAGACCAAGCTGCTGCTTTCCGCCATGCCGGCGCATAATCTGGCCACCATCACGCCCATGACCAACGGCAATCAGCCCGGCGTTCTCCTCGGGGTGGTGTCCAACATGATCATGGGCCCGGCGCAGGCCTCCATGGGTTCCACCAATCTCATCATCTGCGGCACGCCGGCCACCAAGCTGACCTCGCCCACCAAGCAGAACGGCTCCTGCCCCAACGAGCCGGGCATCCGCATCAGTCCGTCCCAGGTCAAGCTGGCGTCGATGCGCTGATGCCGGTTGATCGCCTGTCCGTTCCTGTCATCGCCGCGGGGGATCCCCTATGCCGACCGACCTGATCATCTCGGTTTCGATCCCGGCCCTTGAGGAGCACGATAGCCGCTGCGAAACCTTCAAGGGCTTTGAAGAAATTTCCCAGCCCTATCGGTTCGAGGTTTCTTGGGTGTCGCCGCGCGATCTCGCCGGCCGGAGTGCTGCCGGCAAGCCGGCTTGGGTGACCGTGACCGCCAAGGGCAGTACGGCCACTTTCGCCGGGGTGGTGATGGAGTTCCGTGTCAATGACAAGCCGAACCAGAACGATTTCGCCTATTCGCTGGTGATTGCGCCGCGGCTGTCACTGCTGGATTTCAGTCAGCAGACCGAGGTTTTCGCGGCCGATAGCGCACTGGACGTGAAATCGCTGATCACAGGAATTCTCAATGGCACGCTGTCCCAGAACAGCACGACAGGTGGGCATGGGCAGCAACTTGATATTACAATATCTTCAACTATTGCTACGGAATATTCGCGTACAAATATAACAAAATACAACGAGTCGGATCTTAAATTCTTTTCGCGTGTGTGCGAGCATTATGGAATATTCTACTTTCTGACCACCGAAGAATCCGGCCAGACCCCGAAGGATGCCATCATGGTGGGGTCCGCAAACACTGATTTCCTGGCGCCGGCGGAGATCCGCTTCAAGGCGCGGCAAAGGGGCGGAATCGGCGGGCTCAGCGACGCCGTCGATGCGGTGTCCGTCACCTCCTTCTGCAGCGTGCAGCGCCCGCAGGTGAAGCAGGTGCGCCTGCGCGACTATAACGAGGCGACGCCGACCGTCGATCTCATCTCGGCTTCACCGGCCGTCGATGGCGTAGGCCAGATCGTGGCCTATGGCGACAACTTCCCCAATACGACGGAAGGCAACAGTCTCGTGACCATCCGCGCCCAGGAACTGGCCTGGCAGGCGGCGGTTTTCGAGGGTTCCAGCGATTTCCCCGGCATGCGCGCCGGCGCCACCTTCACCTTGACCGAACATCCGATAGACACGTTCAACACCACGTATATCGTGGTGTCCGTGACCCACGTTGCGGGCGCTCCGGCGCCGCTGGGCTTCACCGCGGGCGGGGAGGCGGCAGCCTATGGCAACAGTTTCGTGGCCATACGCAAGGATGTGCCTTTTCGACCACGGCGGGTGACGCCGCGACCTGTCATGTCCGGTGTCTTCAACGCGCTGGTCGATGCGGAAACCGACGACAAGCGGGCGCCCCTGGATGACAGCGGCCGCTATCGCGTGCGCTTCAGCTACAATGACGGCCAGAACCATACCATTCCCGGCAAGGCCAGCGCCGCTTTGCGGCAGCTCCAGCCCTATGCGGGCGCGTCCGCCAACAGCGTCGCAAGTGGATTGCACATGCCGCTGTTGAAGAACGCGGAGGTGCTGGTGGGCTACGTGAACGGCGACCCCGATCGCCCGGTGATCGTCGGCGCCGCTTATAACGGTGCCAATGCCGACCCTGTGGTGAAGGCCTCGCGCACCCTCAACCGGCTGCGTTCCACCGCCGGCACGCTGCTGGAAATGGAGGATGGCGCGAGTGACACGGGCACCCGCTTTCTGCGCATGGACGTGCCCAAGGTGGTGGGCGACAAGCCTCCCACGGGAAATTATCTGCGGCTCGGCTCGCAGGCGGGCGAGGATGAAAAGCCGGCGCAGTCCGGCCTGAGCTATTCCACCTCCACCGTGGGCGTCTCGGATTCGGACGCCTATGGCTCGACCCAAGGCGGGCTGGCCTATGCCGATTTCAAGACCGCGACCGCCAATACCGTGAACACGGTGACGGTGACCAGCACCACTCACGCCACGTCGGGCAATGGCATTCTGCTCTATAGCGAGCAGGATCTGGACGTGAACATCGTCGGCGCGGCGACCCTGAAATTCGGCGCCGGTCACGCCACGCAGACCACCAAGGGCGATTCCACCCATTCGGTGAAAGACGGCCAATATACGCTGAAGGCCACCAATGGAGTGAAGATCACCGGCGGCGACACCGGGTTGGCGGATGTGTCCATCACCGCCACCAATATGGTGAAGACGAAGTCCATGGGCGACACCACCTTCTTCACCTATGGCACCACGACGAAATATTCCATGGGGGAATCCTTCAGCATCTTCATGGGTTTCGAGCAGACGCTGAAAGCCTCGATCTCCCTGACCATCCAATTGTCGGCGGTGAGCACCATCACCCTGGGTGCCTCCACCTCCATGACTCTGGGGGCGAAGGCGGATGTGATCGTCGGCTTGTCGGCCAAATTCTGCATCGGCGCAGGAGACATGAAAATTACAACGAAAGACAGCAAGATTACAACGTCGGATATGAAAATAGCCAATATAGATTTCAAATATTGCGCTGTAATGGATGCTAAAATCGTGAATGTCGGCTTCGAAGACGTCAAAACAAAAGCGACGCATGTGTCGTGGAATCTTGAGCAGGCAGAGCTAGTTTTCAAACAAATGGATATAATTACGGAAAAAAAATCTTCCAAGATCAACTTTGTGACGCTGGAAGCCTACATGTGACATGTGGCGTGCTGGCCTTGGGGGATGCGATTGTGAGTGTTGCGCCATCCATTACAGATCCTGTGGGCGATGGGAGGGATCGGCCCGTCGCCCGGGAGACTTCGGCATCCGTGGCCGTGGTGCCCGCGCCGGCGGGCGTGCACGCGGCCCGCGTCCTGGGGCCGGGGGCCGATGGTCGGATCAGGGTGGTTTTCGGCGAGGTCGAGGATACGGCAATCCGCGCCTTCGGCTGTCTCGTGGAGCCGGTCGTGGGGGACCGGGTGCTGTTGGCCGAGGTGGAAGGCACGCGCTTCGTGCTCGCCGTGCTGGATCGCCTGCTGCCTGTTGCCGCGACCTTGTCGGCGCCAGGCGTGGAGCGGCTCACCGTTGCTGCCCCCCGGCTGGAACTTGCTGCCGGCGACACGCTGGCGCTGGCGGCGGCGCGGGACGTGACCATCGAGAGTCGCACCGTGGGCATCCGCGCCCACGCCGTCTTCCTTGTGGGGCGGCTTGTCACCCTCGTGGCCGATCATCTGCGCTCCACCGCCCGGCGGCGGGAGGTGGTGGCCGACCAGATCGCGGTGCAGGCGCAATCGCGGGTCGTCCTGGTGCGCGATATCGATGTGCTGGAGGCCGGCACCGTGACGCAGTCAGTGGCCGGCATCACCAGCACCACCGCAGGCACCGCCGTTCTGGTGGCCAAGGAGGATGTGCGCTTCGACGGCAAAAGGGTGACGGTGGGATGAGGAACATCGAGCCTGCCGGCGCCACCGCGCGCTATGCGCCCCATCTGGCTTCCCATCTGGCGGCTCATGTGGCTGCGGCGGGCCGGCTGATGTCCGCCGGGCGGTTCGAGGAGGCGGACATTCTGGTGGCGGACGTGCTCGCCGTTGCGCCCGAGCAGGTGGACGCGCTGTTGCTGCGCGCCACCGGTGCCATGGCCCGCGGGGCGCTGGAGCCGGGTTTCGAGCTTATGGCCGCGCTGGCCGGTCGCCACCCCGGCCGTGCCGATGTGATCGCCAATCTGGGCGCGGCTCACGCCGCGCTGGGGCGCTCGGAGGAGGCTTTCATTTGTCT
Source organism: Ancylobacter amanitiformis (assembly GCF_030814815.1). Lineage (GTDB taxonomy): Bacteria > Pseudomonadota > Alphaproteobacteria > Rhizobiales > Xanthobacteraceae > Ancylobacter > Ancylobacter amanitiformis. The sequence goes on along the minus strand of NZ_JAUSVR010000001.1, from coordinate 389,637 downwards.
GGAGCAGGCGGCCCAACTGGCGCCGGACGACGGGTTGCGGCGGGCGGAACTGGCCGCGCTGCTGCTGGCCCGCGACGAGCCGGTGAAAGCCCGCGCGGAAATCCTTGCCGTGCAGCGCTTGGCCGAGGCGGCGGACGATGTGCCGCTCGCCGCCGAGGGGTGGTCGCTGGCCGCGCGCCTTCTCATCCGCGAGGGCAAGGCCGCGATGGCCGAGGCGTCGCTGCGGCGGGCGCTGGAACTGCGCCCCGCGCACGCCCCGGACCTTGCCCTTCTGGCCGACCTGCTGGCCATGATGGCGCGCGCCGAGGAGGCCTTGGCGGTTGCCGAGCAGGCCTATCTCGCCGCGCCCGCCAATCCCGCCTACGCCGTCGCCCGCGCCGGATGCCTGATGGAGGTCGGGCGCCTTGGCGAGGCGGAAGCGGCGCTTCGGCGAGTGCTGGCCATCACGCCCCATGACATATCGGCGGCCGACGCCCTGGCGCGGGTTTCGATCCTTCAGGGGGATGCGGCGCGGGGACTGGCGGCGTTCGGACAGGTGGTGCGCCGTACAGAGGGCGCTCCGGGCGTTCTGCTGGCCATGGCGCGCCTGCTGCGGCTGAACGGCGATCTGGAGAAGGCGCTGGCCTTCACCGAGCAGGCGGTGCAGCAGGCTCCCGAGGCGCCGGAGGCTTCTCAGCTTTGCAATCACCTGCGGCTGGCGCTGGGGCGGATGGCGCAGGTCTGGCCGGAACGGGACGCCGCCGCGCCGCCGCTGCCGGATGTGACGGCGGTGGTCATCCCGGCGCATCTGACGGCGGGGGAGATCGTGCTGCTTGCCCGTTTTGCCGGCCGCCGGCCGGCTGATGGCGGGCCGATGCCCTGCCATTGCGAGCCCGCGCTGCTGCCGCTGCTGCAGGGCATGGTGGGAATTCGCGCTACCGCGGCCCCCGCGCCTGCCGATGCCGTGGCGCTATCGGCCCTTCCGGGCCTGCTGGGCGTCGGCCCGCGGGATCTGGCGCGCCCGCCCTATCTGGCGGTGGATGCGGCCCGCCATGCGCGATGGGGCGCCGCCATGGCCCACCTGCCGCGGCCCTGGATCGGCCTGGTGCCGGAGAACGGCGCGCTGGGGCTGCAGCTTGCGCCGCTGGCGGCCGCACTGGCGGGGCACGGCACCCTGATCTCGCTGGCTTTCGACGCGGCGCGGGCACAGGTGTCCGAATGTCCTGATGTCGTTGATGCGGGCGCGGATATGGCCGATGCCCGCGATCTCGCGGCAATCCTCTCTCATCTGGATCTGGTGGCAGGCCATCCGGGCCTCGCCCTGCACATGGCCGGGGCGATGGGCGCGGCGGCGGTGGCCCTGGTGCCGGCGGCGCTGCCCTGGGCCTTCGCCCATCGCGAGGGCGTGGCCCTGTGGTATCCGAGCGTCCGTGTGCTGCGGCAGACCCGGCCCGGCCAATGGGCGGACCCGCTGCGGGCGCTGGCGGCGATCGCCAGCCGTCTTACCCGCCGCGACGCCGGCCCGCTTGGCGCGTCCATCGAGGAGAACTGATCCCGTGATCTGGCAGCCGTTGAAGGACGATCCGGACGTGGTGGAGGTGCAGCTTTCCGCGGCGGTGTGCTTGCTGGTGGCTGCGTATCCCGCCGGCGGGCCCGAGCGGCCCGCCTGGCAGTCATTCGCGTTGCCCGATGGACGGACCTTGCAACTGCGTCTGGCCGCCCGGCCGCAGATCCGCACCACATTCGGTCCGCGCGCGGTCATCACCTATGAGGTGAGCGGGCAGGCGGTGATCGGCTCGGAAGGCTTTATGTGCCGAGGCGAGGCGATCCTGGATCTGAAGACGCGGGCACTGCTCGATGTCCAGTGCCGGCTCTCGCCAATTGGCGCCTTGGAGGCGGTGTGAAACGCGGATCACGCCGTCGTCATGTGCGCAGAAGTCGGGGAAATCCCTGTCACTGCGCGAAAACCTGCGCAGTGACCGTTAGATAATGACGTTCGCATAGCCAATATTTGCAACGCCGGAATGGGGTTAAGTCGTTGCTTAAATGGAATATTTATCTTCATGACGGCGTCGTGAAATAAAACTGGCGTCAGTCTTGCGGTAAGGGCAGCACCGGCGACTGGCCGGGACCCGAGACCGAGGGCATTATGCCGACACCCGCTTACATCAGCATCACCGGCGAGAAGCAGGGCCTTATCACCAAGGGCGCCTTCACCGCCGACAGCGTGGGCAATTCCTATCAGGAAGGCCACGAGGATGAGAGCATCGTCCAGGGCTTCATGAGCAATGTGATGATTCCCCGCGATCCGCAGTCGGGTCAGCCGACCGGCGGGCGCGTGCACCAGCCGGCGACCTTCACCAAGTATCAGGACAAGGCTTCGCCGCTGCTGTGGCAGGCGTTGGCTACCGGTGAAGTTCTGACCACGGTTGAACTGTTCTTCTGGCGCACGTCCAAGACCGGGCAGCAGGAAAAATACTTCACCATCAAATGGCAAGACGCCGTGCTGGTGGACGGCAAGGCCATGATCCCCAACTGCCTGCTGCCGGAGAACGCCCAGCTCCAGCACATGGAAGACTGGTCCTTCACCTATCGCCAGGTGACATGGACGCACGAGAAGGCCGGCACCTCCGGTTCCGACGACTGGCGCAAGCCGGCCACCTGATCGCCGTCCACGGTTCCTTATCCTCTCCTGGGGACGGGGGCGCACGCGCGCCCTCGGCCTTCGGCACGGCCAGGGGCAATGGCGGCCGGGAGTGCGGTAGTATAATGCATGACTGTCATTTCCAGGTCATCGAACCTGTCTTCCATGCGCTCGGGCTGGTGGGATCGCGGCGCCGTGCCATGCATTTGGATGGACCGAGCCCGCGTCGTCTCACAGCCCCTTGATTGGCCATTCGTCGATGCTCGCCTCTTGTGACGGGACGTCGCGGTCGCGTGCGGGGGAAATGTTGCCATGTTGTCGCTGGATCTCAAGCCGCTTCTGGACCGCCTGTCGCCCTATACCAAGCGCGCCTTGGAGATGGCGGCGGGCCTTGCGGTGGGGCGCGGCAATTATGATGTGACCGTCGAGCATTTCCTTCTCGCCATGGTGGATGACACCGACCGCGATCTGGGCCTGGCCCTGCGCCACTACGCCGTCGAGACCGCCAGCCTGAAGCGCCAGCTGCAGCGCGCGGTTGAGGAGATGAAGGTTGGGAATCCGGGCCGTCCCGTGTTCGCGCCGGTGCTCATCGAGATTCTCACCGATGCGTGGCTGCTGGCTTCGGTGGAGCTGGGGCAAAGCGCGACCCGCTCCGGCGCGGTGTTGCTGGCGGTGCTGGCCAATGGCAACCGGTTCGGTCTTACCGAATGGTGGGAGACCCTTCGGCAGGTATCGAGCGCCCGGTTCAAGGCAGAGTTTCACGGGCTTCTCGCCACGTCCGTCGAGAGCGACGCCGCGGCGGTTTCCAGCGGCCCGGCGGGCGGGCGCCCCGCGGGCCACGGCCAGCGCAATCCCGACAGTGTTCTGGCCCGCTTCGCCACCGATTTCACCGCTCAGGCGCGGGCCGGCAAGATCGACCCGGTATTCTGCCGGGATCGCGAGATCCAGCAGATGATTGATATTCTGGGTCGTCGTCGGAAGAACAATCCCATTTGCGTCGGCGAGCCGGGCGTGGGCAAGACGGCCGTCGTCGAGGGCCTTGCCCTCAAGATCGCCCAGGGGGACGTGCCGGAATTTCTTCGGCAGGTGGAACTGGTGGGCATTGATCTGGGGATGCTCCAGGCCGGCGCGGGGATGAAGGGCGAGTTCGAGAACCGGCTCAAGGGAATCATCGAAGAGGTGAAGGCCTCGCCCACGCCCATCATCCTGTTCGTCGACGAGGCCCACATGATGGTGGGGGCGGGCGGCGCGGCGGGCGGCGGAGACGCGGCCAATCTGCTCAAGCCGGCGCTGGCGCGCGGAGAACTGCGCACGATCGCCGCGACGACATGGAGTGAATACAAGAAGTATTTCGAAAAGGATTCCGCGCTGGAGCGGCGCTTCCAGGTGGTGAAGCTGGATGAGCCGAGCCCGGCGGAAGCCACCACCATTCTGCGCGGCCTGCGACCGATCTACGAGCGCAGCCACAATGTCTATGTGCGCGATGACGCCGTGGTGGCGGCAAGCCAACTGGCCGCCCGCTACATTTCCGGCCGCCAGCTGCCGGACAAGGCGGTGGATGTGCTCGACACGGCCTGCGCCCGGGTCAAGCTGGGCCTGAGCAATCGCCCCCATGCCCTCGACAGCCGGGAGCGGCGCATCGCCATGCTGGAGCGCGAACTCTCCGCGCTGACCCGCGACCAGGACACATTGGGCGGCGGTGACCGCCCCCGCGCTCGGGAGATTGCCGAGGAAGTGGCGCAACTGCGCACCGAGATCGCCGCGGTGGAGGAGCGTTGGGGGAGGGAGAAGGGGCTGGTGGACCGGATCCTTGCCTTGCGTCAGCAAATCAACGCTCTGGCCGATCCCGAAACGGCCACGGACGCGCCCACTGCGCATGTCGTCGCCGAAGCGGCGCCGATGCCGGCCGACAATCTCGCCGCGGAGGGGAGCACCGCCGCTGTGGTGCGGGCCGAACTCGCCCGCGTGGTGGCCGAACTGGCGGCGATCCAGGGCCGAAACGGTCTGCTGCACTACGAAGTGACCCCGGATGCGGTGGGGCAGGTGATCTCCGACTGGACCGGCATTCCCACCGGCAACATGGTGCGCGACGAGGCCCGTTCCATCCTGGCTCTGGCCGGCGATCTTGAGCGCCGGATCCGCGGACAGGATCAGGCGATCGCCGCCATCGACGAGGGCATGCGCGCCGCGAAGGCGGGCCTCAACAGTCCGACCCAACCCATGGGCGTGTTTCTGTTCGTCGGCCCCTCCGGCGTGGGCAAGACCGAGCTGGCAACGGCGGTGGCGGACCTGCTGTTCGGTGGCGAGCGCTTCCTGATTTCGATCAACATGTCGGAATTCCAGGAGAAGCACACCGTCTCCAAGCTGGTGGGTTCGCCCCCCGGCTATGTCGGCTTCGGCGAGGGCGGCATCCTGACCGAGGCGGTGCGCCAGCGGCCCTATAGCGTGGTGCTGCTGGACGAAGTGGAGAAGGCCGATCCGGAGGTGATGAACCTGTTCTATCAGGTGTTCGACAAGGGTGTTCTGTCCGATGGCGAGGGTCGGGTGGTGGACTTCAGGAACACAATCGTCATCCTCACCAGCAACCTGGCGACCGACACGCTGACCCGCATGGGCCAGATGACGCCGCGCCCCGGCACCGATGCCCTGGTGGAGGCGATCCGCCCGCAATTGTCGCGGCACTTCAAGCCAGCGCTGCTGGCGCGCATGCAGATCGTGCCGTTCTATCCGCTGCTGGGCGATATTCTCGGCGAGATCGTGCGCCTCAAGCTGGACAAGGTGGGCCGCAGGCTTCGCGACAGCCAGAAGATGGCCTTTGTCTATTCCGACGCGGTGGTGGAGCAGATCGTTGCCCGCTGCACCGATGTGGAGACCGGAGCGCGCAACATTGACCATATCGTCAACAAGACGCTGTTGCCGGACATCGCCACCGAAATCCTGCAGGGAATGGGCATGGGGATGGGCACGGGCCGCGAGCCGCAGGCCAGCGCCATACATGTGGACACCAATGCGGAGGGGCGCTTCCTCTATCGCCGGGAGGATGCCGCTGCCCGCACCGGGGCGCCGGGTGTCGGGCTGGATGCCTGAGCGGTGTCGGAGCCCGAAAACGTGCCCAAGTCGCTGATATCGCCGCTGATATCGCCGCCGGATCTCTTCGTGCGCGACCCGTTGGGAGTCATCGAGGAACTGATCGAGCTTACGACCGCTTTGTCGACGGAACGGCGGCTGGAGAGCGTGATCAGTGCCGTGGTCAGTTCCGCACGCCGCCTCACTCACGCGGATGGCGGCCGGGTGCTGGTGCTCGACCGAACGGGGCGCGAGCTTTATTGCATCGTGGGCCAGAATGATGGCGCCCCCGATGCCGCCGGGCTGGTTCAGCCGGTGGCGCTCTATCGCGCCGGCGGGGGCTTCCACATGGAAGATCCGAGCGCCTATGCGGCGGTCACCGGACGCATGGTGAACCTTGCCGATGTGCGCGCCTATAGCGGCTTCGACTTCGCCGAACTCTACCGGCGCGAGGCGCGGGGATCCTTCCGCACCCGCTCGTTCCTGGTGCTGCCCTTGCGCAGCCTGGAGGGGGTGACGTTGGGCGTGCTCCAGCTCACCAACACCCGCCTTGAGGCGGGCGGCGCGCCCGTGGCGCTGACACCTCCATTCGAGCGCATCGTGCGCGCGTTTGCCGCCCATGCGGCGGTGGCCATCTCAAACGCGCGGCTGTTCGAGGAGAACCGCCAGCTCATTCGCCAGCTGGATCGAGCCAATGCCGACCTGGCCCTGGAGAATTCGCGGTTGCGCAGCGGGATTGGCGCGGGGAAGGGAGTGATTGGCGAGAGCCCGGCTTTCCAGTCCGCGGTCGCCCTGCTGCGCCGCGCCGCTCCCGCCGATGTGCCGGTTCTGCTGCTGGGTGAAACCGGAACCGGCAAGGAGGTGTTCGCCAAGCTTCTGCACAGCCTGGGGCCACGCAAGGGCAAGGCGCTGGTGGTGCAGAATTGCGCGGCGCTACCGGAGAACCTGCTGGAAAGCGAGTTGTTCGGCTATCGCAAGGGGGCGTTTTCCGGGGCTCATATGGACAAGAAGGGCCTTGTCCACGAAGCGCATGGCGGCACGCTGTTCCTGGACGAGATCGGCGACATGCCGCTGGGCCTGCAGGCCAAGATCCTGCGCCTGCTGGGTCAGGGCGAGGCGCGCCGGGTGGGCGACACCCGCACCGAGAATGTGGACGTGCGCATCGTCGCCGCGACCAATGCGGACCTGCCGGCCAAGATCGCCTCCGGACAGTTTCGTGAGGATCTCTATTACCGGCTCAGCGTCTTCCCCATCACCCTGCCGGCCCTGCGGGAGCGCCCGTCCGACATTCCCGCGCTGATCGAGCATTTTCTCGGGCGGGCGTGCGAGGCCATCGGCCGCGCGCCTCCCGCGCTCAGCCCCGGGGTGCTGGATGTGTTGATGAAATGGCGCTTCCCCGGCAATGTGCGCGAACTGAAGAACATCCTCGAGCGCGCCATTTTGCTGTGTGACGGAGGACGCCTGGAACTGGGCCATCTGCCGCCGGAACTACGGAGTGACCCGGCGATACCGGCCCCGGTTCCGCCGGCCCATCCGCAGGCGGGCGGGGGATTGCGCACCATGGTGCAATGCTATGAGGCGGCGTTGATCGAGGTGCAGCTGCGCGAGAGCGGCTGGAACCAGAGCCGGGCGGCGGGCCTGCTGAAAATCTCGCGGCGCAGTCTGGTGGACAAGGTCCAGCGCTACGCCATCCGCCAGCCCGAGCGGGCGTGAGGACGGGGGTCGACCATTTCCGCACGTTCTCCTTCGGGGCCCAGCATCCCGGCTTCATTCGATGGGGCGCTGACGACGTTTCTTGCCGGGCACTGTCCGTTCGAGAAGCTTGTGCTGGATCTGCGCGCTCTCGTGCGGGCGCGTGAGGATGGCCTGGCCCAACTCTCCAGGCATTTGCAGAGCTTCATCGATGCGGGGCGCCTGCCCTATGATCTGGCGGTGCTGGTCTATCGGGACGTCGCGAAGGACCGGGCCGGCGAAACCGCCCCGGCCGAAACCGCCCCGAATGACGGTGTCGAGACCGATGATGCCGCGGCGGAGGCGGGCCAGCCGGAGCCGGGGGCCCGTGCGGCCGGAGGCGACGCGCCTGCCGCGGACACCGACGAGGAACTGCGGCGCAAGGTCGATTCCGTGGTGCTCCAGGCGCTTGTGGGGCAATACAGGGACCGCCGGCAGGCCGATGCTGGCCGTGCCCCGACGCCGCAGCGCCATCTCGATGCGGCGCTGGCCGCCTTTCGCGGCGTGCGCACCCGCCATGATGCCCGCAAGGCGGCTTCGGGCGAGGCCCGAGCCTATCCCGTGGCGGAGGCATCGCCGGAGCGCAACATGATCGGGCATATGCTGCGCGACCGCTTCGTTCTCGACAAGGAGTTGGGCCGCGGCGGCATGGGCGTGGTGTATCGCGCGGTTGATCGGCGGCGGCTGGAGGCGCAGGCGCGGCGTCCCTATGTGGCGCTGAAATTGCTGGCGGGCGATTTTCGCACCCATCCCGACGCCCTCCGTGCCATGGAGGCGGAGGCCCGCCGCACCCAGGATCTGCCGCATCCCAATATCGTGGCCGTGCACGATTTCGATCGCGACGGCGACCATGTGTTCATGGTGATGGAACTGTTGGAAGGGCGCTCCCTGGATGTGGCGCTGAAGGATCCGAATCCGGGTTTCGTGGGAAGTCCGGCCGCCCATCGGGCCGTGGGGGAATTGTGCGCCGGCCTGGCCCTGGCCCATGCGCGCGGCGTGGTGCATGCCGACCTGAAACCCGCAAATCTGTTCCTGTGCATCGACGGTACCCTGAAGATTCTGGATTTCGGCATTTCCTGTGCCGCGCGGGACGATGGCGGCTTCGATGGTTCGCGGCTGGATGCCATGACCCCGGTTTACGCCAGCCCGGAACGTCTGCGTGGTGCGCGGCGGGACCCGCGTGACGACGTCTATGCCCTGGGATGCCTCATCCACCTGATGATGACCGGGCATCATCCGTTCGGCCGGGCCACGGCGCTGGACGCTCTGGCCAAGGGGATGGCGCCCGCGCCGCTGCCCCTGCTGCGCCCGCAGGAGCAGGCGGCGGTGCGCGACGCGCTAGCCTTCGCCCCCGAAGACCGGCTGGCCGATGCGCAGGCATTCCTGCGCGCGTCGAACTGGCAGTCCGGTTCGCTGCCCTGACGCGCTTTCATCACGCGCTCCGGTACCCACCTTGCTCGCAAAGGCTCGGGAAGCGAGCGATCCGGCGGCGTCAGCCTTCCAACTGGTCGACCACCTGCCGCAGGCCGTTCACATAGGCGCAGTCGGGCATCTGGGCGCTGAGCACGCCGGCGCTGCCCAGGCGTACCAGATCCTCGGTGAGGGGCAGCACTGCCGCTACGGGCGAGCGATAGGCCACCGAGATCTGTTCTGCCAGCGCCTTGGCATCGAACGAGGCCAGCGCCTTGTTCACCACCAACAGCAATTGCGGCACCTCCAGCCGGCGGGCCAGTTCCAGGGTTACCGCGGTGCCCTGATAATCCTGGTGGTCGGGGCGAAGCACGAGCAGCAGGCAATCGGAAATGGCGATGGACAGCAGGGTTTCGTCATTGACGCCGGGATGGGTGTCGATCAGCAGATAATCCAGCCGCAGGCGCTCGCAGAGCGCGTGAAAGCCCTCGTTCAACAGGTCGACTTCATAACCCTCCTTCAGCACCCGCGCGATTTCGCCCGCTCGCATCGAGGAGGGTACCAGCAGCACCTTCCCGCTGCCGGCCCGCGAAGGGTCGCGCAGGGCGGCATTGGTAACATCCACGGCGGCGTCCTCCACCGCGCAGCGACCCCAGAGATAATCATTGAGGGTGAAGCGTATGGCGGACGGATCGAGACCGAACAGCACATGGATGCCCGGCGAGTGGATGTCCGTATCCACCACCGCCACCCGATGGCCCCGCTCTGCAAGCAGAGCCGCGACATTGGCGGTGATGTTGGATTTTCCGGTGCCGCCCCGGTAGGAATGGGTGGATACGATGCGCGTCATCATGGACCGTCCTGTGGTTCGCCGTTCGGGTTCTTGCCATCGGCGGTCGGGCCACTCTCGGGCGAGCCGTCCGGTGGGGCGCCGGCGCCTCTGACGCGGGCGCGCATGGACCGGGCGCGCTTCTGCAGATCCTGGAAATAATCGGTCTCGATGATCTCGCCCACCTCGCGTTTGAAGCGCTGGCGGTCGATCTCGATGGTCAGCGTCTGCACCTTCCGGGCCAGCGTTACATTCTCGCGGGCCAGTTGCCGGTTGGCGTCTTCCAGTTGCCGATGGGCCTCGCGCAACTCCTCGATGAGGCCGGTAAGGCGAAATTCGCGCGCTTCCACCTGCACCAGCATACTGCCGAAGGATTCCGCGAGTTCGCGGATGGTCTGAGATGCCGTGGGATCGACGGTCAAGGCAAACAGATCATCCGTATTGCCGTAATTGCCGCGGGCGATCTCGTGACATACCTTGTCCAGCCGGGACAAGGTCTCCGACAGTCGTGGACCGTTCGCCTTCACGCCGGGTGTGCCGGGCGAGGAATCTGTCGGCTCTCCTGACACCCGATCAGCCTCCCGTCCGCATCACGTCCAGCAACGCGCGCGGACCGAAACGCGGTGCGAGGAAGCGGGTCATGAAGGCGTCCACGCTGGCCGGTCGGGCCGCGGGGTCGAAGTCCATCAAGGCCCGCAAGGCCCGCCAGCGATGCAGGGCCAGGCCCGGCGGCCGCAGGGGTTGCAGGCCCATCTTCCGGGCCTCTTCGGCGTTGCGCCGCTGGAATGGATGCGCTCCGCACAGCACCATGTAGATCAGCAGGCCGAAGGCAAAAAGATCGCATCCGGGAGTGGGCGCGGCCCCCGCCAGACGTTCCGGCGAGGCGAAGGAAGGCGTTAATCCGCCCACAAAATCGAGATAGCGGATTGTGGCGTCCGGCTGGTGGGCATCGCCGCCGCCGGTGCTCTGGGCGAGGCCGAAGTCCAGCACCTTCACCGTTCCGTCGCCGCCGATGAAGACATTTCCCGGCTTTAGATCGGTATGGATGACGCCATTTCGATGGGCGTGGCCCAGCGCCGCCGCGACGCCCTCGACGACCCGGCGCGCCTGCGGCCAGTCCAGGCCCTTGCCGGCGCCTTCCGGCAGGACGGTCGCCAGCGTGCGGCCGGTGAGCAGTTCCATGACCAGGAAATGGGTGTCGTCCTGATGGTCGCTGTCGAACACCCGGACGATATTGGGATGCACCAGACGCTGCATGCGCTGGGCTTCGCGGTGGATCAGTTCGTGCGCGGCATGGTCATAGGGCGGTGGCATGCTGGCCACCTTCACCGCCACATGGGGTTGCGAGGCGCGTCCGCGCAGGCGAATGTGATCCACCGCGTGATAGACCGTGCTCATGCCGCCGCGACCGATCACCTGGATCAGTTCATAGCGGTCCTTGAGGCGGGCGCCTAGATAATGGGGCAGCAGCGACGGCGTCGCCGCATCGCGGGAGACGCGGCCCGGCACGTGGTGCGGCGGGACCGCCCGGCTCACGGCAGATCCTCGCCGGCCGGGATGCGGACGGTCACGGCGGTGACATCGTCGCGCGAGCCTCGGGTCACGGCTTCGGTGACGATCCGGTCGGCCATGCCGGCCATGGGGCCGCGCAGGAGCTGCGTGAGACGGGCGTCATCGAGAACATTGCTGACCCCATCCGTGCACAGCAGCAGCACGTCCCCGGGGGCAATGTCCACCACGCAGCAATCGATCTCCACCTCGCGGCTGGGGCCGATGGCGCGGGTGATGACGTTGCGGGGGTGGATGCCGCCATGTTGCGCGCACAGGGAATGGTCGTGCGTCAGCTGATGAAGTTCGCCGCCGCGGCGCAGATAGGCCCGGGAATCTCCCGCCCACAGGCAGACGCCTGCCGTCTCACCCACCAGCAGCAGGACGATGGTCGAGCCCAGGTTGACGGGCGGCCGCCGTCCAAGGCCCTCCTCGAACAATGCGTCGTTCACGTGGTGCAAGGCGTCCTCGGCCTCGCGCACCCGGGTTTCCAGCGAAGCGCCGGGCGTGACCACGCGTGCGACAACCTCGACAATGGCCCGGCTGGCAACCGCGCCCTCCACCAGCCCGCCAATGCCGTCCGCCACCGCGAAGAGCGCCTGCTCGGCCATCACGGCAAACGAGTCCTCGTTCATTTGCCGCGAGACGCCGGCGCGGCTGGCGGAGGAGACATCGAGCTGCCAAGGCAGGATCGGCCGGGTCGGCGCGCCGGTCATCGCGGAGCCTCCCGCGCAAGGGGCTGCGCCGGCAAATCGTCGGTCCACGCGCCATCCATCATGCGCATATAGGTGTCCACGCCGGGTAGGCCCTGCACCAGCACATTGGCGGGGGGAAAGTCGCCCCAGCCTTCGTGCCACCAGCATGTCAGACCGGCGGGACGATTGGCCTGTTCGCGCAGAACGCCCGTCAGGAGGTCGCTGGCGGCGCACCCCACCGAGCGATGGCGGCGCCCGGTGAGGATCCAGAGCCGGTTGCCCTGCCGTACATTCCCGCGCACCTGCCGCCACACGGAATGGCGCTCCGGCAGCGCGGCGAGGTGCAGGGTAGCCAGATATTCGGCCGCGACATCCACGGGCATATCGCCCTCGATCAGGTCCAGGGCCATGGTCTCGAGAGTGCCGGCAAGGCGGTGCGTCTCCTCGTGGAGGTCGAGAAGCCCGCAGGAGCGGGAGAAGGGAACCGCGAGAGTGAGCGGAAAGGCGCGCCCGAAGCTGTCCACGGAGGAGATCAGCACCCCCACCCAGCCGCAGGGGCCGGCCACCCCCGGATCCAGCGCGAAATGCCAGGGCGGACTCGTGAGGTAGCGCTGGATCCACATCTCGCGCGAGAGCGTGCCGTCGCCGCCGATCACGCTGGCGATCCAGCGTTCCCAGGGGGTTACGAAGCCAAGCGGCAGGTGGCGACGGATGAAGTCGTCGGTGGTGGGGATCTTCCCGAAGAGTCCGCCTCCGCGCCGGTTCGGGGAGCTCATAGGTCGTCCGGACAGCGGAAGCTGGCGAGGGCGCCGAGATTGAACGGACTGTTCACGCTGCCCGAGCGCAGATCATAGGTGACGCTGGCGCCGTCGGGTCCGTTGACCGTAAAGGACTGGCGTTCCGAGCGTCCGCGCGGTGACGAGGCGCTGATGAAGCGGAACAGCGCCCAGGGACCGGAGCGCTGCACTTTGGTATCAGCGCCGGCCACAGGGCTGAGGGTCACCGATACCGTGCTGGCATCGCTGCGCGTGGGCCAATCCAGGTCATAGCTGCGCGGGGCTTCGTGGCGATAGACGATGTCGCTGCCATCGACCGACAAGGTTGCCCGCAGCACATTGGGTGAGAGGAAGGTCGGTCTGACGCTGAATTTCACCAGCAGGGTCGGTCCCTTGTTGGGGAAGAAGGCGTCCCGGATCTGACGGGCGCGGCTGAATTGCGACAGCGCCGCCTGACTCACCGGCACCCGCGACCCGTCCACCGTCACCGGAACATAGGTGCCACGCTGATCCACAACGAAGCCGGCCATGTATTGGGTGAAGAACGTATCGAGCACCCCGCCGGGCCGAAAGAAATCGGTGAAATCGGTAAGCGTCACCTCGTCCTTGGCATCCGCGTAGATCGGATAGCGCCGCGCGATGGAACTTTCGCAGACCGGCAACACGTCCTGCTTCCAGGCCTGGTTCACATTCTGGTAGGCGAGCGACAGCAGTGTGGCCCAGGCACTGTCACCCACCACCTGGAGAATGGTGCGCACCGGCTCCGGCCGAAGCGCGGAATCGGCCCTGAGGGCTGCGAAGGCGTCGTTCCTCTGGTCCTTGATCCGGTTGGCGACGATCTGGAAAGCGGCCACCGACGGCTGCGGCGCGTTGGCGACGCCGGACATCACGCCATATACGTTGCTCAGCAGATCGCGGATGCGGCCAAGCGCCGGCAACTGGCCGGCAGCGCCGGGCGATGCCAGCTGGATCAGGGGGATGAACGGCTGGGTAATGGTCTTGCCCGGCCATGGGCCTTCGCCCAGAGCGGCGCTGGTGGCGGCATTGGTCACGGCTCCGCCGGCCTTGCTGGCGGCCACTGTCAGCGGCGAGACCTGGGGCGGGGCGGAGCCGGGCGGCGGCGGCACGTTGGTCTCCTGCCCCGGTGGCGGCAGATCGGTGTTCTCGCGCACGCTCGCCACCAGCGCATCCACCGGGGACTGCGGGCCCGCCAGGTTCTGCAGCACCGCCATGGCCCGCGGCATGTCGTTGAACCGCACGGGCGTGATGCGCGCGAGGGCGCTCTGCCAGGTGGCCACATAGTCCTTCACATAGCGATCGGCGATCTGACGGGCGAGGGCCTGAGCCTGCGGCTGGCTGCCGCCACCGGCGACCCAATCCGACCCCAGCTCTTCACTTACCAGAATGGGCAATTGCACCAGGAAGTAGTTGTAGAAGCCAGGGCGGGTGAAAAGGCCGGGAATGACCAGACCGCCATTGGCCTGCGCGTCCCGGGTGCCGGTCAGGCTGCGCGCGCCCACAACCTGCCCAAGATCAAGGCTGGCGAGGGCCGGGTTCTGGTACCCTTCGCGCAGCAGCCGGGCATAGACCTGATCCACCTGCGGCACCTTGGCGAGCTTCGTGCGGGCGCTGCTGATCAGGGCCAGGTTCAACGGATAGGGCTTTGGCATCAGCGCCATCAGCGCCGCCAGATGATCCGCCATCTGGCTTTGCTTGGCGGTATCCAGCGGAAAGCTCAGCACGGCTTCGGTCTTCGCCACCTGGCTCATGGTGGCGCGGTCGAAACGGGCCGGCTCGCCCAGCATCAGATAGTTGCGCAGCGCGGTGCGCAGATCTTCGAGCGCAGCCGGCGTCCCCAGCCGCTGGTCCTGGTCGATGCGGTTTTCCAGCCGATTGGCCAGACTGGGCAGCAGTCGTGTGACCAGCAGGCGATCATAGGCCGAGCTGGAGGCCGAGCTGAGGCGCGGCACCGCGGAGAGGCCGAGGCTTTCGGAATTGATCCAGCTGTCGCGCTTGCCGGCAATGTCCTCCAGGGCGCTCGCGGCATTCAATGTCGGCAGAAGATCATTGAAGCTGGCATTTGGCGGCAGGCCCTGCAGCTGGCGCTCCAGATCGTCGAGCGCAATCCGGGTCTCGCCGATCCGAATCTCGCTCCGAGCCGCGCCGAAGATCCAGGCGGATGCGAGAGCGAGGGTGAACCCGGCCGTTGCCACATAGGCCAGCCCGCGCACCATGGACAGGCGCCGCTCCAGCTGGCGGTTGACGCCCACCAGGCCCTGCTCCTCGAACACCACGTCGGTCAGGACCCGGTTGATGAAGAAGGCCTTGCCCTTGCCGCTGAAAGCCGTCTGGCGGGTGCCGGCCAGCCCGAAATTGCGGCTCATGGAGCCCAGAAGGCGGTCCATGGGGGTGCCTTCCTGAGTGCCGCTGGTGAAATAGACACCGCGCAGGATCGGACGCATCTCGAATCGGCTGGCCTTGAACACGTCGGCGATGAAAGTGTTCAGGGGATCGCGCAGGCTGGCGAATTCCTTCGGGAAGGTGAAAATGCGACACCGCCGGGCAATGCTGCGCTCCTGGTGCAGTTGCCGCATCAGCCGGCCTTCCAGACGCTCCACCAGTCCCAGGAAGCGGCGGTCGAAACCCGCTCCGGGCTCGGCGGTGGCATCGTCCAGCGCGAAGGTGGTGCCCCAGGCCTGGGCCCGGCCGGTGTCGTCCAGTTCCTCGAAATACTCGCTGAAGCCGCTCACCAGGTCGCATTTGGTGAACAGCACGTAGACCGGCACCGGCATGCCGAAGAAGCGCATCAGTTCCTGGAGCCGCTTCTTGAGGGCCTCCACATGCTTCCTGCGGGTGGCCTCGTCCCCCGACACCATGTCGGCAAGGCTGATGGCGATGATCACGCCGTTGATGGGCCGGCGGGCGCGGTGGGTGCGCAACAGTTCCAGAAAGCCGCGCCAGGTGGCCTTGTCGACCTCGCTGTTGATATCCTGCGTGGTATAGCGCCCGGCCGTGTCGATAAGCACCGCCTCGTCGGTGAACCACCAGTCGCAATAGCGGGTGCCGCCGATCCCGGCGACCGGGTCGTCACCGACACGTTCGGCCAGCGGGAAGGTGAGGCCGGAATTCTTCAGGATCGTTGTCTTGCCGGCGCCGGGTGGTCCGATGACCACGTACCACGGCAACTGGATCATGTAGTTGCGCCCGGACTCCTTGCCGATCGCGGTGTCCTTCAAAACCCGCATCGTGCTTTCGAAGCGCTCGCGGATCAGCTCGATCTCATCGGATGACTTGTCGGTGGCAAGCGTTGCCAGGCCGTCGGAATCCAGCAGATTGCGGATCGCCAGCGCATTGGCCCGTCGGGCCAGAAAAATGCGCAGGACCGTGGCGGCAAACACGACCACAAACAGCGCCGCGATGGCGCCGATGCGCGCGCCGACACTGGCGAGGGGTGCCACGCCCGCGATGCTCACCGATGGCCCGACAAACCAGATCAGGATGGCAACGCACTGCATGCCGAGCAAAATCAGCAGGTTTCGAACCCGCAGCAATTCGGTAATGGCGGCGTTGAGCATTGGCGTTCCTCAGATCCTCGGCACGCCGATACGTTCGAACCGCTGTTCAATGGGCTTGAGCCCCTGGTCCAGGCGGAAGGCGAACAGTCCGTAAATTCCCAGAAGGAGCGCTCCGGCCACGGCGAATAGCACCCAGAGCGGCAACGCCGCGCGCAGTTTGCGGCGCACGGACACGCCCTGCCACTGTGGGGAGAGATCCTCCGGCAATGCCTTCACATGGCTGCGCCAGAGCCGCCCCAACTCGTCGCGCAGTTCCTCCAGCTGGTACTGGCCGCCCTCCATGACCCGGTACTTGCCCTCGAAGCCGAACGCGAGGCACAGGTCGATCAGCTTCAGGAGAGCGAGGCGTTGCGGCGGGTTGGCGCGCACACGATCCAGAATGGCGAACACCTTCTCCCCGCCCCAGGTCTCGCCGTGGAACTGGTTGAGCAGGCTGTGAGTGCTCCAGTTGCTGGCGGCGCCCCACGGGGTTGTCATCACCGTTTCGTCCAGCAGCGAACACAGAACGTAGCGAGCGGCGCTGACATCGGAAACGCGGGCGCCGAGCTTTATGGCGCGCTCGTCGAACTTCTTGATCTGGGCCACCGTCTCGGTTCGCAGAGCGGTCACATCCGCATAGTCCACCGACTGCCGCAACTGCGCGGCCAGGGCCAGAAGCGGCGTGGCTGCGGCGGCAATCAGTTCCTCGGGCCGGCTGGCATCGGCCGATAGCGGCAGTTCCGCCAGCAGCCCGGGCACAGGCTGTGGAGAGGAGGGGGCGGAGTTGGATGGTGCGGGCCGCAGTGGCATGGCGGGGTCGACGGGCAGAATTGGCGCGGTCGCGCGCGCGCCATCCGGAACCGCGCCGTTGCGCCCCACCGCTACCGGCCGGTGGCCGATGACGGTGGGTTCATCGTCGCCCGTGTTGGAGGCCTGGTTCACGGCTGCACCGCCCGGATGGCCCAGAATTCCAGGTGCAGGTCCGGATAGTCACCGCTCACATGGAAGGCGAAGGCTGCCGAGCGCGCAAGACTGCGCCACAGTTCCACGCTCTGGTCCATCTCGAAATAGACCGCACCCTGGAGATAGGGCAGTTCTCGCGGCGCCACCGGCAGCGAGCGCAAGGGGATGCCGGGCAGCTGAAGGTTCACCAGATCGCGGATCTGCTCGACAGACCCCACCTTGGTGGTAGCCGGCAGCTGGGTGCGCAGGGTCTCATGGGGAATGCCGGCACTGGCGACCAGGATGAAGCGCCCGCCCGAGAAGATGGTGCGGTCCATGATGGTGGCCGTGCGGATGCCATAGCCGCGTTCCTGGAGGGGCAGGGGCACGACATTGCGTTCGATGACCACATTCAGGGCCTGACGCAGCGCCGCAAGCAGCGGCTCCAGGCAGGTTTCCAGATCGTCATGGAGGTAAGCCGGCAGATGCGGCACCCGGCGGTGGTGGGAATCGAACGCGGAGAGGTCGCCCACCAGCCGCACCATTTCGCGGAAGAGCACCTCCGGATGGCAGCCGGGCAGATGGGCCAGATGATGCAGAACCGCATCGGTGCCGTTCATGATCCGAAGCACCAGTACATCCAGCAGCCCGGCGCTGTCGGATGTCATGCGGCTGGGGTCGGCACGCTCAGCCAGGGCCTCGGCCCGAATATGGACTAGGCCATGGACTTCATTCAGCACCTGCACCAGCCGGGCGGAGGCCTGATAGTCGAGGCAGGGGGGGATATGGGAGGGGGAGAGCACCACCGCGCCGGACGGCTCCACCTCGGCGATGCGCGCGACCGGCAGGACGATAAGGTCGTCCTGTGGTTCGCCCTCAAGCAGCAAGCCGACATTCAGTCGTCCGACGCGGATGTTCACCGGCTCGCGGTCCGGCGCGCTGGTGTCGCGGACGGCGTGTTCCACGGCGCGCATGCGGCGCTGGGCGGCGCCGGGCTCCACTATTTCCGCGCCGTCGCGGGCGCGGGCGGGAACGGCGATGAACACCCGCGCCTCCTTCAGGCCGGGCGGCACGCGGCGCGGCGGGGGCGGGGGCATCTGGCCGGGAATATCCAACGTGGTTCCGTCCGGCAGCACCGCCAGACAGCGCGCGACAGCGAACTGCCCGAGCCGTAGCAGCTCCTCGTCGATCTCCAGCCGGCACAGCCCCCAGCCGAACGGCACCAGGGCGCGCACGCGCGCCTCCAGCGTGTGCTCCTGCCAGCGGTCATGCTGCTGGAAGTGCTGCGGCTTGATGAACATGCCTTCCGTCCAGAGGGGTTTGCTGGTCAGCGACATGGGGTCGGGGGCTCCGGTCGATACGGGTCGGCGGATCGGATGATCACAGGCCAAACCAGCCCTTGCCGCGCGTGGCATTCAGCTCCACGCTCACCGACAGGCTGGTCACCGTGACCAGGAAGTAGTTGGTCTTTCCAGGCACCACCGCGACGCTGGCGCGCCACTGGGCGGCGTTCAGGTCGCGGAAGCCGGCGATCACGCCCAGATACTTCACCTCGCCGGTGATATCGTGGTTCACATCCTTCGAGGTGCCGGGGAGGATCTCCACTTCCTGCTTCGACAGCAATTCCGGGCCGATCGCCGTGACATCGTTGTCCAGAAGGTCGAAGAAACTCGCATTCATGAAGTTTGTTTGCGCCCTGAGATCATACAACTTGATGACGATAGGCGAGGGGGTGCCGTCCTGGTTCGGATTGACGTTGGCATCCGCCCGGATGGTTATGACCGTGGGTGTGACGACCGGAGGCGGCGGGTTGGGTGTCGCGCAGCTGCCAAGGCAAAGCGCCAGCGGCAATGCCAGCAGATACCCAAGCGTGGCGCGGCGGGCGTTCGGCTCCACAGCCTTTGGGGTGGGGCCGTGCATTTCAGGTGTCCCTCCGGTGCAGGTCTTGACTGTGACGGGCATATGCGCGGGCCAGTTCTTCTCCCGTCACCTCGGGGCCGACCACATCGAGCGAATCGACGAGGCGTTCGTGCATCGCGAGGTAACGATCCCACAGTCGAGCCTTGTCCAGCTTGCGGGAGAACAGGCCGGGATTGCGCGCCGCCTCTTCTTCCAGCTCGAACGTGATGGCCGCGGGGCTGATACGCTGAACCAGCCGCGCGATCGTGGCTTGCATGGCGTCCATCGTCGCCATCTCATGCGCCTTGACGTCGTCGAACCCGGCGCGTGCGGCATCGTCGGCAGCAAGGAAGCCGGGCGGTCGCTTGATCAGCACTTTGTCCAGCGCCTCGCGGCCGGAGGCGCAGAACTTGAATGGATTGTTCTCCGCCGGCCGGAGCTGGGTCTGGTCGAGGTGGAAGCCATCCTTGATCAGCCGCCGCGCCTCCAGCACCGAGACGAGGCCATCCGCCATTTCGCGCAACAGACCGGCGACATCGGCAAACATGACGGCGCGCGCTTGCGGGGACAGGCTCGGCCCGTCCAGGCCAAGCAGTGTCCAGAGCGGCTCCGCCGGATCGCTGCCAGCGGCCGATCCACCCGGCGGCAGTGGCGTCTCGGGTGGAGAGGGGCGCGGCGCGGGGGGGATGTCCTGGGGGACGTCACGGGGGATGGTCGCGTATGCATCGCCCAGGGCCAGGGCGTCGGGCCGACGCTCGTCGGCGTCGGGTACGGTCTGGCCCGCCACACCGCTGCGGGCGGCGGCCCGCTGCCTCAGCAACGACACCGGATCCGCCGCCGCGAGCCCTGCCTCCGGTGGGTTGCGCGTGGACACGCCGCGAGAGATGGCGAGCGGTGTCCCGGAGGGGGGCGCCTCTGGCGGCGGATCGCCCGCGGGCGCATCCGAGGGCTGCAGCAATTGAGGGAACAGGGTCGAAAGCTCATCGAGAAAGTTTGGCGGAATCCCGCCGTCAGGGGCTTCACCTTCGGCTGCAGCCGAGGCAAAGGCCGGGGCCGGAATGGCGGGTGCAAGCCTCTGCGCCGGCAACGGGGCTGGGAAATGGCCGGATGCCTGCGGCGGAAAGGCCGGCGGGGCGGCGGGTGCAGCGGGGATCGGCGAGGGGGTGGCGCTCGCCCCTCCCGCGGCCGCGCGGGCCGGTAGACCCGATACCGGCCCCGGGGCGGCATCGGACCGAATGACGGGTGTCGCCCCGGCGAAGGGCTGTGCCGGAAGTGGGGGCGCCGAGGGCAATCCGCGCGGGATCGAGTCCTGGACCGGAGAGAGCGATGGAGCGGGGCGGCTGCGGCTATCCAGCAGGTCGCGCCATTCGGAGGTGCTGTCGCCCGATCGACCCGCCAAGCCCAGCTCCGCGAACGGATTGTCGCCTTCCGGCGCGCCCTCGGCACCATCCAGCGCATCCAGGGGATCCATCGGCCTTGGCGCGCCGGGTGCGCGATAGGTCACGGCCGGTCGCGCGGCAGGGGCTTGCCACAGGGGATCCAGACGCGGTGATGCGGGCGGCAATTCAGCCAGCCCGGCATCGCTACTCGAACGCGGGCCGGCCTCTGCCCGAAGCACCTCCACCTGGAGGACATAAACGCCCATGTAGAGTGTGTCGCCAGTTACCAGTACGGCGCTGTTGCCACGGCCCAAAGGCGCATCGGTGGTGTTCAGGTAAACCCCGTTGGTGCTCAGATCCACCACCACGAAGCCGTGGCCATTGAAGCGGATCTCGGCGTGCCGGGCGGACACCGTATGGGTGGAATCCGGAAGGCGCCAGTCACAGGTCGCAGATCGACCGATGAAGCCTCCGGCCTCATCGAAATCCCGGGAGGCATGCGCACCAAGGCTCTGCCGTTGTTCGCTGGAGACCGTCAGCCGCGCTCGCAAGAACATCCTCCCGTCACGGCTCCCGCAGGTCCCCGGCGCGCAAGCGACACGGCCGGCATTGTCCTCCGCCCCCGAATGGATCGGGAATATATGTGGATGGGGCCTGACCACATTCGCGCCAGGATCGTTGCCGCCGATCCTGCCTGCGCCCCGCCTCTCGCAGCGGAGGTAACATCGTCGCGAACGGTGACAGGCGCATAACAACCGGCTAGGTCACGCACATCAAGGTCATATGGTTGCCATGCGTTTGTCACCCGCGAAGTCGGCATGCCCGGCCTGGGCGGGTGCCGGGGCCGCCCAGCTATCCCAGCCCAGCCGCGCATCGCCGAGAACGAAAGCCGGCAAAGCGCCGGGTTCCAGCTCCAGGCGGATGTCAAAGGCCAGAGGGTCGCGGAGAGACAGCTGCACCAGTTCGACCACTGCCGCGAACGCGGGTTGGTCCGGCAAAACCGTGCGAAACGCCGTCTGGTCCAGCGGACCGATCACGACCCGGAACATGCCCGTGTGGTCCACCACCTCGCTTCCGGCGATGAAGTCGCCACCCAGTTCCGGTGGCGCGTCTCCCAGGCGGGAGCGCTTGTCCGGTGGAAGGGTCACGGTGCGCGGAATGAATTCATCGATCCGCACGGGCAGGCCGGTGCAATGGGAAATCACGCTGGCAATGATCGATGCCGAGAGGCTGTAGCAGCTCAGCAGTCCGGCAAATGGCAGCAGGCTCGGTCGATGCAGGCTGCCGCCTGACGGCAGCAGGCCGATCAGCGCCGCCACGGCCTGCGATATCGCGTCGCCACCACCCGCGCTGTAGCGCAGATGATGGCGTTGCTGTTTCCAGATGCGGACAAGCAGGCCGGTGAGGCGATGGTTGAACAGATCCAGGAACAGGCCCAGCGCCCCTGCCGCGCCGTCACTGCCGATGACCCGCTCGGTATAGGTCGCGGGCAATGGCGAGGAAGGCCCGTAGAGCCCGAGGAAGTTGACCTGCATGAGCGCGTGACCGGCTTCCGGGTTCCATGTCAGCGCCTCCACTTCCCCCGGCGGATAGCCCAGCGAGGGGTGAGCCCCGAATCTCACGCGCTCGCATGTGGGATCGCCGGTGGCACCCAGCGGCGGCGCATCGGGGAACAGCCGCTCGAAATGCAGGGCCAGGGCGAAAAAGGCGGCGCGTTGGGGCTCAAGGGCATCGAGCGCCATCTGGTCGATGGTGGCGCCGGGCATGGTTTCGGGCCGGGTCACAGCGGCTGCGCCGTGCCGCGCCGCGGCGGCCATTCATAACGCACATTGGTCTCGCTGCCGCGAATGGCGAACTGATGCATGCTGTTGACGGTGGCAAAGGCGCTGAGCATGCGTTCCACGACACAGCCGAACAGGAACATCTCCGCTTCGCCGCCCACCTTGCTTTCCTGGCACACCAACGTGTAGTGCCGGATACGCACGGGGACGCCGCGCATGACCATGTCCCCGGTGCCGTGTTCAAAGCGCTCCAGCCCGTCGAGCAGCAATTCCAGCCGGCGGCGGGCCTGTTCGTCGGGCACGGCGCGAAAGTCGAAGGTGGCGATGAGCTGCTTGAAGGTCCCCACATCGGCGATGGAGTTGAAATTGCACGCGAGGCTCGCCACGAGCCGCCACAGCAGCCCGTCCTCCAGAGGCGGCGCCACCTCGCCGGTGACTTGGGCGATATTCTCAAAGGCGAGGCCGTTCGGCGTGTTCATGCCGGGTTGATCTATCGAGCCCACCGGCAGGCGCTCGGCGAGGCGGCCGCTCGAGCAGGTCAGTTCGATGCTGACGGTCTCGGCCGCCGGCAGGACCCGGCGATCCAGCGCATTGACGAACGAGATGTAGTGATCGATGCGGCGGCCGACCACGGACGGGGTGATGCGGGCCCGATAATAGGCGCCGCCGCCGTGGCCCGGCAGATCATGCCGAAATGACTCGAACGGGACATAGTCGATTCGTTGGGACGATCCCTGCACGAAGCCTGCCACCTGCGTGACGGCGTGGATGGACAGCGGATCGCCATCCAGCGGACTTACCCGATATTCGGTCTTCGCCACATCCACATGGATGGGGGTGCCGGCGGCGGGGAAGAGATTGACGGCAGGCGTACAATTCACCCGGACCGCCTCCCGCGACACGCGCACCTGCGGAGGCAAGGGGCGATCGAACACGAAGACCAGTTCAAGTGTCCGGGCAGTTGTTGCCGCTACGGGCGCCAGGCCCGAAATATCCACATAGAGATATTTCTGCGGCAGCAGCAGGTATTCCTGAAGCAGCCGGAAGCCCTCGACCGCATTCTGTTCCTGGGCCAGCACGGCCTCATCCACGGAGAAGCCGACAGGGGACACCGCGCCGGGCGGCAATGTCAGGAGCGTCTCGTCGCCCGCGCGGACCACGATGCGCCGGAGATGACGCTGCATCCATAAATAGAGGGTCCGGCCCACCAGCGGATCACGGTCGGCACTGAAGTGCAGCCGCAGCGGCCGGTCGGCGAGGGCGGAAAAACCCGCTTGGCGCAGGGCTGAAAGGGTCGTCGAGAGTTCGGCTGCGGTGGCGGTGTTCTCAAGGTCCACCCGCGTGATATCCAGAGGCAGGACATCGAGCGGATAGCACGTCATGAAGGGGCATGTAGTGCCGTCCAGCGGGCGGGAGCGCACTTCGGTGCCCCGGGGCACGCAGATGGGCGCGCCATCGCCGCCGCCGACCTGATGGAAGCACAAGGTGGTGGTCGGAGGAATGGGCCGGAGATAGGCCGGCCAGACAAGCCGCAACAGCCCATGCACCAACTCGGGCAAGTCGTCGTCCAGGCGCTGGCGGAGATTGGCGGTCAGGAAGGCAAAGCCTTCCAGCAGCCGCTCGACATCGGGATCTGACGCCTTGCGGGACAGAAAACCGGCGAGCTTCGGGTTCTCCCGCGCGAACATGTCGCCGAGGTCGCGCAGATAGGCGAGTTCGTCCTCGTAATAGCGGTTGAGCGCCATGACTATCCCATCACGCGCACGAAGCCGTCATTGTTCAGGACGGTGTCGAAGGACAGCCGCTCCACCTGATCGCCGACCACCAGCGCCGCATGGATGCGAAAGGCGAGGCGCAGCGGATTGCTGCGGTCGGGCACGTGGCGGACGGTGATGCCGGAGAGGCGCGGTTCGAATTCTTCCACCTGCGCCCGGACCGCGCTGGCAATGATGCCGATGGCATCGGGGAAACGGCCGACCAGCCCGTTGAAATCCGGCATGCCGTAATCGGGGCGGATCTGACAACAGCCGGCGCGGGAGTTCAGCACGCCGCGCATGTTGGCCAGCACGCTGTCCAGCAGTTCGGACTTGTCGGCAAACTCGCCGCCGATGCGCGTCGGCGCGTCTGGATGGCCGCCATCGGCCGCCAGCAGTCGCTCGACCAGGGTACGCTGGGCCATGGAACTGTCACCGGAGAGAAAACGGCGCCGCAACCCGCGGCGCCGAAACAAGGGGGGCGAAACCAGCCGGCGGCGCGATCAGGCCTTGTCCAGCTTGCCCTTGAGCGTCAGCGTGAAATCCGCGCCCATGTACTTGAAGTGCGGCTGGACGGCCATGGAGACACGATACCAACCCGGCTCACCCTGCACGTCTTCGACCTGGATGGAGGCCGCCCGCAAGGGCCGGCGCGAACGCACCTCCGCGGAAGGGTTCTCCTGATCGGCCACATATTGGCGGATCCACTTGTTAAGCTCGCCCTCCAGCTCGACACGGGTCTTCCAGCTGCCGATGTTCTCGCGCTGGAGCACCTTGATGTAATGGGCCAGGCGATTGATGATGAACATATAGGGCAGCTGGGTACCCAGCTTGTAGTTCAGCTCCGCTTCCTTGCCTTCTTCGCTGTTGCCGAAGAATTTCGGCTTCTGCACCGAGTTGGCGGAAAAGAACGACGCGTTGTCCGTGCCCTTGCGCATGGTCAGCGCAATGAAGCCCTGCTCGGCCAGTTCATATTCGCGCCGGTCGGAGATCAGCACTTCGGTGGGCACCTTGCTCTGCAGCTGGCCCATGGCCTCGAAGGTGTGCAGCGGCAGGTTTTCCACCGCGCCGCCCGACTGCGGCCCGATGATGTTCGGACACCAGCGGAACTGGGCGAAGCTGTCCGTCAGTCGGGTGGCGAAGGCATAGGCCGCATTGCCCCACAGGTACTTGGCCGTGGTGCCGGCGGAGTCCTCGGCATAGTTGAACGACTTTACCGGGTTGCTGTCCGGGCCGTAGGGCAGGCGCAGCAGGAAACGCGGGGCCGTGAGACCCACGTAGCGGGCATCCTCGCTCTGACGGAAGCTGTTCCACTTGGCATATTTCGGGCCCTCGAAGATCGACTGGAGATCCTTGAGGTTCGCCAGTTCCTCGAACTGGTCGACGCCGAACATATCGGTGCTGGCGGCGCCGATTACCGGGGCATGGGACATGGCGCCGACGCTGGCCATATACTGCAGCAGCTTGATGTCCTGGGCGCCGGGACCATAGTCGAAATTGGTGATGACGGCGCCCACCGGCTGGCCGCCGAACTGGCCGTATTCGGCGGTGTAGACGTGCTTGTAGAGGCCGGAGCGGACGATTTCGGGCGCATCGTCGAAATCCGCCAGAAGCTCGTCCTTGGAGGTGGAGAGCATCTCGATCTTGATGTTCTGGCGGAAGTCGGTCTTGTCCACCAGGAACTTCAGGCCGCGCCACGCGGATTCCAGCTGCTGGAAGCTCTCGTCGTGCAGGATGGTGTCCAATTGCGCCGACATCTTCTGGTCGATGGCCGCGATCATCTGATCAACGACGGCGCTGTTCACTTTCTCCTCGCTGCGGGTCGGCTTCAGCAATTCGGCGACGAAGGCGGCGACGCCGCGCTTGGCCACGTCATAGCCGTCATCGGTGGGACGCAGCTTCGTTTCCAGCAGGATCTGCTCGAGCATGGAGGGTTCGGCGAGGGTCGTGGTCGCTGCGCCCTGGGATTCGGTTGAAGCTTCGGTGCTCATGGGTCACGTCTCCAGATGAGCGCGACCGCGCCGAGCGCAGGTCGCTGAACGAGGGGTCAGGATTGTGCCGTGTCGGTGGTGGCGTCGCCGGTCACCTCGGTGAGGAACCGCTTCCGTGTCGCTTCGTCTTCGATCACGCTCTGGATCAGCTTTCGGAACGCGGGGATATTGCCCAGCGGCCCCTTCAGGGCGACCAGCGCCTCACGCATCTCCAGCAGCTTGCTCAGCTCGGGAACCTGCTTGACAACCGCCTCCGGCTCGAAGTCCTTCAGGCGCGTGAATGTCAGGCTGACGGCCACCTTCTCCTCGGAGGCGTCGTCGTCCAGCTTGCTGGGGACAGCCAGATCCAGAGACAGGTTCTGACCCCTCAGAACGTCGTCGAAATTGTCTTTGTTGATGGAGACAAGGGGCCGTTCCTCCACCGGCCGCTCGTCGGGGCGCAGCGTATAGTCGCCAACCACCAGCAGCTTGAGCGGAAGTTCCACTTCTTCCTTGGCATTGCCGGTGGCGGGCCGGTAGCGGATGTTCACCCGCTCCTTCGGTGCAACGGATTCACTCATGGTCTAGGCTCCCCGGCTTCTGAAAAATGGGCGTGCTGCGCGACGTGCGGCGGGTGAGGAATGGGTCAGGCATGGGACAACCGCGCCGCAACCCGCAGGTCGAGCGCCGCCAGGCGCTGCTGGGTGGCCGCCACTGCCATACGCAGCCTGTCTTCCCCCAACAGCTTGACGGCCGCGGGATGGCGGAAGGCCCGCATGGCCAGCCCGGCGGCCCCGAGAGCGAGGGAAGGCTCCCAGCAATCCAGCGAGCGCGCGTCGGATACCGCCTGGAGATGCACCGCCAGCGGCAGCGCGACGCCCGGCAGGTCCATGTCGAGGCAAAGCTGTGCTTGAAGGATCTGGATCTCGAAAGCCTGCCGCCCGTCGCGCGCCGCCGCCCGGGCCGTGGTGAGGCGATCCAGCGCCGCGGCCTTGTCGCCGGCGACGATGAGCGCGCGTACATCCTGCTGCAGTTCGGACAGGCCTTCGCCGGCCATTTCCGGGGGCGCCGTGGTTCCGGAGCCGGCGTGCTGATTCAGCCAGTCACGTGTCGCGGCATCGGCAAAGGGCATGCCGTCCGAGAATGTCAGTTCCACCAGTCCCGGCAGGCGGTGGACAAGGCCGGCCACCGCCGCCAGCACGGCGTCCACGGCCAGGCCGTGGCGCGGCCCCAGCGCGGCGAGGCCATCGCAGACCAGGCGGTGAGCATCTAGCCAGAACGGCGCCGCGGCGATCATGCCCTCGATCATGCGGATAGCCGCGTCATGCTCTCCGGCACGCTGCAGTGCCTCCAGGCTCTGAAGGCGCTGGGCGGCGGGCGGGAACAGCTGGGTCGTTATGCCCGTCGCCTGCGGCAGAGTGGTAATGTCGAGCCAGGCCGACAGGCGTGTGAGATGATAGCTGCGCGGATCGGCCAGGTTGGCGTCCCTGAGACGTGCCGCGTGAAGACGCATGCTATCGGCCAGCGCGCTCAGGGCCCGGCCCATGTCCGCGTCGGGCGCCGGCGCGGGGGGCGGGGGAGGGGGCGTGACGGCGGCGGCCAGCGGCGGTGGTAGCACCGTCCGTTCGTGATCCGCGCGCGCGGGAGCGGCGGCCGCTTGCGGAAGCGCCAGCGGTGCCGCATCCGGCGAGCTGGCCGTGGCGGCCGTTTTTTCGGCATCCGCCACAGCCTTGCCGGCCGACGTGCTTTGCGCGACCAGTTCCCTGGCCTGCGCGGCCTTGGCCCGGAGCAGCCGCACCAGTTCACCGATCGCCACCTGCTCCTTGACCAGCTTGCTGGCGAGCACCGGCTGCAACTGGTCCAGGATGGCGCTGGCGTGGAGAGCCGCCGCGGCATCGGCATGCTCCAGCTCCATCTCGGTGAGCAGCGGCACCATGCGTCCCGTCAGCCAATCGAGCGCGCCAACCCGCGCCCGCTCGCGCCTGGGCAGAATGGCCTCCCAGTGGTCCACGATCATCGGGGCCAGCGCGGAGACGCCGACCGCGAGGCCGCGCCAGCGCTCGGTCTGGGTAAGGGCATAGATGGTCCAGCTGACCAGCAGCAGGTCGCGGCCCCGGGTGGTGATCAACTCCAGGCCACCGCTCGCGACCTGTGCCCAGCGCACGCCAGCGGGGCCCTCCGTATCGATCCGGCGAACTTCGATTTCGATCTGTTCGAAGATCGGGTCGTCGCGCACGTCCACGCCCAGAGGCGCGTCGACCGCCAGCGGTGCCGTTACGGCAACGACGCGCGGGTCCTCGAAGACGGCCATGTCGGTATCGCTCATGCCCACCCATGCCCGCGCGCTGCGGGGGGCCCCCGCCGCCAGTGAATAGCCGTCTCATGTGGCTGGGTTGTTTGACGGTGGTGTGAAATCTGCGTTGCGGTGGTGCGACAGTAGGGCTTTGAGAGCGAGGGGACGAGCCCGCCGCCTCATGAGCCGCCTCGGATGGAGGGCCTCATCAAACCAGCGGCCCCTTGCCGTCCTGCCACGCGACAGGGACGGGACGATGCCGCCGCGCCGGGAATGAGGCATGGGCCCGCGGCGCGCTCGCCCAGACATGTGTCCCGCTGCCACGTGCATCAGCGGATTATCATGCCATATAGGAGGGGAGGCAGCGGCGGACGACGCTGGAAGTCGCTTTGCCCCCAAGTCGCTTTGCCCCCAAGTCGCTTTGCCCCCAAGTCGCTTTGCCCCAGGAGGATCGCACCATCAACCATTCTCTTTCGCTGATCTGCGCCCATTGCCACCGCTGCGGCCGTCGCTCGGCATTAGGACAGGGCGACGCGAAGCTGCTGCCGGCCGTCGAGACCGCCGAGCCGCCGCCGCGGCTGCGCTGCGACATGTGCGGGGGGCGGCGCGTGACGCTGTTCAACGCCAGCGGTCCGGTGGAGATGCTGGCCTTCCTTTCCGGCCGCATCTGAGCCCGCTGGCGCGAACCAATCCTGCACTGGTGCGTTGAACACCGGATATCCGGGTTCATGGAGCGCGATCATGGCAGACGATGAAGGCATTCCCAACGGTCTGGGCACGGCGTCGGGCGAGGCGCCCGAACACCCCGCTCATGTCGCACCTTCGGCGCGGCGGCCGGCGCAAGCGGCGAGCAAGGGGCGCGTCAACGCCGTTCGCAGTCTGATCCAGATGTCGCAGCGCACGCATGGAGCCGCCGGCACGATGGCGGTGGGCGCGCAGCGGCGCTATTCCTTCAAGATGATCGTTGCCGCCGCGCTGGCCGGCTATGCCGTGGGCCGCCTGATGACGCGCTGATCGGCTCAACCCTCCACGACGTCAGCCCGCCCCGATGGCGGGCTTTCGCCTGACTAGACCTAGGAAAGCGCGCATGCAGACCCTCGTGGTGCGTCACGTCACCCAGTACAATTACGCCAACCCGGTCGAATTCCAGCGGCATCGCCTGATGCTGCGCCCGCGCGACAGCCACGACCTGCGTCTTGTCGGCGCCGAACTGTCGCTGTGGCCGCATGGCAATGTGCACTGGCTGCACGATGTGTTCGGCAATTCCGTCGCCGTGGTCGATTTTCTCGAACCTTCCAACGAACTGAAGGTGGAAAGCGTGCTGACGCTGGAGCGCTTCGGGCTTGGCGGGCTGACCTTCGAGATCGAGGACAATGCGAAGGAATATCCCTTCGTCTATTCGCCCGACGATCGCATCGATCTCGGCCGCATGCTCGATTGCCACTATCCCGATCCCGGCAACGACCTTGCCGAGTGGGCGAAGAGTTTCGTCGCCGCCCGCCCGACCGACACGATGGCGCTGCTGAGCGACATGAACACCGGTATTTTCAAGGGGTTCGCCTATCAGCTGCGCCACGAGCAGGGCACCCAGACCCCGCTGGAGACCCTGCGGCTGGGCAGCGGCTCCTGTCGCGATTTCGCGCTGCTGTTGATCGAGGCGGCGCGCGCGCTGGGTTTCGGTGCGCGCTTCGTCACCGGCTATCTCTACGATCCGGCGCTCGACAGCGATGCGCCGTCGGTCATCGGCGCGGGGGCAACCCATGCCTGGGCCGACATCTACCTGCCGGGCGCCGGCTGGATCGAGTTCGACCCGACCAATGGCACCATCGCCGCCGATAATCTGATCCGTGTCGCGGTGACGCGCGATCCCAGCCAGGCCGTGCCGGTGGCCGGCGGTTTCACCGGGCTGGTCGGCGATTATCTCGGCATGACTGTCGACGTCTCGGTGCGCGCGCATCACGAACCGCTTGCGGCGTGATCCGTCGTCGATACGTGCGTTGAAAAAGGGCCGCCTCCGAAGGGCGGCCCTTTCCATGTCGGGGCGTGGCGTCAGGCGTCGGTCGTCTCAAGGGTGGGGTAATCGACATAGCCCTTGGCGCCGCCGCCATAGAGGTGGTCGCGGTCCAGTTCGTTGAAGGCGACGCCGCGGCGCAGGCGCTCCACCGCATCCGGCGAGGAGATGAAGGGCTTGCCGAAGGCCACGAGGTCGGCCTTTCCGGCGGCGACCACTTCCTCGGCGAGCGCCTTGTCGTAGCCGTTATTCACCATCCAGGTACCGCTGAAGCGCTTGCGCAGAGCCTCGAAGTCGAAGTCCGGCGCAATGTCGCGCGGGCCGCCGGTGGCGCCCTCGATCATGTGCACATAGACCGGGTGAAGGCTCTCCACCACGTCCAGCACGTGGTTGAACAGCGGCTGCGGATCGCTGTCCGACAGGCCGTTCGCCGGGGCGACCGGCGACAGGCGGATGGCGGTGCGGGCCGCGCCGATTTCGCCGACCACGGCCGTCAGCACTTCCTTGAGGAAGCGCGTGCGGTTCTCGATCGAGCCGCCATAGGCATCGGTGCGCTTGTTGGCGCCATCGCGCAGGAACTGGTCGATGAGGTAGCCGTTCGCGCCGTGGATCTCGACGCCGTCGAACCCGGCGCGGATGGCGTTGGCGGCAGCCTTGCGGAAGTCCTCGACGATACCGGGAATCTCTTCCAGCGTCAGGGCGCGGGGCTCGTCGACCTCGGCGAAACCGTTATTGACGTAGGTCTTCGTCGCGGCGCGGATCGCGGACGGGGCGAGCGGGGCGGCGCCGCCGGGCTGCAGCGAGCTGTGCGACACGCGGCCGACATGCCAGAGCTGCACGAAGATGCGCCCGCCCTTGGCATGGACGGAGTCGGTGATGCGCTTCCAGCCCTCGACCTGAGCTTCGGTGAAAATGCCGGGCGTGTCCTGATAGCCCTGGGCGGTAGCGGAGATCTGCGTCGCCTCGGTGATGATGAGGCCGGCGCTGGCGCGCTGGCCGTAATATTCGACGGCGAGCGAGGAGGGGACGAGCCCGTCTGCCGCGCGGTTGCGGGTCAGCGGGGCCATGACGATGCGGCTCGACAGCGTGATGTCGCCGAGGCGATACGTGTCGAAGAGGGAGGGGGTGGCAACCAAGATCGGCTCCTGTCTTTGTGCATCTGTTCCGTAGCCCGATACGGGCTTTCCCCATGCCACTTAAGCACGGATGCCCGAGTTCCAAGTGGCAAACGCACGCCGTCATCGGGGTGACATGGAGGGCGCGCCGTCTGCCCCGGGGGAAGGGCGTGCCGGCCGGCTCTTGGCGGCCGCAGGCGCTACCGCGCGCCGGAGCGCATTTTAGAATTATGCTCAATCCATTGAAACGAGAGCATTTTCCTGTCGCCCGGGTGATTTCGCCCGGGCGCAAAAGGTTCTAGAAGGAGTTCTCGGGCAACGGGGCCTTCTGTGCATGATCGACATCGCGACGCGCGTCTATAATCACAACTGGAAGATCGACCCGATCGTGCGCTCGGTGCTCGATACGGATTTCTACAAGCTTCTGATGGCGCAGACGATTTACCGGCGTCACTTCAACACGCGCGTCACATTCGGGATCATCAACCGCACGCGGACCGTGCGCATCGCCGATTTCGTCGACGAGGGCGAGTTGCGCGAGCAACTCGACCATGTGCGCTCGCTGACGCTGACGCGCGGGGAATCCACCTGGCTGCGCGGCAACATGTTCTACGGCAAGCGGCAGATGTTCTCGCCGGATTTCATCGCCTGGTTCGAGCGCTTCCGCTTTCCCGCCTATCATCTGGAGCGGCGCGAGGGGCAGTACGAACTCACCTTCGAGGGGCCGTGGATCGAGACCACGCTGTGGGAAATCCCGGCGCTCGCCATCATCAACGAGTTGCGCTCGCGCGCCGTGCTGCGCAGCATGGGCCGGTTCGAGCTGCAGGTGCTCTATGCCCGGGCGATGACGCGGGTGTGGGAGAAGGTGGAGCGGCTGAAAAAGCTCGGCGAGGTGAATGTCGCCGATTTCGGCACCCGTCGCCGGCACGGCTTCCTGTGGCAGGACTGGTGCGTGCAGGCGATGATGGAGGGGCTTGGCGAGCGCTTCATGGGCACGTCCAACTGCCTCATCGCGCTGCGCCGCGAGGTGGAGGCGACCGGCACCAACGCCCATGAGCTGCCGATGGTCTATGGCGCGCTGGCCGATTCGGACGCCGATTTGGCCGAATCACCCTACAAGGTGCTGTCCGACTGGCAGAAGGACTATGAGGGCAATCTGCGCGTCATCCTGCCCGACACGTTCGGCACCTCGCATTTTCTCGCCCACGCGCCCGACTGGGTCGCCGGATGGACCGGAATCCGCATCGACAGCAAGGAGCCGATCGAGGGTGGCGAGGAGGCGATCGCCTGGTGGCGCGCCCGCGGGCAGGACCCGACGCGCAAGCTGGCGATCTTTTCCGATGCGCTCGACATCGGCGACATCGAGCGCATCTACCGCCATTTCGACGGCCGCATGCGCATGGGGTTCGGCTGGGGGACGCTGCTGACCAATGATTTCCGCGGCTTTGCGCGGGAAGGCCGGCTCGATCCCATCTCCATCGTCTGCAAGGTGATTTCCGCCGACGGACGCCCGACGGTGAAACTTTCTGACAATCCCACCAAGGCGATGGGGCCGGCCGACGAAATCGCCCGCTATCAACGGGTTTTCGAGGCGTCGCCGCAGCTCGCCCGCGCCCAGACGGTGTGAATAACACCTTAATCGGGAGGTAGTCCGATAAATACCAGACAGAGATTGTGCAATCGGGCCCAGAGTTGCCGCAATCGGTGGCCAATTTGAAAAATCAGTGTTGTGGCTTTCTTGCATCAAGCCCGGATCTGCCGTTAGTGTGGTGTTCGGAGCGTGCGAGTCAGCAAGGTGAGTATTGGTGAGGGGTTCCGATGCGGCCCGTCCCAGAACCGGAAAGTAACGCATGCGAAGTGTTGATCCGCGCGTGACCGAGAGGGCGATCTTCGGCGCAGCGATGCGTCAGCGGTCGGCAGCCCGATCCGAGGCCGAGACCTTCCAGGCGAAGCGTATGCGTTTCTGCCCAATCGTTTTTTCCGAAACGCCGGTAGAGTGATCAGCGCCATGTCGATGTCGTCGCAGGAGCCGCGCGGTCAGGGTCTTTCGTCATCGCTTGTCAGCGATTTCCGAGCAATTTTGAACTCTCTCGAGCAGGAGAAGGTCTCCCGCTCCACCGAGCCCGCCGCAGCGTCGCCCGCGCCGGAGCGCGATCCCGTGCCCGGCGGTGAACCGCAAGCCTCATCCGCCCATCCGGCTCCGGCAGAACCCGCGCCCGCGATGGCCGCGGAGCCCGTTCCGGCTCGGCCGGCCACCCAGCCGCCGCGTCGTTACGCCCCGAGCGAGCGCCCCGCGCCGATGGCCTATGCGGAGTTGCGCAGCCGGATTGCCGCGCTGGGCGACGTGAAAGACATGTTCCCGGCCCGCCCTGTCGCCGAAGCCGCGCCCGTCGTGGCGCCCGCCGCGCGCATCACCGAGCCGGCCCCGCGTATCGTCGAGGAAACGCGCCCCCCCGAGCCGCGTCCGGCGGAAGCTCATCCGCCGGTGGCGCCGGCCCCCCGTGCCGCCCCGTCGGCGCCGCGTGCCGCCCCCTCGGCCCCCGTCGCGGCCCCGTCCGAAGCGTTGGAGCCGCGTCGGCGCGGTTTCGGCGCCGCCCGCCGGAGCGATTGCGACGCGCCGGCCCGCCGGCGTCGCAGCGCCAGTTCGAGCGAGGCCATCACCTGGCAGCGCGTGGGTGTGCTGGTGGCCTGCATGGTGGTGGTCGGCGGCGGTGCCGTCGCGCTCCAATCGGTGGTCGGACGTGACGAGACGAAAGTCGCCGCCGACGCGATCGGCAATGCCGCCATCGCCAGCGTCGCTCCTTCGAGTGGGGCCAGCCTGATCAGCCCGGCGGTCGCCGCTTTCGATCCGGTGTCGCCGCCGGCCGGGCCGAAACCCGAGCCCGCCATGACGGAGGTGGCTGCCGCACCGGATGTCGAGCCGGAATATGAGCCCGAGACCGATGCGGAGAGCGCCGCCGATGCCCTTGCCTCCGTGCAGAATCCGATGCTGCGGAATGCCAGGCCGGTGTTCAACTCGTCGGATCTTCCTGAATTGCCGGCCAGTGTGACCGCCTTCGCCCCCGGCGGGGCCAACATTGCCGGGGCCGCGAGCGAGCCGGCGGACGCCGCCACGGTCGCCGCGCCGCCCAAGCGCGCGCCCGTTCCCCCGCCCGCCCCGGTCAAGCACGCCGCCGCCAAGCCTGCCGCGAAGCCGACCGAGACCGTCGTTGTGGCTGCCGGCGCGCCGGCGGATGTCGCGGGCGAAGAGCCGGATGTGTCCGGCGACACGGCCGATTCTCAATCCGCCTTTGGCGGTGATCCGGTTGGCGTGGTGGCGCTGCGCTCGTCCGTCTCCATGCGCACCGCACCGAAGCGAAACGCTTCGGTGATCTCGAACCTGCCGGCGGGCCAGAAGGTGGAACTGGTGGGTTGCACCAACTGGTGCGAAGTGATCGTCGAGGGCAAGCGCGGCTACGTCTACAGGAGTTACGTAGACCAGAAGTCGCTCCAGCAGGCCGACGCCGCGCCGGAATGAGCGCTTTCGCCGTAACATCTTGAATCATTTATTGAAGCGACGTCGGCGGTGAATGTGCCGCCCGCGCTCGCCTCCCTCCGGACCGCGTGTTAGACCCCCGGTCACGGTAAATTACCCACGCAAGGAAACGATTCATGGCTCAAGGCGAGGCTGCGACGAGCGCTCCCATTCGCATCGGCGTCGTCGGTGTCGGCGTCATGGGTTATAACCATGCACGCGTGCTGAACGACCTTCCCGGCGCGCAACTCGCCGGCATCGCCGATCCCGATGAGGTCCAGCGCGGCAAGGTCGCGGCGATGCTGGGCTGCCCCGCCGTGGCGGATGTGGACGCGCTGTTCGCCCTCGGTGTCGATGCGCTGGTCGTGGCGGCGCCCACCCATCTGCACCACGATGTCGCGATCGCCGCCATCGCGGCGGGCAAGCATGTGCTGGTGGAAAAGCCGATCGCGCCGACCGTGGCGGAGGCCCGGGCCATTGTCGACGCCGCCGAGCGGCAGGGTGTCGCCCTCATGGTCGGCCATGTGGAGCGCTTCAACCCGGCGGTCGAGGCGATCAAGAACGCCATTCGCGGCGAGGAAATCCTCTCCATCGGCATTACCCGCGTCGGGCCGTTTCCCCCGCGCATGTCGAATGTCGGCGTGGTGATCGATCTCGCCGTGCACGACATCGACCTGATCTGCCATTTCACGGGATCGCAGATCGCCGAGATCCAGCCGCAGGTGAAGGCGGCGGTGGCGGACCGCGAGGATATCGCGCTGCTGCAGTTCCGCACCGCCAACGGCGTGCTGGCGCATATCAACACCAACTGGCTGACGCCGTTCAAGGCGCGCACGGTGCATGTGGCCACGCGCAACAAATACGTCATCGGCGACCTGCTGACCCGGCAGGTCACGGAGTGCTTCGACTACAAGCCCGATGGCAGCTACTCGATGCGCCATCTGCCCGTCGCCTATGCCGAGCCGCTGCGCGTGGAACTG
The DNA here is from genome assembly GCF_030814815.1 of Ancylobacter amanitiformis. Classification (GTDB taxonomy): domain Bacteria; phylum Pseudomonadota; class Alphaproteobacteria; order Rhizobiales; family Xanthobacteraceae; genus Ancylobacter; species Ancylobacter amanitiformis. Next base: position 353,767 of record NZ_JAUSVR010000001.1, on the reverse strand, counting down.
ACCCGCTTCCTTGAAGCGGTGCGTGGCGAGCGCGGGCCGGCGGTGTCCGGCGAGGATGGCGTCGCCGCCATCGCCACCGCCATTCGATGCCTGGAAAACTTCCCGACCGCGAAATCGGTCGCCGACCCGACGCCGCTGCGCGTGGTCGCTGCCGGCTGAGCGAGGATCCGATATGAACACGCATGTGAAGACCGAGAGCGCCCCCGTGTCCCTCGCGCCGATCCCCTTCATCGATGTCGCCTCGCAGCGCGCCCGGCTCGGCTCGCGCATCGACGAGGCGGTGACGCGGGTGCTGAACCATTGTCGCTTCGTGAATGGCCCGGAAGTGACCGAACTGGAGAGCCGGCTCGCCGCCTTCGCCGGCGCCAAGCATGCCATTTCCTGCTCCAGCGGCACGGATGCGCTGGCCATGATCCTCATGGCCTGGGGCGTGAAGGCCGGTGACGCCGTGTTCTGCCCCTCCTTCACCTTCTGCGCCACCGCCGAGGTGGTGCCGTGGGTCGGTGCGACGCCGGTCTTCGTCGATGTGCTGGAAGACACGTTCAATATCGACCCGCGCAGCCTTGAAGCGGCGATCACGGTGGCGAAGGAAAAGGGCCTCACCCCGAAAGTGGTGATCCCGGTCGACCTGTTCGGCCAACCGGCCGATCTCGACGCCATCACGGCGATTGCGCGGGAACACGGGCTGAAGATCCTGTGCGACACCGCGCAGGGCTTCGGCGCCACCTGGAACGGCAAGCGCACCGGCTCGTTCGGCGATGCCACCGCGACCAGTTTCTTCCCGGCCAAGCCGCTTGGCTGTTTCGGCGACGGCGGCGCGGTCTTCACCGAGGATGACGACCTCGTGCCGGTGCTCAAGAGCGTGCGCGAGCATGGCCAGGGCATCGACAAATACGAGAACGTGCGCATCGGCATGACCGGCCGTCTGGATACCATTCAGGCCGCTATCCTGCTGGAGAAGCTCAGCATTTTCGAAGATGAGATCGCAGCCCGCCAGCGCGTGGCCGCGCGCTACAACGAGGCGCTGAAGGATGTCGCCATCGTGCCGGCCGTCGATCCGCGCGCGACCTCGATCTGGGCGCAATACACGATCCGGCTGCCGCAGGGCGTGCGCGACGCTCTCGGTGCGGCGCTGCAGAAGGAAGGCGTGCCGACGGCGGTCTATTACCGCATCCCGATGCATCGCCAGCCGGCCTATGAGCAGTTTCCCGCCGCGGGCAACGGCCTGCCGGTCTCCGAGCGCCTGTCAGGCGAGGTGATCAGCCTGCCCATGCACGCCTATCTCGACGAGGCGAGCCAGGACCGGGTAGTCGCGGCGGTGCGGCGCGCGCTGGGAAAATAGCTTCTTTCCCTTACCCCGCCTTTTTGTAGGATGGACCGGCTCCCGCAAGGAACCGGTCGATGGCACCGCACGCATTGAAGCGCATGACGCCGGAAGAGTTCTATCGCTGGCCCGGCGAGGACGGCGTCCGCTACGAACTGGTGGACGGCTTTCCGCTGAAGGCGATGACCGGCGCGAGTCAGCGCCATGACACGATCACGCTGAACGTGCTGGCCGCTCTTCGCCAAAAGCTGCGCGGGTCGCCGTGCCGGGCGAATACCGCGGGCATCGCTGTCGCCACGATGACCGGCAATATCCGGCGGCCGGACGCTCTGGTCGACTGCGGTGTTCGGCTGGACACGGCCTATGAGGCGAGTTCGCCGCGCCTTGTCGTCGAGGTGCTGTCGCCGTCGACACGGCAGACCGACCTCGTGCGCAAGCTCGAAGAATACAAGGCGCTGCCTTCGCTCGCCTATATTCTGCTGGTCGAGCCGGATGTGCCGAGCGTGCTGCTATGGTGGCGGGCGCCCGGCGATGGCTGGGAACTGGCGGCGTTTGACGGGCTGGAGGGCGTCGTCGGCCTTCCCGGCATCCGCGCCGAACTCGCCATGGCCGAGATTTACGAGGATATGAGGTTTCCCGACCCGCTGGCGGGCGAAGGTGGGCTCCGTTAGGTTCCGCCACCTCACAGCGTGGCCGGACATTCCATGATTCGCAGCATCTTCTCCGTCGGTGGCTGGACGCTGCTCTCGCGGCTGACCGGCTTCGTGCGCGACATCGTCATGGCGGCGATCCTCGGCGCGGGGCCGGTGGCGGATGCGTTCTACATCGCGTTCCGCCTGCCGAACCATTTTCGCTCGATCTTCGCCGAGGGCGCGTTCAACACCGCCTTCGTGCCGGCCTACGCGCGGGTGAAGACGGTGCAGGGCGAGGCGAATGCGCGCCGCTTCGCCGATGGCATTCTCACCGCGGTGGTGCTCGTGCAGCTGGCGATCCTCGCTTTGGCGCTGGTGGCGACCGACTGGGTGGTGCGCATCCTCGCCCCCGGGCTGGCGGACGATCCCGAGCGCTTCGCGTTGACGGTCGATTTCACCCGCATCACCTTTCCCTATCTCGGGCTGATCGCGGTCGTGACGCTGGTCGGCGGCGTGCTCAATGCCAATGACCGCTTCTGGGCGGCGGCGGCCGCGTCCATTCTGCTGAATGTCGCCATGGTCGGGACGCTGAGCGCGGTCGGCCTGTTTCCCAGCGCCGGGGATGCGGCGGCATGGGGCGTGCTGATCTCGGGATTTCTCCAGCTCGGCCTGCTGGTGTGGGACGCGCAGACGCACGGGCTCGGCCTGCGCTTCGGCCGGCCGCGGCTCGATCCGGAAATGCGCCGCTTCCTCCTCGCGCTGGGCCCGGCGATCATCGGTTCGGCGGGCACGCAGCTGGCCATCTTCGCCGATACGATCATCGCCTCCTATCTGCCGCAGGGGGCGATCGCGGCGCTGTTCTATGCCGATCGGATCAACCAGCTGCCGATCGGCGTGGTCGGCATCGCCGCGGGCATCGTGCTGCTGCCGGAAATGTCGAAGCGCATCGCCGCCGGCGATGTCGATGGCGCCCGCCATGCGCAGGCGCGCGCCATCGAACTGACGGTCCTGCTGGTGCTGCCCTTCCTCGCCGCTGCGCTGGTGATCCCCGACATCATCATGCGCGGGCTGTTCCTGCGTGGCGCCTTCACGGCCGAGGCGGCGGCGGCTGCCGGGGCGACGCTGGCCGCCTATGGCATCGGGCTGCTGCCTTTCGTGGTGATGCGTGCCTTCATGTCGCCCTTCTACGCACGGGGCGACACGCGCACCCCGGTCATGGCGACGCTCGGCGCGGCGGCGGTCAATATCGCGCTCAAGATCTGGCTGATGCACGATCTGCAACAGGTCGGGCTGGCGCTGGCGACTTCGGCGGGCGGCTGGATCACGGTGCTCGTCCTGGCATTCCTGGCGCACCGGCGGGGCTATGAATGCGGCGATGCCGCGCTGCTGCGTGTGCTGCCGCGCCTCGCGACAATCGCGCTGGCCATTGCCGCGACGCTGTATGCGACCGGCATTTACGGGCCGATTCTGGTTTATCGGCTGACGCAAGGGCAGGATATCGCCCTGCTCGCCTTGTGCATTGCAGCGGGCGGGGCGGTCTATGTGGGGCTTACCGGTGTGCTGATCGGGCCTCGCTACCTCAAAGGCTTGTTGCGAGCTCGCCCGACGCGCCCGTAAGGGCTCCGTTTTATTGCTTACGCATTGCAGCAAAATTTGCTAATCGGTCATCGCCAGTCGTTTCCGTGGCGGATCGGGACATGGCCCATGACTTCGGAGCGGGACCGAAGTTTCACCTTCGCAGTCTCGGAGATTGATGCATGTCAGGTGCGTTGCCGCGTTTTTCCGTCGTTGCTCTCGCGCTTGGTGCCCTGATGCTGGCGGGGTGTTCCGAGCAGAAGCCGGCGCAGCAGCCGCCGCAGGCCGCGGCCGTCACCGTGGCCAAGCCCTCCACCCGCTCGATCACCGATTATGACGAGTATGTCGGCCGCTTCGCCGCAATCGACTTCGTCCAGGTCTATGCGCGCGTGTCGGGCTATCTCCAGAGCATCGACTTCACCGACGGTCAGCTGGTGAAGCAGGGCGACCTGCTGTTCACCATCGACAAGCGGCCCTTCCAGGTGGCGCTCGACCAGGCGCAGGCGAACCTGCAGAAGGCGCAGGCCGATCTCGACTTCGCCCAGTCCGACCTGCAGCGCGCCCAGACGCTGATCGACGACAAGACCTCGAATGCCATCTCCAAGCAGGCCTATGACCAGCGGCTGCAGACCGAGCGCACCGCGCGCGCCAGCGTGGCGGCGGCGGAGGCGGCGGTGCACGCCGCCCAGCTCGATGTCGAGTTCACCGACCTGCGCTCTCCCGTGACCGGGCGTATCGGTGATCGCAAGGTCTCCGTCGGTAATCTCGTCACCGGTGGTGCCGGAGGCGCCAACACCAACACGCTGCTCGCCACCATCGCCTCACTGGACCCGATCTATTTCGAGTTCACCTATGACGAGGCGTCCTACCTGCGCTACCAGCGCATGGCGAAGGCCATGGGCGATGCCAGCAAGGCGATCCCGGTGCAGCTCGGGCTGATTGACGAGAAGGGCTTCCCGCATGAGGGCACGCTGAACTTCGTCGACAACCAGATCAGCGAGACCACCGGCACGATCCGCGGCCGCGCGCAGTTCGCCAACCCGGACGGCGTGTTCACGCCCGGCATGTTCGGCCGCATTCAGGTGCCGTCCTCGGCGCCGCATGAGGCGGTGCTGGTGCCCGATGTCGCCATCGGCACCGAGCAGACGCGCAAATTCGTCTACGTGATGCAGCCCGGCGAGGAGCCGCAGGTGCCGCAGATGAAATATGTCACGCTCGGCCGTGTCTATGACGGCCAGCGGGTCATCGTGAGCGGCGTCAGCAAGGATGATCTCATCGTGGTGAACGGACTGGTGCGCATCCGCCCGGGCGCCAAGGTGATCGGCAAGCCCGATCAGCCGGCGCCCGCCGCGGCGGCTGCTCCCGCCGCCGCCAAGCCCGCCAACTGAACGCGGGAGCTTCGGCCATGAAATTCTCGCACTTCTTCATCGACCGACCGATCTTCGCCTCGGTCGTGTCCATCGTGGTGATGATCCTGGGCGGCGTCGCGTTCTTCGCGCTGCCGGTCGCGCAATATCCCGACATCGCCCCGCCGGTCGTCAATGTCAGCGGCCAGTATCCCGGCGCCAGCGCCGAGACGGTGGCCGACACGGTCGTCGCGCCCATCGAGCAGCAGATCAACGGCGTGGAGGGGATGCTCTACATCTCCTCCAATTCCACGGCCGACGGGCGCTTCTCCATCGCCGTGACCTTCGACATCGGCACCGATCTCGATATCGCGCAGGTTCAGGTGCAGAACCGCGTCGCCACCGCCACGCCGCGCCTGCCGCAGGAAGTGCAGCAGATCGGCGTCACGGTGACGAAATCGTCGCCCGACATCCTGATGGTCGTCAGCCTGTTCTCGCCCGACGATTCGCGCGACTCACTGTTCATTTCCAACTACGCCAACCTGCAGATCAAGGATCAGCTCCAGCGCGTTCCCGGCGTCGGCTCGATCACCGTGTTCGGCTCGCGCGACTACGCCATGCAGGTGTGGCTCGATCCGTTGAAGCTGCAGGCGCTGAACCTCACCGCGACCGACGTCACCGCCGCGCTGCAGGCGCAGAACCTGCAGGTCGCCTCCGGCGTGCTCAACGCGCCGCCGGTGGAAAAGCAGCTCGCCTTCCAGGTGGCGGTGCGCACGCTCGGGCGTCTGTCCACGCCCGAGGAGTTCGGCAACGTGGTCGTCCGCCAGGACAACAACGCCGTGGTGCGGCTGCGCGACGTGGCGCGCATCGACATCGAGGCACAGGACAATTCCTCGATCTCCTATTTCGACTCCAAGCCTTCCGTGGCGCTGGGCATCTTCCAGCTGCCGGGCTCGAACGCGCTGGCCACGGGGCAGGCGATCGAGGCGGCGATCCGGGACATCGCCAAGAGTTTCCCGGCGGGCGTCGCCTATTCCACGGCGTATAACCCCACCCAGTTCATCGCGGAATCGGTGCGCGCGGTGGAACACACGATCCTTGAGGCGATCGTGCTGGTCGTGATCGTGGTGATCCTGTTCCTGCAGAGCTGGCGCGCGGCGATCATTCCCATCCTCGCGATTCCGGTCTCGCTGATCGGCACCTTCTTCATCATGAGCCTGTTCGGCTTCTCGCTGAACAATCTCTCGCTGTTCGGCCTCGTGCTGGCGATCGGCATCGTGGTGGATGACGCCATCGTCGTGGTGGAAAGCGTCGAGCACAATATCTCGACCGGTCTGTCGCCACGCGATGCCGCCTACAAGACCATGGACGAGGTGGGTGGCGCGCTGGTGGCGATCTCGCTGGTGCTCGCCTCGGTGTTCATCCCCTCGGCGTTCATTACCGGCATATCTGGCCAGTTCTACCGCCAGTTCGCGCTGACCATCGCCGGTTCGACGCTGATCTCGCTGCTGGTCTCGCTCACCCTCTCGCCCGCGATGTGCGCGCTGCTGCTCAAGCCGCACAAGGGACCGGACCACAAGCCGGCCTGGTTCCTGCGGCCGATCACCGGCTTCTTCCACTATTTCAACAAGGGCTTCGACGCCGTTTCGCGGGGCTATGGCTGGCTCACCGGCAAGCTGGTGCGCTTCGCCGTCATCGTGCTGCTGGTCTATGCCGCCATCCTCGCCGGCGGCTTCAAGCTGTTCACCGAGACTCCGCAGGGCTTCATCCCCGCGCAGGATCGCGGCTACCTGATTGTTGCGGCGCAGCTGCCGGGCGGCGCGGCGCTCGCGCGCACCAACGAGGTGATGACGCGCGCGGCCAAGATCGCGCTCGCCCAGCCCGGCGTGGCGCATGTGGTGAACATTGTCGGCTTCTCCGGCGCCACCTTCACCAACGCACCCAATGCGGGCGCGATGTTCGTCATCCTCGGTCCGGCGGATGAGCGGGCGCTGCATCCCGGTCAGTCGGCTCCGGCAATCCAGGGCGCGCTGTTCGGCAAGCTCGCCTCGATCGAGGAAGCCTTCATGATCGTCGTCATGCCGCCGCCGGTGAATGGCATCGGCAATGCCGGCGGCTATCGCATGATGATCGAGGATCGCGGCGGGCGCGGCTATGAGGCGCTGCAGGGCGCGGTCTATGCCATGATGGGCCGTGCCGCGCAGACGCCGGGGCTCAAGCAGGTCTACTCGCTGTTCGAGACCTCGACGCCGCAGCTCTTCCTCGACATCGACCGCACCAAGGCGCAGCTGCTCGGCGTCAACATCGCCGACGTGTTCTCGACGCTTCAGACCTATATCGGCTCGTCCTATGTCAACGACTTCAACCTGTTCGGCCGCACCTACCGCGTGCAGGCACAGGCGGATGCGCCGTATCGCCTGACCTCGGAGGACCTGTTGCGGCTGCGGGTGAAGAACGACAAGGGCGAGACCGTGCCGCTCGGGTCCTTCACCAAGGTGAACGACATTTCCGGTCCCTACCGCGTGCCGCGCTACAATCTCTACCCGGCGGCGGAACTCGACGGCGACGTCAACGGCATCTCGCAAGGGCAGGCCATCCAGCTCATGCAGAACATTGCCGCCGAGACGCTGCCCGACGGCTTCTCCTACGAGTGGACGACGCTGGCCTTCCAGCAGCAGCGGGCGGGCAACACGGCGATCTTCGCCTTCGCGCTCGGCGTGGTGTTCGTGTTCCTCGTGCTGGCGGCTCAATATGAGAGCCTGACCCTGCCGCTGGCGGTCATTCTCATCGTGCCGATGTGCCTGATCGCCGCCGTGGCCGGCATTCTGTTGCGAGGGCAGGACAACAACATCCTCAGTCAGGTCGGCTTCATCGTGCTGATCGGCTTGGCGGCAAAGAACGCGATCCTGATCGTGGAATTCGCCAAGCAGCTGGAGGATCGCGGCGAGAACCGGTTCATGGCGGCGACGCACGCCGCGCAGCTTCGCCTGCGGCCGATCATCATGACCTCGTTCGCCTTCATCCTCGGCGTGGTGCCGCTGGTGCGGGCGACGGGAGCGGGTTCGGAACTGCGCCAGGCGCTCGGCACGGCGGTGTTCTCCGGCATGATCGGCGTGACCTTCTTCGGCCTGCTCTTCACGCCCACCTTCTACGTGGTGAGCCGCTGGATCGCCGGCTTCGGCGAACGCCGGCGGGAACGGGCGCGCGCGGCCAGCTCGCCGCACTGAGCGGATGGCCGCCGGGTGCGGCCGGGCCGGCGTCCTGATCCGGATATGCGAAAGGCGCCCCGCGGGGCGCCTTTTTCATGTTCTTTGCTTTCCCTCTCCCCATTGGGGAGAGGTGGCCCGCGTAGCGGGTCGGTGAGGGCTTCGGCGATTGCGGAGCGAAAGAAGACCCCTCTCCCCGCGGGGAGAGGGAGAAAGCGCTCCATCAATCCAGCACGGCCGCCTTCAGCAGGCACACCATGGTCGCGTGCGCCGGGGTGCTGCCGAGATTGCGGATGACATGGCGCCGGTCGCAGCGGTAGCGCAGGGTTTCGCCGGCGCGGGCGGTCTCGGTCACGTCGCCGCATTCCACCTGCAGCTCGCCCGACAGCACTGACAGGCATTCCACCGAGCCGCGCTGATGGCCATCGGAAATCAGCTCGCCGCCGGGTTCGGCGAGGAAATCGAACCATTGCAGCCATTCCACCGTCTTGATCCAGCCGGTAATGGTGAGGCGGCACTTGCCATCCTCCGAGAGCAGGATCGGCGTGTCGGCGCGGGTGAGGTGCTCGACGAAGGGCTCGTCATCGGTCGCCGACATGAAGCGGTCGATCGACATGTCGAGCGCCTGCGACAGCCGCCAGACGGTGGCCAGCGTCGGATTGGTCTCGTTGCGCTCGATCTGGCTGATGATCGACTTCGCCACGCCCGACTGTTCGGAAAGCTCGGACAGCGAGAGATTATAGGCTTTCCGCAGCCGCTGGATGGTGCGGCCGAGCTGTCCGGTAATGGCCTGCGCGCCGGCTTCCATGCCGTTGCGATCCAGGCTGCGCGTGCGTCCCGACATGGCGTCTCCAACCGAACCAAAGTCGGAATTTAGGTTGCCGGAAGGCGACGGCGCAAGCATGACAGGGGCGGCAGGCCTGCCGATTCACGGCTAAAGCCGCCCCCATCGGATAATGGATGCGCGCCGCGCGCGGCCGCACTAGAGTTTGCCCATGATGCAGACCAACGCTCTCCCGACCATCGACGACATCGCCTCCGCCGCCGAGCGGCTGGCCCCCGTGGCGGTGCGCACGCCGCTGATCACCAGCGCCAGGCTCGACGAATTGACGGGCGGGCGGGTGTTCCTGAAGCCGGAACCGCTGCAGCGCACCGGATCCTTCAAGTTCCGCGGCGCCTATAACCGCATTTCGCGCATTCCGCCGGACCAGCGCGCGGGGGGCGTGGTGGCCTGTTCCTCCGGCAATCACGCGCAGGGTGTCGCGGCAGCCGCGACGCTGATGGGCATGCGCTCGGTGATCGTGATGCCGAAGGACGCGCCGGCGGTGAAGCGCGCCCGCACCATCGCCTTTGGCGGGGAGGTGGTCGAGTATGACCGCGAGACCGATGATCGCGACGCCATTGCCGGCGCCATCGCGCGCGAGCGGGGCGCGGTATTCGTGCCGCCCTATGACGATTTCTACATCATTGCCGGGCAGGGCACGGTCGGGCTGGAAATCGCCCAGGACCTCGCCGCGCTTGGCCTCGCCCCCGATATCGTGGTTGCCAACGCCTCGGGCGGCGGGCTCGTCTCGGGCATCGCGCTGGCGGTGAAGGATCGTTTCCCGGAAGCGCGGGTGATGACGGCGGAGCCGGCCGGCTTCGACGACCATGCCCGTTCGTTCCGCTCCGGCGGGCGCGAGCGCAACAACCAGGTGTCCGGCTCGATCTGCGATGCGCTGCTCGCCGCGACGCCGGGCAAGCTGACCTTCGAAATCACCTCGCGCATGGTGGGCGAGGGGGTCTCGGCCACCGATGAGGAAGTGGCGCGCGCGGTCGCCTTCGCGTTCGAGGAACTGAAGATCGTGGTGGAGCCGGGCGGGGCGGTCGCGCTGGCCGCTGTGCTCGCGGGCAAGCTCGACCTGAAGGACAAGGTGGGCGCCATCGTGCTCTCGGGCGGCAATGTCGACGCCCGCGTGTTCGCACGCTGCCTCGGCATCGCCTGAGCCGGCGGGGCCGGCGGATCGCAGCCGTCAGCCGGCCGCTTGCCGGGGCGGCTGCGAGCGCGCCTGCGCGGTCTCGATATTGCTGAGGAACTGCTCGGTGCAGGCGCGCCAGCTATAGCGCTGGGCATAGGCGCGCGCGGTGCCGCGATCGATATCCACCGCGGCGAGCGCGGCGCGACGCAGGTCGTTGTCGAGCACGCCGACCGGCGCGTCGGCCGGGGCTTCGCCGATCACGTCCATCGGCCCGGTCACGGGGAAGGCGGCGACCGGCAGGCCGCTCGCCAGCGCTTCCAGCAGCACGATACCGAATGTGTCGGTGAGGCTCGGGAACACGAAGACATCGGCGGCCGCATAGATCCGCGCCAGTTCCTCGCCCTGCTTGAGGCCGACGAAATGCACGGCGGGATAGCGCGCCTCCAGTTCGGCGCGCGCGGGGCCTTCGCCCACCACGACCTTGGAGCCGGGCAGGTCGAGCGCCAGGAAGGCGGCGATGTTCTTCTCCACCGCGATGCGCCCGACCGACAGGAAGATCGGGCGGGGCAGGTCGCGCACCAACGCATCCATGTCCGCGTGCTCGCGCGGGCGGAACAGCGAGGCATCCACCCCGCGCGACCAGCGCATGATGTTGTGGAAGCCGCGCCCGCGCAGTTCGGCATCCAGCGTCGGGGTGGAGACCATCACGCCCGCGCCGGCATTGTGAAAGCGGCGCAGCCACGCATAGGACAGCGCCTGCGGCACCGGCGCGCGGGCGGCGAGATATTCGGGAAAGCGGGTGTGGTAGCTGGTGGTGAACACCCGCCCGCGCTTCAGGCAGATGCGCCGGGCCATGATGCCGAGCGGCCCCTCGGTGGCGATATGCACGAAATCCGCGCCGATCTCGTCCATTCGGCGGCCCACCATGGAGGGCGTCGCGAGGGCGAGACGGATCTCGGGATAGGTCGGCATCGGCATTGTGCGGAAGTCGCCGGGGGTAAGGAAATCGATATGGGCGCCCAGCGTCCGCGCTTCCCGCGCGGTGTTCTGCAGCGAGCGCACGACACCGTTGACCTGCGGCGTCCAGGCGTCGGTGACGATCAGGATCCGCATCACGCGGCCACCTTGGGCCTTTCGAGGAGCAGCGGGGTCTTCAGCCGCTCGCGCGCCTGCCGCGCCCAGTCGATGAGTTCGAGCCGCCCGTCGGCATGCTCGACGATGGCCGTGCAGCTTTCAACCCAGTCGCCGCAATTGACGTAATCGACGCCGTAGCTCTTGTGCATCACCGCGTGGTGAATGTGGCCGCAGATGACGCCATCGACCTTGTGGCGGCGCGCCTCGGTCGCCACGGCTTCCTCGAAGCGGCCGATGAAGTTGACGGCGTTCTTCACCTTCATCTTCGCCCACTGGCTGAGCGACCAGTAGGGAAAGCCGAGCTTGCGCCGGAAATAGTTGAGATAGGTGTTCACGCCCAGCGCGGCGGTGTAGGCGCCATCGCCGAGGAAGGCGAGCCATTTGGCGTGGCGCACCACCACGTCGAACACGTCGCCATGGATGACGAGATAGCGCCGTCCATCGGCGGCCTCGTGGATCGCGGTCTCGACCACCTCGATGCCGCCGAAATGGGTGCCGTAATAGTCGCGCAGGAATTCGTCGTGATTGCCGGGCAGATAGACGATGCGCGCGCCCTTGCGGCCCTTGCGCAGCAGCTTCTGCACCACGTCATTATGCGATTGCGGCCAGTACCAGCCGGAGCGCATGCGCCAGCCATCCACGATGTCGCCGACCAGATAGATGGTCTCGGCGTCGTGGTAACGCAGGAAATCGAGCAGCAGCTCGGCCTGGCAGCCCTTGGTTCCGAGATGGACATCGGAAAGAAAGAGGGAGCGATAGCGGCGCTCCTCAGTCGTGTCGTTCACCGCGGAAGCCCTCCCCGTCAGACCGCAAAGGGTTCGTCGATGGGTTTATAGGCGCGAGATAAGCCCGACTCGCATCACCGTTTTATGACGTTGCTGCAGTGCAGCGTCACACGAATAGCATGTGAATACTAGCGCCGATGCGCCCGTCCCTGCCGAAATCGCGCGGCAGCCGCCAAGGCCGCATCCGACGCTCCGGCAGGTTGCGCCGGATCTGCGCGACACCGGGTCCCAGCGAGGCCAGCGCTGCGGACCGTCTCCCTCGCGGGCACCTATGACAAGGCCGGCCTCGGGGGAGGCCGGCCGGGCAGATCCAGGCGGATATGTCAGTGCGCGATGAGGAGCGGCACCGGCGGATTGTCCAGCAGCGAGGCGGTCACGCCACCCAGCACCAGTTCGGCAAGGCGCGAGCGGCTATAGGCGCCGAGGACAAGGAGATTCGCACCGAACGCGTCGACTTCCGCGACGATGGCGGCGGCTGCATTGACCTCGGACAGGTGTTTATGCGTGGCATTGACCCCGTGCGAGGCGAGGTATGCCGTGAGGCGCGCGCCCGAGGCGGCGGCCTTCTCCGAGCCTTCGGCGATCGTCAGCACTTCCACCGCGTCGGCACCGGCGAGCACCGGCAATGCGAAACGCACGGCATGCCCGGCCTCGCGGGAGGGCTTCCACGCCACCACGATCCTGCCGATGCGGGCGGGCACCGGCTTGCCGGTCGGCACCACGATTACCGGCCCGTTGGAGGCGAGGGCGAGATGCTCGGGCAAGGTGGCCGCCAGTTCATCGTCCACCGTGCCGTAGCGGGTTTCGCTCACCACGGTGACATCGGCGAAGGTCACGGCGTCGCGCAGCGCGCTCGCCACGTCGCCCTCGATCGTCTCCCAGGCGCCGGAAACGCTGGCGGCCTTGAGCGCCTCGTCGAACTGGGCCTTGAGCGGGGCCTCCTTTTCCTTCGCCTCGCGGACGAGTTCGTTGACATAGATCGAGAGGGCGCGCCCCACGCGCGGAACGCCGGTGGGATAAAGTGTGTAAATCGCCGTGACGGAAGCCCCGAACTGGCGGGCGAACGCGACCGCAAAGCTCAGCCGGTCGTTGAACCCGCTATCGGTGGAGGCGTGAAGGAGAACGGTTCGGATAGCCATGGCGTGACGTCTCTCCCCTTATGGGCGGTTTGGATTTTTATGACCTTAAGTCATCCGGCGGCATCGCAAATCGGGAAAACCACCATGGGTACGCTACAGGGCAGCGGATATTCCGTAAGGTAATATCCGCTTCACAAACGTTTGAGATCGCCGCATCGCCGATTGTACCCTCTCCAAGGTACCAGCAAGGTGGCGCGGGGGCGGCCATCGCCCTGATGCCGTGGGGAGTTTTGATGCGCCTTCGCCTTGCCGTCTTCGCCGCCTTTGCCTCCGCCCTTGCCGCAACCGCCGTCATGGCCCAATCCGACATCATCACCCAGCGCGAGGCGCTGATGAAGGAATTCGGCCGCGTTACCCGCCCCGTCGGCGGCATGCTGCGCGGCGGCACGCCCTTCGACCTCGCGGCCGTGCAATCCGCGCTCGACATCTATGCCAAGAACGCCAAGGCGCTCGTGCCGCTGTTCCCGGAAGGCTCGGGCGGGGGCGAGACCGAGGCCCTGCCGTCGATCTGGCAGAAGAAGGCGGAGTTTGACGGCCTGCTCGACAAATTCGCCGCCGATGCCACGGCCGCGCGGGCAGCCATTACCGACGAGGCCAGCTTCAAGGCGGTGTTTCCGGGCGTGATTCGCACCTGCGGCACCTGCCACGACAGTTTCCGCAAGAAGAGCTGATTTTCGTGGACGCACCGCTCTCGCGCAGCACGGTCACGACGCCGCCCGCCACCGTGTTGGCCTGGGATCTGCCGACCCGCGTGGCCAAATGGCTGCTCGCGGCTCTGGTAGGGCTGGCCTTTGCCAGCCGCTACTGGGGTGATGGCGGGCTGGTCTGGCACCAGTGGAACGGCCTTGCCATTCTCGTCGTGCTGGTCTTCCGCGTGCTGTGGGGGCTGGTTGGCGGCAGCACGGCGCGGTTCTCCCGCTTCCTGCGCGGGCCGGGGGCGGTGCTGTCCTATGGGGTGGCGATGCTGCGGGGGCGGCCGCCGCATTTCCTCGGCCACAACCCCGCCGGCGGGTGGATGGTGATCGCCCTGCTCGGCGTGGTCGGCGCGCAGGCGCTGACGGGGCTGTTCACCACCGACGACATCGCGGTCTACGCGCCGCTGACCAATGTCGTCAGCGACGAGACCATGGCGCGCGCCTCCGCCTGGCACCAGCAGATCTACCCGATCCTGCTGGTGCTGCTGGGGCTACATGTCGCGGCCAATCTGGCGCACTCGTTTCTGGGCGGCGACAACCTCATCACGGCAATGATCACCGGCCGCAAACCGCGCGGCACCTTCGCCGACCGTGCGCCGGCGACGCCGGGCTCGGTGGCGCGGGCGCTGGGCTGCCTTGTCGTCGCGACCGCGGCCGTGTTTGGCGGCATTGTCCTGGCGGGCGGCAACCCCTTCCCCTGAGGCGGCGGGGACGCCGGAACGAACCGTGCGATTGAGCGTCCGGCCGGCTTGCGGGCCGGACGGACTCATGATCCAAGGCGCGCCATGAACGCGCTCAAGGGCATCGCGCTGCAGATCGGCGCGACGTTCCTCTTCACCATCATGTCCGCCATGGTGCGCATGGTTTCGGAACATGTTCCGACCGGCGAGGTCGTCTTCGCGCGCTCGTTCTTCGCCCTGTTCCCGCTGCTGGCGATGCTGACATGGCGCGGCGAGATCAGCGCGGCGGTGCGCACGGCCCATCCGGTGGGGCATGTCGTGCGCGGCACGATCGGCGTCGTGTCGATGATTCTCAGCTTCTCGGCGCTTGCCCGCATTCCGCTGGCCGACGCCACGGCGATCGGCTTCACCGCGCCGCTGCTCACCGTGGTGCTGGCCGCGCTGGTGCTGGGGGAGCGGGTGCAGGTCTATCGCTGGATGGCGGTGATGATCGGCCTGTGCGGCGTGGTGGTGATGCTGTGGCCGCACCTCACCGGCAATTTCGACACGGTCGAGCACAAGCTCGGGGCGATGATGGCGCTGGCGGCGGCCGGCTTCACCGCCGGGGCGATGATCCAGGTGCGCCGACTTACCGGCACGGAGACCACGGCCGCCATCGTGTTCTATTTTCAGGCGCTGGCGGCGGTCGCCGGCCTTGCCACGGCGGCGTGGGGCTGGGTAGTGCCGAGCCCGCGCGAGGCGATCATGCTGCTGGCCATCGGCATTCTGGGCGGCATCGCGCAGATTCTGCTGACCGAGAGCTATCGCTGGGCGCCGGCTTCCGTTGTCGCGCCCTTCACCTATTCGGCGATGCTGTGGTCGCTGCTGCTCGGCTTCGCGCTGTTTTCCGAGGTGCCGCCGCTGCTCGTGCTGCTCGGCGCCGCCATCGTCATCGGTGCCGGCCTGTTCGTCATCTGGCGCGAGCGCCGCTCGGGAATCGAGCGGCGGCTGGAGGAGGCCGCCATCACGCCGCCGGGCCCGCCCGCCTGAGCCCGTCGGCCGCCGGGCGTCCGGAAAACGCGACGGTCAGAAAGCCTTGAAGGTGATGATGGTGCGGGTGTCCTGGATGCCGGCGATGTGCTGCACCTTCTCGTTCACGAAATGGCCGATATCGGTGCTTTCGGGCACGTAGAACTTCACCAGAAGGTCGAACTCGCCGGCGGTCGAGTAGATTTCCGAGGCGATCTCGGCGTCGGCGAGTGCATTGGCCACCTCATAGGAACGGCCGAGCTGGCATTTGATCTGGACGAAGAAGGGGACCATGTCTGGCCTTCCGGGCACGGGATGGGAGCGCCAAAGGACCAGAACCGGCGCGGGCGCGCAACCCCCCGGCAGAAGGCCGCGGGCGGGCACGGTGGAAGGCGCCGGCTTGAAAGCGCGCGCCGCATCGCCTATTCCCAATTCCGTCGATCGCGTTGGGGTGCCGAGAAGGCTGAGAGGCGAGGAGCCAACCCACGAACCTGATCCGGGTCATGCCGGCGGAGGAAACGGGTCGCGCGCGCCGGGCCAGCCATGTCCGGCGGAGAACGCGCCCGCTCTCGCCGGCCAGGGAGGCGTAGAGAATGGCGGCATCCACGGCGATTGCAGTGACCATCGCGGGCTCGGATTCCGGCGGCGGCGCCGGCATACAGGCGGATCTCAAGACCTTTTCCGCGCTGGGTGTCTACGGCGCCTCGGTCATCACCGCCTTGACCGCGCAGAATACGCGCGGCGTCACCGGCATCCATGACGTACCGCCCGCCTTCATCGCCGCGCAGATGGACGCGGTGTTCGCCGATCTCGCGGTGAACGCCGTGAAAATCGGCATGCTGTCGCGCCCCGAGGTCATCGAGGCGGTGGCGGAGGGGCTCGATCGGCATTGGCTTTCCACCGTGGTGCTGGACCCGGTCATGGTGGCGGCATCGGGCGATCGGCTGCTGGTACCGGAGGCGATCGAGCAGTTGCGCGCGCGCCTGCTGCGCCGGGCGCTGCTGATCACCCCGAACCTGCCGGAGGCCGCCGCGCTGCTGGATGATGCGCCGGCAACCAGCCTTGAGGCGATGCGTGAGCAGGCGCGCGCGCTGCGCGACTTCGGGCCGCGCGCGGTGCTCATCAAGGGCGGGCACGGGGAGGGGCCGGACAGCGTCGACGTGCTGCTCGACGACGAGGGCTTCCTTGAGCTCTCGGCGCCGCGTGTGGCCACGCGCAACACGCACGGCACCGGCTGCACGCTGTCCTCCGCCATCACGGCCGGCCTCGCGCGGGGGCAGAGCCTGCGCGCGGCGGTGAGCGGCGCCAAGGCCTATCTCACGCTGGCGATCGAGGCGGCGGACGGGCTCGCCATCGGCCACGGCCACGGGCCGGTTCATCATTTCCACGCCTGGTGGTGAGCGGGGGCGTTTTCCGCGAAAATTGTTCGATTTCGCGATCCGAAACGCTCCAGTCACTTGAACCGAGAGCCCTTGTCTCATCGATCCGGCATTCCACCGGATCGACAGGGGGCTCTGGCGGCTCGCCGCGGGCATCCGGGGCTGCTATCGAGGCGGCGCACCGATCTCCAGCCCCGCAGCGTCGCCGCCGTGCCCGTGCTCGCCCCCCGTCATGCCATCTCGCTCGCCTATGCCGGGCTGTTTTTCGGCATCGGCATCTATCTGCCGTTCTTTCCGGTCTGGCTGGAGGGGCGCGGTTTCGACGCGGCGATGATCGCCTATGCGCTGGCGGTGCCGTTCGGCGTGCGCCTGTTCACCATGCCGCTGGGCGGGCTGGCGGCCGATCGCAGCGGGCGGCCGCGCGCGACGCTCATCGTCTACGCGCTGATGACGGCCCTGGCCTTCTGCGCCGTCGCGCTGGCGCCGAGCGCCGCGCTCATGCTGGTGGCGCTCGCGGTGGCGGCCAGCTTCTGGCAGCCCAGCCTGCCGGTGCTGGACGCCTATACGGTGGCGCGGCGCGCCGAAGGGCTGGTGGATTACGGCCGCGTGCGGCTGTGGGGATCGCTTTCCTTCATCGTCGGCAATTTTGCCGGCGGCTTCCTGCTCGGCGGTCTGCCCGGGGATGCCGTGGTGTGGTTCATTGTGGCGGGCAGCCTGATGGCCGCGTTCGCCGCGCTGGCGCTGGACGAGGTGGAACCCGCACCCCGCGCGTCGGCGGCGCGCGGGTGGCCGAAGGTTTCCGCCGTGCTCGCGGTCGCCATCATTGCGGCGGCGCTGGTGCAATCCTCGCACGCGACGCTCTATGCCTTCGCCTCGCTCAGCTGGCGGGCGCAGGGCCTGTCGGATGCGATGATCGGCACGATGTGGGCGACCGGGGTGATCGCCGAGGTGGTGCTGTTTCGCTATGCCACCCGCGTCACCCGCGCGCTCGGTCCGGCGCTGCTTCTGGCCATTGGCGGGCTTGGCGGGGTCATCCGCTTCGTCGCGATGAGCTTCGACGCGCCGCTCGTGCTGCTGCCGGCGCTGCAGGTGCTGCATGCCGCCACCTTTGGCTGCACCTATCTGGGCACGGTGGAAATGGTGGCGCGCCATGCGCCGGCCGGGCGCGGCACGGCGGTGCAGGCGCTGGCGGCATGGGCGACCACCATCGCCATGGCGCTGGCGACGCTGGCATCGGGCCCGCTATGGCAGGCCTATGGCGCGCACGCCTTCCTGTTTTCCGCCGCGCTTGCCGGCGCCGGCGGGATGATCGCGCTCCTCGCGGCGCGGCGCTGATCAGCCCCAGAGTTCCGGCCCGGCCGGATGGACGCGGCTGCCGGCATAGACCAGCCCCGGCTCGCGGTCGCGCGCCAGCAGCAGCGGCCCGTCGAGATCGACGAAACGCGCCTGTGCGGCCAGCAGCAGGGCGGGCGCCATGGCGAGCGAGGTGCCGACCATGCAGCCGACCATGATGTCGAGCCCGGCGGCGCGTGCCTGCGCGGCGAGCGCCAGCGCCTCGGTGAGCCCGCCGGTCTTGTCGAGCTTGATGTTGATGGCATCGTAGCGCCCCACCAGCCGGTGCAGCGTGTCGCGCCCATGCGCGCTCTCGTCGGCGCACACGGCAATCGGCCGCGTCATCTCGCCCAGCCGCGCATCCGCGCTGGTCGGCAGCGGCTGCTCGACCAGTTCGACGCCGGCCTGCGCGCAGGCATCGAGATGGGCGGCGAGATTATCGGGGGTCCATCCCTCGTTGGCGTCGACGATGAGGCGCACATGCGGAGCGGCCGCGCGGATCGCCCGCAGCCGCTCCATGTCGCCCTCCGCGCCGAGCTTGAGCTTGAGCAATTGGTGGCCCGCTTGCCCGGTGGCCTCGGCCGCCGCCTGCGCCATCGCCTTGGGCGTGCCGAGGCTGAGCGTGTAGGCGGTGACGACCGGCTCGGGCGCGGCCAGCCCGGCCAGCGCGAAGGCGCGCCGCCCGCTGCGCTTGGCCTCAAGGTCCCACAAGGCGCAGTCGAGCGCGTTGCGCGCCGCGCCGGCCGGCATCCGCGCCTGCAGCGCGGCGCGGTCGAGACCGCCCGCCACCGCATCCGCCTGCTGGGCGATCGCCGCGGCGACGCCGTCCACGCTCTCGCCGTAGCGGGCATAGGGCACGCATTCCCCGCGTCCGATCGCCGCGCCGTCGCGGATCGTGGCGGTCACCACCACGGCCTCGGTCTTGGAGCCGCGGGCGATGGTGAAGGCGCCGCGGATGGGGAAGCGTTCGATGCTGACGGTCAGCTCTGGCATGCGGAAGGCCGGGTCCATCCTGGTGGGCGGGTCATGCGAATCGGCGGGCGAGTTTACGGCCACTGACGGGGTGAGGGCGAGGCCGCTCGCGTCACAAGGAAAGCACAGTGCGCGACGGAGCATCGCATAAGTGTAACATGATACCGTTATAGAGGGCTGCCCGCTCGACAGAGCTTGAGGCGTAGGGGTATGAAATAAAACGATGAAATGTTTCCGCCTGCCAAAATCCAATGGGCCGGCGGGTCCGCAGGCGGACGGGAGAGGGAGAGCCGGTCTTGGGAGTTGCTGAGGCGCCGCTTCTGGCGACGGCACGCAACGGGCGGGAACTGGTGTTTGTCGGCAATGGCCGGTGGGCGGCGGTGCAGGCCCGCGCGCTGGAAGGCGCCGTCGAGGCGGGCCTTGCCGAACTGGGCAACGGCCCCGTCGAGACCGCGCGGCTGGATTTTTCCGGGGTGCGCCGCATCGATACGGTGGGCGCGGTGGTGATCGACCGGCTGCAGCGCGGGCTGGAGGCGGCTGGCGTGCGCTACCAGATGGTCGGGCTCGATCGCCGCTTCCAACCCCTGCTCGACGAGGTGGCGCGCGGTTGCCATCAGGTGCCGCCGGTGCGGCAGCACGACAACGCGGTGACGGGCGGGCTCATCGTGGTCGGCCGCACGGTGGCGGATACCGGACAGGACGCGCTGTTCTTTCTCTCCTTCATCGGCGCGGTGGCGAGTTCGCTGGCGCGCGTGACCCTGCGCCCGCACACGTTCCGGTGGACCTCCATGGTCTATCACCTGGAGCGCACCTGCCTGCGGGCGGTGCCGATCATCGCGCTGATCACTTTCCTCATCGGCTGCATCATCGCCCAGCAGGGCATTTTCCATTTCCGCAAGTTCGGCGCCACGACCTATGTGGTGGACATGGTCGGCATTCTCACGCTGCGCGAACTGGGCGTGCTGATCGTCTCGATCATGGTGGCCGGCCGGTCGGGCAGCGCCTTCACCGCCGAACTCGGCTCCATGCGCATGCGCGAGGAAGTGGACGCGCTGCGCGTGATGGGGTTCGATCCCAACGAGGTTCTGGTGCTGCCGCGCCTCGTCGCGCTGGTCATCGCGGTGCCGCTGCTCACCTTCATCGGCAACATGTGCGCCCTGTTCGGCGGCGGGCTGGTGGCGTGGGTCTATGGCGGCATCTCGCCGGAGATCTTCATCAGCCGGCTGCAGGAAGCGATCTCGCTGTCGACCTTCGAGGTCGGCATGATCAAGGCGCCGTTCATGGCGGCGATCATCGGGCTCATCGCCTGCATGGAGGGCATGCGGGTCGGCGGCAGCGCCGAATCGCTGGGGGCCCACACCACGGCGGCGGTGGTGAAGGCGATCTTCCTCGTCATCGTGGTGGACGGCCTGTTCGCCATGTTCTTCGCCGCGATCGACATGTGAGGCGGAGCCGGTGACGCAACCCCAACCCGTTCAAAACGCGGCGCCTGGCGGCTATCGGGTCCCGGCGGCGGTGGCGCCGATCATCAGCGTGCGCGACATCGTGGTCGCGTTCGGCGAGCGCACCGTGCTCAAGGGCCTGTCGCTGGACGTGATGCCGGGCGAGATCATGGGCTTTGTCGGCGCCTCGGGCGGCGGCAAGTCGGTGCTCACGCGCACCATTCTCGGCCTGGTGCCCAAGCGCTCGGGCACGGTGGAAGTGTTCGGGCAGAATCTCGACGAACTGTCCTTCTCGCAGCGGCGGGAACTTGAGCAGCGCTGGGGCGTCTTGTTCCAGCAGGGCGCGCTGTTCTCCTCGCTCAGCGTGCGGCAGAACATCCAGTTCCCGATGCGGGAATATCTCGATATCTCGCAGGGGCTGATGGACGAAATCACCGTCGCCAAGATCGAGATGGTCGGCCTGCAGCCGGATGTCATCGAGAAGATGCCCTCGGAGCTTTCCGGCGGCATGATCAAGCGCGTCGCGCTGGCGCGGGCCCTGGCGCTCGATCCGGAGATCCTGTTCCTCGACGAGCCGACCTCGGGTCTGGACCCGATCGGCGCGGGCGAGTTTGACGAGCTTATCGCCACGCTTCAGCAGACTTTGGGCCTGACCGTATTCATGGTAACGCACGATCTCGACAGCCTTCACACGGTTTGCGACCGCATCGCCGCCCTCGCGGACGGGCAGGTCGTTGCCGTTGGGCCGATAGAAACCATGCTTGAATCGAAGCATGCCTGGGTTTCCGCCTATTTCCACGGAAAGCGGGCACGGGCTGCGGGATTTGGACCGGCCGCGGGTATTGGACCGGCGGGCGGGAACGGACGGGAAGGGGCGCGCTGAGGCCGGATCATGGAAACACGCGCCAATTACATCATTATCGGCCTGTTCACGCTCGCCGTCATCGCCGCGGGCTTCGGCTTCGTGTGGTGGTTCAACGGCTCGAACAGCCGCGGGCCGCGCGCCTCCTATGACGTGGTGTTCAGTGGCGCGGTAAGCGGGCTGCAGACCGGCTCCGCCGTCACGTTCAACGGCATTCCCGTGGGCGAAGTGACGCGGCTGCGGCTCGACAAGGAAGATCCGCGCAAGGTTGTCGCCACGGTGGCGGTGCAGCCGGATACGCCGGTCAAGTCCGACACGCGTGCGGAGTTGGACGCCCAGGTGCTGACCGGTCTCGCCTCGGTGGGGCTGATCGGCGGTTCGGCCACCGCCACCCCTCTGCCGGCGCCGCCGGAGGGCCAGTTGCCGCGCATCGAGGCGGATGCCAGCGCGGTGCAGGACCTGATGCAGGGCGCCCGGCAGGTGATGGGACGGGTGGACGACATCGCCCGCCGCGTCGACGACCTGCTGCGCGACAATGAGGGCAAGATTTCCTCGGTCATCGACAATGTCGACAAGTTCACCACGGTGCTCGGCAACAATGCCGACACGATCAACGGGCTGATCACCGATGTCGGCGCGGCGGCCCGTCGTATCGACCAGCTGGCCGGCAATCTCGACAAGACGGTCACGGCCGTCGAGCCGGACAAGGTGCGCGCCATCGTCGACAACGTCGCCCAGTTTTCCACGCAGCTGGAGGGCATGACCAGCAAGGTCAACGCCATTCTGGACAACGTGAACGGCCTGACCTCGGGTGAGGAGGGCAAGGGCATGTTCAACGAGATCACCGCGGCGGCGGCCGAGGTGCGCAAGCTGGCGGCCAATCTCGATACGCGCACCGCCGAGCTGACCGCCAACCTGAACGAGTTTACCGGGCCGGGGCTGCGTCAATATCAGGCGCTGGCCGTGGACGGGCGGCGCACGCTCGCCGAAATCGAGCGCGTGTTCCGCAAGCTGGAGAGCAACCCGCGGCAGTTCCTCTTTGGGGGCTCTTCGGTTCCCGGCTACAGTGGGCGCTAAGAACATGCGGGCGCGGGGGCATCGGGCGCCTGGGTTGAGATCGACGACGGGGGTGCGTGCGTGAAGGGCAAGCAAATGGGGTTCAGGCTGGTCGGCGTGGCGACTGCCATGGCGATCGCCGTGGGGACGAGCGGCTGCGCGCAGCTGCTCGGCGGCGGCGACAAGGCTGTTCCCACCTTCGACCTGACGGCGCCATCCGATTTCAGGGCACCCCGCTCCAGCACCGCGCAACTCGTGGTTGCCGCCCCCAGCGCACTGCAGGTGCTCGACACCGAGCGTATCGTGGTCGAGCCGAAGCCGGGGCAGGTCGCCTATCTCGAAAAGGCGCAGTGGAGCGACCGGCTGCCGGCGCTGTTCCAGGCGCGGCTGATCCAGTCGTTCGAGAATGGCAGCCGCGGCCGTGCGGTGGGCCGGGCGGGCGATGCCATCACGCCCGACTACACGTTGCTGACCGACATCCGCACCTTCGGCATCCAGGCCTTTGACGGCGCCCCCGAGGCGGTGGTTGAGGTCTATGCGCGCATTGTCGGCAGTTCGTCCGGCCGGATCGTCGCCGGTCGCCTGTTCACCGCCCGCGTCGCCGCCGCCGGCACGGCCGGCCCCGACGCCACGCAGGCGCTCGACGCCGCCTCCGACAAGATCTTCGTCGAGATCGTCGGCTGGGCCTCCGGCCACTACTGACCCGGCCGCTACTGACGCGGTCGCGGGGCCGGCAGGCGCCGGCTGGCCGACCCTTGCCATGTGGACGGGCGGGGGCAGATCGCGCGGACCGCCGCAGGGACCGGCCTATCTCCATCAAGCCGATCGGTTTGCGCACGTTCTGTCGCACAAGGGGCTGCCCTCGCTGCCGGCGCCGCCCGTGATGCCTGGATTACCGCCGAGCCGCCGCCATCTCCCCTCCCGTGACGGGCTCCAGCAATCTGGTGCCGCAAGGCCGGGGGCCGGATTGCGGACCAGACGCGGCCGGGAAGCCGAGGCGCAGGCCGGGAGGCTGCCCAACAGCTCTGAATTTCCCACCCATGCCGGCGGGCGGGCGAATCCGGGCAGCGGCGGGTTCGGGTCCATGAATGACGTGCCGCATGAATGACGACCCGCCTGAATGACGTGCCGACCATGCGGTATTCGCGCAGCCGGGACCGCCCCCAAGTTGCAGGCCCCCGTACCCGCTGAGGCGATGCGATGGCGGAGGCCGCTGGCCGCGGGCGCGGCGCCGCTGTCACGGCTCGCAGGTGGTGAGCGGTACCAAGGCGCTGCCTCGGTGCGGCCGGGACATGGGCCCGCTCGCTACGGCACGGTCGCGCCGCCTTGCGCCAATGATCGGACGGTCCCCCGCCCGCGCCCGTTTGGAAACTGTCTCAGCCGCACCCGCCGGAGAGGCCGAAGGCCATGTGCGAGGTCGTGACCGTACCATGCTGGACGATCCCCACTCGGGTCCGGCTTCCCCCGGGCTGACAATCCTCCGAAGGATTCGTCCAACAGGCTGTTGGCGCGCAAAAGCAAACGGGCGCCACTGGGGCGCCCGATGCGAAATCTTTCTCATGCCGCGTTGAGTGCGGCCTGGTCGGTCAGTCGAGGCGGCCGGCCGCGTGGGCGAGCAGCGTGTAGACCTTGCCGGTGTCCGAGGTCAGGTAGGTGTTGGTCATGGCCTGGCCGCGCTCGTCGCGTCCCACCTGCTCCAGCAGCCGCTCGAATTCGGTGATGTAGCGGTCCACCGTGTCGCGGAATTCGAGATCGCGCCGGTACTTGCGGCGGATTTCCTCGAAGGTCTGCTGGCCCTGCATCGTGTAGAGGCGGCGCGTGAACACGTTGCGCTCGCCGCGCTTGTAGCGATCCCACAGCTCGACCGCGGCTTCGTGGTCGATCATCCGGGCGATGTCCACCGAGAGCGAGTCGAGCGATTCGATCGCGTGGTGAACCGGGCGCTCGGGCTGTGTCGGCCGGCTGGCCGCCGTGCGGGCCCGCGGTGTGCCGGGAGCGGGCGCCTCGCTGTCGGCGCGCGCCAGCAGGTCGGTGAGCCAGCCCCCCTGGCCTTCCTGCCCATTGCCATTGCGCGGGGCGGGAGGCGTCGTCTCGCGGCGAGCAGCCGGGGGCGAGGCGGAGGTTGACGGCGTGGTGCTGGCGGCCGGACGGGCGGTGCCCGCCGCACGCGGCTCGTAGCGGGGAATCTCCTGACGCGGCGCGGCGGGAATGCGCGACGGCTCGGTGCGAACCGGCTCGCGGCGCGGCGCGAGGCCAGGACGCGCGAACTCGGTGCGCTGCGACGGGCTGCTCGCGGGCCGCGTAGCGACGGACTGAACCGGCGCGACCTCGTCGGAAGTCTCCGATTCCGGCGCGGCGAGGGCATCGGTCGCTACCGCCGCGGCCGGGGCGGCAGCGACCGGGGCGGGAGCGGCCGGCTGGGCCGCGGGAGCGGCCGCCGCGCGGCTGCGGGTGCCGGCATCGACGTCCAGGGCGCGGCCGTGGCGACCGACGATCTCGTTCAGTTCGGCCAGCGCCTTGATCTGGTCGGCGATGGTCCGACGCATGACCGCGGCATTCGCCTCGGCCTCCTCGGGCAGTTCCATGACGCCGCGGCGCAGTTCCTCGCGGGTGGTGTCGAGCATCGTCTTGATGTCGGCCACCGAGCTGCGCAGTTCCTGCGCAGTGCCCACGAGACCTTTGTTGGCCTCGCCCATGAGGGCGTTCACTTCGCGGACCGCCTGCTCATACGTGTCGCGCAGCATGGCCAGCGTCTGCTCGCGGCCTTCCTCGGTCGCGACGCGGATCTTTTCCTGCTGGGTGATGATCGTCTCGGCCGACTGGTTGGCCGTGTCGAGGATCGAACGCGACAGCTCGCTCGCGCGCTGTTCCGCCGTGTCGAGCGTCTGCTGCAGCGACTGGGTATACTGCGCCAGTCGGGTGTCCAGCTCGGTCGTGCGGCTGCCGATCTGCTCGGTGAGCGCCAGCAGTTCCTCGTGGCGACCGCCGAGCGTCTCGTCGAGATTCTCGTGCGCCGCACCCAGTGCCGTGGCGACGCTGCTGATGATGCCAGCCTGCTCGCCGAAGCTCTGGCCGAGCGAGGTCACATCCTGCAGCACGCTGGTCGAAACGGTGCGCAGCTCGCGGATCTGCTCGTCCATGTGGCTGGAGGCGAGGCGGCCGGCCTGCTCGACATTCTCCACCAGCCCGTCAAAGGCGGCGAGGCGATCGCTGATGGCCTGCTCGATCGCGCCGAGATTGGCGGAAGAGCCGGACAGCACGTCCTGCAGCTGGACGTTCATGTCGCCCAGGCGTTCCAGCAGGGTAGCGACGTCGCCTTGCAGGGCCTCGTTGGTGGCGGCGATTTCCGCCGCCGCGCCACGGCCGCTCTCGGCGATCGAGTCGATGAGCCCGGCACCGCGCCCGTCCAGCGCCTGCACGAAGTCGTCCGTGAGGCGGGACAATTCCGTCGAGGCGAACTCGGTCGTCTGCCGCGCCGCATCGACAATGTTGCCGCTCCGTCCTTCGAGCGTGTCGACGAATTCCTGGGTGAGGCGGTTGAGTTCGCCCGCGGTAAGCTCGGCGGATTCGCGGGCGGCGTCGACGATGGTGCTGCCACGCCCTTCGAGAGCGCCGACGAATTCCTGCGCGAGCCGGGTCAGCTCGCCCGCGGTAAGTTCGGCGGATTCGCGGGCGGCATCGACGATGCTGCCACCGCGTCCATCAAGCGCGGTGATGAACTCCTGGGTGAGGCGGGTCAGCTCGCTCGAGGTGAACTCGGCGGTCTGGCGGGCGGCGTCGACAATATTGCCGCCGCGGCCTTCCAGCGTGCCGACGAATTCCTCGGTGAGCCGCGCGAGCTCGCTGGCGGTGATTTCGGCGGATTCGCGGGCGGCGTCGACAATGCTGCTGCCGCGCCCGTCGAGCGCGCCGATGAACTCCTGCGTGAGGCGGGAGAGCTCGGTGGAGGTGTAGTCGGCGGTCTGACGGGCGGCGTCGATGATGCTGCCGCCACGGACTTCCAGCGTGCCGACGAACTCCTCGGTGAGCCGCGACATCTCGCCCGAGGTGAGTTCGGCGCTTTCGCGTGCCGCATTGACGATGTCGCTGCCGCGACCTTCGATGGAGCCGACGAATTCCTGCGTCAGGCGCGACAATTCGGTGGAGGCGAATTCGGTCGTCTGGCGGGCGGCGTCGACCATGTTGCCGCCGCGGCCTTCAAGCGTCCCGATGAACTCCTCGCCGACGCGCAACAGTTCCGTGGAGGCATATTCGGCGGTCTGGCGGGCGGCGTCGATCAGCGTCGAGCCGCGCTCGTCGAGCGTGCGGACGAAATCCTCGGTGAGCCGGGTGAATTCGGCGGACGTCACATCCCCGGTGTGCCGCACCGTATCGACCAGGCGCGAGCCGCGGCCGTCGAACTCGGCGACCAGCGCGTCGCTGGCGCGGGAGATTTCCTCCACCACCTGCCCGCTGACATGGCGGACCGTCTCGACCAGATTGGAACCGCGCCCGTCGAACTCGCCGAGCAGGGCGTCACCGGCGCGGGCGATCTCGCCCGTCACCTGCGTGCTGAGCTGCTGCAGCGCGGTGACCACATCGCCACTCTGGTTGTTGAGGTTGGCCAGAAGGTCGTCGCTGACGCGCGCCATCTCGCCGGCCGTGCTCTGGCTGGAGCGCTGGAAGGCTTCCAGCATGCCGCTCGTGCGCTGCTCGACGCCGTTCAGCACCTCGTCGCTGATCTGCATGATCTGCTCGGCGCGCCCGCTGGTCGACTGCTCGAAGGCGGAGACGATCGCATCCGTGCGCGAGGTCAGCGTATGGAGCAGGTCCTCGCTGGCACGCAGAACATCCTCCACGGCGCCGGCCCGGGTATTGTCGATGGCACGGACCAGGCTGTCGCGGTGATCGTCGATGGAGGCGAGCAGGCTGGCGCTGGTGCGCGACAGTTCGGCGGTGATGCCGACGCTGCGGTCTTCCAGGGCAGAAACCAGCCCGTTGCCGCGCTCGTCGAACATCCGCGCCAGTTCCTCGGTGCGGGCGTCGAACAGCACGGTCACTTCGTCCGCCCGGTCGGCCAGCGTGCGGCTGACATTGTCGGCCAGCGAGGTGAGCGAGTGCTCGATCTCGCCGGCTTCGCTGCGCAGCTGGCCGGCGACGGCACCGATGCGCTCACCGATGAGGTCGGCCAGCGCACCGCCACGGACTTCGACGGCGGCGGCGACGCGATCCATCCGCCCAACCACCGTCTCCTCGAAGCGGTTCACCCGCTGGTCGAGAATCTCGGCGATCTCCAGCGCGCGGGAGGCAAGCGCGCGGTCGGCATGTTCCAGCCGTTCGGAGAGTTGCTCGGTGACGCCCGCCGCGCGGTCGTCGAAGAACTTGCCGAGAACCTCGACAGAGCGGCTCATCGAGTCGTTGGCCTTCTGCGCGCCGTCTGTCAGGGCGCGGGCGGCACGGTCGATATGGTCGCTCAGGTCGGCGGTAACGCTCTGCGCGTGCTGGGTAAAGAAGCCGTCCAGCACGACCAGCGACTTGTCCATCGCCTCGGTGGCGAGGCGGGCGCCGTCGGTCATGGTGACGGCGAATTCCTGCGTGCGCCCGGCCAGCGTCTCGTTGAGGCCTTCGACGCCACGGTCGAGCACGCCCTCGATATTGGCGATGCGCAGGTCGAGCGAGGCGGCGATCTGCTCCGACTTGGCGGTCACCTGATCGTCGAAGCCGGACATGTTGTCGTGCATCGCGCGGGTGATGGCGTCGACGCGCTCGGTGATGCGCTGCACGATATCGCCGCCCTGCACCTGCAGAACGTTGTCGAAATCGTTGAGGCCGTCGGAAATCTGCCGGCCCAGCAGGTTGGCATCGGTGGCGAGGCGGTTCGCGAGTTCGCCGCCATTGACGGAAATGGTCTCGTCCAGCGCCTTCAGGCGGGAATTGAGCATCTCGCGCACGGATTCGGCGCGGTTGCCGAGGGTGGCGGTGAGCTGCTCGGCCGTCTCGCGGAACTGGTCCGTGACCTTGACGCCACGCGCGGCGATCGATTGCGCGACTTCCGCGCCGACATGGGCGAACTGCTCGCTCAGCGCGGTGCTGCGATAGCCGATATCCTGCGACAGCCGCTCGGCCGCCTCGGCGAGCGTGTCGTGCACGCCGGCCCCGGCCTGGGACAATTCGTGGACGACGCGCTGGCCGGTCTCGCCCAGCAGACGCTCCAGTTCGCCGCCACGCACCGCGATCGTGTCGTAAATGCGGTTGCCGGTGTCGTCGATGCGGTAGGCGAGGTCGTCGCCGCGTACGGTAATGGTCTCGGCGACGCGGTTGCCGGTTTCCTCAAGCTTGCGCACCACTTCGCCGCCACGGGCGGAAAGGTCGAGCACCAGCGAATCGCCGGTGGATTTCAGCGTGCGGTTGACCTCGTCGGCGCGGATGGCGATCTCGTCGGCCAGGCGCGTGCCGGTGCCGACCAGGGCATCGGTGATCTCGTTCGAGCGGGCCGAGAGCGTCTCGGTGAGGTTGAGCGTGGTCGCGGTCAGCCGCTCACCCATCTCCTGGGTACGGGACGTCACGACATCCGACAGATCGGACGCGGTCTTGAGCAGCCGATGGCCGATCTCGTCGGTGCGGCTCGCCAGCGTCTCGGTCAGGTCGGTGGTGACACCCGACAGGCGCTGGGTGATTTCCTCGGTCTGCGAGGTGAGGGTGGTGATGAGGTGGTTGCTGGCGTCCGACAGGTTGGTGTTGACGTCGGTGCCGGTGGCCTGCAGGCGGTCGATCAGGTCGCCGCCCTTCTCGGTCAGCGCATCGATGATGGTGTCGCCCACGCGGCCGAGCGCCAGGGTGATGTGCTCGCCCTTGTCGGACAGCGTGTTGGTGACGCGGTCAGCCGCCTCCGTAACGGTGTTGGCGATACGGTCGCTGACGCCGTCGACCTCGGAAGAGAAGGAGAAATGCGCGCCGGCGATGGCCTCGCGGATATGATCCGCGTGCGACATGATCACCTCACGCTCGGCCTGAAGCCGATCGATGAGATGGCGCATGCGCATCTCGTTTTCCTCATAGGCTTGTTCGAGCGAGGAAATCTCGGTGCGGACCAGCGCTTCCAGCTCACCGGCACGGGCAATGGTGCGCTCCACGCCATCGCCCATCGCGGCAACCTCGCGGCGCACGACCTGTCCGACATTGACCACGGCGTCGGCCGTGGAATGGTCCGGCTCGGCCAGACGGATGGCGACCTGCGCCATCGAGTGGGCGACGATCCGCATCTCCTGCATGCGCGCGACCATGGCCGCCAGCACGCCGAACAGCATCGGCGGCAGGATGAGGCCGCCGGCCGCCGCCATCAGCGCGGAGGGCGATACGCTGCTGAGGCCGATCTGGCTGAAATTGAAATAGGTGAGCATGCCGCCGAGGCCGAGCCAGGCACCCGAGCCGATCGCGGCGAGGTAATAGGGCGTGGGCGAGGGGCGACGCTGCAGCGCGCCGAGCAACTGGCCGATGGTCTGGCGGTCGTCATTGGCGGCGCGGCGGTTCTGCGGCAGCGTGCCGGCCGGGGCCTTGGAGCGGCGCGGCTCGGCAGGGGAGGCGGAGAGGGAGGCGGAGGGGGCTGCGGACGCCGTGGAGACGACGTCGGGGGCGAGGGTGCCCTTTGGATCCGCGTGGGGCGCGGTGGAAGAATGAGCCGGCGCGACGCTCGGCGGCGGGATGGCGGGCGGCAGGTCGAAGACGGGCTCGTCGAAATGAGGCGCGGAATCCGCTTCGCGCGCTATCTTGTTGTCGCCGATGAAGGACGCGTCATCGTCCAGCGGCTCGTCGAAGCCGCCATGCGCCCGCTCCTCGATGCGCGGAGCCTGAGGCTCGCGCGGAGGCGGCAGGTCGAACGCGTCGGCCCCGGACGGAGCGGCGTTGCTGTCATCGTGCGTCAAGTCAAGGCTCAGAGCCTCCTCGATGGCCGACAGCGCGGCCTCGGTGGGATCCTCGTGAACCTTCTTCGTATTCGTCGACATAGGCGCCTGCCTCCGGTCCGTACGCTACTCCGACCGGCTTGCGCCGTCGGGCCGGGGTTCCACGGGTGGCTGACGCATCCCGTGCCGGGACACCAAAGGGATTAACCGCTCGAGGCGCCACCCCACCGCGTTCTTATCCTACGCTCTTGGGGGTGAAAAATGGAACTGGGGTTAACGTATTGATTGAGGATATCGTTAACGACCTGTTCACCATGTCCGTTAGG
Source organism: Ancylobacter amanitiformis (assembly GCF_030814815.1). Classification (GTDB taxonomy): domain Bacteria; phylum Pseudomonadota; class Alphaproteobacteria; order Rhizobiales; family Xanthobacteraceae; genus Ancylobacter; species Ancylobacter amanitiformis. The sequence goes on along the minus strand of NZ_JAUSVR010000001.1, from coordinate 323,036 downwards.
TGACAGTTGACGCATCGTTCGGTCGGCCGCCGGCGGAGGCGAGGCCAGTCTGAACCGGGGCGGAATTCTCGTCGGCAGATGCCGCACCGCGCTGGCATTCGCGGGCGGCCTTGTCTATCTAGTTCCCGCCTCCCTGTAATCCTTCCACATCATTGAAGCCGCCGCCATGCCCAGGATCACCTATATCGACGCCGCCGGAACCGAACGCACCGTGGATGCCCAGGCCGGCGCCACCGTCATGGAAGCGGCGATCCGCAATGGCGTGCCGGGCATCGACGCGGAATGCGGCGGCGCCTGTGCCTGCGCGACCTGCCATGTCTATGTCGACGAGGCGTGGGTGGCGCGGGTCGGCGAGCCGGGACCGATGGAGGAGGACATGCTCGACTTCGCCTCCGAGGTGAAGCCCAATTCCCGCCTGTCCTGCCAGATCAAGGTGAGCGACGCGCTGGACGGGTTGATCGTCCGCACGCCCGCCCATCAGGGCTGAGGCGCCGCCGGAGCCCTCGGCTCCTGGAAGATTGCCGAGTCCGGTCAGGTCGTTGCCGGCGTGAGCGGAGAAGCTTCCTCATCTTCTCCGTCGGCGGGCCCGGCATGTTCGGCCCAGACCGGTCCAGACCGGCCCACCCGGGCGCCGCGCCATCTCAGAGGTTGAGTCACGATCCTGGCGCAGGCGGTTGTCTCAACGGCGTTTTCGGCTCGTCGTCCTCGCCACGGCTGATGAGGCCGGAGGCAACGTCCCTCAGCGCCGGAGCGGGCAGGGCGGCGAAGGGCAGCGGGCGCGTCACCTCGATGGCGGCGAGGCCGAGCCGGGCGGTGAGCAGGCCGTTCACCACGCCCTCGCCGAGCCGGGCGGAGAGCTTGGCGGCGAGGCCATGGCCGACCACCTGCTGGATCAGCGAATCGCCCGCCGCCATGCCGCCGGTGACGGCGAGATGGGCCAGAACCTGCCGGAACAGCCGCAGCATTCCGAGCGCGCCAGGCCGCCCGCCATAGAGCTCGGCCAGCCGCCGCACCAGCCCGATGGCCGTGACCAGCACGAAGATGAGATCCACGGCCGCGCGTGGTGAGACGGCGGTGACGACCGAGACGCGCTTGGCCGCGCCGGATACCAGCCGTGTCGCCTCCGCGTCGAGCGGCGCCATCAACTGGCGCTCGGTCAGCCGCACCAGATCCGCTCCGTCGATGATGGCGTCGAGGTGGGCGCCCAGCTCGGTGCGGGCGCGAAACAGTCGCGGCGAGGATTTGGTCAGCGCCAGCAGTTCCTGCGTCACCGCGGCGGCGAGGGCGCGGTCGTCCTTGAGGATCGCCAATGCCGCCTTCTCGCGCACGCGGTTGAGCGTATTCAGCCGCAGGAGGCCGAACATCTCGCGGCCGAGTATGGCGAGGGTGGCGGCCGCCAGGGCCGCGGCGAAGGCGAGGCCGGTATAGCCGAGCCAGTCGGCCCGGGTGAACAGGTCCTCGATCAGCTTCGACACGGCAAGGCCCAGCCCGAGGCTGACCAGCCCGCCGAGCCCGCCCCAGAACAGCTTGCCCCAGAAGGAACTGCGCGGCGGTGGCGCGGGTAGCGGCACGTCTTCCGCCGCCTCCGGCATCGCGGGCGCGGGAGTGACGACGATGGCCCCGCGCGGCGCGGCGCGGCCTTCCTCGGCCAGCACGACGCCGGGGTCGTCAAGGCGGAAGGCCTGGGGGCGGCGCGGGGTGCGGTCGGTCATGGCATGTCCGGTGTGGGCGCGCGGCGCGGGGGCAGCGGCAAAGGGACAGGGACAGGGACAGGGGGGCTCATGTCAGCCGGTCTCCGAGCAGGAATTCCAGCGCGCGATCGAGACGTATGTGCGGCAGCGCCAGCGCCTCGCCCTTGCCATTGCGGGTGACGGGTGGCGGGCGGAAGCGCAGGAAGCGGAAATCGCCGCCGGCCGCATCCGACAGGCCCTTGAATCCCAGCTCGGGATCGAACAGCGCGGCCGGGTTTTCCGGCAGGTCGCCGGGGAAGACGGCGGCTTCCGCCAGCCCGTCAAATGCATCGGCGCCGTGCTGCCCGGCCTCAGGCACGCCGACAATGGCCGGCAGATGGGCGCGGCCGCGCTTCACCATGGCCTCGCGGGTGGCGCGCACGGCGGCCAGCGCGACGACGTCGATCTCCGCCCCGGCGCCCTCGGCGCGGGACAATGCCCGCTCCACCAGGCGGCGCAGGATCGCCTCTAGCGGATCATGGCTGGTGTGGTGCAGGTGGTCCGCCTTGGTGGCGGCGAACAGCACCTTGCCGATGCGGTGGCGGAACAGGGCGGACAGCCATGAGTTCCGGCCGATGCGGAACGCCCGCAGGATGCCGTCCAGCGCGGATTCGAGGTCGGCCAGCGCGGCCGGCCCGGCATTGAGCGCGGCCAGCACGTCGATCAGCACGATCTGCCGGTCGAGCCGGGCGAAATGGTCGCGGAAGAAGGGCCGGACGATGGTGTCCTTATAGGCCTCATAGCGGCGCTGCATCATGGCGTGCAGCGAGCCGGGCGCGGGCTCCCCGGCACCGGCAATGTCGAGCGGGGCGAAGGTGAGAGCGGGCGAACCCTCGAGATCACCCGGCATGAGGAAGCGGCCGGGCGGCAGCAGGCTCATCGACACCGCCTCGGCGCGGCAGGCGGCGAGATAGTCGGTGAAAAGCCCGGCAAGCTGGCGCGCCTTGCCCTCCTCCGCCGGCGCGCGCGGATCGGTGGCCGCCAGCGCCGCGAGGAAGGGCGCGGCCAGCGGCAGCCGCGCCGGCGCGCGGGCGAGAGCGAGGCTCGCGCTGGCAAACGCGGCGTAGTCCTGGTCGAGCAGCGGCAGGTCCAGCAGCCATTCGCCGGGATAATCGACAATGTCGAGAATGAGCGTGCGCCGCCCGCCACGCGCCGGAGCGTAGTCGATGGCGAGCCGCAATTCGCTGATGCGCCGGGTCGATTCCGGCCAGCGGCGATCCTCGACCAGCGTCGCCAGATGGCCCTCATAGTCGAAACGCGGCACGTCGTCGTCGGGCTGCGGCTCCAGCCGCGCACCGGCAATGCGCCCTTCATGCATGGCGCGGAAAACGGGCAGGCGCCCGCCGCGTATCAGCGCATGCACGAGCGCGGTGGTGAACACCGTCTTGCCCGCGCGCGACAGGCCGGTGATGCCGAGGCGAAGCGTCGGGTTGGCGAGGTCCTCGGCCCGGTCGAGCAGGGTCTGCGCCGTGAGCCGGGCCTCGTCGATCAGGTCCGCGTACCAGGAGGGCAACGCCAAATCCTTCTGTGATTCCAGCCCGCGAAGATTTTCATCGCGTCTCGTGGAGGGCTGCCCTCAATCCTTGGCGACGCCGAGCGCGCGGGGCGTGACGAAGCGCTCCAGCGTGCCTTCGCCGGTCGCCACCTGGCTCCAGTCCTCGACCGGCAGGTCGATCACGGCGAGGGCCCCGGTCGGGTATTTCGGCAGCACCTTGGCCCGATGGGCGCGCTTCAGCAGCAGCGCAGCGAGGCCTTCCAGTCCGGGATTGTGGCCGAGCAGCAGCAGCGGGGAGCGGGCGCTCTGGCCGCGGATGACGCCGAGCAGGGCATCGGTGGAGGCCTCGTAGATCGCGTCCTCGAAGGCCGGCGGCTGGTGGGCGGGCCAGTGCCGCGTCGCAATGTCCCAGGTCTCCAGGGTGCGCCGCGCCGGAGACACCAGCGCATGGGCGGGAATCAGGCCCTGCTCGGCCATGTAGGCACCCATCGCCGCGGCCCCGCGCTCGCCGCGCGCGGCGAGCGGGCGGTCACGGTCGCGGACACCCTCGGGCCAGGCGGATTTGGCATGGCGGAGCAGCAGGAGGCGAAGCATCGGTCACTCACGGTCGGGGAGAGGAGGGCGGACACCGTCCCATATATGGTGAGCGGGACGGAGATCGGCGAGGTGGGACGATGAGGCGCACGCGATCTGAACGCGGGGGATGCATGCATTGAACGAAAGTGACTTTTCGGCAACCAATGTTGCGTCATCATCATGTAAGAAATGGGCAATGGGAATTCACGGGGTCTGGACCATGCGATCGCTGAATGTATCGAGTGTTGTGACGATCGCGGGCCTGATCGGTTTTTCGGTGGCGGCGCAGGCGGCCGACGTGGGCTCCGCGTCCATGGCCACGAAGGCGCCGGTCGAGGCCTCGACCGACCAGGAATGGACCGTCACGGTCGGCGCGTACATGTTCGCCCAGCCCAATTATTACGGCTCCGACGATTACGAGTTCGCGGCCCGGCCGCTGTTCAGCATCGCGCGGGCCAACAAGCTGAGCGAGTTCAACAGCTTCAAGGACAACCCCAGCATCGCGCTGTGGGATACCGGCCCGGTCGAGCTGGGTATTGTCGGTTCGCTGAACTGGAAGCGCGACGCCTCTGATTCGGTGAACCTGCGCGGCCTCAAGGACATTGACTACGCCTACCAGATCGGTGGCTACGGCCAGTGGTATCCGGTGGACTGGATGCGCCTGCGCGCTGAAGTGCTGTACGGCTTCGGCGGGTTCGAGGGCGTGGTGGCGAATCTCGCCGCTGACGGAATCTACTTCAGTGATTCGCTGGGCGGGGCCACCTTCTCGGCCGGTCCGCGCATGACGCTGGCGAGCTCCGGCTTTATCGACACCTATTACGGCGTCACCGCCGGCGAGGCCGCCATTGCCCAGCAACTCGGCAACAATCTCACGCCCTACAAGGCGGGCGGCGGCATCTATTCGGTCGGCTTCGGCGGGCAGATTTCCAAGCGCTTCACCCAGAACATCACCGGCTCGGTGTTCGGCGAGTACTCCTATCTCCTCGACGATGCCGCCGACAGCCCGATCGTCGCGGTGAATGGCGACCGCAACCAGTTCCAGGCCGGCGTGTCGCTCTCCTACACCTTCTTCCTCGGCTTCCAGTGAGGCGCGGCGCGTTGCCGCGCCGTTGAGGCGCAAGGCAGCGCATCTGCGGTTGTGCGGCGCAGGAGCCATGGATGGATCCGCGCTCGCGCACCGTCCCGCTCTCCTCTGCTCGTTTTCGGCGCGCAAGATGCTGAAAAATCCAGCATTTCATGTCGTGATGATGACGACGAGAAATGTTGTACGGGGGCTTGGGTGACGCTATAAGCACCGCCCAAGACGGGTACCCCCCGAACACGAGGACGAGGGCCGATGTCGGTAGAGATCGACCAGGAATATCGCCCCCGCGAGGACGAGCCTTTCATGAACGAGCGGCAGCGGGAATATTTCCGCCAGAAGCTGCTGCATTGGAAGGACGACATCCTGCGCGAGGCTCGCGAGACCCTTCAGCACCTGCAGGACGAAAACCAGAACCACCCGGATATCGCCGATCGCGCATCGTCTGAAACCGATCGCGCCATCGAATTGCGGGCCCGTGACCGGCAGCGCAAGCTGATCGCGAAGATCGATTCCGCGCTCGAGCGCATCGACGATGGCAGCTACGGCTATTGCGAGGAGACAGGCGAGCCGATCACGCTCAAGCGCCTCGAAGCCCGCCCGATCGCCACGCTGTCGATCGAGGCGCAGGAGCGGCACGAGCGGCGCGAGCGGGTCTACCGCGACGATTGACAGCGTGCGGCCGGCACGCGCTCGCGGATGTAGCGACGATGTAGTGACATGGCGGTCCGCTCCAGCGGGCCGCCATTTTCTTTGCACGAACGCCGCGGGCGGAGCGGGGGAGCATTGGTGCGGAACGTCCGTCCATGCGGCGGGCCCATTTTCGCCAGACCGCATGCTTTGCCAGGTCCCATGCTTGCGGGGTGCCGCAGGCCCGTCGGGCAAGTGTGACGGGTCCGCGTGGCCCCGCCAATCGGCGGCGGTCGGTCGGCCGGCTATTCCCCGGGGCGCGTTGGTTTCTTGGCGCGCGCGACGTGGCGCAGGCACGGCCGGGAAGACTGATGGCGATCGCCAGGCGGGTGCGGCGGGCGGGTCGGGCGGGCAACTGGTCCCCGCCATCCGCTCGTGGGGGCTCTTTTCGCCGCTGGGGCGGCTCGGGCCGAGTGGTCCGCGTCGAGTGCCCGTGTTGAGTGGTCCGCGTCGAGTGTTTCCGGTCGGTGGCGCAAGCCGGCATCGCGCGGGTGGGGCGCGGCTGGCGGAGGCGGGGCGGATCGCCTCCGTCCCCGCACCGTCAGTCGAGAGCGCCGACGCCTCAGGTGCCGCGACGGGCGCGGCCGAGGAGACTGGCCATCTCGGCTTCGAACGAATCATCGATCGGGCCGGCCGGGCGGTCGATCGCCGAGGGGGACAATACCTCGGGCGTGCGGCTTTCCGACGGGCCGGCAGCCGCCGGCGGCAGCACTTCCGGAATCGGCGCGACATCGCCCTCCGGCCCGGCCGTTATTGGCGGGATTTCAGGCGCCGCGCGCGCTGGTGTCGCTGGCGCGGCCGCAGCTCCGGCCGCGGCCAGTCCACGGAGCGGGTTGGGCAGGTTGGTCGGACGGCGCAGCGCCTCCTCCAGTTGCTCGGCCATGCCGCCCGACTGGGGATCGACCTTGATGGCGACGCGCACCACCTGATCGGACGGCGGCGGGGGCGGAGGGGGCTCCAGGGCCGGCTCGCCACGCGTGGCCGGCTCCGGCCGCGCCTGCGGGGTCGCGCGCTGGCGCACGATGTCCGGCCCCGAGGGGGCGCGCGCGGCGGCCGGCGTCGCCTGGACAGGGGCGAGGGGCGTCGACGTCATGTCGAGCGGACGGGGGGGCGGCTCGGCGGCGGCCCGTGGCGGCGCGGGGCGAACGGGCGCGGGACGCGCGAATTCGGGCGTCGGATCGAGCGGGGCGATCGCCGGAATCGGGGCGGGCGGCTGGGCGGGCGGCTGGGCAAGAGCCGGCGCGGGCGGATGCGCCGCATCGTGGATCCGCGCCGCGGCGTGGGTGCGGGCGGTGGGAATGCCGCTTTCCACCAGAAAATCGCTGCCACCGCCCAGAATGACGAGGTGCTGGATGTCGTCACGCTGGATCAACACCAGACGGCGGGTCTCATCGATGGGAACCTGATCGACAATGGCCAGGCGATGGCCCACCGCCAGCGTGTGCGCCTGCCGCCGCTTGCGCCGGCCGAGCAGCACCACGAGCAGGATGAGCAGCAGCACGCCGCCGGCCACCAGCAGCAGCCCGCTATTGCTGTTCGCCGTCATCAGGGAGTCCAACATCAACGCGCTCTCCTGCCCGAGCCCTCTCCGTCCGGACAGATCCTGCCGAACGACGCAAAAGCGCTCTCAAACCCTACGCCCGACACAGTATCCTGGAACGCCATCGGCCTGCGGAAGGCCTTTTTGCCGATCCGCCGGCGCTCCACGCGGCGGGGGCGCCTGCGCGCATTCCCCGCCACCCTCCTTTGTCTCCCGGATGGTCGCGCACGGCAAGTGCGCAGGGCAGGGGCGCACGGCAATCGTGCCGGCGATGGGCATCGGGCTCGGGGCGTTCATGTTGAAACGCGCGGGGTTCGGGCGCGGCGGGATTGCGTGGATGCACGGGCGCGACGGTCGGGTGAGCGATCCTCCCGCCCTTCCCGCATTTCCGGGCATGCCGGCCGAATCGCCCCTTGCCCCGCTGTTCCGCCTCGGGCACCAAGAAGGGCAATTGAATCGTTCCGCGCAGGCGGCGTTGCCGGGCGAAGCCGGCCGGCATGGATATGGCGCACAGCGGACCCGACGATCCCACGATCAACCGGCTGGAAATCGGCGGCAGCATTCGGCTGGTGCTGGTGGTCGCGCTGGCGCTGGTCGGGGCGGTCGCCTCGCTGCTGGTGCTCGGGCGTGGCAAGGCGGACCCCTGGATCATCGGCCTTCTCACCGGGTTCGCGGTGATCGGCGTGTTCGCGCTGTTTGCCTATGCAACCGGCCTGCTGCGCTTCGGCGCGCCGGATTCGCGCGATGAACTGGCCCGCCGCATCGTCGACAGCGCCGGCGAGGGCATGAGCCTTGTCGACCCGCTGGGGCGCGTGCTCTACGCCAATCCGCGCTATTGCGAGATCACCGGCGCCGCCGAGGCGCAGGAGGCGCGGCCGGTCGAGCGGCTGTTCACCAGCGATCCCGATGCCTCCGAGGCGGTCTATCGGCTGTCGCAGGGCATTCGCGAGGGCAAGGCGCTCTCCGAGGAGGTGCGCATCGCCGTGCCCGGGCAGCCGGTGCGCTGGCTCCGGCTCTCCGCCCGCCCGGCCGTGGCGGACCCGCGCGGGGGTAAGGCCACGGTGTGGACGATGAGCGACCTGACGCGCGAGCGCGAGCGGCAGGAGACGGCCTTCCTCGAATTGCAGCACGCCATCGATTATCTCGATCACGCGCCGGCCGGCTTCTTCTCCGCCGCCGGCGGGGCGATCCACTATATCAACGCCACGCTGGTGGACTGGCTGGGCTACGACCTTGCCGAATTCGGGCCGGGCGGGCTCACCGTCGCCGATCTCGTGCCGGGACCGGCGGCGGCGCTGTTGACCAATATCGCGCCGGTGCCTGGCGGGGTGCGCACCGAGGTGCTCGACCTCGACCTCAAGCGCCGCAATGGCCAGACCCTGCCGGCGCGCATCTGGCACCGCGTCGCCTTCGCCTCCGACGGCACGCCGGGCGCCTCGCGCACGCTGGTGGTGAGCCGCACCCGCGAGGACAATGCGGCGGACCCGGCGCGCGCGGCCGAGGTGCGCTTCGCGCGCTTCTTCCACAATTCGCCCATCGCCATCGCGACGGTGGACGGCGAGGGCCGCATCGTGCGCGCCAATGCCGAGTTCGCGCGCCATTTCGGCGGGCGCGAGGGCGAGCGGCGGCGGATCGCCGATGTGGTGACGGGTGCCTCGCGCGCCGCGCTGGAAGCCGCCGTCGCCAGCGCCGTCACCGGCCTCGCCCCGGAGGCGCCGGTGGACACGACGGACGGGCGCGAGGGCGGCCGTTCGGTGCGCTTCTATCTTTCCCCGGTGCAGGACGGCGAATCCGGCAGCGAGGCGGCGATCGTCTACGCCATCGACACGACCGAACAGCGGGCGCTGGAGGCGCAGTTCGCCCAGTCGCAGAAAATGCAGGCGGTCGGCCAGCTGGCGGGCGGCGTGGCGCATGATTTCAACAACGTGCTCACCGCCATTATCGGCTATTCCGACCTGCTGCTGGCCAATTCGCGGCCCACCGACCCGTCCTTCCAGGATGTGATGCAGATCAAGCAGAACGCCAACCGCGCCGCCGGGCTGGTGCGCCAGCTGCTCGCCTTCTCGCGCCGGCAGACGCTGCGGCCGCAGGTGCTCAGCCTCGGCGAGGTGATGAGCGACCTGTCCATGCTGCTGCGCCGGCTGCTGGGCGAGACGATCAAGCTGGAGGTGAAGGAAGGGCGCGATCTCTGGCCGGTCAAGGCGGACCTCAACCAGTTCGAGCAGGTCATCATCAATCTCGCGGTCAATGCGCGTGACGCGATGCCGGAGGGCGGGGCGCTCACCATTCGCACCGCCAACGTGCCGGCCGTGGATGCCGCCCGCTATGCCGAGGCCGGCCTGCCGCCCGCCGACCATGTGCTGGTGGAAGTGGCCGATAACGGCACCGGCATTCCGCCCGGCATTATCGACAAGATCTTCGAGCCGTTCTTCTCGACCAAGGAAGTCGGCAAGGGCACCGGGCTCGGCCTCTCCACGGTCTACGGCATCGTCAAGCAGACCGGCGGCACGCTGCAGGTGGAGAGCGAGGTCGGCCGCGGCTCGGTGTTCCGCGTGTTCCTGCCGCGCCACGTGCCCGATATGCTCGAACTTGCGCCGAAAGTGGTCGAGCCGGAGCCGCAGCCCAAGAGCGCGGATCTCACCGGGCGCGGCACGCTGCTGCTGGTGGAGGACGAGGATGCGGTGCGGGCCTTCGCGGCGCGCGCCCTCGCCTCTCGCGGCTATCAGGTGCTGGAGGCGGCCTCCGGCGTGGAGGCGCTGGAGGTTCTGGCCAAGCATGGCGGGGCGGTCGACCTGGTGCTGTCCGATGTGGTGATGCCGGAAATGGACGGGCCGACGCTGCTGCGGGAATTGAGCCGCACCCGACCCGACATCAAGGTGATATTCATGTCGGGCTATGCCGAGGAAGCCTTCGCGAAGAATCTGCCAGAGGGTGCCGATTTCGGCTTCCTGCCGAAACCGTTCACGCTCAAGCAGCTGATCGAGGCCGTTAAGAAAAGCATGGGCCGGAGCGAGTAGGCTCGGGCCCTCATCGACGTTTGGAGAGACGGATGGGCGCAGCGATCGAGGACGTCTTCAAGGCTCTGGCCAATGACCGCGCGGCGCGGAGCGGGGAAAAGGTGGCGCAGCTCTTCGCCGCCGATCCGGGCCGTTTCGCGGCCTTTTCCGCCACTTTCGAGGACATGCTGCTGGATGTCTCCAAGTGCTCGCTGACCCCGGCGACGCTCGGCCTGCTGCTTGACCTCGCCCGCACCGCGGGTGTCGAGGAAAAGCGCGCGGCAATGTTCGCGGGCGAGCATATCAACATCACCGAGGACCGGGCCGTGCTGCACACGGCGCTGCGCGATCGCAGCGCGACGCCCTTCACGATCGACGGGCAGGACGTGCGCGCCGACGTGGCGAAGGTGCTGGCCGACATGGCCGTGTTCACCGACGGCATCCGCTCCGGCGTGCTGACGGGCTGGACCGGCAAGCCGATCACCGATGTGGTGAATATCGGCATTGGCGGCTCGGATCTCGGTCCCGTCATGGCCACCATCGCGCTCTCGCCCTATCATGACGGGCCGCGCGCGCATTACGTCTCGAATGTCGACGGCGCCCATCTGTTCGATACGGTGAAGCCGCTCGACCCGGCCTCGACGCTGTTCATCGTGGCGTCCAAGACCTTCACCACGCAGGAGACGATGGCGAATGCCGCCAGCGCCCGGCAGTGGATCGTCGAGGCGCTGGGCGAGGCGGCGGTGTCCAACCACTTCGCGGCGGTGTCCACCGCGCTCGACAAGGTGGCGGCCTTCGGCATCGCGCCGGACCGCGTGTTCGGCTTCTGGGACTGGGTCGGCGGGCGTTATTCCGTGTGGTCGGCCATCGGCCTGCCGGTCATGATCGCGGTGGGAGCGGCGAATTTCGCGCGCTTCCTCGATGGCGGCCATGCGCTGGACGAGCATTTCCGCACCGCGCCGCTGGAAAAGAACCTCCCTGTCCTGCTGGCCCTCGTCGGCATCTGGCACCGCGACGTGTGCGGCTACGCCACGCGGGCGGTTATTCCCTATGACCAGCACCTCGCCCGCCTGCCGGCCTATCTCCAGCAGCTCGACATGGAGAGCAACGGCAAGCATGTGACGCTGGACGGCGAGACGGTGGCGCACGACACCGGTCCGGTCGTGTGGGGCGAGCCCGGCACCAATGGCCAGCATGCCTTCTTCCAGCTGATCCACCAGGGCACCAGTCCGATCCCGGTGGAGTTCCTCATCGCCGCGCGGGGCCATGGCGAGGATGAATGGCCGGGGCTGAAGCGCCAGCACGCCATGCTCATCGCCAACTGCCTCGCGCAGTCCGAGGCGCTGATGCGCGGGCGCACGCTGGAGGAGGCGACGGCGCAGCTTCTTGCCGCCGGCCGCGACAAGGACGCGGCGGCAAAGATCGCGCCGCATCGCGTGTTCACCGGCAGCCGGCCCTCCGTCACCATCGCCTATGACAAGCTGGATCCCTATACGCTCGGCCGGCTGATCGCGCTCTATGAGCATCGCGTCTTCGTCGAAGGCGCGATCTGGAACATCAACAGCTTCGATCAGTGGGGCGTCGAGCTCGGCAAGGAACTCGCCAGCACGCTGCTGCCGGCGGTGGAGAGCGGGCAGGCGCCAGCCTCCCTCTCGGCCTCGGCCGCCGGGCTGCTGCATCATCTCGTCGGCCAATAGTCCCGCGCCGTCATCCCGGATGCCGGCGCTGCCGGCAGGCCGGGATCGCTCGCCCATTCCATGTGCGATCCCGGCTCGGCCTGCGACTGTCCGGGATGAGTTTCAGAAAGTATCGGGGGTAACATGATCCGCGTCGTCGCCACCACGCCCTTCGACGGCCAGAAGCCCGGCACGTCGGGCCTGCGCAAGAAGGTGCAGGTCTTCCAGCAGCCGCATTATGTCGAGAACTTCGTGCAGTCGCTGTTCGACAGCCTGAAGGAGTTCGAGGGCGAGACGCTGGTGGTGGGTGGCGACGGGCGCTATTTCAACCGCGAGGCGATCCAGACGGTGATCAAGATCGCCGCCGCCGCCGGCTTCGGCCGGGTGCTGGTGGGGCAGGGCGGCATTCTCTCGACGCCGGCCGCCTCCGCCGTGATCCGCAAGCACGAGGCCTTCGGCGGCATCATCCTCTCGGCCAGCCACAATCCGGGTGGCGAGCACGGCGATTTCGGCATCAAGTACAATATCGGCAATGGCGGCCCCGCGCCCGAGCCCGTGACCGACGCCATCTTCGCCCGCTCGCAGGCGATCACGCAATACCGCATCTCCGACGCGCCCGATGTCGATCTCGACATCCAGGGCATCACGCGGGTCGAGGACATGGTGGTCGACGTGATCGACCCGGTCGAGGACTATGCCGAACTGATGGGGGCGCTGTTCGACTTCGACGCGATCCGCGACCTGTTCGGCACTGGCTTCACCATGCGCTTCGATGCGATGAGCGCGGTGACGGGCCCCTATGCGCGGGCGATCCTGGAGGAGACGCTGGGCGCCGCGCCCGGCACGGTGGTGCATGGCCAGCCGCTGCCCGATTTCGGCGGGCACCATCCCGACCCGAACCTGGTCCACGCCAAGGATCTCTATGATCTGCTGATGTCCGACCACGCCCCCGACCTCGGCGCGGCCTCGGATGGCGATGGCGACCGCAACATGATCGTCGGCCGCGGCCTTTATCTCACACCGTCCGATTCGCTCGCGATCATTGCCGCCAACGCGCATCTGGCGCCGGGCTATGCGGCGGGCATTGCCGGCATCGCCCGCTCCATGCCGACCAGCGGCGCGGCGGACCGCGTCGCCGCCAAGCTGGGAATCACCTGCTACGAGACGCCGACAGGGTGGAAGTTCTTCGGCAATTTGCTCGATGCCGGGCTCGCCACGGTGTGCGGCGAGGAGAGCTTCGGCACCGGTTCCAGCCATGTGCGCGAGAAGGACGGCCTGTGGGCCGTGCTGATGTGGCTCAACATTCTCGCCGTCCGCCGGCAGAGCGTCGCCGCCATCGTCGCCGATCATTGGGCCACCTATGGGCGCAACTACTATACGCGGCACGATTATGAGGAAGTGGATGCCGGCGCGGCGGAGGGGCTGGTCGCGGACCTGCGCGCCCGGCTCGACACGCTGTCCGGCAGCGTCCTCAATGGGCTCACCGTGGAGAAGGCGGATGATTTCGCCTATCATGACCCGGTCGACGGCTCGGTGACGACGAAGCAGGGGCTGCGGGTGTTCTTCACCGATGGCTCGCGCATCGTCTACCGCCTGTCGGGCACCGGCACGGCCGGGGCGACGCTGCGGGTCTATATCGAGCGTTTCGAGCCGGATGCGGCGCGGCACGCCCTTGATACGCAGGCGGCGCTGGCTGATCTGATCGCCATTGCCCGCTCGCTGCCGGATATCGAGGGCCGTACCGGCCGCCGCGAGCCGAGCGTCATTACCTGATCGGCCGAATCGGGCGCTGGGCGTGCGGGTGTTGAAAAAGCGGGGCGGTGCTCCGCTCGCCGGCACCGGGGGCGACGGCTGCCCGCCTTCAGGCCGCGCCGGGTATTCTGGCCGGCTGCGGTGGCCAGAATGGAGACGAATACGCCCGGACGAAACGCCTCATAGGCAAACAGCGCGACCTCCGGCCGGAAGTCGCGCTGTCCTCGCTCGGCGGTCTCTGGATGCCGCGGTCTCTGGATGCTGGGGGTCTCTGGATGGGTTGGGCACCTTCCGTACCGCCCGGCACGCGGGCGGTACGTTCCGTCAACTAGCCATTCTCGCCGTAGCGCAGCATGCCGGTCCAGAGGATTTCAAGCCGGCGCAACACGCTGTAGGTCACCGACATGTCCTGAGCGTCGGGTTCGTCACGCGAGCCGGTGCGCGTGCCCTGCTCATGCACCGAGCGGATGGCGTCGCATAGTTGCACGGCCTTGGGCGTCAGCCGCAGGCGGGCGGAGCGCCGATCGCGCAGCGAGGGCGAGCGGTGCACATAGTCCGCCTCCACAAGCTGCTTGAGATTGTACGACGCATTGGAGCCGAGATAGTGCCCGCGCTCCAGCAGGTCGCGCACGGAGAGTTCGTCGCTGCCGATGGTGAACAGCAGCATCACCTGCGACGGGCTGATGTCGTCGATTCCGAACCGCGCAAGGTCGATTCGCAGCAGGTCGAGAAAGCGGCGATGCGCTCGCTCGATCAGCCGGGCGATCTCCAGATGAGTGATGACCTGTTCCGCGTTAGCCTCGTTCGTTGATGGAGCGAGGGATGGTAACTGCAGTCCTTCGCCGTTTTCGGCGCCGTCATTTTCAGTCGCCGGCTTGCTTGCCATGCGCAGATGCCCCTAATCCCCAAACAAACGCGCGAGCCCGGCCGCGAACGTCCGGACTCGATTCATAGTTTATTATGCTACACATGCCTCCAGAAGAAGGCGATTTTCGTTCAGCTCTAAAGTTTTGGCGAATAAAACGGAAACAGTCCGTTTCCGGATACCTTTCTGTTGCTGCTTCCGGCAGCGTAGGGCGAAGCCTTGACTTTGTCGCCGATGTGGTCTTCGCAAATGCCCGGCTCCCTCCTCACGGCCTCCTCGCGGATGCAGCCTGGATTGTCCAGTGTGCCTGTTTCGCGCATCGCCCTTGTCTGCGCGCCCTCTGTTCGTGTGGGTTCGTCGCCTCCATCACGGGTGCCGATGGTGCAGGATGCGACCGATGAAGTTGAGCAGAATCTGCGCGGCGAGGATCGCGGTCGTGCCGGCAGGGTCGTATTCACGTGCCACTTCCACCAGGTCGATCCCCACCACGCTGCCGCGTCGGGCCAGCCCGTCGAGCAGTTCCAGCACCTCGTAATAGGTGAAGCCGCCATGGCTCGGCGTGCCGGTGCCGGGGGCGATGGAGGGATCGAAACCGTCAATGTCGAGCGTCACGTAATAGCGCTTGCCCTCGGGGATGCGCGCCAGCACCGCTTCGGTGCCCAGCTTGCGGATCTGGCGCACGCTCAGAATGTCCGAACCCATGGCCCGCGCCGCCTCATAGCCCTCGCGCGCGGTGGAGGAGACGTTGCGGATGCCGAGTTGGGTGAGGCCGGTGACATAGGGCTTCTCGGCGGCGCGGCGCAGCGGGTTGCCATGGCCGCGGGTGACGCCGTGCCGCTCGTCGACAAAGTCGAGATGCGCGTCGAACTGCACGATGTGGATCGGCTCCTGTTCCGAGAACGCCTCGATGCAGGGGATATTGATCGAATGATCGCCGCCCAGCACCACCGGGAGCGCGCCGGCAGCGAGGACCTTGCGCACGGCATATTCGATGTTGGCGTGGCTGGTGAGCGTGTCCGTGTGGACCATGTCGGCATCGCCGATATCGACGATGCGCGTCGATCCGGCGGGAAGGTAAGTGATATCGTCTTCGTGGTCATAGGCGCCGGAATGGCCGAACGAAAACAGTGTCGAAGCCTCGCGAATGGCGCGCGGACCCGAGCGGGCGCCCGAGCGCCACTGCGTGCCCATGTCGAACGGTGCGCCGAGCACCGCGACGTCGGCGTCAATGGCATTCCAGTCCAGTTGCAGCGGGTATTTGCCGAAAGTGCAGATGCCGACGAAGGGCAGGTCGAGCCGGCCCGCTTCATAACCATGCGACATCAGCGCGCTCCCTTCCGCTCGACGGTGCCGGCGAGCACGCAGAGCAGTTCGAACAGGATGGTGGCCCCGGTCAGCGCGGTGAGGCCGGATGGATCGAAGGGCGGGGCGACTTCGACGAGGTCGGCGCCGATGATGTCGAGCCCGTCGAGCAGGCGCACCATGGCCTGCGCCTCGCGGGTGGAGAAGCCGCCGATCTCCGGCGTGCCGGTGCCGGGGGCCTGCGAGGGGTCGATGCCGTCAATGTCGAAGGTGACATAGGTGGGCGCGTCGCCGACGATGGCCCGCGCTTCCGCCATCACGTCCTCGACGCCGCGCGCGACCAGTTCCTCGATGAAGATGATGCGCACGCCGACATCGCGGGCGTAATCGTAATTGCCGGCATCGGAGATGGCGCCGCGCAGGCCGATCTGGACGAAGCGCGTGGGGTCGATCAGCCCTTCCTCGATGGCGCGGCGGAACGGCGTGCCGTGGGTGTAACGACTTCCGTTGAAGAAACTGTCGTAAGTATCTGAATGCGCGTCGAACTGAATGAGGCCGACAGGGCCGTCTTCCACCAGCCCGCGCAGGATCGGCAGGCTGATGAGATGGTCGCCACCCGCCGTCAGCGGCCGCGCCCCGGCCGCGCGCACCCCGGCATAATGGGCGCTGATGAGATCGAGCGAGCGCATCAGATCGAACGGGTCGATGATGACATCGCCGCAATCGGCCACCCGCGCGCGGTCATAGGGCGAGAGGCCGGTGACATGGTGCACGCGGCGCATCAGGCTGGACTGGTTGCGCAGTTCGCGCGGTCCGTGGCGGGTGCCGGCGCGGTTTGTGGTGCCGAGGTCGAAGGGCACGCCGAGTATGGCGATGTCGACTTCGGACGGCTCGGCCACCGGCAGCCGCATGAAGGTGGGAAGGCCGGCAAAACGCGGGATGGTGCCGGAATCGAGCGGCTCGAATTTTTTCGTCATGGAAACCTCATTGGGGCACGGCCCTGTCGTCCTCGTTTCCCGGCCCAGCGGAGGCGAAGCCGGAGCGCCGAGCCGGGATCCAGCGCAGGACTCCGCCGCAGGCGGCGAAAGACAATTTGGACGCTTGCGGATTGTCTCCTGGATCCCGGATCGGCGCCGCGCTTCGCGCCGCTTGTCCGGGAAACCGGATCACAGCCCGAATTCCTTGACGATGGCGGCGGATATGCGGGTGATGTAATCCGCCATCAGCAATTCGCCCTTCTCCGAGGTGGAGCCGACCGCCACCGCCAGCACGCCGGAGGGCGGCAGGCCGAAATCGTCGGGCACGGGAAACCGGTCATAGGGTGGGAACGTGGCCGGCCCGTCGGTCGGCACCTTGTCCATCTCCACGAGCTCGGGCCGCAGTAGCAGCATGAGCGAAGTTTCCAAGAGGCTGGCATGTTCGAGATCGATGCCGGGGAAGCCGTCCGGGAACAGTTGGTCGAGCGTGGCGCGGGTGGCGAAGTCCCAGTATTCCAGCCGCATCACCTGCATGTCGGTGATGCCGTCGCGGCGCAGTTCGCGCAGGGCGAGGTCCAGCCCCTCGACCGAGGGCCAGCAATTCTCGTAATGGCCGTTGACGATGACCAGCCGGCGCACGCCCTGCCGGCCCAGATTGCGGATCACGTCGCGCAGCACCAGCGCGAACGTGTGGGCGTCGAGGCTCAGCGTGCCGGGGAACACCTCGCCGCCGCCCGAGCGCGGCATCGACTTGCAGCCGTAATTGAGCGTGGGCGCGACGATGCCGCCGATCTCGCGGGCGACGCGCTCGCACACGCCGGTCGGCAGCACGACGTCGACATTGAGCGGCAGGTGGGGGCCGTGCTGCTCGGTGGAGCCGAGCGGCAGCAGCACGGGCGCGCCGGCCGCCACCTTGCGCGCGAATTCCGGCCAGCTCAGTTCGTCCAGGCGCAGGCTGTCGACCATGGTCTTTCCCTCTGATGTCCGTGGGTTCAGTGCATCGCCGCGCCGCCGTCGACGCTGATGCACTGGCCGGTAATGAAGCCGGTTGCGCGGCTGAGCAGGAACAGCACCGCCTGCGCCACCTCCTCCGGCCGGCCGACCCGGCCGAGCGGGTTGGCGGTCTCCAGCTTCTGCGCCTCCGGGGTCATCGCACCAAAGCCGAGCAGCGGCGTATCCACCGGGCCGGGGGCGATGGCGTTGACCAGGATGTGCGGACCCAGTTCGCGCGCGAAGGCGCGGGTCAGCGAGACGATCGCGCCCTTGGTCGCGCAATAGCCGGAGGCGCCGGCGCGGCCGAGATAGGCCAGCTCGGAGGCGATGTTCACGATGCGCCCGCGCGTCTCGCCGCGCCCGTTGAAATGGCGCAACGCCTCACGCGCCATCAGGATGGGGCCGCGCACATTCACCGCCGCCATGCGCTCATAGGCCTCGACATCGAATTCCGAGAGCGGCATTTCGATCAATAGCCCGGCGCAGTTGACGATGGCGTCCAACCCGCCCAGCTCGGCGACGGCCGCCTCCATGCCGGCGACGACGGAGGCCTCCTCCGCCACGTTGGTGATGATGGTCGCCCAGTTGGCGCGGTCCGGCGGGCGCAGGTCGAAGCCGATGACCTTGGCTCCAGCCTCGAACAGGGCATCCGCCGTGGCCCGGCCGATGCCGCTCCCGGCACCCGTGACGACGACCCGCAGATCCTTGTGAGGCGGCTCCCGGTGAGGAACTTCCCTGTGAGGCGTTACCATGTGAATTCTCCGCGATCGACACCGACGCTCTGGCCGGTGATGTTGGAGGCAAGGTCGGACGCCAGGAACAGATAGGTGCCGGCCACGTCTTCCGGTTCCATGAAGCCGGGCAGGATCTGCGCGGCGACGATCTCCTCCAGCAGAACCTCCGGCTCCATGCCGGTGCGCGCCGCCATGGCATGGAGCGAGCGCAGCGAGGCTTCCGTGCGCACCCAGCCCGGGCACACCGCGTTCACCGTGATGCCGCGCGGGCCGAGTTCCTTCGCCCAGGTCTTTGTCAGCCCGATGGTCGCGTGCTTGGACGCGACATAGGCGCCGAACAGCGCTTCCGCCCCGCGCGACCACACCGAGGCGGTGTTGATGATGCGCCCGCCATGGCCCATCCGAGGCAGCAGGGCGCGGGTGACGAGAAATGTGCCGACCACGTTGATATCAAGCACGCGGCGGAACGTCGCCTCATTGGCCTCGCTCGCATCGTCCAGCGGCGTCACCCGTTCGAGCCCGGCATTGTTCACCAGCACGTGGAGATGGGGGAGCGCGGCGGCGACCTCGCCCACGGCTTCGCTGGAGGTGATGTCGGCGCAGTGGCCGCGCGCGCCGAGCCGCCCGGCCACCTCGAAGATGGCGGCATCATCGGCCAGCATGTGCAGGTCCGCGCCGGCGGTGGCGAAGGCGCGGGCGATGCCGAGGCCGATTCCCCGGCTCGATCCGGTGACGAGCACCGTGCGCCCGGAAAGCCCATCGAGGCTCATGCGGCGCTCCCGCGCCGGGTGCGGACAGGATGACGGAGGGGCACGCGGGCGCTCCTGTGCGAGGACAAGGCCATGGTCTCGCAAATTCACTTCCGAAAAAATCGGAATTAGTGGAAGCTTACATTTAGATAAATCGATGTGAGTAGAAAGGAGCCGAACCCCATGCGACGGCTCGATAATATCGATCTGCGCCTGCTGCGCGTCTTCGTCGTGCTGGCGCAGGAGGGCGGATTCCAGGATGCGCAGATCGCGCTCAATCTTTCCCAGTCCACGCTTTCCACACATCTCGCGGCGCTGGAGCGCAAGCTGGGCGGGCAATTATGCGAGCGCGGGCGGGCGGGCTTCCGCCTGACGCCGTTCGGCGAAGCGATTCTTGCCGCCGCGCTCCAGCTGTTCGAGGACATCGACGCGTTCCACGGCCGCATCGGGCGCGACCAGCAGCGCCTCGTGGGGCGGCTCCGGGTCGGCATTGTCGATGGCGTGGTGACGAACCCGCGGCTCGGCCTGCAGACCGCGCTGGCGCGCTACATGGCCTATGCCTCGGAAGTGTTCGTCGACCTCGAACTCGGCACGCCGCTGGTGCTGGAACGGGCGCTGATGGACGGCGTGCGCGACGTGGTGATCGGCCCGTTCTCGCAGAAAGTGCCGGGCATCACCTATGTGCCGCTGCACCGCGAGCCGCAGGCGCTCTATTGCGGGCGCGGCCATCCGCTATTCGCGCTGCCGGCGGAGGCGATCAGCCACGCGCGAATCGAGGAAGCGCTGTTCTCGGTGCGACGCTACCGCCACCTCGACGACCTCTACCGGGTGAACCACCCGCGCGCCAGCGCCGCCATCGTGCAGATGGAAGCGCAGGTGATGATGATCCTGTCCGGCCGTTTCATCGGCTACCTTCCGCGCCATATCGGCGAGGATTGGGCGGCGCGGGGGCAGATGCGCGTGCTGCGGCCGGAGAGCTATGGGTTCGAATCGCCCCATTTTGCCGCCACCCGGCGGTTGTCGGGCGAGCAACCGCTGGTCGATGCCTTCCTGCGCGAACTGCTGGCGCAGGCGCGCACCGACGCAAGAGAGCCCGCGCCTGCCGAAACGGGTGAACTGTAGCGCTCAGAGATAGGCGCGCGCGTCGAGATACCAGTCGACAAAGGCGTGTACGCCCTCATCCAGCGGCGTCGCCGGCCGATAGCCGGTGAGCGCGACGAGAAGGTCCGGGCTGGCGAAGGTGCGCGGCACATCGCCCTTCTGCATGGGCAGCATGAGACGCCGGGCCGGCTTGCCGAGCACGGCCTCGATGGTCTCGACAAAATCGATCAGGCCCACGGGCTGGCCACCGCCAATATTGACCACGCGATACGGCCCCTGATGCGACAGCGTGTCGATGCCGGCCGGCGCTTCGACCCGGTTGGTCTCGTCGGGCGGCAGCGCGGCAAGGCGGATGATGGCTTCGATCAGGTCGTCAATATAGGTGAAGTCGCGGCTCATCCGCCCTTCGCCATAGATCTCGATCTCGCGGTCCTCGAGCATGGCGGCGACGAACTTGAACAGCGCCATGTCCGGCCGACCCCAGGGGCCATACACGGTGAAGAAGCGGAAAGCCGTCGTCGGCAGCCGGTAGAGATGGGCGTAGGAATGGCCCATTGCCTCCATGCCCTTCTTGCTGGCGGCATAGAAGGTCAGCGGCTCGTCGGCCCGGTCCGTTTCATGGAAGGGGATGGTCGGGTTGGCGCCGTAGATGGAGGAGGTGGAGGCGAGCAGCAGATGCTGGACGCCCAGTTCCCGCGCCAGCTCCAGCACGTTCCACGAGCCGACAAGGTTGGAATCGAGATAGGCCTTGGGATTTTCCAGGCTGTAGCGCACCCCCGCCTGGGCCGCGAGGTGGACGATGATGTCGGGCCGGGCGGTGGTGGCGCGGGCCAGCGCGGCGCGGTCCTCCAGCATGCCGATATGCGGCGTGAAGGCGGGAAACTGCGCCAGCGCGGCGTGCCGGGCTTCTTTCAGCTTGAGATTGTAATAGGCGGTCATGCCGTCGAAGCCGACCACCTCGTGCCCGTTTTCGAGCAGCCGCCGCGCCAGATGGTAGCCGATGAAGCCTGCCGTGCCGGTGATGAGGTAACGCATAAGTCTCCCAGGCACGCTTCGGCCGGATGATGCCCCGATTCCCCCGCCGCCGATCATTTCGGGCGGGTCGGGCGTGTCAAGGCGGCGCGGGATGCATCAGATGCCGCGCCGCACCCGGTCGCTCAGGTTGCGGCGGTCGCGGATGATGGCGTCGATCGCCGCCTGCTCGCTGGCGCTGCGGGGCAATTGCTCAAGCTGGTCGATCTGGTTCAGCGCGACGAGGCGCAGCAGGTCGTCACGCACCTCGCCGGCCTCATCGCGGGGCAGGGCCGGCACGATCTGCAGGTGCTCGGGCGGCAGGATATCGGGCACGGTGGTGGCCAGATGCGCGCGCAGGGTTTCCTCGCTGGTGCCGGTCGCCTCGACGAAGGCGTAGAGGCCGAAGCTGTGGCCGGCGGTGGGGAAATCGGCGATATGCACGCCCCGCACCCCCGGCGCCGCGCCGAGCGCCTCGGCGATGCGCGGGCCCTGCTCCATGGCGCGCGGGCCGCGCCCTTCGGTATCGTGGTAGTTGAGCAGGCGGCGGGTGACGAAGTTATACACCTGCTTGCCGGTCGCCATCCAGATGCGGGTGAACAGGCTCTTGCGGGCGAGGATGCGCTTTTCCATGGGTGTCAGCGCCTCCGGGCAGAAGCTGCGCTTCTGCTTGAGCAGGTGGCGGATATCCTCATAGGCGGCGACGCGGAAGAATTTCGAGCGGCGCTCGAAGCAGA
Source organism: Ancylobacter amanitiformis (assembly GCF_030814815.1). Taxonomy (GTDB): domain Bacteria; phylum Pseudomonadota; class Alphaproteobacteria; order Rhizobiales; family Xanthobacteraceae; genus Ancylobacter; species Ancylobacter amanitiformis. Next base: position 301,031 of record NZ_JAUSVR010000001.1, on the reverse strand, counting down.
AGGCGAGCTGGAAATCCATCAGCACCGCCCGCCCGTCGGCGGCATAGAGCCAGTTCTGCGGCTTGGCGAGGTCGTTATGGGCGATGCGCCGGCGGTGCACCTCACGCAGGCCCTCGCGCGCCGAGCGGAAAAACGCGGCATCGCCATAGGGGCGGGCGATCTGCAGCGGAATGCCGTCGACGAAGCCACGCACCAGCGCGCCTTCTTCCAGCGCATAGACCGGCACCGTGTGGCCGCTGCCCTCCGCCCGGCGCAAGGCGCGTGCCTCGCGGCGGGCGAAATGCCGCGCCAGCGGCTTTATCCACCATTTCACATCGGTGTAGCGCCGGCGCACGGCGGGAAAGGCGTTGCCGGCCTCATCGCGCCACAGGCCGCGCTCGATGGTCGAGAAGATGTCGCGCTTGAGCACGGTGTCGAGTTCGAATGTGCCGCGCGCGGCGTCGGGAAGCGCCTGGGTCACGCGGCAGCCTCGCACGAAGGATCGGCGTGGAGGGTCGCCCATTGATCGAGGTCGCGCAGCGCCCGCGCCGCCATGACCTGCTTCTTGGCCACGGTTTTCTGCGTGCCGCGCAACCGGTTGCCCTCCGCATCGCGGGTGGGGGTGGCCTCCAGCGGGGGGAACAGGCCGAAATTGATGTTCATCGGCTGGAAGGAGCGGGGCCCGGCCTCGACGGTCTCGATATGCCCGCCGGTGATGTGGTTGATCAGCGCGCCGAAGGCGGTGGTCGGCGGCGGCACGGAGGGCTCGTCTCCAAGGCGCTCGGCGCTGGCGAACAGGCCGGCCATGAGGCCCATCGCCGCGCTTTCCACATAGCCCTCACAGCCGGTGATCTGGCCGGCGAAGCGCAGCCGCGGCTCGACCTTGAGCCGCAGCGTGCCGTCTAGCAGCTTGGGCGAGTTGAGATAGGTGTTGCGGTGGAGGCCGCCCAGCCGGGCGAATTCGGCGTTTTCCAGCCCGGGGATCATGCGCAGGATGCGCACCTGCTCGGAATGGCGGGTCTTGGTCTGGAAGCCGACCATGTTGAACAGCGTGCCGAGCGCATTGTCCTGCCGCAGCTGCACCACGGCATGGGGCTTCACCGTCGGGTTATGCGCATTGGTCAGGCCCATTGGCTTCATCGGGCCGTGGCGCAGCGTCTCCGGCCCGCGCGCGGCCATGACCTCGATGGGCAGGCAGCCGTCGAAATAGGGCGTCGCCGCTTCGAAATCACGGAACGGCACGGTGTCGCTGGCGATGAGGGCGGCGACGAAGGCATCGTACTGCGCCTTGTCCATCGGGCAGTTGATATAGTCCGCGCCGGTGCCGCCCGGGCCCGCCTTGTCGTAGCGCGACTGGAACCAGCACATGTTCATGTCGATCGAATCGAAATGAACGATGGGCGCGATGGCGTCGAAGAAGGCCAGCGCCGTCTCGTCCGTGCGGGCGCGGATGGCCTCGGCGAGGGCCGGGGAGGTGAGCGGGCCGGTGGCGATGATGACCGAATCCCATGCGTCCGGCGGCAGGCCGTCGATTTCGCCGCGTTCGATGGCGATGCCGGGGTGCTGCTCCAGGGCAGCGGTGACGGCGGCGGCGAAGGCATCGCGGTCCACCGCCAGCGCACCGCCGGCCGGCAGCTGGTGACGATCGGCGCAGGCCATGATGAGCGAGCCGAGCCGGCGCATCTCGGCATGCAGCACGCCGACCGCGTTGGAGGTGGCGTCGTCCGAGCGGAACGAATTGGAGCAGACCAATTCAGCCAGTGCCTGCGTCCTGTGCGCATCGGTGGCGCGGGTGGGCCGCATCTCGTGCAGGATGACGCGGATGCCCCGGCGGGCGATCTGCCATGCCGCCTCGGAGCCGGCGAGGCCGCCGCCGATGACGTGAACGGGGGGCTTGTCCGTGATGCTCATGACCAATCGATTACGCGCACGTGGCGCCTTCTTCTTGCCGTCGACGCGCGGCCTTAGCACGGAACGTGGGCAAAAAAGAACGGCCCCGGAAAATTCCGGGGCCGTTCTTGTACAAGATCGCTCGGATGCGAGGTCCGAAAACCGGTCGATCAGGCGGCAGCGGCCGCGCGACGCGCAACGTTCGTGATCTCACCACGGGCGACATTGATGTCGGCGAGGGTGCGGTCATCGAGCTGCGAAAGCTCGTTGATCGTGCGGCGGTACGCCTGCCAGCGGCGGATCTGCTTGGCAACAAGGCCCCAGAGCAGCATGTCAATCTCCATCAGGTTCAGAAGCGGGACGCGGCCTCCGGGCTCCCCGGCAGCTGCACGTCCGTTAATCAGCTTGTTGCCTAGATAATCGACACCCTGCCCATTTGGTAGGAATTATACCGCATCCCAGCCCTGCGATGCCTGCATGGCGGGCTCATAATTCATTCACGATCGGCACGGGGCACCGGTGTGAAAGGAATCGTGCGCGCCGCCATGCCGTCCCGTTCCCCTTGCATGCACCGCGCGCTCAGGCGTGCCGCAGCGCCTGTTCCAGGTCGGCGATGATGTCGGCGGCGTCCTCGATGCCGACCGACAGGCGCACCACGTCCGGCCCGGCACCGGCGAGGGTCTTCTGCTCGTCGGCAAGCTGGCGATGGGTGGTGGAGGCCGGGTGGATGATGAGCGAGCGGGTGTCGCCGATATTGGCCAGATGCGAGAACAGCTTGACGTGCGAGACCAGCGCCACGCCCGCCTCGAAGCCGCCCTTGAGCCCGAAGGTGAACACGCCGCCCGCGCCCTTGGGCGTGTAGCGCTGGCCGAGATTGTAATAACGGTCGCCCGCCAGGCCGGGATAGCTGACCCATTCCACCTTGGGGTGGTCGGTCAGGAATTTCGCCACCGCGAGCGCGTTGTCGCTGTGCTTCTGGATGCGCAGCGGCAGCGTCTCGATGCCGGTGAGGATGAGAAAGGCGTTGAACGGCGACAGTGCCGGCCCGAGATCGCGCAGGCCGAGCACGCGCGCGGCGATGGCGAAGGCGAAATTGCCGAAGGTCTCGCCGATGACGATCCCCTCATATTCCGGCCGCGGCTGCGACAGGAAGGGATAGCGCCCCTCGCGCAGCCAGTTGAACGAGCCGCCGTCCACGATGATGCCGCCGATGGAATTGCCGTGGCCGCCGAGGAACTTGGTCGCGGAATGGACGATGATGTCGGCGCCGTGCTCGAATGGGCGGATGAGGTAGGGTGTCGCCAGCGTGTTGTCGACGATCAGCGGCACGCCCGCGCGCCTGGCTATCTTCGCGACGGCGGCGATGTCGGTGATGATGCCGCCGGGATTGGCGATGGATTCGACGAAGATCGCCTTGGTCTTTGGCGAGATGGCCCGCTCAAACGAGGCGACATCGTCCGAATCGGCCCAGACCACGTTCCAGCCGAAACTCTTGAAGGCGTGGTTGAACTGGTTGATGGAGCCGCCATAGAGCTTGCGCGCCGCCACGAATTCGTCGCCCGGCATCAGCAGCGTCTGGAAGACCAGCAATTGGGCGGCATGGCCCGAGGCCACGGCGAGCGCGGCGGTGCCGCCCTCCAGCGCGGCGACGCGCTCCTCCAGCACGGCATTGGTCGGGTTGCCGATGCGCGTGTAGATATTGCCGAAGGCCTTCAGGCCGAACAGCGCCGCCGCGTGGTCGACATCGTCGAACACGAAGGACGTGGTCTGGTAGATCGGCGTGGCGCGCGCCTTGGTGGTCGGGTCCGGCTGGGCGCCGGCATGCACGGAAAGCGTGGCAAAGCCGGGCGAGGCGGGATCGGAAGCGGGGGTGTCGGTCATCTCGGGCATCCTCCTGTTGGCACTTGGGTGCCATCGGGCGCCAGTGTTGCCCCTTCGATAAAAAACGCAATAGATCCGGGATTGGTTTCTATCAGCAAAGCGACAATGTGGTTTGGCGCCCGCCGCCGCGTCAGCCTGTCGCTGGCGTTGTAAGCTGGCTGTCAGCTTCGCCTGCCATGCGTCTTTCCGTAGACCGACGGGGAGGCGTGGCAAGTGACGGAAGTGCGTGGGCGCGTGCGGCGCTGGGTACGGCGGGTGATGGGCCTTGGCCTGACCGGCTTTCTCATCGTCGGCAGTTATGCCGGCTGGGCCTATGGCAACGGCAATCTGCATACCGTCCTCGTCGGCGAGCTTTATCGTTCCGCCACGCTGCCGCCCGAGCAATTGCGCGAGGTGCTCGCGACACGCGGGATTCGCACCATCATCAACCTGCGCGGCCCGTCCGAGGATTCGGCCTGGTACAGGGAAGAGGCGAAGATCGCCGACGCCGCCGGCGTGCGGCTGGTCAACCTCGCCTGGTCGGCGCGGCGCGAGCTGACCGACGAGCAGGTGAAGGACTATCTCGCCACGCTGGCCGATGTGCCACGGCCGATTCTCGTGCACTGTCGCTCGGGTGCCGACCGCACCGGCCTCGCCTCCGCGCTCTATCTCGCCGTGGTCAAGAAGGCCGACGAACTGACCGCCGAATCGCAGCTTTCCGTGCGCTTCGGCCATTTCAGCCTGCCGTTCATGCCCTATTACGCCATGGACGAGACGTTCGAGCGACTGGAGCCGCAACTGGGCTACCCGCGCAGCTGAGCCTTCCGGCCGGCCGCGCGGGGACGCGTGCGAGAGCCTCGCCCGAACCTCGCGCAAGCCTTGGGCAAGCCTTGCCCGAACCTTGGCCCACCCTCACCCCACACTGGCCAGACGCAGGCGCGGGATCTCGATGGCCGGGCAGCGATCCATGATCACCGCGACGCCCGCCGCCTCCGCCGTCGCGGCCGCCCGGTCGTCACGCACGCCGAGCTGGGTCCAGATCAGCCGGGGACGCGGGGCGAGGGCGATAACCTCCTCGACCAAAGCGGCGAGGTGCTCGGGCGCACGGAACACGTCGACCATGTCGATCGGCTTGGGCAGGTCGGCGAGCGTGGCGTAGAAGCGCAGCCCGTCCACCTCGCGCCCCGCCTGACCGGGATTGACCAAAAACACCTCATAGCCGTGCCGCGCGAGATAATGGGCGACGCCATGGCTCGGCCGCGCGGGGTTTGGGCTGGCGCCCACCACCGCGATGGTGCGCACACGCTGCAGCCAGTCCGCGACAAAAGCGTCGTCATAGGCGTCATGGTCCATGCCATTCTCCTCGCGGCACCCGCGCGGGGCAGGTGCGGTATCCCTAGCTTCCCGCCAATATGGTGCGGCGGACGCATCAAGGCCATGGATGGATGGCGGCGCGGGATGGTGCAGGCGAGGGCGAGGGGATGGCGATGGGCGGCACGGAGTCGGCGGGCGCGGGTGGGAGCATGGACGCTGACCAGCTGCAGGCCTATCTCGTCGCGCAGTTTCCCCAGGCCTTCGGGCCCGGCCGGCCGCACCGCGTGGTGCGCGTCGACGCGGCGGGCGCCGGGCTGGTGCTGGAGGCGGGCACGGAACACCTGCGGCCGGGCGACACGGTGTCCGGCCCGGCGATGATGGGCCTTGCCGATATTGCCGCCTATGCGGTGATCCTTTCCGCGATCGGGCCGGTGCCGCTGGCGGTGACGACCAGCTTCTCCATCAACTTCCTGCGCAAGCCCACGGTCGGCCTGCTGGTCGCCGATGCGCGGCTGATGAAGCTCGGCAAGCGGCTCGCCGTGTGCGAGGTGGGGCTGCGCGCGCCCCATGCCGGGGCGGGCGATCCTTTCGCCGTCACGGGTGCGGAGGAGCTGTGCGCCCACGCGGTGGCGACCTATTCCATCCCCGCCTGAGCATTTTGAGGGGCTTATCGCGAGGTAGTAAAATACCTAAGTTGCAAGTCATTGTTTTTACTTGCATTATCGCGATGTCATCACATTGACGTTGTGCGCGGCTTCGGCTAGAAGCCCGCTCCAGAGAGAAGTGCGGCCGCCAAGGCCCCACACGCCTTGTAATGGATATCCCCATGAGCACCTATTCGGCAAAACCGGCCGACGTAGTAAAGAAGTGGGTCGTGATCGACGCCTCCGGCCTTGTGGTCGGCCGTCTCGCGGTCCTCATCGCCACCCGCCTGAAGGGCAAGCACAAGCCGACCTACACTCCGCATGTCGATTGCGGCGACAACGTCGTCGTCATCAATGCCGACAAGGTCGTGCTGACCGGCAACAAGCGCAACGACAAGGTCTACTACCACCACACCGGCTTCCCGGGTGGCATCAAGGAGCGGACTGCGAAGTTCGTCCTCGAGGGTCGTTTTCCCGAGCGCGTCGTCGAGAAGGCCGTGGAGCGCATGCTCGCCCGTGGCCCGCTGGGCCGCAAGATTCTCGGCAATCTGCGCGTCTACAAGGGCGCCAGCCACCCGCACGAAGCCCAGAAGCCGGAGACGCTCGACGTCGCCGCGCTCAACCGTAAGAATGTTGGGATCTGATCATGGCTGAGCTCATCCAGTCGCTCGACGGGCTCGAGGCCCTGAAGTCGCAGGCTGTCGCCGAGGCGCCCAAGCACGTCCAGAAGCTCGACCGTCAGGGTCGCGCCTATGCTACGGGCAAGCGCAAGAACGCGGTCGCCCGCGTGTGGGTCCGTCCGGGCACGGGCAAGATCGTGGTCAATGACCGCGCGCTCGAGACCTATTTCGCCCGTCCCGTGCTGCGCCTCATCATTCAGCAGCCCTTCACCACGGCGGCCCGCACCGGCCAGTATGACGTGGTCTGCACGGTTTCCGGCGGCGGCCTCTCCGGCCAGGCCGGCGCGCTGCGCCACGGCATTTCCCGCGCGCTCACCTATTACGAGCCCGAGCTGCGCAGCCCGCTGAAGAAGGGTGGCTTCCTGACCCGCGACTCGCGCGTGGTCGAGCGCAAGAAGTACGGCAAGGCGAAGGCCCGCCGCAGCTTCCAGTTCTCGAAGCGCTGATCGGACCTGCTCCGGTTCGTTTTCAAAGGGCAGGCCTTGCGGCCTGCCCTTTTTATTGGTCGATACTCTGCGTGCTTTTTGGCAAGAGGCGGGTATTCCCGACTGGGCAATGGGGCTCGATCCCTGGACGCTTTGGACTGTCGTCACCCTCGTTTCCGGGCTGGTGATCGGCGCCATGCTGCTCGCCTGGGCGGCCGGCCCGGCGGAGCGCTCGCTGGCCTATTGGGCGGCCGGCCTTGCCTGCATGGTGTTTGCCATCCTGTGCGGTTTCGCCATGGAGCATCTGCCGGCGCGGCTGGCGATCTTTCTTGGCAATGGCGCGGTGCTTGCCGGCTACGGGTTGTTCTGGGCGTCGACGCGCAGTTTTCGCGGGCGCGCCGTCCGCTGGCGTCTGGTTGCCGCGGCGCCGGCCCTGTGGGGCGCGCTCTGCCTGCTGCCCTTCTTCGAAGAAACGCTGGTCGAAAGGCTGGCGATCCAGGCGCTCCTGGCCGCCGGCCTGCTCGGCCTCGCCATGCGGGAATTGTGGCGCGGCGAGGATCCCCGGGGGATCGGCCAGCGTGGGCTGCTGGCGGTGCTGGCCTTCATGCTGCTCATGCAATTCGCACGGATCGCGGTGGTCACGCTGTTCGTCGGCGCCCGGCCGGTCATGCTGATGACGCCGGTGGGCGTGGCCTTCGGCGTGGCGGCGCTTGCCAGCCTTTTCCTCGCGAGCTTCCTTCTGACCCTGGCCGTGCGCGAGCGGCGGGAGGCGCATTTCGCCAACGCGGCGCGGCGCGACGAACTGACCGGTCTGTCAAATCGCCGCGATTTTCATGAGCGCGCCGCCGAAATCTGTCGCCGCGGCGGCGATATCGCGATGGTTCTGCTGGATCTCGATCATTTCAAGCAGGTGAACGACCGCCACGGCCACGCCGCGGGTGATCGCGTTCTCACTGCGTTTGCCACGGTGCTGAAGGATGAGAGCCCGCCGGCGAGCATCATCGGTCGGCTGGGCGGCGAGGAATTCGGCGCCGTGCTGCCCGCGGCGCAATGCCACGTGGCGCGGGAACTGGCGGAGCGCTGGCGCCGGGCCTTCGCGTTTGCCAGCGCCGCGCTGGGGCTGGGGGGAACTCATGCGCCGCTGGAGCCCACCGTCAGCATCGGCATCGCCTTCGGCCGTTTTCCGCCGGCGGCAAGCGCGGCGGAGGCCGAGGCCAGGCTGCACCTCGCCATTGCCCAGGCGGACCTGGCGCTTTATGCCGCAAAGGCGGCGGGACGCAATCGCGTCGAGGTCGTCGAACTCACGCCGTCCAGCGGCCGCACCTGAGCACGGCGGTTCGCTCCGCCCCCCGTCATCTCCTGCAGGCGCTCTTTCGCGTGCGTTTCTTGCACGCTGTTTCTCGCTTACCCTCAGTATCACCTTCCGCTTTGCGCTCCGCGCGCTATCGGCGCTATCGTAGGGGAATAATCGTGCCGACATATGAGGGGCTGCGTTCCAGCCACGATGTTTGATCCGTGGACACTCTGGGTTGTGCTGATGGCCGCAGCGACCATGCTGGCGGCGGCTATGCTGTTCGTCTGGTGGCTGACCCCCTCCGAGCCGGCGCTGGCGCACTGGGCCGCGGCGATCGAGTTGCTGGTGATCGGCATCCTGTGTGTTGCGTTGCGGGGCGTCATTCCTGACGCCCTGTCGATCGCCCTCGGCAATGGCGCCATGCTGGCGGGCTACGGCCTGTTCTGGACGGGGCTGCGCCGGTTCGATGGTCGTCCGCCGCGCACGCAGCGCGCGCTCATCGCGCCATTTCTGTTCGTGGCGCTTTGCCAGCTTCCCTTTTTCGCGGAATCGACGGCCCACCGGGTGGTTCTCATCTCGCTGATGATCGACGGGCTCAATCTGCTGGCGATCGCGCAATTGCGCCGGGGGCGCCTGGTTTCGCAGCCGCGCCTGGCGCTGCTCACGCTGCTGGCGGTGGTCCTCGTGTTCAACCTCGCGCGGATTCCCACCGTCACGGCGCAGGTGGACCGGCATGACAGGGTGGCGCTGTTCTCCGATCCGGCCATGGCGGGCTTTGGCCTGCTAGCGCTGGCGATGATGATCTTCATCTGCTTCGCGATGGTGCTGATGGTGCGCGAGCGCCGCGAAATGCACTATCGCAGCGCGGCGCAGCGCGACGAACTGACGGGGCTTCTGAACCGGCGCGGTTTCATGGAATCGGCGATGGGTGAATGCGTCGCCGGAGGTGCGATGGCGGTGATGCTGCTCGATCTCGACCATTTCAAGCTGGTCAACGATCGGTTCGGCCATGGCGCGGGCGATCGCGTGCTGTCGATATTCGCGCGGGTACTGCGGGAAAATCTGCGCCACGGCGACATTATCGGGCGCATCGGTGGCGAGGAATTCGCGGCCGTGCTGCCGGGCGCGCTGCTGTCCGACGCGCGGCTGGCCGCGGAACGGGTGCAGCACGGGCTTCGCGAAGCGGTGGCTTCCATGCGTTTCGGCGACGCGGGCGAGGCAATCCAGTGCACGGTCAGCATCGGCCTCGCCGTGGCGGACCTGCCGAAGAGTGAGCCATCGGCCAGCCATGGGATGCGGCTGCAGGCGCTGATCGCGGAAGCCGACACGGTGCTGTATCGCGCCAAATCGCAGGGGCGAAACCGCATTGAGATCGCCCCCGCCGGTCCGGTGGTGCTGGACGCGTGAGGGGCGGGCGCCGCCCCGCGCCATCCGCCATGGTTCATGAAAAAGGGGCGCCACAGGGCGCCCCTTTCCACATTCGGCGAGCGCTGGCTCAGACCGAATAATACATCTCGAATTCGACCGGATGCGGCGTCATCTCGAAACGCATCACCTCGGTCATCTTCAGCTCGATATAGGCGTTGATGAAGTCGTCATCGAACACGCCGCCCTTCTTGAGGAACTCGCGATCCTTGTCGAGCGAGCCGAGCGCTTCGCGCAGCGAGCCGCACACGGTCGGGATCTTCTTCAGCTCCTTCGGGGGTAGATCGTAGAGATCCTTGTCCATCGCCGGGCCCGGATCGATCTTGTTCAGGATGCCGTCGAGGCCGGCCATCAGCAGCGCGGCGAAAGCGAGATAGGGGTTCGCACCCGGGTCGGGGAAACGGGTCTCGACGCGCTTGGCCTTCGGGGACGTGGTGTAGGGAATGCGGCACGAAGCCGAGCGGTTGCGCGCCGAATAGGCGAGCAGCACGGGCGCCTCATAGCCGGGAACCAGCCGCTTGTAGGAGTTGGTCAGCGGGTTGGTGAAGGCGTTGAGCGACTTGGCGTGCTTGATGATGCCGCCGATGTACCACAGGCATTCCTGGCTGAGGTCGGCATATTTGTTGCCGGCAAACAGCGGCTTGCCGCCCTTCCAGATCGACTGGTGCACATGCATGCCCGAGCCATTGTCGCCGAACACCGGCTTGGGCATGAAGGTCGCGGTCTTGCCGTAGACGTTGGCGACCTGGTGAATGCAGTACTTGTAGACCTGCAGGTGGTCGGCCATCGTCACGAGCGTGTTGAACTTCAGGCCAAGTTCGTGCTGGGCGGAAGCCACTTCGTGATGGTGCTTCTCGACCTGGGCGCCCATGCGGGCCATGGCCGCGAGCATCTCGCCGCGCATGTCCTGCGCGCTGTCGAGCGGGGGAACCGGGAAGTAGCCGCCCTTGGTGCGGACGCGGTGGCCGAGATTGCCGCCTTCATACTCGGTGTCGCCATTGGTCGGCAGCTCGACCGAATCCAGCTTGAAGCCGGTATTGTACGGGTCGGCCTTGAAGCGCACGTCGTCGAAGATGAAGAACTCGGCCTCGGGGCCGATATAGACGGTGTCGCCGATGCCGGTGGACTTGAGATAGGCCTCGGCCTTCTTGGCGATGCCGCGCGGATCGCGGCCATAGGGTTCGCCGGTGGTGGGCTCGAGCACGTCGCAGACGACAACCAGCGTGGTCTCGGCGAAGAACGGATCGATGCTCACCGATTCCAGATCGGGCTGGAGGTGCATGTCGGATTCGTTGATGGCCTTCCAGCCGGCAATGGAGGAGCCGTCAAACGCCTGGCCATCGGCGAAGAAGTCCTCATCGACCATGGTAATGTCGAAAGTCACATGCTGCCACTTGCCGCGCGGATCTGTGAAGCGCAGGTCGACGTACTTGACGTCGTTATCCTTGATTAACTTGAGTACGTCTTTGGCCGTCGTCATTACAATCGTGCCTCTTTCTTCAGCCGCCGCTCAACAGGCAGGCTGATCCCAAGCGGTTGGTCAACACAGCGACGCGCCGCATCCTTCACGATGCGGCGCGTGCCCTGAAACCCGACCATATTACGCTTGCTGTCAGATGGCGTCGACGCCCGACTCGCCCGTACGGATGCGAATGGCTTCCTCAATGTTGGAAACGAAGATCTTTCCGTCGCCGATGCGGCCGGTCTGGGCGGCACGGCGGATGGCGTCGATGGCGGTTTCGACCGTCTCGTCCGCGACCACGACCTCGATCTTCACCTTGGGCAGGAAGTCCACGACATATTCGGCGCCGCGGTACAGTTCCGTATGCCCCTTCTGCCGGCCGAAGCCCTTCGCCTCGGTGACCGTGATTCCCTGCAGGCCAACCTCCTGCAGCGCCTCCTTCACCTCGTCGAGCTTGAAGGGCTTAATGATGGCCTCAATCTTCTTCATGTCATCTCGTCTCCCTGACTCGACGATCCGCGACGCCCGGTCGAGTCGAACCGCGTCGAAGCAGAACCCATGCCAAGCGCCCCGACCCACTCGAAAATAGCGAGATCCCGTTGCATTGCGAGAGGAAAAGTACCGGGGTTGGCGGTGCTTTCCATGCGAATGGTCATTAATTGCACAAAATGATTAAAATATAGTCAGATAAGCCGAGAGGTCTCGCGACAAGGGCGCGCGCAAAATAGGCAAACGGTATGAGATTGTTATTCTCAGGCCGTTTCTTCGTCGCAGCCGCCCGCCTTCGCCTAGAGTGAATCAGATCGCCACGTTCCCGCCCGAAAGGGGAAAGCCGATGGAACTGCTCACGCCGGAGGAGATGGCGCGCGCGGATGCGCTGACCATCGCGCGGGGCCTGCCGTGCATCGTGCTCATGGAGGCGGCCGGCGCGGCAGTCGCGCGCGTCGCCGCGCAGGTGACGCGGATCGGCGCTTCGGTGCTGGTTCTGTGCGGGCCGGGCAATAATGGCGGCGACGGTTTCGTGGCGGCGCGCCGGCTGGTGGAGGCCGGCTATCGGGTTCGCCTGGCGCTTCTGGGCGGGCGCGGCTCGCTGCGCGGCGATGCGGGAGCCATGGCCGGCCGCTGGACCGGGCCGGCGGAGCGCGCCGAAGAGGCCTCGCTCGACGACGTCGATCTGGTTATCGACGCGCTGTTCGGCGCCGGGTTGGCGCGCGATCTCGATGGCGAGGCGCGGGCGCTGGTGCAGCGGGTGAATGCCCGCGGCGTTCCGGTGCTCGCGGTCGATCTGCCATCCGGCATCGATGGCGCGAGCGGGCAGGTGCGCGGCGCGGCGATCCGGGCGCGCTGGAGCGTCACCTTCTTCCGCGCCAAGCCGGGCCACCTGCTGCTGCCCGGCCGGCTCCACACGGGCGCCCTCACCGTGGCGGATATCGGCATTCGCCGCCACGTGATCGATGCCATCCGCCCGCAGGCCTTCACGAACGATCCCGGGCTTTGGGGAGGCGCCTTTCCGCTGCCGCGCATCGAGGGGCACAAATATGCGCGCGGCCACCTCGTCGCGGTGTCGGGTCCGGTTCAGGCGACGGGGGCGACGCGACTGGCCGCCCGCGCGGCGCTGCGGGCCGGGGCGGGGCTGGTCACGGTCGCCTGCGCGGCGGCGGCGCTGCCGATCCATGCGGCCAACCTGTCGGCGATCATGGTGCGCCCGGTCGAGGATGCGGAGGAACTTGCCGGACTTCTGGCCGACCGGCGGCTGTCGACCCTCGTGATCGGTCCCGGCGTCGGGGTGGGGGAGGCGACCCGCGCCAAGCTCGCCGCCGCTGCCGGTCGGCGGCTGGTGCTGGATGCCGACCTGCTCACCAGCTTCGCCGGGGCGGCGGACGATCTGGCGCGCGCCATCGCCCCGTCGCCGGCCGCCATCGCCACTCCGCATGACGGTGAATTCGCCCGACTGTTCGAGGGCTGCCCCGAGGTGCTGGAGGCACCCTCCAAGCTGGAGCGGGTGCGGGCGGGCGCGCGCCGGCTTGGCATCACCCTGCTTCTCAAGGGGCCGGACACCGTGGTGGCCTCGCCGGACGGGCGCGCGGCGATCGCCGCCAACGCGCCGCCCTGGCTGGCGACGGCGGGCGCGGGCGACGTGCTGGCCGGCATTGCCGGCGGGCTGCTGTGCCAGGGCATGCCGCCTTTCGAGGCTGCCGCGGCCGCGGTCTGGCTGCACGGCGAGGCGGCGCGGGAGGCGGGGCCCGGACTTGTCGCCGACGACCTCATCGACGCGCTGCGGCCGGTCTATGCGCGCCTGTTCGCGCATCTCGGGGCAGAGGGCGGAGCGTAGCGCCGTCCGCGCGCGCCGGATCGTGTGAAAGCGGCATGACAAAGCGCAGGCGCGCGTTGCATTTTGCGCTGGCGCTGCGACATCGCCGTGTTATAAGCCCGCACCCGGCTGGCGGCACTTTTCGGGTGCACGCATCCGCATGCCTTCGTGACATCGCGTCTCGCGGGAACGAAGGTGGCCGATGCGTCCGCGGGCGTGGCGGAACTGGTAGACGCGCGGGATTTAGGTTCCCGTGACGAAAGTCGTGGGGGTTCGAAACCCTCCGCCCGCACCAGTGTTTCCAACGCCCGGAGCCTTCCGACCGACCGACTCCGACGAGGGCGATGCCGTGCGAGCGGCGATGCCCCGCACCACGATTTCAGAGCGCCGCCCCCGCGGCAAACACGACGAAGGCCGATTGAACATGCAGGTCACCGAACTCCTCGCCGAAGGTCTCAAGCGCGAATATCGCGTGGTGCTGCCGGCCGCCGAACTCGACGCCAAGGCCACTGCCCGCCTGAACGAGATGCAGGACAAGGTCCGGATCAACGGGTTTCGTCCCGGCAAGGTGCCGGTCGCCCATCTGAAGCGCCTCTACGGCAAGTCGGTTCTGGCCGAGGTGATCGACCAGGCCGTGAACGAGGCCAATTCGAAGATCATCGACGATAACGGCTTCCGCCTCGCGCTGCAGCCCAAGGTCGAGCTGCCGCAGGACGAGGCGGCGGTGAACGAGGTGATCGAGGGCAAGGCGGATCTCGCCTACACGGTCGGCCTCGAAGTGCTGCCGAAGATCGAGATCGGCGATCTCGCCTCGATCACCCTCGACAAGCCGGTGCTCGCGGTTTCCGACGAGGATGTCGAGGAGACGGTGAAGCGCATCGCCGAATCCAACCGCCCGTTCTCGCCCAAGGAAGGCGCTGCCGAGAGCGGCGACCGCGTCACCATTTCCTTCGTCGGCTCGATCGACGGCGAGGCCTTCGAGGGCGGTTCGGGCGAGGATGTCCCGGTCGTGCTGGGGTCCAACAGCTTCATCCCCGGCTTCGAGGAACAGCTGACCGGCATCACGGCGGACGAGACCCGCACCGTCAGCGTCACCTTCCCGGAGGCCTATCAGGCCGCTCATCTCGCCGGCAAGGCCGCCTCCTTCGAGGTCACGGCCAAGACGATCGAGGCCCCGGGCGACCTGAGCGTCGATGACGAGTTCGCCAAGAGCCTCGGCCTTGAGAGCCTTGAGGCCATGAAGGAGCAGGTGAAGAGCCGCATCGCCCAGGAGCATGCCGCCCAGAGCCGCAACAAGGTGAAGCGCCGCCTGCTGGACGCCCTCGACGGGCTGCACCAGTTCGACGTTCCCCCCTCGCTGGCCGAGCAGGAATTCGAGGGCATCTGGAATTCCATCACCTCGGAGATGGATACCCAGAAGCGCAGCTTCGCCGACGAGGGCACCACCGAGGAGGCCGCCCGCGCCGACTATGACAAGATCGCCAAGCGCCGCGTGCGCCTCGGCCTGGTGCTCGCCGAGATCGGCGAGAAGAACAACATCCAGGTGAGCGACGACGAAGTGACCCGCGCGGTCGTCGAGCGCGCCCGCCAGTTCCCCGGTCAGGAGCAGCAGGTGTGGGAGTTCTACCGCAAGAACGCCCAGGCGCTGGCCAGCCTGCGCGCGCCGATCTTCGAGGAGAAGGTTGTCGACTACCTGCTGGATCAGGCCAAGGTGACGGAGGTTCCCGTGACCCGCGACGAGCTTTACGCCGAGGACGAGGCCGACAAGGCCGCGTGATCGCGCGAGCGTGACCGGCGGGCCTGCGGGCCCCGCGCCGGACGCCGGATTGGGGAAGGGGTCGGCCTTGGCCGGCCCCTTTTGCCGTTCCGCCGGGGTGCTTTCCCAGTCCGCCGGCCGGCGCTTTTCGGGCGGCTGGAGGCGGGGGCTGGGCGAACGGTCGCGCGCGAATTATGCGCGGGCCCTAGCGGGAATGGACTTTCCGCTTATGTTGGGAGAGACGGAATCGCGGACGGCACCTGTCGCCGGCTCGCTTAGGAGCGGATTATGCGTGACCCTATCGATACCTATATGAACTATCTCGTCCCCATGGTGGTCGAGCAGACCAACCGGGGCGAGCGCTCCTACGACATCTATTCGCGCCTCCTCAAGGAGCGCATCATCTTCCTGACCGGGCCGGTCGAGGACAACATGTCGACCCTCATGGTCGCGCAGCTGCTGTTCCTTGAGGCGGAGAACCCCAAGAAGGAAATCTCGATGTACATCAACTCCCCCGGCGGAGTGGTGACGTCGGGCCTCGCCATCTACGACACGATGCAGTTCATCAAGCCGGCGGTGTCGACGCTGTGCATCGGCCAGGCGGCCTCGATGGGCTCGCTGCTGCTGACCGCGGGCGAGAAGGGCATGCGCTTCGCCCTGCCGAACGCGCGAATCATGGTGCATCAGCCCTCGGGCGGCTATCAGGGCCAGGTGACGGACATCCTGATCCACGCCAAGGAAGTCGAGAGTCTGAAGCGCCGGCTGAATGAAATCTACGTGACGCACACGGGTCAGGACCTGAAAGTGGTCGAGGACGCGCTGGAGCGTGACAACTTCCTCACCGCCGAAGCGGCCAAGTCGTTTGGTCTTATCGATAATGTGATCGACAAGCGCCCCGACGAAGCCGCCGCCAAGGCCTGAGCGGTTCTATCGTGCGTGTTTCGGAAGCCACGTCGGCTTCCTATATGAACAGGTAACCCGCGCTGATTTGAAGCGCGGGCTTGCGTGCATCGCGGTATCGCGCTTGCATGACGTTTGGATGAAGTGTCGCCAGGAGGTGTGACAGGGGTGACGACGGGGCAGAAGCCCCTCCGGCGAAACCGGGGATGGTGCTAATGCCTTCTTGATCGTTTCGCGTCTAGCATGCTTGGCTAGGCCGAGCGGTTGGGACCTCTAGTCGCTTCTTTTTTTGACGGCCTGGGTGCCGTCGCGTTTCTCCCGACTAAGGAGGCCCGCGGCGGCCTTCGAGACTGGGGCGGGCCCGGGAATTCCCGGCTGGCCGAGCGGACGGAGAGACGCATGAGCAAGGTTGGCGGCGGCGACAGCAAGAACACCCTTTATTGCTCGTTCTGCGGCAAGAGCCAGCACGAGGTCCGCAAGCTGATTGCGGGACCTACCGTGTTCATCTGCGATGAATGCGTCGAGCTGTGCATGGACATCATCCGCGAGGAGAACAAATCCTCGCTGGTGAAGTCGCGGGACGGCATTCCGACCCCGAAGGAGATCTGCAAGGTCCTGGACGATTATGTGATCGGCCAGTTCCATGCCAAGCGGGTTCTCTCGGTGGCGGTGCATAACCACTACAAGCGCCTGAACCACGCGACGAAGCATGCCGGCGATGTCGAGCTGGCGAAGTCGAACATCCTGCTGATCGGGCCGACGGGCTCGGGCAAGACGCTGCTCGCGCAGACGCTCGCCCGCATCCTCGACGTGCCCTTCACCATGGCGGATGCGACGACGCTGACCGAGGCGGGCTATGTCGGCGAGGATGTGGAGAACATCATCCTCAAGCTGCTGCAGTCGGCCGACTACAATGTCGAGCGGGCGCAGCGCGGCATCGTCTATATCGACGAGATCGACAAGATCAGCCGCAAGTCGGACAATCCCTCCATCACGAGGGACGTGTCGGGCGAGGGCGTGCAGCAGGCGCTGCTCAAGATCATGGAAGGCACGGTCGCCTCGGTTCCCCCGCAGGGCGGGCGCAAGCACCCGCAGCAGGAATTCCTGCAGGTGGACACGACCAACATCCTGTTCATCTGCGGCGGCGCCTTCGCGGGCCTCGACAAGATCATCTCGTCGCGCGGCAAGGGCACCTCGATCGGCTTCGGCGCGGTCGTCTCCGCCCCCGAAGACCGTCGCCCCGGCGAGGTGTTCCGCGAGGTGGAGCCCGAGGATCTGCTGAAATACGGGCTGATCCCGGAATTCATCGGCCGCCTGCCGGTGATCGCCACGCTCGAGGATCTCGACGAGGCGGCGCTCAAGAAGATCCTCTCGGATCCGAAGAACGCGCTGGTGAAGCAGTATCAGCGGCTGTTCGAAATGGAGAATGTCGAGCTCACCATCCATGAAGAGGCGCTCGGCGCCATCGCCCGCAAGGCCATCGAGCGCAAGACCGGCGCGCGCGGCCTGCGCTCGATCATGGAAGGCATCCTGCTCGACACGATGTTCGATCTGCCCGGTCTCGAGGGCGTCGAGGAAGTCGTCATCTCGAAGGAGGTCGTGGAGCAGAATGCGCGTCCGCTCTACATCTATGCGGATCGGGCGGCCGGCGATGCGGGCGCAAGCGCCTGATCGCCGCTGCGTGAGGACCAAGGCCGGACGCACGCGCCCGGCCGGCTTGGCCGTCTCCCTTGACGGACCGGGGGAGCGTCTCCATCTGACTTTCAACACCCGGTCCACGACTGCATCGACGTGCTTCTCGCGGCACACCCCGCTCCCGCACAACGATTTCCGTTCGCGTTCCGGCCGCCTTGCGGCACGGTCCGCCGCCCCGGTTTCACGGCCGGGGAGCGGCGACGGCCGTCAACAGAAAGGATAGGGCCATGACGAGCTCCAAGCCTCGCACCGCGCTCACGCCCGGCGTTCCGCAGACTTTCCCGGTGCTGCCGCTGCGCGACATCGTCGTCTTCCCGCACATGATCGTTCCGCTGTTCGTCGGCCGCGAGAAGTCGATCCGCGCCCTCGAGGAGGTGATGCGGAACGACACGTTCATCATGCTGGCGACGCAGGAAAACGCCTCCGACGACGACCCGGCGGCGAACGCCATCTACAAGATCGGCACGCTGGCCTCCGTGCTGCAGCTGCTGAAGCTGCCGGACGGCACGGTGAAGGTGCTGGTGGAGGGCATCTCCCGCGCCCGCGTCGAGCGCTATACCGACCGCAGCGACCTCTATGAGGCGGAAGCCGTGGCGCTGGAGGAGGATCTCGGCTCGAAGGTCGAGGCCGAGGCGCTGGGCCGCTCGGTGCTCGCCGAGTTCGAATCCTACGTCAAGCTGAACAAGAAGGTCTCGCCCGAAGTCGTCGGCGTCGTCACCCAGATCGAGGATCACTCGAAGCTGGCGGACACCGTCGCTTCGCATCTCGCGGTCAAGATCCCCGAGAAGCAGGCGGTGCTGGAGATCCTCAAGGTCACCACGCGGCTGGAGAAGGTGCTCTCGCTGATGGAGAGCGAAATCTCGGTCCTGCAGGTCGAGAAGCGCATCCGCACGCGCGTCAAGCGCCAGATGGAGAAGACCCAGCGCGAGTACTATCTCAACGAGCAGATGAAGGCGATCCAGAAGGAGCTGGGCGACGGCGAGGATGGCCGCGACGAGCTGGCCGAGCTGGAAGAGCGCATCAAGACCGTGAAGCTCTCGAAGGAGGCTCGCGAGAAGGCGACGCATGAGCTGAAGAAGCTCCGGCAGATGAGCCCGATGTCGGCGGAAGCCACCGTCGTGCGCAACTATCTCGACTGGCTGCTGTCGATCCCGTGGGGCAACCGCTCCAAGGTCAAGAAGGATCTTCCCTTCGCCCAGGGCGTGCTCGATGCCGAGCATTTCGGCCTCGACAAGGTGAAGGACCGCATCGTCGAATATCTCGCCGTGCAGAGCCGCCAGAACAAGCTGACCGGGCCGATCCTGTGCCTGGTCGGGCCGCCCGGCGTCGGCAAGACCTCGCTCGCCAAGTCCATCGCCAAGGCGACGGGCCGCGAATATGTGCGCGTCGCGCTTGGCGGCGTGCGCGACGAGGCGGAGATCCGCGGCCACCGTCGCACCTATATCGGTTCGATGCCCGGCAAGGTCATCCAGTCCATGCGGAAGGCGAAGAAGTCCAACCCGCTCTTCCTGCTGGACGAGATCGACAAGATGGGCGCCGATTTCCGCGGCGATCCGTCGTCGGCGCTGCTGGAGGTGCTGGACCCCGAGCAGAACCACACCTTTGCCGACCATTACCTCGAGGTCGACTATGACCTGTCGAGCGTGATGTTCGTCACCACGGCCAACACGCTGAACATCCCGCCGGCCCTTCTGGACCGCATGGAGGTGATCCGCATCGCCGGCTATACCGAGGACGAGAAGGTCGAGATCGCCCGCCGCCATCTCATTCCCTCGACGCTGACCAAGCACGGTCTTGCTGCGAAGGAATGGGAGATCGACGACGAGGCGCTGCTCACCCTGGTTCGCCGCTACACGCGGGAAGCGGGCGTGCGCAACCTGGAGCGTGAGATTTCCAACCTCGCCCGCAAGGCGGTGAAGGACCTGATGCTGACCAAGAAGAAGTCGGTCAAGATCACGGTGAAGCAGCTGGAGGACTATCTCGGCGCGCCGCGCTATCGCTATGGCGAGGCCGAGAGCGAGGATCAGGTGGGTGTCGTCACCGGCCTCGCCTGGACCGAGGTGGGCGGAGAGATCCTCACGATCGAAGGCGTCATGATGCCCGGCAAGGGCAAGATGACGGTCACCGGCAACCTGCGCGACGTGATGAAGGAATCGATTTCGGCGGCGGCCTCCTATGTCCGCTCGCGCGCGCTCGATTTCGGCATCGAGCCGCCGCTGTTCGACCGCCGCGACATCCACGTCCATGTTCCCGAGGGGGCGACCCCCAAGGACGGGCCGTCGGCGGGCGTGGCCATGGCGACCGTGCTTACCTCGGTGCTGACCGGTATCCCGATCCGCCGCGATGTCGCCATGACCGGCGAGATCACGCTGCGCGGCCGGGTGCTGCCGATCGGCGGCCTCAAGGAGAAGCTGCTGGCGGCGCTGCGGGCCGGCATCAAGAAGGTGCTGATCCCGGAAGAGAATGCCAAGGATCTCGCCGAGATCCCGGATAATGTGAAGAACGCCCTCGAGATCGTCCCGGTCTCGCGCATGGACGAGGTGCTGCACCACGCCCTGGTGCGCCAGCCCGAGTCCATCGTGTGGGAAGAGAAGCTCGCCCCCACCACTCCCGCGGCGGCGGAGCCGGTGATTGGCAGCCTCGACGAGCCGAGCGGCATCGCGGCGCACTGATCGCCTCCTTTCGCGGGCGAGCAACGGCGGCGTCCCCCTGGGGGGCGCCGCCGTTTGCATTTCTGCCACGGGGGAGGGCGACGGGCCCCGGCCCGGTCGGCGATGACCGGCGCGGGCGCCTAATTTGGGGGCGGCCGGAATGGACGCGAATCGCGGTATCTTGTAACCTGTCGACGCCGCAAAATCGTGTATTTGTGCGGGTTTCACGGCCCATGCGCTTGCATTCGCCGTAATTTGGAGAAAGGGTGCCCGCCCGTCGCTGGTGCATGCAGCCGGCGATTCTTGTGCAATCAAGGGAAGGACCGGTCTCATGACCACGAAGAACGAACTCGTCGCCGCCGTGGCCGAGCAGGCCAAGCTGACGAAGGCCGCTGCCGCGGCCGCGGTCGACGCGACCTTCGATGCCATCGCCGCCTCGCTCAAGGCTGGCGAGGAAGTGAAGCTCATCGGCTTCGGCAGCTTCTCCGTCGTGACCCGCGCCGCGCGCGAAGGCCGCAACCCGCGTACCGGCAACCCGGTGAAGATCGAGGCTTCCAAGGCCCCGAAGTTCACGCCGGGCAAGGGCCTCAAGGAAATCGTCAACGGCTGATTTCGAGCATTCCGGCGGCGGTCGGCGCCCCCTCGCGTTGCGGGGCGCAGGGCGAGGCGCGGCCGAGCCGGAATGTTGTCTCCTCGTCGCGGGTGTCGCGTGCGGTTGCCTTATGCATGCTGCGCAGCGACCCCGTGGCGAGCACGGCGCTTGGCGATTGTTGCAGGGCGGTGGGGACCGGGAGGTCCTCGTCGGCCGGTCTGGCCGAGGTATCGCGGTTACAACCTGCGCGGCGACAGACACGGATAGCCCGTTGCCGTCGTCCTCCTGTTGGGTCGGTTTCGGGATATGTCACGGGCGAGAGCCTGCGCCGGGGTTCTGCGCGTCGATGGCTGCGCGCAAGCTGTTGTAAGGCTCCAGCGCGCCGCCGGATTACCCGCTCTCCATCCCCCGCACGGTCCGCTACAGGGTGCGCTCCAGCGCCGGAAGGGCAGTGCCTGCGGATTGCATCGGCCTTCGCTCCTCCCGCGCACCTGCGATCGGCGCGAGCCCGGTTTACGGCCGCGCCGGGTCTCTGTATATGGCTGCCAGCCGTCAGGCTTGGCGCCGGTCAATGTCCCTCACGCCGGCTGCCGATCATCGGCTCCGGCGAGGGGGCAGGCCGGGATATGTTGGGCGGTTAGCTCAGTTGGTAGAGCATCTCGTTTACACCGAGAGGGTCGGCGGTTCGAGCCCGTCACCGCCCACCAAATTTTTCCGGCCTGCCGGCCGCACGGCGCGGCGGGCGAGCCTCGGATGATCGCCTCGTGAAACTCGCTCTGTTCGATTGTGACGGCACACTGGTCGACAGCCAGCATGTGATCGTCGAGGCAATGACCCGTGCTTTTGCTCGCGGCGGCCATGTGCTTCCACCGCGCGGGCGCGTGCTGGGCATTGTGGGCCTGTCTCTGGTCGAGGCGATGCGCGAACTGGGCGATCACGACCCCGGTTTTCCGGCCGAGGCGATGGCCGATCTCTACCGCGAGGCGTTCCGCGAAATCCGCGCCGAGCCGGGTTTCCTGGAGCCGATGTATCCGGGCGTGCGGACCGTGCTGGACCGGCTGGCGGCGCGCGACGACGTGCTGATGGGCATTGCCACCGGCAAGTCGCAGCGCGGTGTCGCCGCCGTGCTGCAGCATCACGGACTGGAAGGGCGCTTCGTCACCATCCAGACCGCCGATGACGCGCCCTCCAAGCCGCACCCGGCCATGGTGCTGCAGGCGATGGAAGCGGCCGGCGTGCGGCCGGAGGACACGGTGCTGATCGGCGATACGAGTTTCGACATGATCATGGCGCGCGCGGCGGGCGCGCGGGCGATCGGCGTGACCTGGGGCTATCATGCGGCGGAACTGCTGAACCGATCCGGCGCCGAGCACCTGATCGACGATGCGGAGCATCTGGTGCCGGCCATGGATCTGCTGTGGAGGATCGCCCATGAGCGAGACTGAACCGCCGGCCGGCGAGCCCACACGCGGGGCGCCGCCGCAGGGTTTCGGCGAGCGGGCGATGCCCAAGCGCTTCTATGCGCGTGCCGCGGCGGCTGCGACTGAAGACGGCGCCTTCCGCATCGAACTGGACGGGAGGCCGTTGCGCACGCCCGGCAGGGCCCTTTTCATCGTGCCGGCGCGCGGGCTGGCGGAAGCGGTTGCCGCGGAATGGGACGGGCAGGGCGAGCGGATCGACCCGGTGAGCATGCCGGTGACGCGGCTGGTCAATTCGGCGATCGACGGCGTGGAAGCGAACCGTGCCGAGGTGGCGGCCGAGATCGTGCGCTACGCCGGCAGCGATCTGCTGTGCTACCGGGCCGACGCTCCCGAGAGCCTTGTTGCGCTGCAGCAAGAGTTGTGGGACCCGCTGCTCGACTGGGCGCGGGTTGAATTGGGCGCCCGGTTCGTCCTCAGCGAAGGAATTGTCTTCGTCGAGCAACCTCCGCGTTCGCTTGAGGTGATCGCCAAGCATCTGCCAACCGATGCGCTGCGCCTTGCCTCGCTCAACCTGATGACGACGCTATCCGGCTCCGCGATCCTTGCGCTGGCGGCGTGGCGAGGGGTTTTGTCGGCCGAACAGGGGTGGCGCGCCGCTCATATTGACGAGGAAGCGCAGGAACTGCTCTGGGGCGTGGATGACGCGGCTCTCGCCCGCCGCGCCACGCGCTACCGCGACTTCGCGGCGGCGGCGCTATGCCTCGCGCTGCTCGAATCGCCCGCTGCGGACCTGACCTGAGGGCGGCGGGCAGCGGGTGCGGCTCTCGGGCGTCCACGGACTGAAATCTGGGATTGCATGCCTATAACCCAGAGATGTGCCGGGTGCAACTCGTCGCCCGATCCGGAGGATGCAGGCATGGAGGCCTCCCATTCCCCAGGTTGCGGCGATTCGGGCAGGTATGATAGTAGTATTGCGGCTCCGACTGCCGGTTTATGTCAGTTTGATTTCATCAGGACCCAAGAAAAGCCGCCGGCAGCACTTCGCACCTTCGCAGCTGGAGTGGAATAGCCGTGGCCCGCGCCGGCATTGTTGCGAGGTAGATGTCGCCAAGATCCGGAGCGGACCCGGGAACAGGTTGGCAGCGATACCGGTCGAGGCCGCGTTGAGCGCCAGAATGCTTGGGTAGCGGGAGAAATCCGTCGCTTTCCACGCCGCGTGGTGCGTCACACGCGCGTATCGACCGATTTCCGCCTTCTGCAATGCACCATAACGGGATGCGCAACAGATAGTTGAGCGCGGCGCGGCGCGAGCGTTGAAACGACGTTTGTTTGCGAATGTATTCGCCTATTCGTCGAGATAAGATTGCGTTAATCATGTTTGATTTAAGTGTTGTTAAGTAGTTATTGATGAAGTCTTCGGATCGACGGCGTATTGTGTTTCATCGGCCGTACAGAAAGCGACGAGGCTGAATTGCAGGTGCACTTAAATTGCTTCGGATTTCACACAAATTGCGGATTTAATTCAGTTTTTTTTGGCCCGACTTCTGGCGGAACTCTTGACCTGTGTGTCTTTTCTGCACTAGCGTAACAACGGTCAGCTGTTATCCCTAATGGGGCTGGGCGATAGGGGTTTGTATGATGGTTCGGGGAAAGCTGCGCGTGGCTGCCGTGGCGCTGATGCTCGGCGCTGGTGCGACGGGTTTGGGCTTGGTGGCTCAGATTGTGCCCGCCGGGGCGCAGACGGCGGCTGTCGGAAGCGCGGCGTGGGCGACGGCTCAGATCGTGTCCGTGCTCGCGGCCAGTCAGTCCGTCCCGTTCAATGCGCCTCCTCAGGTTCCCGGGCAGATTGCGGCGTTGCTGCAGAGCAATCCGGCGTATGCCGCGGTGCTGGTCGCTCAGCTCAATGCCATTTCCAGCGGTACGGCCGGTGACCTGTCGGTGACGAACGCTGACGGGACCGTGATCGCGGTCAGTGTTAACCCGTCCCTGGTAAGCCAGATGGCGCAGGGTCTGGCTCAGGCCGTGGCGGCCTGGCAGTCGCAGGCGTCTTCCAGCGCGTCGGCGAATGCGGCGCTGGTGGCGGTCAATACGTTCCTGGCTTCGGATGATTTCTCCCGCGGCAGCGCCTTCGGTTCCGCGGTGGAAGCGGCTTTGGCTGAGCAGGGTTCTCTCGTTCCCTCGGTGCTGTCCGACAATAATAGTTCGGAACCGAACACCAATCCGCTGGCGATTTCGGTTCCCACCTTGGTCAAGGACACGTCGAGCGTGGTCGTCAGCCCGAATGCGCAGTCGACCACGATTAACATTCAGGCCAGCCAGTTCGTCCCGACGGAGTCCGTTACGACGGTGTTCACGGGCAGTGGGGGCGGCAGCTGAAGCTTGATGGTGCGATGCACCACTGATGGTCGCAGAATATCGCCGCCGTTCGATATTGCTCCTTGGCGGCTCGGTGGGCGTAAGGTTTCGGAATTTCTTTCAGTGTTGCCGCTTTTGCGCGGCAGCGGCTTGAGTTGAGGGTCTGCCGGGGCAGGGCGGATGTTTAACCGGGTACTCGTCGGCAGCTTGAGCCGCGGGGAATGGGTGGGGCGAGCAGATGAAGCGCGTATTGGCTGCCGGGGCCGTATCCGGTCTCTTGGGTAGCGTGTTCGGTGGGCTCGCTTTTGCGTCGGATCTGCCTCCGTTGCAGCAAAAGGGGCCTTTTGACCCGGCGAAAGTCGGTGTGCTCGATCGTCCGAAGACGAGCACCGGAATTGAGCTTGGCTCGTTTATGCTCTATCCGACCCTGTTCGGTTCGGTTGGCTATAACGACAATATCACGGCATCGGGTAGTGCCCCGAAGGGCGATACGATCTTTATCATCCGGCCGGCAGCGAAGCTGGAATCGAACTGGTCGCGCCACTACCTCTCGGTCGACAGCTATTTCGAGAATGGTAGCTACGCGAATTACAGCACGGGTGACTGGAATAACTATTCGGTCGGCGGCAATGGCCGTATCGACGTGTCGTCGGATCTGGAACTGTTCGGCTATGCGCGCTACTCGCATCTGAACGAACTGCCGGGCGATGACGAGACCAATAATGGCCTCACCTCCCCGCTGCCCTATGACCAGACCACGGCCGGCGCTGGTCTACGCAAGGAATTCAACCGCTTCTGGACGCGGTTGATGTTCGATTATCGCGATCGCTCCTATTCGAGCTGGCTCGACGGCGCACCGTCGGATCAGACATACCGCGACGGTCAGGATTACACGGTCAGCGGCCGTGTCGGCTACTTCATCAGCCCCCTGACCAGCGCCTTCGTGGAAGGCAAGTACCGGTGGTCCTTTATGGAGAACACCGATTATGACGCCGAGCAGTATTGGATCACCACCGGTCTGCAGTTCGAGCCGTCGCGTCTGACGCGTGGCGAGGTCTATGTCGGCTACACCGACTGGACGACGGACGGTACGCTGGAGTCCGTGCCGCATTTCACCTACGGCGCGAACATCAACTGGTTCGCCTCGCCTCTGCTGACGATGACATTCACCGCCCTGCAGGACGTGTTGACGTCGAACTACTCGGTCGGGACGGTTGAGGGTTCGAGTATCATCAGCTCGACGTTTGGCGTTCGTGGCGATTACGAGTTCCGGCGCAACCTGCTGATGTCGGCCTGGTTCAGCTACAACAACCAGGATTACCAGAACCTGCCGCGTAACGATGACCAGTACACGCTCGGCGGCGAGCTGCGCTACCTGATCAACCGTCATGCCACGGCGCGCCTGACCTATAATTATCAGGACTTCACGTCGAACTATAACGGCATCGCCGGTGTCGAGAACTACACTCAGAACATCGTGTCGGCCGGTATCAGCCTCGCGTACTGAAGCCGTATGATCGCTGAAATTTGAAACTCCCCGCGATTTGCGGGGAGTTTTGATATGGGGCATGTTTGCCCAATGACGGGCCAGAATGCCGTCGGAATGTCGAAGGCCGGATAGGTCATGTTCTTTTCACGCTTTCGCGTGACGGCGCGTCCGGCGATTTATCGAATTCCGGACGGTGTGCGAGTCTACGCGGTCGGCGACATCCACGGCCGCTATGATCTCATGTGCGCGCTGCTCGACAAGATCGAGCACGACCGTCGCGATGCCGTCTCGTCGCAGATCGTGTTCCTTGGCGACTATATCGACCGCGGACCCGACAGTCGGCGGGTCATCGAGGCGCTGATCACGGGCGCGGATCGCGACGGCTGGATCTGCCTCAAGGGCAATCACGAGGCCATGTGGCTGGGCGCTCTGGACCGCAGCCAGCCATGGGATGGCTGGCTCGCCAATGGCGGGGTGGAGACCCTGTTCTCCTACGGCATTTCGGCGCGCGGCTTCTCCATGGCCGGGCGTGAGGACGGGCTGCGTGAAGCCGTGCTCGCGAGCGTGCCGGGGGAGCACATCGCCTTCATCCGGCAGCGTCCGACGTCGCATGCGGTTGGCGGCTACTTCTTCTGTCATGCCGGCATACGCCCCGGCGTGCCCCTGAGCCAGCAGGCGCCGGATGACCTGATGTGGATCCGTGACCTGTTCGTTGATTCGCGCCTCGATCACGGTGGTCGAATCGTTCATGGTCACACCCCCGCCATCGAGCCCGAGGTGCTGGCCAACCGGATCAATGTCGATACGGGGGCCTATCTCACCGGGCGGCTGACCTGCGTCGCGCTCGAGGGCGATCGGGTGCGGATCATCCATACATGAACACGCGTGCGGGGCGCCGGCGGTCCGATGAATCCGCCGGCTATTCCCGGGATCCGTTGACGCGCGGCGCTCGCTCGGGACCGTCCTTCCTGAGGCGGGGAACGTATGGTGAGACGTTCGATGACGTCCTTCTGATCCTGTTCGCGCTCGCCGTGGCAGGGCTTCCCTTCCTGTTCGGCAGCAATGATCTCGCGACCTGGGGCCTCAACGCGGCGCTGTTCGGCTCCATCCTGGTGCTGTTCGAGGCGGGCGTCGTCGCACGCGGGGGAACGCGCCCGGTCGCCGCGAGGCACGTGGCCTGGGCTGCGGTGATCTTCGTCGGCCTGGCGGGCTGGATCGTCTTCCAGGTGTCCAGCTGGGCGCCGAGCGGCTGGGACAGCGCTTTCTGGGAGCCGACGCGGGAGGTTCTGGCGCGGGTGCCGGATGCCGGCCCGGTGACCGGGCGCATCTCGGCGACGCCGGATGAGGGCGTCCTTGGCCTGGTGCGCCTGCTCACCTGCGCGGCGGCGTTCTACCTGGCGCTGCAACTCTGCCGCGATACGCTGCGCGCGCATCTGTTCATCGTTGCCTTCGCCGTCGCTGCCGTCGGTTACGCGGTCTATGGCATTCTTCAGGTGCGGTTCTTTCCGGACACGATGCTCTGGGTCGAGAAGACGCATTATCGCGATGCGGTGACCTCGACCTTCGTCAACCGCAACAGCTATGCGACCTATGCGGGCATGGGGTTGGTCGCCATTGTCGGGCTGCTGCTCGGTGTCGCCCAGCGGGCCAGCCGGGGTCGGCATCAGCCGATCGCGTTGCGGGTGGCCGCCTTTGTCGAGGCAATGATCCGCCGCGGGCTGGTTCTGGTCCTGGCGATGATGGTGGTCACGGTTGCGCTGCTGGGAACGGGTTCGCGGGCCGGCATCGTGGCCAGCCTGCTCGGCGTGATCACGCTGCTGGTGGCCACGGTGGCCCTGGGGCGGCAGCGGATTGTCTCCATTGCCATCCTGTCGGTGGCGGGGGCGGTGATCGCGGCGCTGGTACTGTCCTTCGGCGGTCTGTTCGCCGACCGGCTGGCGGATAGCGGAGACGTTGGCGTGCGCCTGAGCGTCGCGCGGCGCGCCTTCGAGGCGGCGCGCGACGCGCCGTGGACGGGGTTCGGCTATGGCAGCTTCGACCGGGTTTTCGCGGTCTATCGCGATCCCAACGACCTGATGGACAGCATTCTTTTCCATTGGGACAAGGCGCATAACAGCTATGTGGAATTGCTGTTCGATCTCGGGCTACCCGCCACGCTGGCCGTCGCGTTGTTGCTGGGCGGGCTGCTCGTGCAGATGATCCGCAACGCGCTCGGGCGCGAGACATTGCCGATGGTCAGCCTGATCACCCTGGCGGCGAGTGCCCTCGTGCTGGCGCACGCGACACTGGATTTCAGCCTGCAGATCCAGGCGGTGACGCTCACCTTCGCGGCCCTGCTCGGCGCGGGACTGGCGCAGAGCTGGAGCCGGCGGCTCGATACCAGCCGCTAGTCGCCTGTCGGCCGATTCCGGTTCGCGCGAAGCGCCCGCGTGGCAACGGATCGGGGAGGCCTTCACCAGAACGGGGGCATCGGAACGGCAGTCCTCACCATCCGCGGCGCCAGCGCGCGCGCTGTTCGGCTCGCCTGATCCGCACGTTTATCTACGCCGTTTGAGTTGCCCGAATGCGCGCCCGGCGCGGGAGCACTGGCGGTGACCGGACGACTGCCGGCGCGGGCGGATCTCGCCGCGCCGGGGTGGGGGCCCCTGCCGGGTGACACCGCGCCGGAATTCGCCGGATCGGTGCCCAACGCGGGGAGGGGTAGGCTCAGAACAGCCGTTCCGGCACCCGGATGATGTCGCCCGGATAGATCATCGTCGTCGTGGTCGCGGGATAGGAATTTTCCTGCGTCTGCCCGGCGCGACGGATATACACCGTCTGGTCATTGGCCCGGTAGGTGAAGCCGCCCGCCACGGCCACGGCGCTGAGCAGGTTCATGCCGTTTCGGTAATCGTACTCGCCCGCCTTGGTCACTTCGCCGATGATGTAGAAGGGGCGGTATTTCAGCACTTCGACATTCACGCGCGGGTCGCGCATATAGCCGGAGGCGAGCTGGCCACGAATATCCTGCTCGACCTGCCGGGGTGTCTTGCCGGCAGCCTTGATATTGCCGATCAGCGGAATTGAAATGACGCCGGAGGCGTCGATCTCGAACTCGCCGGACAGGCTCTCCTCGTTGAAGACGGTGACGCGGATGCGGTCGCCGGTGCCGAGCACGTATTCTGGCGGGGTTTCGGAAGCGGCCGCAGGGGGAGGGGCTCCGGGCGTTCCGGCACAGCCTGCCACGGCGGAGCCGACCATCATGATGAGTAATGCCCGTCGCGTGGTGGATATCGCCTTCCGGGACGGGGCAAGCTCTCTTACGCTCGGAAATAACATTATATTACCTTGTTAGACCAAAGCACGTTTGCGCACGGAATTACTGCCTGGCTAACAGAACCTGATCTGGATTCCTGCCCCGCGTCTCGCCGGCGATCGCCCGTGCACGAACAAAATTCTAGCATCGGCGCCCAAGGGCGTCTCTAGGAATCGCAGCCCTACCGAGTATAATGCAAACTGAGAGTCGACTTAAGCGTGCCATACGCGCCGCGTAGGGTCGAGTCCGATCTGTGGACGTTCAGAGAAGTCGAGATGCACGGACAAATTGCGGGCGTGGCGAAACAAGAGGACAGCGAGAGTTTCGATTTTCATCATATTGTCGATTTCGCTCTTCGTCGCTGGTTGCTGATTGTCGCAATTGCTTCGACTTTCGTCATAGTTGCCGTCGTCATCAGTTATTCATTGACGCCCCGCTTTACGAGCACGGCGCAGATTCTGCTTGATTCCTCCTCGCGCAACAATCTCGGCGTCGCGATCATGGGAGCGGAGGAGCAGCGCGATTCGACCATGGTCGATAGCCAGATCGCCATCCTCACCTCGCTCAACTTTCTCAAGCGGGTGGTCGAGCGCGAGAATCTGATCCAGGATCCCGAATTCGGCGAACGTCCTGTCGCGCGCTCGTGGTTCGACACGATGCGCGGATGGCTCGGCTTCGCGCCGGCTACCCGCGCATCGCTTGCCGATTCGCCGGGCGCCAACGTCGCCGCCAAGGGCGATATCTCACCCGCGATCCGCGACACGGTGGCGCGGCTACGCGCAGCGTTGACGGTGGAGCGCGTGACGCGCACCCCCATCCTGTCGGTGTCCGTCACCTCGATCAGCCCGCAAAAGGCGTCCAACCTGGCCAACGCTATCGCCGATGCCTACATCGTCGACCAGTTGGAAAACCGCTACGAGGCCGCCCGCCGGGCCTCGTCCTGGCTGTCCGATCGCCTCCAGTCGCTGCGCGAGGGGCTGCGCAAGTCGGAACAGGCGGTGCAGAAGTTCCGCAGCGACAACAACCTTGTCTCCGTCGATTCCCGCACGCTGAACGAGCAGCAGCTGTCCGAGGTCAATGCGGAGCTGGTGCAGATTCAGACCGAGGCTGCCGGAAAGCTCGCGAAATACGAGCAGGCGCGCCAGCTGATGGCCAGCGGGGGCAAGGTTGAGGCCATTCCCGATGTGATGTCGTCCGGGGTCATCAGCGACCTGCGCGGCCGGCTGGCCGCAACCTCCGCGCGCGAGGCGGACCTCGTGTCGCGTTATGGGGAGCGCCATCCGCTCGTGGTCAATGTGCGGGCGGAGCGGCGCGAGATCGAGCGGCTGATCACCGGGGAAATTTCCCGCATCGTCGCCAATCTCAAGAATGACTATGAGGTGGCCAAGAGCCGTGCCGATGCCATGTCGGCGAATGTCGCGGCGGTTTCCGGCCAGACGACGGCGGACAACGCGCTCACCGTGCACCTGCGTGAGCTTGAGCGCGACGCGGACGCCAACCGGACACTTTACGAGACGTTCCTCGGTCAGGCCAAGCTGACCAGCGAGCAATCCGAGGTGACGATCCAGGACGCGCGCATCATCACGCCGGCCGTGGTGAGTTCCGCGCCGTCCTTCCCGAAGAAGAAGATCCTGGTCGCCGTTGGCGGCCTGCTGGGCGTGATGGCGGGCATCGGCATCGCTCTGCTGATGGAAATGCTCAATGCGGGCTTCAACAGTCCGCGCCAGGTGGAGGAGTCGACCGGCCTGCCGGTGCTCTCCTCCATCGAGTGGGTGGATCTGTCGGGCGAGAAGGGCAAGGACAGTGTGCCGGTGCTCGATTATCTCATCAGCAAACCGCTGTCGCGCTTCAGTGAATCGGTACGCAGCCTGCGCGCCGGCGTGCAGATGTCGGATGTTGACAATCCGCCACAGGTTATCGAACTGACCTCGGCCTCGCCCGGCGAAGGCAAGACCTCGCTGGCGATTGCGCTGGCCGTGTCGGCGGCGACATCGGGCAAGCGGGTCCTGCTGATCGACTGCGACCTGCGTCGCCCCTCGGTGTCGCAGCAATTCGGCCTCACCGAGCGCGCCGGCCTGGTCGAACTGCTGGCCCAGACCGCATCGTCCGAGGGCATTCTCTATCGTGACAAGTCTTCCGGTCTCTATGTTCTGGGCTCCGGTGCCAAGACGCAGAGCCCTCCGGACCTGCTGAGTTCCGGGCGCATGCAGAGCCTGGTGGAGCAGCTGCGCCAGAGCTTCGACCTGATCGTGCTCGACGCCCCCCCGATCGGGCCGGTTGTCGACGCCGCCGTCCTGGCGCCGATAGCCGACAAGCTGGTCTTCGTCGTGCGCTGGAACTCGACCGCGCGTGAGTTCGTGCGCCATTCGCTGGAGCGGCTGGCCGGTGACCGCAAGGTTTGCGGCATCGCCTTCAACATGGTCGATCTGCGCCGCACGCCGAAATATGGCCGGTATTCCTATTACTCCTCCGCCTATTACAAGAAATACTACGTCGGATGAGCGCGCAGTCGGTTCCTGTTGCGCTGCGGCCGGCAGGGCTGGTGCTGTCGCTGTTCCTGTTCGCCGCCGGCGCCGGCCTCGTCTATGAAGGCGTGCAGCTGTTCAGGTTCAGCCAGCTGCAATATGCGGCGAGCGCACTGCTCAGCTCCAAATATGCCGGCACGCCTTATTTCAGCACCTTCCCGGCCTGGCGCGCATCTTTCGCCGAGTGGCGCGATACGCCCGGGGTGCGCAATCGCGCGCGCGTGTATTACGCGCATTTCACCCGGAGCTTGTCGCTGACGGCGCCGGAGAACATGAAAGCGGCAGTCGGGGTGCTGAAGATCGACCCGGTCTCGGCAAATGCCTGGGAGGATGTTGCTGCCGCCGGGCTCGCCATGTCGCGGCCGGACCTCGCGCTGGCCGGTTGGGAGATGTCCAGCCTCACCGCACCACGTGAATATCACAACCTGCGGTGGCGGCTTACGTTCATGCCCATTGTCTGGGACGCGGCCAGCGCGGACCAGAAGCGGCGCTATTTCTTCGAACTGGATTTCGCGACGCGGGCGGACGTGCTGCAGGGCTACCAGATGAACTGGTCCATGGTGGCCAACACGCTGAACCCGGCACGGCGCAAGCAGATCGAGTCGGAGTACAAGGCCTACCTTCACCCCTCGCAATAGGCTGTTCGGTCCGCGACGCCCGGCACGCGTTCAGGCCGGGCGCAGCAGCTTGAGCGTGTGCAGGCCGATCATGCGCTCCTCGTCGGTCGGCAGCACGAAGATGCGGGCGTGGCTGTCGCGCGCGTGGATCTCGATCGCGTCGGCGGCATTGGCGGCCTCGTCGAGGGCAAGGCCGAGCACCGCCAGACGCGCCACGATTCGCGCGCGGATCGGCGGCGCGTGTTCGCCGATGCCGGCCGTGAAGACCAGCGCGTCGAGCCCGCCGAGCGTGACGGATAGCCGGGCGACGGCCTGCGCGACATGCAGCGTGAAATAATCCACCGCGAGAGCGGCGGCGGGCTCCGGTGAGGCCAGCAATTCGCGCATGTCGCTGCTGATGCCGGAGAGGCCACGCAGCCCGCTATCATGATAGAGCATGTGGCCGACCTCGGCCGGACTCATGCCCTTCTGCTCGATGAGATGCAGCACGACGCCAGCGTCCAGCGCGCCGCAGCGCGTGCCCATGGGCAGGCCGTCGAGCGCGGTGAACCCCATGGTGGATTCCATGCTCCGCCCGTCCAGCAACGCGCAGGCCGAGGCGCCCGAGCCCAGATGCGCGATCACCACGCGCCCCGCGGCCAGATCGGGAGCGATATTGCGCAGCCGGCCGGAGACATATTCGTAGGACAGGCCGTGAAAGCCATAGCGACGCACGCCGTCATCATACAGCGCGCGCGGGATGGCAAATCGGTCGGCCAGTTCGGGATGACCGCGGTGGAAAGCGGTGTCGAAGCAGGCGACCTGCGGCAGGTCGGGCCGGCGTGCGCGGAGCACGCGAATCGGATCGAGATTGGTGAGCTGGTGCAGCGGCGCCAGCGGAATGAAGCTCTCCAGCGTGGCCAGCACCGTATCGTCGACCAGAACCGGGTGCGCGTAATGCGGCCCGCCATGCACCACGCGGTGTCCCACGCCGATGAGCTGGTGGTCGGCGAGGAGCGGGGCGAGCCAGTCGCCGATGGCGTGCTGGGCATCGGAGGGTCTGGCGATTTTCTCGGGCGTGAAGCCGCGCTCGACCAGCACCGCGCCGTCCGCATCCGTCGCCTTCAGCTTCGGCTGGGTGCCGATGCCGTCGAGCGCTCCGGCGATCAACGGGGCAATGTCCTCACCGATGATGCGGTAGAGCTTGAACTTGATGCTTGAACTGCCGGCATTGACGACGAAAAGCGCCTCGCTCATCGCCCGTCCTTTCTTCTAGGCCCTGCTCGGGTCGAATGTCGGCCGGCGATGCGACGACCGTGCGACTGGCAGGGCGCCGCACTGAAGCGAGCAGCCTGCCGCGTGCGCGGCCACCTGTCATCTCCGAGCCTTTCACGCTCCGGCTCTCCCGGCACCGTAGGGGCGCGCGGAAGGCTGCGTCGTTGCGCTGGCGCAAGCACCCGCGGATGTCAGCCTTCGCCGGCGGCGCGCATCTGCTTTTCCATCAGCTTGCGCTCCACCGTCATCAGGTGAGCGCGCATGGCGCTCGCCGCGCCGGCCATGTCGCGATGCTCGATGGCGTCGACGATGGCTTCATGCTCGGCGAAGCTGTGGTGACTGGGCAGCGGGCGCACCGGCACGGAGCGCAGCCGGCCCCATGTCACCGCACGCCGCACGGCGTTGAGCGTATCGAACAGGCCGAGCAGCAGGCTGTTCTGCGTGGCCTCGGCGATGGTGCGGTGAAGCCGCGTGTCCCAGCCCTCATATTGCCGCCAGGTCTCCGCCTGTCGCGAGCGGGCCAGGCACAGGCGCATTTCCGAGATATCGGCGGGGGTGGCCGTGAAGGCGGCGGCGCGGGTGATCTCCGGCTCCATGGCAATTCGCGCGCGCATCACCTCGGCCGGGTTGCTGCGGCGGGCGAGGGCGGCGATGTCGGCGAATGTGTCGAGCGGCCGGCTGCCCATGAAGGTGCCCTTGCCGACATGACGCCAGAGCTGGCCCTCGGCCTCCAGCACATCCAGCGCCTTGCGCAGCTCGGCGCGCGAGACGCCGAGCGCCGAGGCAAGTTCGCGCTCGGGCGGCAGGCGGCCGTCTTCCGCGAGATCGGACTGCGCGAGATAGGCGCGCAGCTGCGTGACAACGCCTTTCTCGGGATGGATATCGCTGGGCGGCGTCAGCATGGGTGCGGGCTCAACCAAAGTTTAGATTGGTTCGATATATGCGACGCCAGAATCGTTTGGTCAAGCGCATGTGAGCTTGACCAAACCAGAGGGCCAATATAAACCAAAGATAAATTGGTATCCAACCTCGCCAGTTGGGCCAGCCGTGGGAAAAACCACGCGGAACCAGGGAGAATGAAATGCTCAGCAACCTCACGTCCGGAATTCGCCGCCTGTCCGGTGCCGCTGCCGTGCTCGGCTTCGGCGCCGTCATCGCCTTCGCGCCCTCGGCGGAAGCGAAGGTGCGGGTCGCTTATGGCGACATCGCCAGCGTGGAAAACCTGCATCTGCTCGCGGCCTTCGAACTGGCCCGGCAGAAGGGTGTCGAGATCGAGATGACCTATCTGAAGTCCGAGGACATCGCCGCGCAGGCGGTGGTGAGCGGGCAGGCGGATATCGGCGTCGGTGGTCCCTATGCCCTCATCCAGAAGGTGAAGGTACCGGTGCGCCTCTTCCTCCAGCTTTCGACGCTGCGCTTCTACCCCGTGGTCAACGCCGCGTCCTACAAGACCTGGAAGGACCTCGACGGCCAGGAGGTGGCGGTCCATTCGCGCGGCTCGGGCACCGAGGCGATCATGCGGCTTATGGAGGACAAGCAGGGCATAAAGTTCTCCAAGATCAGCTACATCCCCGGTTCCGAGGTGCGTGCGGGCGCGCTCATCCAGGGCAATGTGAAGGCCAGCATCGTCGATGCCGCCGGCCGCCGCCTGCTGGAGGAGAAGGCGCCCGGCAAGTTCATCGTGCTGCCGATGGATGGCGTCAACGCGACGGACGAGGCGCTGTTCGCCCGGCAGGACTTCCTCGACAAGAACCAGAAGGAGGTCGACATCATCGTCGAATCCGTCCTCACCACCTGGCGCGAGGTGACGAAGAACCCGGCGGTCGTCGCCGAATGGCGCGCCAAGTACAATCTGCTGCCCGACCTGCCGGCCGACCAGGCGAAGAGCATCGTGCCCTATTTCACCGAACTCGCGGAGGGCAAGGCATTCCCGCTCAATGGCGGCGGCGAGGCGGCGGCCAAGGACGACTTCGCCTTCTACACGCTGTCGGGCCAGCTCACCGGCCAGCCCGCGAGCCTCAAGATCGAGGAGTTCTGGTCGCTGGAGCCGCTGAACCGCGTGCTCGGCAAGGTCGGCACGAACTGAGGCCGGGAGCATGTCGTTGCCCCTGCATGTGAAGGGCTCGCCACGAGCCCTCCCCAGCACCGAGGCTTCCTTCCTGTGGAGGAAGCTCTCGGAGCATCGCACGGCGCTCTGGCGGACGGCGTCGATCGGCCTTTTCTTCCTCGTCTGGGAGATTGCCGGTCGCGTTCCGATCAGCTTCGCCTTCCCGACCTTTCTGGAGACCCTGCGCGCCTTCCTCACCATGCTGTTCAACGGCGCCTTCGTGGCGGCCTATGCGCAGACGCTGCAGCCGCTCGTCATCGGCATCGCCATCTCCGCGGTGGTCGGCGTCGGGGTGGGTATCGTGATGGGGCTGTCGCGCTTTGCCGAATGGCTGGTCGCGCCGGTATTCATCGTGCTGCAGGCCGCGCCGATGGCGGCGCTGATTCCGCTCATCACCTTCGTGTACGGCATCGGGCTCATGGCCAAGACGCTGGCGGTCATCATGCTGGCGCTGCCGGTCATCGCGCTGAACGGCTACAAGGCGGTGCGAAATGCCAATCCGTCATTGGTGGCGATGTGCGTCTCGTTCCAGGGCACGCGTTGGCAGCGCATCACCAAGATCATCATTCCCGATGCCTCGCCGGTTATCTTTGCCGGCCTGCGGCTCGGGCTGGCCGCCGGTTTCATCGGCGTGATCCTGGCGGAACTGCTGATCACCCCGACCGGCATCGGCGATCTCATCACCTATCACCGCTCGGTGGCGGACTACCCGGAAATGTACGCGGCCGTGGTCTCCATCATCCTTGTGTCGACGCTGACGCTGGCCGCGCTGGAAGCCTTCGAGCTGCGCGTGCTGCGCCCCGAGAAGCGGAGGACCTGACCCATGCGCAACATCACCGCCCAGGCGACCGCTGCCGCCACCCGCCTTGCCGGCTCCGACGTGGCCGTCGAGGTGCGCGGCATCTCCAAGCTCTATAGCGAGGTGGAGGCGCTGCGCGCCATCGACCTCGATTTCCCCCGCGGCAAGCTCACCACGCTGCTCGGCCCCTCCGGCTGCGGCAAGACCACGCTGCTCAAGATCATAGCCGGCCTGATCCCGGCGACGGCGGGCGAGATCCGCGTCAACGGCCAGGTCGTCACCGGCCCCGGCCCGGAGCGGGCCTTCGTGTTCCAGGATTTCGCGCTGATGCCCTGGGCCACGGTGATGCGCAACGTCGCCTTCGGCCTTGAGCTGAAGGGCATGGGCCGGGACGAGCGGCAGGCCATCGCGGCGAAATACATCGCCGAGGTGGGGCTGACCGGTTTCGAGAGCAAATACCCGCACGAACTCTCGGGCGGCATGCGCCAGCGCGTCGGCCTCGCCCGCGCCTTCGCGGTGAATGCGGACGTGCTGCTGCTCGACGAGCCGTTCTCGGCGGTGGACGAGCAGAACCGGCGCAAGTTCCAGGAAGACCTGCTCAGCCTCGTCGAGAAGGAGAAGAAGACCTTCATCTTCGTCACCCACTCGATCGAGGAGGCGGTCTATTGCTCGGACCGCATCGTCATCCTCTCCCGCCGTCCCGGCCGCATTTCCCAGATCATCGAGCCGGAAATCGACCGCTCGGCCTCGCCGGACGCCATCCGCCGCGATCAGTCCTATCTCGATACGGTCGAGGAGATCTGGCAGGGGCTGAAGCGCTATGTGGATTAGAGCATTTTCGAGCGAAGTGGATACCGGTTCGCGTGAAGAAAATGCGTACAGACAAAAGCATAGAACGTTTCAATATCTCTGCGAAGCACTGAAACGTTCTAGGAGGGCGGCATGAAATTGTTCGGCTATCGCGTGCCGATGATGGCCTCGCTCATCGTCTGGTGCGCCATCTGGGAACTGGTCGGGCGCTCGGGTGCGCTGTTCCTCATTCCTCCGCTCTCCGATGTCCTCGTGGCCGCCGTGGCGCTGGTGCAGACCGGCACCTGGCAGGCGGCGGCGATCACCACGCTGAACAGCTTCCTTGTCGGCATGGCGCTCGCCATCCTTGTCGGCGTGGCGATCGGCGTGCTGATGGGGCGCTCGGTCGCCGCCGACAACCTGCTCGGCATCTGGGTCAACATCTTCGTCTCGGCGCCGCTCTCGGCGCTGGTGCCGGTGCTGATGATCCTGTTCGGCATGGGCGAGACGACGGTGGTCGTCACCGTGTTCCTGTTCGCGGTGTGGATCATCGTGCTCGATACGCGCGCCGGCATCCAGGGCGTGCCGCCCTCGCTGATCGAGATGGGCCGCAGCTACGGCGCCTCACGCTTCGCCCTCTATTTCCGGATCATCCTGCTGTCGGCACTGCCGGAGATTCTCGCCGGCATCCGCCTTGGCGTCATCCGTGGCGTGAAGGGCGTGGTGATCGGGCAGCTGCTGGTCTCGATCCTCGGCTATGGCGAATTGTTCGAGCTCTACTCGCGCAACTTCGACATGGAGAATTTCTGGGCCCTTACCATCATCCTGTTCGCGGCAGCTATGCTGCTGTCGGGCCTTATCGAATCCCTAGAGAAACGCGTCGACTATTACGCTGGAGTACGCTGATGAACGCGCCTATCGACACCCACTACGTGATCTCGCCGCCCGGCATTCCGACGCTGCCCGTCGAGGGCTCGGACAAGCTGTTCCCCATCCATCGCATCTATTGCGTCGGCCGCAACTATGCCGAGCACGCCATAGAGATGGGGCACGATCCCGACAAGGAGCCGCCCTTCTTCTTCCAGAAGAACCCCGACAACGTCATCACCAACGGCACCTTCCCCTATCCCGACAAGTCGAGCGATGTGCATTACGAGCTTGAGATGCTTGTCGCCATCGGCAAGGGCGGGATCAACATCCCGGTCGAGAAGGCGCTGGAGCATGTGTGGGGCTACGGCATCGGGCTCGACATGACCCGCCGCGACCTGCAGGGCGAGGCCAAGAAACTGGGCCGTCCGTGGGAAGTGGGCAAGGCCTTCGAGGCCTCCGCCCCGTCCTCGGCGCTGGTGCCGGCCGCGAAGATCGGCCATCCCGCGAGCGGCAAGGTGTGGCTCAAGGTCAATGGCGCGCTGCGCCAGAGCGGCGACCTCAACCAGATGATCTGGAAGGTGCCGGAGATGATCTCCTACCTCTCCGGCCTGTTCGAGCTGAAGGCCGGCGACATCATCATGTCCGGCACGCCGGCCGGAGTGGGCGCCATCGTGCGCGGCGACCATCTGGAAGGCGGCGTCGACGGGGTCGGCACACTGGACGTGAAAGTGGTCTGACGCCGGTTTCCGCGCCGGGCAAAAGGACAAGGCGGTGCCGTGCGGCGCTGCCTTGTCCCGTTCGCGTCGGTCCGGCGTGTCAGTCCGGCCGGCGGGCGATGAAATCGATCTCCACCAGCGCATCGCGGGCGAGGCCGGTGACGCCCACGCAGGTGCGGGCCGGCCGGCGATTCTCGGGGAAATACGAGGCATAGGCCGTGTTCATCTCGGGGTAATCCCGCTTGAACTCGGTGAGATAGACCCGCGCCTGCACGACATGGGACAGATCCAGCCCCAGCCCTGCCAGCACGATGACCAGATTGTCCATCACGCGGCGGGTCTGGGCCTCGGCGCCCTCGGGTAGCGGGCGGGAATCATCGTCCGGCCAGGTCGGCATCTGGCCGGTGACGAACACCCAGCCATCCGCCTCGACGGCGTGGCTGAAGGGCGCGACCGGCGTCGGTGCGCCGGGAATCATGAAGAATTGCGGCGCCATCGAAAACTCCCTCACCCGGCGATCCTGTCGAGGGCAGCGCGGAAACGCGCGC
This sequence comes from Ancylobacter amanitiformis, assembly GCF_030814815.1. Lineage (GTDB taxonomy): Bacteria > Pseudomonadota > Alphaproteobacteria > Rhizobiales > Xanthobacteraceae > Ancylobacter > Ancylobacter amanitiformis. Next base: position 261,368 of record NZ_JAUSVR010000001.1, on the reverse strand, counting down.
TGACGCTGTCGCGCGCCCGATGCCTGCCGCCCGCCACCAGCTTTTCACCACGGCGCCAGACGCAGTCAACGGCATTTCCCGCCACGGCGAAGATCCAGCCGTCGAGCCGCGCCGCGCCGGTGCGCCCAGTGAGGGACGGATGGGCGGCGTCGAGGCTGACAATATCGGCCGGTGCGCCGATGGCGAGGCCGCTCGCTCCCTGCAGCGCCTGCGCGCCACCCGAGAGCGCGGCGGCGAACAGCGCCTCGCCCGTCGAGCGGCCCTCGCTCATGGCCAGCACGTTGCGCGCGCGCAGGGCAAGGCGCTGCGAATATTCCAGCAGGCGCAATTCACCGGCGGCGTCGATCTGCACATTGGAATCCGAGCCCACGCCATAGGCGCCGCCGGCCGCGATGAAAGCGGGGGCCGGGAAAATGCCATCGCCCAGGTTGGCCTCGGTGATCGGGCAGAGCCCCGCCACCGCGCCGCTTCGCGCCATGGCGAGCGTCTCCGCCTCGCTCATGTGGGTGGCGTGGATCAGGCACCAGCGCGCATCGACGTCGGCATTGTCGAGCAGGTACTCGACCGGCCGCCTGCCGGCCCAGGCGAGGCAATCCTCCACCTCGCGGGTCTGCTCGGCGACATGGATATGCACCGGCCCGCCCTGCGCGAGCGGCAGGATGGCGGCGATCTCCGCCACCGTTGCGGCGCGCAGGCTGTGCGGGGCGATGCCGAGCACCGCGTCGGGCAGGGCGGAGACGGCGCGGCGGGCCGATTCCATCAGCCGGCCGAAGCTCTCGATATCGTTGATGAAGCGGCGCTGGCCGTGCGTGGGCGCCTGCCCGCCGAAGCCGCCATGGGCGTAGAACACCGGCAGCAGGGTGAGGGCGATGCCGGTCTCGTTCGCGGCGGCCGCGATTCGCTGGCTCAGTTCGCCGCAATCGGCATAGGCTCCGCCGTCGCGGTCATGGTGGAGATAGTGGAACTCGCCGACGCGGGTGAAGCCGGCTTCCAGCATCTCGACATAGGCCTGCGCGGCAATGGCCTCGACCTCGTCGGGATCGAGCCGGTCCACCGCCCGGTACATCGCTTCGCGCCAGGTCCAGAAACTGTCGCCGCTCGGCCCGCGCACTTCCGCCCCGCCGGCGAAAGAGCGCTGGAAGGCGTGGCTGTGCAGGTTCGGCAGGCCGGGCAGGGCGAGGGCATGGCGCTCGTCCGCGCCATCGGGGGCGACATCGCGGGTGATGCCGATGAGGCGACCCTGCGCGATGTCGAGCCTCACGTTCCTTGCCCAACCATCTGCCAGAAAAGCGTTTTCGAACCAGAGGCGGGTCATGGCGGCATCGCTCCCGAGGGCTATGGACAAGTTCGTCATCATGCGATTATGTATAGACATTAATCGATGTCTTGTCACCACACGCCGAAGGATGGGTCCATGCGCTGCGATCGTGTATGGCGGGGGGCGCGGCTGGCTACGCTGGCGCCGTCGCGCGAGGGGCTCGGCGTCATCGAGGATGGCGTCATCGCCAGCCGCGACGGGCGCATCGTTCATGTCGGCCCCGCGTCGGACGCGCCGGATTTCGCGCCGGACGAGGTGGTGGATGTCGAGGGCCGCTGGATCACGCCCGGGCTGATCGACTGCCATACCCATCTTATCTTCGGCGGCAACCGGGCGCATGAATTCGAGATGCGGCTTGCCGGTGCCTCCTATGAGGAGATCGCCCGGGCCGGCGGGGGCATTGTCTCCACCATGGCGGCGACGCGCGCGGCGAGCGAAGAGCAGCTGGTCGCCCTCGCGCTGCCCCGGCTCGATGCGCTGATCGCCGAGGGTGTCACCACGCTTGAGGTGAAATCGGGCTATGGCCTGTCCCGCGCGGCCGAACTCGCCAGCCTGCGGGCGGCGCGGGCGCTGGGCGCGGCGCGGCCGGTCTCGGTCACGACCACCTATCTCGGCGCCCATGCCCTGCCGCCGGAGGCGAAGGGCGACAAGGACGGCTATATCGACGACGTCATCGCCCTGCTGCCGGAGATCGCGCAAGCCGGGCTGGCCGACGCGGTGGACGCCTTCTGCGAGGGGCTGGCCTTCTCGCCCGAGCAGGTGGCGCGCGTGTTCACCGCCGCCAAGGCGCTCGGGCTGCCGGTGAAACTGCATGCCGACCAGTTGTCGAACCTGCACGGGGCAAAGCTGGCGGCGCAGTTCGGCGCGCTCTCGGCCGATCATGTGGAGCACACGGACGAGGAAGGCGCCGCCGCCATGGCCGGTGCCGGCACGGTGGCCGTGCTGCTGCCGGGCGCGTTCTATTTCATTCGCGAGACCAAGGTTCCGCCCGTCGACCTGTTCCGCCGGCACGGCACCCACCTCGCGCTGGCCACCGACTGCAATCCCGGCACCTCGCCGCTGACCTCGCTGCTGCTGACCATGAACATGGGCGCGACCCTGTTTCGCCTGACGGTGGACGAGTGCATTGCCGGTGTGACGCGCGAGGCCGCGCGGGCGCTGGGCCGGCTCGGCGAGACCGGCACGCTGGAGGCCGGCAAGAGCTGCGACCTCGCGGTCTGGGACATCGAGCGCCCGGCCGAACTGGTCTACCGCATGGGATTCAACCCGCTTCACGCCCGCGTCTGGAGAGGCAAATGACCGACATCGTCCTGAATCCCGGCCATGTCTCGCTCCGCCAGTGGCGGGCGATCTACAAGGGCGCCCGCGCCAGTCTCGATCCCGCCTGCCTGCCGGGCGTGGAGCGCTCGGCCCGGGCGGTGGCGGCCATCCTCGCCAAGGGCGAGCCCGTCTACGGCATCAATACCGGCTTCGGCAAGCTGGCCACGGTGCGCATTGGCGACGCCGACCTCGCCACCCTCCAGCGCAACATCGTGCTGTCGCATGCGGCGGGCGTGGGCGAACCCATGCCGGTGCCGGTGGCGCGGCTGATGATGGCGCTCAAGCTCGCCAGCCTCGCGCAGGGCGCCTCGGGCATCCAGCCCACGACGCTGGCGCTGCTGGAAGCCATGCTCGCCCGGGGTCTCACCCCGGTGGTGCCCTGCCAGGGCTCGGTCGGCGCCTCGGGCGACCTCGCCCCGCTCGCGCACATGACCGCGACCATGATCGGCGTGGGCGAGATCTTCGTCGACGGCGCCCGCCTTCCCGCCGAGGCGGCGCTGCGTGACGCCGGGCTCGCCCCGGTCACGCTCGGCCCCAAGGAGGGGCTGGCGCTGCTCAACGGCACGCAGTTCTCCACCGCCAACGCGCTGGCCGGCCTGTTCGAGGCGGAGAACCTCTTCCGCTCCGCGCTGGTGACCGGCGCGCTGTCGACCGATGCCGCGCGCGGCTCGGACGCGCCGTTCGACCCGCGCATCCACCGCTTGCGCAAGCATCGCGGCCAGATCGAGACGGCGGAGGCGCTGCGTGCCCTGATGAACGGTTCGGCCATCCGCGCCTCGCATCTGGTGGGCGACGAGCGGGTGCAGGACCCCTATTGCCTGCGCTGCCAGCCGCAGGTGATGGGCGCCGCGCTCGACGTGCTGCGCCAGGCCGCGACCACGCTCGCCACCGAGGCGAACGGTGTCTCCGACAATCCGCTGATCTTCGTGGACGAGAGCGGGGCGGGCGCGCATGAGGCGCTCTCGGGCGGTAACTTCCATGCCGAGCCGGTGGCCTTCGCCGCCGACATGATCGCCCTCGCGGTGTGCGAGATCGGTTCGCTGGCGGAACGGCGCATCGCCATGCTGGTGGATCCCGCGCTGTCGGGCATGCCGGCCTTCCTCACCCCGCGGCCGGGGCTGAATTCCGGCTTCATGATCCCGCAGGTGACGGCGGCGGCGCTGGTCTCCGAGAACAAGCAGCGGGCCTATCCCGCCAGCGTCGATTCCATCCCCACCTCGGCCAACCAGGAAGACCATGTGTCCATGGCCGCCCATGGCGCACGCCGGCTGCTGGCGATGGTCGAGAACGCCATTGCCGTGATCGGCATCGAATTGCTGGCGAGCGCGCAGGGCTGCGATTTTCACGCCCCGCTCGCCTCCTCGCCGGTGCTGGAGACGGTGCGGGAGAGGCTGCGGGCCGAGGTGCCCCATCTCGACGAGGACCGGCATTTCTCGCCCGACATGGAAGCGGCGAACGCGCTGGTGCGTTCCGGCGTCATCGCAGAGTTGGCGGCAGACCTGCTGCCGGCCATTTCGGGGGAGTGAGGGAGATGTACGCGATGCTTCCTCGCACGGGCCATCTTAACCTCTCCCCGTGGGGGAGATGTCGGCGCGAAGCGCCGGGAGAGGGGGCGCACGCTCGCGGAGCGTCGAAGGTCTCTCACCCCACCCCTCTCCCCGATGGGGAGAGGGGGCTTTGCCGCTCCTGCCGGGAGCCTCGCGCATGACCCACCCGTCCTTCCTCACCGTCCTTCGCGGCAGCGCGCCGCTGGTGCTTTCGCTGCCGCATACCGGCACCGACATTCCCGAGGACATCGCCGATGATCTCGTCTCGCCCTGGCTCGCCCGCAAGGATTGCGACTGGTGGATCGAGACGCTGTACGACTTCGCCGCGGGGCTCGGTGCGAGCGTGGTGCGCACGTCCATCTCCCGCACCGCGATCGACGTGAACCGCGATCCTTCCGGGGTCTCGCTCTATCCCGGGCAGGCGACGACCGAGCTGTGCCCGACCACAACCTTCGACGGCGAACCGCTCTACCGCGACGGCAAGGGGCCGGATGTCGCCACCCGCCGCGCGGCCTATTTCGACCCCTACCACGCCGCGCTCGCGGCCGAGATCGCGCATGCCCGCGCCACGCATGGCACGGTCGTTCTGTATGACTGCCATTCGATCCGCTCGGTCATTCCCCGCCTGTTCGAGGGCACGCTGCCCAACCTCAATCTCGGCACCAATTCCGGGATGAGCTGCGCGCCGGACCTGCTCGCCAGGATCGAGGCGATCTGCGACGCGACGGATTTCTCCCGCGTGTCCAATGGACGGTTCAAGGGCGGCTACATCACCCGTCACTATGGCGCGCCGGAACGCGGCGTGCATGCCGTGCAGATGGAACTCGCCTGCCGCACCTACATGCCCGAGACGCTGGGGCCGGTGGACTCAACCAACTGGCCGAGCGCCTTCGACCCCGCCTATGCCGCGCCCGCCCGCGCGGCGCTGACCGACATTCTCACAGCGTGCCTCGCCTTCGCACGCTCGCACGCCTGAGGAGAGCCATCATGTCCCGCATCGACAATAGCCGCGTCATCCGCGCGCCCCATGGCACCACGCTCAACGCGAAGAGCTGGCTGACCGAGGCGCCGCTGCGCATGCTGATGAACAATCTCGACCCCGATGTCGCGGAGAAGCCCGGCGAACTCGTGGTCTATGGCGGCATCGGCCGCGCCGCGCGCAACTGGGAGAGCTACGACAAGATCGTCGCGACGCTGAAGACGCTGGAGGACGACCAGACCCTTCTGGTGCAGTCGGGCAAGCCGGTGGGTGTGTTCCGCACCCACAAGGACGCGCCGCGGGTGCTGATCGCCAATTCCAATCTCGTGCCGCGCTGGGCGACCTGGGAGCATTTCAACGAGCTCGATAAGAAGGGGCTGGCCATGTATGGCCAGATGACCGCGGGTTCGTGGATCTATATCGGCGCGCAGGGCATCGTGCAGGGCACCTACGAGACCTTCGTGGAGATGGGCCAGCAGCATTTCGGCGGCTCGCTCACCGGCAAGTGGATCCTCACCGGTGGTCTCGGGGGCATGGGCGGCGCGCAGCCGCTGGCCGCCACCATGGCGGGGGCGAGCTGCCTCGCCATCGAGTGCCGGCCGTCCTCGATCGATTTCCGCCTGCGCACGGGCTATCTCGACGTGTCGACCACCAGCCTCGACGAGGCGCTGATGATGATCGAGACGTCCTGCGCCGAGGGCAAGCCGCTCTCCGTCGGCCTGCTCGGCAACACGGCCGAGGTGCTGCCCGAACTGGTGCGGCGCGGCGTGAAGCCGGACATCGTCACCGACCAGACATCGGCCCATGATCCGGTCAATGGCTACCTGCCCATCGGCTGGACGCTGGCCGAGTGGGAGGACCGCAAGATCAGCGATCCCGCTGGCGTCACCAAGGCGGCCAAGGCCTCGATGGCGGTGCATGTGAAGGCGATGCTCGACTTCTTCCATGCCGGCATTCCCACCGTCGATTACGGCAACAATATCCGCCAGATGGCGCTGGAGGAGGGCGTGACGAACGCCTTCGACTTCCCCGGCTTCGTGCCCGCCTATATCCGCCCGCTGTTCTGCCGCGGCATCGGTCCGTTCCGCTGGGCGGCGCTCTCGGGCGACCCGGAAGACATCTACAGGACCGATGCCAAGGTGAAGGAACTCATTCCCGACAACGCCCACCTGCACAACTGGCTGGACATGGCGCGGGAGCGTATCCACTTCCAGGGCCTGCCGGCGCGCATCTGCTGGGTGGGCCTTGGCGATCGCCACCGGCTCGGCCTCGCCTTCAACGAGATGGTGCGCAAGGGCGAGCTGAAGGCGCCCATCGTCATCGGCCGCGATCATCTGGACAGCGGTTCGGTCGCCTCGCCGAACCGCGAGACCGAGGCGATGAAGGACGGCTCGGACGCGGTGTCCGACTGGCCGCTGCTCAACGCGCTGCTCAACACCGCCTCGGGCGCGACCTGGGTATCGCTGCACCATGGTGGCGGCGTCGGCATGGGCTTCTCGCAGCATTCCGGCATGGTGATCTGCTGCGACGGCACCCACGAGGCCGATGCCCGCATCGCCCGTGTGCTGTGGAACGATCCGGCGACCGGCGTCATGCGCCATGCCGATGCCGGCTACGAGATCGCGATCGAGTGCGCGAAGGAGCATCAGCTCGACCTGCCCGGCATTCTCGGCTGAGACGGGGGCGACGCCGATGCAGATCCTGCGGGCCGCCGATCATCGCGTCATGCCGTGGAAGAATGGCGGCGGCTCGACCACCGAGATCGCCGTCTTTCCCGAAGGTGCCGGCCTCGACGCCTTCCTGTGGCGCATCAGCATGGCGGGGGTGAGCGAGGACGGTCCGTTCTCGCTCTTCCCGGCGATTGATCGCTCGCTGGCCGTGCTGGCGGGCGAGGGGATCGTGCTGGAGGCCGAGGGGCGGGCGCCGGAGCGGGTGGGGCTGGCGAGCGCGCCCGCCCGCTTCCCCGGCGATGTGCGCACGCACGCCTCGCTGGTCGGCGGGCCGATCCTCGACCTCAACGTGATGACGCGGCGCGGCCGCTATGCGCACCGCCTGACCCGGCATGTCACCGCCGCGCGGTGCGGGATCGTGCCGGAGGGCGAAGTGGCGCTGCTGCTGTCGCGTTCGCCGGGCCTCGATGTCGGCGGGCAGGTGCTGGGCGTGAACGATGCCGCGCGGCTGCCCGGCGCGGTGGATGTCACGCCGCAGGGGCCGTCCGAGTTCTTCCTCGTCGAGCTGTGGCCGGAAACGGGCGGGTAGGGCGCAGGAAAGCGCCGCGCCGATCAGCCCCGCGCCGCTCAGCCCTGCGGCGAGAAGCGGGCGACGAGATCATAGGCGTCGCCGCGGAACAGCTGGCGCACATGGGTGACGGTCTCGCCCGAGCGCCAGGTGCGCCGCTCCAGGCATAGGCAGGCGGCGCCCTTGGTCACGCCGAGCGCTTCCGCCACGCGGGCGGTGGCGGCGCGGGCGCTGATGCGGTGCTCGGCCTCCGTCCACGGCACGTGCTGCAGCAGCCAGGAGCCCGGCGCGACGGCGGCGAAATCCACCTCGGCCGCCCCCGGCACGGTGGACAGGCTGATGAGCCGCTGTTCCAGCGCGAGCGGGCGGCCATTGGCATAATGCAGGCAGGTGAGTTCCAGAACCTCCACGCCTTCCTCGTCCGCCAGTCCGGCCGGATCGTCCTGCCGGACCGGACGACGCTTGCGGGCGATCAGCTGGTAGCGATAGGTCTCGCCGCGCGCCGCGATCTCCACCGGCAGATCGGGAATGCGGAGCACGGCCGAATGAATGCGGGGCTGGGCGACGAAGGAGCCGGCCCGGCGGCGGCGCTCGATGAGACCGGCGGCGACCAGGCCGGCAATCACCTTGTTGACCGTCATGCGGGCGCAGCCATACTGCGCCATCAATTCGTGCTCGAATGGGATGCGGTGCCCCGGCGCCCAGTCGCCCGAGAGAATCTTTGCCTCCAGATCGGTACGGATGCGGTGGCTCAGCGTCTGGCTCGGTTCGGCCAGGGGCGAGGGGCGGAGTGTGGCGGGCACGCCGGATGGCTCCTTGATCGATCGGCACAGATGAGCCGAAACGAGCAACTTAGCGCAGCGGCAGAATATGTATAGACATTAATGCATCGCGCACACCATCCGCCGCGGGCGTTTCCGCGTGCGGGTGTTCGTTGCGCGGTTTTATTCCCGCGCGGAAATGCGGGGCCCGCGCGGGCCGGTCGGGCTGGATCTGCCGCGTGCGCCTATTTGGCGCCGGCGGGCAGGGATAGGGCGGGGGGAAGCCGCAGCCCGCTATAGAGCTGGGCGAAATCGAGGGCTGTTTCCGCCTCGCCGTCCCGTATGGCGCCGGACAGGCGCTCCATGGTCGGGCGGAAGCGCCGCGCCGTGAACCAGATGTCCATGGCGATGCCATTGGCGGCGCGATCGGCATTGCCGGCCGACATCGCCTCGATGATGCGCGCATGCACCCGCGTGCCGTTCAGGAAATGCCATTGCGCGCCGGGAATCATCCGGTAGGCGGCACCCAGATAGGGGCCGGTGCGCAGCCACAATCCCTTGATGATCTCCAGCAGTTGCGGCATGTCCGCCGCCGCGTAGATCGCGAAATGAAAACGGCGGTTGGCGTCCAGCACCTTCTCGCTCTCGCCCCGGTCGATGGCCTCGGCCATCAGGGCATTGAGCTGGCGCAGGTGATCGAGCAGCTCCGGGTCGGCGCGGCGCGCCGCCCAGCGGGTCGCGAGCGATTCGATGGTCATGCGGATGCGGATCAGCTCGCGAAACGAGGGCATGGTGAACTGGGGCACCGCGACGCTGCGGTTCGAGCGCTGCTCCAGCACCTTCTCGGCCACCAGGCGCTTCAGCGCCTCGCGCACCGGCATGGCGCTGGTGCCGAGCGAGGCGGCCAGCGTGCGGATGGTCAGCGTCGCCCCGGGCGCGAAATCACCCTGCGAGATGGCCTCGCGCAGCCGAAAATAGACGCGCTCCTGCAAGGTGCTGACGTCGATCGGTGTGAGTTTTTCCATACGCGCGCTCAAGACGGGGTCGGGGAACGATCATGACGCGATTGGCTCGCGGATGTCACTGATACGGAAGGCTATTCTAGCCCTTCCGGCAGTTTCTGGAAACGGAAAGATTATCTGTGATCACGCATCACAGATAAATGTTGACAGGGGTATCGGTGGCGCGCTCTTCTGAGGGTGCTGTTGGAGGCAGTGTGGGCAGAACGCCAAAAGGCGCGGACCCGGGGACGAAATCGGTGAAAGAGCGGGCGGTCTTCGCCCTGACCGGCGTGCGTTTCTCGCGCGATCGGACACGTGCGCTTTCAGGTCTCCCCGCTGGATAAGCGCGCCTGGCGGAACGCCCCGGCCGGTCCTGAACCGGTCAACCAAGGAGGAAAAGAATGAAGCGTATCCTGAAGACGACCGCCATGCTCGCCGGGCTTGCCGCCGCCGCTCTCGGCATCGCCGCACCCGCCTCGGCCAAGGAGGGCAAGTTCAAAGTCTTCCTGAGCATGAGCTATATCGGCAATGACTGGCAGGCCGAAGCCGCGAACATGCTCAAGGCCATGGCCGTCTCGCCCGGCATGATCGACAAGATCGACCTGCAGGTGCAGGTGGCCGGGCCCAATGCGCAGAAGCAGATCCAGCAGATCAACTCGATGGTGCAGGCCGGCGCCGATGCCATCGTGGTCTACCCGATCTCGCCCACCGCGCTGAACGGGGCCGTGAAGAACGCCTGTGCCAAGGGCGTGCTGGTCATCGCCTATGACTCGATCATCACCGAGCCCTGCGCCTACAACGTGCATATCGACCAGCGCGACTGGGGCACCAAATCGGCGGAATGGCTGGTTCAGCAGCTGGGCGGCAAGGGCCGGATCGTCATGATCAACGGCGTGCCCGGCACCACGGTCGACGCGCTGCGCATCGAGGGCGCCAAGGAAGTCTTCGCCAAGCACCCCGGCATCCAGATCGTCGGCGAGGCCAACGGCATGTGGAGCCAGGCGGTGGGCCGCACCGAGCTGTCGAAGATCCTCGCCACCCGCAACTGGGACCAGATCGACGGATTGTGGACCCAGGTCGGCTGCTACACCGCCAATTCCATGCAGAATGAGGCCGGCATCGCCGACAAGGACCTGCGTCCCTGCGTCGGCGAGGCCTCCAATGGCGGCCGCATCCAGATGCTGCCCATCGGCACCGAGGTCGAGGGCGCCAACGGCACCTATCGCCCGATGGGCGCCAAGCGCTGGTCGTCGGGCTCGCAGAACTTCACCGGCGCGCTGGCGCTCAAGCTCGCGGTGAAGAAGCTGCAGGGCGGCGATATCCCGGCCCTCACCAATGTGCCGCAGAACATCGTCACCAACGACACGATCAAGCTCTGCAAGGAGGGGACCTGGAAGGAGATGTCGGAGGGCTGCAACGCGTTCCAGCCCGCCATCATCCCGAACCCGGGCTGGTTCGCCTCCATCTACTCCCCGCTGACTCCCGAAGTCGGCCTGCAGGCGGCCCTCGTCGGCCAGCCTGAGGACTGATCGGTCGCCGGCCCGCCATCGCGCGGCGGGCCGGCTCCACCGCTCCGAATTCGGACCGTTTGATGGGAGGAACCGATGCCGCTCGAAAAGACGGCGATCGTCGTGTCCGGCGTGCGCAAGGCCTATGGGGCGACGATCGCGCTCGATGACATGGCCGTCGAGGTTCGCACCGGCACCGTTCACGCGCTGCTGGGCGAGAATGGCGCCGGCAAGTCGACCCTGGTGAAGATGCTGTCCGGCCTCGTCACGCCGGATGCCGGCAGCCTCCGGGTGTTCGGCGAAAGCATCAGCCTGAAGACGCCGCTGGCCGCGCAGCGCCATGGCATCCAGACGGCTTTCCAGGAAATGACGCTGCTGCGCAACATGAGCGTGCTCGACAACATGCTGATCCCGCGCTCGCCGCTGTCGCCGCTCGGCATGGTGCGGCGGCGACAGGCGCGGCGCGACGTGGGGCGGCATTTCGAGGAACTGGGCCTCGCCGGCTTCGACCTCGACGACGAAATCGGCGATCTCGACCTCGCCATCCGCCAGAAGATCGAAATCGCCCGCGCGGTGTTCCGCCGGCCGCGGATCCTCCTGCTCGACGAGCCGACCTCGGCCCTGTCGGGGCCGGATGTCGACTGGATGGGCGCCGTGATCCGGCGCGAGAAGGCGCGCGGCACCACGGTCATCTTCATTTCGCACCGGCTGCGGGAGGTGCGCGATTTCTGCGACGACCTCACCATCCTGCGCAGCGGCAGGCACATCGCCTCCGGCCATGTCCGCGACTTCGCGGATGAGGACGTGGTGCGCATGATTGCCGGCCGCTCGCTGATCCACTCCTTTCCCCCACGCGGCCAGACCCGCCACAGGCTCGGCACCGAGGTTCTCGCGGCCCATGGCATGGGGACGGCGGGCAAGCTGCGCGAGGCCAGCTTCCGCCTGCGCGAGGGCGAGATCCTCGGCATTGCCGGCCTCCAGGGCATGGGCCAACTGGATCTGTTTCTCGCCCTGTTCGGCGAGAGGCCGGTCAGCCGCGGGCATCTCGCCGTCGATGGGCGCAAGGTGGTGTTCACCTCGCCCGGCGATGCGATTTCCGCGCGCATCGGCATCAGCCTGGTGCCGGAGGAGCGCAAGACCGAGGGCCTGTTCCTCAAGCTCACCGGCACGCAGAACGCCACGATCCCGGTGATCGAGCGCTTCACGCGCTTCGGCATCATCGACCGGGCGAAGGAGGCGGCCGCCGTGCGCGCGGTGTTCGGCCAGGTGAACGTCGCCGAACGCGCGGAATGGATGCCGGCGGAATCCTTCTCGGGCGGCAACCAGCAGAAGATCGCCATCGCCAAATGGCTGTTGAGCGAGGCGCGGGTGCTGCTGGTCTACGACCCGACGCGCGGCATCGATGTCGGCACCAAGAACGAGATCTACCAGTTGCTGCGCGCCTATGCCGAGGCGGGCGGGGCGGTGATCTTCTACTCCACCGAGATCCCCGAACTCGTCCATCTCACCGACCGGACACTGGTGTTCTATGCCGGGCGCATCGCCGCCGAACTGGCCGGCGACCAGCTGACCGAGGAACACATTCTGGCCGCCGCGCTTGGTTCGGCGCCCGATAGCTCCCGCGAAAAACTGGCGGTGTGAGATGGCCATGCAGATGACAGAGCGACTTGAACCCGCCCTGCGGGACGGCACGGCCGGCCGCAAATGGCGCCTCGGCCGCGATCGCGGCCTGCTGACCGCCGCCGGCGTGCTGGTGGTGCTGGCCAGCATCATCCTTTCCGTCAGCGCCACCCCGCTGAGCTATTACGATATCTCGCAGATCGTCTCGAGCGGCACGCCGCTGGCGATCGCCGGCATGGGCCAGACCCTCGTCATCCTGAGCGGGGGCTTCGACCTCTCCGCCGCGGCGGTGATCTCGCTGGTCAATGTGAGCCTCGCCGCGCTGCCGCCGGATGCCGTGACCTCGCCGGTGCTGCTGTTGCTGATCGGCATCGGCATCGGCGCGCTGGTGGGCATGGTCAATGGCGCGCTCATCGCGTTTCTCCGCCTGCAGCCGATCGTGGTGACGCTGGCGACCATGTTCATCCTGCAGGGCGCCACCCTGCTGGTGATGGACAAGCCCGGCGGCGTGATCGACGCCTCGCTCGGGGAATTCATGGGGTCCGAGGTCATCCCGGGCTTCCTGCCGATGACCGGCGCGCTCATCCTGGCGTGCCTTGCCCTCTGGTACTGGCTGAAGGCGACGCCGTTCGGCATCGCGCTCTATGCCGTGGGCGGCGATGCCGACAGCGCGCGCTCGGCGGGCATCGCCACGCGCCGCGCGCGCTTCCTCACCTATGTGCTGGCCGGAGGTTTCTATGGCCTGGCGGGGGTGTGCGTTTCCGGCCAGACCGGGGCGGGCGATCCGCTGGTCGGCAACCCCATGCTGCTGCAGATGTTCGCGGCGGTGGTGGTCGGGGGCACATTGCTCGGCGGCGGGCGCGGCGGGCTGACCGGCACGGTGATCGGCGCCTTCGTGCTGGTGCTGATGGTCAATATCCTCTTGATCCTCAACGTCTCGGCCTATTACTCGACCATCGCGGAAAGCACGATCCTGCTGCTCGCCGTGCTGATGGGCGCGCTGCATCGCCGTTCCGAACTCGCGGAGAACCTGCGCCGCGCCGGTACGCGCTTCTCGGCCTGGCGCGAGGGCGTGCTGGCGCGCCAGCGAACCACGGATGTGAAGCGCCTCGCGCTTCCCCGCCGGGCGGATGGCGTGCCGGCGGATGGCGTGCGGGTCTTCGGCGAGGGGCAGGGCGCGAGCCTCATTCAGCGGCTCGGTCGTAGCCGGCCGGCCATCCTGCTGGCGCTGCCCGCCTTCATCAGCTTCGCCGTGGTGCTGCTGGCGACCGAGTTCATGCTCGGCAACACGCTGTTGAACGGCAACTACTACAACACGCTGCTCGTGCTCTCCTGCTTCCTGGCCATTCTGGCGCTGGGGCAGGGGGCCGTGATCCTCACCGGCGGGCTGGACCTCTCGCTGCCCTGGACCATTGCGCTGGCCGGCATCCTGGTCAGCGGCATGGCGGCGGGGTCGAATGTCGAACTCATCTATGCCGTGCCCTTCGTGCTGCTGGTGGGGGCGCTGATCGGCCTGATCAACGGCACCGGCATCGTCCTGCTCGGGCTCTCGCCCATCGTCATGACGCTGGCGACCAACGGGTTCCTGCAGGGCACCGCGCTGATCTATTCCGGCGGCACGCCGGACGGCTTCGCCGCGCCGCTGCTGCGGTCCTTCATGACGCAGCGCGTGTTCGGCGTGACCCCGGTGGTGATCTTCCTCGGGCTGTTCGTGCTTGCCGCCGTCGTGCTGCTGGGGCGCACCGCGTTCGGCCGGCGGGTCTATGCCATCGGCAACAGCGCGCGCGCCGCCGCGCTTTCCGGCGTGCCGGTCAAGCGCACGGTGGTCATGGTCTACATGCTGTCGGGCCTGTGCGCCGCGCTGGTCGGCATCCTGCTGAGCGGGCTGTCGGGGCAGGCGAGCCTGGGCATGGGCGACGAATATCTGCTGCCCTCGATCGCCGCCGTCGTGGTGGGCGGAACGCTGATCACCGGCGGGCGCGGCAATTATGCCGGCATGCTGGGCGGCGTCCTGCTGCTCACGGCGCTGCAGACCCTGCTGGCGGGCACGACCTTCCCGACATCGGTGCGCTCCATCGTCTACGGCGTCGTCATTCTCACCGCCGTGATCGCGCTGCGCGAGCGCCGCTGACCCCACCCATCCGCAAGGCCAGACACGCGCCCGCGCCGATGCAGCGCCTGCGCCAAGGGAGACAACACATGGAAGACGTTGCCATTATCGGCACCGGGTTCATCGGCCGGGCCTGGGCCATCAGCCACGCGCGTGCGGGCAATTCGGTGCGGCTGTGGGACCAGGATGCGGACGCCACCGGGCGCGCCAAGGACTATATTGCCGGCCTGCTGCCCGATCTCCTCGCTCATGATTTGCTGAACGGCCAGGCACCCGAGGAGGTGCTGACCCGCATCCAGCCGGTGGAGAGCCTGGAGGCGGCGGTGGCCGGCGTCGGCTACGTGCAGGAAAACACCTTCGAGCGGCTCGACGTGAAGATCGCCATTTTCCAGCGGCTCGACAGCGCGACGCCGGCGGATGCGGTGATCGCCTCCTCGACCTCGGCGCTGCTGCCCTCGGCCTTCACCGAGGGGCTGGCCGGGCGCGCCCGCTGTCTGGTCGCCCACCCGATCAACCCGCCTTACGTCATCCCCGCAGCCGAGGTGGTGCCGGCGCCCTGGACCTCGCCCGCGACGGTGGAGCGGGCGGCGCGCATCCTCACGGCGATCGGGCAGAAGCCGATCGTGATGAAGCGCGAGATCGACGGCTTCGTCATGAACCGGCTGCAGGGCGCCATTCTGGAGGAGGCGTTCCGGCTGGTCGCCGATGGCTACGCCTCGGTGGAGGATGTCGATATCGGCATACGCGACGGACTGGCGCTGCGCTGGTCGTTCATGGGTCCGTTCGAGACCATCGACCTGAACGCGCCCGGCGGGGTGCGCGACTATGTCGAGCGCTATCAGGGCCTGTATCGCGGCCTCTTCGCCAGCATGATGCGCCGCGTGGAATGGGACGGCCCGGTCATCGAGGAGATCGCGCGCGATCGCCGCGCGGCGCTGCCGGCCGACCAGTTGCAGCCGCGACAGGAATGGCGCGACCGCCGCCTCATGGCGCTGATCGCCCACAAGAACCGCGCCGACCGCGATATCGGCGCCTGAGACCAGTACCCAGCACAAGGACAGATGCCATGAGCAAGCCGGGACCGCGCAAGGTCATC
Organism: Ancylobacter amanitiformis; assembly: GCF_030814815.1. Classification (GTDB taxonomy): domain Bacteria; phylum Pseudomonadota; class Alphaproteobacteria; order Rhizobiales; family Xanthobacteraceae; genus Ancylobacter; species Ancylobacter amanitiformis. The sequence goes on along the minus strand of NZ_JAUSVR010000001.1, from coordinate 245,870 downwards.
ATCACCTGCGCCGTGACGGGCGCGATCCACACGCCCTCCATGTCGCCCTACCTGCCGATCACGCCGCAGCAGATCATCGACGACGCGCTCGGCGCCGCCGAGGCCGGGGCCGCCATTCTCCACCTGCACGCGCGCAACCCGGAGACCGGCAAGCCCGACCAGACGGTCGAGGGCTTCATGCGCTTCCTGCCGCAGATCAAGCAGGCAACCAACGCCGCGCTGAACCTGACCAGCGGCGGCAGCCCCTATATGCGGGTGGAAGAGCGCGTGCTGCCGGCGCAGATGCTGAAGCCGGAAGTCGCCTCGCTGAACATGGGGTCGATCAATTTCGGCCTGTTCCATCTGTTGGACAAGTATCACGAGTTCAAGTTCGAGTGGGAACGTGAGCATCTGGAAGCGACGCGGGATCTCGTTTTCCGCAACTCGTTCAAGGACATCGAGTTCATCCTGCGCACCTGCTACGAGAACGGCACGCGCTTCGAGTTTGAATGCTACGATATCGCCCATCTCTACAATCTCGCGCATTTCGCCGAGCGTGGCCTCGTCAAGCCGCCCTTCTTCGTGCAGTCGGTATTCGGCATTCTCGGCGGCATCGGCACGCATCCCGAGGACGTGCAGCACATGAAGCGCACGGCGGACCGGCTGTTCGGCGATGACTATCGCTGGTCGGTGCTCGGCGCCGGCGCGAGCCAGCTGCGCATCGCGGCGCAGGCGGCGGCACTGGGCGGCAATGTGCGCGTGGGGCTTGAGGATTCGCTGTGGGCGGGTCGGGGCAAGCTGGCGACCTCCAGCGCCGACCAGGTGCGGCTGGTGCGCCAGATGATCGAGGGCCTCGGGCTGGAAATCGCGACGCCGGACGAGGCGCGGCAGATTCTCCAGCTGAAGGGCCCGGGTTCGGTCAATTTCTGATCGCCCCTTTCACCGGATGCGGCCTTGCTTCCGGACCAGAAAGCCCGCCGGGCGCCAATCCCGGCGGGCCTTGTCTGGCCGTGGCGAGTACGCCGCTCCTCTTTGAGGCGGCTCATTCCTCGACGCGGCTCGTGGGGTCGCGATCGCGTTCATAGTGTCGTGCGAGGGGAAAGGGCGGCAGCCAGGATTCGCGCCTTATGGTCCAGATCTCATAGCTCGGCCGCAACTGGTCGGGGGCATCGAGCGAGCCGAGATTCACCTCGATCTCGTCGCCCGAGCGGGCGAAGACGGGCGAGCCGCAGGTGGGGCAGAAGAACCGCCCGGCATAGTCGCGGATCTCGCCCTCGATCGTCACCGCCTGCTGCGGGAAAATGGCGGAGGCGTGAAAAAGCGCGCCGTGATGCTTGCGGCAGTCGAGGCAATGGCAGAGGCCCACCCGATAGGGCTGGCCGGACGCCACGATCCGAACCGTGCCGCACCGGCAGCCGCCCGTGAAACGCTCCATGCCGCATACCTCCCGCCACGTCCCAAGGCGTCATCTTCGACGCGCCATGTGCCGCTGGCCAGAGTCTTCCAGCGAAAACTCTTTCGGGCAGCGAAAACTCTTTCGAGTCGGGCGCAGGCACGGCCCGTCATGGGGCCGTGCCTGCCCCGGATCGTTTCGTCGTCGCCTGGCCGGTCAGGCCGGGCAATAGGCGAAGGGGCGGATCGGCGAGCCGGAACCCTCAAAGATATTGAGCGGCGCGGCGACGAACAGGAAGCGGGGCGACACCTGTTCGAGGTTGCGCAGCATTTCGATGATCAGGATGTCATGCGGCAGCCAGCTCTTCATATGGCCGGGATTGTTCTGCGGCACGCCGTCGATGATCGCCGTCTCGGCGGCGACGGTATCGGTCGCGACCGCCTTCACCTTGCGCTCGCGAAAGAACTCGCAGGCATCTTCCGACATGCCGGGCGCGTTGAGCACGTACCATTGCGCGCGCGAATCCGTGCGCCAGTAGCGCTGCATCCAGCCATAATTGACGACGGCGATCTCGCCCTCGCCGACGGCCATGCCGGTGCGCTGCTCGACCCGGCGCAGGTCATCCGCGGTGATGAGCTGGCCCGGCTTGAGGTCCTGGTCGCCGAAATCATAGAGCACCGCGGTGGCGATGAGGTGATCGGGCGAGAAGGTGTCGATGGTGCGGTCCATGCGATCGGGCAGCATGTGGGCGGGCGCGTCGACATGCGCGCCGGTATGCTCGGCCATCATGATCGCCTGGCAATAATAGCCATCATGCTCGTGGGTGACGGCCTTGTCGATCGTCAGGTGCGGATGGGTGGGCCAGCGCGGAATGCCGCGTTCGAGAAGGGGGGCCAGATCGACCACCCGCATGCCCTTCAGTGCCGACAGCAGCTGGTCGATAGTCGGCTTATCTACCGCGTTCAAATCTTCCTCCCAGATGTTTGTGGCGTGCCCTTTTGGCGGGCCGCTCCGGCGGCTCTTTGGAGCCGCAGCGCGAGAGAAGCATGGCCTCCGCGCGAGCGTCAACGATCAATTATTGATCTGTGATCACATATCTTGACAGCCTCCGGGCTTTTGCCGAAGGTGGTGGCAACGCGGGAAAACCCGTGCAGTGACGTTCTGGGAGGAACGATGATGGTGGATATCCGGCTTCTGGTGGATTCCAAGAACCACCTGGGCGAAGGCCCGCTTTGGGATGTCGAGGAGCAGCGCCTCTACTGGATCGACAGTTCCGCGTCCGAGATCTGGAGTGCCCGCGAGGATGGCTCCGACGTGAAGCTCTACTACGTGCCGACCCATATCGGCTCCATGGCGCTGCGCGAGACGGGCGGCGCGGTTCTGGCGCTGGCCAATGGCTTCAGCCTGTATGATTTCCGCAGCCAGCGCCTGACCCATATCGGCGACCCGGAAGCGGACGAGCCGGAAAACCGCCTGAATGACGGCAAGGTGGATCGCCGCGGTCGTTTCATTGCCGGCTACATGTCTTACGACCACGACCGCCTCGATGCCGGTCGCGGCCAGCGCCCGGTGCGCAATTCCGCGCTCTACCGGCTCGACCCGGACCTGTCGATCACCCGGCTGGAAAGCGGCATCAAATGCTCGAACGGGCCGTGCTGGAGCCCGGACGACCGCACCTTCTACTTCTGCGATTCCTACGACGACATCATGTATGCCTATGACTACGACATCGAGACGGGCAGCCTCTCCAACCGGCGCGACTTCGCCTCGAACCGGCAGTATCCCGGCACGTTCGACGGTTCCACGGTCGACGCGGAAGGCTACATCTGGAACGCCCATGTCTTCGGCGGGCGCATCATCCGCTACGCGCCGGATGGCAGCATCGACCGGGAAATCGAGTTTCCGGTGCGCAACCTCACCTCGGTGATGTTCGGCGGCAAGGATCTCGACATCCTCTACGTGACCTCGATGGGGCGTCCGATCAAGGGCGTGCCGCAGCGCGAGGCGCATGCCGGCGGGGTGTTCGCGGTGCATGGCCTCGGCGTGAAGGGCCTGCCCGAGCCGCGCTTCGGCGGCTGATCCCGGCGCGGCGCCGCCACGTGTCGCGCGGCGCCCGCCCGTCGTTCACGGCGGGTCATCACTTTCAAGCCGCCGCCCCCTCGTCGTCGCCATCCTCCGTCCGCCGGCGGACCCATCCGGTCCTGAGGAAAACATGTCGCATGTGCTGATCCGCACGGACGGGAAGGCCGGGCGTATCACGCTGGCGCGGCCGGAGGCCCTGAACGCGCTGACCCACGACATGTGCCGGACGATCGCCGCGGCGCTGGAGGCGTGGCGCGCGGATGACGCCGTTCGCCTTGTGATCATCGACGGGCAGGGCGAGCGGGCCTTCTGCGCCGGCGGCGACGTGGCGCGCATCTGCCGGGCCGCCGCGGCGGGCGATGCGAGTGTGGGCCACGCCTTCTGGCGCGACGAATACCGGATGAATGTCGCGCTGGCGGAATATCCCAAGCCGGTCGTCGCCTTCCTGCAGGGCATCGTGCTGGGCGGCGGGGTCGGCCTCGGCTGCCACGTCTCCCATCGCATCGTCGGCGAGACGACGCGGCTGGCGATGCCGGAAGTGGGCATCGGCCTCATTCCCGATGTCGGCGGCACGCGGCTGCTGTCTCGGGCGCCGCATCGGCTGGGCGAATATCTCGGGCTCACCGGCCTGCGGATGGGGCCGGGCGATGCCATCCGCACCGGCTTCGCCGATTGTCTCGTGCCTGAGCGGGCATGGGAGGCGCTCGCCGCCGTTCTGGCGGCCACCGGCGATGCCGGGCTGATCGCCGCCGCCGCCGTGCCGGCTCCCGACAGCCCGCTCCATGCGGCGGGGGCTGAGATCGAGCAGGCGTTTGCCGGCCCGGACGTTCCCGCGATCCTGGCCGCCCAGCAGGCGAGCGACGCGCGCTGGGCGCGCGAAGGCGCGGAGGCGATGGGTCGCAACTCGCCGCTGGCCATGGCCTGCACGCTGGTGCTGCTGCGCAGCCTGCCGGCCATGGCGGACCTGCGCAGCGCGCTGACGCGGGAGTTCCGCGTCACCTGGCGATCGGTGCTGCCGGGCCTCACCGACTTCATGGAGGGCGTTCGCGCCCAGATCATCGACAAGGACCGCCAGCCGAAATGGCGCCATGCCACGCCGGCCGACGTTCCCGCCATCGAGGTCGCGGCGCTGATCGCCAGCCTCGGCCACGACGAACTTCTGCTGTGAACGAACACGTGTCGGCCGCCGGGGATTCCCGGCGCGCCGGCGGAAGAACTCAGGGAGTGGGCGACATGGATCTAGGACTGACGGGCGCCAAGGTCATCGTGACGGCGGGCGCGGCCGGCATCGGACGGGCCATCATTGAGGGGTTTCTGAAGGAGGGGGCCCGTGTCGCGACCTGCGACATCGACGAGACGGCGCTGGCCACTCTTCCCCCCGGCGTGCACGCCGAGACGGTGGATGTTGCCGACGAGACGAACTTCACCGCCTTCATCGACCGGGCCATCGAGGCGCTCGGCGGGCTGGACTGCCTCGTCAACAATGCCGGCATTGCCGGGCCGACCGGGCGGGTGGAGGATATTCACCCCGCCGACTGGCGCCGCACCATCGACATCGTGCTCACCAGCCAGTTCCTGGCGGTTTCCCGCTCGGTCGCGGCGCTGCGCGCAAGCGCCAATCCCTCGATCGCCAACCTGTCCTCGGTGGCCGGCCGCCTCGGCTTCGGCATGCGCACGCCCTATGCCGCCGCCAAATGGGGTGTGGTGGGACTGACCCAATCGCTGGCCATCGAACTCGGCGATTACGGCATCCGCGTCAACACGATCATGCCGGGGCTGGTGGCCGGCGACCGGCAGCGGCGCGTGCTGGAGGCCAAGGCGCAGCAGAAGGGCCTGTCCTTCGGCGAGGTCGAGGCCCAGGCCTTCCAGTACACCTCGATCAAGGAATACGTGCCGCCGGAGGCCATTTCCGACCAGATCCTGTTCCTCGCCTCCGAGCATGGCCGGCTCATTTCCGGCCAGTCGCTATCGGTCTGCGGCGGCATTCGCATGCTGGCGTGAGGCCGGGCGGGCAGGGGCCCGGGCGCGAACGTGACGTCGCCCGGACGCCGGCGTTTGATGTCGGAGGCTTGTGATAGTGTCGCGAAAAGGAGCCAGCCATGACCGACGACGAACGCCGCGCGCTACTGGATCGGATCACCGAGCTGAACCGGGGTGACCGATATCTCGCGGATCTCTGTGGGATGGCGGATGGCGAGTCGCTGCTCGCGCTCGTCGCCGAGATGGAGCGGGCCACGGCGGCGGTTCGCGGGCCGGGCGGCCGCCTCGCCGATATATGGCGGCAAGACAACGCGTTGCTGATCAAAAGGAAATAATGGCGGCCGGGGGTACGTCACCTTCCCCGCGGGGCAAGCTCGGCGATACGAATTGTCTCGACCGACCGGCGCGAAACATAGCAGGAACCGGTGAGACGATACAATCGCCGGCCTCTCATGTCGGAGCGGGCTTGGACGGCGGTTCCTGTCGACCGGGCGCGGCGGGGCCGTTCCTGTCCGCTTGCCGAGTCTGCGCCGCGTGCCGTGAGCCGGCGCCAGCCGCGGGCACGAAAAAAGCGATGTCGGCGTCATAATCGGCTCTGACGTATCGTAAGAACCGGAAGAACATATTGCGAACGTCGAACAAAACGAGTACGTTGCGGGCAGGATCAGGCGAAGATTCATTAACCACTTGCATGCAACCGGGAGCGCGGCAATGACTCAGGCGACGTTGCGACTCGTCGAAGGATCTTCCATGGACAAGACCAAGGCGCTGGACGCCGCTCTCACCCAGATCGAGCGCCATTTTGGCAAGGGCTCGATCATGCGCCTTGGCAAGAACGACAAGATCATGGAGATCGAGACGGTCTCCACCGGATCGCTCGGTCTTGACATCGCGCTCGGCATTGGCGGCCTGCCGCGCGGCCGCGTCGTCGAAATTTTTGGTCCGGAATCGTCGGGCAAGACCACGCTGGCGCTGCATACGATCGCGGAAGCCCAGAAAAAGGGCGGCGTCTGCGCCTTCATCGACGCCGAGCATGCGCTCGACCCGATCTATGCCCGCAAGCTGGGCGTCGACCTCGACAATCTGCTGATCTCCCAGCCGGATGCCGGCGAGCAGGCGCTGGAGATTGCCGACACGCTGGTGCGCTCGGGCGCGGTGGATGTACTGGTGGTCGATTCGGTTGCGGCGCTGACCCCGCGTGCCGAACTCGACGGCGAGATGGGCGACAACCAGCCCGGCATGCAGGCGCGGCTGATGAGCCAGGCTCTGCGCAAGCTGACGGCCTCCATCAATCGCTCGCACACCATGGTCATCTTCATCAACCAGATCCGCATGAAGATCGGAGTGATGTATGGCAGCCCGGAGACTACCACGGGCGGCAACGCGCTGAAATTCTACGCCTCGGTCCGCCTCGACATCCGCCGCATCGGCTCGATCAAGGAGCGCGAGGAAGTGGTGGGCAACCAGACCCGCGTGAAGGTGGTCAAGAACAAGCTGGCGCCGCCCTTCAAGCAGGTCGAGTTCGACATCATGTATGGCGAGGGCGTGTCGAAGATGGGCGAATTGCTCGATCTCGGCGTCAAGGCCGGGGTGGTGGACAAGTCGGGTGCGTGGTTCTCCCATGACAGTCAGCGGCTTGGCCAGGGTCGCGAGAACGCCAAGGCCTTCCTCCGTCAGAATCCGGATCTCGCGGCGCGCATCGAATCGGCGATCCGCCAGAATGCCGGCCTCATCGCGGAACAGATCCTTGCCGGTCCTACCGATGAAGATGGTGGCGGCGAGGCCGAAGGCTGAGACGAACCTTTGCGCGACCGGCCATGGCCGGGTGCGGCGGTGCGGCCCGTTTAGGTGACGGGGGCGGGCGATCTGCCCGCCCGGGACGCGGCCGAAGGGCGCCGGCCCTGTTTTCGACAGGTCGCCTCGGGTGGCCCGTGCGTTTCTGGACAAGCCCTTGGAGCGTCGTTAGAACCGTGCTCGCGCGCCGCGAGGCGTGGGCCGGCGGCTGCACCGCGCCGGTTACCTGGTGAATTCGACGGACCTGTTTCGATGAGCGGCGTTAACGAGATACGATCGACCTTCCTCGACTATTTCGCGAAGAACGGTCACCAGGTGGTCGAGTCGTCGCCGCTCGTGCCGCGCAACGACCCGACATTGATGTTCACCAATGCCGGGATGGTGCAGTTCAAGAACGTCTTCACCGGTATCGAGAAGCGTCCCTATTCGCGTGCGGCCACCTCGCAGAAATGCGTGCGCGCCGGCGGCAAGCATAACGACCTTGATAATGTCGGATATACGGCCAGGCACCATACCTTCTTCGAAATGCTCGGCAATTTCTCCTTTGGCGATTATTTCAAAGAGAACGCCATCGAATTTGCGTGGAACCTGATCACCCGCGAGTTCGAGCTGCCGGTCGATAAACTGCTCGTCACCGTCTATTCGGAGGACGATGAGGCGTTCGGATTGTGGAAGCGCATTGCCGGACTGCCCGAATCCAAGATCATCCGCATTCCGACCTCCGACAATTTCTGGCAGATGGGCGACACGGGCCCCTGTGGCCCCTGCTCGGAGATCTTCTACGATCACGGCGCGCATATCCCCGGCGGTCCGCCCGGCTCGCCGGATGCCGACGGTGATCGTTTCATCGAGATCTGGAATCTCGTCTTCATGCAGTTCGAGCAACTGCCGGGTGGCGAGCGGGTCAGCCTGCCGCGCCCGTCGATCGACACCGGCATGGGTCTCGAGCGCATTTCCGCCGTGCTGCAGGGCACGCATGACAATTACGAGATCGACCTCATGCGCGCGCTGACCGGCGCGGTCGAGGAACTCACGGACGTGCCGGCGACCGGGCCGCAGAAGGCCAGCCATCGCGTCATCGCCGATCATCTGCGCGCCGCGACGTTCCTGGTCTCGGATGGCGTCCTGCCGTCCAATGAAGGGCGTGGCTATGTTCTGCGCCGCATCATGCGCCGCGCGATGCGCCACGCGCAGTTGCTCGGCGCCCGCGATCCGCTCATGCACCGCCTGGTGCCGGTGCTGGTGCGCGAGATGGGGCGCGCCTATCCGGAGATCGTGCGCGCCGAAGCGCTGGTGGCGGAAACGCTGCGGCTCGAAGAGACGCGCTTCCGCAAGACACTGGAGCGCGGCCTGTCGATTCTCGAGGGCGAGAGCGAGGGACTGGGGTCCGGCGCCAAGTTCTCGGGAGAGACGGCGTTCAAGCTGTATGACACGTTCGGCTTCCCGCTCGACCTTACCGAGGATGCCCTGCGTGCCCGCGGCATTTCGGTCGATGTGCCGGCTTTCAGTGCGGCGATGGAGCGCCAGCGGGCCGAGGCGCGCGCCTCCTGGGCGGGGTCTGGCGAGGCGGCGACCGATACCGTGTGGTTCGGGGTGCGCGACGATGTCGGGGCCAGCGAGTTCCTCGGCTACGAGACGCAGACGGCCGAAGGGGCGGTCACCGCACTGATCGCCGATGGACGGCGCGTCAATGAGATCGGTGCCGGCACGCGCGGGCTCGTCGTGCTGAACCAGACGCCGTTCTACGGCGAATCCGGCGGTCAGGTCGGCGATACCGGCAGGTTTGCCGGCGAAGGCGGCTTCACGGCGCGCGTGCTCGGCACCCAGAAGAAGCTCGGCGAGATCTTCGTGCACGAGGTCGAGGTCGAGAGCGGCACGCTCACCGTCGGTGCGGCGCTGGCTCTGGTGGTGGATGGCGAGCGCCGCCAGGCGATTCGTGCCAATCATTCGGCCACCCACCTGCTGCACGAGGCCCTGCGCCGCGTGCTCGGCGACCATGTCGCGCAGAAGGGATCCCTGGTGGCGGCGGACCGGCTGCGGTTTGATTTCAGCCATCCGCGCCCGCTGGAGGAGACCGAACTGCGTGCGGTCGAGGACATCGCCAACCGTATGGTGCTGCGCAACGAGCCGGTGGTGACGCGGCTGATGGCGGTGGACGACGCCATCACCTCCGGCGCGCGCGCGCTGTTCGGCGAGAAATATGGCGAGGAGGTGCGCGTCGTCTCCATGGGGACGGATCCGGGCAACGGGGCGCCCTATTCGGTGGAACTGTGCGGCGGTACCCATGTGGCGCGCACCGGCGATATCGGCCTTGTTTCGGTGCTCGGCGAGAGCGCGGTGGCGGCTGGCGTGCGCCGCATCGAGGCGATGACAGCGGACGTCGCCCGTCATCACCTCAACGAGCAGACGCGTGCGCTGCGGGCGGCGGCGGGGTTGCTCAAGGCATCCGTGCCCGAGGTGGAGGCCCGTGTCGGGCAATTGGTCGAGGAGCGTCGCAAGCTCGAGCGCGAACTGGGCGATGCGCGACGCAAGTTGGCCATGGGCGGTGGCACGGCGGGCGAGGAGCCGTTGCGCATGGTCGGTTCGGTCAAGCTGCTGGCGCGGCAGGTCACCGGCATCGATCTGAAGGACCTCAAGAGCCTGGTGGACGAAGGCAAGAAGCGTCTTGGCTCGGGCATTGTCGCGATTGTCGGCGTGACCGAGGAGGGGCGCGCGGGCATCGTGGTCGGCGTGACCGAGGATCTCACCGCCACCTATGACGCTGTCGCGCTGGTGCGGCGCGGGGCGGAGGCGCTCGGCGGCAAGGGCGGCGGCGGGCGCCCGGATATGGCCCAGGCGGGCGGCCCGGACGGCGAGCGCGCCGCCGAGGCCCTGGCTGCGATCGAGAGCGCCCTCGCCGGGTGAGCGTGCCGGCGGAATGCCGGCGGCGGGAGAGACCGGCATGGCGGCGAAAAACGAAGGCTGGCTGTCGGTGTCCTGGCGGCGGGCGCAGCGTCGACGCTGCTATGAGGTACTCGAGCGCGATTCGCTTCACGACAGGCTCGCGGAGCGGGTCAATCGGGCGCTGATCGTGCTCATTGTCGTGAACGTGGTTGCCGCCGTGCTGGAGACGGTGCCGAGCCTGTCCTTGCGCGATCAGGTGCTGTTTCGGGCTTTCGAGATCTTTTCGCTTGCCATCTTCGCGCTCGAATACGGGCTGCGGGTGTGGGTGGCTCCCGAGGATCCGCGCTATCGCGGCATGTCGGCGACAGGCGCGCGGCTGCGCCACATTCGGACGCCGGCCGCATTGGTCGATCTGGTGGCGTGGCTGCCCTTCCTGCTGTCGGCCTCGCTGGGCCTCAACCTGCGCACGCTGGCCGTGCTGCGCCTGCTGCGTTTCGTGAAGCTGGCGCGCTACTCGCCGGGCATGCAGTCGCTGCTGGAGGTGCTGCACGGCGAGCGGCAGTCGCTGCTGGCCTGTTTCTGGCTTCTGTCGGCGGCGGTGCTGATTTCGGCGACCGCCATGTATCTGGTGGAAGGTCAGGTTCAGCCCGACAGCCTGGGGTCGATTCCCGCCGCCATGTGGTGGGCGATGACGACGGTGACGACGGTCGGCTATGGAGATGTCTTCCCGAAGACGGTGGCGGGAAGGATGATCGCGGGGCTGACCATGATCACCGGCATCATCATGATCGCGCTGCCAGTCGGCATCATCGCCACGGCTTTCGCGGATGTGATCAAGCGTCGCGACTTCATCATCACCTGGGGCATGGTGGCGCGCGTGCCGCTGTTCGCGGACCTCGACGCCAAGGGCATCGGGGAGATTCACAAGATCCTGTCGGCCCATACGGCCCAGCCTGGCGAGATCATCGTGCGGCGCGGCGAGGAGGCGCGCTCGATGTATTTCATCGCCTCGGGCGAGGTGGCGCTGGAATTTCCCGACAGTACCGTCGTGTTGACGGAAGGGCAGTTCTTCGGCGAGCGGGCGCTGCTTCATACGGCGCGACGGGCGGCCACGGCGCGGGCGCGCAGCCGCTCCATGCTGCTCATGCTGGATGCCGATGACGTTGCCGACGTGATCCGCCGTCATCCGGAAGTGGGCGAGCGCATTCTCGCCATGGCCCGGGATGCCGAAACGGCACAGCCGATCCGCCGCCGGTCCGATATCGTTGCCGAGGAAATGCTGCCCAGGGACGATCAGGACAGTTGAGCGGGCGCGCGCCGTATGGGCGCGCGCTTTCGGTTGGATCGGCGATGGCGCAGGCATCGAAGGCTGTCGGGTATCTCCGGCCGGGCCGGGCGCAGGCGGCGAAAGCCCGTGAGGCGTTGCTCTCCGGAGACGCCGATGCCCGAGAACGGCCCGCGATGCCCTGAGGCTGATGCGCGCGAATGCGCGCAGGGAGCGGGGAACCGGGCGCCTGCCGGCGCGCCCGCACCGCGCGGATAATCCCGGCGCGGATAATCCCGGCGCGCAGGTGTGCCGCGCAGGGAATGGGACAACAGCGCGAGCATCGGCGAACCACGCCGCGAACCCGAGCTAAAACCGGAGCGCGGGTGCGCCGCGCCCCGGTCCTGCCGGCCCTCAGGCCAGCGCCTTCTGCAGGTTCTCGGAGATCTTGTCGAGGAACCCGGTGGTGGACAGCCACTTCTGGTCGGCGCCGACCAGCAGCGCGAGATCCTTGGTCATATAGCCGCTCTCGACCGTGTCCACGCACACCTTCTCCAGCGTGAGCGCGAAATTGGCGAGGGCGGCATTGTCGTCGAGCTTGGCGCGATGGGCGAGACCGCGGGTCCAGGCAAAGATCGAGGCGATGGAGTTGGTCGAGGTCTCCTTGCCCTTCTGGTGCTCGCGGTAGTGGCGGGTGACGGTGCCATGCGCCGCTTCGGCTTCGACGGTCTTGCCGTCCGGCGTCATCAGCACGGAGGTCATGAGGCCCAGCGAGCCGAAGCCCTGCGCCACGATGTCGGACTGCACGTCGCCGTCATAGTTCTTGCAGGCCCAGACATAGCCGCCGGACCATTTCAGCGCGGAAGCGACCATGTCGTCGATCAGGCGGTGCTCGTACCAGATCTTCCGCTTCTCGAATTCGGCCTTGAATTCGGTCTCGTAGATGTTCTGGAATATCTCCTTGAACCGGCCATCATACTGCTTGAGGATCGTGTTCTTGGTGGAGAGATAGACCGGGTAGTTCCGCATCAGGCCATAGTTGAGCGAGGCGCGGGCGAATTCGATGATGGATTCATCGATATTGTACATCGCCATGGCGACACCCGAACCCGGGAAGTCGTAGACATCGTGCTCGATCGTGGTGCCGTCCTCGCCGACGAACTTGATGGTCAGCTTGCCCTTGCCGGGCACCTTGAAGTCGGTGGCGCGGTACTGGTCGCCGAAGGCATGGCGGCCGACGATGATGGGCTGCGTCCAGCCGGGCACGAGGCGCGGCACGTTCTTGGCGATGATCGGCTCGCGGAAGATCACGCCGCCGAGGATGTTGCGGATCGTGCCATTGGGCGAGCGCCACATCTTCTTGAGGCCGAACTCCTTCACGCGCCCTTCGTCGGCCGTGATGGTGGCGCATTTCACGCCGACGCCGACCCGCTTGATCGCTTCGGCGGCGTCGATCGTGACCTGGTCGTCGGTCGCGTCGCGGTTCTCGATGCTGAGATCGTAATATTCGAGATCCACATCAAGATAGGGATGGATCAGCTTGTCCTTGATGTACTGCCAGATGATGCGCGTCATCTCGTCGCCGTCGAGTTCGACGACGGGATTCGCGACCTTGATTTTCGCCATGGGGTTCCACCTCGCGCGGATGCAGATCGTAATGGGGCCTCGACGTCCGTCCGCGCGGCGGGCGCCGGTAAAGGCGTGATACCGCGCCGCAACGGCAAGCGAAAGCCGTTCCCGCGTCGACTTTTGCTCGATTGTCGCAAACGGGGCGGGAAGGGCGCGGAAACGGCGCGGAAACGGCGCGATTGAAGGGGCGCGGCGGGTGGTGGACGGCGGATGGAATGTTCCGCGCATGGTGCCGCGAGGACCGGCGCGGGGCGCGCCGCCGGAAAGGGCGCGCGGCGACGGGTGAGCCATTCGTCGCGGCGACGCGGCGTTCCTGCGCGAAGCCCGTTCAGTTTTGCCGGGACTTCGTTTAGGACGGCTGCATGTGCGCGCTTATCCCTCTCGTCCCCATGCGCCGGAGCTGGACCTGATGTCCGGTGCCGGCACCGATTCGACCCGGCCGTGGCCGGAAGGCGGACCCGTCGTCATTCTCGTTGAGCCGCAGCTTGGCGAGAATATCGGCTCGGCGGTGCGCGCCATGGGCAATTTCGGCCTGTCGCGGCTGCGCCTCGTCAATCCGCGCGAGGGCTGGCCGAACCCGAAGGCCGTGACCTTCGCCTCCGGTGCCGATCGCATTCTGGAGGGCGCGCAGGTGTTCCCGGATCTGCGCTCGGCGGTGGCGGACCTCAACTTCATCGTCGCCGCGACGGCGCGCGAGCGCGGCATGCAGAAATCGGTGCTGGGGGCGGATGCGGTGGCGGTCGAGGCGGTCGCGCGCACCGCCGCCGGCGAGACCGTGGGGCTGCTGTTCGGGCGCGAGCGCACCGGCCTCTATACCGAGGAGGTTTCGCTCGCCGACGTGATCCTCACCTTGCCGGTAAACCCGGCCTTTGCCTCGCTCAACCTGGGCATGGCGGTGGCGGTGGTCGGCTATGAGTGGTTCAAGCTCACCTCTGGCGGGGCGCTGCCCTTCCAGCAGCCGGATCGCTACCCGCTCGCCGACAAGCAGGACCTGCTGGCGTTTTTCGACCATCTGGAGCACGAGCTCGACACGGCGCTGTTCTTCCGGTCCGAACAGAAGAAGCCGGTCACCATCCGCAACATCCGCAACATCTTCCACCGGGTCGGGCTGACCCGGCAGGATGTCGCCACGCTGCATGGGATCATCACCGCGCTGGTGGAGGGGCGGCAGACGCGCGAGGCGCGCACCGCGGCCCGGCTGGGCATGAAGCCCGCCAGGAAGGCGACCAGCCAACCCGCCGAGCCGGCCGGGGACGGGGAGGGCGACGCCGAGGGCTGATGGCGCCCGACCGACGGCTTTCGGCTGACGGCTTTCGGCCGACGGCTTGCGACCGATGGCTGACGACGGCAACGATCCGTTCACCTTGATGCGCCACAATGCTGCCCGGGATGGAGGACATCAGATGCGTATCGAGGCTTCGCCCGTTTCTGCTTCTGGTTCTCCGGCGCTCCTTCAGGGCGCCGAGGGCCACGTTCCTGGCAGCGTTCACGGCGTCCCGCACCCTCGTTCAACGGGGCCATCCGCCGTGCCGCTATCCGCTATCGCTCCCACGCTGCGCGCGCCCACGATCCTGGTGTTCGATTCGGGGCTGGGCGGGCTGTCGGTGTTCCGCGAACTGGCGCGTGCCCGGCCCGATGCGCGCTTCGTCTACGCGGCGGACGATGCCGGCTTTCCCTATGGCCCCCGCAGCGAGCCGGACCTGATCGGCCGGGTAACGGCGGTGATGGATGCGCTGATCGCCCGCCTGGCGCCGGATGCGGTCGTCATCGCCTGCAATACCGCCTCGACGCTGGTTCTGCCGGCGCTGCGCGCGCAATATTCCATTCCCTTCGTCGGCACCGTGCCGGCCATCAAGCCGGCCTGCGAAAGCTCGCTCACCAAGCAGGTCAGCGTGCTCGCCACGCCCGGCACCGTGAGGCGCGACTACACGCAGGCGCTGATCCGCGATTTCTCGGGTGATTGCCGTGTCACGCTGGTCGGCTCGACCCGGCTGGCGCCGCTCGCCGAGGCCGTCATGGCGGGCGAGACGGTTCCGGACGAGGCGTTCGCCGCCGAGATCGCCCCGGCCTTCGTGCGCGAGGCGGACAGGCGCACCGACACGGTGGTGCTGGCCTGCACGCATTATCCGCTGGTGCTGGAGCGGCTGCGCGCGGTGGCGCCCTGGTCGGTGCGCTGGATCGACCCGGCCCCCGCCATCGCCCGCCGGTTGAGTTCGCTGATCGGTCCGGTCGCCTTCGCGGCGAACCCGGCGCCGCTGCGCCTGTTCTCCACCGGCCATCCGCTCGATGCGAAGCTGGTGGAGCGCATCGTCGGGCGCAGCAGCCGGCCCGGTGAACTTGTGCCGATGGCGTTGCCGGCCATCTGATCTCCGGCAAGCGACGGGCGAGGCCGTGGTGGCGGGCGACCGGGAGCCGTGGCCGGCAACATGTCTGCCCTCATCTCCGCGCCTTGCAGACGACATCATCCCAACCCACCATGCCGCTGCGGCATTGCGCGCCGCGGGAGATTCGTCCGTGACGCTTGACGCCTTCGCACGCCCCGCCGGCCAGACGTCGATACTCGCGCCGACACGCCGCGCCTTCCTTGTGGGAGCGGGCGCCGGGGCGCTGGCCTTTGCCGGCGGCACGGCGCGCGCGCAGACGGCGGCGCAGCCCTTCAGTGCCTGGGTGGTGAATTTTCGCGCCCGCGCGCGTGCCAAGGGCATTTCCGATGCCGTCTATGACCGGGTGACGCGGGGGCTGGAGCCTGACCTCTCAGTCTATGCCAAGGACAGCGCCCAGCCCGAGTTTCGCGAGGAGATCTGGCAATATCTCAACCGCCGCATTTCCGAATGGCGGCTGATGACCGGGCGGGCGGCGGCGAAGGAGAACGCCGCGCTGCTCCGGCGCCTGCACGGCGATTTCGGCGTCGAGCAGGATGTGCTGCTCGGCCTCTGGGGCATGGAGAGCGCCTTCGGCGAACTGGTCGATGACCCGGACCACATGAAGCCGGTTTTCCCCTCGCTCGGCGCGCTGGCCTGGGGCGAACCGCGCCGGCGCAGCTATTGGGAGATCGAGTTCATCAACGCGCTGGCCGTCGTGCAGCGTGGATGGGCGAGCCCGGAGGAGATGCGCGGCTCCTGGGCGGGGGCGATGGGCCATACCCAGTGGATGCCGGAAGTCTGGCTCAATCTCGGCATCGACTATGATGGCGACGGCACGCCCTCGCCCTATTCCGTGGCCGATGCGCTGGCCGGCTCCTCGCGCTATCTCCTCAAGCGCGGCAATTACCAGCGCGGCCTGCCCTGGGGCTTCGAGGTGCGCATGGATGGCGTGCCCGAACAGGCCGCCGACGCCAAGACCTGGCGCCCGGTGGAGGAGTGGGCCCGGCGTGGCGTGAAGCCGGCGGGCGGCGGGCGTTTCGCGCTGCCCAAGGCGCGGGCACGGCTCTGGGCGCCGGTCGGGCCGGAGGGGCCCTGTTTCCTGCTGACGCAGAACTTCTATGCGGTGCGCAGCTACAACCCTTCCATGAACTACGCGCTGGCCGTCTGCCATCTCGGCGACCGCGTGCTGGGCGGCGCACCCTTCATCACGCCCTTTCCCGGTGGGGAGCGCGCGCTGACGCTGGCGGAGATCCAGGACATCCAGCGCCGTCTGACGCGCGCGGGATTCGACACCGGGGGCACGGACGGGCGGGTCGGCAACATGACCATGAAGGCCGTGGCCGATTTCCAGCGCAGGATCGGGCTTGAGCCGAACGGCTATGCCGGGCTCGACGTGCTGGCGGCGCTGCGCAAGGGGCGCTGATTGCGGGCGCGAAGGCGGGGCCGCCGCCGCAGCCCTTGACCTTCCGGCCTTTCCCGCCTATGCACCCAGCCACGCACGGGGTCGGCAACGGCC
Source organism: Ancylobacter amanitiformis (assembly GCF_030814815.1). Classification (GTDB taxonomy): domain Bacteria; phylum Pseudomonadota; class Alphaproteobacteria; order Rhizobiales; family Xanthobacteraceae; genus Ancylobacter; species Ancylobacter amanitiformis. The sequence goes on along the minus strand of NZ_JAUSVR010000001.1, from coordinate 228,987 downwards.
CCGTGTTACGTTTCACGCACCCATGGATGTCTCCGGCGCGTTCGGAGATGACCTGTCGGCCCTCGAAAAAGGAGGGCAGAGGAGGGGGCGCGATCCAACCCGCAACTTGCGAGAGGACCAGCGCATGAGCAAGCGCGTAGCAGCCAAGCACAAGCTTGACCGCCGTATGGGCGAAAACATCTGGGGCCGCCCGAAGAGCCCCATCAACAAGCGTGAATATGGCCCCGGCCAGCACGGCCAGCGCCGCAAGGGCAAGGTTTCCGACTTCGGCGTGCAGCTGCGCGCCAAGCAGAAGCTCAAGGGCTATTACGGCTCGATCGGCGAGAAGCAGTTCTACGCCGTCTATGTCGAAGCCTCGCGCCTCAAGGGCGATACCGGCGCCAACCTGATCGGCCTCCTCGAGCGCCGTCTCGACGCCGTGATCTACCGCGCCAAGTTCGTTCCCACCGTGTTCGCCGCCCGCCAGTTCGTGAGCCACGGCCACATCAAGGTGAACGGCCGCCGCGTCAACGTGCCGAGCTACCAGGTGAAGGTCGGCGACGTGATCGAGGTGAAGGAAGCTTCCAAGCAGCTCGCGCTGGTCATGGAAGCGGCTGCCTCGGGCGAGCGTGACGTGCCGGATTATCTCGAAGTCGACGGCAACAAGGTGACGGCCAAGTTCGTCCGCGTGCCCGAGCTCAACGAGGTGCCCTATCCGGTCGTGATGGAGCCCAATCTGGTCGTCGAGTATTACTCGCGCTGATCGGATCCCGCGATCCGTTCGCGACCAACGGAAAAGCCGCCCTTCGGGGCGGCTTTTTTGTTGGCGCAGCCGGCCCAGCCGCCATCCCCAAATCCGGCATGCGCGGCATCCCGGCATGAAAAAAGGCCGCCCCGAAGGACGGCCTTTTCGCTCAGCGGGTGGACAGCCTCACGCTGTGGCGCGGCCGGCGACCACGACGCCCTTCTCTTCCAGCAGGCCCTGCAACTCGCCGGACTGGTACATTTCGCGGACGATGTCGCAGCCGCCGATGAACTCGCCCTTGACGAAGATCTGCGGAATGGTCGGCCAGTTGGTGAATTCCTTGATGCCCTGACGCATCTCGTCGGAATCCAGAACGTTGACGCCCTTGTAGTCCACGCCGAGCAGCGTGAAGATCTGCGCGACCTGGCCGGAGAAACCGCACATCGGGAATTGCGGCGTGCCCTTCATGAAGACGACGACGTCGTTGCTCTTCACCTGGCTATCGATGAAATCGTGAATGCTCATGGCATTGCCCTCTGCCCGTGCGGGCGTCGCGAGTGGGGGTGGCGACCTCCCTTTCGGGAGGCGTGGCAGTCTCGGCCGCCGGCTTCAGTCCGGTACATTGGTCTGAAGCGCCAGCGCGTGCAATATGCCGCCCATCTGGCCCTTCAGCGTGGCATAGACCATCTGGTGCTGCTGCACGCGGCTCTTGCCGCGAAAGCTCGCGGACACGACGGTTGCCGCATAATGATTGCCGTCGCCGGCGAGGTCGCGGATCTCGACCGCCGCATCCGGCAGGCCCTCCCGGATCAGCCGTTCGATTTCGGTGGCTTCCATGGCCATCGCGGGTGCTCCCTCACATAAGGCCCGCGCCCATATAGATGGGCAGCCAGGCTTCGTTCCGCTCGCGCAGCGTATCGATCACAAGTGGGCGCTCGCCCGGAATGTTCAACCGGTCGCCGCCCGTGCCGCCGATCTTGGCGATGGTGACGCCCGCCGCCTCGGCCTGACGCAGGACCTGCGCCTTCTCGCCGCTGGCCACCGTCACCACATAGCGCGCCTGATCCTCGCCGAACCAGTAGGCGAACGGGTTGATGCCGTCTTCCGGGGCGAGCAGGCTGGCGCCGATGCCCGATGCCATCGCCATCTCGGTGATGGCGACCAGCAGGCCGCCATCGGAGACGTCATGCACGGCGGTGACAAGGTCGGCCTCGATCAGCGAGCGGACGAAATCGCCGTTCTTGCGTTCCAGTTCCAGGTCGACCGGGGGCGGGGCGCCCTCCTCGCGGTTGAGGATCTCGGCGAGGAAGGCCGACTGGCCGAGCCAGCCCGTGGTCTCGCCGATGACGAAGATCGCCTCGCCGCCCGCCTTGAAGGCCAGCGTCGCCGTCTTCTCGATGTCGTCGACCACGCCGACGCCGCCAATGGTCGGGGTCGGCAGGATGCCGCGGCCATTGGTCTCGTTATAGAGGCTGACATTGCCCGACACGACGGGGAAATCCAGCGCCAGCGCCGCCGCGCCGATGCCGCGCAGGCAGCCGACCAGCTGACCCATGATCTCCGGCTTCTCGGGGTTGCCGAAATTGAGATTATCGGTCAGCGCCAGCGGCTTGCCGCCGACGGCTGTGATATTGCGCCAGGCTTCCGCCACCGCCTGCTTGCCGCCCTCGAACGGATCGGCCTCGCAATAGCGGGGGGTGACGTCGCAGGTGAGCGCGAGGCCCTTGGGCCCCTCGCCAACCCGCACCACGGCCGAATCGCCGCCGGGCCGCTGCACGGTATTGTTGAGGATGAGGTGGTCGTACTGTTCCCAGATCCAGCGCTTGGAGGCGAAATCCGGCGAGCCGATCAGCCGCTCCAGCGCGCCGGGAAGGGTGGCGGTGATTTCCAGCGAGGCGGGGTCGATGCGCTGCTGCTTCGGCGTCTCCACCCAGGGGCGATCATAGAGCGGGGCTTCGTCGCCCAGTTCCTTGATCGGCAGGTCGGCCTTGATCTCGCCCTTGTGCTTCACCACGAAGCGCAGATTGTCCGTGGTGTAGCCGACAATCGCGAAGTCGAGGCCCCATTTGAGGAAAATGGCCTCGGCCTGTTCTTCCTTGCCCGGCGCGATCACCATGAGCATGCGCTCCTGGCTCTCCGAGAGCATCATCTCATAGGCGCTCATGCCCTCCTCACGGCAGGGCAGCCTGTCGAGATCGAGCTCGATGCCGAGGTCGCCCTTGGCGCCCATCTCCACCGCCGAGCAGGTCAGGCCCGCCGCGCCCATGTCCTGGATCGCGACGACGCAGCCCGCTTCCATGATTTCAAGGCACGCTTCCAGCAGCAGCTTTTCCGCGAACGGGTCGCCCACCTGCACGGTCGGGCGCTTCTCCTCCGCGCCCTCGCCGAATTCGGCCGAGGCCATGGTGGCGCCGTGGATGCCGTCGCGCCCGGTCTTGGAGCCGAGATAGACCACGGGCAGGCCGACGCCGGTCGCCTTGGCGTAGAAGATCTTGTCGGCATCGGCGAGGCCAACTGCCATCGCGTTGACCAGATTGTTGCCGTCATAGCGAGTGTGGAAGCCCACCAGCCCGCCCACGGTGGGCACGCCGAAGGAATTGCCATAGCCGCCGATGCCGGCGACGACGCCCGCCACCAGATGCCGGGTGCGCGGGTGCTTGGGGTCGCCGAAGCGCAGCGCGTTCAGCGCCGCGATGGGCCGCGCGCCCATGGTGAACACGTCGCGCAGGATGCCGCCGACCCCGGTGCCCGCGCCCTGATAGGGCTCGATATAGGAGGGGTGGTTGTGGCTCTCCATCTTGAACACGGCGGCCTGGCCGTCGCCGATATCGATGACGCCGGCATTCTCGCCCGGACCCTGGATCACCCAGGGCGCCTTGGTCGGCAGGCCGCGCAGATGCAGCCGCGACGACTTGTAGGAACAGTGCTCGTTCCACATGGCCGAGAAGATGCCAAGCTCGGTGAAGCTCGGCTCGCGACCGATCAGCGTCAGGATACGCTGGTACTCGTCGGGCTTGAGGCCATGTTCGGCGATCAGCTCGGGGGTGATTTTCGGCTCGGTGGAGGTCATGCGAGGGCCGTCATTCCGTTGCGCGGCGGGGAGGGGCGAGCGCGAGGCTCAGGCCCGCTCCAGCACGCCCGCTATGCTTTCGAACAAGGCGCGTCCATCGGTCGGCCCGAGCAGCGGGTCGACATGGTTCTCGGGGTGCGGCATCAGCCCGAGCACGTTGAGCTTCTCGGAGACGATGCCGGCAATGGAATTGGCGGCGCCGTTGAGCACCTGGGTATCGTCCCGCTTGCCGTCGGCCATGACATAGCGGAAAGCCACGCGGCCCTCGCCCTCAAGCCGCTTCAGCGTCTCGGTATCGGCGGTGTAGTTGCCTTCGCCATGGGCCACGGGATAGCGCACGATGGCGCCCTTGGCGTAGCGGCGGGTGAAGGGCGTGTCGGTGCGCTCGACCTTCAGCAGCGCCTCGCGGCAGACGAAGCGCAGGCGCGCATTGCGCACCAGCACGCCGGGCAGCAGCCCGCTCTCGCACAGGATCTGGAAGCCGTTGCAGATGCCGAGCACCAGCCCGCCGCGCGCCGCGTGGGCGCGCACGGCATCCATGATGGCGGCGCGCGCCGCGATGGCGCCGCAGCGCAGGTAATCGCCATAGGAGAAGCCGCCGGGCAGCACGACGAGATCGGTGCCGGCGGGCAGATCGGTGTCGGCGTGCCAGACAATGCTGGGCGTGACACCGGTGACATGCTTGAGCGCGCTGGCGACATCGCCCTCGCGGTTCGAGCCGGGAAAGAGGATGACGGCCGCTTTCATCGTGCTCAGCCCACGAACTCGATGCGGTAGGTTTCGATCACCGTATTGGCGAGAAGCTTCTCGCAGGCGTCCTTCAGCGTCGCCTCGGCCTTGGCCGGGTCGGAACCGTCGAATTCGACGTCGAACACCTTGCCCTGGCGGACGCTGGAAATGCCGGGCACGCCCAGCGAGCGCAGGGCGCCCTCGATGGCCTTGCCCTGCGGGTCGAGCACGGCGGATTTCAGGGTGACGAGAACGCGCGCCTTCATGGGATCACTCTCGAGGACGTTCTTGAAAATAGAACGGGAGAAAACAGAAACGGGGGCTTTGCGGGCCCCCGCCTATCACTTGGCCGCGAACGGCTCAACGGTCGATTGTGGATGGCTGCCCCACGAATATGGCGAGGCCGGGGGCGTTCATCTCACTTTTCGGGCTGTTCGGACTTCACCAGCACGGGGCCGCCCTGCAGCCGCTCGTTCTCGGAAATGATGCCGAGACGGCGCGCGACTTCGGAATAGGCCTCGACGAGGCCGCCCATGTCGCGGCGGAAGCGGTCCTTGTCGAGCTTGTCGTTCGACTTGATGTCCCACAGCCGGCAGGAATCGGGGCTGATCTCATCAGCCACGACGATGCGCATGAGATCGTTTTCCCACAGCCGGCCGCATTCCATCTTGAAATCGACGAGGCGAATGCCGACGCCGAGGAACAGGCCGGAAAGGAAATCGTTCACGCGGATGGCGAGAGCGATGATGTCGTCGATTTCCTGGGTGGTGGCCCAGCCGAACGCCGTGATGTGCTCTTCCGACACCATCGGGTCGTTGAGCTCGTCGTTCTTGTAATAGAACTCGATGATCGAGCGGGGCAGCTGCGTGCCTTCCTCGATTCCGAGCCGCGTCGACAGCGAGCCGGCGGCGACGTTGCGCACGACCACTTCGAGCGGGATGATCTCGACCTCGCGGATGAGCTGCTCGCGCATGTTCAGCCGCTTGATGAAATGCGTGGGAACGCCGATCTCGTTCAGCTTCAGGAAGACATATTCCGAGATTCGGTTGTTCAGCACGCCTTTGCCGTCGATGACGTCGTGCTTCTTGTTGTTGAAGGCAGTGGCGTCATCCTTGAAGTGCTGGATCAGCGTGCCAGGCTCAGGGCCCTCATAGAGGACTTTCGCCTTACCTTCATAAATGCGGCGGCGGCGGCTCATGGGTGGGTACCGTCGGTTGAGGAAGTCCATTAGGGTGCCGGGGCTCCGGTTCCGAGTTAGCGGCTGGGGCGCCGAGCATTTTCTGCGGTATGGAGCGCCGTGACGATTCGTATCGCCGGTAGGTAGCGCCCACCGGCGGACACTAGCCGATCGGGTGAGCGGATACAAACATGACAGCGTGCAAGTTTCGTGCACGTGCCCTGTTGGTTTCACATGGTAGGTTTCGCATGGTTGGTTTCAAATGCGCGATCTCTCCCGCATACGCCGCCGATACCCCCTGGGCCAAGCGTCACATTGACCTACATCACCGCATGAGGGCGTCGATGGCGTTGATTTGGGGGGGCGGGCGCGATAATCAAGCCCGTAACTGACCTAGAGACAGGGCGAAGCCATGAGCACATTCGATAAGCGCCAAGATGGGTTCGAAGCCAAATACGCCCATGACGAGACCTTGAAGTTCAAGGCTCATGCGCGCCGCAACCGCGCGCTTGGCCTGTGGGCCGCCGGCAAGCTGGGTCTGACGGGCGAGGAAGCCGATGCCTATGCCCGCACGCTCATCGAGGCCGACCTCGAGGAAGCCGGCGATGACGACGTCTTCCGCAAGCTGAAGGCCGATTTCGAGGCCAAGAGCCTCGACGTCTCGGAGCACCGCATCCGCCGCACCATGGACGAACTGCTTGAGCAGGCCATGGCGCAGCTGAAGTCCGGCACCTGAGGAGCGTCTCCGCGCGAGGCCGGCCTCCGCCTTGGGCCGGCCTGCGCATGAGCGGGCCGGATCATCCCGCCCGGGTCATGCCGGGGAGATGCTTTGGTGTGAGCCGCTGCCCACCGGCGAATCGTCGTGCGGTCAGCACGCGGGTTGCATGTTGGCAACCATCTTTTCCCCATTTCGTTGCGCCCCCGCCGGATTCCGGTCAAGCGTGACGATGGCCGTCGCTGCCCACGCGGGCGGGCGGCGGTTGGGGAGGCGCCGATGCGGTTCACGACATCCTTCGCGCGGGTCAGCCGCTTCGCGCTCGCGGGGACGCTGGCAGCGGGAACGATCGCGGTCGGAACGCCGGCCGCTTTTGCCGCGCCCGCCACGATGGCTCGCACGGCGGAACTGCGCGGCGGACCGGGCGCGAATTACGCGATGCTCGGCACGCTGGCCGCGGGAACGCCGATCGACGTGATTTCCTGCGCCGGCGCCTGGTGCCGCACGCAATATGGCTATGTCAGCGCCGGCGCGGTGCTGCAGGGCGCGCCGGCTCTGCCGCCATCCATGGCGGTGCGGGGAGTGAGCGGCGCCGCGACGCTGGGTTATGCGCCCGGGACGGCCGCTGCGCCCGTGCTTGCCGCCGGAGCCGGCGGCGCCAGCGACAACGCCGCGATGGCCGGCCCGCGCACCACTATCGGCACCGCCAATGTGCGCTCCGGACCGGGCACCGACTACGACATCACCAGGACGCTGCCGGACGCCACGAAGGTGGAGGTGACGGGCTGCGCCAATGGCTGGTGCCAGACAAGCGAGGGCTATATCAGCCTCTATGTGCTGTCGCGTGGCGCGGTGGCGCAGGTGCTGCCGCCGCAGGCCCAACCGCCGCAGGCCTTGTCGCCTCAGACCCAGCCGCCAACTTCCGCCTATGGCGCTCCGGCGATACCCGCCAACGCGACCGTGACCCGGAGAGCGACAGTGCGTTCCGGACCGGGCGGGCGCTATGGCGTGCTCGGCACGCTGCCAGAGGGCTTCCCGGTGAGCGTGGTCTCCTGTGCGGGTAGCTGGTGCCAGACACAATACGGCTATGTCAGCGCTCGCCAGATCGCACAGGGTGCTCCCGGCCTCGGCGCGCCCGCGACCGCTGCCGCCTCGCCCGCCCGCGCGATCACGGCTCTTCCGAGCACCGCGCTCGTCCCGGCTTCGGCGGTGCCGGCGGCTAGCGGGGCGGCGGCACTCGGCTATGCCCCCGGCGTGGCAGCGGGTGCGGCCGTGACGGCGGGAGCGGGCGATGCTGTCGACAACGCCGCGATGGCCGGCCCGCGCACCACCATCGGCACCGCCAATGTGCGCTCCGGACCGGGCACCGACTACGACATCACCAGGACGCTGCCGGACGCCACGAAGGTGGAGGTGACGGGCTGCGCCAATGGCTGGTGCCACACAAGCGAGGGCTATATCAGCCTCTATGTGCTGTCGCGTGGCGCGGTGGCGCAGGTGCTGCCGCCGCAAGCCTTGTCGCTGCAAGCCCAGCCGCCGCAAACCGTGTCGCCGCAAACCGTGTCGCCGCAAACCTTGTCGCCGCAAACCTTGTCGCCTCAAGCGCTCGCGCCTCAATCCCTGCCGAATATGTCGCCCGGTGTCGCTCCGGGCCCAGCCGCCGCCAGCGCGGCGACGACGGCCAGCGTCAAGGCGCGCTCCGGGCCGGGCGTGCGCTTCGGCGTGCTGGGTACGCTTCCGGCCGGCCTGCCGGTGAACATCGAATCCTGCGCCGGCGCATGGTGCCGGACGCAATATGGCTATGTCAGCGTCCGCCATGTCGCCGCGTCCGCGACGCGCGACCCGCCGGCGCCGGCAATCGGTACAGCGCCCATGGCGCAGGCCACGGCCGCCGCGCCGGCTGGCCGCGCCTATGCGCCGGGAATCGGCACGGCTTCCGCGCTGCCGGCCAGCCGCGTGTCGCTCTCGCGGGCGCCGGTCTCGCGGTCTACCCCCGGATCGATGCCCGTGAATTCGGCGATCGAGGCGGGCACTTCGTCCGTCACCACCACGGCGGCGAATATCCGCAGCGGCCCTGGCACCGGCTATGCCGTTATCGGCACGCTGGCGGCGGGCACGACGGTCGACCTGGTGGGCTGCGAGGGCGCGTGGTGCGAAACGCCCTATGGCTATGTGAACGCGCGCCTGCTGGCGGCCGGGCCGGCGGCGGGCTCGGCGGGCGCGCCAGCGGGCACCACGCGCGTCGTGGTGCGTCCCGCGAGCCTCGCCCCGGCTGGCTATGCCGACGCGTCCTATGTCGATCCCTCGACACCCTATCCCGCGGCCACGCAGACGCCTGCCTATTATGTCGGCTATCCCGACGAGACCGTTCCGGGCGGCACCTATCCCATCTATTCCGCTGCCGGCGCACCGACGCTGGGTGGCGCGGTGCTGGCCACGCTGGCGGCGCCGGTGGTCGGCGTAGCGGCGGCGGTGGCCACGGTCGTGGATGGCTGGACGGGCGGATGGGATAGCCCCGCCACGCGCCCGGCGCTCCATGTGAGCGGTGGCTATGACACCCCCGCGCCACGCTACGGCTATGGCTGGGACTCGATCTGGCGGGCAAGCTGGGGGCCGGGCTATTGGGGGCCGGGCCTCCATGGCGCCAACCGCCCGTCCTACTGGGGTACGCGCCCGAGCTACTGGGGCGGACGGCCGTCCTACTGGAACATGCATCCCGGCTATGGCGACACCCCCCGCTTCGGCGACCGCGCCGGCAATAGCTACTGGTCGCGTGGCGGGGAGGGCGCGCTGCCGCAGCGGGCGAGCTTCACTTCCGGCCTCGGCCCGCGCGGGCAGGGGCCCTATGCCGCCGGCCCGTGGTATGACGGGCGCCCGGTGGTCTGGCGTCCCTAGGGGCGTCTCGATGACGCGGCCGTGATGGCGCGGGCGGGGTAGGTATTGCAACCAATTCCGCTGAAAACGGTTGCTACTCCACATTGAGGTGTCGGCCTGCGAGGGCCGGCGAGGGCGAAGGCCCGGGAATCTTCTCGCGCGCGCCCGCCGATAAAGTTCGAGGGAGAAGTGCCATGCGTTTGCCCAAGAGCCTGATGCTCGCGGTGGGTCTGCTGATCGCCGGCAGCGCAGCGGCCATCGCCCGCCCTGCCGTCGTCACCACCGATCTGAACGTGCGCAGCGGGCCCGGCACACGCTACGCCGTCATCGGTGCGTTGCGGGCGGGCACGCGGGTCGATGCCGGCAACTGCACGTCCAACTGGTGCCGCGCGGCCGGTGGCTATGTGAATGCGAACTATTTGTCCTTCCGCGCCGGCACCAATGTCGTGGTCCAGCCCGACTATTACTATGACGGTTATGACAGCAATATCGGCCTTGGCGTCGGCGCGTTCGCTCTGGGCGCCGTCGCGGGTTCCGGCTGGGGCTGGGGTGGCCCCGGCTACTGGGGCGGTCCCGGTTACTGGGGTGGGCGCGGCTATTGGGGTGGGCGTGGCAATTACTGGGCCCCGCCTCCTGGCAACTGGCGCGGCGGGCCGCCTCCCGGCAACTGGCGCGGTGGCCCGGTCTATGGTCGCGGCGGCGGCGTGCCGGCGAATTGGCGCACGCCGGGCTGGCGCGGCGGCGCGCCGGGTTGGGCCGGTGCGGGTCCGCGTCCGCCCAACTGGGGCGCCTGGGCAGGCCCCGGCTATCGCGGCGGACCTGTCTATCGCGGCGGGCCAGGCTACCGTGGCGGCGCGATGTATCGGGGCGCCCCCGGCTATCGCGGCGGGTTCGCCGGTCCGCGCCCGGTGATGTACCGTCCGATGGGCGGCGGCTATCGCGGCGGCGGCATTGGTGGACGCGGCCTTGGCGGAGGCGGCTTCCCCGGTCGGTGATCCCGGTTCAGGGCCATGCTTGGAAAGGGCGGCTCGGTGCCGCCCTTTTTTCGTCAGGCATCGTGTTTTTATCAGACCCGCCCGAACACGCGGCGGAAGATCGTGTCGACATGCTTGAGGTGGTAGCCGAGATCGAATTTCTCAGCGATTTCCTCGGCCGACAGATAGTGGCGCACATCCGCGTCATGGGTCAGCAGCGTCTGGAAATCGCCCTCGCCGCGCCAGACCGGCATGGCGTTGCGCTGCACCAGCCGATAGGCGTCCTCGCGGCTCGCCCCCTTCTGGGTGAGCGCCAGCAGCACTCGCTGGGAGTGCACCAGCCCGCCGAGACGATCGAGATTCCGCTGCATGGTCTCGGGATAGACCAGCAGCTTTTCCACCACGCCGGCAAGGCGGTTCAGCGCGAAATCGAGCGTCACCGTGGCGTCGGGGCCGATCATGCGCTCCACCGAGGAGTGCGAGATATCCCGCTCGTGCCACAGCGCCACATTCTCCAGCGCCGGCGTGACCATGCCGCGCACGAGGCGGGCGAGGCCGGTAATGTTCTCGGTCAGCACCGGGTTGCGCTTGTGCGGCATGGCCGAGGAGCCCTTCTGGCCGGCGGAGAAGAATTCCTCGGCCTCCAGCACCTCGGTGCGCTGCAAATGGCGAATCTCGATGGCGACGCGCTCCATCGAGGAGGCGACCACGCCGAGCGCGGCGAAATAGGCGGCGTGGCGGTCGCGCGGGATGACCTGGGTCGAGACCGGCTCGACCTTCAGACCCATCTTCTCCGCCACATATTCCTCAACCCGCGGGTCGATCTGCGCGAAGGTGCCGACCGCGCCGGAAATGGCACAGGTGGCCACTTCCTCGCGCGCCGCGACCAGCCGGGCCCGGTTGCGGGTGAACTCGGCATAGGCCTGCGCCAGCTTGAGGCCGAACGTGGTCGGCTCGGCATGAATGCCATGCGAGCGGCCGATGGTCGGGGTGAGCTTGTGCTCGAAGGCGCGGGTCTCCAGCGCGGCGAGCAGGCGGTCGACATCCTTGATCAGGATATCGGCGGCGCGCACCAGCTGCACGTTGAGGCAGGTGTCGAGCACGTCCGACGAGGTCATGCCCTGGTGGACGAAACGCGCCTCCGGCCCGACGATCTCGGAGAGATGGGTGAGGAAGGCGATGACGTCATGCTTGGTGACCGCCTCGATCTCGTCGATGCGCTCGACGTCGAACGTGGCGTCCTTCGCCATTTCCCAGATCTTCGCCGCGGCCTCCTTCGGCACCACGCCGATCTCGGCCAGCGCGTCGGTGGCGTGCGCCTCGATCTCGAACCAGATGCGGAAGCGGGTCTGCGGCTCCCAGATGGCGGCCATCTCGGGGCGGGTATAGCGCGGGATCACGGGCGGCTCTTTCGGCTGACGATGGACCGTCGCGCATTAGCAGATCCCACGGGGCGGGACAAATGCGGGGCCCGCTCAGCCGGTGAACGGGAAGCCTTGCCGCTCGAACCGGATGCCGTCGATTTCCAGGTGGCAGATGCAATGAAACTGGTGCGCGATCTCCTCCACCAGCAGGGCGCGGCTCACGCGGGTGCCGGTGATGTTTCGTTCGAGCCATCGGTCCGGCACGGTGAGCACCATGCCCATTTCGAGGCGGCACAGGATTTTCCTGAGTTCGTCGCCATTCGGGTTCGTGTTCACGGATTCCTGCTCCCGGACATCTGCATGATCGACGATGCCGACGGCTAGACCAGCTCGCCGCGCGTGCGCGCCGCCGCCGTGCGGATGGCGGCAATGTTGCCGGCATAGGCTTCGGCGCCGCCCTTGAACACCGCCGAACCCGCCACCAGCGCGTTGGCGCCGGCCGCGATGCAGGCGGCCGCGGTGTCCTTCGTCACGCCGCCGTCGATCTCGATGTCGATCGGCCGCGCGCCGATCATCGCGGAAATCTGCCGCACCTTGTCCATGACCGGCGCGATGAAGGCCTGGCCACCGAAGCCGGGATTCACCGTCATCACGATGACGATGTCGATGACGTCAAGCACATGCTCGATGGCGCTGGCCGGGGTGGCCGGATTGAGCGCGACGCCCGCCTTCTTGCCAAGCGCGCGGATGGCCTGCAGCGAACGATGCAGATGCGGGCCGGCTTCCGTGTGGACGCTGATGTGATCGGCTCCCGCCTTGGCGAAGGCTTCGAGATAGGGATCGACCGGCGCGATCATCAGGTGCACGTCGAACGGCTTGGCGGAGAGCGGACGGATGGCCTTCACCACATCCGGGCCGAAGGAGATGTTGGGCACGAAGTGCCCGTCCATCACGTCGATGTGGATCCAGTCCGCGCCCGCCGCGTCGACGGCCTGCACTTCCTCGCCGAAGCGGGCGAAGTCGCTGGCGAGGATGGAAGGGGCGATGATGAGGGGGCGGTGGGTCATGATGGCGTCTCCGGCAGGGCCGGCCCTGAGGCATCTTGGAGTGAGGCGGGTTTCGGATCACGTAAAGAAAACGCGGAGAAACAAAGACCTAGAGCTTTCTGAACGAACCGGAACTCATCGGAAATCCTCTAGCATGGTGATCACGGAGCGGCAATTAACGGCGCGCTTGCGTAGCGGTAGATGCGGATGGAACCGCCATGCATTAATCTCGCGAGTCGCGGTGCGTCGGCGCGTATTGGCGCGCCGCCCGGCACGGTTTGAGGGGGACGTTTTACAATGAGCAAGTTGCGACATCTGGTGGTGCTGGCTGCCGTCGCGGCGGGTGGTCTGTTCATGGCCGTCCCGGAAGCGAGCGCGTGGCGCGCGGCGGCCTGTGGCCCGCGCGGCTGTGCCGCAGCCGGCGGTCCGGGCTATTATCCCCGGGGCCCGGGGTTCTACCCGAACCGCGGTTATGCGGTGCCGCATGGCGCCTATTACGGTCCGCGCGGGGCGGTGGTCGTTACCAATCCCTACCGCTACTGGCCTCCCGGCGGTGCCGTGGCGGCGGGTGCGGCTGTCGGCTTCCTCGCCGGAGCCGCGGCGGTCACTCTGGCCGGTCCGCCGCCGCAGCCGAACTATTGCTGGTTCTACACCAATCCGCAGCGGACCACGGGTTTCTGGGAAGCGTGCCCGTGAGCCTGCACGCCTCAGGGGGCACTTCTCGGCGGACGCTTCTCAAAGGCGCGCTGCCCGGGTCGTGATCTGAGGGCGCAGGACAATGGACGACCGGACGTGGTTCCGGCCGTCCATGGCATCCGTCAGGCTTGCCAATGGCCGGGCCACTGGTCGCGCCACGCCGGCAGCGTGCCCGACTGCGGAAGCGCGGTCGCCTCATAGACCGCGCGGGCGCAGGCGCGTGCCAGCGTGCGCACGATGGCATCGCCGATCAGGGCAAGGTCGAAAATGGGGTCGGCCAGCGGACGCAGCCCCGTGGCGGCGGCGAAGATGGTGTCGCCGTCCAGCGGGGTATGCACGGGCCAGATGGCGTGCGCGTAGCCGTCATGGGCCATCACCGCGAGGCGCTTGCACTGCGCCTTGGTCAGCACCGCATCGGTGGCGACCAGCGCGATGGTGGTGTTGGCGCCGGGCGGCAGGCCCTTGAGCGCCGGCCGCTCGGGCAGCGGCGGCAGCGGCGAGGGTAGGCCGAGGCCACCGAATTCGCCGCCCTTCTCGAACGGCGCTGCCCAGAAATGCCCCTCCTCGCCGAGATTGGTGGCGCCGCAGGCATTGACCGCAACGATGGCGCCGACCGTGTGGCCGGACGCGGCGACCATGGACGCCGAGCCGAGCCCGCCTTTCAGGTTTACCGTCGTTGCCCCGGTGCCGGCGCCGACGGTGCCGAGCGGCACATCCAGCCCGGCCGCCATCGCCGCCGCATAACCGAGATCGCGATAGGGAGAGAAGCGTCCCCAGTTCTTGTCGCCGCCATTGATCAGGTCGAACAGCACCGCGCCCGGCACGATCGGCACGATCGCCGCGCCGACGGGATAGCCGATGCCGCGCTCGGCCAGCGCGGCCATCACGCCGCCCGCCGCGTCGAGGCCGAAGGCGGAGCCGCCGGACAGGGTGATGGCATGGATGGCGCCGACCGTCTCGTCGGGGGCGAGCAGGTCGGTCTCGCGGGTGCCGGGCCCGCCGCCGCGCACATCGACCGAGGCGACGGCCGGGGCGTCGAACAGGATGGCGGTGACTCCGGAGGCGAGGGCGAGGTCGGTGGCATGGCCCACCTTCAGGCCGGCAACATCGGTGATCAGGTTTCGCATCGGACAGGGGAACCTCGTCGGGCGGCTTCACATCACGGGGAGACACCAACCGGCCGCATTGCCTAAGCGCCGCCGGCCGTGCATTGGGATCATCCCCGCACCCACCAAGGTTGCCCATTTCATGGCCGACGTCACCCTCCCGGCCGCTTTTGTCGCCGGCATTGCCAGCTTTGCCTCGCCCTGCGTGCTGCCGCTGGTGCCGCCCTATCTGTGCTACCTCGCCGGGACCAGCCTCGACCAGATCACGCACAAGGCGCCGACCGACGCCGCGGCCCGGCGCACGCTGGGGGCGGCGGTGCTGTTCGTCGCGGGATTTTCCACGGTCTTTGTCGCGCTGGGCGCGGGCGCCTCGGTGGTCGGCGGCTATCTCAGGCTTTACTCGCAGGAACTGTCGATCGTCGCGGGCGTCGCCATCCTGCTGATGGGGCTGCACTTCCTCGGCATTCTCAAGTTCAGCTGGATGACCCGGACCCGGCGCGTGCATGTGGATGCGCCGTCCACGCTGGCGGGCGCCTATGTGATGGGCCTTGCCTTCGCCTTTGGCTGGACGCCGTGCATCGGGCCGGTGCTCGCCGCCATTCTCGCGGTCGCCGCGAGCGAACAGACGCTGACGCGCGGGGCGGGGCTGCTGGCGGTCTATTCGGCCGGGCTCGGCGTGCCCTTCATGCTGGTGGCGGCTATGGCCCGCCCCGCGCTGGGCCTGCTGGTGCATGCGCGGCGCTATCTCCCGGTGGTGGAGAAAGCCATGGGCGCGCTTTTGGTGCTCACCGGCATCGGCTTTCTCTCCGGCTGGATGGCGACGTTCAGCTACTGGATGCTGGAGACCTTCCCGGCGTTGGGAAGTTTCGGCTGAGCGAGGCGCATGCGGACGCGGGCCATCCGGTAGCCGCCGTCCAACCTGTGCTCGCCGTAACCTTCCGACGTGAAGCCGTGACGCCGGTAGAACGCCTCGGCGTTGATCGAGGCGTTCATGGTCAGTTCGGCAAGGCCGCGCCTTCGCGCACGGGCTTCCAGTTCCCGCAGGATGGAGCCGCCGATGCCGGAGCGGCCGTGAGCGGGCGAGACATAAACGGCTCGCAGCTCGTGGACATTGGGCACGATCGAGCCGAAACCGATGATGGCGCCGCTTCGGTCACGCGCCACAACCGCCTCTTCCACGCCGCGCTCGATACGCCGGGCGAGCAACTCGATGGTCTCGGCCCGCAGCGGCAGGGGCGCCCAGGTATTGATGATTTCGACGTCATAGAACGCGGCCGCCGTGCCGCGAACGGCCGCGCGATGCGCCATCAGCATCGCTTCCGCATCCGCCGGGCGCGCCTCCTCGATCCGCATGTCGTCTCCGTCAGCACTTCGACCCGCAGCACCTCGACCTGCAGCACTTCGACCTGACAGAGGGCATCATATTCCCAAAATAAAACCCGCCGGATCGCTCCGGCGGGTTTCGTATTCTGGCCTGTTGCGATGCGTCGCGAGGACGCGTGGCCTCACAGCTCGGTATAGCCGCCGTCCTTCCAGACGTAGACGACGTAGTCGAGGTTGGTGCGGTCACCCTTCTTGTCGAAGGTCAGCTTGCCGAGAACGGTGTCGAACGCCTTGCCGGAGTGGATGTACTCGGCGACCTTGGCGGTATCGAGCGACTTGGTAGCCTCGACAGCCTGCTGGATCACCTGGCCGGCCGCGTAGGAATAGAGAACGTAGCCTTCCGGATCGATGTTCTTCTTCTTGAACTCGTCGACGACCTTGGTCGCGGCGGGGTTCTTGCGCGGATCCGGGCCGAAGGTCATCAGAGTGCCTTCCGCGCCGGGGCCGGCGATGGTCCAGAATTCCTTGTCGGTGATGCCGTCACCCGAGAAAAGGACCGTCTTCAGGCCCTGATCGCGCATCTGGCGCACGAGCAGGCCGGCTTCGGTGTGCAGGCCGCCATAATAGAGCACGTCGACATTCGCGCCCTTGAGCTTGGAGACGAGAGCCGAATAGTCCTTCTCGCCGGGGTTGATACCCTCGTAGATGACTTCCTTGATGCCCGCCTTGTTCATCGACTTCTGGGTCTCGTCCGCCAGACCCTTGCCGTAGGGGGTCTTGTCGTGGACGATGGCAATCTTCTTGCCCTTCAGGTTCTTCTCGATGTACTCGGCCGCCACCAGGCCCTGCTGGTCGTCACGGCCGCAGGTGCGGAACACGTTGGCGAGGCCGCGCTCGGTCAGCTTCGGGTTGGTCGAAGCCGGGGAGATGGCCAGAACGCCGGCTTCGGCATACTGCTCGGAAGCCGGGATCGACACGCCAGAGTTGAAGTGACCGATCACGAACTTCACGCCGTCGGCGATGAACTTGTTCGCCACCGAGACGCCCTGCTCGGGCTTGGAGGCGTCGTCACCGACGACGATCTCGACCTTCTGGCCGAGCAGGCCGCCGGCCGCGTTCACATCGGTGGCCCACTGCTCGGCACCGTTCTTCAGCTGCGCGCCGAAGGTCGCGTTCGCGCCGGTGATCGGGCCGCCAACGCCGACTTTCACCTGCGCCGAGGCCGGAACGGCCAGGGCCGCCATGGCGCCGAGCGCGAGGCCGGCCAACAGAAGCTTCTTCATGAACTTCTCTCCTAGTCCTGGAAGTTTGATTTTTCGCAGCCTGAGCGGCGCGGCAGCAATTGCTCCGGCCGTTATCATGCCCTTTTTCGTGCTCTTGTCGACGAGCAAGCGAAACCGATGGTGAGGACGCTCACGCGCGCGTCCCGGGTGATTCGGCAGGGCCACCCTCGACCCAGCCGAACGGTCCCGACTGACGGTAGATCCAACCATAGCGTGTCGCCATCTGGCGCGCACGTTCCGAACGGAAGCCGAGCGTGGCGACCGCGATGAGGAAGGCCGTGTCGGTCAGGAAATAGTGCCACGACAGCAGCGTGCCGAGGAACAGCGCGAAGTGGAAGAAGCGCACCACGCAGCCGAGCAGCAGAGCGTAGATGAGCGCCTGCCGGTAACTGCGCCAGGTGCCGGCCACGGAGCGGCCGGTCAGCCACGCCGCGCCGCCGCCCAGGAACAGGGTGACGAGGGTAAAGTCGCCGCGCGAGACCTCGACCACAAACCAGGGGGCAACCACCGCGCTGGCGATGACGGCGACGATGACCAGGGCCGGCACCACGACGGCGAGACTGCTCGGTGCGCCCTGGGAGATGAGGGATCCGCTGGAATGAGCCATGTCAGTGCTTCCCGCCTTCGAGATAGGCCGCCCGGACTTCCGGGCGCTCGAGAAGTTCGCGCCCCGCGCCGGTCATGGTGACGAGCCCGTTCACCAGCACATAGCCGCGGTGGGCAAGCTTGAGCGCGTGGAACGCGTTCTGCTCGACAAGGAACACGGTAAGCCCCTCGGCCCGATTGAGCTCGCGGATCGCGTCGAAGATCTGCTTCACGATCAGCGGGGCGAGGCCGAGCGAAGGCTCGTCCAGCATCAGGAGGCGCGGCCGGCTCATCAGCGCGCGGCCGATCGCCAGCATCTGCTGCTCGCCGCCCGAGAGCGTGCCGCCGCGCTGGTTGATGCGCTCCTTGAGGCGCGGGAACAGATCGAACACCTTCAGCAGGTCCTCGTCGAAATGGCCGAAGCCATCGACCGAGGCCCCCATCTGCAGATTCTCGAACACGGTCATGCGCGGGAAGATGCGCCGGCCCTCGGGCGACTGCGCGATCTTGAGCTGCGCGATTTCGTGAGTCGGCATCTTGGTGATGTCGCGCCCGTCATAAACGATCTGCCCCTCGCGGGCGCGCGGCTGGCCGAAGATGGTCATCATCAGCGTCGATTTTCCGGCGCCGTTGGAGCCGATCAGCGTGACGATCTCGCCGCGATGGACATCCACGTCGACGCCCTTCAGCGCCATGATGTTCCCGTAGAAGGTCTTCACGCCGCGCACCGCCAGCATCGGCTTGGTGCCACCGGCGGTGACGGGTGGCGGGGCGGCGGTCATTGTGTCGCTCACGAATGCGCTCCCGTCGAATGGGCCGCGATCTCCGCGTCGATCTCGGCCTCGACCTCCTCGACCGCGTCCTCGTCGACCCCGAGATAGGCGGCGATCACGCGCGGGTCGTTCTTCACCGCCTCGGGCGTGCCGTCGGAAATCTTGGTGCCGTAATCGAGCACGACGACATGGTCGGAAATCTCCATCACCACGCTCATGTCATGCTCGATCAGCAGGATCGAGGTGCCGTGCTCGGCACGGACCGAACGCAGCAGGTTGTTCAGCTCCAGGCTCTCGCGCGGGTTGAGGCCGGCGGCGGGCTCGTCGAGACACAGCAGGATCGGGTCCGAGCACATGGCGCGGGCGATCTCCAGACGGCGCTGGGCGCCATAGGGCAGGTCGCCGGCCGGGTCGTCGGCGCGGTCGGTGAGACCGACCTTCTCCATCCAGTACTTGGCCTTCTCGGTGGCGGCGCGCTGGGCCGCGTTCCAGCCCGGCAGGCCGAACAGGCCCTTGAGCGAGAAGCCGGAGGCCACCATCAGCGTGTTGTGCTGCGCCACCATGAGATTCTCCAGCACGGTCATGCCGGTGAACAGGCGGATGTTCTGGAAGGTGCGGGCCACCTTCGCCTCACCGGAGACGCGATAGTCCGGCATGCGTTCGAGCAGGTAGACGCTCGACTTGCGCCCGACCAGCGCGCGCTCGCCGATGAGCGTGACGCGGGCGAGTTCCTCGGCCGTGGGCGCGTGTCCATGCGCCAGCACGAGGCGGCCCTCGCTCGGCTTGTAGAAGCCGGTGATGCAGTTGAACACCGTGGTCTTGCCGGCCCCGTTGGGCCCGATGAGCGCGGTGATGTCGCCGCGCCCGACCTTGAAGGACAGGTCGTTCACCGCGATCAGGCCGCCGAAGCGCATGAACAGGTGTTCGACGGCGAGGATCGGGTCGGCCTCCCAATTGGGAAGGCCGGCGGCAGCGGGGGAGGGAGAGGGGGCCATCAGCCGTGCCCCTCCTTGACGTGGTCGCCCGACACGGCCTTTCGCTCCTTCAGGAAGATGGTGGGGGCACGGGTGGAGACCAGCCCGCGCGGCTTCCAGACCATGATGGCGACCATGGCAAAGCCGAAGATCAGCATGCGGTACAGGCTCGGGTCGAAATCGCCGCCGAAGATCTGGTTGAGGAAACCGAGATTGCGCAGCATTTCCATGCCGCCGATCATCACCGCCGCCGCCACCGCGACACCGATCTGCGAGCCCATGCCACCCAGCACGACGATGGCGAGAATCATCGCCGAGATGTCGAAGGTGAAGCTCTCCGGGCTGACGAAGCCGGCGCGCACCGCGAAGAAACAGCCGGCGAATCCGCCGAACATGGCGCCGGTGGCGAAGGCCGACAGCTTCACGTTGGTGGTGTTGATGCCGAGCGAGCGGCAGGCGATCTCGTCCTCGCGCAGCGCTTCCCAGGCCCGCCCGACCGGCAGGCGGCGCAACCGGACGGTGGCGAAGGCGGTGATCAGGGCCAGCGCCAGGATCACGAAATAGAGGAAGATGATGCGGTGCATCGGGTTGAATTGAAGCCCGAACAGCGCCGCGAATCCATTCTCCCCCGCGGTGAACGGCACACCGAAGAAAGTCGCCCGCGGGATCGAGGCGATGCCCGCGCCGCCGCCGGTGAAATCCACCCAGTTGATCAGCACCAGGCGGATGATCTCGCCGAAGGCCAGCGTCACGATGGCGAGATAGTCGCCACGCAGGCGCAGCACCGGGAAGCCGAGCATCATGCCCCACATTCCCGCGAATACGCCCGCCATGGGCAGGCAGATCCAGAAGGCCCAGTTGGCCCAGAAGGTTTCGCCCAGAAAGCCGGCGAAGAAGTCGTTGATCGGCGCCGAGGTGGCGAGCAGCGCGTAGGTATAGGCGCCCACCGCGTAGAAGGCGACATAGCCGAGGTCGAGCAGGCCCGCGAGGCCCACCACGATGTTGAGGCCCCAGCCCAGCATCACATAGGTGAGGATCAGGATCCCGAGGTCGATGAGGTAGCGGCTCTCGTTCATCCCGCCCATCGCAAAGGCGGCGATGAACGGGAAGCCGACCGCGAAGGCCAGCAGCAGCGGCTTCACCGCCGGGCCGATCGTGGTCCCGGCACGGTCGAAGATGGTGGGGCCGCTGCGCACGCTCGGCTTGCGGTTGGGCGACCACACCGTGAGGTTGAGGAGGAGGCGGCCGACGAAGATGATGCCGACCATCACCGCCAGCGTCCCCGGACGGTAGTCGAGCCCGAGCGCGCCATCGATGATGACGGTCTCGAATCCGATCAGCGGGGTGAACAGGCCGAGGGCGATGAGGCCGGTGATCACCGCGTCCTTGAACGCGTGGGCCATCACCGAACTGGACGGGGACGCCTTCGCCGGGGGCGGCGCGGTTTCAGCAAGCTGAACTGCCATGGTGACTTGACCTCAGACCTTCTCGACTTCCGGCCGGCCGAGCAGGCCCTGCGGCATGAAGATCAGGGTGATGGCGAGGATCGAGAAGGCCGCGACGTCCTTGTACTCGATGGAGAAATAGGCCGACCAGAACACCTCGATCAGGCCGATCAGCAGCCCGCCGAGCACGGCGCCCGGCAGAGAGCCGATGCCGCCAAGAACCGCCGCGGTGAAGGCCTTCACGCCCGGCACGAAACCGTCGGCGAAATGGGCCACGCCATAATACATCAGGTACATGACGCCGGCGACGGCGGCGAGCGCGGCGCCGATGACGAAGGTAAGCGAGATGGTGTGGTCGACATTGATGCCGAGCAGCGCCGCCATCTTGCGGTCCTGTTCGACGGCGCGCTGGGCGCGGCCGAGCGAGGTCTTCTGCACCAGATACCAGAAGCCCATCAGCAGCACGGCCGTGACCACCATGATGATGACCTGCTTCCAGGCCAGCGTGACCTGATAGCCGTTATTGTCCATCAGCACGATCACGTCCGTCACCATCGGGGGCACCGGCTTGTTGCGCGGGCCCTGCGAGACCTGGACGAAATTGGCGAGGAAGATCGACATGCCGATCGCCGAGATCATCGGCGCGAGGCGGAACGAGCCGCGCAGCGGGCGATAGGCGACCCGCTCGATGGCCCAGTTGGTGAGCGAGGTGAAGAACATCGCCACCACCAGCACGATGGCCAGCGCAAGGAAGATCGAGGTGATGCCCAGCACCGTCGTGACCAGCAGGAAGCAGATCAGCGCGATGAAGCTCGACACCATGAACACGTCGCCATGGGCGAAGTTCACCATGCCGATGATGCCGAACACCATGGTGTAGCCGATCGCGATCAAGCCATAGATCGAACCGAGCGTCAGCCCGTTGATGAGCTGCTGAATGAATACATCCATTTTAGGTTACGGTTCCCCTCAACCGATCTTGGAAGTCGCGTCGTGCGGCTGGATTGCACATATTGTGACCGTGCCCATCACGTAGGCGCCCATCTCTCATAGCGCGCGTCGCGCTCCGATACAATTCGATCGAAAGACGAAATGCAATCGATCGAAACGGCTGATGTATGGGTATCATAATACTAAAACACAAAATATCCTTGTTCTTCAATATTTTGCTGGATGACTGCCGCGTCACCGAATCTGCATCCCACCTTCACTTTTTTGACGCATTGTCCGGGTCGCTGCAGGCGCGGGTGTGTGGTTTCCGAAGTCGCCGGTTTCCCAAGTCGCCGCCGGGGAGTTATGCACAGGAAGCCGCCAACCAACCCCGGGGAGCGGGCCGGCAAATGGAGGCAGAGGTGGACGAGACGACGCGGCAGGACGCCGGGCATGCGGCGGCGCACAGTGCTGGCGGGGCGGTCGAGGCGGGGCTCTATCGCGAGGCGATGAGCCGGCTGGTGGCGGCCGTCCATGTTGTCACCACGCGCGGCGCGGCCGGGCGCGTCGGCTTCACCGCCACGGCGGTTGCCTCGGTCTCGGACAGCCCGCCGACCCTGCTGGTCTGTCTCAACCGGCGTATCCATTCCGCCCCGGCCTTCCGGCAGGCGGGCGTCTTCGCCGTCAACATGCTCGCCGGCGAGCAGCAGGCCGTGGCGCAGGTTTTCGGCGGCAAGGGGGGCGGGGCGGGCGGGATGTCGGGCGAGGAGCGGTTCGCGACGGGCACCTGGCATGAGGGCCGGCTCGGCATTCCGTGCCTGCGCGATGCCATCGCCGCGTTCGAGTGCCGGCTGGTCGAGGTGCGCACCATCGCCACGCATGACGTGCTGGTGGGGCGGGTGGAGGCGATCACGCTGGGCGCGGACCGCACCAAGCTGGCCTATCTCGGCCGAGGCTTCCTGACCGTCTAGTCCTGCGGCACCCGGCGGCACCCGGCGGGTTCGTCGCCCGAAGCCGCGCTAGACGCTCTGTCCGGCCACCCAGCCGGAGGACCAGGCCCACTGGAAATTATAGCCGCCGAGCCAGCCGGTGACGTCCACCACCTCGCCGATGAAATACAGGTTCGGCACGTGGCGCGCCTGCATGCTGCGCGAATCGAGCCCCGCCGTGTCGACGCCGCCCAGCGTGACCTCGGCGGTGCGGTAGCCCTCGGAGGCCGTGGGCTTCAGGCGCCAGCCGTTCACCGCCGCCTCGATGCGGCGCAGCCGCGTGTCCGGGAGGTCGGCGAGGTTCTTCGCCCCGGCCTCCTGTTCGCCGATTCGCTGCGCCAGCCGCTTGGGCAGGAACCCGGCGAGCACGCTGGCCGGCGCCTGCCGTCCCTGGTGGGCGCGCGCCTCGCGCAGCCGGGTGAAGACGTCGGTGGCCGGCGCCAGCGCGATCTCGATTTCCTCGCCCTCGCGCCAGTACGAGGATATCTGCAGGATGGCCGGCCCGCTCAGGCCGCGATGGGTGAAGAGCAGCCCATCCTCGAAGCGCGTCTTGCCGTGGCGCACGCGCGCCTCCACCGCCACGCCGGCGAGCGGGGCGAGCCGCTCCAGCAACGCCGGATCGAGCGTCAGCGGCACCAGTCCCGGCCGGGTCGGCAGCACGGGGAGCCCGAAGCGCTCGGCCAGATCGTAGCCGAAGCCGGTGGCGCCCATCTTGGGGATGGACTTGCCCCCCGTCGCCACGACCAGCGCGCGGCAGGCGAGGGCGCCCGTCGAGGTGGCCAGCATGAAGCCGTCCGCGCTGCGCTCGATGTCGGTGACCGTGGTGGCCAGACGCAGCTCGGCGCCGACATCGGCGAGGCCGCGTGTCAGCATGTCGACGATCTGCCGCGCCGAGCCGTCGCAGAACAATTGACCGCGCGCCTTCTCGTGCCAGGCGATGCCGTGCTGGTCGACCAGACGGACGAAATCCTGCGGCGTGTAGCGCTTCAGCGCCGAGATGGCGAAACCGGGATTGGCGGAGAGATAGGTGCGCGGCGTGGCGTCGAGATGGGTGAAATTGCAGCGTCCGCCGCCGGAAATGCGGATCTTCTCGCCCGGCGCGCGGGCATGATCGATGACGACGACGCTGCGCCCGCGCTTGCCGGCCTCCCAGGCGCACATCATGCCCGCCGCGCCGGCGCCGAGCACGACCACGTCCACGCGCGCGGACGGCCTCACGTGCCGCCATCCGAGGCGTCCACGCCCTCGGCATAGGCATGCACGCCGCCGCAATAATCGGTGACGTGCCAGCCCTCGGGCGTGGGTTCGAGATAGCCCGGTCCCACCGGCACCTTGCCGTGGCCGCCGGGGATATCGAGCACATAGGTTGGCAGGGCGAGGCCGGAGACACGCCCGCGCAGCGCCTGCATCAGCTCCTGCCCGCGTGCCAACGGCAGGCGGAAATGGGCGGTGCCGGGGGCCAGGTCGGGATGGTGCAGGTAATAGGGCTTCACCCGGCACTCGACCAGCGCGCGGAACAGGGCGGCGAGCGTGTCCGCCGCATCGTTGACGCCGGCCAGAAGCACGCTCTGCCCGACAAGGGCGATCCCCGCATCGGCCAGCCGGCCCAGCGCGGCGCGCGCTTCCGGCCCCAGTTCGCGCGCATGGTTCGCATGCACCGCGACATAGGTGGTGAGATCAGGCCTGCGCAGCGCCGCCACCAGCGCGGGGGTGATGCGCTCGGGCGCGGCGATCGGCACGCGGGTGTGGAAGCGCACGATCCTCACATGCCCGATCGCGGCGAGCCGTGCCATCAGGTCAGCGAGCCGACGCGGCGCAGCGACCAGCGGGTCGCCGCCGGTGACGACCACCTCCCATATCTCGGGATGGCCCGCGACATAAGCCAGCGCGCCGTCCAGCGCCGCGTCCGAGAGGCTGCTCTCGGCGCCGGGGCCGACCATTTCGCGGCGGAAGCAGAAGCGGCAATAGATGGCGCAGACGCCGACCAGCTTGAGCAGCACCCGGTCGGGATAGCGGTGCACGATGCCCGGCACCGGGCTGTGCGCGCCGTCGCCGATCGGATCGGCAAGCTCCTCAGGGCCGGTGTCCAGCTCGCGCGTATCGGGCACGAACTGGCGGGCGATGGGATCGGCCGGGTCGCTGCGGTCGACGAGGGCGGCGAGAACCGGCGTCACCGCCACCGCATAGCGCGCGGCGACGGCGTCGAGAGCATCCGGGCGATCGGCGGGCGCGGGCAGAAGGCCGGCCTCGCTCAGTTCGTCGAGACGGCGCAGCGTGCGCGGCATGGAGGCGACGGGCGGAGAGGGGGCGGGCGCGGTTGCGGGCAAGGTCATGCGCGGCTTTTTGATCGCTTCGTGCTTTATCGGCAAGCGCGGGCGTGATGCTCTGCGATAAAGATGACGAGACCGATCGGGAGAGACGGCATGTACGCGCGCGAGGAAGACGTTCTGGAAGCCGCCGCCCGCTGGCGGCGCGAGGGGCGCGGCGTGGCGCTCGCCACCGTTATCGAGACATGGGGTTCGGCGCCGCGCCCGGTCGGCAGCCATCTGGCCATTGACGGGGAGGGCAATTTCCTCGGCTCGGTATCGGGGGGCTGCGTGGAGGGCGCGGTCGTGGCGGAGGCCGCCGAGGTGATCGCGCAGGGCACGCCGCGCCTGCTCGAATTCGGCGTTGCCGACGCCACCGCCTGGCAGGTTGGCCTGTCCTGCGGCGGGCGCATCGCGGTCTATGTCGAGAAGGTGGCCTGATGGAACTCGCGGTTCTTGAAGCGCTCAACGCCGAGCGCGCCGCCCGCCGCGCCACGCTTCTCGTCACCGAGCTTGGCAGCGGCCGCCAGCGCGTCGTCCGCCCGGACGCGATCGCCGGCGATCCCTTGGCCGAACAGCTCACGGAAGCGCTGCGCACCGGCCGCAGCCGGCTTGTGGAGCACGGCGACGCGCGCGTCTTCCTCACCGTGCAGGTGCCCTCGCCCCGGCTGGTCATCACCGGCGCGGTGCATATCTCGCAGGCATTGGCACCGATGGCGGCGAGCGCCGGCTTCGACGTGATCATCATCGATCCGCGCACCGCCTTCGCGACGCCCGAGCGCTTCCCCGCGATCGACCTGCGCGCCGCGTGGCCCGATAGGGTGCTGCCGGAACTGCGGCTCGATGGCTTCACCGCCTTCGCCGCGCTGACCCATGACCCGAAGATCGACGATCCGGCGCTGGTCGAGGCGCTGGCGCGCGAGTGCTTCTATATCGGCGCGCTGGGCTCGCGGAAGACCCATGCCGCCCGGCTGGAACGCCTCGCCGCGACCGGCATTCCGCGTGAGGCGCTGGCCCGCATCCACGCGCCGATCGGGCTCGATATCGGCGCGGTCAGCCCGGCGGAGATCGCCGTTGCCATTCTGGGCGAGGTGATCGCGGACCTGCGGCGTCGCGCACCGGCCCGGGAGCGCGCGGCGTGAAGTTCGGCACCATTCCGCTCCTTGAGGCGCAGGGCGCGGTGGCGGTGCATTCGCTGCGCCTGCCGGGTGTCGACCTGCGCAAGGGCATGGTGCTGGATGCGGCGCGGATCGCCCGGCTCGCGCAGGCGGGCGTCACCGAGATCGTCGCGGCGCGGCTGGAGCCGGGGGATGTGGGCGAGGACGCGGCCGCGGCCGCCGTCGCGGCGGCCATTGCCGGGCCGCTGGCGCGGGCGGATGCGCCCTTTACCGGGCGGGTCAACCTGCGGGCGCAAGCCGCCGGCGTGCTGCTGGTCGACCGCGCCGGCGTCGACGCGCTCAACCAGATCAGCGAGGCCGTGACGCTGGCGACGCTGCCGGCCTTCCGCCCGGTGGCTTTGGGCGAAATGGTCGCGACGGTGAAGATCATTCCCTTCGCCGTGCCGGGGGAGGCGATGGCGGCCGTTGGCCGGCTCTGCCGCCCGATGGTGGAGGTGGCGCCCTATCGGCTGCGGCGGGTCGCGGTCATCTCCACCCTGCTGCCGGGCCTGGCCGAGAAGGTGATCGCCAAGACGCTGCGCGTGACAGAGGCCCGGCTGGCGCCCACCGGCGCGACCCTCACCGGCGAATGGCGAGTGCCGCATGCGCAAGGCGCGCTCGCCGCGGCGCTCGATGCGGCGGTGGCGGGGGGCGCCGAGCTTGTGCTGGTGTTCGGCGCCTCGGCCATCGCCGATCGCCGTGATGTGATCCCTGCCGCGATCGAGGCGACGGGCGGGGTAATCGCGCATCTGGGCATGCCGGTGGATCCGGGCAACCTTCTGCTGGTCGGGCGCGTTGGTGGCGTGCCGGTGCTGGGCGCGCCCGGCTGCGCGCGCAGCCCGCGCGAGAACGGTTTCGACTGGGTGCTGCACCGGCTGCTCGCGGGGCTTGCCGTCTCGCGCGCGGACATCACCGCGATGGGGGTAGGAGGGTTGCTGATGGAAATTCCGACACGGCCGCAGCCGCGCGAGATCGCCCCGGCGCCGACGCCGGCCGCCGCACCCGGCCCGCGCGCGGCCATCGTGCTGGCGGCGGGACGCGGAACGCGGATGCCGCATGCGCACAAGCTTTCCGCCCCGCTCGACGGCGAGCCGCTGGTGCGCCGCGCGGTGCAGGCGGCGCTCGGCTCGGCAGCGCGGCCGGTGATCGTCGTCACCGGCCATGAGGCGGAGAAGGTACGCGCGGCGCTGGAGGGGCTGGACGTCGTTTTCGCCCATAATCCCGACTTCGCCGACGGGCTCTCGACCTCGCTGCGCATCGGCCTCGCCGCTCTGCCGGAGGAGACCGAGGCGGCGGTGGTAATGCTCGGCGACATGCCGAGCGTCGGGTCCGCGCTGGTCGACGCGCTCATCCGGGCCATCGATCCGTCAGCCGGCCAGCTGATCGCCGTGCCGGTGGCGGCGGGGCGGCGGGGCAACCCGGTGGCCTGGGCCCGTCCTCTGTTTGGCGAGCTGATGGCGCTGACCGGCGATGTCGGCGCGCGCCATCTCATCGCCACCCATGCCGATGCGGTGGTGGAACTGCCGGTGGAGGGGGAAGGCGCCTTTCTCGACATCGACACGCGCGAGGAACTGGAGGCGCTGGAGATCCACGCGATCGCCGCCCGCGCGGATGTGGACGCCACCGCCGCGCTGGAGGCGATGAAGGCCGAGGATGCCTGACGCGCGGCGCCTTCAATAGGGCAGGAAGAGCGACATCGTGGCGTAGGGACTGTCATCGCTGTCGCTGCTCCAGCGCCAGCCGCCGGCTGCGCGCACCTGCCAGCCGGGCAGGGAGGTGGTGGTGATGAACAGGCCGCCGCGCGCGTCCTGCGACAGCCAATCGGTGGAGGCGCCGGCCTCCACGCCCAGTTCGTACCATTCGTTCACACGGCGCGCGGCGGTGGCGCGGGCATGGCCGGTGTCGTCGGCGGTGGAGCCGGACAGCGCCGCGGTGAAGGTCCAGTTCTCATCGTGGCGATAGAACCATTCGGCGGTGAACTTGGCCCCCACCGCCACGCCCTGGTCGGGATTGCTCGGGTCGGGCTGATCGAGCTGGTTGTCGATGACGTTGGCACCGACATAGAGGGCGAGCGCATGCGGGCCGCGCAGCCACTGCCAGCCGGCCAGCACCTCACCCTCCTGCTTGTTCACACCGTTCCAGCCGCCGGGCACCGCATCGGTGCGGTAGCTATAGTGCCCGCCGCCGATCTGCCCGCGCAGGCGCAGCCCCTCCTGATCCATGGCGGCAAACGGCGCCCATGCCGCGCCGCCCCAGCCATAGGCATTGTCGCGGGCGATATCGACGCCCGTGAAGAAATACAGCCGGTTGCGTAGCGAGAATGGCGCCGTCTCCGCATCCCCCTCCTGCGCCGCGGCGGGAATCCCGAGGCCGGCGGCAAGCAGGGCGGCCAGCAGGCGGGTCGGCCACCCGCTCGCGACAATACGGGCGCGCCGAAGGACCCGTGGCCGGGGTAGCGGATGAGGCGTGCAGGAGCGCCGCCCGAGGGCGCGCGCAAAGGGGCACGCACGGCACGGCGTCGGCCAACCGGGCATCGGCGCGCTCAGCAATCTGACAGGTGGAAAGGTATCCGCGTGCAACCGATCCGAGCATTTGACGGCGGTTGTGCTCAATCAACCAAGGATTGAGGCCTGCCCTTGAGAGAGGCGTCGATCTGGGGCGAATTGTCGCAGGTGTCGTTGGCGCGGGATCAGGCCGGCGGTGCGAACAGGTGCTCGACCGGCATGCCCACGCGCTCGCACACGAGATCGGCGATCATCTGGCGGTGGCAATGCTCGGGGTGGCGCTCATAGCACAGGAGGCATACCCGCCGGCCGGCCTTCACCAGGGCGGTGAGTTCGTCCAGCTGCTCCCGTGCGGTCGGCGTGGCGAGGTGGGCGTCGTAGATGCGGCGCAGCTCGCCATAATGGCCGGTGCGGGCGGCCTGGCGCCCCTCCGCCGGCGTGCCGAGCCCACGCAGATGCAGGTAGCCGATATCGAGCCCCGCGACGCCGGCGGCCAGCTGGCTCTTGGAGAAACCCGCGCGACGCGAGGCGGCGACCGCGCGCACATCCACCAGCAATTCGACGCCGGCCGTGCGCAGCGTGTCGAGCACGGCGGCGGAGGCGACCTGTTCATAGCCGATGGTGAAGAGGGGCGCGGACATGCATTTCCTCTCGCACAGCGCGGCGGCAGCGTCGAGCCCTGGCTGTCACGCGCCGTCCGCCACGCCGTGACAGCCCGGTCGGCGCGGGCAGACGCCGCGCGCTCCGCCTTGCCTTCGCCGCGATCCAGGCGCGGGCCTTGTCGCAGGCCGCCGAATCTGTGGAGTTGTGTCCTTGGCCCCGCGCGCCCACCGGGGCGGACATGATAGGCAGGCGCGGCCGGCGGCGCGTGCGGCACGAATGAAGGATCGCGGAAGCGGAATGAAGATCGGTATCGAGCTCGGGACCAGCACGGCCGGCCAGCCGGTGCGGCTCGATCTGGAGGAGCTTCTTTCCACGCGCCTCCTCGTGCAGGGCAATTCCGGCTCCGGAAAGTCGCATCTGCTGCGGCGGCTGCTGGAACAGAGCGCCGGCCATGTGCAGCAGGCGATCATCGACCCGGAAGGCGACTTTGTCGGCTTCGGCGAGCGCTTCGGCCATGTGGTGATCGACGCCGAGCGCACGGTCGGCGAGATCCAGCGCATCGCCGCGCGCATCCGCCGCCATCGCGCCTCCGTGGTGTTCAATCTCGAAGGCCTCGATGCCGATGCGCAGATGCGCTCGGCGGCGGCATTCCTGAGCGGCCTGTTCGATGCCGACCGCGAGCACTGGTTTCCCATGCTGGTGATTGTCGACGAGGCGCAGCTCTTCGCGCCGTCCGGCGCCAGCGAGATTTCCGACGAGGCGCGCCGCGTCTCGCTTTCGGCCATGACCAACCTCATGTGCCGCGGCCGCAAGCGCGGGCTGGCCGGCGTCATCGCCACGCAGCGCCTCGCCAAGCTGGCCAAGAACGTGGCGGCGGAAGCGTCCAACTTCCTGATGGGCCGCACCTTCCTCGATATCGACATGGCGCGCGCCGCCGATCTGCTCGGCATGGACAAGCGGCAGGCGGAGAGCTTCCGCGATCTCAATACCGGGTCCTTCGTGGCGCTGGGTCCGGCTTTGTCGCGTCGCCCGCTGCCGGTGAAGATCGGCCATGTGGAGACCGCCAGCCGCAATGGCCGGCCCGAGCTGATGCCGCCGCCGGAACTGGGCACGGCGCAGATCCAGGACCTGATCTTCGACGATCTCGCCACCGAGCCACCGCCCCAACCGGCGCGCCCGGTGGAGCGGCGCGCCACCGAGGAGATTCTGGAGACGCTGGAAGTGGCGCCCGCGCCCGTGCCTGCGCCGGTGGATCCTGCCGTGGCGGCCGCGTTCGACGCCGAGCGCGAGGCGCTGGTCGCCGAGATCGTGCGCCAGTTCGTGGCCGATCCGGAGGCGCCGTTCCGTTCGGCGGCGGCGCTGTACCCCGATTTCCTCGTGCATTGCCGCGTGCGGCGGGTCGGCTCGCGCGTGCCGGACCTTGCCGAGTTCACCCGCCGGCTGGCCATCGCCCGTGCCGGGCTGGATGCGCGGGTGGGGGATGAGGACTGGCAGCGCGCGGTGGCGCAGGCGGCCGGCCTGCCCGAGGAGATGCAGGGCGTTTTCCTGCTGCTGGCGCGCGCGGGCATGGAAGGCGCGCCCTCGCCGGCCGACGAGGCGCTGGCGCGCGCCTATGGCAGCCGCTCGCCCTCGCGCGGGCGCTGGCTGCTGACCTACATGGAGGAGCGCGGCCATCTGGTGTGCGAGGCCGATTTTCGCGGCCGCCGCGTCGTGCGCTTCCCCACGCTCGGCTGGAAGACCGCCCCCGGCGACCCCAAGGGCCTGCCCGCCTCGGCGTGAGGCGACCTGTGATCAAGAGTCGGCAAACTGAAACGGGTCCGCAAGGACCCGTTTCGTCATGCAAGCCATGAGCCGGCCCGCCTCAGCCGCCATAGAGGTAGTTCGGCAGCCACAGCGCAAAGCCGGGGAAGATGTAGAGCAGCGCCATCGCGAAGACGACGATGAAGATGAAGGGCATGACGCCGGAGAAGATCTCGTCGATCGAGACATGCTTGGGCGCCACGCCTTTGAGGTAGAACGGCGCCATGGCGACGGGCGGCGAGAGGAACGAGGTCTGCAGGTTCAGCGCCACGAGAACGCCGAAGAAGATCGGGTCGATGCCGAAATGGTCGAGCAGCGGCAGGAAGATCGGCAGGAAGATGACGATGATTTCCGTCCATTCCAGCGGCCAGCCGAGCACGAAGATGATGATCTGCGTGAGGATCAGGAAGCCGACCGGCCCGAGATCCAGCGACATGATGAACTCTTCCACCACGCGCTGGCCGCCGAGCAGGGCGAACACGGCGGAAAACACCGCCGAACCGACGAACAGCCAGCACACCATGGCCGAGGCGCGGGCGGTGAGGAACACGGAATCCTTCAGCTTCTCGACGCTGAAGGTGCGGTAGGCGAGCGCCAGCAGAATGGCGCCCATCGCGCCGATGGCGGCCGCTTCCGAGGGCGTGGCGAGGCCGAAGATGATGCAGCCCAGCACCGAGACGATGAGCGCCACCAGCGGCAGGAATGAGGTGAGCAGCGCCAGCGCGATCTCGCCGGCCGGCACGTTGCGCTCCTCCGCCGGGAGCTTGGGTGCCAGCGCCGGATTGATGATCACGCGGATGACGACGTAGGCCATGTACATGGCCGCCAGCGTGATGCCGGGAATGAAGGCGGCGGCATAGAGTTTCACCACCGAGACGCCCGCCGTGGCGCCGTAGAGGATGAGCATCACGCTCGGGGGGATGAGGATGCCGAGGCAGCCGCCGGCGCAGACCACGCCCGAGGCGATCTTGGTGTCGTAGCCGGCGCGCAGCATGGCGGGGAAGGCGAGCAGCCCCATCAGCGTCACCACGGCGCCGACAATGCCGGTGGCGGTGGCGAACAGCGCGCAGGTGATCAGCGTCGCCACCGCGAGCGAGCCGGGGATCCAGCCGGCGGCGAGCTGGATGGCGCGGAACAGCCGGTCGAGAATATTGGCGCGCTCGATCACGTAGCCCATGAACAGGAAGAGCGGGATCGAGATCAGCACGTCATTCGCCATCACCGAATAGGTGCGCTGGACGAACAGGTTGAAGATGCTGTCGCCTTGCGTGAAATAGCCAAAGCCGACGCCCAGCGCCATGAGCGTGAAGGCGATGGGGAAGCCGAGCATCAGGAAGATGAGGAACAGCACCAGCATCACGATGCCGAGGGCGGGATCGGAGATGAACATCACAGCGACCCCCTTGTGGTGGCATCCCGCTCGATGGCGGTGAGGGTTGCCTCCTGCCGGGACTGCTGCTCGGCCTTGGCGGCGGCCTCGTCGAGGATGATTTTCTCCATCTCCTCCACATCGTGCAGCCGCTGGGGCCAGTCGCCATCGCGGATGCAGATGAGGCAGCGCACCACCTCCACCACACCCTGCAGCAGCATCATCACCCCGACAAACGGGATGATGGCCTTGAATGGCCAGATCACCGGCCCGTCCGGGCTGAAGGAGGAATGCTCGTTGAGCATGTAGGACAGCTGGAAATAGCCCCAGCCGGCATAGATCAGCGCCAGGATGCCGGGGAAGTAGAACAGGAAATAGAGCACCAGATCGGTGCGGGCCTGCGTCGTCGGCCGCCATTTTCGGTAGAGGAAATCGCCGCGCACATGGCCGTTGCGCGAGAGCGTGTAGGCGCCCGCCATCATGAACAGCGTGCCGTAGAGCATCAGGCTGACGTCATAGGCCCAGGTCGTGGGATCGCGCAGCACGTAGCGGCGGAACACCTCATAGCAGATCGCCAGCATCAGGATGACGATGCACCAGGCGAAGAGCTTGCCGATGAAGGCGTTCAGCCGGTCGACGCCGAGGAGGATGGATTGCATGGCAGGGCCTCGGGGGGAGGGCGGTTTTGCAGGGGTGGTCGCGGATCAGGCCATCGGAACGCCGATCGTGCCGCGCGGCGCCGCGTGGGCGTGGCGGATCGGCCTTCCAGGCCCGCCGGGCGGATGTGTAGGCATGGCCCGCAAGCGCAAACCGGCCGAAGGGCCGATGACCGGGGGCGGCACGGGAGGGCCGGCAGAGGGACGACCTCCCGCGCATGGCCATTCCGGCCGCGGGTGCGGCAGGCGATGACCCGCCTGTCAGGCGCGATGCGAGCGGCGGGGCGGGTGCACCGGCGCGTTCTCCGTCGACGCGGATATGGGTCCGCGGGCCGAAAACGCGTCGAGACAGTTCGCTGGAGCCTTTCCGGAGAATGGCAGTTCTCGGAAAGGCTCCCAGCCCGGCGCACCCGCCGCTTCCACCTCAGGCCGTCTTGAAGAAGTGGTCATAGGCGAACTTGGAATCCGGCTCATATTCCAGCCGGAAGCCGACGATCCGCTTGGCCCATTCCTTCTGGCTGTCGACCACCTTCTTGAACACCGGATCGGCCGAGAGATTGGCGATCACCACGTCCCAGGCCTTCAGCTGCGCCTCCAGGACCGGCTTGGGCGTCGGCAGCACCTTCACGCCGCGCGCCTTGATGGCTTCCAGGTCCTTGGAATAGCGGTCCTGCGCCTTCCACATCATGGTGGCGGAGGTCGCATCGGAGGCGCCGCGCAGGATTTCCTGCACGTCCTTGGGCAGGCTCTCGAACTTGGTCTTGTTGAACAGGATCTCGAAACATTCGAGCGCCTGATGATAGCTGCCGAGCATGTAGACCTTGGCCACGTCCGGGAAGCCCAGCACGAGGTCGGAGGAGGGGTTGTTGAACTCCGCCCCGTCCAGCAGGCCGCGATCGATGGCCGGCACGATTTCGCCGCCGGGAACGATCGTCACCGCCGCGCCGAATTCCTTGAACAGGTCGGCGCCGAGGCCGACGGTGCGGTATTTCATGCCCTTCATGTCGGCGGCGCTGGTGATTTCCTTCTTGAACCAGCCCAGCGGCTGGCTCGGCATCGGGCCCGACAGCATGCCGACGACGTTCAGCTTGAGCGTGTTCTGCACGAGGTCGTCATACAGCGCCTGCCCGCCGCCATAGCGGACCCAGCCCAGAAGTTCGTCGGCATCCCAGCCGAAGGCGGGCGCCGTGCCGAACAGAGAGAACGCCTTGTTCTTGCCGTACCAATAGGCGGCGACACCATGGCCGCCATCGAGAATGCCGGAGGATACCGCGTCGAGCATCTGGAAGGCCGGCACGACGGAGCCCGCCGGCAGCAGTTCCAGTTCGACGCGCCCGCCGGTCATGGCGTTGACGCGCTTCACATAGTCGCCGGCGAATTCGTGGAAAATGTCCTTGTTGGGCCAGGTCGACTGGAATTTCAGCCGGATCGGCGCCTGTGCGTGCACAGCCGGAGCGGCGAGAGCGGTGGCACCGGCCGCGGCGGCGGCGGTGGCGATGAAGCGGCGACGACTGGTGCGTGCGTCCGGGCGCACGTCAGCGTTCCTGCCCGACATGTCGGTCATGGGCGGTTCCTCCTGTGGCGTTTCCTCGCGGGTCGTGCCCGCCGGGCGGCGCTTGAGCACCTTGTCCCGATGAACCAAGGAGACGATGACGAAGAGGCAAGTGCAAGCGCTAATTCGCCTCCGCTAGGTCAACAAGACCGTACGAAAGTCGAATGCTGGTCACGTTCCCAACGGTTTTGCAGTTGGATCGTCATCCCTCTGTCATTCGCGACCCGTTGAAAGGCGCTATCAGCGGGACGCGCTGCGCCGTGGCGCCGGCCCGCATCAGGACGGGGAATCTTCCATGCGCTCGTATCTTCTCGCCGGCGTCTCGGCGCTGGTGTTCGGCCTCGCCGCCTCGGCCGCGCTGGCCCAGACAGCCGCCCCGGCGCCCGCGCCGTTCAACCGCATCGCCACGTTCAACGTGATCGACAACCTGCCGGCAGGTGCCGACGCGGCCAAGGCGACCTCGGCCGAGATCATCACCTTCACCGGCGATGGCAAGACGCTGATCTACAGCGACAGCCCGGGCAAGCGCATCGGCTTCATCGACATCACCGATCCCAAGGCGCCCCGGCCCGCCGGCGTGGTGGCGCTGGACGGCGAGCCCACCACCAGCGTGGTGATCGGCGACAAGGTCTATGTCGGCGTCAACACCTCGGAATCGAAGTCGAACCCGTCCGGCCATCTCGCGGTGGTCGACATTGCCAGCCGCAAGGTCGAGGCCAGGCATGACCTGGGCGGGCAGCCGGATTCGATCACCAAGAGCCCGGATGGCACCTACCTCGCCATCGCGATCGAGAATGAGCGCGACGAGGAGGTCAATGACGGGGCCATCCCGCAGATGCCCGCCGGCAACCTCACCTATTTCCAGGTGAAGAACGGCGTGGTCGATGCCGCCTCGAAGAAGGTCGTCGATTTCACCGGTCTCGCCGCGGTCGCGCCGGAAGATCCGGAGCCGGAATATCTCGACATCAACACGCGCAACGAAGTCGTCGTCACGCTGCAGGAAAACAACCATATCGTCATTGTCGACCTCGCTTCGGGCAAGGTGACCAGCCATTTCTCCGCCGGCACGGTCGATCTCGACCATATCGACACCAAGAAGGATGGCGTGATCGACCTTTCCGGTTCGGCCAAGGGCGTGGCCCGCGAGCCGGACACCGTGCAGTGGATCGACGACGAGCGCTTCGTGATCGCCAATGAGGGCGACTGGAAGGGCGGATCGCGCGGCTTCAGCATCTTCGACAAGAAAGGCGCGCTGCTGTTCGAATCCGGCGCGGCGCCGGAGCACATGGCCATTGGCCTCGGCCATTATCCCGAAGCCCGCAACAAGAAGGGCATCGAGATGGAGGGCGCCGAGGTCGCGACCTTCGGCGACGATCGCCTGCTGTTCCTCGGTTCCGAGCGCGGCTCGCTCATCTTCGTCTATCGCGACAAGGGCGGCGCGCAGGCTCCGGAATTCCTGCAGGTGCTGCCGGGCGGCGTCGGGCCGGAAGGGCTGATCGCCATCCCCGCGCGCAACCTGTTCGTCACGGCCAGCGAGACCGACCTGCGGGAAGATGGCGGCATTGGCTCCGTCGTGACGGTGTATGAGCGCCAGCCGGGCGCCAAGCCGGCCTATCCCACCATCCAGGCGCAGAACGGCCCGGACGGGCTGCCGATCTGGTGGGGCGCTCTCTCGGGCTTCGCGGCCGATGCCACGCAGCCGGGCAAGCTCTACGCGGTGACCGACAGCGCCTATGCGCAGGCGCGCATCCTGACCATCGATGCCACCTCGCTGCCGGCCAAGATCACCGCCGCCACGGTTGTGACGCGTGACGGCAAGCCGGCCAAGGGCATCGACCTCGAAGGCATCGCCGTGCGTCCCGAGGGCGGCTTCTGGCTGGCTTCGGAAGGCAATCCCGAGAAGAAGGAGAACCCGACGCAGAACCTCCTGCTGCGGGTGGGCGCGGATGGCGCCATCGCTGAAGAGATCGCCCTGCCGGAAGCGGCGGCGGCGCAGGCCACCCGCTACGGTTTCGAGGGCGTCACCGTCACCGGCACCGGGGCGGACGAGACGGTGTGGATCGCCGTGCAGCGCGAGTGGAAGGACGATCCCAAGGGCTTCGTCAAGCTGCTCGCCTACAAGCCGGCGGCCAAGAGCTGGTCCTATGTGCGCTATCCGCTCGACACGGCCGCCAAGGGCTGGGTGGGGCTTTCGGAAATCACCGCCTACAAGGACGGCCTGATCGTCATCGAGCGCGACAACCAGGTGGGGCCGACCGCGAAGCTGAAGAAGCTGAACTTCGTTTCGCTCAAGGGCGTTGCCCCGGCGGCGCTCGGCAGCGAGGCGGCTGCGCCCACGCTGACCAAGACCGAGGTCAAGGACCTGCTGCCGCTGCTCGCCGCGCCGCATGGCTATGTGCTGGACAAGGTGGAGAGCTTCGCCATCGACGCCGACGGCAACGCCTTCATCGTCACCGACAATGACGGCGTGAAGGATTCCTCCGGCGAGACGCAGTTCCTCGCGATCGGCAAGCTGGCGAACTGACGGGCTGTGCCGGCGCTCGATCCTGGATCGGGCGGTCCTCATCGAACAAGGCGACGGGCGCTCCGGCGGGGCGCCCGTTTTGCGTTTACGGGGTCGCGAGGAAAATGCCCTGCTGTTATGACTGACCAGTCAGTCACAATGAGGATGCGGTGCCCATTCGCGACATTCCACCGAACCGGTCGCCTGTCTCGCCCCGGGAGGTCGACTCCGGCGAGGCCAACTCAGGCGAGGCCAACTCCGGCAAGGTCGACTTCGGCAAGGCCGACGCCCGCGATGTCGCGCCGGTCGGCGCGCGGCGCCGGGCCGAGAGGCTGGAACCGGCGCAGCGTCGGCGCGTCATTCTCGATGCCGCGCTGGCGGTCTTCGCCGAATCCGGCTTCGCGGCCGCCCGCATGCAGGACGTGGCGGCCCGCGCGGGTATCGCCAAGGGCACGCTCTATCTCTATTTCGAGGACAAGGCCGCGCTGTTCGAGGGGCTGGTGCGCGATGCGGTGGATCCGGTGCTGGGCACGATGGAGCGCGAACTCGCCGCCTATCCCGGCAGCACGCGCGATTTCCTCACCCTGCTGTTCCGCCATCTGGCGCAGGAGGCGGTGCATTCGCCGCGCCGCCACATCATCCGGCTGATGCTGGGCGAGGGCGAGCGCTTTCCCGCGCTGGCCGATTTCTATTATCGCGAGGTGGTGGCGCGCGGGCTCGATCTGTTGCGCGCCATCAATGCGCGCGCGCTGCAACGGGGCGAGATCATGTCCGACGCCGGTCTGCGCTTTCCGCAATTGCTTGTCGCCCCGTTGCTGGTGGCTGCGGTATGGGAAGGCCTTTTCCAGCGAACCGATCCGCTTGATGTCAGCGCCATGCTGGACGCCCATGCGGAAGTGGTGCTGCGCGGCCTGGGATGGAGAGAGCCTTGAAGATCGGCGATTTTGTCGGCGCGATGGTGGCGGGCGCGCTTGCCCTCGCGCTCGCGGCCTGTTCCGAGGCGGGGCCACCGCGCTATCAGGGCTATGCCGAGGGCGAACTCATCTTCGTCGGCCCGGACGAGGCCGGCCGCGTGGCGAGCCTCGATGTCGACGAGGGCGCGGCGGTGACGCCCGGCATGAAACTGTTCGAGATCGACCCCGTGCTGCAACAGGCGGAGGTGGATGCGGCCAGTGCCAGCCTCGAACAGGCGCGCGCCCAGTTGGCCGACCTGCAGGCGAGCAGCCAGCGGCCCGAGGAGATTGCGGTGCTGGAGGCGACCCGTCGCCGCGCCACCGCCGCGCTCGACCTCTCGCGCATCGAACTCGACCGGCAGAAGGAGCTCTATGCCAAGGCGGTCGGCTCCAAAGCCGCGCTCGATACCGCCCAGCATACCTATGATCAGAACCAGGCCGCGCTGGACGAGATCACCCAGCAGATCAAGGTCGCCGGCATGGCTTCCCGCGACCGGCAGATCGATGCGGCCGAGCGGCAGGTCGATGCCGCGCAGGCGAGCCTCGCCTCGGCGCGTATCCGGCTGGAGCGGCGCAACGTTGCCGCCAGCATCGCCGGCTCCGTCGAGACGGTATATTTCCGGCCGGGCGAGCTGGTGCCGGCGGGCCGGCCGGTCGTCTCGATCCTGCCGCCGGACCTCATCAAGCTGCGCTTCTTCGTGCCGGAGCCCGATCTGGCGCGCTTCAAGCTCGGCACCCGCGTCATGGTGAGTTGCGACGGCTGCGCGCCCACGCCGGCCCGCGTGAGCTACATCGCCTCCAGCGCGGAATATACGCCCCCGGTCATCTACAGCCTCGACGAGCGCTCCAAGCTGGTCTTCATGCTGGAGGCGAAGGCTGAAACGCCCGGCGCGCTCCGGCCCGGCCAGCCGATCACCGTCGAGGTCGCGCCGTGACGGGGAGCGCGGCGGGCCCGACCGCGCCCGGCAAGGACGCGGCGGACTACGTCATCGAGGTCGCGGGGCTGAGTAAGTCGTTCGGCGACCGGGTGGTGGTGCGCGATCTCTCCATGCGCGTGCGCCGGGGGCAGATCTACGGCTTTCTCGGGCCCAACGGCTCGGGCAAGACTACGACGATCCGCATGCTGTGCGGCTTGCTGA
Organism: Ancylobacter amanitiformis; assembly: GCF_030814815.1. Taxonomy (GTDB): domain Bacteria; phylum Pseudomonadota; class Alphaproteobacteria; order Rhizobiales; family Xanthobacteraceae; genus Ancylobacter; species Ancylobacter amanitiformis. The sequence continues at coordinate 189,668 of NZ_JAUSVR010000001.1, read as the reverse complement.
CCCCGGATTCCGGGCACGGCACCTGTCTTGGCTACGACATCCTCACCCAGTCGCGCGCCATCCGCCGCCATGTCGGCTACATGACGCAGCGCTTCAGCCTCTATGCCGACCTGTCGGTGCGCGAGAACCTCGAATTCGTCGCCCGCATCTATGGCGTGCCCGATCCGGTGCGGGCGGCGCGGGAGGCGGTGGAGCGGCTCGGGTTGGCGGGGCGCGAGCGGCAGCTGGCCGGCTCGCTCTCGGGCGGCTGGAAGCAGCGCCTCGCGCTCGGCGCCTGCATCCTGCCCTCGCCGCAGCTTCTCCTGCTCGACGAGCCGACTGCCGGCGTCGACCCCAAGGCCCGCCGCGAGTTCTGGATGCAGATTCACGAACTGGCCGCCGAGGGGCTCACCGTGCTGGTCTCGACCCACTACATGGACGAGGCCGAGCGCTGCCACGAGATCGCGTATATCGCCTATGGCGACCTGTTGGCACAGGGCACGGTGGAGCAGGTCGTCGCCCATTCCGGCCTCACTACCTGGAGCGTCACCGGCGGGGATCCCGCGGCGCTGGCGCGCGAGCTGGCCGGCCGGCCGGGCGTGGAGATGGTAGCGCCCTTCGGCACCAGCGTGCATGTCGGCGGCCATGACGACGCGGCGCTGGCCCGCGCGATCGAGCCCTTCCGCGCCCGGCCGGAACTGGTGTGGCGTCAGGATGCGCCGACGCTGGAGGACGTATTCATCGACCTGATGAGCCGCTCGAAGGACAATTTCCGATGAGCGGGTTTCTGCGCCGGGTCGGCGCGATGGTGCGCAAGGAATTCCTCCAGCTCCTGCGCGACCGCGTGTCCTTCGCGACCATGATCATGATCCCGCTACTGCAGCTGGTGCTGTTCGGCTATGCCATCAACACCACGCCGCGCCACCTGCCGACCGCGGTGCTGGCCTATGAGAACACGCCGCTCACCCGCTCCATTCTCGCGGCGATCGAGAACACCAAATATTTCGCCGTCACCCATCACCCGACCAGCGCGGCCGAGGCCGAGCACCTGATGCGGGCGGGGGACGTGCTGTTCGTGGTCGAAATCCCCGCCGGCTTCGAGCGGGCGGTGGTGCGCGGGGAAAACCCGGCCATGCTGGTGGCGGCGGACGCGACAGACCCCGTCGCCTCCGGCAGCGCCATCGCCGCGCTGCGCAACATCATCGACACCTCGGTGCGCCGCGAGCGTTTCGCTAGGGAGAAGGGGCCGCAGGGCTCGGGGCTGGAGGAGGCGCCGCCGCCCTTCGAGATCATCACCCATGCCCGCTATAATCCGGCGGCGGTGACGCAGCTCAACATCGTGCCGGGCCTGCTCGGCACCATCCTCACCATGACCATGCTGATCTTCACCGCGCTTTCGGTGACGCGGGAAATCGAGCGCGGCACCATGGAGACGCTGCTCGCCATGCCGATCCGTCCGGTGGAGGTGATGCTGGGCAAGATCGCGCCCTATGTGATGGTGGGCGCGGTGCAGGCGACGATGATCGTGGTGGCCGGCATCTTCCTGTTCAAGGTGCCGGTGGTCGGCTCGATGGCGCTGCTCACCGCGCTCACCGCGCTGTTCATCGTGACCAACCTGTCGATCGGCTACACCTTCTCGACACTGGCGCAGAACCAGCTGCAGGCGGTGCAGATGACCTTCATGTATTTCCTGCCGAACATCCTGCTCTCCGGCTTCATGTTCCCGTTCGACGGCATGCCGCGCTGGGCGCGCTGGATTTCCGAGACGCTGCCGCTGACCCATTACCTGCGCATGGTGCGCGGCATTCTGCTGAAGGGGGCGAATGTGGCCGATCTCTCGCAGGACATTCTCGCGCTCTCCGCCATCATGCTGGTGGCGATGGTGATCGCCGTGAAACGCTTCCGCCAGACGCTGGATTGAGGGAGGCGGATGTTTGGCGGCGGGGGCAAGAAGGTCCATTCGAGCAATTTCAGGGGGCCTTCAAAGACGCGTCCTCGCGGTGCCGCCCCTGAGGTGGCCTTCTTCAACACCTACATCGAAACCTACATCGAAGCTGAAAGCTGCGTGAATTCGACCGAGGCGGCGGCTAGGCTCGGGTCCGCGAAGTTCTTGCGCGAGCGGCTGCACGCCTCTGGTCCTGTCAAGCCAATGCGTGGACGCGAGGGGGACAAGCGCGTCTCCGGGTGGCTATGATCCAGGGAATATCGCGATCGGTGTTTTTGAGGGGGCATCAATGGACGTCGAGGAATGCAAGCTTCTGGTTCGCAGTTTCGTGGAGGACGTAATCAACAACCGGAATCTTGACGCGGCGGGGGACTATGTGGCCGTGGATATGGTCGAACTGGTGCCGTTCCCCGGGCAAGGTCCGGGCATTGACGGATTAAAGGACGTATTGCGCGGACTGTTCGCGGCTTTCCCGGACATGCATTGGACCATCGACGAGCAGATAGGCGAGTCCGGCAAGGTGCTCACGCGCTTTACGTGGACTGGAACACATGAAGGCATGTTTTTCGGCGCCCCGGCTACCGGTCGCAAGGTTACCGTATGGGGGATGGTGATCGACCTGGTGGAGAATGGCCGCATCAAGGATACGCGCATACTGATGGATGCGTTCGGTCTGATGCAGCAGATAGCCGCCTAGAGCATTTTTGAGCGAAGTGGATTCCGGTTCGCGTGAAGAAAATACGGCAGAACAATAACCTGGAGCTTTTTCGGTGAACCGGAATTCACCGGAAAAGCTCTAGCGTGGCTATTCGCCAATGAGCCCCGCATCCTCGACACGCACCTTGCGGTGAACCGGCCTGCTGCCCGTTTGCCGGACCGCTGCAATTGCCGTCTTTCACAACTCCAGCTGCCGCACTCGGGCGACCGAACAAATGGTGCGACGTGGATCGGTACAGGTCGGGGCGCAGTCCGGAGCCAGGATGCGGCTGGCGACGAGAAAATCGCGTAACGGACGATCGCGTTCGGTCGTTGGCTCGCTGACGCGCATCGCAGTGGCGTCCTGCGGAATTACGAATCCCTCCCTGTGAGGGTAGCCATAGGCTTGCGCCCTGCGTGACCTGAAGACGAAGGCGTCCCGGGTTTCCGATCGCCGCCCGTCACTAACGATATCGCGAATTCGAGAGTGAAACGGCCCGTTCGTTCAACAAAAAGGGCGCGGCCTATGCCGCGCCCTTCTGCAGGTAGAACCAGCCGAATGGACTTCGCTCAGAAGTCCATGCCGCCCATGCCGCCGCCCGGCATGGCCGGGGAGGCGGCGCCGCCCTTCTTCGGGATGTCGGCGATCATGGCCTCGGTGGTGATCAGCAGCGAGGCCACGGAAGCCGCGTTCTGGATCGCCGAGCGCAGCACCTTGGCCGGGTCGATGACGCCCGCCTTGTACATGTCGACATATTCGCCGGTCTGGGCGTTGAAGCCGAAGGAGTAGCTGTCCTTCTCCAGGATGCGGCCGACGATCAGCGAGCCGTCTTCGCCCGCGTTCGAGGCGATCTGGCGGGCCGGGGTCTGGATCGCCCGGCGGACGATCTCGACGCCGGTCTTCTGGTCGGGATTGGCGGTCTTCACGCCTTCGAGCGCCTTGATCGAGCGCAGGAACGCAACGCCGCCGCCCGGCAGCACGCCTTCTTCCACCGCCGCGCGGGTCGCGTGCAGCGCGTCGTCGACGCGGTCCTTCTTTTCCTTCACTTCGACTTCGGTCGCGCCGCCGACGCGGATCACCGCGACGCCGCCCGCGAGCTTGGCCAGGCGCTCCTGCAGCTTCTCGCGGTCGTAGTCCGAGGTGGTTTCCTCGATCTGCGCCTTGATCTGCGAAATGCGGGCTGCAATGTCCTTCTTGCCGCCATTGCCGTCGACAATGGTGGTGTTCTCCTTCTCGATCACCACCTTCTTGGCGCGGCCGAGCATGGCGAGCGTCACGGTGTCGAGCTTGATGCCGAGATCGTCGGAGATGGCGGTGCCGCCGGTCAGGATCGCGATGTCCTGCAGCATGGCCTTGCGGCGATCACCGAAGCCCGGCGCCTTGACGGCCGCGACCTTGAGGCCGCCGCGCAGCTTGTTGACGACGAGCGTGGCCAGAGCCTCGCCTTCGATGTCCTCGGCGATGATGAGGAGCGGCTTGGAGGTCTGCACCACGGCTTCGAGAACCGGGAGGAGTTCCTGCAGGCCCGAAAGCTTCTTCTCGTGGATGAGGATATAGGGATCCTCGAATTCCACGCGCATCTTCTCGGCATTGGTGATGAAGTAGGGCGAGAGATAGCCGCGATCGAACTGCATGCCCTCGACCACGTCAAGCTCGGTCTCGGCGGTCTTGGCTTCCTCGACGGTGATGACACCCTCGTTGCCGACCTTCTGCATGGCCTCGGCGAGGAACTTGCCGATCTCGGAATCGCCATTGGCGGAGATGGTGCCGACCTGGGCGATCTCGTCGTTCGACGTGACCTTCTTGGCGTTCTTCTTGAGATCCGCCACGATGGCTTCGACGGCGAGGTCGATGCCGCGCTTGAGGTCCATCGGGTTCATGCCGGCGGCGACCGACTTGGCGCCTTCACGGACGATGGCCTGGGCCAGCACGGTGGCGGTGGTGGTGCCGTCGCCGGCGAGGTCGTTGGACTTCGAGGCCACTTCGCGCACCATCTGCGCGCCCATGTTCTCGAACTTGTCCTCGAGCTCGATTTCCTTGGCGACGGTGACGCCGTCCTTGGTGATGCGGGGAGCGCCGAAGCTCTTCTCGATCACGACGTTGCGGCCCTTGGGGCCCAGCGTGACCTTGACGGCATTGGCGAGAATGTCGACGCCGCGCAGCATCTTGTCGCGGGCTTCAACGGAAAATTTTACTTCTTTGGCAGACATGAATTCGAACTCCGGTAAGTCGTTGCGGCTTACGTCAGGCGAGAGGCTTGCGTCAGCCGAGGGGCTTGCGTCAGGCGAGGGCCTGCGTCAGGCGGCCTTCTTGGCCGAGGCGGTCTCGTCGAGCACACCGAGGATGTCGGACTCCTTCATGATGAGGTAGTCGACCCCGTCGATCTTGACCTCGGTGCCGGACCACTTGCCGAACAGCACGCGGTCGCCCGCCTTGACGTCCAGGGGAACCAGCTTGCCGGCTTCGTCGCGCGCACCGGGACCGGCAGCGACGACTTCACCCTGGGACGGCTTTTCCTTGGCGGTGTCGGGAATGATGATGCCGCCCGCGGTCTTTTCTTCCGCTTCGATACGCTTGACCACGACCCGGTCATGCAGGGGACGGAACTTCATCGTTTCTCTCTCCAGAAAGCGTGATTGATCAATTGATCCCGGCGACGCACGCGCTGGTGGGGCGCTTCGCTGCGTCGCCCAGGGGACATCTAGGCGCGGCCCGGATAGGGCGCAAGGGCTGGAGGGGAAAAAAGTAGCAGTCGCCGACAGTGAGTGCCAACGCCATCGGGCGAATCCTGTCAGCACTCTGTTATATATGCTGCTAGTGCATTGATATTGAACACGAAAACCAATTTTTCGCCTTGCTGCCCGAGTGAGTCGCCGCCACACTCGGATTCTCGCGAAAGGAGGTTCCGCATGGCATCTCGTGCAGCTTCGTCGGCGGGCGTCGTCCCGCAGAAGGCGTCCGCCGATTTCGTCCGGCAACTGGCCGGCTACGGTCTCACCACCGCCCAGATCTTCTACCGCATGCCCGACCATCCCGGGCTGCTGCAGACCTATCTCTGGCAGCATTATGATCTGTGCCCGCATTTCCCCGAGCTGAACCGCTTCCTCGACTTCTGGAAGCGCGAACTGGAGGGCCCGCTTCACTCGGTGACGGTGGCGCATACGCGGCTGATCCGGCCGGCGGAACTGCGCAGCATCGACGGCATGTTCCAGCTCAACTGAGCGGCGCGCACGGCGACAAGGGGGGCGTGGCTTTTTCGGCTTGGCCCTCTCCTTGCCGCTTTCACCGTGCTATGAGGGCGGCGAAGCGGAGGCCGTCACGGCGTCCCGACGTCATGAGGCCTCTGGAACGCTGCTCGTGGATCACCGTTCGCCGCGCACCTCGGAATTGCTGTCCGCGATCGTCACCGCCCATTCGGCGGAGCGCATCAGTGTGGGCGAAGTCGTGCATGCGCTTCGCAACCGCGCCTTCGGCCTGTCCATCCTGCTGCTCGGCCTGCCGAACTGCCTGCCGATGCCGCCGGGCATCCCCGTCATCTGCGGCGTGCTGCTGTGCCTGGTGGGCGGGCAGATGATGCTCGGGCGCGATGAGTTGTGGCTGCCGCGCTGGCTGGCCGCGCGCACCTTCTCGCGCAGCCTGCTGGAGAAGATCGTCGGCGGCGCGCTGAAGTGGATTCGCAAGTTCGAGAGCTATTCCCGTCCGCGCCTGCAGTATTTTTCCGGCACCTCCGCGCGCTTCGTGCTCGGCGGCATGGTGCTGCTGCTCGGCCTGCTGCTGCTGCTGCCGATTCCGATCTTCGGCAACCTGCCGCCCGGCATTGCCGTCTGCATTCTCGGGCTCGGGCTGGTGGAGCGCGACGGCGCGTTCATCGCCGCCGGCATTGTCGCCACACTCATCAGCCTCGGCGTGATGGGGTTCCTGAGCTGGATGCTCTACCAGGGCGCGCTCGCCTATATCTGAGCCACGCGCCCGAGCCAGGGGCGATCAGCCCCGGCCGACGAAAGGTGCATTGGTCGCCATGATCGTCATGGTCAGCACATTCGCGTCGAGCGGCAGGCCCGCCATATAGGCCACCGCGCGGCCGGCATGGGCGGGATCGAAGGTCGGCTCGACCATGATCTGGCCGTTGGCCTGCAGGATGCCGGTCTTCATCTTCACCGCCATGTCGGTATCGGCATTGCCGATATCGATCTGCCCGCAGGCGATGTTGTGCGCCCGGCCCTCAAGCGCCACCTGCTTGGTCAGGCCGCTGATGGCGTGCTTGGTCGCCGTATAGGGCGCGGTCAGCGGGCGCGGGGCATGCGCCGAGATCGAGCCATTATTGATGATGCGCCCGCCCTTGGGGTCCTGCGCCTTCATCAGCCGGATGGCGGCCTGCGTGCACAGGAAGACGCCGGTGAGGTTCACGTTCACCACGTGCTGCCAGTCGCTGAGCGGAATATCCTCGATCGGGCTCGCCTTCGACCAGCCGCCGGCATTGTTGAACAGCACGTCGAGCCGGCCGAAGCGCGCGGCCACGGTCTCGAACAGGGCGGCGACGGATTCGGCGTCGGCGACGTCGGCGGTCACGACATGACTCTTGGCGCCCAGTTCGGCGGCCACGGCGTCGAGCGGCTCGCGGCGGCGGCCGGTGAGCACGACGGTAAAGCCAAGCTCACCGAGAGCGAGGGCGGCGGCCCGGCCGATGCCGGTGCCGGCGCCGGTGACGAGGGCGATGCGGTTGCTGGCGTTCATGGTCTTCCTCCCGAGGGCGGAGAAGATGAACCAGCCGGGCCGGCCGGGCAAGGCATCGCCCGGCCGGGGCACGGGCGAGAGCTTCCTAACTTGCCAAGGAACCACCAAGTCGTTCTGGCGTTATCGATGCGAAGGTGAGGCTACAGACACAGGAGGAAGCACCCATGCCGGCTATTCTTATGTGGCTTATCGGTATTCCGATTCCGATCATCATCGTGCTCTATCTGCTGACCTGACGATCGATGTCGACAGCCTGAGGCAGATCCTCATTCCAGGCCATGAACCGTCCGCGCGCCACGCGCGGGCGGTTCATCTGCTTCTGGGGTCAGCGCGAAGGACCATAGGGCGGGCGCGGGATGGAGTTATGGGCGGCACGCAGCGCGGCCGACCAGCGCTCGCGCAGGTCGTGGAAATAGGGCTCGCCCGGCTCCACGCGGTAGTTCAGTTCGGCTTCCGACGCATCGCGCCGCGCGATGAGCACATCCAGCGGCATGCCGACGCCGAGATTCGAGCGCATGGTCGAATCCATCGAGATCAGCCCGGATTTCAGCGCGTCGTACAGGTCGGTATTGTAGGTGATCGAGCGATCCAGCACGGGCTTGCCGTATTTGTGCTCGCCGATCTGCAGGAAAGGCGTGTCGGACGTGCACTCGATGAAATTGCCGGCGGCATAGATCATGAACAGCCGCAGCCGGCCGCCATTCACCTGCCCGCCGAACAGGAACGAGACGTCGAACCGCACGTCGGCTTCCTTCAGCCCCTCGCCATAGAGGTGATAGACGTGACGCACGGCGCGCCCGACCAGCTGGGTCGCGCGGAACATGCTGGTGCAGCCGGTAAGCGTGTCCTTCTCGCCGGTTTCAGGGTTGTCGAGCCCCTCCTGCAGGGTGGAGATCACGGCCTGCGAGATCGACAGGTTACCCGCCGTCGCCAGCCCCATCACATGCCGGCCGGGCTCTTCGAAGACGTGGAGCTTGCGGAAGGTCGAGATGTTGTCGAGGCCGGCATTGGTACGCGTGTCCGCGACCATGACCAGACCGTCACGCACCAGAATTCCGCAACAATAGGTCATGAAAGGCACTTCCCCCTGGTCCGCGCTCCGTCTGGAACACGTCTGCACCCGTTGCGCCCTTATAGCGGTGCGCTTTTGTGACCGGCAACCATTCAGCCCTGAATTTGTCGGCTTGATTGGTCGACATTCAGGGCGACGGCGAGGCTTTCCTCACCCCCGCCATAGCGATTGCCGCGAACCGGTGCGGCGCCGAGATAGTCGAGCCCGACGGCGAGGCGGATATAGGCTTCGGTCGGGCACTGGCGGTTGGTGGGATCGAAGCCGACCCAGCCCAGCCCTTCGATATGCGCCTCGGCCCAGCCATGGCCGGCCTGCTGGCCGGTGGTCGGCGCCGAACTGCCGGCATCGCCGACCAGATAGCCGCTGACATAGCGGGCGGGAATGCCGAGATGGCGCGCCGCGGCGATGAAGATATGCGCGTAGTCCTGGCACACGCCGCGCTTCAGCGCGAAGGCCTCGGCGGCCGAGGTGCCGGCATTGGTCGGGTCCGTATCGAAGGTCATGGTCGCGGCGATGGCGTCCATCAGGAGATGCAGCCGGGCGATGCGGTCGCCTTCGCCAACGGTTTTATCCAGCGCGAAGCTGCGCAGTGCCTCGTCGCAGCCGGTGAGGTCGGTCTGGCGCATGAATAGCGAGGGCGGGAAGCGCTCCTTGGTGCCGCGCACCACGCCGTCGGTCTCCTGCGTCTCCACCTCGCCATCCACCTGCACGCGCAACTGCGACAGCGGCCCTTCCAGCGCGAATGTGTGGGTGAGGTTGCCGAAGGCATCCTCATGGGTGCGCAGCCGGCAGCTTTCCGACACCTCGATGCGCCAGGCGACGACATATTGCCCATCATGATTGCGCGGCGTCAGGCGCAGCGTCTGGATCGCACCATTGGCCGGCGGCTCGTAGGTGTAGGTCGTGGCGTGGTTCACATGAATGCGCATGACGCGAAGGCCAGGTCTGGTTTGGTCAGGGTCCGGTTTGGGCCGTGTCGAGGTCGGGACGGGTCGGGGTCTGCCGGCTACAGCAGGTACTGTTCGGTAACGAAGGAACCGAGACGATTATTCTCGACGACGAAGCCGTCAATGAATTCATGCAGGCCGGTCTGGAAGATATCATCCATGCGGCTGTTGCCGAGCCGCGTCAGCGTGGTGCGGGCGAGGCGCTGGGAGGAGCCCTGACGGCCGTAATAGGCGGCGATATCGTCGAGATAGCGGGCGATGTTCTGGTAGCAGCTGGTCAGCGAGCGCGGCATCTGCGCGTTGAGGATCAGGAGGTCCGCCACCAGCCAGGGTTTCACGCTCTCGCGATAGACCCAGTGGAACGAGGTCAGCGCCGAGACCGAGCGCAGGATCGAGGCCCACTGGAAATAGTCGAGCGGTCCGCCGATGTGCTCGGAGTCCGGCAGCAGCACATGGTATTTCACGTCGAGGATGCGCGCCGTGTTGTCGGCCCGCTCCACATACATGCCCACGCGCGAGAACCAGAAGGCATCGTTGCGCAGCATGGTGCGATAGGCGGCGCCGTCGAAGCGCAGCGAGGTTTCCTTCACGAAGGAGAGGAAGCGCGCCAGCTCCTCGCGCGTCATGTTCTTGGTGGAATAGCGCTTCAGTTCCAGCCAGGCGGAGTTGATGGTCTCCCACATCTCGATGGTCAGCGCGGTGCGCACCGAGCGCGCATTGGTGCGGGCGATCTCGAAGCAGTTGCGGATCGAGGAGGGGTTCTCCGGCGCGAAGGCGAGGAAGTTGATGACGTTCTGCTCGGTCGCCTCCTCGCCATGCACCTGCTTGAACAGGTCGGCGCAGCCCGCCGTGAGCAGCGCCGAGCGCCACTCATTGGTGGAGCCGCCATAGGCCGCGGGAAGCTGCGCGAGGCGCTGGGTGACGTCGAGGATGCGCGCAAGGCAATCCGCGCGCTCCATGTAGCGGGCCAGCCAGTAGAGATTGTCTGCAGTGCGTGAAAGCATGGGGACCGCGTTCGTTCTATTTGGCGTTACGCCAGGCGAGCGTGGCCACGCCCGCCCCGATCAGAAGGGTGCCGCCGACCCGGTTGATGGCGGCGACGATGTGCGAATTGCCGATCGCCCCGCGCAGCCGGCCGGCAATGAGCGCGTAGCCGAAGGCGTTGGCGGCGGCGAGGACCAGGAAGGTGGCCTCGAAGATCATCATCTGCGTGAGGAAGTCCCGGCCGGGATCGAGGAATTGCGGCAGGAAGGCCACGAAGAAGGTGATGCTCTTGGGGTTCAGCGCCGTGACGATCCACGCATGCAGCAGCATGCCGAGCGACGAGCCGTCGGTGCGCGCCTCGCTGACGAGCGGGGTGCCACCGGCACGCCACAGCTTGATGCCGAGCCAGATGAGATAGGCCGCGCCGATCCATTTCAGCCCGGTGAACAGCAGGGCGGAGGTGGCGAGCAGCGCGCCGAGGCCGAGCATGGAGAGCGTCATGGCGGTGAAGTCGCCCAGCGCCACGCCCGCCGCGACGGGCAGCGCCACGCGGCGCCCCTGGCCAAGCGCATAGGAGACGACCAGCAGGATGGTCGGCCCGGGAATGACCAGCAGCACCGCCGACGCGGCGACGAAGGCCAGCCATGTTTCAATCGGCATTGTCTCGCTCCCCGTTCCTGTTCACGCCTCTCGTCGTCCCGCTCGCGATCAGCTCTCCTCCAGCACCCAGGTGTCCTTGGTCCCGCCGCCCTGGCTGGAATTGACCACCAGCGAACCGGCCTCCAGCGCCACGCGGGTCAGTCCGCCCGGCACGATGCGCACGCGGTCGGAACCGGTGAGCACGAAGGGGCGCAGATCCACATGGCGCGGCGCGATGCCCTCATCGACGAAGGTCGGGCAGGTGGACAGCGCCAGTGTCGGCTGGGCGATGAAATTGGTCGGATCCTGCTTGAGCTTGGCGCGGAACAGCTCGATCTGCGCCTTGTCGGCGCGCGGGCCGATCAGCATGCCGTATCCGCCCGAGCCGTGCACCTCCTTCACCACGAGTTCGTTCAGGTGATCGAGCACGTATTTCAGGTGGTCCGCCTCGCGGCAGCGCCAGGTCGGCACGTTCTTCAGCAGCGGCTCCTCGCCGAGATAGAAGCGGATGATATCGGGCATGTAGCTGTAGACCGCCTTGTCGTCGGCGACGCCGGTGCCGACCGCATTGGTCAGCGTGACGTTGCCGGCATTATAGGCGCTCATCAGCCCGGGCACGCCCAGCGCGCTGTCCGGCCGGAAGGCGAGGGGGTCGAGGAAATCGTCGTCGAGGCGGCGATAGATCACGTCGACGCGCTTGGGCCCCTCGGTGGTGCGCATGTAGACGACGTCGTTGCGGATGAACAGGTCGCGCCCTTCCACCAGCTCGACGCCGAGCTTGTCGGCGAGGAAGGAGTGCTCGTAATAGGCCGAATTGAAGATGCCGGGCGTGAGCACGACCACGACCGGATCATTGTTCGCGGTCACCGGGGCGAGCGATTTCAGCGTGGCCAGCAGTTCGTCCGTGTAGTTCTCGACCGGCGCCACGCGGTTATCCGCGAACAGCTCGGGAAACAGCCGCATCATGATCTCGCGGTTCTCCAGCATGTAGGAGACGCCGGAGGGCGTGCGGGCATTGTCCTCGAGCACGTAGAAGGTCTCGGCGTCCACCCGCACCACGTCGATGCCGGCAATGTGGACATAGAGATCGTGCGGCACCTTCTGGCCGTTCATCTCCGGCCGGAATACCGGGTTCTGGTAGACCAGATCCTCCGGCACGATCCCGGCCTTGAGGATGTCGCGCTTGGAATAGACATCCTTGATGTAGAGGTTCAGCGCCTTGGTGCGCTGTTCCAGCCCCTTGGACAGCCGTCCCCATTCGCCACCGGTGAGGATGCGCGGGATGATGTCGAAGGGAATCAGGCGCTCCTGGGCATCGCTGTCGCCATAGACGGCGAAGGTGATGCCGATGCGCCGGAATATGAATTCGGCCTCCTTGCGGCGGAAGTCGAGCACCTCGGGTGGAACGCCGTTCAACCACTTGGCGAGGGCGGTGTAAGCGGCACGGATGGAACCGTCCGCGTTTGTCATCTCGTCGAAGGCGACGCTCATCGGTGCAAATCTACTCCCCAACTCTCCCAAGTTAGCTACAAACACCGGGCAAGCGGAAGAGGTGGAAGAATCCAGAGCGGGATAATCAGCGGAATATTCGCTGATTGCCCATTTCTGAGGCTTCCTGCCCTTGCTTGCGGCGGGCGCTGCGGTCATTTGCGGCGAAACAGGGCAACGCGCCGCGAGGCGCCGAAGGCAGGAGAAGATTCGCATGGTCGGGACGGCTGAGCCGGTGACCGCAGGCATCCTCGTCATCGGTGACGAGATCCTCTCGGGGCGCACCAAGGACAAGAACATCGGCTACATCGCCGAATATCTCACCGGCCTCGGCATCGAGCTGCGCGAAGTGCGGGTGGTGTCGGACGTGGAGGAGGAGATCGTCGCGGCGCTCAACGCGCTGCGCGCCCGCTTCACCTATGTGTTCACCACCGGCGGCATCGGCCCGACCCATGACGACATCACCGCCGATGCGGTGGCCAAGGCGTTCGGCGTCGGCATCGCTGTCGATCCGCGCGCCCGTGCCATGCTGCTGGAATATATCAAGGCGGAGGACCTGAACGAGGCGCGCCTGCGCATGGCGCGCATTCCCGCCGGCGCCGATCTGGTCGCCAACCCGGTGTCGAAGGCGCCGGGATTCTGGATCGGCAACGTCATCGTCATGGCCGGCGTGCCGACCATCATGCAGGCCATGCTGGACGAGGTGGCGCCGAAGCTGCGCACCGGCATCAAGGTTCTCTCGGAGACGGTGCGGGCGGATGCGCGCGAGGGCGACATTGGCGGGCCGCTGCGGCTTATCGCGCAGGCGCATCCCGACGTGACGATCGGCTCCTATCCCTTCATGGGCGAGGATGGCCGCCCCAATTCCAATCTCGTGGTGCGCTCGCGCGATGCCGGCAAGCTGGCAGAGGCGGTGGCGGCGGTGCGCGCCATGGTGGAGACCGTGCGCCGGCCCTGAGGATCTGCCCGCCGGATGGAGGGCCCACGCGCGCAGGCGCTCCCTTCACCCCCTCGCCCGCGCATGGAGGACGAGGGGGGGGCGAGGCGGGCGGCGGCGAGGCGGGCTTGTCAACATGGACGAGCTGGGTATTTCGCTCGCGGCCTCTGGAGAAGCGCGAAGGCTGCGGCTATTGATCTGGCACATGCCGTTCGCCTGCCGGGGTTTCCTTCATGTCCGACGATCGCCAAGCCAAGGCTTTCCCCGTCTCGTGGGACCAGTTCCACCGGGATGCGCGGGCGCTCGCCTGGCGGCTGGCGGCGGCGGGGCCGTTCGTGGGCATCGTCTGCATCACCCGCGGCGGGCTGGTGCCGGCGGCGATCGTGGCGCGCGAACTCGGCCTTCGCCTCATCGAAACGGTATGCATCGCCAGCTATCACGACTACAAGACCCAGGGTGACATGGAGGTCCTGAAGCCGATCGCCGAGCGGGTGACGGGTGCGGCCGGGCCGAACGGGCAGGGGCTTCTGGTCATCGACGACCTTGTCGACACGGGTTCGACCGCGCGCATGGTGCGCGAGATGCTGCCCAAGGCGCATTTCGCCACCGTCTATGCCAAGCCGCTCGGCCGGGTGCTCATCGACACGTTTGTCACCGAGGTAAGCCAGGATACGTGGATCTATTTCCCGTGGGACATGGGGCTGAGCTTCCAGCCCCCGATACGCGACGGCGTCGCCTGACGCCGCCCGATAACGCCTTGCAAGGAAACGCCATCATGGCCGAGTGGGACGATCTTCCCGACGACGAGAACGAGGACGGCTACGAGGAGGCGTATGAGACGCATCGCTCGGGCCTGTACGACATGATCGTCGCCTATGCCGACGAGCACGAGCTGGGCGACGGCTTCCTCGCCGATATCGTCGCCGATCTCGGCCTGTCGCTGCGCATGGTGGCCTATGCCGCCGAGACGGAGAAGCCGTCCATTGGCGGCCTGAGGCTCGACCTTGACCGCTTCGTGCGCGAACTCGGCGACAGCGTGCGCGAGGCCAAGAAGCAGGCCCCCGACTTCATCGCCGAGGCGAAGGCCGCGCGCGAGGAAGAAGGCGCCGAGGGCGAAGAAGGCGACGACGAGGCGGACACCGAAGCGGTGGACGACACCCGCCAGTAAACCGGTTGCATCGCGGGGGTCGCTCGCCTTCACCGGGCGGTTGCGCTATGGCAGAAATGGCTCTTCCCCAGAGGAAATCACCGATGACCCCCGCGATCATTTCCGCCATCCTGCGCGCGCCCGCCACGGCCTTCGTGGCGCGTCTGCTGCTGGTTTTCATGTTTCTCGGCAGTGCCATCAGCAAGCTGGTCGATTTTCCCGGCGCGCAGACGGAGATGGCCTTTTTCGGGCTCAACCCGCCCTGGCTTTTCGCCGCGCTCACCATCTTTACCCAGATCGTCGGCGGGTTGCTGATCCTGCTCAACCGGGCGACCTGGCTCGGCGCCGGGGCACTGGCGATCTTCACCCTCCTGACCATTCCGATCGCCCATCATTTCTGGAACATGGAAGGCCCGATGGCGCAGTTGGAGTTCTATGTCGCCGTCGAGCATTTCTCGGTTGTCGGCGGCATGCTGCTGGTCGCCATCCTGGCGGAGCGCACGCGCGCCGCCTGACGGGCCCGAACAAACGGATGCCGCAATGAACAGCGCCGTGCGCACGATCGATCCCACCAGCGACGCGGCCATCGCCGCCAGCGTCGCGCCGCGCCCGATCGAGGAGATCGGCGCCGGCCTCGGCGTGCCCGCCGAGGCGCTGTTCCGCTATGGGCATGACAAGGCCAAGATCGCGCTGCCCTTCGCCCGGACAGCGGAGGCGAAGGCGGATGGCAAGCTGATCCTCGTCACCGCGATCAGCCCGACACCGGCGGGCGAGGGCAAGACCACCACCACGATCGGCCTCGGCGATGCGCTGGCGCATGCCGGCAAGCGCGTGGCCATCGCGCTGCGCGAGCCGAGCCTCGGCCCGGTCTTCGGCTCCAAGGGTGGGGCCACCGGCGGGGGGCACGCGCAGATCATTCCCATGCAGGACATCAACCTGCATTTCACCGGCGATTTCCACGCCATTAGCGCGGCGCACAACCTGCTCGCGGCGGCGATCGACAATCACGTCTACTGGGGCAACGAACTGGGCATCGACACCCGTCGCATCAACTGGCGGCGCGTGGTCGATCTCAACGACCGGGCGCTGCGCAGCGTCGTGGTCGGGCTCGGGGGGCCGGGCAACGGCTTCCCGCGCGAGGACGGCTTCGACATCACGGTCGCCTCCGAGGTGATGGCGATCTTCTGCCTCGCCCGCTCGCTGGAGGACATGGAGGAGCGGCTCGGCCGCATGGTGGTGGCGCAGACCCGCACCCGCCAGCCGGTGATCGCCGCGCAGCTGAAGGTGACGGGGGCGATGACCGCGCTGCTGCGCGACGCCTTCCAGCCCAATCTCGTGCAGACGCTGGAGGGAACCCCGGCGCTGGTGCATGGCGGGCCCTTCGCCAATATCGCCCATGGCTGCAATTCGGTGATGGCGACCCGTACCGCGCTCGGCCTTGCCGATTACGTGGTGACGGAGGCCGGCTTCGGCGCGGATCTCGGCGCGGAGAAGTTCCTCGACATCAAGTGCCGGCAGGCGGGGCTCGCCCCCTCCGTTGTCGTCATCGTGGCCACGGTGCGCGCGCTGAAGATGCATGGTGGCGTGGCGCAGAAGGATCTGGCGCCGGAAAATGTCGCGGCGGTGACGCTGGGCGCGGCCAATCTCGTGCGGCACATCGAGAATATCGGCCAGTTCGGCGTGCCGGCGGTGGTGGCGATCAACCGCTTCACCAGCGACACGCCAGCCGAGATTGCCGCCATCGAGGCGGCCTGCGGCGAGGTCGGCGCGCGGGTTCACCTGTGCACCCATTGGGCGGATGGCTCGGCCGGCGCGCTCTCCCTCGCCAATGACGTTGTCCGGCTGGCCGACGGTCCGTCGGCGTTCCACCCGCTCTATGCGAGCAACCTGCCGCTGGTCGAGAAGATCGACGCCGTGGCGAAGAAGATCTATCGCGCCGGCTCGGTGGCGATCGAGCCCGGTGCGCTGAAGAAGCTGGGCGAGTTCGAGGCGCTGGGTTTCGGCGACCTGCCGGTGTGCATGGCGAAGACGCAGTACAGTTTCTCCGCCGACCCCAGCCGTCGCGGCGCGCCGGAAGGCTTCGTGCTGCCGGTGCGCGACGTGCGGCTCTCCGCCGGGGCCGGCTTTGTCGTGGTGCTGTGCGGCGAGGTGATGACCATGCCGGGCCTGCCCTCGCGCCCGGCGGCGGAGAACATCTTCGTCGACGAGACCGGCTTCATCGGCGGCGTCTTCTAGAGCCGGATCGGTCGATCCGCCTCCAGACTACGGATAGAGCCCGCGCCGGGTATGGGTGCACGACAACGAGACGACCCGCGCGAGACTGGCGCGGGCCGGGCGGACGTGGCGAAACTGGTAGACGCACGAGACTTAAAATCTTGCGCCTTCATAGGCTTACGGGTTCGAGTCCCGTCGTCCGCACCACATCCTTCTCAACCAAGCCGCCAAGCCGCGGCTGCTGGCCCCTCCCGTGAACCCGGGCGTATCGCGGGCGCCCGGGTCCTTCGCCGGTCCTCACACCGGATAGATCCGCCGCGCGTTCTCCGACGCAATGGCGCGGGCGATGGCCTCGGCCTTCTTCTGCGTGACGTCGCCGCGCGCCACCCAGCTGCCGAGCACCTCGGCGAGGGCGTTGCGGAAGACCCGCGCGCCGAGGAAGTGCAGTTCGGCGAGGCCGAAGGCGTCGGAGGAGTAAAGCTGCTTGTAGAACGGCGTCAGTTCCATGATCTCCGCCAGCACGCGCGGGGCGGAGGGGCCGGTGAAGTTCTGGATCACGCCGATATCGACATAGACATTGGCGAACACCTCGGCGAGGAAGGCCGCCTCGCGCAGGAAGGGGTAGCAGTGCAGCAGGGTGATCGGCACGTCCCACCTTTCCATCTGGGCGATGAAGGGCGTGAAGACGGTCGGATCGCATTTCGGCATGAAGATATCGGCATCGCCGAAACCCACATGCAGCTGCAGCGGATAGCGGTGCGTGCGGCACAGGTCGCCGGCGCGGAACAGCGCGTGGCGGATGAGAACCGGGTCCTCCAGCCGCCGGCTGCTGCCATCCGCGAGCGCCTTGAGCCACGCATCGCCGGCGCGTTCCACCTCCGCCATGCCGGGCGGGGTCTGGTCGATGTCGAAGGTCGTGCGGTAGGCGACGATGGACTTGAGGCCGACCGCCCCCTTCGCCCGCTCTTCCAGCCGGGCGTCGAAACCCTTGCGCAGCGCCGCGCCGTCGGCCGGGCCAAGGCGCGCCACCTCCTCCATGATCGCCTCGATGCGCACCACCTCCCGTGCGGCAATGCCGGTCGCGCGGGTCATGCCCTCCGGCGTGAGGATGGCGTCGGAGCGATGGCCGGTATCGATGAGCAGGTTGGAGACGCCGGTCGAGCCGACCAGGCGGCGCGTCACCTCCTCGGGCGCCAGCTTGAGGCGGGTCGCGACATAATCCTCCGGCTCGGCATGCGGCTGCAGGCCGAGCACGGGCGCGCACCAGCGCAGCAGCACGGCGCCGAGCGGCTTGTCGAACTGCGTGCAGCCCGCCACCGGCTTGTGCCCCTCGCTCATCAGCGCCTCGAAGGCCGGGCGGTCGAGCGGCCGTGTGACCACGCCGTGGCAATGGTGATCGATGAGGGAAAGGCTGTCGATGTAGCTCTGCACGGCGGAGGTCCTTTCAGTAGGCCGACTTGTAACGGGCGAACAAAGCCGCTTCGTCGAGTTCGCGGGCGCTCGCGCATTCCCACAGCTTGAGGTCGCGATAGACCCTGTACAGCGTCGGCGAGAACCAGCCACGCGCGATCTCGTCCGCCTCCAGCGCGGCGAGCGCGGCGTCCAGCGAGGTCGGCAGCGTCACGATGCCGAGCGCCGCGCGTTCCTCGACGGTGAGGTCGGCGGGGTCGCGGTCGATGGCCGGCGGCAGCGGCAGTTCGCGGCGGATGCCGTCCAGCCCGGCCAGCACCAGCGCGCCGAGCGTGAGATAGGGCGAGGCGCAGGCATCGGCCGGCCGGTACTCGACATTATAGCCGCGATGGCGCTTGGCCTGATGGGGCGAGGCGGAGGGCGTGACACGCAGCGCCGCCTCGCGATTCTGCAGGCCGATGGCGCGGAAACCACAGCTCCAGGCATGTGGCGTCAGGCGATAATAGGAGACCGGGGTCGGCGCGCTGATCGCCACCAGCGCGTCGAGATGGGCGAGAATGCCGGCGCAGAACTGCGCCACCACGGTGGAGAGGCCGAGCGTGCCGCCGGGATCATGCGTGACGTTGGCGCCGGTGGCATCGACCAGGCTGAAATGGATATGCGCGCCATTGCCGACCGCGTCACGCGCCGGCTTGGGCGTGAAGCTCACCCGCGCGCCATGCTCGGCCGCCACCGCACGGATGATCTCGCGGGCGATGAGCGCGGCATCGGCCGCCGCCACGCCGAGCGAGGGGGCGCAGCTGATCTCATATTGCGAGGCGCCGTATTCCGGCTCCAGGCTCTCCGGCACCACGCCGGCGGCGCGCAGCGCGGCGCCGCAATCCTGCAGGAACAGGTTGGCGCGCCGGGCGGCGGCGAAGGTGAAGCCGCGCTCCACCGGGGTCTCGGCCTGCAGGGTGAATTCGTGCTCGAAGCTCGCCGCGAGCGTCAGGCCGGTCTCCGCCTTCAGTGCATCGAGCGCGCGGGCGTAGAAGGTGCGGGTGCAGCACTCCCAGTCCTCCGTCACCGAGCACCTGGAATAGCAGATCGCCGCATTCCAGCTCTCGCCCGTCACCTCGCCCTCGAAGCTGAAGGCGGCGGCGGGGTCGGGGATCTGCCGCACTTCGTCCATCGGGCCCCAGGGGTTGTCGACGATGGAATCGAAGGCGGTCAGCGCCTGCCCCGCGCAGGCCCAGCCGAGGCCGGTTTCCTCCTTGCCGGCGAGGTCCGCTGTCGGCACGCCGCGCGTGCGCGTGACGCCCACGAGGTCGCTCCACAGGAGGTAGGTGATCGGCTCCCTCGCCATCGCAGCAGTCCTTGGTCGGTGAGTGAAAGGGGGGCAAGGCCGGCGAAGCCGGCCCGTATCGGTTTGGCGGGCGGCGCTCAGCTTCGCGCGGTGTCGACGGCGGGAATCAGGCCATTGGGCCGCACGAGCAGCACGACGATGATGCCCGAGAGCACCAGCGCATCGCGATAGGGCGCGAGGGAGGGCGGCAGCAATGCCTGCAGCGCCACCTCCAGGACCCCGAGCAGCATGCCGCCGGCCACCGCGCCCGACAGGCTGCCGAGCCCGCCGATGACGGTGGCGATGAACGCCTTGAGCACCGGCACGAAGCCCATCATCGGATCGACCGAGGCCCGCTGCGCGATCCACAGCAGCGAGGCGATGCCGGCGAGCACGCCCGAGAGCAGGAAGGCGACGGCGATCACCCGGTTGGCAGAAATGCCGACAAGCCGCAGCGTGTTGAAGTCCTGCGCCGCCGCGCGCATCGCCGCGCCCATCACGGTGCGCCGCAGGAAGAGTTCGAGCCCGAGAAGGGCGAGCGCGGAGACGGCGATGGAGATGAGCGGCCCGACGCCGATGGTGAAGGAGCCGATCGGCACCACGCCGGCCATCCAGTCCGGCATGGCGATCGGCTTGCCGCGCGCCGAGATGGCGTTCTGGAACACGACCTTCAGCAGGTTCGACACGGCGAACGAGGTGAGCAGCAGGCTTGTCACGCTCGCCCCCCGCATGGGGCGGAAGGCGACCCGCTCCATCGCCATCGCCGCCAGCGCGCCGGCCGCCACGGCGGTGATGGCGGCGGGCAGCAGCGGCATGCCCATCATCAGCGCCGCGAGCAGCGCATAGCCGGAGAGGGTCATCAGCTCGCCATGGGCGAAGTTGATCAGCCCGGTGATGGAGAACACGATGGCGAGGCCGAGCGCCAGCAGGGCATAGATGCCTCCGAGGCTGATGGCGTTGATGACTTGCTGCAGCAGCATGGTTCAATGTCCGAGATAGGCGTGGCGCACGAGTTCCGAGGCGGCCACGTCCGGCGCCGGGCCGGCGAGCACCACCCGGCCGGTGGCGAGAACCAAGGCGCTGTCGGCGAGATCGAGCGCGAGCGCCACGTTCTGCTCGACCAGCAGCATGGTGAGCCCCGATGCCTTCAGCGCGGCGAGCAGGTCGAACACGTCGTCCACCACCTTGGGCGCGAGGCCGAGCGAGGGTTCGTCGATCATCAGCAGCTTCGGCCGGGCCATCAGTGCGCGGGCAATGGCCAGCATCTGCTGCTGGCCGCCCGAGAGCGTGCCGGCGCGCGCGCGATAGAACTGCCGCAGCACCGGGAACAGCACCAGCATTTCCTCCGCGCGGACGGCCCGCGCGGCGCGGTCGAGATGCATGGCGCCGCCCAGGGTGAGGTTCTCGGCGACGGTCAGGGCGGCGAAGACGCGCCGTCCTTCCGGCACCAGCGCGATGCCCAGCCGCGAGCGCTGTTCCGGCGGCAGGCGGGTGATGTCCCGCCCGCCGAACCGCACGCTGCCGCGGGCCGGCATCACCACCCCGCTGATGGCGGCCAGCGTCGAGCTCTTGCCGGCGCCGTTGGCGCCGATGAGCGCGAGCACGCCACCCTCGGGGAGGGCGAGGTCGAGATGCTCGACCGCGACCGCCTCGCCATACCGGACCTGGAGCGCGCCGACCTCGAGCATGTCAGTGCGCCGCTGCCGGCACGTCGGCGGCGGCCGGGGTCTGCGTGGCGATGTAGACCGGCTTGCCGTCCTTGTACTCGATCAGCGATACCGCCCGCACCGGCATGCCGTTGGTGCCGGCATAGGTGATGGTGCCGGTGACGATCGGCAGTTTGTCGAGCCCGGCAATGGCGTCGCGCAGCTTGATCGGGTCGGTCGAGCCGGCGGCTTTCACGGCGGCGTCGAGGATGAGGCCGATCTCGTAGCCATTTGCCTCATAGGCCGATTCCGCCGCGTGGCCGGTCGTGGTCGCGAAGCGCTTGTTGAAGGCTTCCAGCGCCCCGCCCGGGGTGGGGTAGCCGGCGGCGGTATAGACCGTGCCGTCGACCAGCTTGCCGAGGCCCTGCACGGTGGCGGTGCCGATGGCGTCGGCGCCGTAGACCGTGGTGGTCACGCCCGCCGCGCGCAGCTGCTGGATGAAGGCGGGGAAGTCGGGCTCATAGGCAGCGGTCATGATCAGGTCGGGCTGTTCGGGCAGCGCCTTGATCGCCGTCACGATGGCGGAAAAGTCCGGCTGGCCCATGGTGAAGGAGCCGGTGCCGACAACGGCGCCGCCCTTCTTCTTGAACACTTCGGCGAAATATTCCGGCAGCTGGGCCGTGTAGCTCGAATCCGGCGAGACCAGCAGGTAGGCCTTCCGGAATCCCTTGGCATAGGCATGGTCGGCGATGACGGCGGCCTGAAGATTGTCGCCGGGATAGGTGCCGAACAGGTTGTCGCCCACGGCGGTGGCGAGCACCGGCGCGGTGCCGCAGAAGGTCAGCGTCGGAATGCGCTTGGCCACCGTGATCTGCCCGGCGGCGATGGTGGCGTCGGCATCGCAGGGGGTGACGATGATCGAGGCCCCCGCATCGACCAGTTCCTGCACGGCGGTGATGGTCGCGGCGGTGTCGGTGCGGGTGTCCTTGATGGCGAGCTTGGCGGTGTATTTTCCGCCGAGCCCACCCTTGGCGTTCAGTTCGTCGATCGCCATGCGGAAGCCGGCGAGCGAGGGCTGGTCATAGGGGGCGAGGCCGCCGGTCTGGGCGGTGGCGACGCCGATGAGGATGTCCTCGGCATAGCTCGGCGCGGCGAGCGCGCAGGTGACGGCGGCACTGAGAACGAGGCGTCCGATGGTGGGATGCGAGAGCAGCATGAACGGTTCTCCGGAAGGTGATTATTGTGTTTGTTCGCTCAGTCGCGCGAGGGCGCGGGCACTGGTACGGCTGCCGAGATAGGCCTCGACGACCATGGGATCGGCGCGGACCACCGCTGGCGGGCCTTCCGTGATCAGCCGGCCATGGTCGAGCACGGCGACACGGTCGCACAGGCGCATGACGAGGCCGAGATCGTGCTCGATCAGCACGATGCCGAGGCCGCGCACGCGCTTTACTTCCGCGAGGATGGCCATCAGCGCGTCGGTTTCCACCGGGTTCATGCCGGCGGCCGGCTCGTCCAGCAGCAGGAAGGACGGGCGCGTCACCAGCGCGCGGGCAATCTCCAGCCGCCGCCGCTCGCCATAGGGCAGGGTGCCGGCCAGCCGGTCGGCGTGATCGGCAAGGCCGAGCCGGGCGAGTTCGCGCCGGGCCGCGCGCTCGGCGGCGACGGCATTCGGCTCGATGCGCTCGGCCGCCGTCATCACGTTCTCCAGCACGCTCATGTGCGGGAAGACGCGGATGTTCTGGAAGGTGCGGGCGATGCCGGTACGCGCCACGCGGAAGGCGGGCAGGCCGGCGAGCGGAGCCGCATCCACATAGACACCGCCCGAACTGGGCGCGGCTTGCCCGGCAATCAGGTTGATGAGCGTGGTCTTGCCCGCGCCATTGGGGCCGATAATGCCGGTGACCTGCCCGGTCGGCAGCGCGAGGGTGATATCCGCGACGGCGGCGACGCCGGCATAGCGCTTGCCCACCGCGCGCGTGGTCAGCATGGCGGCGGGCGGGCGCACATCCGGCTCCGGCGCGGGGGCGGGCGGGCGCAGGCGGACCAGCCGGCGGAGCAGTTCCATCTCATGCCCGCCGCTCAGCCCCTCCGGCCGGCGCCAGATCACCAGCAGCATGGCGAGCGCCAGCACCGCCTCGGTGAAGCCGAATACCGGCGGCACCTCGACCCCGAAGAAAGAGCCACCCTCCTCCAGCCTCCGCGCCACCTCGATCAGCAGCGTCGTCGCGCCGACGCCGACCAGCGCGCCGAAGCTGGAATGAAGGCCGCCGACGATGAGCATCGCCAGCGTCTCGAAGGCGAGGTCGAAATAGAAATCCTGCGGCTTGAAGGCGCCGATATACTGGGCGGTAAGGCCGCCGGCGATCATCGCGCCGACGACGCTGAGCGTCCAGCTGGCCAGCACGCCGTGGCGCCGGTCGATGCCGATGGCGGCGGCGCCTACCGCGTCGTCGGCGCTCGCGCGGGTCATGCGCCCGGTTCGCGTGTCGCGGAACAGGCGGGCAAGGATGAGTGCGATCGCCGCCGCCGCCGTCGCGGTGGCCAGCCCGACACCGCGCGGCACGCCATAGAAGGGCTGGCTGCCGCGGGTGATCTCGCGCGCGCCGACCAGAACCGTCACGATGATCACCAGCAGCGCCAGCGTGGCGATGGATGCGCTGGAGGCGGTGAGGCGCATCAGCACGGCACCGGTGGCGAGGCCCAGCACCACGGCGATGACGGCAACGATCACAAGCGCGGAGCCGAGCGAGAGCTGGTAGCCGGCGAGCAGGACCGGCAGGTTCTTCAGCGCCGTGGCCTGGATTGCCGCCGGCATGGTGAGCACGCCCACCACATAGGCGCCGATGCCGGCAAAGCCGGCATGGCCGAACGAAACGATGCCGGTATTGCCGGAAAACAGCTGCAGCGACACCACGGAGACCAGCAGCAGGCCGGCATGGGTGGCCACGCGCTGCGCCCCGGCGCTGCCGAAGGCGGCGATCAGCCCGGCCACCACGGCGACGGCGAGAGCCATCGCCGCCGCGTCGACCAGGGCCACCTTCATTCCGGACGACAAACCTCGCATTGCGAGCTCCCAGCGGGTCCCGGGTGGTAATAGTGAGGGCGTTGCCGGTTATGTCAATATTCTTTCTCAATTGACCAAAACAGGCGCATGTGTGAGAAAAATAACATCAGGGGAGACCGCGATGCGTGTTCGCGACAAGCTGACGGACGGCCTGCCGACGCCGACCCCCGCGGAGGCGAAGATCGTGCAGCTGCTGCTCGCCGACTATCCCTTGAGCGGGCTCGGCACCGCCGCGCAGATCGCCAAGCGGGCGGGGGTGAGCGACCCCACGGTGGCGCGCCTCGTCGCCAAGCTCGGCTATGGCAGCTTCGCCGACTTCCAGGCCGAGCTGCTGGCGGAGCTGGAGGCGCGGCTGCACTCGCCGCTGTTGATGATGGAAGCGCGGCGCGTTCCCTCCGGCGACGACCACGTCGCCCGCGCCTATATCCGCTCGGCGACCCGGCGCATGGCCGATTTCTCCGACAAGGTGACGCCCGCCATTTTCGACCAGGTCGAGGAACTGGTGATGGAGGCGCCGGGCCGGGTCTATCTCATCGGCGGGCGCTTCAGCCGGCATCTGGCCGGCATGCTGGCGGGCTATCTCGGCCAGTTCCGCGAGGGGGTGGCCGATCTCGGCCTGTGCTCCTCGGAAACCTTCGACCGACTGGTCGACATGGGCCGGCGGGATGTGCTGATCGTGTTCGACTACCGGCGCTACCAGTCGGACGTGGTGCGGTTCAGCGAGCAAGCGGCCGAGCGCGGCGTGCGGCTGGTGCTGTTCACCGACCCCTGGCTCTCGCCGGTGGCGGCGCGGGCGCTGCATGTGCTGGTGGCGCCGGTGGAGGTGGAATCACCCTACGACACCTTCCTGCCGCCGCTCGCGCAGGTGGAGGCGCTGTGCACGCTCATCGTCACGCGGCGGCAGGAGCGGATCGAGAAGCGCGTCGTCGAATTCGAGAATGCGCGCGAGGCGAATGGCGTGACCATGAGCGGATCGACCATGAGCGGATCGGCGATGAAGGGCGGCAATTCATGACGGACAGGCCGGTGAGCGAGGCAATCGTGAACGCATCCGCTATGGGCACTTCACCGGCGAGCGCGTCGCCGCCCGGCCTCGACTGGCCCCCGGCGGTCGAGATCGTCAACGAGGCCGGCGCCTCGTCCTTTCTCCTGCTGTGCGAGCACGCCTCCTGCCACATCCCCGCGGAATATGGGCGGCTGGGGCTCTCCCAGAGCGAGGTGCGCCGGCATATCGGCTGGGATATCGGCGCCGCCGAGGTGGCGCGCGGGCTGGCCACGCGGCTCGACGCGCCGCTGTTTCTCGGCACCTATTCCCGCCTGCTGATCGACCTTAACCGCCCGGTGGGGGAGCCCTCCAGCATTCCCGAGCGCTCCGAGGCGACCGACATTCCCGGCAATATCGACCTGTCGCCGGCGGAGCGGCAGCGGCGCGTCGACCGCATGTTCACCCCGTTCCATGACGCGGTGGCACGCCATCTCGACCAGCGCGCGGGCCGGCCGACCATTCTGGTCACGCTGCACAGCTTCACGCCGGTCTATCACGGCGTTGCCCGGCCCTGGCATGCCGGCATCCTGTTCGCCCGCTCGAAGGCATATGGCGAGCGTATCGTCTCGCGCCTCGGCAGGGAAGCCGGGCTGGTGGTGGCGGCCAACGAGCCTTACCAGATCGCGGCCGATGGCGACTACGCCATTCCCGTCCATGGCGAGGCGCGTGGCCATGAGGCGATCCTCATCGAGATCCGCCACGACGAGATCTTGGACCGTGCGGGCGTGGAAGCCTGGGTACACCGGCTCGCCTCCGCGCTGGTCGAGCAGCCTTGACTCCCACTTTTCTTCGCTGCCGGGCCCTATTCGTTGCCGGCCTTGGCGAGGATATCCGTGCAATCGCTGGTGGAGGGCTGGCCGGACAGGCGGTCGGTGAGCCAGTGGACCGCGGCCGCGGTGCCGGCGGTTTCCGCCGCGCCATGCGAGGCCCAGGGAATCTCGACATAGTCGACCTTGATGCCCGCCCGGCACAGCCGGTTCACGTAGGCCCGGGTGGGACCCGGCCGCACGATCTGGTCCATCATCCCCTGCGCGATGAAAACGGGAGCCGTGCCGGGCGGGGGCACGCTGTTGCCGGTGATGAGGTGGCTCCAGTCCGGACGCCGGTCGGCGCCATGCTTCAGCAGTCCGGTTCCCTGGAAGCCGGAGGCGTCGAGGCCGAGCGTGAGGTCGTCGGCGAGGTCGAGACTGCAGGTCGAGGCGACGCGCTGCACGTCGGTTATCGCCTTGGACTTGATGATCTGGCGGATCGGCAGGTGATAGGAGCGGCTCCACGACCACGCGGCATAGGAGGTGAGCACCTCGCCCGCCGTGGAGTGAATGTCAGCGCGCAGCAGCCGGTCGAGATTGGTGGGCGCGGAGACCGCCGCGACGCCGGCCAGTTGCAGTTCCGGGGCATAGCGCCGGGCCAGCGCGCCGGTGAACAGCGCGGCATGTCCGCCCTGCGAGAAACCCCAGGCGGCGAACCGCGTGCCGGCGCGGGCACCCGGCAGCCGGCGCGCGGCGCGGGCCGCGTCGATCATCGAATGCGCCTCGCTCGACCCCGCGAGATAGGGATGCTGGCCACCCTCGCCGAGCCCCTGATAATCGGTGGCGGCGACGATGTAACCCTTGGCCAGCAGCGTCTGCAGCCCGGCAATGTTGGAGAAGTCGCGGGCGGGAGCCAGCGAGGGCGCGCAGTCGGTGGCGACGCCGGTCGTGCCATGCCCCCAGGTGACCACGGGCCGGGCGCCCATGCCGGCGGCCGGCAGGGCGACGACACCGGAAACGGCGATGGCCTCGTTGGCGAGGCCGCGCGAGCGATAGACGATGCGGTAGGCGGCCGCCGCGCCGGGCGGGGCCGGCACAGGCTCCGCCTTCAGCAGCGTCCCCGGCGCTCCGGCGATACGGCCGGCGGCGATCCTGTAGAAGTCGCCGTCATCGGCCCGGGCCGCGTTGGTGGCGGCGCAGAGTAGCATTGCACCGGCGAGGAGGAGGCGGGTTGCCGAGGGCTTGTGTGCGGAGGAGATGGCGTCGGGGGTGAGCATGGCGTGGGTCCTGCCGGTCTGGCGATGGCGACCCGCTCGGTCGTCCAGACAGCGATGCCGGAAAATGCCGTGCCGCTCTTTCCCTTCCGCATCGTCACAGCCGAAACGCCCGAAGAACGTGCGGTGCTACCGCACCAGCTCACCACGAAACGCCCAGCGCGTCATGCGCCGCTCGATCAGCGCGCAGACGGCATAGACGCCCACGCCCATGATG
Organism: Ancylobacter amanitiformis; assembly: GCF_030814815.1. GTDB lineage: Bacteria > Pseudomonadota > Alphaproteobacteria > Rhizobiales > Xanthobacteraceae > Ancylobacter > Ancylobacter amanitiformis. The sequence continues at coordinate 162,153 of NZ_JAUSVR010000001.1, read as the reverse complement.
GCGATGGCGAACAGCCCGGCAAAGGTGGTGGCCGAATCGTTGCGTGCGCTGGCCGACAGCATGAGGAAGCCGATGCCGCGATTGCCGCCCACCGTTTCCGACAGGACCGAGCCGACAAAGGCCAGCGTCGCCGCCACTTTCAGGCTGGCGAACAGGTAGGGCATGGCGCGGGGAATCCCGACCTTGGTCAGGATCTCCCAATGGCTGGCACCGAGCGAGCGCAGGAGGTCGCGCATTTCCGGCTCGATCGTGGCGAGCCCGGTGGCGACGTTCACCACGATGGGGAAGAAGGAGATGACGAAGGCGGTGATGACCGCCGGCAGCGCGCCGATGCCGACCCAGATCATCAGAATCGGCACGATGGCGACCTTGGGGATGGCGTTGAAGGCGATGAGCAGCGGATAGAGCCCGGCATAGATGAAGGGCGAGGCGCCGATGGCGAGGCCCAGCAGCAGCCCGAAGCCGATGGCCAGCGCGAAGCCGATCAGGGTCGTCCACAGGGTTTCCAGGCAGAAGCGCAGCAGCAGGTCCCAGCGCTGCACCGCCACCTCGAACACGCGGGAGGGGCGCGGGGCGATGATTTCCGGCACGTCGAACACGATGCAGGCGAGTTCCCAGGCCAGCAGCAGCACGCCCAGCGTCAGCCAGGGCATGAGCAGGCGCGCAAGGCGCTCTTGGCGCGCGGTCATCTCAGGCGTGCTCCAGCTGGATGCGCTCGCGCAGTTCATGCACGATGTCGACGAAGGCGGGCGTGAAGGTGGTTTCCAGCGTGCGCGGTCGGGGCAGGTCGACCGTGCGGATCTTGACGATCCGCCCCGGCCGGCGGCTCATGACATAGACCGTATCGGCGAGAAAGACCGCCTCGCGCAAGTCGTGCGTCACCAGCACGGCGGTGAAGCGCCGCTCCAGCCACAATTGCTGCATGATGCCCCACAGTTCCTCGCGGGTGAAGGCATCCAGCGCGCCGAACGGCTCGTCGAGCATGAGAATCTGCGGTTCGTGGATCAGTGCCCGGCAGACATTGGCGCGCTGCTGCATGCCGCCCGAGAGCTGCCAGGGATATTTGTCGCCGAACTCGCCGAGCCCGACCGAGGCGAGCAGCTTCTGCGCCTTGTCGAAATAGAAGGCACGATCAGTGCGCAGCCGCCGCTTGTGCGGCTCCACCACTTCCAGCGGCAGCATGACATTGTCGCGGGTGGTGCGCCACGGCATCAGCGTGGAGTTCTGGAACGCCATGCCCACGCCCTTGATCGGCCCGGTCACGCGGGCATCGCGCACCCACACCTCGCCGGACGTGGGCGCGATCAGGCCGGTCACGAGCTTCATCAGCGTGGACTTGCCGCAGCCGGAGGGGCCGACCACGGCGACGAACTCGCCCTGCGCGATGCTCATCGTGGCGTCGCCGAGCGCCAGCGTGGCATCCTTGCCCTCGCCATAGGCAAGGCTGACATTGCGGAGGTCGACGAGGGGAGACGGGGCAGGAGGCATTGGCAAAGGCACCACGCAGAGGGGAGCGGCGCCACCTCCGGGCGCCGCCAGGGAATCGTCAGGGGGCGATCATGCGGTCTTGCCTAGCGGGCAGGTACCGGTTGGTGAAGACCTTGTCGGGCGCGGGCGCGCTCGGCAGGCCGAAAGCATCGGCCACATCCTGCACCGAGCGGGCGAACCGGGCGGGGTCGACATCGCCCATGCCGTTCTCCTTCACGTAGGGGGTCAGCACGTTCATCTTGAGCGAGAGATTGAGGCGCTCGGTCTCCAGCTTCGGGTCGATCAGCGGGTCGCGCGCCATGGCGGCGGCGACGCCGATGGCGGGATCGGCGGCGACTTCCTTCCACGCCTTGGCGGTGGCGCGCAGGAAGCCCTTCACCACCTCGGGCTTGTCGGCGAAGGCGGGGGAAACGATGATGCCGTTGCCGTACACGTCCATGCCGTAGTCGGAATAGTTGAAGGACACGATGTCCTCCGCCTTCACCCCGCGTGCCTTCAGATCGAGCACCGACGAGAAGTAGTGCCCGGAGATGAAATCGACCGTGCCCTGCACCAGCGACTGCTCGCGCAGCTGCGGCGTGAGGTTAACATGTTCGACGCTCCCGGGGTCCAGCCCGACCTTTTTCGCGAAGGCGGGGAACAGGCGGAACGAGGCGTCGAATACCGGCGCGCCGAGCTTCTTGCCCTTGAGGTCGGCGGGCGTGACGATGCCGTTCTTCTTCAGCGTGTGCACGCCGAAGGGCGGAAAGTCATAGGCCATGAAGACGCACAGCACTTCCTTGCCGGGGTTCTTGGCGTTGTACTCGATGAGCGAATTCACGTCGGCAAAGCCGATATCATAGGCACCTGTGGCCACGCGCTGCACCGCGCCGGCCGAGCCCTGGCCGGGGTCCATGGTCACGTCGAGCCCCTCGGCCTTGTAGTAGCCCTTCTCCAGCGCGACGAGGAAGGGTGAGGTCGGCCCCTGGAACACCCAGTCGAGCGTGAATTTCACCGGGGTCTGCGCCTGCGCGCCGGTGCTGGCGGCAAGGGCGAGCGTCGCGGTGAGTGTCATGGTCGTGGCCAGCGTCGTGGTCAGTCTCTTGGTCAGTCTCTTGGCCAGCGTCTTGGTCAGTGTCTTGGCCAGCGTCGTGGCGAGGCCCGCCGTACCGGCCATCGGCGCCGCGCCTTCCGCCGGAGCGCGCGGGCCTGTCGGTGCGAAACGGGTGGGGTGACGACGGAACAGCTTCAGCATGGCAGGCACCTCCGGATGTGTCGGGACTCAGGGCAGGAATTGGCGCGGGCGGTCATATGTGGCGGGGGACGGCTTGTGGAGCGGCTCCCGTGCCGATGGTCGTCATCAGGACGGGAGCCGAAGCTGCATGCAAATCCGTCGCCAAGCCAGACGGCACGGCAGGTCATCCGCCCTTCGTCCCGGCCTCCGCGCAAGCGGCGCCCAAAGGATGGTCACGGCCGGGGGGGGCGGGGCGATGCCGCGCGATCTGCCGGCATGTCTGCCTTCAGGTCGCATCCGGCCAGCGGATCTCGAAGATACCGCCGCCGCCGGGGCGCCCGCTGACGGCGGCCTGCGCGCCGTGGCGCGCGGCGATCTCGGCGACGATGGCGAGGCCAAGGCCGGTGCCGGAACTCGTCGCGGAGGGGCTGCGCTGGAAACGCTCGAAGATCGAGGCGCGCTCGGTCTCGGCCACACCCGGCCCCCGGTCGAGCACGCGAATGGCCGGTTGCGGCGTGACCTCGATGTCGATCGGCGTGCCGCGCGGTGTGTGCAGCATGGCGTTCTCGACCAGATTGGTGACGGCAAGGCGCAGCGCGCCCTCATGCCCCTCCACCATGACCGGGGTGTCGGGCGCGCGCATCTCCATGGTCCGGCGGTCGCGAAGGGCGAGCGGTGCCAGCGCGGCCACCGCCTCGCGCACGATGGCGACAAGATCGACATGCGCGTTCATCGGCAGGGGTGCGGCGTCGAGGCGGGCGACATCGAGCATCTGCGAAACGAGGCGGCTGAGCCGCGCCGCGTCGGCAGCGAGACTGTCGCGCGTGGGGCCGGGGGGCAGCGTGTCGATGCGCGCGGTGAGCACGGCGACCGGGGTGCGCAATTCATGCGCCGCGTCCGTGGTGAAGCGCTTCTCGACCTCGTAGGCGCGCCCGAGCCGGAACAGCGCATCGTTCACCGCCGCCACCAGCGGGGCGATCTCGCTTGGCAGCCCCTCGCTCGAAAGCCGGGCCTCGGCGCCACCGGGCGTGATCGCCCGTACCTCGCCGGCCACCCGCTCCATTTGGCGGAAGGCGCGGTTGAGCGTCCAGAAGGTGACGAGCAGAGTCACCGCCAGCAGGGGCAGCGCGGTGATGAAGCTGAAGCCGACAAGGTCGCGCATCACGCTGTCGGCCAGGCTGTCATCGTGCAGGCTACCCTGCGCCACCGCGACGAAATAGGGCCCGGCGGTCGTCATATAGGCATACCAGGGCTGACCGCCATTCGGCCGCGTGACCAGGAAGAACACGCCGGGCGTCATGTCGTCGGCGACACGGGCCAGCGTCTCGGCCGCCGGGGAGGACGCCGCGAGAATGGTGCCGGCGGCGTCCAGCACGGCGTAGAGATAGGAATCGCCCGATGTCGCATAGGCATTGGCCAGGCGCGCGGGCAGGTGCAGGGCGGGCGGCGAGACGGTGACGTCGAGATTGCGCACGATGTCGCCGGCCTGGTCCTGCAGCGCGCGATCATCCATCGAATCGATCGCCCACATGGCGGCGCCGACCATCACCACGGAGGGGCCGAGCACGCCCATCGTGAGCACGATCAGCAGTCGGATGGCCAGGCGGCGTTTCAGCGACCAGCGGGCGGGGGGCGTCGTCACGGCACGTCGTCCATGAGATAGCCGATGCCGCGCAGCGTATGGATGGACGGCGTCGCGCCGGCGCCGGCAAGCTTGCGGCGCAGGCGGTGGACGAGAACCTCGACGGCGTTCGATTCCAGCTCCTCGTTGAAACCGTAGAGCGCCTGCTCGATCACCTCCTTGGTCAGCACCCGCCCGGCCCGGCGCATGAACAGTTCCAGCAACCCGAGTTCGCGCCGCGACAGGGCCAGCGGGCCGTCCGCCACCATCACCCGCAGGTCCATGGTGTTGAGCCCCAGATTGCCGATGACGATGTTGACGCCAAGTGCCTGGTTCGGCCGGCGCAGCAGCGCGCGCAGCCGCGCCACCACCTCGTCGATGTGGAAGGGCTTCAGCACATAGTCATCGCCGCCCTGTTCGAGCCCCTTCACCCGATCGGACAGGCTGTCGCGCGCGGTGAGGATGAGCACGGGCAGGGTGAGGCCGGCGGCGCGGCGGCGGCGCAGCAGGTCCAGCCCGTCGCCGTCCGGCAGGCGCAGATCGAGCACGGCGATGTCGTAGCTGCCGGAGGTGAGGGCGGCTTCGGCATCGGCGGCGGTGGCGACATGATCGACCGCGAATCCCGCCGCCTTCAGCCCTGCCTTGAGCAGGCCGGCGAGTTCGCGCTCATCTTCCACCAGCAGCAGGCGCATCGCCCTCGCATCCCCGTCCGCGCGTGGCGGCTACATCCCGATAGGGCGGTTACTATAGCGCGGCATCCGGGGCGTGCCGCCCGCCTGTTCGCCCCATCCCCCACCATGAACCGAGGCTGACGCGGGCCGCGGGCGGGGGCCGCGCCCGCAGTGGATCAGGTGGAGGCGTCGCCGGCCATGCGGCGTTCGTTGCGGATCAGGCGCAGATTGCGGGCATAGATGATGAAGCCGGCCGACTGGCCGACGATGAACACCGGATCGCGCACATAGATGGCATAGGCCAGCAGGCTCAGGGAGCCGGCGATGCTGAGATACCAGAAGCCGTTCGGCACCACGCTACGGCCGAGTTTCTCGCTGCTCCACCACTGAAGCAGGAACCGGCCTGAAAACAGGGCCTGACCCATGAGGCCGAAGGCCATCCAGATGGAAGCGGTCATGCCATGATGTCCGGGCGGGTGAAGCGAGAGCGCAGCCAGTAGACGCCGGCCAGATCGACGATGCCGACGCGTAGGCGCCCCCATGTTCCATATTTCGAGCGGCCGGTGCGGCGGGCGCGGTGGTTCACCCTGTGGGTGAGGACGCGATAGCCCTCGCGCTGCATCAGCGCCGGCAGGAAGCGGTGCATGTGGTCGAAATAGGGAAGCCGCAGGAAGGCCTCGCGCTCGAACAGCTTGAGGCCGCAGCCGGTATCGGCGATGCCGTCGCCCAGCAGGCTCGCCCGCACGCGGTTGGCGATGCGCGAGGACAGGCGCTTCACCAGGCTGTCATTGCGGCGCGCGCGCTGCCCCGCGATCATGCGTGCCGGAGCCGACGCGGCGGCATCGCGATAGCGCGCCAGCAGGGCGGGGATATCGGCGGGATCGTTCTGGCCGTCGCCGTCCAGCGTCACGATCAGCGGGCCGAGCGCGGCCTGCACGCCTGTGCGGATGGCCGCGCTCTGGCCGCAGGAGACGCGGTGCCCGAGCAGCACGACGTGCGGATGGGCGCGCCCGATGCCGCGAACGATCTCGGCCGTGGCGTCGCTTGAGCCGTCATCGATGATGATGATCTCGAAACGCTCGCCTTCGAGCGCCATGTCTATTTCGCCGATCAGCCCGGCGATCGCGCCAGCCTCGTCCTTCGCGGCGATGACGACGGAAAGGTCGGGCAGCGCACGGGCGCGCGCATCGGTGCGTTCGAGCCGCGGGTCGAATGTTTCGTGGCGCAATATAGTCTCCGGCAGGGCCAGATCGGCCGATCTGAATCTGTCCCGCAGCCAGCTTACGCCAACCTTACAGACGCCCGTCGGGCGGCGGATCGGCGTTCGGCGGGCGGGTGCATGGACGCTCCCGTCCAGCGTCCCGCGGGGCCGCGATGTCCCGACACGGCCCTGCGCGCCCTTCCGCATCGCGCTATGCGGCCCGCCCCGCCGCCGCGCGCCGGCGAGGTCGATGAGATGCTGCACGGCGATGATGCACGGCGATGCTGCGCGCCGCGCTGGACCCTCCGCCGTCAGTCGCACCCGCAACCGGCGCGGTACGCGCGTCAGTTGAGCGGGCCCGCCGCATCCAGGCGGTTCATCAGAGGCATCCGCTACCCGCATCGAACCTCGGCCGCTGACCAGGAACCTTGGCCGCTGACCAGTCCTGCGGTCATGCCCTCCCTCCCGCGCCGTGGCGGGAGCGGGCGGGCAAGCGAGGCCGGGCTCGTTCGGCCCGGCTTCCGGCCCGGCTTCCGGCCCGGCTTCTCCGTGCGTGCATCGCGTGGCTGGCAGGACAACTGACGGGACAACTGACGGGGCAGATGATCTTGCCGAGGCGCAGCGGGGCCGACACCTCGCGAAATTTCGTGCCCGCGCAGGGTGCTGCATACCGCGCCGTGGCGGGCAGAAAGACAGGAGGTGCCGCCGGGGTCCGCTTGCGATCCGCGTGTCGCGCCGTCAGCCGATGCTCATCAGGCTCGCATTGCCGCCCGCCGCCGCTGTGTTGGTGCTGGTGGAGCGCTCCAGCATCAGCAGGTCGAGCGGATAGAGTTCGCCGCGCGCGATGGCGTCGGGCGAGAGCCCGTGCACCAGAACGATAGGCCCTTCGCGGTCGGCGATCTCGGCATTGAGCCGCAGCAGCGCGTCGCCATCGCCCTCGAACAGCACCGCGTCGAACCGCCCCCCGGCATGGCTGTCGACCAGCGTCACCTCGCCTGCCACGCCTTCGGGCAGCGGCGGCAGCGTGGAGCCTTCGAGCAGCACGCGGTTGCCGGTGGCCAGCACGGAGGCGATCTGCACCGCCAGCCCCTGGGCGGTGGCGGCGAGACACAGAACCGTGCCGCGCGGCGCCAGCGCATAGACATTGCGCTCGCCGACCGGGCCTGCGAGTTCGGCCTGGTAGCCATGGGGCGCGCATCCCGCCGCCCGGCCGCACAGGTCGCGCGTCAGCGGGTCCGACTGGAAGTCCACCCACCGCCGCGCGGCTTCCGGCGCGCCGCTGCCGGTGAGGCTGGCGGCCGGACGCACCGCGAGCAGGCGCGCGAGATAGAGCGGACCGCCGGCCTTGGGGCCGGTGCCGGAAAGCCCGTGACCGCCGAAGGGCTGCACGCCGACCACCGCGCCGATGATGTTGCGGTTCACATAGACATTGCCGACCTCGATCCGCGCGGCGACGCGGGCGATCGTCTCGTCGATGCGGGTATGGAGGCCGAAGGTGAGGCCGTAGCCGGTGGCGTTGATGGCGTCGACCAGCGCGTCGAGTGCCTCGCGCCGGTAGCGCAGCACATGCAGCACCGGGCCGAACACTTCGCGCGTCAGCTCGGAGAGGTCGTCGATCTCGATGAGAGTGGGCGGCACGAAAGTGCCGCGCCGCGCCTCCTCGCCGAGTTCCACCTGCTCGACACGCCGGCCAGCCTTTCTCAGCCGCTCCACATGGGCGTCGATAGTCGCCTTCGCCTCCCGGCTGATCACCGGCCCGACATCGGTGGAGAGCCGCACCGGGTTGCCGACCACGAGTTCCTTCAGCGCGCCGCGCAGCATTTCCAGCACGCGGTCGGCGACATCCTCCTGCAGGCAGAGGATGCGCAGGGCCGAGCAGCGCTGGCCGGCGGAATCGAAGGCGGAGCCGATCACATCCGCCACCACCTGCTCGGCGAGCGCGGAGGAATCGGCGATCATCGCGTTCTGCCCGCCGGTTTCGGCGATCAGCGGTATCACCCCGCCATCGGGATTGAGCCGGCCGGCCAGCTGCTTCTGGATGAGCCGGGCCACCTCCGTGGAGCCGGTGAACATCACACCGCGCGCGCGGGTATCACCCACCAGCGCGGCGCCGACATCTCCCGCGCCGGGCAGAAGTTGCACCGCGCCGGCGGGAACACCCGCCTCACGCAGGATTTCAACCGCTGTGAAGGCGATGAGCGGGGTCTCTTCGGCGGGCTTGGCGAGCACCGGATTGCCGGCGGCCAGCGCCGCGGCGACCTGGCCGGTGAAGATGGCGAGCGGGAAATTCCACGGGCTGATGCACACGACCGGGCCGAGCGGGCGGTGGGTGTCGGCGGAGAAGGTGTCCCGCGCCTGCGCCGCGTAGTACCGCAGGAAATCGACGGCCTCGCGCACCTCGCCGATGGCGTTCGGGAAGGACTTGCCGGCCTCGCGGATGATGAGGCCGATGAGCGAGGGCAGGCGCTCCTCCATCAGGTCGGCGGCGCGCATCAGGCAGGCCGCGCGAGCATCCGGCGGGGTGGATTGCCAGATCGGGGCGGCGCCGTGGGCGATTTCCATGGCGCGCGCCACGATCGCCGGCGTCGCCTCCTCGACGAAGCCGAGTTCGTCGCGGTGATCGGCCGGGTTGAGCACCGGCCGGGCGATGCCCGCGACAGGCCCGTCGCCGAGCAGCGGGCTCGCCTTGAGCGGGGCGGCGCTGCCGGCCAGCAGCGCGGCGGCCAGCGAGGCAAGCCGCTGTTCATTGGACAGGTCGAGCCCGGCGGAGTTCTTCCGCGAGGCTCCGAACAGATCGGACGGGGCGGCGATGCGCGGGTGTGGCGCGCCCACCGGCTCGATCCGCGCTGCCGCCTCGGCGGGGCTCTCGATCAGTTCCTCCACCGGCACGCCCGCATCGGCGATGCGGTTGACGAAGGAGGAATTGGCGCCGTTCTCCAGCAGGCGCCGCACGAGATAGGCCAGCAGCGTTTCATGCGTGCCGACCGGCGCGTAGACCCGGCAGGGCCGGCCCAGTTTTTCGCGCCCGACGACCTCCTCATAGAGCGGTTCGCCCATGCCGTGCAGGCACTGGAATTCATATTGTCCGGCATAGTAGTTGGCGCCAGCCATTTCCATGACGGTTGAAAGCGTCTGCGCGTTGTGCGTGGCGAATTGCGGGAAGATCGCGTCCGGCGCGGCGAGCAGCTTGCGGGCGCAGGCGAGGTAGGACACGTCGGTATGCACCTTGCGCGTATAGACCGGAAAACCCTCCAGCCCGTCGACCTGCGCGCGCTTGATCTCGCTGTCCCAATAGGCGCCCTTCACCAGCCGTACCATCAGCCGGTGGTTGGAGCGGCGGGCGAGATCGATGAGATAGTCGATCACATAGGGGCAACGTTTCTGATAGGCCTGAATAACAAAACCAATTCCATTCCAGTTACTTAGGGATTCATCGAAACAAAGTGCTTCAAGAAGATCGAGCGAAATCTCAAGCCGGTCGGCTTCCTCCGCGTCGATATTGAGGCCGATATCATAATGCCGGGCGAGCCGCGCCAGCGCTGCCACGCGCGGCAGAAGTTCAGCGATGACGCGGGCATATTGCGCGCGGCTGTAGCGCGGGTGCAGCGCCGACAGCTTGATGGAAATGCCGGGACCTTCATAGATGCCGCGACCGGCCGACGCCTTGCCGATGGCATGGATGGCCTGTTCGTAATCGGCGTAATAGCGCTGCGCGTCGGCCTCGGTGGTCGCGGCTTCGCCCAGCATGTCGAACGAATAACGGAAGCCCTTCGCCTCCATCCGGCGCGAATTGGCCAAGGCCTCGGAAATGGTCTGGCCGGTGACGAACTGCTCACCCATCATGCGCATGGCGACGTCCACGCCCTTGCGAATCAATGGCTCTCCACCACGGCCGATCAGGCGGGTGAGCGCGCCGGTGAGGCCGTTTTCGCTGGAAGTGGTGGTGAGCTTTCCGGTGAGCACCAGCCCCCAGGTCGCGGCATTGACGAAGAGCGAGGGGGAGTGGCCGACATGCGCCTGCCAGTCGCCATGGCCGATCTTGTCGCGAATGAGCGCGTCGCGGGTAGCGCGATCGGGAATGCGCAGCAGGGCCTCGGCGAGACACATCAGCGCAACACCCTCCTGGCTGGAGAGCGAATATTCGTGGATCAGCCCTTCGACCGGGCCTTTCTGGCCCTTCTCGCGCAAGGCCTCGACCAGCGCGAGGGCGCGCGCGCGGGCGGCCTCCGCTTTGCCGGCTACCAGCGTCGCCGGGCCGAGCAGCATCGGCACCGCCTCGGTCTCCGGCATGCGATAGGCGCCGGTGATGCGGGCGCGCAGCACGCTCTGCGGACGCACACCGCGGGCGAAGGGCAGGAAGGGACTCTCCGCCCCCTCCAGCCCCGGCATATCGGTTGCACCTTCCGGTAGGACCGGCGGCAGGCCGCGCTCGACCCGCTCGATGGCGTTGATGATGGCCTGCTTGACCAGGGCGTGCGGGCTGCGCCCCTCGCTCTCGGCGGCGAGCTTGAGGCGGGCGCGCAACTCCTCGTCGATCTTCACGCCCATGGTGCTGGTGGACATGCGGTTTCCCTCTGGAGGTGCGTCTCGATGTGTAGCCTGACGTTAAAGTGTAACCTTGATAGGAATGAGGTGCAACTGATCCGACGGGCGGCGACTTCCATCGCGCATGGGGCGATAGGCTGAAGGAGCGAGGTGACATCCGACGCCCGCGCCGGCGAGCCGGCCCGCCATCCACGCCCGGTCCGGCGCGGGACGGGTACCGCCCATACCCGGTTACACGCAGGAAACGTCTTTGGTTACGCGCAGGAAACGTCTTTGGTTACACGCAGGAAACGTCTTGCGGCGGCGGGGCGGCTTCCCAACTAAGAGCCATGACCCGAGAAGCCAGCAACCGCCTCGCCACCGTCCCGCTCTCCGTCCTCGACCTGTCCTTCGTCACGTCGGGCGGCACCGGGCCGCAGGCGCTGCGCAGCACGATCGAGCTTGCGCGCCTCGTCGATTCGCTCGGCTATGAGCGTTTCTGGGTGGCGGAGCATCATAACCTGCCCTCCGTGGCCTCGGGCGCGCCCGATGTCATGTCCGGGCAGATTCTCGCCGCCACGCAGCGCATTCGCGTCGGCTCGGGCGGCGTGATGCTGCCGAACCACGCGCCCCTCATGGTGGCCGAGCGCTTCAAGGTGCTGGAGGCGCTCTATCCTGGCCGGGTCGATCTCGGCCTCGGCCGCGCCCCGGGCACCGACCAGTTGACCGCGCACGCGCTGCGCCGGCGGCAGGATATCGACCCCGGCGACGATTTTCTCGACCGGCTGAAAGAACTGATGCTGTGGGATAGCGGTCTCTGGCCGGCCGATCATCCCTATCGCAACATCAAGGTGATGCCGGTGGACGTGAACCTGCCGCCGCTCTGGCTGCTCGGTTCCTCCGGCTACAGCGCGCGGCTGGCGGCGCAGATCGGCGTGGGGTTCGCCTTCGCCCATCATTTCGCCCAGCATGACGTGCTGGACGCGATGCTGAGCTACCGCGCGGCCTTCCAGCCCTCCGATCGGCTGGACCGGCCGCACGCCATCCTCGCCCTCTCCGTGGTGTGCGCCCCGAGCGACGACGAGGCGGAATGGCTGGCCGGCAGCGTCGACCTCGCGCAACTCAGGCGGGCGCGCGGCGATTATGGGCCGGTGCCGTCGCCGGAGGAGGCGGCGGCCTTTCCCTATAGCGAGGCCGATCGCGCCTTCATGCGCCGTAACCGCGAGAAAGTGCTGGTGGGTGGGCCCGCAAGGGTGGCGGCGGGGCTGGAGCGTTTCCTCGACAGCACGCAGGCGGATGAGCTGATGATCACCACGCCGGTTCACGATTTCGCGGCGAAGGCGCGCTCCTATGAGCTGGTGATGGCGCTGCAGCTTGTGCCGGCCACGCTTTAAAGCCGGAGCGGGCGCGCCGGGCGTGTCACCAGCCAGATGCCCAGCGCGATCGGTGCGATGCCGAGAATGTCGAGCGGCGGCACCGCCTCGCCGAGCAGCAGCCAGCCGAAAAACAGGCCGAGCGGCGGCATGAGGAAGTGCAGGCTGGAGGCTGCTGTCGCCGAAGAGCGGGTGAGCAGGTAGAACCACAGCCCGTAGCCGCCGATCGACACCGCCACCACGAGATAGGCGAGGCCGGCGAACAGTTCCGGCGTCAGGTTCACCTGGTGGAAATCCTCCCGCAGCAGCGCCACCGGCACCAGGGTGAGCCCGCCGGCCAGGCACTGGATGGCGTTGCCGCTCCACACCCCGCCGCGCGGGACGAAATACTTGAAGGCGAGCGTGCCGGCCGAGAGCGCCAGCATGCCGCCGCCGATGAGCAGCGTGCCCTCAACGCTCTCATGCGCCCCGGCAAGACGCGAGCGCAGCACCACCACGACGCCGGCGAGGCCGAGGCCGATGCCCGCCCATTTCACCAGCGTCATCCGTTCGCCCAGCAGCGGGCCCGCGAACAGCGCGACCACCAGCGGCAGGCAGCTGGTCAGCACGGCGGTATAGGCGGAGGAGGTGAAGGTGAGCGCGGTCCAGTTCAGACCGAGATAGATCGCGTTGTTGAGGATGCCGATGAAGACCAGCGCGGCCACGTCGCGCCGGCCCATGCGCGGGCGTCCATCCACCGCCCAGGCGAGCGCGAGCATGATGATGCCGGCCAGCAGGAGCCGCGTGGAGAGCAGAGTCAGCGGCGGGCAATGCGCCAGCGCCATCTTCGCGCCGGCGAAGGCGGAGGACCACAGCACGCAGAACAGCGCCACCAGCAATGGCAACGGCAGGAAGGTGCGGGGCGCGGCGAGGGGCGCGGGCGCGGCGGCGGGCATCGGCTTTTGTCCCTTGCGATCGGTGGCGCACGCTAGCGAAACGGCTTTGGATCGGAAAACGAGTTGTTTCCATGGGGGCGATAAGAAATATCGATATGTGGCGCGAGGCGCGGCTTTCAGGCCGCGAGCCTGTGCTCCCGTCATCGGCGTCGCGTGGCTTCAGGCGCCTGTCGGCGTGATCCTCGCGGCGGGAGGGGCGGCGGACGGGGCGGCGGCGAACTCCTCCACCACCCAGCGGCGCAGCATGGCGACCGCCGGCTGGTCCGCCGCCGAGGTCGCGAAGACGAGGTGATAGGACAGCCCGCCGATGATCGGGCCGAAGGGCTGCACCAGTGTGCCGGCGGCCAGTTCGGGAGCGATCATCACGAGGCTCAGCAGCGCCACGCCATGGCCGGCAATGACCGCCTGGATGGCGCTGGCCTCATCGTTGAAAGAGATGCCGGCGCCAGTGTCGAGGCGGGTGAGCCCCGCGCGCTGGCGCCAGTCTTCCCAGCTCGGCACGCTGGCCTCCCGCGTCCAGGGCAGTTGCTCGATATGGATCAGCGTCGCGCGGGCGAGGTCTTCCGGCCGGCGCAGCGGCAGGCCGGCGGCGCAGACGGGGGCGAAGCCGTCGGCGATGAGGGGCAGGGCGGCGAGGCCGGGATAGGAGCCGCGCCCATAGCGGATCGCGACATCCGCCTCGCCCGCCGATACATCGACCGGTTCGTCCGAGGCGTGCAGGCGCAGATCCCAGTCGGGATGGCGGGCGCGAAAGCCGGCGACGCGCGGCACCAGCAGCCGCGCGGCAAAGGCGGCGGTGGCCGACAGTGTCGCCACCTGCCGGCGCGGGCGCGCCTCCCCGATCAGTTCGTCGATCGCCCCGGCCATGCTGTCAAAGGCCGCCCGCATCGGCACCAGCAGCGCCTGTCCCTGCGGGGTGAGGGCGACCTTGCGGGTCTGCCGCACGAACAAGGCAAGGCCGAGATCGGCTTCCAGCCGGCGGATCTGATGGCTGACGGCGGTGGGCGTCACGCCCAGTTCGGCGGCGGCGAGCTTGAAGCTCTCCAGCCGCGCGGCGGCCTCGAAGGCGCGCAGCGAACCCAGCGGCGGCAGACGGCGCATCGGCCCCTCACGAATGAACAGGATTCATCTATGGGATGAGTATTAAGCGTTTGTCCAATAAGCGGCGCGTCCCGTACAAGGATTCTGCGGCACCGGCACCCAGAGGGGGACATCATCCCCCGCGCCGTCGTCGCGGGAGCGTCTCATAATGGCTTGGGCCTATCTTATCATCGCCGCGCTGTTCGAGGTCGTGTTCGCGCTGAGCATGAAATATTCCGATGGTTTCTCGCGCCTGTGGCCGAGCGTCGTGACCATCGCCAGCGTCAGCGCCAGCTTCGCCTTCCTCACGCTGGCGATCAAGGACCTGCCGGTCAGCGTCGCCTATCCCGTGTGGACCGCCATCGGCACGCTGGGCACGGTGCTGCTTGGGGCGCTGGTGCTCGGCGAGGCGCTGAGCCCGATGAAGCTGGTCTGCGTCGTCATCATCGTCATCGGCATTGCCGGGCTGAAAGTGGCGGCGTGAACGTGGCGGGGTGAACGTGGAGTCTTGAACGTGGCGGCGTGAACCGTCACGCGCGCCAGTCATAGATCCAGCGATAGCGCTCCAGCACCGCGTCGCCCGAGCGCGCGCGCATCACGAGATCGCGGGCAATCCGCGCCGGGCCGGCGAGATGATAGAGGCGATCCATCGATCGCGCCGCCCGCTGCACCCGTGCCGTGCGCGGCTGGCGCAGGGCCTCATAGCGACGCAGGCCGGCGGGAATGTCGCCCGCCTCCTTCAGCGTGCCGGCCAGCACCACCGCATCCTCGATCGCCTGCGCCGCGCCCTGCGCCAGAAAGGGCGGCATGGCATGGGCGGCGTCGCCCAGCAGCGTCACCCGCCCGGTTCCCCAGGCGGGCAGGGGGTCGAGATCGAACAGCGCCCAGCGCAACCAGCGGTCGGGGGACTTGAGCAGGGCGAGGGCGTCCGCGCTCCAGTCGCGGTAATGGGCGATGAGTTCGCCCGGCAGCCCTTCGAGATTCCAGCCGTGCACCTCGCGCGCGTCCGGCGTGACGGCGACCAGGTTGATCGCCGCGCCGGCCTTCACGGGATAGGAGACCAGATGCGCGCCCGGCCCCAGCCACAGCCGCGTCACCGGGTCGGCGAGGCGCGCGGGCAGGGCGCTTGCCGGCACGGTGGCGCGCCACGCCGCGCGGTGGCGGAAGGAGGGCCGTGCATTGGGATAAAGCACGCCGCGCACCGCCGAGCGCAGGCCATCCGCCCCCACCAGCGCATCGGCCTCCAGCGTCTCGCTGCCCTCGCCGCGCGCCAGATGCACGCTGACACGATCGGCGGCTTGCGTGAAACCGCGCACCGTGCGGCCGAGGCGGATATCGATGGCCGGCATTTCGCGCGCCGCCGCGGCCAGCGCGGCCTGCAGGTCGGCGCGGTGAATGACGATGAAGGGCCCGCCGAAGCGCGCCTCGACCGCCGCCCCCATCGGCGCACGGGTGATGACGCGCCCGCTGCGCCCGTCCATCACCGCGAAGCCGGCGGGCTCGACGGCCATGTCGCGCACGCGCTCATAGACGCCGAGCGCGAGGAGGCAGCGCGTGGCATTGGCGGCAAGCTGCACGCCGGCGCCGACTTCCTCGATCGCTCCGGCCCGCTCGATCACGCTGACGCGACAGCCGGCGCGGGCGAGGGCGAGCGCCGCCGCCAGCCCGCCTATGCCGGCCCCGGCGACAAGGATGTGGCGTTGCGACACGTCATGTCCACCCGGTCAGGATGCCACCCGTTCAGGCGGCGGCCGGCGTCTCGTAGAGGGCGCCCGGCGGATTGGTCTGCGCGCCATGCAGCTTCGAATCGAAGACATAGAGGGTCGAGCAATAGGGGCAGACGATTTCGTGATCGGCGCCCATGTCGAGGAACACATGCGGGTGGTCAAAGGGCGGCTCCGCCCCGACGCACATGAACTCCTTGGCACCGATGAAGATTTTCGGCACGCCCGCCGAATTGTGGAAGTGGGGAACGACGTGGCCCGCCATGATA
Source organism: Ancylobacter amanitiformis (assembly GCF_030814815.1). Lineage (GTDB taxonomy): Bacteria > Pseudomonadota > Alphaproteobacteria > Rhizobiales > Xanthobacteraceae > Ancylobacter > Ancylobacter amanitiformis. The sequence goes on along the minus strand of NZ_JAUSVR010000001.1, from coordinate 146,054 downwards.
TCCGCCTGTCCGCGCTCGTGTTTCGATCCGGCGGGACCATAGCCGCTGGAAACGCGGCGGCCAAGGTGCTTGCGCGCCGGGGCAGGGGATGGCGCGTCGCGCGGGGATGCGTGACGGATCCGGCGGCCAATGATGGCGCCCCTCCCATCGCCTCCGACGGTTTCCTCCACCCATGGCTTCGCCACAAACACCCATGGCTTCGCCACAAAGGCCGGGCATGACGTCAGGGTCGTTTCATCGGGTGCAGCCCTTCCCCGCCATGCGTCGTTTCCTTGCCGCCGCCGCTTTCCTGCTCGCCTTTGCCGGCGCCGCCCATTGGGTGCTGCCGGCGGGGCGCTACGCTCTGGACCTCGCCCTGGCGCAGGATGACGCGGCGCGCATCGCCGATATCGAACTGTCGCGCGTGCTGACGCCGGCGCTGGTGGCCGGCGAGATCGAAAGCGCGCTGGCGGCAAAGGATGGCGAACTGGCCGCGAGCTATGTCGCGCTGGCCGACGCGCGCGGGATCGAGATCGCGCCGGCCCTGCGCGCCCGCGTCACGCTGGCCAACAGCACGGCGATGGTCGCGGCGCGCGGAGCCGGTGCCTTTGGCAAGGGCTTCGTGACCGGCGAGGGCGAGGATCTGGCGGGTCTGGCCGGGGCGGCGACCGGCGACCTCACCGTGTGGGGCGACGTGCGCGACCTCGGGCGCGAGGCCTTGCACTGGGCGAGCGGCGAGCCGGTGGATAAGCTGATGGTGGGCCTGGCCGGCGCGGGGATTGTCGCGACCGGCGCCACCTATGCCGCCTTCGGCGCGCCGCTGACGCTGCGGGCCGGGCTGAGCCTGATCAAGGGCGCGCGACGGGCCGGCGTGGTGGGCGCGCGGCTGGCGGGCGACATCGCGGGCGCGCTTCGCGGCGGGCGCCGGGTCGAGGCCGCCGCGACACTGGCCGATATCGGCCGCGCCGGGTCCAGGGCCGGCACGCGCGCCACCTTCGCCGGGCTGGCCCATGTCGATGATGCGGCCGGGGCCGGGCGCCTCGCGCGGCTGGCCGACGTGAAGGGCGGGCAGACGCTGGCCATTTTCAAGACGCTCGGGCGTGGCGCGCTGTTCGTCACCGAGGCGATCGCCAAGCTCGCCTTCTGGGTGATCGCGGCGGCCATCAACCTGTTCGGGCTGGTCTCCGCCTTCAACGCCATGGTGGTGGCGGGCGTGCGTCCCTTGTGGAAACGCCGCCGCCCGACCGGCCAAACAGGGCGGCGGGCCCCTCATGCGGCCATGGCGGTTTCCGCCGCGGCGCTTGGTGCGGTTTCCGCCGCAGCGCTTGGCAGGCCGGGCCTCGCTCTCTAGGTTGCCGGCTCCCTGTTGCCGGAACCTGCGCACCATGCCGACCTTCTCCCATAACGATCTCGACTTCGCCTATCTCGACGAGGGGGAGGGCGAGCCGGTCCTGCTCATTCACGGCTTCGCCTCGACCAAGGAAATCAACTGGGTCGGGCCGGGCTGGATGTCGACGCTGGTGCGCGCCGGGCGGCGGGCGATCGCCTTCGACAATCGCGGCCACGGCGCGTCCACCAAGCTCTATGAGCGCGAGGCCTATGACCCCGCCATCATGGCACGGGACGCGCTGGCGCTGATGGATCACCTCGGCCTGCCGCGCGCCGATGTGATGGGCTATTCCATGGGCGGGCGGATCGCCGCCTGTCTCGCGCTGGAAGCACCCGAGCGGGTGCGATCGCTCATCCTCGGCGGCATCGGCATTCATCTGGTGGAAGGCGCCGGCCTGCCGGTGACGGTGGCCGAGGCGCTGCTCGCCCCCTCGCTCGAGGATGTGACCGACCCGACCGGGCGCACCTTCCGCATGTTCGCCGAGGTGACGAAAAGTGACCGGCGGGCGCTGGCCGCGTGCATCTATGGTTCGCGCCGCACGCTCACGCGCGAGGACGTGGGGCGCATCGGCGTGCCGACGCTGATCGCCATCGGCACCAAGGACGCGGTGTCGGGCGCGGCACGTCCGCTGGCCGCGCTGATTCCCGGCGCGCAGGTGGTGGATATTCCCGACCGCGACCATATGCTGGCGGTGGGCGACAAGGTGTTCAAGGAAGCCGCGCTCGCCTTTCTCAACGCGCGCCCCTGAATGCGCGCCCGTTGGTTGCGTGAACCTTGGTTGCGCGCCTCTTGGTTGCGAGCCTCTTGGTTGTGTGATCGAGGCGGCGCGATGGGGGCCGCCGGGGGACCTGGACGATGGCCGGCATGCCGATGATCGAGGCAGCGGGGATGAAGCCGCTGCGATGTAGCGTCGGGCCGCGCGTCGCTCGCGGCGCGTAAGCGCCCGTGACGGTGCCGGCATGGGCGCGTTCCGCGCGCTGTGCTAGGATCCATCCAACTCAGGTTGAAAAGGTCGGCGCCACCGGGACAGCCGGCCAGGGACAAGACCAATGGCTCAGAATTCTCTCCACCGTGCCGAGATCGCCAGTCGGGTCATCGACAAGATCGACCCGATATGGTCGCGCATCCGCGGCGAGGCCGAATCCATCGTCGCCCGCGAGCCGGCACTTGCCAGCTTCATCTATTCGACCGTGCTGTATCATCCCTCGCTGGAGGAAGCGGTCGGCCATCGCATCTCCCAGCGGCTCGACCATGTGGACATGCCGAGCCACCTCATCCGCCAGGCTTTCCGCGAGGCGGTGAACGAGGATCCGGAACTGGGCCTCGCCGTACGCGCCGATATTCTCGCCGTGTGCGACCGCGACCCCGCCACCCAGCGCGCGGTCGATCCGCTGCTCTATTACAAGGGCTTCCACGCCATCCAGACCCACCGTCTGGCGCACTGGCTGTGGAAGAACGGGCGCAAGGATTTCGCGCTCTACCTGCAGAGCCGCGCCTCGATGGTCTACCAGGTGGACATCAATCCGGCGGCGGTGTTCGGGCGCGGCATCTTCTTCGACCATGCGACCGGCATCGTGGTCGGCGAGACGGCGGTCATCGAGGACAATGTGTCGATCCTGCAGGGTGTCACGCTCGGCGGCACCGGCAAGGAACATGGCGACCGGCATCCGAAGATCCGCAGCGGCGTGCTCATCGGCGCCGGCGCCAAGGTGCTCGGCAATATCGAGGTCGGCAAATGCGCGCGCGTCGCGGCCGGCTCGGTGGTGCTGAAGCCGGTTCCGCCCGGCACCACGGTGGCCGGCGTGCCGTCCCGGGTGGTTGGCGTGGCGGGCTGCTCGGAGCCCTCGCGGAGCATGGACCAGATGTTCGATCAGATCGACGACGTGCCGTCCTTCCTCGGCGAAGCGATCTGACGATCGTCGTCCCCAGTCCCGCCTGCCCGGCAGGGCAGACGGGCGGCGCGCGGCGTGCTTGCGGGTTGCGCCGGCGCGCCCGGCGTGGCAAGCCTGCCGCCCAATCCAACGCATTTCGGGAGACAAGAGCTTTGGAAAAGAAGGATTTCGAGCGCATCCAGACCTATATGCGCCGACTGTTCAACAACACGCAGATCCGCGTCGTCGGCCGTCCGAAGAAGAAGGATTCCGCCGAGGTTTACATCGGGGACGAGTTCATCGGCATCATGTTCGAGGACAAGGAAGACGGCGACCTCTCCTATAATTTCCAGATGGCCATTCTCGACACCGATCTCGAGGACTGAGCCGTGGCGATCTACGCGCTCGACGGCATTGCGCCGGAGCTTCCGGCCCCCGGCCGCTACTGGATCGCGCCGAGCGCCGAGGTGATCGGCCATGTCCAACTCGGCGACGAGGCGAGCGTGTGGTTCGGCGCCACGATCCGCGGCGACAATGAGCGCATCGCGCTCGGCGCGCGGGTCAATATTCAGGAATTGTGCGTGCTGCATGCCGATCCGGGCTTCCCGCTGACCATTGGCGAGGACTGCACGATCGGCCACCGGGCGATCCTGCACGGCTGCACGATCGGCGCCAACAGCCTGATCGGCATGGGGGCGACCCTGCTCAACGGCGCCAGGATCGGCCGCAACTGTCTGGTCGGCGCCGGCGCGCTGGTGACGGAAGGCAAGGAGTTTCCCGACAATTCGCTGATTGTCGGGGCCCCGGCCAAGGCGATCCGCACGTTGGACGACGCGATGGCGACGCGCATTCACGGCACCGCCGCGCATTATGTGCGCAACTGGCGGCGCTTCGCCGAGGGGCTGTCGAAGATCGGCTGAGCGGCCGCGCCGGCTCTTGTGCTCGACGGCCGCGAAGGGCGGAGCCGCCCTTCGCGGGTCATCAGTACTGGCCCACCGTCAGCGGGGCCATCACGTCGCCCAGCGAAACCCAGCGGTCGGGATTGCCCTGCGCCTGCCGCTTCACGAAGCGATAGCCGGTCTCGTGCCAGAGCACGATGCCGCTCTCCTGATTGTCGAGCACCAGGTCGCCGCGATCCGTCACCACGGTGAGGACGGCGTGGCCTTCGTTCTCGCGGTCGCGCACCACGGTGATGAGCAGGGTTTCCGCCGGCCAGCCGAGAGCGATCAGTTCGCGGCGCTTCACCAGCACATATTCCTCGCAATCGCCATAACCGTCCTCGGCATAGGTCCAGCGTTCGGCGACGCCGTAATGGTCGAGATCGGTCATCGGCTTGATTCGCTGGTTGACCTCGGCGTTGATCGCCGTGAGCTGGGCGAAGTTCGCTTCCGTCAGCGCCACCTTGCCACCACGCGCATTGCCGCTACCGCAGTCGCGCGGATACTCCTCGCAGAACTGTGCGTAGCCGATCGGCGTGGTCGACTTGCCTTCCGACACCATGTTGGCCGGAAAGCTGGAATGCATTGCCAGTCGATCATTCGCCTCGACTGGCAGCGCGCCGGCGAATACGCCGAGCAACGCCCCGATTATCACTGTCACCGTCGCGTGACGGGCTCGTTCGAGCCTCTTGTTCATCGCGTGCCTCGTTCCTGTCTATGGAAGAGATCATGACAGATAGAATTTTATGCTGGTCTAAGCGATGTCGGAAATTCTGCACTACGCTGGATATGGAATGTTAACGGGTCTTACTACTGATATTAACCATATGAATAGGCATTCCGTTCATCACAAGGATTAAGCCGGTGGCAACGTCCCTGTGGCTGCCGGCCTGCGGGCGCGACTTGCCGCCGGGCCTGTCGGCGCCTATGTCATCTCTGTGCTTGATCCATCCCAAATCGCCGCGCGGCAGCGTCAGCCGATCCTCAATGTGCCGCCGGTGATCACCGCGCTGGCCGTGGCGATGCTTGTCGTCCAGCTGGCGCGCGACTTCCTCGATCCCGACATGGGCATCGAGATCCTCGCGCTGTTCGCCTTCATTCCCGCCCGCTACGACCCGTCCTTGCTGGCGGATGGCGTGCTGCCGGGCGGCACGGCGGCGGATGCGTGGACCTTCGTCACCTATGCGTTCCTGCATGGCAGCTGGACCCATGTCGGGCTGAACCTCTTGTGGATGCTCGCCTTCGGCAGTCCGGTGGCGAAGCGCTTCGGGGCCATGCGGTTCCTCGCCTTCTTCGCGGTTGCCGCGGCGGCGGGGGCGGGGCTGCACCTCATCAGCCATGAGGGCGAGATGGTGCCGATGATCGGCGCCTCGGCGGCGGTGTCGGGCTGCATGGCGGCGGCCATCCGCTTCATGTTCGCGGCGGAGGGCCGCGAGGCGTGGCGGCCGGACTTTCTCGGCGCGTCGGTGGAGTTCCCCGCCCCGCCGCTCTCCGTGGTGATGCGCGACCGCCGGGTGATCAGCTTCGTGGTGGTGTGGTTCGTCATCAACATCGCCTTCGGCGTGATGACGGCGACGCCCGATGGCAGCATCGCCTGGGAAGCCCATATTGGCGGCTTCCTCGTTGGCCTGCTGCTGTTCCCGCTGTTCGATCCGGTATCCCGGCACCCGGACGACCGCTCTGTGGCCCGCTCGCGCCACGGCTGAGGGCTGCTGGCGCGCAGGCCTCTTGCCTCGCGCAGCGTTAGGATCGATCATTCCCGGCTTAACGGTATGCACCGCGCCCGCGGTGACGGCCGATAACGAGTGGCCGGCGCGCATGCCGACCGGCCGCCGGTACTGGGAAGGAGCAATGCCATGACGGTTCGTTCGATCTTGGACGAGAAGGGATACGACGTTCAGACCATCGCCCCCGATGCCACGTTGCGCGAGGTGATGGCGGTTCTCGCGGAGAAGCGCATCGGCGCGGTCGTCGTCACCGATGCCGATCTCCACGTGGTGGGCATCATCTCCGAACGCGACGCGGTGCGGGTGATCGGCCGTGACGGTCCGGCCAGACTCGACGATCCCGTGCACGCGATCATGACGACCAAGGTCGTGACCACCGATGGCAACGAGACCGTGCATCAGGTGATGGAGCACATGACGGCCGGTCGCTTCCGCCATCTGCCGGTGGTGCAGGCGGGCAAGCTGATCGGCCTCATTTCAATCGGCGACGTGGTGAAGCACCGCCTCGCGGAGATGGAGCGCGAGAGCACCGCGCTGCGCGAGTACATCCTCTCGACATGATCCCGGAGCCCGTATGCCCTCTCCCCGACAGGGAGAGGGCAGGGTGAGGGGCGGTCCGTCGGGATGGCTCAGAAATGCGGGGTGTCGGTCTTCTTCGGTGCGGCATAGACCGCCGCCGGATCGAAAAGCTTGCCCGGCTCGTTGACCGTCAGCGTGAGATCGGGTGTCGGCGCGGCACCGAGCGGGACGGAGCGGAAGAAGCAGGAGCGGTGCCCGGTGTGGCAGGCGGCGCCCGGTGATCCGCCGGGAAGATCAGCCATGCGCACACGCATCACCACCGCGTCCTGGTCGCAATCGACGCGCAGTTCGACCAGCGTCTGGACGTGGCCGCTCTCCTCGCCCTTCTTCCACAGCTTCTGGCGCGAGCGGCTGAAATAATGCGCCTGCCCGGTCTCGATGGTCAGCGCCAGCGCGCGCGCGTTCATATGCGCGACCATCAGCACGGTGCCATCCTCGGCATCCACGGCGACGGCGGTGAGGAGGCCGTCGGCGTCGAATTTCGGCGCCAGACGATCTCCCTCCTCGATCGCGGCGGTGGAGCCGCGCGGGGCGAAAAGCGGCGCCGCAGGTTCCGTGGACACCGGCGTCAGGGCCGCATGCCGCGCAGCAGGGTCATGAAGCGAACCTGCTCCTGCGGATCGTCGCGGAAGATGCCGGTGAACTGCGTGGTGACGGTGGACGCACCGTGCTTGCGCACCCCGCGCATGGCCATGCACATATGCTCGGCCTCGATGAGAACCGCGACGCCGCGCGGCTTCAGGGTCTCGTCCATCGCCGTGATGATCTGCGATGTCAGGTGCTCCTGCGTCTGCAGGCGGCGGGCGAACAGGTCGACGATGCGGGCGATCTTCGACAGGCCGACCACGCGCTCGACCGGGAAATAGGCGACATGCGCCCTGCCCACGAACGGCACCATGTGGTGCTCGCAATGCGAGTAGAACTCGATGTCGCGCACCAGCACCATATCGTCGAAATTGCCGATCTCGCCGAAGGTGCGGTCGAGGATCTTCTCGGAATCGGCGCTGTAGCCGCTGTAGAGCTCCTCATAGGCGCGCACCACGCGCTTGGGCGTATCCAGCAGGCCTTCGCGCGCGGGATCGTCTCCCGCCCAGGCGATGAGCGTGCGAACGGCGGCTTCCGCCTCCTCGCGCGAGGGGCGCCGGCTGGCGGCGGCCTCGCTCTCGCTCTGGGCGCTACGCATCAGCGACTTAAGCACGGCATCCATGACGAACTCCGTTCGACGGCGCATTTCACATCCGGCACCGAGGCTTCACCGGTCCAACTCGTCATACGTGCCATCACCCACCGCAGATCAGCGTCACGTCTTGACCATAGTCGCCGCGCGAAATGGCCGGAAGGGGCATCCGGTTGCTTTCGCACGCCAACCACCGTTCCTATATAGGCGGCACGGGGCAGGCTGCAACGCGGGCAAATCGTGTCCCGCGGCTCGACGAACGGACAAGTCATGCTGAACGACGTCTATAATCGCCGCATACTTGAGTTGGCTGCCGATATACCACGGCTCGGGCGGCTTGCCTCTCCAGATGCCACGGCAACGGCGCATTCGCGCCTTTGCGGCTCCACCGTCACCATCGATCTCGCCGTGACGGACGGCGTCGTCACCGACTTTGCCCATGAGGTGCGCGCCTGCGCGCTCGGCCAGGCCTCGTCCTCGGTCATGGGCGGGCTGGTCGTCGGCTCCACGGCCGCCGAACTGCGCGACGTGCGGGAGGCAATGCGGCGGATGCTGAAGGAGAACGGCGCCGCGCCGGGCGGACGCTGGGCGGAACTGGCCGTGCTGGAGCCGGTGCGCGACTACAAGGCCCGTCACGCCTCGACGCTGCTCACCTTCGATGCGGTGGTCGATGCGCTCGATCAGATAGCGGCGCTCGACCAGATCGCGGCGCGCGACAGCACGACGCAGGAGAATGGATCGCCGCAGGATGAGACACAGGCGGCCGAGTGAACGCTGCCCTTTCGGCACGGCCCCCAGCGCCGTCCGCTCATCGCCGTCCGCTCATCGCCATTCACTCACCTCATGGTGAAGAAGGTGAACAGCACCTCGCCCTTCTCGCCGGTGAGGCAGAGGAAGCGGTTCGCCGAATCGGATTTGTCACGTTGGATATAGGCTTCGCCCATGATCACGCCCTTGACCGCGGTGTCGCCGAGCTTGGCATCGGCGGTGGCGACGGTGAGGCCGTCGACATCGATGTAGATATCGTCCACCGAGGGCGAAAGCTGCTTCAGCCGGGCGAGGGCCTGCTGCTTGCAGGCGGCAATGCGCTGCATATCGGGATCGGCCTCGGCGGAGTCGGCAGCCGCGGGATCCGGTTGGGTGCCGGCGGCGGGCGCGGCGGTGGCCGGCATCTGCTGGGCGCTGGCGGGAGCCGTGAGCAGCGCCAGACTGATCATCGGCATGACCGCCAGAGACGACAAGAGAAGGGCCGGCAGCGCGTCGTTCTTGGTCATCATATGGTCCTTGCCTGCGCATGCTGCGCCAGCGCCAACGCGCAGGACCTGCGGTGGTTCCCCGTTAGGGGCGCGGGGCGATGACGACGCGCGGCCTGCTGGGCGCGCTGGCGCTGGCGCCGCGTCTGGCGCTGCGGGCGCCGATCCTCGTCTACCGCTACAGTCTTTCCGCCTTCATCGGCCGGCAGTGCCGCTATCTCCCCACCTGTTCGGAATTCGCCGATGGGGCCATCTCGCGCCACGGCGCGTGGGCGGGGGGCTGGATGGCGGCGGGGCGGATCTGCCGCTGCCATCCCTGGGGCGGCTCGGGCTATGAGGCGGTGCCGGTCGAATTGCCGCCAAAAGCCGTGTGGTATATGCCGTGGCGCTACGCACGGGCTCCCAAACCGGAGACCGGCGAGAACTGACCGACCAACAAGCCTACCTGCGTGGTTCGCAGGAGTGGGCCGGAGAAAAGCCTATGTCCGAAAATCTCGTGAGCCCGAACGTCCCCGGCGAGCCGGTAAACGTGCATCTCACCTTCCCCGACGGCGCCGTCCGAGCCTATGCCTCCGGCACCACGGGAACCGAAGTCGCCGCCTCCATCGCCAAGTCGCTGGCCAAGAAGTCGCTGGCGATGAAGCTGGACGGCACGCTGAGCGACCTGTCCGATCCGATCACCAGGGATGCGAAGTTCGAGATCGTCACCCGCGAGAGCCCGGAGGCGCTGGAACTCATCCGCCACGACGCCGCCCATGTGCTGGCCGAGGCGGTGCAGGATCTGTGGCCGGGCACGCAGGTCACCATCGGCCCGGTGATCGAGAACGGCTTCTATTACGACTTCTTCCGCAACGAGCCCTTCACCCCGGAGGATTTCGGCGCGATCGAGAAGAAGATGCGCGAAATCATCGCCCGCGACGCGCCCTTCACCAAGGAGGAGTGGGACCGCGAGACGACCAAGCGCGTCTTCAAGGAGAAGGGCGAGGCGTTCAAGGTCGAGCTGGTGGACGCCATTCCCGCCGACCAGACCATCAAGATCTATCGCCAGGGCGAGTGGTTCGACCTGTGCCGCGGCCCGCACATGCCGAGCGTCGGCAAGGTGGGCGATGCCTTCAAGCTGATGAAGGTGGCCGGCGCCTATTGGCGCGGCGACAGCAATAACCAGATGCTCACCCGCATCTACGCCACCGCGTGGCGCAATCGCGAGGAACTCGACGCCTATATCCACCAGCTGGAGGAGGCGGAGAAGCGCGACCACCGCCGGCTCGGCCGGGAGATGGACCTGTTCCACTTCCAGGAGGAGGGGCCGGGCGTGGTGTTCTGGCACCCCAAGGGGTGGAGCCTGTTCCAGAACCTCGTCGCCTATATGCGCCGCCGTCTCGCGGCCGACTATGCCGAGGTGAACGCGCCGCAGGTGCTCGACAAGTCGCTGTGGGAGACCTCCGGCCACTGGGGCTGGTATAAGGACAACATGTTCAAGGTGCAGCCGGCCGGCGATACCGAGGACAATGACCGGGTCTATGCGCTGAAGCCCATGAACTGCCCCGGCCATGTGCAGATCTTCAAGCACGGGCTGAAATCCTACCGCGATCTGCCTATGCGACTTGCGGAATTCGGCGCGGTGCACCGCTACGAGCCCTCGGGCGCGCTGCACGGGCTGATGCGGGTGCGCGGCTTCACCCAGGACGACGCCCACATCTTCTGCACCGAGGAGCAGATGGCGGCGGAGTGCCTGAAGATCAACGAACTGATCCTTTCCACCTATGCCGATTTCGGCTTTGCGGAGATCGTGGTGAAGCTCTCCACGCGCCCGGAGAAGCGGGTCGGCTCGGACGCGGTGTGGGACCACGCCGAGGACGTGATGGGCCGGGTGCTGACCCAGATCGAGGCGGAATCCGGCGGCAAGATCAAGACCGGCATCCTGCCGGGCGAGGGCGCGTTCTACGGGCCGAAATTCGAGTACACGCTGCGCGACGCCATCGGGCGCGAATGGCAATGCGGCACGACGCAGGTCGACTTCAACCTGCCGGAACGCTTCGGCGCCTTCTATGTCGATGCCGATGGTTCGAAGAAGACGCCGGTCATGATCCACCGCGCCATCTGCGGCTCGATGGAGCGTTTCACCGGCATCCTGATCGAGCACCATGCCGGGCATTTCCCGCTCTGGCTGGCGCCGGTGCAGGCGGTGGTGGCGACCATCACCTCCGAGGGCGACGACTACGCGCGCGAGATCGTCGCGGCGGCGAAGAAGCTGGGGCTGCGGGTCGAGATCGACCTGCGCAACGAGAAGATCAACTACAAGGTGCGCGAGCACTCGCTGGCCAAGGTGCCGGCGCTTCTCGTGGTCGGGCGCAAGGAAGCGGCGGAGCGCACCGTCTCGATCCGCCGGCTCGGTTCGCCCAACCAGACCACGCTGACGCTGGACGAGGCGCTGGCGAGCCTGACGGCGGAGGCCACCGCGCCGGACCGGCTGCGCGACTGAGCGCGGCAACGCGCGCGGCAGGATACGCCGCGCGTGCCTTCCCGGCGCGGGCCTTCGTCCGCGTCGGCCCGCTACAGGATCGGCGGCTTGGGCGGTGTCTCGGCCGGCACGGGCGTAGCCGGCGTGCTGGGCGGTGCCTGCTGCGTAACCGGCGGCTGGCCGGTGTAAGGCAGGGTCTGCCGGCGCAGGCTGGGATTGGCATCGGCGCCCGGCACGTTCAGCCGGCGCTGCTGCGGTGTCCAGGAGGAGGGGCCCTGCATCAGGTTCTGGCTGTTCGGCTTCACCGAATTGGGTCGCTGCGGCATGTAGGGATTTTTCACGGTTGAACTCTGGGCTAGGGCGGAGCCCGCCGTGGCTACAAGCACGAGCAGAACGACGCCGGACATGTTCTTCATCGATCACCTCGGGTCTGTTCCTTATCTAGGGTGAGGTCGGCCGCTTTGCCATTGCCTTGTCGAAGGCGGGAAGCGGCACGCCGTTGCGGATGACGTTGCGGAGGGCGCATGCGGGCGTTGCTAAGTCCGTGTTTTGCGTGAATATTCCGCCGGCCCGAACGCATCTCGGGCGGATGGCGGAAGCGGACAGATGGCTGACCAGAACGCGACGATTCTGGTGGTGGATGATGTTGCCGAGAATCGCGACCTGCTGATTCGACGCCTGCGCCGGCTCGGCTTCACGCGGCTCGACCAGGCGGCCGACGGGCGCGAGGCACTCGCCGCCATCGCCCAGACCCGCTACGACCTTGTCCTGCTCGACATCATGATGCCGGAGCTGGACGGATTCGGCGTGCTCGCGGCGATGAATGCGGATGGGCGGATCCACGATCTGCCGGTCATCGTGGTCTCGGCCCTGAACGAGATTGAACCCGTGGTCCGCTGCATCGAGCTGGGCGCCGACGATTTCCTGTTCAAGCCGTTCAACCCGACGCTGCTGCGGGCCCGGGTGCTGGCGACGCTGGAGAAGAAGGCGCTGCGCGACCGCACGCGCGACGAGCTCCGGCGCAAGCAGGTCGAGCTCAACGAGGCGCGCACCTTGCAGCTCGCGCTGGTGCCCGCGCCCTTTGACGGCACCATTGCCGGCCAGCCCGTCGGCATACGCGCCCTGCTGGAGCCGGCCAAGGAAGTGGGCGGGGATCTCGTCGACCATTTCATCGTGGGCAGCGACCTTATCGTGCTGGTGGTGGGCGACGTGTCGGACAAGGGCGCGGCGGCGGCGCTGATGATGGCGCGCACCCATGCGATGTTCCGTGCCATGGCCGGGCGGCCGGATGCGCCGGAACTGTTCGCCGATCCCGCGCGCGCGGTTTCGCTCGCCAATGATGCGCTGGCGCGCGGCAATGTCGGCTGCATGTTCGTCACGTTCCTGCTGGCGGTGCTGCACGCGCCGTCCGGCGTGCTGTCCTATGTCCGCGCCGGCCATATCCCCCCCTTCCTGCGGGCCGCCGATGGGGGCCTCACCCGGCTCTCCGGCCATGGTGGGCCCGCGCTCGGGGTGATGGAGGAGTTTGCCTATCGCACCGCCACGCATCCGCTGGTTCCGGGAGACCGGCTGCTGGTGGTGACCGATGGTTTCACCGAAGCGCAGGATGCCGGGGAGGCGCTTTATGGCGAGGAGCGGCTCGGCTACCTGTTCGCCGCGCTCGACGGGTCGGAGGCGGACACGCTGGGCCGGCTGGTGAGCGACGTGCGCGCCTTCGAGGCGGGGCTGCCGGCATTCGACGACATGGCGGCGATCCTGCTCACGCTGGCGCCACTTAAAGATAACGCGGCAACGTCCGCAGGCGAGGGGGAAGCGCGATGACGATGACGGCGGATTCGGGAACCCTGCCCGAGGACGGCCTCGCGGGGCGGGAAGCCACGCTGCTGCGGGCGACGCTGGAGAACATGTCGCAGGGCATCGCCATGTATGATGGCGAGCACCGGCTGGTGACGTGGAACCAGCTGTTCCGCGAATATCTCGACATGCCGGACGAGTTCCTCACCTCCGAGCATACGTTTTCCGATTATATCCGCTATCTCGGCAGCCGCGGCGAATTCGGCGAGATCGATATCGAGATCGCGCTGGCGCAGCGCATCGCCCAGCTGGCGGAGCCTCATTCCTTCGAGCGCACCCGCCCGGACGGGACCATTCTGGAGGTCCGCCGCGACCCCGTGCCCGGCGGCGGCTTCATCGCCATCTATACCGACATCACCGAGCGCAAGCTGGCCGAGATGAAGCTGCGCGAGGACGAGGAGCAGTTGCGCGCCATCGACGCGGCGGCGCCGGTCGGCCTTCTCATCCTCGATCTCGTTCACGCCGCGGTGCGCCACGCCAATGGCTGCTTCGGCCGGCTGATCGACCGCGATGCGGCGACATTGACGGACCTGCCCTTCGGCCAGCTGTTCGCCGACCCGGAGAAGGTGAAGCAACTGCATGAGCTGATTCTGGCGCCGTCCACCGGCCGGCAGGAATTCTACCTGCCGCGCGCCGACGGCACCTCGGTCTGCACCATGGTCTCGCATGAGGAACTGGATTTCCGCGGCTCGCGGGCGGTGATCGCCACCTTCGTCGACATTTCCGACCGCGTGCGCATGGAGCAGCAGCTGCGCGAGGCGAAGGAGGCGGCGGAATCCGCCAACCGAGTCAAATCGGCCTTCCTCGCCAACATGAGCCACGAGCTGCGCACGCCGCTCAATGCCATTATCGGCTATAGCGAGATCCTCGCCGAGGACGCTGCCGACGAGGGCAACAGCGCCATGGTGGCCGACCTCGACAAGATCCAGGCGGCCGGCAAGCACCTGCTGGGCCTGATCAACGACATTCTCGACCTCTCCAAGATCGAGGCCGGGCGGATGGACGTCTATCTGGAGCAGGTGTTCCTCACCCGCATGGTGGACGAGGTGAAGACCATTGTCGGTCCGATGATGGTGAAGAACAATAATCGCTTCGTCATCGATTGCCCGGTCGATATCGGCTCGCTGCGCACGGACGTCACGAAGCTCAAGCAGAGCCTGATCAACCTCCTGAGCAACGCCGCGAAGTTCACCAAGAACGGCGACGTGACCCTGCGCATCGTGCGCGAGGAGGGCAGGGAAGGTGCCGGACTGGTGCGCTTCGAGGTGTCGGACAGCGGCATCGGCATGAGCGAGGAGCAGATGGGCCGGCTGTTCCAGGCCTTCACGCAGGCGGATTCCTCCACCACCCGCAATTTCGGCGGCACGGGCCTCGGCCTCACCATCACCAAGCATTTCGCCGCGATGCTGGGCGGCTCGATCGCGGTGCGCAGCGAGGCGGGCAAGGGATCCACCTTCACCATCGAACTGCCGATCGAAGGCAAGCCGCAGGCGCAGGAAATCGCTGCCTCCGAGATGTCGCAACCGCTCGCGCCGGTGCAGCCCGGTGCGATCACCGTTCTGGTGGTGGACGACGACCCGGCGGTGCACGAGGTGCTCGACGCCACGCTGGGCAAGGAGGGCTACGTGCTGCGCCACGCGCGCGACGGCGTCGAGGCGCTCAACATCATGCACACCGATCCGCCCGATGTGGTGACGCTGGACGTGATGCTGCCCAAGATCGACGGCTGGTCGGTGCTCGGCATCATGAAATCCGAGCCGGCGCTGGAGCATATTCCGGTCATCATGCTCACCATCGTCGACGACCGGAACCTCGGCTATTCGCTGGGCGCCTCCGAATACATGACCAAGCCGATCGACCGGCAGCGGCTGATCGCGCTGATTCACCGCCTGGCGCCGATCGGCGAGGATTCGCTGGCACTGGTGGTGGATGACGACCCCGAGGTGCGGGCCATGGTGCGTTCCACGGTGGAGGGCGTCGGGCTCGACGTGGCCGAGGTCGCCAATGGCCGCGAGGCGCTCGAATGGCTGGAGGGGCATCGTCCGCCCTCGCTGGTGCTGCTCGACCTGATGATGCCGGAAATGGACGGCTTCACCTTCCTGGAGAAGGTGCGTGCGCAGCCGAAATTCGTCGACCTGCCGATCGTGGTGCTGACCGCCAAGGAGCTGAGTTCGCCCGAGCGCGATTTCCTCGCGCGCAACACGCTGCTCATCCTCAACAAGAGCGCGCAGCCCATCGGCACGCTCGGCTCGGCGCTGGCGGCGATCGCCGGTCGGCGGGTCCGGCACGGCGGCGGGCCGGCGTGAGCGGGTCGGGTTTGGACAATGGGAGCCGGGCGATGGCGAAGATCCTGCTGGTCGAGGATAACGAGATGAACCGCGACATGCTCTCGCGCCGGCTCTCGCGCAATGGCCACGAGGTGCTGGTGGCGGTGAACGGGCAGGAAGGGGTCGATCTCGCCCTGTCCGAGCGACCCGACATCATCCTCATGGACATGAGCCTGCCGGTACTGGACGGCTGGGAGGCAACGCGGCAGGTGAAGGCCAATCCGGAAACGGCAGCCATCCCCGTCATCGCGCTGACCGCCCACGCCATGGCGAAGGACCGCGAGGACGCCATGGCGGCCGGATGCGACGACTTCGACACCAAGCCGGTTGAACTGCCGCGGCTGCTGGGCAAGATCCAGGCGCTGCTGGGCGGCTGATGTCTCCCGGCCTTCCATTGGCCGATCCGCCGGGCTGGTGCGCGGCGCGAGCCATGCCGGCGCCCGGTCAGGATCGCGGCCCGCCCGAGACTTGAGACTGCCCCGAGACTTGAGACTGCCCCGAGGCTTGAGACTGCATCGAAGGATATGATGGCGTTGCGGAACGGGAATTTCTGAGGCGATGTCGACAATCGCCTCCCTGCTGTGCGGCCTCGGCCTTTTCTTCATCGGCGTGCGCATGCTCTCCGCCAACCTCGTGCCGCTGGTGGGGCGGCGCGCCCGCGCCGTCTTCGCCCGGGCCTTGCACGGCACCCTGGGCTGCGCGGCCAGCGGCGTCGTGGCCGGCATCGTCACGCAGAGTTCGACGGCGGTATCCTGGATCATCGTCTCCTTCGTCAGGGGCGGTGTGCTGCCGCCGGGGCCCGCGCTGCTGGCGCCGACCTGGTCGAATGTCGGCACGGCACTGCTGCCGCTCATCGTCGCCGTCAACACGGCGACTCCGGCCGGCATCGTGATCGGCATTGTCGGCTCCGCCACCTATTTCCGGCTGGTGCGCGGCGACCGGATGCGCAACGCGCTGGACGCGGCGCTGGGCGGGGCGCTGCTGCTGTTCGGCATGTATCTTGTTTCAAGCGCCGTCGGGCCGCTGCGCGAGCAGGCGATGCAGGAAATCTGGTGGCAGAGCGCGGTGAACAATCCCTGGCTGCTGGCGCTGGTCGGGGCCGGCTTCGCCTTCGCCGCGCAATCCTCCTCGGTGGCGGCGGCGCTGGCGGTGGCCTCTATCTCCGGTGGGCTGCTGACGCTCAGTGCGGCGTTTCCGCTGATTGCCGGCGCCAATATCGCCAGCGGCATCAACAACGCGCTGATGATTCCCGGCGAAACCGCCGCGGGGCGAACCGTGTTCGCGCTGCAGGTCGTGCAGAAGGGGGCGGGCGGGCTGCTGCTGGCGGCGCTTTCGGTGGTCGCCGCGGTTTATCCGGATCCGATGACCCATCTTCTCACGACCGACGGGCTCGGATCGCCGGGTGCGCAGATCGCCCTCGTCTTCCTGCTGGCGCAGGTCGGCGGTGCGCTCGTGACCAGTTGGCTGGAACGTCCCTGCCGGCGGCTTTTGCACCGGCTCATGCCGGCGAGCCCGGCCGAAACCCTGGCCGAACCGGCCTTCCTGCTGCGCGAGGCGCTGGGCGATCCCGCCACCGCGCTGGAACTCAGCCTGCGCGAGGTGGCGCGGCTGACGACACGCCTGCCGCAGATGCTGGACCGCGTGCGCGAGGATGGTCCGACCCACGGCCCGGCGCCGGCTGCGCTGCGGCTGGCCGGCGCCACGCTGGCGGCGACGGTGAAGACCTATCTCGCCTCGCTGCTCGACAGCAGCCCCACCCGTCCGCAGGTGGCGGTGGCGCTACTGCTCGATGAGGCCGCGACCACGGCCGGCGCGCTGCACGAGGCGCTGGCGGAATTCGCGCAGGAGGCGGCGCAGGCGCGCGAGGTGCCGACAGCGCAGCGGCTCGTCGAGGCGCTGCATGCCATTCTCGGCGCGGTTGCCGACCATGCGGAGGCGCTCGGCGCGGAGGATCCCGCGCTGGTGATCGCCCTGCTCGGCCATCGCGACCAGTTGATGGAGGGGCTGCGGCTGCGGCTGTCCTCGCAGGAGGACATCGCGCCGGCCGCGCAGAATGCTCTGTTCCGCATGACGGTGCTGTTCGAGCGCATCGTCTGGCAGGCGCGCGGGCTGGTGAACGATTTCACGCAGGTTCACCGGGCGGCGGAGGCCAGCTGAGCCGTCGCAGCCTCACGGCGCTGTGCTCACCCGGTCGGCTCGGTCAGATGCAGCCGGATGACCACGATATTGCTGCCGTGCTCGTAGCGATAGGCCACGGAGACGGCGAGGGTGCGCACCAGGTGGATGCCGAGCCCGCCGACGCGGCGCTCCTCGATCGAGCCGGTCAGGTCCGGCGGCGGTGCGTGGAACGGATCGAATGGCGCGCCGTCATCGCTGAAGGTCAGTTCCAGCATGTCGCCATCCAGGCGCACCTTTACGCCGATCTCGCCCTGCCGCCCGTCCTCATAGCCATGCGCGACCGCATTGGCGACGAACTCGTCAACCGCCAGCTGCAGCCGATAGGCCGGGGTTTGCGGGATAGCGTTGGTCCTGACGAAGAAGTCGAGCGCCTCGAACAGCGGCTCAAGTTCATCGAGCCGGCTCGGCAGGCGGATGTCGATCTCGCGAATGATCATGGTCCCGCCCGCCGATGATCGGTCAGGGAGGCGCGGTCACGTGAGCGCGGCGAGCGCGCTCGCCCGGCTCTCGTGAATCGGGATGAGCGCGGTGAAGCCGCTCACGTCGAACACCTCGTGCACCTGCGGGACAAGGCCGCAGATGACCAGTTGCAGGCCGTTGCTGCGCGCCAGCTTGGTGGCCTTCAGCACCACGCGCAGCCCGGCCGAGCTGATATAGGTAAGCTCGGCGAAATCCAGCACGATGGCGGCGCTGCCCTCCGGGATGACGGCCAGCGTCTCGTCGAGCTTGGGCGAGGAACTGCTGTCGAGACGCCCGCGCACGGCGGTGATCATAACGTCCTTCTCGACGATGCGGTCGATATGCATGGCGATGCCAATCCTGTCCAAGCCTGTACCGGAGGCCACCGGCCCGCCTGTGCGGCGCAGCATCCCGGCTGGCGCCAGAGCTAGCCCGAAAAGCTCCGGTCACGCAAGCGGCGCGCCGGCAGCCGGCAGTCGGCCCGCCGCCCGCGCGCGTCGATCAGTGCTCGAAGCGCAGGGACAGCGCCTGCCGCTCGCCTTCCATGCCGATCACCAGCTTGTCCGCGCGCTTGCTCAGCATGTAGCCGACGAAGCGGGCGACCGCCTTGGCATCGCCCAACAGGTCCTCGGGCGAGGGGCGCAGCGTTGGAACCTCGATCGCCTCGCCGTGATAGAGCAGGGTGACGTCGAAATTGTTCTCGTCGAACCGGGCGCGCAATTCCAGCGCGCCGGCGGCGGTCTCGGTGTCGAGCAGGGTTTCCACCGCCTCGGCGACGACGGGAATCACGGCGGCGATGACATCGCGCCGGGCGCCCCATACGTCGCCCTGATATTCGAGGAACTCGGTCGTCACCTGGAAGGCATTGTCGCCCAGCGTCACGGGAAGCGAGGCCTCCTGGCGGATGCCGATGCGGAAGAACAGGTTGAGCAGCACCGCGACGGCGGTCGACACCGAGAGGGGTGATTCGAGGATGGGCTGCGCCCAGTCCGGCGTCGAGTGCACCACTTCCGGCAGCAGCGCGACCGTGAGGCCGGCCAGCACCGAGAGGCCGACGGTGAAGATGCGCCGGTCGCTCAGGCGGCGGGACAGGATCAGGTCCATGCCGGCGACGATGAGAAAGGCCGAGGCATAGATCAGGATGGCGCCGACGACGGGCGTCGGGATGATGGTCAGCGCCCCCACCAGCCGCGGCGAGAAGGCCGCGAGCAGGATGACCCCGCCGGCGATGATGCCGATGCGCCACGCGGTGGCGCCCGTGGCGAAGGCGACGCCGATCGCCGCCGAGGAGGAGGCGCTGGCGAACCCGCCGGTGAGCGCGGCGCCCATATCGGCGAAGGTATTGGCGCGAATGGCGCGGCCGGCCTGCTCCATGTCGGCGCGGCGCCAGTCGGCATCGTCCATGCGCTGCATCGACACGACGGTCGAGATCATGTCGACGGCGGAGATGAAGCCGGTGAGGATGGCCGCCGGCAGCAGCGCCCAGGACCAGGCGAAGCCGGGGAAGCCGATGCGGGGAATATCGATATAGGGAAGCTGCGCGAACGTGTCCGCCGGCGTTGGTGCAATGCCGGCGAAGGAGGCGATGACCCAGCCCGCCCCGGCGCCGATGGCCACCGCGAACAGGCGCAGCAGCCCGCGCGAGAAGATTGCCAGCACGATGATGATGAACAGCGTGATGAAGCTGACCATGAGGTAGCGGGTATCGACCAGCCCCCCCGATTCCTGCGCCAGCCCGAACACGCGGCGCAGCGCCGGCGGGGCCAGCGCGATGCCAAGCATGGTCACGGCGACGCCGCAGATTTCCGGCGGAAACACGGCACGCAGCGCATTGGTGAAGCGGGTGAGCGAGAGCTGCGAGACCGAGGCGACCAGGCTCATCGCGGCATAGAGCGGCAGGCCACCGGCGGAGAGCGACTGCACCGCCAGCGGCAGATGCGGCGTGTTGGGAATCTGCACCAGCAGCATGCCCGCGCCGGCCTTGGGCCAGCACTCGATGATGGTCGCGATGCCCATGAAGATGATGCAGCTGGTGATCAGCACCTGGGTATCGGCAAAGCTCAGCCCGGCCTCCTCCGCCGCGACCAGCGGATAGACGAGGAAGAGCAGCGCCAGCGTCGCGTGCTGGATGCCCAGCGCCAGCAGCGTGCCGAGCGGAGGCTTCTCATGGGCCGAATAGACGATGTTGGATGGCTTGCGCGGCATCGGGGCTCGGAACGGCTGAGGAGGGAGAAGGCGGGCAAGAAGCGGGCGGGAGAACGGGCGGGCGGGCTCCGGCCGGCCTTTGCCATGCGCCGCGCGCCATCGGCGCCGCCACGGCAAGCCTGCCCCCGGAATCCCCGCGGCGACTATGGTATTTCGCCGTGCGCGGGGCAAGGCGGCACGGGGCGCGCGGGCGCGGCGCGGCGGCGTTTTCCGCCAGGGCGTTGCGCCGGAAACGCGGCGGCGCCGGCGCGTCTCAGTAGGGCACGCGGTCGGTCTTGTTCTTGTATTTCTTCCACACCTCGACGGCTTCCTCCCGCAGGATCTGCTCGCACTTGATCGAACGTTCGCCGACCGGCTTCTTGAGTTCGGCATAGATCATGCTGTCGTCGAAATCGCCATATTCCAGTGCGTCGGCATTGGTCGAGGCGTAGTAGACGCGTTCGATTCCCGCCCAGTAGCAGGCCGCCATGCACATCGGGCAAGGCTCGGCGCTGGTGTAGAGAACGGCGCCGGTCAGCTTGAAGCTTCCCTCCTTCTTGCAGGCCTTGCGGATGGCCTCCATCTCGCCGTGCCAGGTGGGGTCGTTCTCCGCCACCACGCGGTTCGCGCCATCGCCGAGGATCTCGCCGTCGCGGACGATGACGCAGCCGAACACGCCGCCGGCGCTGTCGACCAGCGCGGTCTTCTCCGACAGCGCGATGGCGTGCCGCATGAACGTCTCGTCGTCGCGGGTGACGGGTGTCTCGCTGGTCATGGCTTTCCCTGGTGCGTTGGGGGTTGCGGGTGAAGGCGCGGCGGGTCTTCAGGCACTCAGAACAGCAGCGACAGCAGCCCCATCTCCGCGCCATAGAGCGCGGCAAGGGTGAGGGCGCCGCCGATTTCCACCGCCCGGCGGTGCGTGGGCGCGGGGCGCAGCCACCACATCATGCCCGCCCGCGCGAGGCCGACCAGCGGCCAGGAGACGAGGCACACGCTGATGGCATTGCCGAGAAAGGTGGCGAGCGCCATGGGCAGCCCGGTCAGAAGTGGGCTGAGAAAGCGGATTTCCAGCATCACCACCGGAAACAGCACGAGCAGAACCAGCGCGGTCTGCTTCCAGGCGGGCGGCACATTGCCGCTGGCATCGGGTGCGAACCAGGCGGCAAAACCGGCTGCCAGCCGGCGGTTCGACCAGTGCGACACCGCCGGGTCGGCCGCCGCGATCCGGTCGCGCCGTTCCGCGGAAACCAGCCAGGCGTCGAGTTCGGCGGGCGAGGCGAAGCGCACCAGCGCGGTCCAGCACGGCAGATCGGTGGAAACCGGCGCCTGCACCAGCGTGCCCATGTAGCCGGGGAACTTCGCCTGCGCGGCCTGCATGTTCTCGCTCCAGGCGAAGAACTCGGCCTCGCGGCCCGGCTCCACCTGCGTGGTGATCACCTCCGTCACAGTGGCGAAGGCGTGATAATCCGGCGCCACCTCCTCCGGCAGCGCGGGGTCCTCGGGCGCCCGCAGCGGCGCGAGATCATCCAGCAGCGCCCGGCGGACGGCATCGTCCAGCCAGTGTTCCAGCGTCTCGTGCGAGACGAAGCGCTGCACGATCTGCCATTCGCCGGAGCCGGCAAAGGCAGGGAGGATCTCAACGTTGAGAAAACCCGGGGCGAGCGAGGCCGTGCGCGTGAAGCGGGCCTGCCAGTCAGCAAAGCGATCCGCCATGCCCGGGCGGACAAGGATGCGCGTGGCGACGGCACTGACGGCGCGGCTGGTGACTTCGGTCGTCATGAACCCCGCTTCTCCCGTCGCCCGGCGGGCGGAAGGATGAGCGGTGTTGGCCGACGAGGCAACTCGTAACCGGGCCGCGCCGCCGCTCAAGCCGGTTATGGTTTCCGGCCCCCTCCCGCTCGCGGTTGTCTGCCCTCGCCCGGCGGTGCTAGGCTTTGCCGGCATCCGACAGGCGCGCGCCGATCGCTCATCCACCGCTGGCGAGCGCGCTTGGTCCAAAGACCATTGGACCTTTCGCGGCTTTCGACCGATAGAACCAAAAAAACTGGGTGAGGAGCGTCACAGATGGAAGCCCCCGCGACGGGCCGGGCGGATGGCCCGCTGACCGGAATCCGCGTCGTCGAGCTCGGCAACCTGATCGCCGCGCCGTTCGCCGCGCGGCTGATGGCCGAGTTCGGCGCCGAGGTGATCAAGATCGAATCCCCCGGCGAGGGCGACCCGCTGCGCAAATGGCGCAAGCTGCACAAGGGCACTTCGCTCTGGTGGTATCTCCAGTCGCGCAACAAGAAGTCCGTCGCCGTCAATTTGCGCCTGCCCGAAGGCCAGGAGATTGTCCGCCGCCTCGTGCGCGACGCCGATGTGCTGATCGAGAATTTCCGCCCCGGCACGCTGGAGCGCTGGGGGCTGGGCTGGGAGGCGCTGAAGGCGATCAACCCCAACCTCGTCATGGTGCGCATTTCCGGCTTCGGGCAGGACGGGCCCTATCGCGAGCGCCCCGGCTTTGGCGCGGTGGGCGAGGCGATGGGCGGCATGCGTTTCACCACGGGCGATCCGGATCGGCCGCCGGCGCGCACCGGCATCTCCATCGGCGATTCGCTGGCGGCGCTGCACGCGGTGATGGGCGCGCTGATGGCACTCCTCGCCATCAAGTCCGGGCGCGGCGCGGGACAGGTGGTCGACGTCTCGCTCTATGAGAGCGTGTTCAACATGATGGAGAGCCTCGTTCCCGAATATGACGTGTTCGACTTCGTGCGCGCCCGTTCGGGCGGCTCGCTGCCGGGCATCGCGCCCTCCAATTCCTACCCGACGCGCGAGGGCACCTATGTCATCGTCGCCGGCAATGGCGATGGCATTTTCAAGCGGCTGATGGGAGCGATCGGGCGCGACGACCTCGCCCGTGACCCGCGCCTCGCCTCCAATGATGGACGGGTGGCGCATGTCGAGGCGATCGACGGTGCCATCACCGCATGGACGAGCCGGCATTCGCTGGACGAGGTCACAGCGGCGCTCGATGCTGCCGAGGTGCCGAACGGGCGCATCTATTCGGTCGCCGACATCGTCGCCGATCCGCAATATCGCGCCCGCGACATGATCCTGCCCTCCACCCTGCCGGATGGGACGGAGGTGAAGCTGCCGGGCATCGTGCCCAAGCTTTCGCAGACGCCGGGAGCGGTGAACTGGCTCGGGCCGAAGCTCGGCGAACATACGGCAAGCGTGCTGGCGGGGCTGGGCTACGGGACGGAGGAGATCGACGCGCTGGTGGCTAGCGGGGCGGTGGCGCGGGGAGATGCGGCAGGGGGAGATGCGGCATGAGCTTCGAGGCTTTCCCTGAGCGCGTCTATGTCCAGGAAGTGGTGACGCGCGACGGCCTGCAGATCGAGCCGCGCTTCGTGCCGACCGCTGACAAGATCGCGCTGATCGACGCGCTGTCGGAGACCGGCGTCGCCAAGATCGAGGTGACGTCCTTCGTCTCGCCGAAAGCCGTGCCGAACCTTGCCGACGCCGCCGAGGTGGCGCGCGCCATCAAGCGGCGGCCGGGCGTGACCTATGTGGCGCTGGTGCCCAATCTGCACGGGGCCGAGGCGGCGCTGGAAGCTGGGATGGACGAGCTCAACCTCGTCCTGTCGGTGAGCGAGACGCACAACCTCGCCAATATGCGCATGACCCCGGCGCGGTCGCTGGAGGGATTTCGCGCCATCGCGAGCGCCGCGAGGGGCACGCGCGCGACGCTGAACGGCTCCATCGCCACCGCCTTCGGTTGCCCTTTCGAGGGCGCGCAGGCGCCGGACAAGGTGCTGGCTCTGGCGGGTGCCTATCTCGATGCCGGCCTCGATTCGATCACTCTGGCCGACACGACCGGCATGGCCAATCCGCGGCAGGTCGCCCGTCTCGTCGCGGCCTTTCGCGCGCGCTTCGGCGCGGTGCCGCTGACGCTGCATTTCCACAACACGCGCGGCATGGGCCTCGCCAATGTGCTGGCGGCGCTGGGGGAGGGGGCGGAACGCTTCGACGCCTCGCTGGGGGGCATTGGCGGCTGCCCCTTCGCGCCGGGCGCGACCGGCAATATCTCGACCGAGGACCTCGTGCACATGCTGGACGAGATGGGCGTGACTACGGGCGTCGATCTCGAAAAACTCGTCTCGCTGGCGCGCGGGTTGCCGGATCTGCTCGGCCATGACATTCCCGGGCAGGTCGCGAAGGCCGGCCGCAGCGCGGATCTGCATCCCGCCCCGGCCGGACTCCGGGCCGCGTCGTGAACGACATGAGGAGAGGAAACGACATGGAAACCGCCCTGCGGCGACCGGGCGATGCGATGGCCTCGCCAGGCGCCGGCGCGCTCGCCGTCGCGCTGGACGATGTCAGCATCAGTTTCGCCATCAAGGGGCGGCCGGTGTTCAAGGCGGTGGCGCCGACCTCGCTTCATGTCGGGGATGGCGAGTTCGTGGCCATTGTCGGCCCCACCGGCTGCGGCAAGTCCACCCTGCTCAATGCCACGGCGGGCCTGCTGAAGCCGGCGGGTGGCCGCGTCTCCATCTTCGGCGAGCCGCTGGCCGGGCTCAATGCCAAGGCCGGCTACCTGTTCCAGCAGGACGCGCTGATGCCGTGGAAGACGGCACTCGACAATGTGGCGATCGCGCTGGAGATTGGCGGCACGCGCCGGGCCGAGGCGCTGGCGCAGGGGCGCGAATGGCTGGGGCGCGTGGGCCTCGCGCGCTTCACGGATCGTTATCCCCACGAGCTTTCGGGCGGGCAGAGAAAGCGCGTGGCGCTCGCGCAGGTGCTGGTGCGCGACCCGAAGATCCTGCTCATGGACGAGCCCTTCGGCCCGCTCGACGCGCAGACCCGGCAGATCATGGGCACGCTGCTGCTGCGGCTATGGGCGCGTGACCGCAAGGCGGTGATGTTCGTCACTCATGACCTCGAAGAGGCGATCGCGCTGTCCGACCGCGTCGTCATCATGTCGGCGGGGCCGGAGGCGCGCATCATCGGCGATTTCCCGATAGACCTCGCCCGCCCGCGCGACACGGCCGATATCCGGCTCGATCCGCGCTTTCACCAGCTGCACCGCGAGATCTGGAACCAGCTGAAGGCGGAAGTCGTCAAAACCTATGGGGAGGAGATGCCCTGATGAAGCTGCATCCCGCCAAGCTGCTTTTCCTGCAGGTCCTCGTCGCGGTGATCGCGCTCGCCATCTGGCAGATCGGCGCGACGGTGCCGATCGGCGGCGACTATCTGCTGCCTGAATTCTTCTTCTCCAAGCCGTGGGACGTGCTGTCGCGCGTGGTGCAGCTCTTCGTTTCCGGCACCATCTGGAAGCACCTGTGGATCACCCTGACGGAGACCGTGCTGGCCTTCGTCATCGGCTCGGCCGGTGGCGTGGTCATCGGCTTCTGGTTCGCCCGCAAACCTGTCGTGGCGGCGGTGTTCGACCCCTATGTGAAGATGTTCAACGCCCTGCCGCGCGTGGTTCTGGCGCCGATCTTCATGCTGTGGCTGGGGCTCGGCATCTGGTCCAAGGTGGCGCTGGGCGTGACGCTGGTGTTCTTCATCGTGTTCTTCAACGTCTATCAGGGCGTGAAGGAGGTGAGCCCGGTGGTGCTCGCCAATGCGCGGATGATGGGGATGAGCGAGCGCCAGCTGTTCCGCAACGTCTACTGGCCCTCGGCCATGTCGTGGATGTTCTCGTCGCTGCACACGGCGGTGGGCTTCGCGCTGGTCGGCGCCGTGGTGGGCGAATATCTCGGCTCCTCGGCGGGCCTCGGCTATCTCATCCACCAGGCCGAGGGCGTGTTCGACGTGACCGGCGTGTTCGCCGGCATGTTCATTCTCGCCGCCTTCGTGCTTGTGATCGACTGGTTCGTGACGCGGGTCGAGCGGCGCCTTCTCGTGTGGCGCCCACAGGCCGCCAGCGAACAGAACTGAGACCCCATCCGACAAGAAAAGGGAGGAAACCACATGAAGACGACCAGAATGAAGATCCCGGCCCTGCTGCTGGCCGCGGGCCTGCTGTTTCCGGCGATTGCGTTCCCTGGGCTCGGCGCGGCGCAGGCGGCCGATGTGGAAAAGCCGAACCTGACGCTCGGCGTCGGCGGCAAGCCGCTACTCTATTATCTGCCGCTGACGCTGGCGGAGCGGCTCGGCTATTTCAAGGACGAGGGGCTGAACGTCGAGATCAACGATTTCGGCGGCGGCGCCAAGTCATTGCAGGCGCTGATCGGCGGCTCGGTGGATGGCGTGACCGGCGCCTTCGAGCACACGATCCGCATGCAGCAGAAGAAGCAGGACATCCGCGCCGTCATCGATCTCGGCCGCTATCCCGGCATCGTGCTGGCGGTGCGCAAGTCCGAGGCCGACAAGATCAAGACGGTCGCCGACCTCAAGGGCAAGAATATCGGCGTGACCGCGCCGGGTTCCTCCACCCATATTCTGGTGCAATATGCCTTCGCCAAGGCCGGGCTGAAGCCGGACGATGCCTCCTTCATCGGCGTGGGCGGCGGCGCTTCGGGCGTGGCGGCGATGCAGAAGGGCGAGATCGACGCGATTTCGCATCTCGATCCCGTCATCTCCAAGCTCGACGACCTCGGGCTGATCAACGTGATGATCGACACCCGCACCACGGAGGGCACGGAGAAGCTGTTCGGCGGCATGAATCCGGCGGCCGTGCTCTATTTCAAGGAGAGCTTCATCGAGGCCAACCCGAAGACCGTGCAGGCGCTGACCAACGCCTTCTACCGCACGCTCAAATGGCTGGAAAAGGCGACGCCCGACGAGGTGGCGGCGACGGTGCCGGAGGAATACTGGCTGGGTGACAAGGCGCTCTACATCAAGGCGTTCAACGCCTCGCGCCCGTCCTTCTCCACCAATGGCAATATTGACGAGGCCAGCCGCAAGGCGGCGCTCAACCTTATCGCCACCACCGATCCGACCATCGACCCCGCCAGCATCGACCTGTCCAAGACCTTCGACGGCTCGTTCCTCGCCAAGGCGAAGAGCCCGTGACGGCCATCACCTGAGCCGGTCCGCCAGCCCGGCTTGCGGACCGCCCCAGCCGTGAGCCGAGCACCGTGAGCGCGGTGCGCTCCCTCTCCCCGGTGGGGAGAGGGTTGGGGTGAGGGGAGTTATCCGCTCCGCAATCGCGTCACCCCTCACCGACCCGCTGCGCGGGCCACCTCTCCCCAACGGGGAGAGGGAAAGGGCTGGGCTCCCGCCGAACTGCCCGCCGCGTCACCCCGCGATGTCGAGCAGGATGTCGGCCACCGCCTCGGGCGCGCTGAGGAAGGGCGAGTGGCCGGTGTCCAGCTGGTGAAGATGCGCGCCCGGCACCGCCGCCTGCATGTCGCGCTGCACGGCCAGCGGCAGACCACGATCCCTCAGGCATTCGATGTAATGCCGGCGCAGCCGCCCGAAACGCCCCGGCGTGATGCCGGAGACCGCGGTGAACGGCGCATGCGGGGTGACGCGCACGAGATTCGGCAGCGCCCGCTCGATATCGTGCGCGGTGCAATCGGAATAGAGCGAGCGGGCGATCAGGTCGCGCCTGGCGAGATCGAGGCCCAGCCCCTCCTTGCCGAGCCGCAGCATGCCCTGCGTCTCCACGATGGCGGGGTCCTTGAGATAGGCCGGCGTCATGACGAAATCGCGCGCGGTCCTGCCATTCGGCGCCATGAATCCGGTGAGATAGACCAGCGCGGCGATCCGCTCGGGCATTTCCTCGCCGAGCCAGCTGCAGGTCGCCCCACCCACCGAATGGCCGACCAGGATGGCCTTGCCCTCGATATCTTCCAGCGCGGCGCGCACCGGGGCGGCATATTCGGTGATGTCGGTGACGGCGGCGGTCGGCGTGGGATCGAAGCCGTGGCTGGCGAGGTCCGGCGCGATCACCGCATGGCCGGCGGCACCGAGAAGGTTCGCCACTTTCTGAAAGCAGCCGCCCCAGTGCCAGGACCCGTGGATGAGAATGAAGGTCGCCATGGCCGCGTCTCCCCAATGGCTTGCCGAGGATGTTTGGCGGGCGTGTAGCCCTTCGCCGGCCTTCCGTCCAGCCAGTGGCATACCATCCACCACCGCAACGGACCTTTGCCGGCGGGTGAGGGCGGAGTACATTTTCATCACGGCGCCGATTTGGGCGGGCGCCGGGAGGAGCGAGCCGCCATGCCGTATCGTCACGTTGTCGGGCCGCAGACCTATCTGTTCGCCGACCTTCGGGAATTGATGGCGAAAGCGACGCCGCTGCGCTCGGGCGACATGCTGGCGGGCGTCGCCGCCGCGTCCGCGGAGGAGAACGTCGCCGCCCGCATGTGCCTGGCCGAGGTGCCGCTCGCGACCTTCCTCAGCGAGGCGCTGGTGCCCTACGAGACCGACGAGGTCACGCGGCTGATCATCGACACGCATGATGCAAGCGCCTTCCGGCCGATCAGCCACATGAATGTCGGCGATTTCCGCGACTTCCTGCTCTCCGGCGTGGCAACCGGCGAGGTGCTTGCCGCCCTCGCGCCGGGCGTGACGCCGGAAATGGCGGCGGCGGTGTCCAAGCTGATGCGCAATCAGGACCTTATCGCCGTCGCCCGCAAATGCCGCGTGGTGACGAAATTCCGCAACACAATCGGCCTTCCCGGCACGATGGCGGTGCGGCTGCAGCCCAACCACCCGACCGACGATCCCGCCGGCGTGACGGCCTCGATTCTCGATGGATTGCTCTATGGCTGCGGCGATGCGGTGATCGGCATCAATCCCGCCTCCGACAGCCTGCCCGTGCTGAGCGAACTCTTGAGGCTGATCGACGGCATCATCCAGCGCTTCGACATTCCCACACAGGCCTGCGTTCTGACCCATGTCACCACCTCGACCGAGGTGATCAATCGCGGCGTGCCGGTGGATCTCGTCTTCCAGTCGATCGCCGGAACGCAGGCGGCGAACGCGTCCTTCGGCATCGATCTCGCCGTCTTGAGGGAAGGCCGCGAGGCGGCGCTCTCGCTGAAGCGCGGCACGCTGGGCGACAATGTGATGTATTTCGAGACCGGGCAGGGCTCCGCGCTCTCCGCCAACGCCCATCACGGTGTCGACCAGCAGACGCTGGAGGCGCGCGCCTATGCGGTGGCCCGCCCCTTCAAGCCGCTGCTGGTGAACACCGTGGTCGGCTTCATCGGGCCGGAATATCTCTATGACGGCAAGCAGATCATCCGCGCCGGTCTGGAGGACCATTTCTGCGGCAAGCTGATGGGCGTGCCGCTCGGCTGCGACGTCTGCTACACCAACCATGCCGAGGCCGACCAGGACGACATGGACACGCTGATGACGCTGCTCGGCGCGGCCGGCGTCACCTATATCATGGGCATTCCCGGCTCCGACGACGTGATGCTGAACTACCAGTCCACCTCGTTCCACGATCAGCTTTACCTGCGCGAGGTGCTCGGCCTGAAGCGGGCGCCGGAATTCGAGGCCTGGCTGCAGGCCATGGGCATTACCGGGCCGGACGGACGGCTGAAGACGCAGCGCGGCAATCATCCGCTGCTCGTGGCCGCGCGGGAACTGGCGGCATGAGCAAACCGGAAAGCGAAGAACAGCCGGCAAAGGAGGCGGGCGTGCCGGCCGATCCTGTGATCGAGGGCGGGGAATATCGCATCGAGGATTCGTGGAGCCGGCTGGCCGGCATCACCCCCGCGCGAATCGCGCTGGGACGGGTGGGAACCGGGCTGCCGACCCGCGAGGTGCTGCGCTTCGCGCTCGCCCATGCGCAGGCACGCGACGCGGTGCACGCGCCGTTCGATTCCGCGCGCATGGCGGGGGAGATTGCCGCGCTGGGCTTCGAGACGCTCGAACTCGCCTCCGCCGCACCAGCGCGCGACGCCTATCTGCGCCGTCCCGATCTCGGCCGCCGCCTGTCGGACGCGAGCCGCGCCGTGCTGCGAGCGGGCGCATTCCCGCCTCGGGATCTCGCCATCGTGGTAGCGGACGGCCTGTCCTCGACCGCGATCCATGCGCAGGCAGTGCCGTTTCTCGCCGCGTTCAAGGGGCGAATCGCGGAGGCGGGATGGCGGGTCGCCCCGGTGGCGATCGCCAGCCAGGCGCGCGTCGCGCTGGGCGACGAGGTGGGCGAGGCGCTCCGGGCCGAGGCCGTGGTGGTGCTGATCGGCGAGCGGCCCGGGCTTTCCTCGCCCGACAGCCTCGGCCTCTACCTCACCTTCGCGCCGCGCGCAGGGCGCACCGATGCCGAGCGCAATTGCATTTCCAATGTGCGCGGCGAGGGGCTCTCGCACGACCAGGCTGCCTTCAAGCTCGCCTGGCTGCTGGGGCAGGCGCTGGCGCGGCGGCTGACCGGCGTGAGCCTGAAGGACGAGAGCGACCTGCTCCTGGTCAATGGCCAGCCGCCGGCGCCGCGGCTTGGCTGAGGTCGTGGCGGCGCAGCTTGGCGTCGCTGACGCAGTAGCGGCCATGCAGTGTGGCGGCATCGGTGAACCGGTTGTCGAGGCGTTTGAACGCGCCGACAAGCCAGCGGCGCAACAGGCGGATCATTGTCAACTCCCTCGGGCCGAAGGGCCCGCGCCGCCAGATTTGGCCCGTGCCGCGTTGTTTTTCGATCGGGAGTTTGCGCCTGCCGCATAAGCCGAGCGTCAAGGAACGCGCGCCCGGGGCACGTTTGCCCACGTGTGTGGCCCGGACGTCGTTGCCTCCCCCATCCGCGCCGTGCTCTCATCCCTGGGATTCGCGAAGTCCCGGCAGGTGCGACCTGGGCGCCGCCGGTCCCACAGCGTGATCCCGAGGGGTCAGGCTCAAGCTCTTGAAACAAGAGCCGTTTTTGATCGGGTGCTGCCATCCTGATCGGAACGGGTTCTGAATGAAGGAACGTGCCGGTGGCTCGAGGTCTCGATCATGTCGTCCATGTCGTCCGTGATCTGGAGGCCGCAGGGGAACTCTACGACATGCTGGGCTTCACCGTGGGGGCGCGCAATCGCCACCCCTGGGGCACGCATAACCGGCTGATCCAGACGCCCGGCTTCTTTGTCGAATTGCTGGAGATCGCCGACCCCGAGGCGATTCCGCCTCACGAGGACGGCAAGTTCTCCTTCGGCGCCTTCAATCGCGATTTTCTCGATGATGTGGGGCAGGGCCTCTCCATGCTCGTGCTGGAGGGGCGCGATCCCGCGGCCGACAAGCTGGCCTTCGATACGGAGGGCTTCGGGGGATTCGAGCTGTTTGACTTTGCCCGCACCGGCAAGCGGCCCGACGGGTCGGACGTCGAGGTGGCGTTCACCCTCGCCTTCGCGCGCGATCCGGCCTCGCCGCATACCGGCTTCTTCACCTGCAAGCAGTTGCGGCCGGAGAATTTCTGGGCGCCCGACCTGCAGCGGCACATGAACACAACGACCGGCGTCGCGGGCGTGGTGCTGGCGGCCGCCGAGCCGGAGCGGCACCTGCCCTTCCTCGCCGCCTTCACCGATGCGCCCTTCCGCCGCGCGGTGGATGGCTGGCACATCGCCAAGACCCCGCGCGGCGATGTCGACCTGATGAGCCACGCGCTGTTCACCGAGCGTTTCGGCGTCGCCGCCCCGCCCGAGGAAGGGCTGCGCCTGGTCGCCACCCGATTCGCCGTCTCCGACATCGACAAGGCCCGCCGGCGTGTGGCTTCCTCGCGCATGGCGGCGGAGGAAATCGAAGGCATCATCGTCATCAGCGCCCAGGCCGGCCTCGGCGCCACGCTGGTATTCGAGCCGGCCGTGACCTGACGTCGGCCGTGGCCGGACGGCAAACGGAAAAAGGCCCGGGATCGCTCCCGGGCCTTTTTCGTCAGATGTGCCGATCCGTTGCGGTCAGGAGCGGATCTTCTCGGTCATCGGCTCGCTATCGCGGATCGCGCGACCGGGCAGCAGGGCCTGGGCGCGGGCACCCAGCGCGCGCCAGGTGGCGAACAGGTTCAGCGGCGAACCTTCCAGCCAGCCGATGAAGGCAGCGGCCAGGAAGGGAAGAGACTGCACCGCCAGCGCGAGGGCGAACAGGTTGATCTCCACCACGGCATGCCAGTTGGTCATGCGCAGCGCGATGGCCGAGAGCAGCAGCCCGCCACCGATCACCGCTTCCGGCAGCGCCGGGAAAGCGCGGGCAGCATTGGCCAGCCAACTGCCCTTGGCGGTGCGGGCGAAGGCGAGGTCCTTGTAGCGGAAGCCGTCATAGACCGCCTTGGCCACGGTGAACTGCACCGCCATGGCGGCGATGGCCGCACCCAGCATGCGCAGCGGCGTGGTGGCGACACGCAGCCGGTAGAGCGCGCAGAAATGCAGCACATAGATGCCGAAGCAGAACACGATCGGCACGGTGAGGATGCGCGCCGGCACCGCGATGCCGAGGCCGAGCACAAACGGCACCCAGGCGAGCGACAGGACGGCCGCGAGCGCACCGATGCTCTCCGAGCCGAGCCATGAGACCCAGCCGATGCTGAACTCGCGGCGCTGCGCCGAGGTGAGGCGGGTGCCCCCGTTGGGCAGCATGTTGCGCCAGTGCTTCTTGACGATCTGCATCCCGCCATAGGCCCAGCGATGACGCTGCTTCTTGAACGAGGCGAAATCGTCCGGCAGCAGGCCCCAGCCGTAGCGGGTGTTGGTGTACTGGCTCTTCCAGCCGCGCTCGACGATGGAGAGGCCGAGATCGGTGTCCTCGCAGATCGTGTCGCTCGACCAGTCGCCGGCCTCGACCATGGCGGCGCGGCGGATGAGGCACATGGTGCCGTGCACGACGATGGCGTCATGCTCGTTGCGCTGGACCATGCCGATATCGAAGAAGCCGGCATATTCGGCGTTCATCGCCTCGTGCATCAGGCTGCGATCGCCGTCGCGGTGCTCCTGCGGTGCCTGCACGATGCCGACGGTGGGGTCCTCGAAAGTCGGCACGAGGTCGCGCAGCCAGTTCGGATCCACGACATAATCGGCATCGATGACGCCGATGATCTCGGCATCCGGGGCGGTCTTCTGCATGGCGATGCGCAGCGCGCCGGCCTTGAAGCCTTCCACCTTCGGCAGGTTGAGGAACTTGAAGCGATCGCCAAGCTCGCGGCAATGCGCCTCGATCGGCTCCCAGAAGGCGGGATCCGGCGTGTTGTTGATGATGACCAGGCACTCGAAGTTCGGCCAGTTGAGCCGCGCGACGCTGTCCAGCGTCTGCTTCAGCATCTCCGGCGGCTCCTTGTAGGCCGGGATATGGATCGAGACCTTGGGCGTGCGGGTCGGCATCGCGAGCGCGGCGTTGCGCAGCAGCCGCTGCGGCGTCTTGCCGAAGGCGATGGTGGCGAGTTCCTCGACCCGGTACAGCATGATCACGACCAGCGGCACCAGCAGCACGATGCTGGCGACGAATGTCACCTTGTTGCCGCCGACGACGTAGTGGGTCAGCCAGTAGTCGGTGACGGTGGCGATCCAGGCGCCGACCAGCGCCGCGGCGCCCGACATGACGGCCGCCTGCGTGAAGGTGAGCCGGCCGATGCGGAAGACGGGGATGGAGAAGGCTATGCCCAGCAGCAGCGCGATGGCGGCCGTCTCGGTATAGTTGGAGGCGACGAGCGGGCCGGAGAGCGGGAACTTGGGCGCGCGATTGGCGTCGAGAACGCCCCAATACTGGCCGACGCTGCCTTCGAAGCTCTTCCACGGGGCGTCGAACGCCTCGATCAGATTGTATTCGATGCCGAGCGCATCGGCGCGGGAGGCGAAATCGCGGATGATCTGGGCCTGCTCAAGTTCGCCGGGCACCGCGCCGTCGCGGTTATAGCCGCCGCTCGGCCAGCCGAACTCGGCGATGACGATGCGCTTGCCGGGATAGGCGGCGCGCAGGCGCTCATAGATGTTGATCGAGCGATCGACCACCTGGTTGGCGGGCACGCCTTCCCAATAGGGCAGGATGTGAGCGGCGATATAGTCGACCGCCGATACCAGCTCCGGGTGATCCATCCAGACGTCCCACGTCTCGCCGGTCGTTACCGGGACGTTGGTCTGGCTCTTCACCTTGCGGATGATGGCGATCAGTTCCTCGGGCGTCTTTTCGGCGCGCAGGATCGACTCGTTGCCGACCACGATGCCCGTGACGTTCGAGTTCTTGCGCGCGGCGTCGAGCGCGTTGGCGATCTCCGCCTCGTTGCGCTTCTCGTCCTTGTCGATCCACGCGCCGACGGTGGCCTTCAGCCCGTCCTCGGCGGCGAGGCGCGGCACCATGTCCAGCCCGCCGGTGGAGGCATAGGTGCGCACCGCCTTGGTGTAGGGCGCCACCGCGTCGATGTCGGCGCGGATCTGCGCCTCCGTCGTGCCCTGACCCTTGTCGGGATTGGCATCGCGGCCATAGGGCGCAAAGGACATGCTGGCAAAGCGGTCCGGCACAGCGGGAGCGCTCACCTGCTCCCGCATCGCAAACCACGCAAAAGCATGCACGGACGTGACGACCGCCAGGGCGGCGGCAGCGACACGAACAGCGGGACGCATGAGACTAACCCACCAGATGAATGAGGAACGGGAGATATATAATTCAAGTTTAACGCATTTGCAGCAGATTCATGAGGGCAGTGCGGCAGAATCAACCCGGCCCGCCCGAAACCCCCACGCGCTCAGCAAACGCATGCATCCGGAATTTGGTTCCGCTCTGTGGCGGCGCCATGTCACAGCCGCGGCTGTGACATGATTTCATTGCGCTGCGGGAGCGGCAGTCGCGGGCGCCGGGGGCGGCGCATCCGGGTTCACCCAGCAGCTCTGGACGCGCTCGGACAGGCGCTCCTGCGACTTCGTATCGATATTGCCCTGCCGGACCAGGCAGCGGAAC
The DNA here is from genome assembly GCF_030814815.1 of Ancylobacter amanitiformis. Classification (GTDB taxonomy): domain Bacteria; phylum Pseudomonadota; class Alphaproteobacteria; order Rhizobiales; family Xanthobacteraceae; genus Ancylobacter; species Ancylobacter amanitiformis. The sequence continues at coordinate 110,887 of NZ_JAUSVR010000001.1, read as the reverse complement.
GCGATCTTGAGGTGTTCGGTCGGGCAGCCGAAGCGTTCGTAGAGGTCCATGTGGCGACGGGCGGTGTCGATATCGTCGCGCCACAGCAGCATCACGATGCGCCGCCCGCTCCACACGCATTCCGGCAGGCCGGCATTGCCGGCGAGCTTGGCCGCCTCGGCGTACTCCTCCACGGAGCGGCGCTGCGCCTCTTCCTTGGCCTGTTCATCGGGCGATTTCTGTTCAGCCGGCTTCTGTTCCGGGGCGCTGTTCTGGGCGACGGCGCCACCGGCGGTGGCTGCCGCAAGGACAACGCCGCCGATCATCAGGGCGGCAAAAGGACGTATGAAGGATAACATGATGGGAAACGTCACACGCGAAAGAGGAAGAGAGCGGAAGGACACTAGGTGAAGCGTTGGATTTTGTCAGCATGACGACAGCCGCGCACGCCATCCCCCTGCATGCGCGCCCTTCGGTGTGTCCCTTTCGCACACAGGCGCTTCCCCGACCGCCCGGCCAAGGCTAGAAAGCAGGCCTGTGTGCCGCCGCGGACCGCCAGCGGCCGGCTCCTTCTCCTTCGGCCCGTTCCTTCCGGAGTACCTGCGCATGCGACTTCCCTTCGCGCTCGCCGCCATTGTCGGTGTGGCGATCGTCGCCGTCTGGGCGTGGCTGGGTCATCCCGTGCCCGCGCCCGTTTCGCCGCTGGCGGCGGGCGAGAAGCTGCCCTGCGTCTCCTACGCCCCGTTCCGGCCGGGCCAGTCGCCCTTCAATGCGGGGCTCGTCATTCCCGCGTGGCAGATCGACGACGATTTCGAGCGCCTGTCCAAGATCACCCAGTGCGTGCGCACCTATTCCACCGAGATGGGCCTGCACGTGGTGCCCGAACTGGCGCGCAAGCACGGACTGACCGTGCTGCAGGGCATATGGATCGGTCGCGACCCCGCCAATAACCGCATCGAGATCGACGCCGCCGTGAAGGCGGCGCAGGAGAATCCCGACGTCATCAAGGCGGTGATCGTCGGCAACGAGGTGCTGCTGCGCGGCGAGCAGTCCGCCGTGGACCTCGCCGCGCTCATCAAGGACGTGCGCGCGAAGGTGCCGGCCTCGGTTCAGGTCACCTATGCCGATGTGTGGGAGTTCTGGGAGCGCAACCGCGATCTGGCAAACTCGGTGGATTTCGTCACCGTGCATATCCTGCCATTCTGGGAGGACCTGCCGGTGGCGGCGGAGAAATCCGTCGCCCATCTCGACGAGATTCGGCAGCATGTGGGCAAGGTCTTTGCCGGCAAGGATATCCTGATCGGCGAAACCGGCTGGCCGAGCGAGGGGCGCATGCGCGAGGGGGCGCTGCCCTCGCCCTCGAACCAGGCCAACGTCATCCAGCAACTGCTCGCGCTCGCCAAGGAAAAAAACTATCGCCTCAACGTGATCGAGGCGTTCGACCAGCCGTGGAAGCGCGCCTCGGAAGGCACGGTCGGCGGCCATTGGGGCTTTCTCGACGCCTATTCGCGCGACTTCAAGTTTGCCTGGGGGCAGCCGGTTTCCGATCATCCCGGCTGGATGTGGCAGGCGCTGGTGGGCCTCGCCGTCGCCGGCGGCATCTTCGGCGCGGCTGCCCTTGGCCGTCGCCGCGCCGGTGCCGCGGCTCTGGAGACGCGCCACTGGCTCGCCGTGTCGGGCACCGCCTTCTTCGCCGGCCTGATGTATGGCCGGCTCATCGCCACCGTGTCGGTGGAAAGCCTGGGCGCCGGCGGCTGGATACGCGGCATCGCCATGCTGGTGCTGGCACTCGCCGTGCCGCTCGCCTGCGCGGTGGCGATCGGCGCGCGGGCGCGGCTGGTGACGCTGGCGGCCGCGCTCAACCCCGCCCTGCTGACCGGCTGGACCGTGCTGGAGCGCGGGGTGGCCTTCCTGCTCGCCGCCTCTGTGGTGCTGGCGGTGCAGATCGCCTTCGGGCTGGTCTTCGACCCGCGCTACAAGGACTTCCAGTTCGCCGGCCTGACGCCGATCATCGCCGCCTTCGCCTTCTATGCGATGGTGGCGCCGGCACGCGAGGGGGTGCAGGGCCGGCAGGCCGAGGCACTCGCCGCCGCGATCTTCCTCGGCAGCGGGCTCTACATCGCCCTCAACGAGACCTTCGCCAACTGGCAGGGACTGTGGACGGGCGCGCTCCTGGTGGTGCTGTCGCTCACGCTTGCGCGGCTCGCCACGGCCGGGCGAACGAGATGAGCAGCAGGCCGGCGGCGAGCGAGGCGAGGTTGTTATTGTACATCACCACTCCGATCGCCGTGGCCATCAGCGCCACGATGAACATCGGCACCGAGGGGCGAACCAGCTGGATGAGCGAGGTGACGATCGCCGCGATGCCGAAGGCCGAATAGCCATAGAGCGTGATGACCAGCGCGCGCGTCTCGCAGGTGGACGTCTCAACGCCCCGGCAGGCAAGGCCGACGGCCGACTGCTCGACCAGCGCGTAGCGCATGTAGATGGCCCAGCCGAGCGCGAAGGCGCCAAGCGCGATGACCAGATGCGTGGCGCGCGGGCCGGGCAGGAAGTTGCGGTAAGCCAAGGCGTGATCTCCTCCGGTCTCCTCGACCCGCCTCTGGATGGCACGACGCGGGCCGGCGATCAATTCACCCGATGCGCCCGCGCGCCGGGGGCGCTGCTTCCGGCCGGCGCCGGGGTGCGCTAGACAGCCACACCTGCCCTCGGGAGCCTCCCGCCCTCAGGAGTTCCCCGCCCTCAGGAGTTTCATGCGCATGCGCAGCCTGCTCGTCATCGTTCTCGCGGCCGGAGAGGGCACGCGGATGCTGTCTGCCCAGCCAAAGGTACTCCACAAGGTCGCCGGCCGGGCGATGGTGAGCCATGTGCTGGACGCCGCGCTGGCCGCCGGCGCGTCGCGCCTCGCCGTGGTCGTCGGCCCCGATCATCAGGCCGTGGCGGAGGAGGTGCGCCGCAGCGCACCTGGCGCCGCCATTTTCGTGCAGTCCGAGCGCCGGGGCACCGCCCATGCCGTTCTGGCTGCGCGCGAGGCGCTGGCGGAGGGCCATGACGATGTCGTCATCATGTATGGCGACACGCCGCTGGTGCGGGGCGAGACGGTGCTGGCCTTGCGCGCGCCGCTGGCCTCGGGCGCGGCGGTGGCGGTGCTCGGCTTCCGGCCCGAAAACCCTGCCGGCTATGGTCGGCTGGTGACGCGGGAGGGCGAACTCCTCGCCATTCGCGAGGAAAAGGAGGCGAGCCTTGAAGAGCGTGCCATCGGCCTGTGCAATGCCGGGCTGATGGCGTTTGACGGGCGCGCGGTGCTCGGCCTCATCGACGCCATCGGCGATGCCAATTCCAGGCGCGAATTCTACCTCACCGACGCGGTCGAGATCGCCCGTGCGCAGGGGCGTGTCGCGGGTATCGTCGAGGCGCCGGTGGAAGAGGTGGCGGGCGTCAACAGCCGCGTCCAGCTCAGCGAGGCGGAAGCGATCCTGCAGGCGCGCCTGCGCCGGCGCGCGCTGGAGGGCGGAGCCACGCTGGTGGCGCCGGACACGGTGTTCTTCAGCGCCGACACGCGGCTGGGCCGGGACGTGGTGGTCGAGCCGAATGTTGTGTTCGGCGCGGGCGTCAGCGTGGAGGCGGGCGCCACCATCCGCGCCTTCAGCCATGTCGAGGGCGCCCATGTGGGGGCGGGCGCCATTGTCGGCCCCTTCGCCCGGCTGCGGCCCGGGGCGAATCTCGGGGAGGGGGTGCATGTCGGCAATTTCGTGGAGATCAAGGCGGCGGAGCTTTCACCGGGCGTGAAGGTCAACCACCTGTCCTATGTCGGGGACTCCAGCGTCGGCGCCAATACCAATATCGGCGCGGGCACCATCACCTGCAATTATGACGGCTTCCGCAAGCACCGCACGGTGATCGGCGCCAATGCCTTCATCGGCACCAACAGTCTGCTGGTCGCTCCGGTCAGCGTGGGCGACGGTGCCTATATCGGCACGGGGTCGATCATCACCGAAGACGTGCCGGCGGATGCGCTCGCCATTGCCCGTGCCCGGCAGGTCAACAAGCCGGGCTGGGCGGTGCGGCTGCGCGAACGTCTGGCGGCCGGGCTCACGCCCAAGAAATAGACATGCCAAGAAATAGACATGCGACGAAACGAAGCGATACCTGATTTGATTTCGGTATTGCGGTGAGCGCCCGCTAAATCGGCCCCGCTCGTCGCCGCTTCGCAGCGCGATATCACGGAGAATGGCCGCCTCATGTGTGGAATTATCGGCATCGTCGGAACGGCACCGGTCGCCGACCGTCTCGTGGATGCGCTGCGGCGCCTTGAGTATCGCGGCTATGACTCCGCCGGCATTGCCACATTGGAGCGCGGGCACCTCACGCGCCGGCGCGCCGAGGGCAAGCTGCGCAACCTGGAGACGGTGCTGGCGGATGCCCCGCTCGCCAGCCATATCGGCATCGGCCACACGCGCTGGGCGACCCATGGCCGGCCCAGCGTCGCCAATGCTCACCCGCACGCCACGACGCGGGTCGCGGTGGTGCATAACGGCATCATCGAGAATTTCCGCGACCTGCGCGAGGAATTGCTGGCCGACGGCGCCAATTTCGAGAGCGAGACCGATACCGAGGTTGTGGCCCATCTTGTCAGCCGCGAGATGAACCACGGCCGCAGCCCGATGGAAGCGGTCGCCAATTCGTTGCCCCGGCTGCAGGGCGCCTTCGCCCTCGTCTTCCTGTTCGACGGCGACGACAACCTGCTGATCGGCGCGCGCAAGGGCAGCCCGCTGGCGGTGGGCTATGGAAGGGGCGAGATGTTCCTCGGCTCGGACGCCATCGCGCTGGCGCCGTTCACCGACACGATCGCCTATCTCGACGACGGCGAATGGGCCGTGCTCACGCGCGACGGCGCGGTGATCCGCGACGCCGCGAACGAGGTAGTCGTGCGTGCGCCGCAGAAGACCACGGCCGCCGCCTTCATGGTGGAGAAGGGCAATTTCCGCCATTTCATGGCCAAGGAAATGCACGAGCAGCCCGAAGTGGTCGCCCACACGCTCGGCCATTACATCGACATGGCGAACGAGACGGTGCGGCTGCCCGAGGATCTGCCGTTCGACTTCGCCAAGCTGAACCGCATGTGCATCGCCGCCTGCGGCACAGCCTATTATGCCGGCCTGGTGGCGCGCTACTGGTTCGAGGCGCTGGCGCGGCTGCCGGTCGAGATCGATGTCGCCTCCGAGTTCCGCTACCGCGAGGCTCCGCTCGATCCCAACGGACTGATGCTGGTCATCTCCCAGTCGGGCGAAACCGCCGACACGCTGGCCTCGCTACGCTATGCCCGGGACAATGGGCAGAGCGTGCTCGCCGTGGTGAACGTGCCCACCTCGACCATCGCGCGCGAGGCGCATGTCGCGCTGCCCACGCTCGCCGGGCCAGAGATCGGCGTCGCCTCGACCAAGGCCTTCACCTGCCAGCTGGCGACCCTCGCGGCGCTGGCGGTCGCGGCCGGCCGGGCGCGCGGGGTGCTGTCCGCCGCGGAGGAAAAGCGGCTGGTGCGGGCGTTGATCGAGCTGCCGCGTCTCATGAACGAGGCGCTCAAGCTCGGCCCGACGATCGAGCATCTGGCGCGCAGCTTCACCCAGACGCGCGACGTGCTCTATCTCGGCCGCGGCACCGCCTATCCGCTGGCGCTCGAAGGCGCGCTGAAGCTGAAGGAAATCTCCTATATCCACGCCGAGGGCTATGCCGCGGGCGAACTGAAGCACGGGCCGATCGCGCTGATCGACGAGAAGATGCCGGTTGTGGTCATCGCCCCGCATGATTCCGTGTTCGACAAGACGGTCTCGAACATGCAGGAGGTCGCCGCGCGCGGCGGGCGCATCATCCTGCTGACCGACGCGGCGGGCGCCCGGCGGGCGGCGCTGGAGACCGAAGCGACGCTGATCCTGCCCGATGTCGATCCGCTGATCGCGCCGCTGGTCTATGCCATCCCGGTGCAGCTGCTCGCCTATCACACGGCGGTGCACATGGGCACGGATGTCGACCAGCCCCGCAACCTCGCCAAATCGGTCACGGTGGAGTAGGGGCGGGGAACTGCCTTCGTTTCCCGGACCCGCCGCGCGTCGAGCGGCCGGTCCGGGATCCAGGGGAGATTTGGCGCCGCCTCCATAGTTATCTTTGAAGCGCCTTCGGCGGATTCCTGCGCCGGGCCCGGCTCCGCGCTTCGCCTGCGACGCCGCTGGCCCGGGACACGGCATCTGTCGAATTCACCCCCGCCCGCGATAGGTCGGCACGCCCTGGTCGGGCAGCCAGATATCGGCCGGCGGCGCGCCGCTCTGCCAGAACACGTCGATCGGCATGCCGCCGCGCGGATACCAGTAGCCGCCGATGCGCAGCCAGTGCGGCGCCAGCAGGTCGTGAATACGGCGCCCCACCGCGACCGTGCAGTCCTCATGGAAGGCGCCGTGGTTGCGGAAGCTGGCGAGATAGAGCTTCAGCGATTTCGATTCGACCAGCCAGTCCTTCGGCACGTAGTCGATCACCAGATGCGCGAAGTCCGGCTGGCCGGTCACGGGGCAGAGCGAGGTGAATTCCGGGCAGGTGAAGCGGGCGACATAGAGCGTGTCGGCCTGCGGGTTCGGCACGCGGTCGAGCACCGCTTCCTCGGGGGAGGCCGGCCATTGCGTGGCGCGGCCGAGCTGCAGCGGGGTATCGGTCATGCATCCTCTCCTGGGCACTGGGCACTGGGCACTGGGGCGCTTGGGCCGGCGGACGGCCGGCGCGGCATGCGGGTGTCTCTGTGGCACCTCTTTCGCATGTCATGGCGGTCGAGTAGAAGCGCGCTTGGCCTCCGGTCGAGGCAGCTGAGGAAGTGGGGAAACGCATGACCGCCATTGTCGATATCATCGGGCGTGAAATTCTGGACAGCCGCGGCAATCCGACCGTCGAGGTCGATGTCGTTCTGGAAGACGGTTCCAAGGGCCGCGCGGCCGTTCCCTCGGGCGCCTCGACCGGCGCGCATGAGGCTGTCGAACTGCGCGACGGCGACAAGGGCCGCTATCTCGGCAAGGGCGTTCTCAAGGCGGTCGACGCCGTCAATGGCGAGATCTTCGACGCCGTCGGCGGCATGGATGCCGAGGACCAGGCGGCGATCGACCAGATCCTCATCGAGCTGGACGGCACGCCGAACAAGGCACGGCTCGGAGCGAACGCGATTCTCGGCGTCTCGCTGGCGCTTGCCAAGGCGGCGGCCGCTGCCCGCGACGTGCCGCTCTACCGCTATGTCGGCGGCGTGAACGCGCGCGTGCTGCCGGTGCCGATGATGAACATCATCAATGGCGGCGCCCATGCCGACAACCCGATCGACTTCCAGGAATTCATGATTCTGCCGGCCGGCGCGCCCACCTTCGCGGAAGGCCTGCGCACCGGCGCGGAGATCTTCCACACGCTGAAAAAGGCGCTCAAGGACGCCGGGCACAACACCAATGTCGGCGACGAGGGCGGCTTCGCCCCCAACCTGCCCTCGGCGGATGCCGCGCTCGCCTTCGTGGTGAAGGCCATCGAGGCCGCCGGCTACCGGCCGGGCGAGGATGTGTTCATCGGCCTCGACTGCGCCGCCACCGAGTTCTTCAAGAACGGCGCCTATGACTATGAAGGCGAGGGAACCGTTCGCGATATCGAGACGCAGGTGAAGTATCTCGCCGATCTCGTCGCGCGCTATCCCATCGTCACCGTCGAGGACGGCATGGCGGAAGACGATTGGGCGGGCTGGAAGCTGCTCACCGAGACCATCGGCTCCAAGTGCCAGCTGGTCGGCGACGACCTGTTCGTCACCAATGTCACGCGGCTCGAAGCCGGCATCAAGCAGGGCGTGGCCAATTCCATCCTGGTGAAGGTCAACCAGATCGGCTCGCTCACCGAGACGCTCAACGCGGTCGAGATGGCGCACAAGGCCGGCTACACCGCCGTCATGTCGCACCGCTCGGGCGAGACCGAGGATTCGACCATCGCCGATCTCGCGGTGGCGACCAATTGCGGGCAGATCAAGACCGGTTCGCTGGCGCGCTCCGACCGCACCGCCAAGTATAACCAGCTGCTGCGCATCGAGCAGGAACTGGGCCCGCAGGCCATCTATGCCGGCCGCGCGGCGCTGAAGGCGCTCGCCTGACCGAGCCAAAAACTTCCGGAAGCGCGCTTCCGGCCATCACGGTTAACGGAGCCTCAACCGGAGACGGTTAGGCTCCGTTTTCATGATCATACGTACACGCTGGCGATCCATCCTGCAGACCGTCACCCTGCATCTCGGGGCGGCTGCGCTCATCGGTTACTTTGCCTTCCAGGGCTATAACGGCCAGTACGGGCTGCTCGCCCGTCGCGGCTTCGAACAGCAGCGCGCCGAACTCATCGAGGAGCGCGACAAGATTCGCGCCCAGCGCGAGGCGATCGAGGCGAAGGTGCGCCTGCTCTCCTCCGAACGCATCGATGCCGACATGCTGGACGAAGAGGCGCGGCTGCTGCTGAACCTCGTTCACCCCAGGGATCTCGTGCTGCTGCGCGGCCCGGACGCGGAAAGGGCGCCGTGATGGGTGCCGTTGCCCGGCATCCGGCATATTGGATGCCAGAAGCGTTCGAACAGGAAATTCTGCGATTGCAAATGCTTAACTTGAAATAAGTTAAATAGCCGAATTAACCTGAAATCAGTTAATTACAAGAAACCTATGCGCGTACAATATGTTGTGCGTTGCAGCATTGCATTCCAGGCGTAGCGCCGCGTGGAAAGGTGCGTTATGAAGCTCGCAGGTCACTCGCGAGCTGAGGATGCGCCATGGTAACTGCCGCGAAGAAGTCGGCCGTCAGCAATACCGTCGGAACCGCTGCCCCCAAAACCGCCCGTAGCGCGGCGCGGCGCGCCGACAAGTCTTCGGGGGGCACCCCCTCGACGCTCGAATTCTCCAAGGCGGAAGAACTCGAAGCCTATCGCCAGATGCTGGAGATTCGCCGCTTCGAGGAAAAGGCCGGCCAACTCTACGGCATGGGCCTGATCGGTGGTTTCTGCCACCTCTATATCGGCCAGGAAGCCGTCGTCGTCGGCATGCAGGCCGCGCTCAAGCAGGGTGATCAGGTCATCACCGGCTATCGCGACCATGGCCACATGCTGGCCACCGGCATGGATCCCAAGGGTGTGATGGCCGAGTTGACCGGCCGGCGCGGCGGCTATTCCAAGGGGAAGGGCGGCTCGATGCACATGTTCAGCACCGACAAGGGCTTCTACGGCGGCCACGGCATTGTCGGCGCGCAGGTCTCGCTCGGCACCGGCCTCGCCTTCGCCGACGCCTACCGCCAGAACGGCAATGTCTGCCTGACCTATTTCGGCGACGGTGCCGCCAACCAGGGGCAGGTCTATGAGAGCTTCAACATGGCGGAGCTCTGGAAGCTGCCGGTCGTCTACATCATCGAGAACAACAAATACGCGATGGGCACCGCGGTGAGCCGCGCTTCCGCCCAGACCGATTTTTCCAAGCGCGGCACCTCCTTCAACATTCCCGGCGAACAGGTCGACGGCATGGATGTTCGGGCGGTGAAGGCCGCCGGGCAGCGCGCGGTGGAATTCGCCCGCTCCGGCAAGGGCCCCTACATCCTCGAAATGCTCACCTATCGCTATCGCGGCCACTCCATGTCCGACCCGGCCAAGTACCGGTCGAAGGAGGAGGTGCAGAAGATGCGTACCGAGCACGATCCGATCGAGCAGGTGCGGGCGCGGCTGCTTGAGAAGAGCTGGGCGAGCGAGGAAGAGCTGAAGGCGATCGACGCCGAGATCCGCGACGTGATGAACGCGGCGGCCGATTTCGCCAGCCACGACCCGGAGCCGGATCCGTCCGAGCTCTATACCGACATCCATCGCTGAGCGGCGGGGCGCGTCGATGCTCGCCGGCATGTTCTGGGTTGGGCTCGTCGCCGGTGGTTCGGCGGCGGTGGTCATCTGGGCATTGGCGGTGCGCCTCGCCTATGGCCTGGCCGTCCGCCGCAAGGCTGGCGTCGCCGCGAGGCTGCTGGTTGCCTTCTGGCCCTTCGGGGCGCGGCAGGCGGCCGGCGTTCCCGCCGATATATCCGCCAGCCTCAACAAGATGCTGGTCGCCTTCTTTCTCGCCCTCCTCGTCGCCATCTCCTCGATGGCTGTCTACAGCAACCTGACGTTCGTGCCGCCGGCACACACGCAGTGACGCGCGATCTCGCCGCACGTTCTTTCTGGGGAACGCCGCCATGCCGACCGAAGTTCTTATGCCTGCCCTTTCTCCGACCATGGAGAAAGGCAATCTCGCCAAGTGGCTCAAGAAAGAGGGCGACACGGTCAAGTCCGGCGACGTGATCGCCGAGATCGAGACCGACAAGGCCACGATGGAGGTCGAGGCGATCGACGAGGGCACGCTCGGCAAGATCCTGGTGCCCGAGGGCACGCAGGATGTCGCCGTCAATACGCCCATCGCGGTGATCCTGGCCGATGGCGAGGATGCCAGCGCGGCGAGCGCGCCCGTGCCCAAGGCGGCCGAGGCTGCTCCGGCCGAGGCGCCGCCGCTCCAGCCCTCGCCCGTCGCCAGCGCGGCGCCGGCCGCTCCCGCCATCATCCATTCGGCCGTCGCCACGCCCCCGCAGCCCGAAGCGCTGCCCGAGCCGGACGTGCCGGCCGGCACCGAGTTCGTCAACCAGACCATGCGCGAAGCGCTGCGCGATGCCATGGCCGAGGAAATGCGCCGCGACGGTGACGTCTTCGTCATGGGCGAAGAGGTCGCCGAGTATCAGGGCGCCTACAAGATCACCCAGGGGCTGCTGCAGGAATTCGGCGCGCGGCGCGTCATCGATACGCCGATCACCGAGCACGGCTTCGCCGGCGTCGGCGTCGGCGCGGCCTTTGCCGGGCTGAAGCCGATCGTCGAGTTCATGACGTTCAACTTCGCCATGCAGGCGATCGACCAGATCATCAACTCGGCCGCCAAGACGCTCTATATGTCGGGCGGGCAGGTGCACTGCTCCATCGTGTTCCGCGGCCCCAACGGCGCCGCCGCCCGCGTCGCCGCCCAGCACAGCCAGGACTACACCGCCTGGTACAGCCATGTTCCCGGTCTCAAGGTCGTCGCGCCCTATACGGCGGCCGATGCCAAGGGCCTGCTGAAGTCGGCGATCCGCGACCCCAACCCGATCATCTTCCTTGAGAACGAGATCCTGTACGGTCACGCCTCGCCGGTGCCCAAGCTCGACGACTACACCGTGCCGATCGGCAAGGCGAAGATCGCCCGGCCGGGCAAGGATGTGACGCTGGTGGCCTGGTCCATCGGCATGAACTACGCGCTCAAGGCGGCGGAAGAGCTCTCCAAGCTCGGCATCGAGGCGGAGGTGATCGACCTGCGCACGATCCGCCCGATGGACGTCGACACCATCCTCGCCTCGGTGAAGAAGACCGGCCGCTGCGTGACGGTGGAAGAGGGCTGGCACCAGTCCGGCGTCGGCGCGGAAATCGTCGCCCAGCTGATGGAGAAGGCGTTCGATTATCTCGACGCCCCTGTGCTGCGCGTCACCGGCAAGGACGTGCCGATGCCCTATGCCGCCAACCTCGAAAAGCTTGCGCTGCCCTCGGTGCAGGACGTCATCGACGCCGCCCGCGCCGTCACCTATCGCTGAGGTCGGAGAAGCGCCATGTCCGTCGAAATCCTGATGCCGGCCCTGTCTCCCACCATGGAGAAGGGCAACCTCGCCAAATGGCTGAAGAAGGAGGGTGACAAGGTCGCCCCCGGCGACGTCATTGCCGAGATCGAGACCGACAAGGCCACGATGGAAGTCGAGGCCATCGACGAGGGCACGCTGGCGAAGATCCTGGTGCCGGAAGGCACCGCCGACGTGCCGGTGAACCAGCTTATCGCCGTGCTCGCCACCGAGGGCGAGGACGTCAAGGCGGTTGCCGCCGGCTCCGGCGCGGCGCCCGCCAAGGCGGAAGCCGCGGCTGAGGTGCCGAAGGCTGCCGAGCCCGCGACGGCGACGCCGGATGTCGCTCCGGCTCCCGTCGCCGCATCCGGCGGCTACGATCACGGCAATGGCAAGACGCCCGGCGGCCGCGTGTTCGCTTCGCCGCTCGCGCGTCGCCTCGCGAAGGAGAAGGGTGTCGAACTCGCGGATGTGAAGGGCTCCGGCCCGCATGGCCGCGTGGTCGCCGCCGACATCGCCGGCGCGACGCCCGGCGCCGCCAAGCCGGCCGCAGCCGCAGCCGCTGTCCCCGCGCCCGCCGCCCGGGCCCCCGCGCCGGCCCCGGCCCCGGCCCCGGCCGCCGCCGCGCCCTCGAATGCCGCGGTGCTCGAACTGGCCAAGGCCTATTACGAGCCCGGCACCTACGAGGAGATCCCGCTCGACGGCATGCGCCGCGTCATCGCCCAGCGCATGACCGAGGCGCGGCAGACCGTGCCGACCTTCTACCTCACGGTCGATTGCGACGTGGACGCGCTGCTGAAGCTTCGCGAGGAGCTGAACAAGTCCGCGCCCGAGAAGGACGGCAAGCCGGGCTACAAGCTCTCGGTCAACGACTTCGTCATCAAGGCCTATGCGCTCGCCTTCCAGCAGGTGCCGGATGCCAACATGGTGTGGGGTGGCGACCGCTACCTCAAGCTGAAGCATTCCGACATCGGCGTCGCGGTGGCGATCGATGGCGGCAAGGGTCTGTTGACGCCGATCATCCGCAAGGCCGAGACCAAGACGCTGTCGGCGATCTCCAACGAGACCCGCGACCTGGCGATTCGCGCCCGCAACAAGAAGCTGGCGCCGAACGAATACCAGGGCGGTTCCTCGGCGATTTCGAATCTCGGCATGTTTGGAATCAAGGACTTCACCGCGATCATCAATCCTCCGCATGCGACGATCCTGGCGGTCGGTGCCAGCGAGCAGCGGGCGGTGGTGAAGAAGGGCGAGCTTGCGGTGGCGACGGTGATGACCGTCACCATTTCCTGCGACCATCGCGTGATGGACGGCGCCATGGGCGCGCAGCTCATCGGCGCCTTCAAGCGGATCATCGAAAAGCCGATGTCGATGCTGGTTTGAGGAACGATCATGGCGAATAACTACGACGTTCTCTTCATCGGCTCGGGCCCCGGCGGCTATGTCGGGGCCATCCGCGCCGCCCAGCTCGGGCTCAAGGTCGGCGTCATCGAGCGGCAATATGTCGGCGGCATCTGCCCGAACTGGGGCTGCATCCCGGCCAAGGCGCTACTGCGCTCGGCCGAGATCTTCCACTATATCGAGCACGCCAAGGATTACGGGCTCGTCGCCGAGAAGACCGGCGTCGACATTGCCGGCGTGGTCAAGCGCTCGCGCGGCATCGCGGCGCAGATGAGCAATGGCGTCGGCTTCCTGCTCAAGAAGAACAAGGTCGACGTGATCTGGGGGCAGGCGACGCTCACCGCTCCCGGCAAGGTCTCGGTCGCGTCCTCCGCCGAGCCGGCGCCCAAGGGCGCGCTGGCGGCCGGCGACTACACCGCCAAGAACATCGTCATCGCCACGGGTGCCCGTCCGCGCGCGCTGCCGGGTATCGAGCCCGACAAAAAGCTGATCTGGACCTATTTCGAGGCGCTGGCCCCGGCCAGCGTGCCGAAGTCACTGCTGATCATGGGCTCGGGCGCCATCGGCGTCGAATTCGCCTCGTTTTACAAGGCGATGGGCTCGGATGTGACCATCGTCGAACTACTGCCGCAGATCCTCCCCGTCGAGGACGAGGAGATCGCCGCGCACGCGCGGAAGCGGTTCGAGAAGCAGGGCATCAAGATCCTCACCGGCGCCAAGGTGTCGAAGGTCGTGAAGGGCGCGGACAACGTCACCGCCACCGTCGAGACGGCGGACGGCAAGGTGCAGACCCTGACGGCGGATCGGCTGATTTCCGCGGTGGGCGTGGTCGGCAATATCGAGAATCTCGGCCTCGAGGCGCTCGGCGTGAAGACCGATCGCGGCTGCGTGGTGATCGACGGGCTGTGCCGCACCAATGTGCCGGGCCTTTGGGCCATCGGCGACGTCGCCGGCCCGCCCATGCTGGCGCACAAGGCCGAGCATGAGGGCGTCATCGCCGCCGAGGCCATCGCCGGTGGGCACGCCCACCCGATGGACAAGCTGATGGTTCCCGGCTGCACCTATTGCATGCCGCAGGTGGCGTCCGTCGGCCTCACCGAGAAGCGGGCAAAGGAAGCCGGCTACGAGATCAAGGTCGGCCGCTTCCCCTTCATCGGCAACGGCAAGGCCGTCGCGCTGGGCGAATCCGAGGGTCTGGTAAAGACCATCTTCGATGCCAAGACGGGCCAGTTGCTCGGCGCCCATCTGGTGGGTGCGGAAGTGACCGAGATGATCCAGGGCTTCGTGCTGGCGATGAACCTGGAGACCACCGAGGAAGAACTGATCAACGCGGTCTTCCCCCATCCGACGGTGTCCGAGACCATGCATGAGAGCGTGCTCGCGGCCTATGGGCGCGCCATCCACATGTGAACGCCGGCAGGCGGGGCGGGAGACCGCGCCGCCTGCCTCTCTATTGCCGTCCGGCGCTGACGGTGACCTTGCCGATTGCAGAGCTGCCCGCCACATTGAGGGGCGGCATCGGGAGTTTGGGAATGACGGGCGTCGGCATTTTTGGAGCGATCATCATCGGCATCCTGGCCGGGTGGATCGCGGAGAAGACCTTGGGGCGCAGCCATGGGCTCCTCACCAATCTGGTTGTCGGCCTGATCGGCTCGTTTCTCGGCGCCGCGCTGTTCTCCACGCTCGGCATCAATGTGCAGGCGGGCTGGATCGGCAGCCTGATCGTTTCGTCGGTGGGCGCGGTGGTGCTGCTTTTCCTGCTGGGCCTGTTCCGGCGTTGATACCCCGCAGGCTGCCCCGGAAGCCGCTGCCCCGGAAGCTCTTGCCGCAGGGGCGCCCTGCGCCGGAGGCGGTCGACGCCGGGGCCGGGCTGGACTAGGAATGGGCGGTCGTTTCCGGTGCGTGTCGCACCGGAAACCGCGTCGTCCGGAAGGTCGTCTATGGTCACGGTTCTCAACACGCTCAATCGCGCGCTCGAAAAGCCCCGTCACCCGGAAAAGGTGAACCGGGTGGAAACCCCGGCGCTGAAGAAGCCGGACTGGATCCGCGTGCGCGCGCCCGGCACGCCCGGCTGGCAGCAGACCGCGGATATTGTCCGCGCCAACGGCCTCGTCACCGTGTGCGAGGAGGCGAGCTGCCCGAATATCGGCGAGTGCTGGCAGAAGAAGCACGCCACTTTCATGATCATGGGCGACACCTGCACGCGGGCCTGCGCCTTCTGCAATGTGCGCACCGGCCTGCCGGGCCCTCTCGACATGGACGAGCCGCAGAAGGTGGCGGATGCGGTGGCCAAGCTCGGGCTGGAGCATGTCGTCGTCACCTCGGTCGACCGTGATGATCTGGCCGATGGCGGCGCCGAGCATTTCGCCCGCACCATCCGCGCCATCCGCGCCACCAGCCCGAAAACGACCATCGAGATTCTCACGCCCGATTTCCTGCGCAAGGACGGGGCGCTGGAAGTGGTGGTCGCGGCGCGGCCGGACGTGTTCAACCACAATCTGGAATGCGTGCCCTCGCTCTACCTGAAGGTGCGGCCCGGCGCGCGCTACTTCCATTCGCTGCGGCTGCTGCAGCGAGTGAAGGAACTGGACCCGTCCATCTTCACCAAGTCCGGCATCATGGTCGGCCTCGGCGAGGTGCGCAACGAGGTGCTGCAGCTGATGGACGATCTGCGCTCCGCCGAGATCGATTTCATGACCATCGGCCAGTACCTGCAGCCGACCCGCAAGCATCATCCGGTCATGGGTTTCGTGACGCCGGAAGACTTCAAGTCCTATGAGACCATCGCCTATGCCAAGGGCTTCCTCATGGTCTCGTCGAGCCCGCTGACGCGATCCTCGCATCATGCCGGCGAGGATTTCGCTCGGCTGCGCGCGGCGCGTGCGGCCAAGCTCGGCTCCACCGTCAGCGTCTGAACGATGCCCTCCTTCCGCAACAAGCGGCGCGTCCGCCACTCGGCGGCCGACATGTTCGCCCTGGTCGCCGATGTCGAGCGCTATCCCGAATTCGTGCCGCTGTGCGAGAGCCTGCATGTGCGCCGGCGCGTGGCGAGCGGGGAGGGGGTGGACATCCTCGTCGCCGACATGAGCGTGGCCTACAAAGTGTTTCGCGAGAGCTTCACCAGCCGCGTCTCGCTCGATCGTCCGCGCCTCGCCATCACGGTGGAATATCTCGACGGCCCGTTCAGCCGGCTGGAAAACCGCTGGACCTTCCGGCCGGTCGAGGGGGGCGGATGCGAGGTGGAGTTCTTCATCTCCTATGAATTCCGCTCGCGCACGCTCGGCCTCTTGATGGGCGCGATGTTCGATGCCGCCTTCCGCCGTTTTTCCGATGCGTTCGAGGCGCGTGCGGATCAGGTCTATGGCCCTCAGGGCGTCAGCGGTTCCTGAGCGGCCAGTTCCGCCAGCATGGCGAGCGCGGTAAGCACGGAGAGGCGGCGCACGCCGGCGCGGTCCTGGTCCGCGAAGACTTCGCGCCGCACGAGGATTTTTCCCCCCGCCGTGCCCGCCGCGAAATGCACGAGCCCCACCGGCTTGGCGGGCGAGCCGCCGCCCGGGCCGGCAATACCGGTGACGGAGACACCGAGCGAGGTGCGGGCGGCCCGCAGCAGCCCGCGCACCATTTCGCGCGCGGTTTCCTCGCTCACCGCGCCGTGGACGGCCAGCGTCGACGGGCTGACGCCGAGCATCTCGACCTTGGCCTGGTTGGAATAGGTGACGAACCCGCGGTCGAGCACATCGGACGAGCCGGCAATGTCGGTGAGAATGCCGGCAACGAGGCCGCCGGTGCAGGATTCGGCGGTGGCAATCGTGAGGCTGCGGGCGCGGCACAGGTCCAGCACGCGGATGGCCTGCAGATCCAGCGCATCGGAGGGTGCAATCATGCCGCCATCCTCGCCGATCAGTCGATCCAGGGCAACCGCACCGTGGCTGCCGCCAGCGCCGCGATGCCCTCGCGGCGGCCGGTGAAGCCTAGCTGCTCGCTGGTGGTCGCCTTGACGCTCACGCGGGCCAGCGAGATCCCGGCAATGGCGGCGATCGCCTCGCGCATCGCTTCGCGGTGCGGGCCGATCTTGGGCGCCTCGCAGATGACCGTGGCATCGAGATGCGCGATGCGCCCGCCGGCATCGCGCACCAGCCGCGCGGCGTGGGCGAGAAACTGGTCGGAGGCGGCGCCCTTCCATTGCGGATCGGAGGGCGGGAAATGGTGGCCGATATCGCCGCTGCCGATGGTGCCGAGCAGCGCGTCGGTCAGCGCATGCAGCACCACGTCGGCATCGGAATGGCCGGACAGGCCGAAGCCGTGGGGAATGCGCACGCCGCCCAGCATGACATGGTCGCCGGGCGCGAAGGCGTGCACGTCGAAGCCGGTGGCGGTGCGTATATCGAGGAGATCGGCGGCGGCGTTGCGTTCGGCGGTCACGAAATCCTCGGGCGTGGTGAGCTTCACATTGGCGGGGTCGCCGGGGAAGGCGGCAACGCGGTGGCCGGCGGCTTCCGCCACCGCGGCATCGTCGGTGAGGTGGGCGCTGTGCGCCTGAAGGCGGTGGGCGTCGCGAATCAGCGCGTAGCGGAAGGCCTGCGGCGTTTGCACGCTGCGCAGGGCATCGCGGTCCGGCCCGCTGGCGATGAAGCCAGCCTCGGGCACGGATTTGAGCGTGTCGACCAGCGCGAGCACGGGCACCGCCGCACCATGCCGCTCGGCCGCCGCGATGGCGCGCGCGACGAGGCGCGGCGAGACGAAGGGCCGCGCGGCATCGTGGATCAGCACCAGATCCGGCGGATCGCCCGCCAGCGCCTCGATCCCCGCGCGCACCGAGGCCTGGCGCGTCGCCCCGCCCGGCACTGGCGGCAGTATTCCGGGCAGGCCGGCGGCCGAATCGGCGCACAGCGCGGCGTGTTCGGGATTGATGACCGGCAGGATGTGACGGATTCCGGCGAGACCGGCGAAGCCTTCCAGCGTGCGGCGCAGCACGGTGCGCCCGCCGATGGACCGGTATTGCTTGGGAATGCCGTCGCCCGCTCTTTGGCCGCTGCCTGCCGCGACCACGATCACGTCCGTCCGCAAACCCACGTCCGTCCGCAAACCCATGAGAAACCGCCTATCCGCTGGGCGCCGTGCAACCGGCCCGCCCTTGCCACGCCCTTGCCCCGCGCGATCGTTTAGCGCAAAAGCGAAGGCAGATTGCAAAAGTTTTGACATATGGCTTTTGGAAGGGTTGCTGACACACGCGGCGTGGCTATTATGTAGGCACGGCCGATCGGGCCCATTTCGTGTGCATCGAGTGATCAACGCTTGATCTTCTCCGCGACTGCCAACGCCGCTCTCTCCATAGGGGCCCTCTCGACGCCGAACCGCGTCGTGCTCGCGCCGATGGCCGGCATCACCGACGCCCCGTTCCGCCGCATGGCGCTGCGTTATGGGGCCGGCCTTGTCGTGTCCGAAATGGTAGCGTCCGATGCGCTCGCCAGCGGCCATGAGGAGACGGTGCTGCGGGCGGAAGGCGAGGGGGTGGCGCTCCACGTCGTGCAACTGGCCGGCAACCAGCCGGGCTCGATGGCGCGCGCCGCGCGGCTCGCCGAATCGGCCGGGGCCGCGATCATCGACATCAACATGGGCTGCCCGGCCAAGCGGGTGACGACCGGCCTCGCCGGTTCGGCACTGCTGCGCGACCTCGACCTCGCCACCGCCATCATCGAGGCCGTGGTCGGCGCGGTGAAGGTGCCGGTAACGCTGAAGACCCGGCTCGGCTGGGACGGCGCGGCCCTCATCGCCCCCGAACTGGCGCGGAGGGCAGAGGCGATCGGCGTGCAGCTCGTCACCATTCACGGGCGCACGCGCTGCCAGTTCTACACCGGCCGGGCCGACTGGGCGGCGATCCGCGCGGTGAAGCAGGCGGTGGCCATTCCGGTTCTCGCCAATGGCGACCTTGTGGACGCGCAGGATGCGCCGGCCATGCTCGCCGCCTCGGGCGCGGACGGGCTGATGATCGGGCGCGGCGCGCAGGGGCGGCCGTGGTTTCCCGGCCAGGTGGCGATGCGGCTGCAAACCGGCCAGACCCCCGTCGATCCGCCACTGGCGGAGCAGCGCGACGTGTTGCTGGAACTCTATGAGGGCTGGCTCGGCCATTACGGGCGAGAACTCGGCATGCGCTGCGCCCGCAAGCATATCGGCTGGGCGCTGGCCGCCGCCGGCGTCACCGCCGGCCGTCCGCCCGACGCCGCCCGCCACTGGCGTCAGCAATTACTGACGCGAGATGTACCCGCCCACGTCGTGGAGGGCATTCGCGACGCTTTCGACGACCTTGCATGGAGTGAAGCGGCATGAAGGCGCCCTCTTCCGACCCCTCGAAACTGGCTGCTGGCGCCGCCACCGCCGAAGCGGTGATGAACGCCCTGCCGCACCCGGTGTTCACCGTGGCGGGCGATGACCGGCTGGTGGATGCCAATGTCGCGGCGGAGGCGTTCTTCGAGGCCAGCCTCGCGGTGCTGGCGCGCCACCGGCTGCAGGAATTCGTGCCGTTCGGCAGCCCGCTTCTGGCGCTGGTGGAGCAGGTGCGCTCGCGCGGCGCCGCGGTGAATGAATACCGCGTCGACCTCGGGACGCCGCGCAATGGCGGCGAGCGGGTGGTGGACATCCATGTCGCGCCGCTGCCCGAAGCCCCCGGTCATGTGGTGATCATGCTCCAGGAGCGCACCATCGCCGACAAGATGGACCGCCAGCTCACCCATCGCGGCGCGGCGCGCTCGGTCACGGCGCTGGCCTCCATGCTGGCGCACGAGATCAAGAATCCGCTTTCCGGCATTCGCGGCGCCGCGCAATTGCTGGAACTGAACGCCAATGACGACGACCGCTCGCTCACCCGCCTGATCACCGACGAGGCCGACCGCATCGTCAAGCTGGTCGACCGCATGGAGGTGTTCTCCGACGAGCGCCCGGTGGCGCGCGAGCCGGTGAACATCCATGCCGTGCTGGAGCATGTGCGCACGCTCGCCGCCTCGGGCTTCGCGCGGCATATCCGCTTCGTCGAGGAATATGATCCCTCGCTGCCGCCGGTTCTGGCCAATCGCGACCAGCTCATCCAGGTGTTCCTCAACCTGGTGAAGAACGCCGCCGAGGCGATCGGCGATTCACCGGACGGGGAAATCCAGCTGACCACCGCGTTCCGTCCCGGCGTGCGGCTGATGATGCCGGGGGCGCCGGCCCGCGTGAGCCTGCCGCTGGAGTTCTGCGTGAGGGACAATGGCCCCGGCGTGCCGGAGGACCTGATGCCTCACCTGTTCGACCCTTTCGTCACCACCAAGCCCACCGGAACCGGCCTTGGCCTCGCGCTGGTGGCCAAGATCGTCGGCGACCATGGCGGCATCATCGAATGCGACAGCCAGCCGCGCCGCACCACATTCCGTGTCCTCATGCCCATGTACCGCGCCGCCCGCGGTAACGAGAAGAGTTGAGAACGCCATGCCGACGGGAAGCATCCTCGTTGCCGATGACGACGCCGCCATCCGCACCGTTCTCAATCAGGCCTTGTCGCGCGCGGGCTATGAGGTTCGCTCCTGCGGCAATGCCGCCACGCTGTGGCGCTGGGTGAGCCAGGGCGACGGCGATCTCGTCATTACCGATGTGGTGATGCCGGACGAGAACGCCTTCGACCTGCTGCCCCGCATCAAGAAGGTGCGCCCGGACCTGCCGGTCATCGTCATGAGCGCGCAGAACACCTTCATGACGGCGATCCGCGCCTCGGAGAAGGGCGCCTATGAATATCTGCCCAAGCCCTTCGACCTGAAGGAGCTGATCGCCATTGTCGGCCGCGCGCTCTCCGAGCCGAAGAAGCCGGAGGCCGCGCTCCGGGCCGGCGGCGACGATGTCGACAATATCCCGCTGGTGGGCCGCTCGCCGGCCATGCAGGATATCTACCGCGTGCTGGCGCGGCTGATGCAGACCGACCTCACGGTGATGATCGCCGGCGAGAGCGGCACCGGCAAGGAGCTGGTGGCGCGTGCGCTGCACGATTACGGCAAGCGCCGCAACGGGCCGTTCGTCGCCATCAACATGGCGGCGATCCCGCGCGACCTCATCGAGAGCGAGCTGTTCGGCCATGAGAAGGGCGCCTTCACCGGCGCGAATGCCCGCTCGGCCGGACGCTTCGAACAGGCCGAGGGCGGCACGCTGTTCCTCGACGAAATCGGCGACATGCCGATGGAGGCGCAGACCCGCCTGCTGCGCGTGCTGCAGCAGGGCGAATACACCACGGTGGGCGGGCGCACCGCGATCAAGACCGACGTGCGCATCGTCGCCGCCACCAACAAGGACCTGCGCATCCTCATCCAGCAGGGCCTGTTCCGCGAGGACCTGTTCTTCCGCCTCAACGTGGTGCCGCTGCGCCTGCCGCCGCTGCGCGAGCGCACCGAGGACGTGCCGGACCTTGCCCGCCACTTCTTCCTCCAGGCGGAGCGCGAAGGCCTGCCGCGCAAGCAGATCGACGCCGCCGCGCTCGACCGGCTGAAGCGCTATCGCTGGCCGGGCAATGTGCGCGAGCTGGAAAACCTCGTCCGCCGCCTCGCCGCGCTCTACCCGCAGGAGATCATCACCGCCTCGATCATCGAGGCGGAGCTGTCGACGCCGATTTCCACGGCGTCGCCGGAAGAGACCGGGCAGGACGAGACGCTGTCCTCCTCGGTGGAGCGCCATCTCAACACCTATTTCGGCGGATTCGGCGAGAACCTGCCGCCGCCGGGGCTTTACCACCGCATCCTCAAGGACGTGGAATATCCGCTGCTCTCGGCGGCGCTGGCGGCCACGCGCGGCAACCAGATCAAGGCGGCCGAACTTCTGGGGCTCAATCGCAACACGCTGCGGAAGAAGATCCGCGATCTGGACATCCAGATCATTCGCACAAGCCGGTGAACCAGGCCGACTTTCGGAAAAAAATCCGGGAGGTGACAATTCATGTCACATTTTTGCACCAGTGTCGTAGCACTGCATCACTTCGGCAGGCCGCTTCCGGCCGGCGGCAGGGTGATGAATGAGCGACGCGTCGCCGCGCGATAGTGACCAGCACGATGCCCCCGATGCCGGCGGCATGGGCTTTCGTTTCTCGCTCTGGGGCCTGCCGCCGCTTGTCGTGCTGCTGGCGCTGATCACGGCGCTGACCAGCTTCATCATCCTGATGGGCATCACTCCGCTGGTGCCTTCGCAGGACGTGGTCATCATCGTGCTGTGCCTCAATGGCGCGATGTCGCTGCTGCTGGTCGGCATCATCGGCCGCGAGGTCTGGCGGATCGTCAAGGCGCGGCGGCGGGGCCGGGCGGCGGCGCGGCTGCATGTGCGCATTGTCGGCCTGTTCGGCATCGTCGCGGTGGTGCCGGCGCTGCTGGTGGCCCTGCTGGCGAGCATCACGCTCGATCGCGGCCTCGATCGCTGGTTCTCGGTGCGCACCCGGGCCATTGTCGACAATGCGGTGTCGGTGGCGCAGACCTATGTGCGCGAGCATGCCTATTCCATCCGCGGCGACGTGATGGGCATGGCGCGCGACCTGCAGCGCGTGCGCCCGCTCTGGGACCAGGACCGCAGCCGCTTCCGCCAGGTGATGACCGCGCAGGCGGTGGTGCGCGGCCTGCCCGCCGCCATGGTGATCCAGCGCGATCTGTCCGTGGTCGATCGCGCCACCATCCGCGTCGGGCGGGAATTCGTGGTGCCGCCGGGCATCGCCCTGAAGGACGCGACCGAGGAACAACCCGTCATCTACCTGCCGAGCGACGCCGATTTCGTCGGCGCGGCCATCCCGCTCAAGGATTTCGACGGGCTCTATCTCTATGTCGCCCGGCCGATCGATCCGCGGGTGATCGAATATCTCAAGGAGACGCAGGCGGCGGTGGCCGATTATCGCCTGCTGGAACAGCAGCGCTTCGGCGTGCAGGTGGCCTTCGCGCTGCTCTATGCGGTGATCTCGCTCACCGTGCTGCTCTGCGCCGTGTGGCTCGGCATTCACTTCGCCAACCGGCTGGTGGCGCCGATCCGCCGGCTCATCGGCGCGGCCGATCTCGTGGCCGCCGGCAATCTCTATGTCGAAGTGCCGGTGCACCGCTCGGAGGGCGACCTGTCGAGCCTCGCCGAGACGTTCAACAAGATGACGCACGAATTGCGCACCCAGCGCAACGACCTCGTCCAGGCGCGCGACCAGATCGACACCCGCCGTCGCTTCACCGAGGCGGTGCTGTCGGGTGTCGGAGCGGGTGTGATCGGCCTCGATTCGACCGGGCGCATGTCGATCATCAACCGGCCGGCCGAGCGGCTGCTCGGCGTGGCGGAGGCGGATGTGCTGGGCCAAGAACTCGGCGCGGTGATTCCGGAAATCGCCCCGCTTCTGGCGGAAGCGATGCAGGCGGGCCAGCGCAGCGTCCAGTCCAACACCACGCTGACGCGCAACGGGCGCGACCGGGTGATCGCCGTGCGGGTGACGACCGAGCAGTCGCGCGAGGCGGATCATGGCTGGGTGGTGACATTGGACGACATCACCGAGCTGGTGGTGGCGCAGCGCACCTCGGCCTGGGCGGATGTGGCGCGGCGCATCGCCCATGAGATCAAGAATCCGCTAACCCCGATCCAGCTCTCGGCCGAGCGGCTGAAGCGGCGCTATGGCAAGGTGATCGGCGAGGATCGCGAGGTGTTCGACCAGTGCACCGACACGATCATCCGCCAGGTCGGCGATATCGGGCGGATGGTGGACGAATTCTCCTCCTTCGCGCGCATGCCCAAGCCGGTGGCGGAAGCACAGGACGTGGCCGAGATCGCGCGCCAGGTGGTGTTCCTCATGCGGGTCGGCAATCCCGACATCGCCATCGCTTTCGAGGTGCCGGACGTGCCCGTGGTGGCGCGCGTCGACCGCCGCCTCATCTCGCAGGCGCTGACCAACATCATCAAGAATGCGACCGAGGCGATCGCCGCCGTGCCGCCCGAGGAGCGCACCGAGCCGGCCGCCATCCGCGTCGACCTGCATTCGGACTGGCGGCTGGTGACGATCGACGTGATCGACAACGGCAAGGGCTTGCCGAGCGAGAACCGGGCGCGGCTTCTGGAGCCCTATGTGACGACGCGCGAGAAGGGCACCGGGCTCGGCCTCGCCATTGTCGGCAAGATCATGGAGGAGCACGGCGGCGGCATCGAGCTGCTCGACGCGCCGGGCGGGCGGGGGGCGTGGATCCGCCTCACCTTCGCGCTCGACGGGGGCTCCGCCTCTCTCAACAATAACGGTGTCGGCGAAAATGCCGCGACCGGCAAACGCGCTGACTGAAGGAGAAAAGGCTGATGGCGACGGACATCCTGATCGTCGACGACGAGGCCGATATTCGCGGCCTCGTGGCCGGAATTCTCGAGGACGAGGGTTACGGCACCCGCACCGCCAAGGATAGCGACGAGGCGCTGGCGGCCATCGAGGCCCGCCGGCCCCATCTCGTGTTCCTCGATATCTGGATCGAGCGATCGAAGCTGGACGGGCTGCAACTGCTGGAAGTCATCAAGAAGCAGCATCCCGAAGTGCCTGTCGTGATGATTTCCGGCCATGGCACGGTCGAGACCGCGGTGGCCGCCATCAAGCAGGGCGCCTACGACTTCATCGAGAAGCCGTTCAATGCGGACCGGCTCATTCTGGTGGCGGACCGGGCGCTGGAAACGCTGCGGCTCAAGCGCGAGGTGCGCGACCTCAAGCAGCGCGCCTCGGTGGCGCATCAGCTGGTGGGCCGCTCCTCGGTGATGAACCAGCTGCGCCAGACCATCGAGCGCGTGGCGCCGACCAATAGCCGCATCATGATCGTCGGCCCGTCCGGCTCCGGCAAGGAACTGGCCGCGCGCATGGTGCATTCCGCCTCGGCGCGGGCGAGCGGGCCGTTCGTGGTCATCAATGCCGCCGCCATCACGCCGGAGCGGATGGAGGTCGAGCTGTTCGGCGTCGAGCCGACCGATGGCAGCGGCCGGCAGGTCGGCGCGCTGGAGGAGGCGCATGGCGGCACGCTGTTCATCGACGAAATCGCCGACATGCCGCGCGAGACGCAGAACCGCATCCTGCGCGTGCTGGTCGACCAGACCTTCCTGCGGGTCGGCGGCGGCACCCGCGTGGCGGTGGACGTGCGCATCATTTCCTCGACCGGGCGCAACCTGGAGAAGGAGATCGCCGACGGTCGCTTCCGCGAAGACCTCTATCACCGCCTCGGCGTGGTGCCGATCCGCGTTCCTCCGCTCGCCGAGCGGCGCGAGGACGTGCCGGAACTGGTGGAATTCTTCCTCGACCAGATTTCGCAGGCCACCGGACTGGCGCGCCGCCGCATCGCCGACGACGCGCTCGCCGTGCTGCAATCGCATGACTGGCCGGGCAATGTGCGCCAGCTGCGCAACAATATCGAGCGCCTGCTCATCCTCGCCGCCGGCGATGCCGATGCGCCGGTGACGGCCGACATGCTGCCGCCCGATGTCGGCTCGCTGGTGCCCAACCTGCCGAACGGCGCGGGCGGCGAGCATCTGATGGGCCTGCCGCTGCGCGACGCGCGCGAGGTGTTCGAGCGGGAATATCTGGTGGCGCAGATCAGCCGTTTCGGCGGCAATATCTCGCGTACCGCCGAGTTCGTCGGCATGGAGCGCTCGGCGCTGCACCGCAAGCTCAAGGCGCTCGGCATCGGGTGATCGCGCCCGGGCGCGGTCCCTGAAGCGTTTCGTCGCCGGCAGGAAAGGCGATAGGCTTCAGTGACTTGCTGGCGTTTTCTGATTCGTGACCGGAGCCGCCCGGCGCGTGCTGCGGCACGGGCGGAAAACGCGTCACGACAAAGGCCCTAACCCTTCACATAGCTCGCCACAGCCTGGCCGATGGCGGCGAAGAGCGGGTCGTTTTCGGCCAGCCCGCGCGGGGAGCCCTTGAGGTAGGCGGCGATGACGATCGGCGCCCGGTCGGGTGGCCAGATGATGGCGACGTCATTGGCGCTGCCCTTGGTGGTGCCGGTCTTGTCGCCCATGCGCCATTGCGCCGGAAACCCCGCGCGCAGCCGCTTGCCACCGGTCGTGCTGGCCACCAGCCACGCGGCGAGGCGCTCGCGCGAGGCGGGCGAGAGAGCCTCGCCGGCGATGAGGCGGGCGACGTCCTGCGCCATCGCGGCGGGCGTGGTGGTGTCGCGCTCCTCGCCGGGACCAACGGCGTTCAGCTCCGGCTCCCAGCGGTCCAGTCGGGTCACAGGGTCGCCCAGACCGCGCAGGAAGGCGGTGAGCCCGGGCGGGCCGCCGATCGCGTGGAGCTGGAGGTTGCCGGCCGTGTTGTCGCTGAGCGCGATGGCGGCGGCGCAGATGGCGTCGAGCGTCATGCCCTCCGCGACATGTTTCGACGTCTCCGGCGAATAGGGGACCAGCGAGGCCGCATCATAGGTCACACGGCGGTCGAGCCTGTCCTGTCCCGCATCGACCTTGGCCAGCACTGCCGCGCCCGCCAGCAGCTTGAAGCTGCTGAGCAGCGGGAACCGCTCCTGCGCGTGGTAGCCGATGGCGGCATCGCGGCTCGCCGTATCGATGACGGCGACCCCAAGCCGGGCGCCGCCGGCCTCCCGCTCGATCGCCGCGAACGCGTCGAGGAGGGCGTCGCGCGGGGCAGGGGCGGGCGCCGCGGCGCAGGCCGGGCGCGGGGCGAGGGCGGCGGCGGCCACCGTGACGGTGGACAGCAGGGAGAGAGCGAAGCGGCGGCGGTCGATCGGCACTGCGGTGTCCTCCGATGCACGATAGTGTGGCCCGCACGGCGTCTGCGGACGTCGACGAAACTGCTATAGAGTGAATCGACAGGGCAGGCCCAGGGCGCCGGTGGCGTTCGTGGGAAGTGCAGTGGGGAATGTCATGAAGGTCGTCATTTGCGGGGCGGGACAGGTGGGGTTCGGCATCGCCGAGCGGCTGGCTGCCGAGCAGAACGACGTCTCGATCATCGACACCTCGCCCCGACTGATCCAGGCCATCACCGATACGCTCGACGTGCGCGGCTTTGTCGGCCACGGCTCGCACCCCGATGTGCTGGCGCGCGCGGGGCTGGACGCAGCGGACATGCTCATCGCCGTCACCCTGCATGACGAAGTGAACATGATCGCCTGCCAGGTGGGCCACGCGTTGTTCGACGTGCCGACCAAGATCGCGCGCGTGCGTGCGCAGAGCTATCTGCAGGGCCATTGGCGTGATCTGTTCTCGCGCGATCACCTGCCGATCGATGTGGTCATCTCGCCCGAGGTCGAGGTCGGCGAGATGGTGCTGCGGCGCCTGTCGCTGCCGGGCGCCATCGACACGGTCAGCTTTGCCGACGGCAATGTCGTGGTGGCGGGCGTGGTCTGCCTCGACGATTGCCCCGTGCTCGACACGCCGCTGCGCCAGCTGACCGACCTGTTCCCGGACCTGCGGGCGGTGGTGGTGGCGGTGAACCGCAAGGGCAAGGTATTCGTGCCGCGCTCGACGGATTCGCTGCTGGCCGGCGACACCGCCTATTTCGTCGCCCAGGCCGACCAGGTGACGCGCACCCTGTCGATCTTCGGCCATGACGAGCCGCAGGCGCACCGCATCGTCATCGGCGGTGGCGGCAATATCGGGCTCTACGTCGCCCGCGAGCTGGAGCTGCGCAACCCGCGCGCGCGGGTGAAGCTGATCGAGGCCGACCCCGCGCGGGCCGAGGCGATCGCCCAGCAATTGTCGAAGACCGTCGTCCTGCGCGGCAGCGCGCTCGACCGCGCCATTCTTGAGGAAGCGACGGTGGGTGACGCCGACACGATGATCGCCGTCACCAATGACGACCGGGTCAACATCCTGTCGTGCCTGCTGTCGCGGGAGCTTGGCGCGCGACGCATGCTGTCGCTGCTCAACGATCCCAACTATCCCGCCTTTGCGCGCGGGCTGGGCATCGATGCCTATGTGAACCCGCGCCAGATCACCGTGTCGAAGATCCTCCAGCATGTGCGCAAGGGGCGCATCCGCGGGGTGCACTCACTGCTGAACGGGGCAGGGGAGGTGATCGAGGCGGAGGCGCTGGAAACCTCGCCGCTGGTCGGCAAGCCGCTCAAGGAACTCGACCTGTTCGACGGCATGCGCATCGGCGCGGTGATCCGGGGTGGGCGCGTTCTGCTGCCGCGCGGCGACACCGTCATCCACGCGCGGGACCGCGTGGTGTTGTTCGCCCTCGCCAATCGGGTGAAGCGGGTCGAGCAGCTGTTTCGCGTCAGCCTCGAGTTTTTCTGAAAGGCGCTTCATGCTTGCGGTCGCCCGCCACAGCGCCGTCACCGCCGCCATCATGGCCGGCCTGCTTCTGCTGTCCGCCCTCGGTGCGCTGTTCCGCAACGAGGGCGGGGCGGATGTCTTCGTGATGACCGCGCTGCTCACCCTGGCGGGTGCGGGGGCGGTGTATCTCTCCGTGCGCAGCCGCCCCGTCCGGCTGGACCGGCGGTCCTCCTACGGGCTGCTGCTGGTGCTCTGGGTGGGCCTGCCGATCATCGCGGCCTTTCCCATTGTCGCGACCACGCCGCTCAGTCCGGTCGAGGCGTGGCTGGAAGCGGTGTCGGCCTTCACCACGACGGGCCCGGTGCAGATCCACGCACTTGACGGCGTGCCGCGCGTCACGCTCGGCTGGCTGCTGACGTTGCAATGGGCGGGCGGGCTGCTGACGCTGGTGGGCGTCGTCGCAGTGCTCGGGCCGGCCGGCATTGGCGGGCTGCCGGATCGCTCCAGCCGGGTCAATCTGCTCGGCATGGGCGAATCCATGGCGCTGGACGACGCGCTGCAGCTTGTGCTGCCGATCTATCTCGGCGCCACCGTGCTGTGCGCGGTGCTGCTGTTCTTCGCGGGGGTGAAAACCTTCGACGCCGTCGGCCTTGCCGGCGCGGCCTTGTCCACCGGGGGGCTGCTGCCGGATGCCGATGGGGTGGCCGCCTATGGCCATTTCGCGGTCAAGCTGGTGCTGATGGTGTTCATGCTCGTCGGCGGCACCAGCGTTCTGTGGCACCGCATGCTGGTGACGCGGCGCCTGCGTCTCGCGGTCGGGCAGCAGGAGAACAGCGCGCTGCTTCTGGTCTGCCTGGTCGTCGGCATCGGCGCGGCGGCGATCGCCTACAACACGCCGAGCTTGAATCTGTCCGTGCCGATGGCGATCGAGGACGGGTTGTTCACGGCGGTTTCGCTCATCACCACCACCGCCATCGAGCCGCATGGCGGCGCCTTTGCCAGCCTGCCGCTGTCGCTGGTGATGGTGCTGGTGTTCATCGGCGGCGCCAGCTTTTCCACGGCCGGCGGCATCAAGATGTACCGCGCCGGCACCATGTTCCTGCAGAGCTACCTGGAGCTGGAGCGCCTCGTTCATCCCCATGCGGTGCGCACCCGCCGGCTGGGCCAGCAGGGCGTGACGCTGCAGATGATGAAGGCGATCTGGATCATGTTCGGCGTCGCCTGCACGGTCATTGCCGGCCTCTCGGCGGCGATCGCGCCGGCCATGCCGAGTTTCGAGGCGGCGCTGGTCAGCGTCGTGTCGGCGCTCTCCAATGCCGGCCCGGTCTACGCCATCGGCTGGCAGAGCCAGATCGCCTGGCCCGAATGGGGCAGCCTGCCGGCCTATGCGCAGATTATATTGGCGGTCGCCATGATTCTCGGCCGGCTGGAAATTCTCGTCGTGCTGGGGTTGGCCAATTTCGCATTCTGGCGGCGCTGACGCCGCCACGGGCAGAACGGGTGAGACATGTCGCGCATCGCCTATGTCAACGGGCAATATGTGGCGCACGCGCAGGCCGCCGTGCATATCGAGGATCGCGGCTATCAGTTCGCGGATGGCGTGTATGAGGTGTGCGAGATACGCGGCGGGCATCTGGTGGACGAACGCCGCCATGTCGAGCGCCTCGTGCGTTCGCTCGGCGAGATACGCATCGCGCTGCCCATGCCGCTCGCCGCGCTCAAGGTGGTGCTGCGCGAGACGATCCGGCGCAACCGGGTGCGCAACGGTTTCGTCTATCTGCAGGTGACGCGTGGCGTCGCCCGCCGCGACCATTATTTCCCGGATCCGTCAACGCCGCCTTCCCTCGTGGTCACGGCGCGCGCGGTGGATCCCGCCAAGGGCGAGGCGGTGGCGGGCGAGGGTATCGCGGTCATCACGGCGCCCGATAATCGCTGGGAGCGCGTCGACATCAAGACGGTTGGCCTGCTGCCCAACGTGCTGGCCAAGCAGGCCGCGAAGGAGGCGGGCGCGCGCGAGGCGTGGTTCGTCGACCGCGAGGGGCGCATCACCGAGGGCGGCTCAACCAATGCCTGGATCGTGACGCCGGAGGGTCGGCTGGTGACGCGGCAGGCCGATAACGGGATCCTGCGTGGCATTACCCGAACGGTGATGCTGCAGGTTGCCGAACAGCTCCAGCTGACGGTGGAGGAGCGCGCCTTCACCGTGGCGGAGGCGCTCGCGGCGCGCGAGGCCTTTGTCACCTCGGCGACCAATTTCGCAACCCCGGTGGTGCGAATCGATGGCCTGCCCATTGGCGATGGACGCCCCGGCGCGGTTGCGCGCGCCCTGCGCGAGAACTTCCATAGCTTTGCCGAAATCACTCCCTGAACGAGCGTAAGTGTCTGTAGAATAGAGGTTAAGACGCCCTTTTGGGGGGAGGGCACGCGCCGGTGCTCTGCGCGGTCAAGTGCTTGCCGAACGAAAGCATCTTGCGCGACAGGCGCGGTGTGCCATGTTTAAGCTGCACGTTTTCATCGCGAGAGGTTCCCGGACGGGACTGATTCGCCGTGAAGACGACCGCGCCGACTACGAGCAACAACAAACAAACGGATCAAAAAGACCATGGCCGCGGAACGTTCCCAGAACCTCCAGGACACCTTTCTCAACCACGTCCGCAAGAACAAGACTCCCCTCACGATCTTCCTCGTCAACGGCGTCAAGCTGCAGGGTGTCGTGACCTGGTTCGACAATTTCTGCGTGCTGCTGCGCCGCGATGGCCATTCGCAGCTCGTCTACAAGCACGCCATCTCGACCATCATGCCCGGACATCCCGTCCAGCTGTTCGAGCCGGACGAGACCGGCGAGAAGAGCTGACTTGGAACTCAAGGGATCGCGCCGCGCGGCCGGCTCGACGGCCGGGCTGCCGCCCGAGGCGAACGACCCGGGCGACACCACCCGGGTCGTCGTGGTCGTGCCGCAGCTCACGCGCAAGGCGCCAGAGGGTGATGTGCGCCGCACGCCGCAGGCTCGCCTCGACGAGGCGGTCGGCCTTGCCATGGCGATCGACCTCGACGTGGCGGCGAGCCTGATCGTCGGGCTCGCGCAGGTGCGTCCGGCGAGCTATCTCGGCTCGGGCAAGGTCGCGGAAATCGGCGATCTGGTGAAGGCGGAGGAGGCGGGGCTGGTCTTCGTCGACGCGCCGCTCAGCCCTGTGCAGCAGCGCAACCTTGAAAAGGCGTGGTCGGCCAAGGTGATCGACCGCACTGCTCTCATTCTGGAGATTTTCGGCCAGCGGGCGCGCACCAAGGAAGGCGTGCTGCAGGTCGAGCTTGCCCATCTCAACTACCAGCGCAGCCGACTGGTGCGTTCCTGGACGCATCTGGAGCGTCAGCGCGGCGGCTTCGGCTTTCTCGGTGGTCCGGGCGAGACGCAGATCGAGGCGGACCGCCGGCTCATCGGCGAGCGCATCGTGAAGATCGAGCGCGAACTGGAGCAGGTCAAGCGCACCCGCGCGCTGCACCGCGCCAGCCGCAAGAAGGTGCCCTATCCCGTGGTGGCGCTGGTCGGCTACACCAATGCCGGCAAATCGACGCTGTTCAACCGGCTCACCAGCGCCAAGGTGATGGCGCAGGATCTGCTCTTCGCCACGCTTGATCCCACCTTGCGCGCCGTGCAGATGCCGACCGGCGAAAGGGTGATCCTGTCCGACACGGTGGGCTTCATCTCCGATCTGCCGACGCAGCTCGTCGCCGCCTTCCGCGCCACGCTGGAAGAGGTGATCGAGGCGGACATCATCCTGCATGTGCGCGACATGTCGCATGAAGATGCCGATGCGCAGGCGCAGGACGTGGCGCATGTGCTCTCCGATCTCGATATCGATCCGGACGACCATGTCCGGCTGATCGAGGTCTGGAACAAGATCGACCGGCTGGACGAGGACGCGCGCACCGCCATCTTCAACACGGCGACCCGGCGCGAGGGCGACGACCGGCCCATTCCGGTCTCGGCGTTGACCGGGGAGGGGGTGGACACCCTCCTCGCCGCCATCGCGCAGCGTCTGGGGCGCGAGCGCATCAGCTTGCGGATCGAGCTTGAGGCGAGCGACGGCGAGGGCCTGAGCTGGCTCTATCGCCATGCCGAGGTGCTGGAGCGGCGCGACGACATCGACGGCCATGTGCACCTCGCCGTGCGCGTGCCGCCGGAGCGGGCCGAGCATATCGAGCGGCGCTTCGGCGCGCACCGGATCAAGTCCCGCGGCACGGCCTGAGCCCGGATCTGCCGGGGCGGTGCGACCCCCGTTCGCGCCGCTATTTTTCCGGGGCAGGGGGCGGCGTCGGCATGGCCTTCGCCGCCTGCCACAGTGCTTCCATCTCGTCGAGGCTGGCCTCGGCGGGCGCCCGGCCCTCTTCCGCCAGCCTGTCCTCGATATAGCCGAAGCGGCGCACGAACTTCTCGTTGGTGCCACGCAGTGCCGCTTCCGGGTCGACGCCGAGATGGCGCGCCAGATTGGCCATGGCGAAGAGCAGATCGCCCACCTCGCCGGCGGCGGCCTGCTGGTCACCAGCGACGATTTCCGCTTCCACTTCCGTGATTTCCTCGCGGATCTTGTCAATCACCATCCGCGTCTGCGGCCAGTCGAAGCCGACCTTGGCGGCCTTGGTCTGAAGCTTGACCGCGCGGGTGAGGGCAGGCGCCCCGCTCGCCACATCGTCCAGCACCCGGCCCGCTTCCGGCGCCAGTGGCAGCCCGCGCCGGCGCCGCCGCTCCGCCCTGTCCGCCTTCTCGCCCGCCTTGATCGCGTCCCAGGCGGCATTCACCGCCGCGACATCGCGGCCGCCCGCATCGCCGAACACGTGCGGATGGCGGCGGATCATCTTCGAAGTCACGGCCATCACAACGTCGCCAAAGGCGAAGGCGCCGCGCTCCTCCGCCATACGAGCGTGGAAGACCACCTGCAGCAGCAGATCGCCAAGCTCGTCGCACAGGTCGTCGAGGTCACCGCGCACAATGGCATCCGCCACCTCATAGGCTTCCTCGATCGTGTAGGGCGCGACGGAGGCGAAGTCCTGTTCCAGGTCCCACGGACAGCCAGTGCCCGGCGTACGCAGCGCCGCCATGATCTCGATGAGACGGGAAATGTCGCGGGACGGGGTCATGTCCGGTTATCCAGCACGTTATCCAACCAATCAGGAATGAGTCGCAGAAGACATATTATGGAAAACAAAACGATAGTCGGGTGAGGGCGCGGGCCTGCGAAGTTTGACGTAACCCACTGCAAGGTTTGTGTTTTCAGTCCATCTCGATCTTCAGGCCGTCATAGGCCGGCACGATACCCTCCGGCAGTTCCCGCGCCAGCGTGCCGTAATCGAGATCGGTGTGCATGTTGGTCAGCACGGCCCGGCGCGGCTTCAGGCGGGCAATCCAGTCCAGCGCCTCGCTCAGCGAGAAATGCGTCGGGTGCGGCGCCGGGCGCAGCGCGTCGATGATCCAGAGGTCGAGCCCTTCAAGGTAAGGCAGGCTTTCCTCCGGCAGGTCGTGCAGGTCGCTCGAATAGGCCAGCCCGCCAATGCGGAACCCATAGGAGAGGATGTTGCCGTGGTACTGGCGAAATGCCGTCGCCTCGATCGGCCCGCCGGGACCGTCCACGCGGATCGTGTCGCCATGGTGGAAGCGGTGCTCCGTGAGGATCGGCGGATAGTCGCTGCCGGGCGGCGTCTCGAAGCAATAGCCGAAGCGCTGGTGCAGCATGGCCGACGTCTCGGCATCCACATGGACATCGATACGACGGCGGTGCCGGATGGTGAGCGGGCGCAGATCGTCGATACCATGGGTGTGGTCGGCATGCTCATGGGTGAACAGCACGCCGTCCAGCCGGTCGACCTGCGCATCGAGCAGTTGCTCGCGCAGATCTGGCGAGGTGTCGATCAGCACGCGCGTTGGCGGTTCACCGGCCGCGCCGAAGCGCTCCACCAGCATGGAGCAGCGCCGGCGGCGGTTGCGCGGCTCGTTGGGGTCGCAGACCCCCCATCCCTGCCCGACTCGCGGCACCCCGCCCGAAGAGCCGCAGCCGAGAATGGTGAAGGTCACAGACATGCGCCGATGCCGCCCTGGTCAGTTGGCCCGTGCGAACAGGCGGAAGAAGTTCTCTGTCGTCAGCGCGGCGATCGCGTCCGGGGAAAGGCCGCGTGCCTCACCCAATATACGGGCCGTCTCGACCACATAGGAAGGCTCGTTGCGCTTGCCACGCCAGGGATTCGGCGCGAGATAGGGCGCGTCGGTCTCCACCAGCAGGCGGTCGGCCGGCAGGCCGGCGGCGATTTCCCGCAGCGGCGCGCCGGACTTGAAGGTGAGGATGCCGGAGAAGGAGACATAGCCGCCCAGCGCCACCGCCCGGCGGGCGAGGGCCTCGCCGGCCGTGAAGCAATGCAGCACGAAGGAAAAGGCGCCCTCGCCCATCTCCTGTTCCAGGATCGCGGCCACATCGTCATCCGCGTCCCGCGCATGGATCACCAGCGGCAGCCCGGTGCGCCGCGCCGCCTCGATATGCAGGCGGAAGCCGGCGTGCTGCGCCTCGCGCGGGGCGGTGTCGTAATGATAGTCCAGGCCCGCCTCGCCGATGGCGACCACCTTGGGATGGTCGGCGGCGGCCAGCAATTCGTCGAGCGTGACGTCAGCCTCCTCGCCGGCATTGTGCGGATGGGTGCCGACGGAGCAGAACACATCATCGAAGCGCTCGGCGATCGCCTGGATCTGCGCCGAACGCCGCACGCGCGTGCCGATCGTCACCAGCCGGCCGACACCCGCGGCACGGGCGCGCGCGACCACGTCGTCGAGTTCCGCGGCGAAATCCGGGAAGTCGAGATGGCAATGGCTGTCGACGATCATGCCGGGTTCGCCGCTTCGGGTTCGACATAGCGCGGGAATACCGGCGCCGGCGGGGGCAGGGCCGTGCCGCCCGTGAGCCGTCCGCCCTCCCCGAGGCTGTCGAGGCTGCGGGCGCCGGCCGGCACGGCCAGCAGGTCGAGCAGTTTGGCGGCGCCGGTGGGCACGAAGGGCTGGGCCAGAATGGCGACCTGCCGGATCACCTCGGCCGTGGTCCACAGCACGGTACCGAAGCGCACAGGGTCGGTCTTGCGCAGTTCCCACGGCGCGGCGCCGGCGAAATAGCGGTTGGCGTCGGCCACCACGGACCAGAGCTCACCCAGCGCCTGGTGGAGTTGCTGCCCGTCCATCGCCGCCCTCACCTTCCCGGCGAGCGCATCGGCGCCGGCGAGGATGTCGGCGTCATCGGGCGCCAGCGGGCCAGGCTCGGGCAGCGTGCCACTGAGGTTCTTGGCGATCATCGACAGCGAGCGCTGGGCGAGATTGCCGAGGTCGTTGGCGAGGTCGGCATTGGTGCGCGCGACGATGGCCTCGTGGCTGTAGGAGCCATCCTGGCCGAAGGGGATCTCGCGCAGCAGGAAATAGCGCAGCGCATCCACGCCATAGGCCCTGGCGAGGTCGAACGGGTCGATCACGTTGCCGACCGACTTCGACATCTTCTCCCCGCGATTATGGATGAAACCATGGGCGAAGACGGTCTTGGGCGGCTCCACGCCGGCGGACATCAGGAAGGCCGGCCAGTACACGGCGTGGAAGCGGATGATGTCCTTGCCGATAATGTGCAGATCGGCCGGCCAGTAGCGCCTGAAACTGGCGCTGTCGGTATCGGGATAGCCGACGCCGGTGATGTAGTTGGTGAGCGCGTCGACCCACACATACATCACATGGTCGGCGTCGCCCGGTACCGGAATGCCCCAGGAGAAGGTGGTGCGGCTGATGGAAAGATCCTGCAGCCCGCCCTTCACGAAGCTCAGCACCTCGTTGCGCCGGCTGTCGGGACGGATGAAGTCCGGATGGGCCTCGTAATAGGCGAGAAGTTTGTCCTGATAGGCGGACAGGCGGAAGAAATAGCTCTTCTCCTCGGTCCACTCGACCGGGGCGCCCTGCGGGCCCCGGCGCACGCCATCTTCGCCGACGATCGTTTCGTCCTCGGCGAAATAGGCTTCGTCGCGCACCGAATACCAGCCGGAATAGGCGCTGAGATAGATGTCGCCCGCCTCGACCATGCGCTGCCAGATCGCCTGCGAGGAGGCGGCGTGATCGGCATCCGTCGTGCGGATGAAGCGATCATAGTCGACGCCGAGCAGCGCATCCATCTGCTGGAAGCGGGTCGCGTTCTTCGTCGCCCATTCGAGCGGCGTGAGGCCCTGCTTTTCCGCGGTCTGCGCCATCTTCAGGCCGTGCTCGTCGGTGCCGGTCAGGAAGAACACGTCGAAGCCGTCGAGCTTCTTGAACCGCGCCAGAGCGTCGGCGGCGATCTTCTCATAGGCGTGGCCGATATGCGGCGCGCCGTTGGGATAATCGATGGCGGTAGTGATGTAGAAGGCGGGTTTCACGCGGGTCTTTCCTGCGACGATGCCGGTTCGCGGCGCGGTCAGTGGCGCACGGCCTCGTCGAGCGTCGCGAAGATCCGAAAGACGAAAGTCTTGCGGTCGAGATTGTACACATCGGCGTCGACCGCGGCGCGCCGCACCTTCTCCCATACCTCAGGCAGCCGTGCAAGGCGCAGCGCCGCCGTGTGCCGACGTCCTGTCGCGTGGTCGGAAATCCAGCTTTCGACAGTGGAAACAAAGTTCTCGAACGCCCCTCCCCGGTCGCCCTGCAGCTTCTCGCCGAGCGCGTGCAGCGCCTTGGGGTCGATGGCGGGAAGCGCGCCCAGCAGTGCTGCCGTCGCCTTGCGGATGGCGAGCCCCTCGCCCGCCATCAGGATGAGCGCCTCGCGCACGCTGCCCTCGGAGGCTTCCGCCGCCTCCTGGAAACGGGCGCGGTCGAGCGTGGGCATGGCGCCCGTCAGGTGCTCCAGCGCGGTCACGACCTCTCCGGTCGACAGCGCGCGCAGCGGGACGGCGCGGCAGCGCGAGCGGATGGTGGGCAGCAGCCGGCCCGGCGCGTGGCTCACCAGCAGGAACAGCGCGCGGCTCGGCGGCTCCTCCAGTGTCTTGAGGAGGGCGTTGGCGCCCTGCGTGTTCATCTCGTCCAGCGTGTCGACGATGCACACCCGCCAGCCACCGAGCGCGGCGGTGGAGCCGAAGAAGCTGCGCACCTTGCGCACCGTCTCGGCGGGAATGGCGGTGGGCAGCTTGCCGTTTTCCGAGGGCGTGCGGCGCAGCACCAGCATGTCCGGGTGCGACAGCACCCTTACCTGGCGCGCCGCCGGGTGGGCGGGATCGACATCGAGGCTTCCGGCCGGCGCGGCCCCGCCCGCCAGCACGAAGCGCGCGACCTGGTAGGCGAAGGTCGCCTTGCCGATGCCCTCCGGCCCGCCGAGCAGCAGTGCATGCGGCAGGCGGCCGGCATCCCACGCCTCGCGCACCATCGCCACCGCCTCGTGGTGGCCCACCAGCGCCGGCGTCTCGCGCGGAGCCGGTGCGCCGTCCAGGCGATCGCCTTCCAGAACCGGCTCGCTCATGCGCGTGAACTCCGTCGACGGGCGCGGGGAAGGGGCAGGCGCTTCGACACGGCCTGCCAGATGGCTTTCGTGACGACGTCCGGTTCGTCGCGGCCGTCAATCACCACGCAGCGCGCGGGCTCGCGCGCGGCGATGGCGAGAAAGGCGTCGCGCAGTTGGCGGTGGAAGGTCAAGCCCTCGCGCTCGAACCGGTCGGCGCCCGTCCCCGAACGAGCCGCCGCGCGGGCGAGCCCCTCCTCCGCGGGGATGTCCAGCAGGAGGGTCAGGTCGGGGCGGGTGTCGCCCACGGTCGCCGCCTCCAGCGCATCGAGCAGGGCCGGATCCAGATTGCCCGCCGCGCCCTGATAGGCGCGGGTGGAATCGGCGAAGCGGTCGCAGATGACCCAGGCGCCGCGCTCCAGCGCCGGGCGAATGGTGACGGCGAGATGATCGGCCCGAGCGGCGGCGAACAGCGCTGCCTCGGCAAAGGAGCCGAACGGCTTGGCGGCGCCCGAGAGCAGCACATGGCGGATGATCTCGGCGCCCGGCGAGCCGCCGGGCTCGCGGGTGGTCACGACGTCGACCCCGCGCTCGGCCAGCTTTTCGGCGAGGCGGCGCAGCTGGGTCGACTTGCCCGCCCCCTCCCCGCCCTCGAAGGTGATGAAGCGCCCGTGCGCCCGCGCCGCTGCTGCGCCGCCGAAGACGGGGCCCGTCGCCTTGCCCGTCGCCTTGCCAGCCGCCGGCACGCCGGCCTCGGGCGCGGGCTTTCCGGCGGCGCGCCGGGGGGGGGAGGAGGGCCGGGGCGGCATGGTTGCCGGTCAGCCGAGCTTGACGGGCAATTTGGCCGCCAGCTTCGCATAGCCCTCGCGCAGCAGGCCGACGACCAGCTCATAGGCGCCATCGACGGCCCGGCGCCAGAGCGGTCCTTCGGGCACGGACTGCGCGGCGATCAGCGGGATCTCCAGCACGAGCTGCTCGCCGCGCGTGATTTCCAGCCGCGCAAGCTTCGCACCCTTCTCGACCGGCGCGTGGACGGGGCCTTCATAGCGGATGCGCGCGGCTACCCGCTCGGTGCCGTTGCGCGGCTCCAGAAGGCGGATCGGCCCGGCGGCGGTGAGCGGCACGTTGCCCTGCTCGCCGCCATAGAGCACGGCCTCGCCCACGGTCTGGCCGGCATCGAACAACAGCCGCGACTCGAAGGAACGGAAGCCCCATTCCAGCAGCTTGCGCGCGTCCTCCGCCCTCTCCTTCTCGGACTTGGCGCCCAGGATCACTACGATCAGGCGCTGGTCGTTCTGAACGGCGGAGCCGACCAGATTGAAGCCCGATTCCTTGAGATAGCCGGTCATGAAGCCGTCCGCCCCCAGGCTCATGCCCAGCAGCGGGTTGCGGTTGTTCTGCCGGATCTTGTTCCAGAGGAAATCCGGCTCGCTGTAGATCTTGTAGAGGTCGGGATAGCTGCGGATGATATGCGCGGCGAGGCGCGACAGGTCCCGCGCGGTGGTCTTCTGGTCCGGGTCGGAAAGCCCGTTGGAATTGGTGAAGTGCGAGTCGGTGAGCCCGAGGCGCTTGGCCTCCTCGTTCATCTTCACCGTGAAGGCGAGTTCGTTGCCGGCAATGCCCTCCGCCAGCACGATGGTCGCGTCATTGCCGGAGGGGATGATCGCGCCGCGCAGCAGGTCGCTGACCTTGATGGTGCTGTTCAGCGAGGCGAACATGGTGGCGCCGCCGGACGGAGCGCCGCCGCGCCGCCAGGCATATTCGCTCACCTTGAATTCGGAATCGGGTGTCAGCCGCCCCTCCGCGATCTCGCGGAACACCACGGCCATGGTCATCATCTTGGCGACGCTGGCGGGGAAGTTCGGCGTGTCGGCCGCGCGCTCGAACAGCACCGTGCCGCTGTCGAAATCCACCAGAATGGCCTGCGGCGCGGCGATGGTCGGCGCCTGCTGGGCTGCGGCAGGGTGGACCAAAAATCCACAGGCGAGCCAGACGAGCGCCAGCCCGCAAGCCTGGATCGCCTGCCGGCGGAGCCGTATCGCACGTGCCATCATCATCGACCCCTCTTGCCCGGGAGGAGAGGTACCCGTCGCCTCAGGCCGTGGCAATGCGCTGATCGGCGAAGATCAGTAGAGGCCTCGACCCGTATCGACCGGCGTCGCGACGCCTTCCGCAGCGTAGCCGAGAACCGGCTGCGCGCCCACAACCCAGCCCGTCGGGGCCTGGTCCGCCGTGGCGACGCGCCGTGCGGGCGTCTGCATCTGTGCCTGGACCGGACGCTGGACCGCCGGCTGAACGCTCGCGACCTGCATGTTGGGCTTCGGCGCCGTCCTGGCGGGAGCCGCCATGGCCACCGCCGGCGCGGCCTGGCGCACCGGGGCCGTGGCCACACGGACCGGCGCCATCTGCGCCGGTGCCATCTGGGCCGGTGCCATCTGGGCCGGCTCAAGCGAGGCGGCAGCCACCTGCGTCTCGCCGAGATCGTAGGGGCGGCTGGGCGGCAGTGGGACGTCGGCCAGCGCCGGGGCGCGGACCGCCGGAGCACTGCTGCGCACGGGCACGGATGCGGCCGAGGCGAGCATGATGTTGGGGGCTGGCGCGCCGTTCAGACGGAGCGACGAGGCGAGTTGAACGTCGTCCGAGCCCTCGATCGGCGCCCGGCCCATATATTCAACCCGCACCTTCGCAGTGCCCGGACCCTTGATGCCGAGCATGTCGGCCGCGCGGCCCGAGACGTCGATCAGGCGGTTCTTGTGAAACGGCCCACGGTCGTTGACGCGCACGGTCATCGCCCGGCCATTCTCGAGATTGGTGACGCGCACATAGGACGGCAGCGGCAGCGTGGGATGCGCGGCGGCGATCGAGTGCATGTCGTAGACTTCGCCGTTCGCGGTCAGGCGGCCGTGAAAATTGTCGCCATACCAGGACGCGAGGCCCTCGGCCTTGTAGTTCTTGGGTTCCTGCGGAACGTAGGTCTTGCCGGCGACCTGATAGGGCTTGCCGACCATGTAGACGCCGCCGCCCTTGGGAATGGGCTGGCCCGCTGCAATCACCCGCGGGCTCGCGGCCACGCCGAGGCGAGGATCGATATTGCTGCTGATACTGGAGAGCTTCTCGCCGCCGGTGCAGTTGGCGACCACCAGGCCGATGCCGAAGACGAAGGCGATACGGCTGGGCCCCGTAAAGGGCCGACGCGCCGGCACGCCATTGGCTCGAACAAGAGCAGGTTTCGTCCCCATGCACCCCGACCGTTTCCTGAGCGCCTGCCCGCCGGTCGTGCCTGTTTCGGCACTGTAGCGGACGGGCGCACGTCACCCTGGATCGCGAAAATGTTAGCCCACGACCGCACTTCTTGTCTCACAGGAGGCGGGGGGAGTGGGGCGAAAATGGGGCGCACATTACATTATGGTAAAGGAAGGGTTACGGCTGGGTCCGCCTGCCGGGCGTTGAGGGGCGCCCCTTTTTCAGCCGCGCAGCGCCGCGGCAGGCGATTGCCGATAGGCCAGCACGGCGGGCAGGCTTGCCACGATCGCCGCTGCCAGCACGAGGCCCGCGAGGCGGGCAAGGTCACCGGGCACAAAGGCGACCGGCAGCGACACGCCGCTCGCGGTGCTGAAGGCGGAGGAAAGCGCGAGCGCTCCCCCATAGCCAAGCGCGAAGCCGGCGGCGAGCCCGCCTGCCGCGATGAGCGCGACCTCCCCCCAGACGATGGCGAAGATGGCGAGGCGCGGGGCGCCGAGCGCGCGCAGCGCGCCGATCTGGCGCCGGCGCTGCACAACGTGGATCGTCACCACCAGCAGAATCGCCGCGCCGACCAGCGCCTGTGCGCCGCTGGCCACCAGCGACAGCACCAGCCGCACGTCGCCCAGTGTGCCATAGAGGCGGGTCAGCACCTCGCCGGGAAACACGGCCCAGGTATGGTCCGTGCGGTAGGCCTGACGCAGCTTGTAGGCATCCGCGATGCTGCGCGGCTTGACCACGATGGCGGGGACGCCGGGTGCGTGGGGATCGGTGAGGCTGTCGGCGCGAATGGGCGCGTCGAGCGCATCGGGTTGGCCGGCCTCACCTTCAAGCGTTTCGCTCCCGTGCGTTTCGCTCCCGTGCGTTTCGCTTCCATGCGTTTCGCTCCCGTGCGTTTCGCCGGAATGCGCCTCATCGTTGAGCGGCTCCGCCTCCTGCGCATCCCCCTCGTGCGCGGCATCGGCGTGGGCGTTGCGCAGGAACGGATTCGTCGCGGCAGCGCCCGCCGCATCCGCCTCGTCGTGATGATGGGCGAGCCAGACCGTCTCGATCGGCACCAGCACGGCGCGGTCCCATGGCGTGCCGGTGGGCGCCAGGCGGCCGACCACGTGATAGGTGATCTCGGTATGGGTGCCACCCGGCTCACCGACGCGCCCGTGCTGGGGATGGAAATGGTCGCCCAGCCGCATGCCGACATTGGCGCCGATCACCGCCTCCCCCAGCCGCGCGAATCCGCGCCCCTGCGCCAGTCCTCCCATGCCCTCCACCAGCACCGGCGTGGTGCCGACGATCGGGTAGCCCTCGATGAAGTCGCCGAAGCCGACAGGCGCCGCCCATGTAACGCGTGGGTCGGCGATGAGGCCGGCGAGCACCGTGCCGGGCAGCAGCGGCAAGGGTGCCGCCTGGAGGAAGACGGAGGACAGCACCAGCTGCGTCTCGCTGCCGGGGGCGCCGACCACGAGGTCGAACGCATCGGCCGCCCGCGCGCTGCCGAGCCGCAGCGCCCGCTCCTGCAGTGTCACCACGACGCCGAGCGCGGTGGCGAGCGCCACGAGGAGCAGGATGGCCAGCGCGCCGGCCCATTGGCGTCGCAGGTCGGCGGCGATGAAGCGCAGCATGGGCTCAGTCCTTCAGCCGGCCGGATTCGAGCCGGAGCACGCGGGGCAGGCGTGCCACCAGCGCGGCATCGTGGGTCGCCACCAGCAGGGTCGCCCCCGATTCGCCGGCGAGTTCCAGCAGCAACTGGGCGA
Source organism: Ancylobacter amanitiformis (assembly GCF_030814815.1). GTDB lineage: Bacteria > Pseudomonadota > Alphaproteobacteria > Rhizobiales > Xanthobacteraceae > Ancylobacter > Ancylobacter amanitiformis. The sequence continues at coordinate 68,148 of NZ_JAUSVR010000001.1, read as the reverse complement.
CGGCCGCGCCGGAATCGGCATCCAGGCTGGCGGTCGGCTCATCGGCGACGATGATGGCGGGGCGCACCGCCAGCGCGCGGGCGACGGCCACACGCTGCATCTGGCCGCGCGACATGGTCTCGATCGCCTGCCCCTGCCGCTCGATGCCCACGCGAGCCAGCAGCCGCCCGGCTTCCGCCTGCGCGCCCGCCGGCAGGACAAGACGCGCGAGACGCTGCGGCAGCAGCACGTTCTCCAGCGCGGAAAGGCCGGGAAACAGATGGAAATCCTGCATGACCAGCCCGACATTGGCCGCGCGCCAGCGGTCTCGCGCGCCCTCGGAGAGGGTGGCGAGATCCGTGTCGCCCCAGATGAGGCTGCCCTGCCCCACCCGCTCGAGCCCGGTGAGCAGGTTGATCAGCGTCGTCTTGCCGGAGCCCGAGGGACCCATCACCGCGACCTGCTCGCCAGCGGCGATGTCGAGGGCGGCAATGGCGAGGGCGGGCATGTCGAGGCCGGGAAAGCGCTGCTCGACCGCGCGCAGGCGCAGGAAACGTGGAGCGCCAGAACGTGGCGCGTCGGAACGTGGCGTGTCAGGCGGCATGAAAACGGGCATCCACGATGCGCAGCAGGCTGACGAATCCCGTGGCGGGATCGGTCCAGGAGCCGACTTCCAGCGTGCCGGCCACCTCGATAAGGGCGTTGGCCTGCTCGAAGGTCTGGGCCTTCGCCAGACGCACCACGACGATGTTGTCCGGCCAGTCGGAATCGGAGGAGCAGAACGGGCAGATCGACATGGGGATCTCAGTCAGCACGAAGAAGTCGGCTTCGGCTTTCAGCGGCGGGGCCATGTAGCCGCGCATCGCGACCGGCTTGCCGGCCAGTGCCTTGACCTTGTCGGAAAAGGTGAGGCCGAGCACGCTGATCTTGCCGTAGAGTTCGTCGAAATCGAGCGCCGATGCCGCGAGGGCGGGGCGAACCGCAAGGACGATTCCGGGCAAGCCCAGGGCGGCGCCAAGGGCGCCATAGGCGGCTCCACGCAGGGCGCCACGTCGCGAGACCGTCATTATCATCTCTGTCTCCGAAAACACGTCCGACCCGAGCCTTTCGGCCCGGGTCGGTGATCGCGGCGGCGCCGGCCTTCAGCCAGCCGGTCTCACTTCAGTTCTCGCTCACTTCTTCGCGGTCGGTATCGCCAGCGCATCGACCAGAACGCGGTAGACGTCGCTCTGCTCCATGTAGCCCTTGAAGCCATCGGCGCCGGGGCCGGTCGCCTGCAGCACGACGTCGTCAACGGCGTGGACCGCCGTGTCGGAGGAGCGCGGCAGGTTGCCGATGCGCAGGACGGCGCCGGGAACGTCCTTGTAGGCTTCGTTGGCGACGTATTCCTTCTTCTCGTTCTGCACCGCCGGCTCGAACGGGCCGTTCATCTTCGGGCGGAACGTCTCGTAATAGTCGGGGAAGTTGCTGGAGAAGACCGCAAGGCGGCGGGAGACGTCGACCCGGTCGGGGTAGCCGTCGCCGTTCTCATCGGTGTAGTTGGGGAAACCGGCATCGGCGTAGACGCCGACCTTCTCGCGCATTTCCGGTCCCGGCTTGTTGTCGTCGACCGTGCCGATGATCGAGACGCCGTGCGTATGGTCACCGGTGACGACGATCAGCGTGTCCGGGTGGGTCTTGGCGAACTCGACGGCGAGGCCGATGGCCTTGTCGAATTCGATGGTCTCGACCAGCGCGCGGTCCCAGTCCATCGGATGGGACATCTTGTCGACATTGCCGCCCTCAACCATCAGGAAGAAGCCTTCCGGGTTCTTGGAAAGCTGGCCGAGCGCCACCTTGGTCATGTCGACCAGGCCGGGCTGGTTGGGGAACTTGGAGACGGTGCCCTTCTTGAGGAAATCGCGGTCGAGCGTCGTGTCCATGTTGCCCGTGTTGAACAGGCCGAGGATCTTGCCGGTATTGGTGCCGGCGGCCGAGGCGAGTTCGGCCTTGTCGGTGGCGAGCGTATAACCCTGATCGCGGAACAGGGCGATATAGTCCTTCTCGTCCTTGCGCTTCGAGCCCGGCGTGGTCTTGGGCAGGAAATAGGCCGAGCCGCCGCCCAGGATCACGTCCGGCTTCACCTCGAACATCATGCCGACGATGTCGGCCTTGTCCGCGCGCAGGCGGGTATGGGAAACCACCGCCGCCGGGGTGGCATCCTCGATTTCGGTGTTGGACACGATGCCGATGGACTTGCCGGTGGTGCGGCGCAGCGCTTCGGCAATGTTCTCGACGCGCGGGTCGTCGAGGCTGTCCTTGGTGCGGTCGGCATAGACGCCGATCGCGTTCACGGCCGTCTTGTGGCCGGTCATGTAGGCCGACATGGTGTTGGCGCTATCGGTGGCGACGGAATTGGTCGCCGACGTGCCGATGAAGGCCACCGGCGGAATGTCGTCGAGGTTCAGGCGGCCATTGGCCTTGCCTTCGGTCATGCCCTTGGACATCAGACGGGCGCCGGTGCGGTGCGCGACCGAGAGGCCGTCGCCGAGGAAGAAGATGACGTTCTTCGCCTTCGCGGTGGCCGGGGTGCCGTAGACGTTCCACGTCACCGCCTTGGTCTCGTTGCCGGCCTTGGCTTCCACCTTGTAGGAGCCGGGCGTGGCGATGTTCACGGCGCGCAGGAGAACCGCCGAAGCTTCGACGCCCTTCTCCTTCTCGATGAATTCGGGCGCCTTGCCGAGCACCTTCTCGGCCGGCTCGCCATTGATCGTCACGCTGACGTCGGCCGGCTTCACGACGGCGTCGAACTCGACCTTGAAGTCGAAGGGCGAGCCGGCGAGGATCGTGGCGCGGTCGAGCGGATAGACGGTCGCCGCATCGGCGACGGCGATCAGGCAGGTGGTGGTGGCGAGGGCCGCAAGCAGTCGGCGCATCCCGGTATCTCCCGAATGGATTAGGTGCCCCTCGGTAGTGCGCGCCGATGTCAGTGCGATGACTGGGAAGGTTGCTATTTCGCCTCGCACGCGGCCGCGTGCCTCTACGCCATCGGGATCGGACGGCCTGTATCCGCGTGCGGAAGCGGTGTGTGACGCCGATCGAGAACTCGACCGGCGGGACGACGCCGGGCCTCACCCGGCGCCATTCCTCCAGGCCTGCCCTGCTGCCGCGTTCAGGGGAGATCGGCCAGCGAGGCCGGGCCGGGGCCGGGCGTGACGAGGGCGGGCCATTGGTGGGAGCCGAACGGTACCTTGGGCGGCAGATGGGTGGTCATGCCGCGCGCCTTGGTCTGCGCCACGATGCTGTCGCGCGCATCGCCCCCCATCAGTTCGTAGTCCATGAGATAGCGGCTGCCGAAGAAGGTCTCGCCCACCGTGCGGTCGGCGATGATGCGGGTCAGCGAATCCAGCATGTCCTGCGGCGTGCTGGTGAACGACACCGTCTCGATCAGGATGAGGCGCGAATTGATGTCGTCCGGCGCGAAGAACTGGGCGAGCACGCTGTAGAGCACGTTGTTCTGCCGTGCGACATAGATCGTGTTGCTGGCGGCGTAGACCTTGGCCCAATCCGGGCCGAGCTGCTGCTTCCAGTCGGCGAGCACACCCATCCAGTGCGTCACCTGCGTGTCGGCCGCCCAGCGGATGTTGAGCTTCAGCCGGTCCTTCTGGCTCGCGGCGAAGGCCTGCACGTCGGCGAAGCTCACGACGTCAGCCGCCGTGACCTTGTCGACGAAGGCGATGTTCGCCGCGATCAGTTCGCGATTATTGGCGCGCCATTCCTCGGGCATGCTGGTGGCGTTCAGGCTGTCGAGCGCTGCCTGCAGCCGCGCGCGATAGGCCAGCACCTGCGGCTGCCATGACGTATCGTTCGTCTTGCCGATATGCGGGCCGACCACGACGCCGAGCGCCATCACACTGTGCCCGACCGACTTGAGAAGCTGGTAGACCTCGGGCACCGGCGGCGCGTCGAGCGGCGGCTTTCCCGGCCGGTAGAGGATGAAGCGCCCGCCCGTGCCCGAGAACAGGCCGAGGATCACCGGGTGCTGCGCCAGGATGCTGGCCTGCACCAGCCGGCTGGCATCGCCATAGAGGTCGAACATGCCGGTGTTCAGTGCCAGCACATTCTGCCTGGCCACCTGCGCCGCATCGGGAACGGTGGCGCCGACGATCACGTCCATATAGGCGGGAATGCCCGGCGGTGTCTGGGCCGCCGCGGAACCCAGGGTCGCGCATCCCAGGGCGAGGCTGCACAGCAGCGCCGATAACCCCGACGACAGGCCCGCCGATAGCCCCGCCCGACGGCACGTCTTCGCGTGGATCATCACGTTCCCCCCATTTGTGAAGCGAGCGATCCTGATGTCGCCCGCGCTTGCGGCGGCCACTCGCGTGGCGGCTACCGGTCATTATGCGGCGGTGTTCGACTACGGGCAGGCCGCGCCGGTATCGACCCAGGCCTGCACGAGCGCCTTCGCCTCTTTCTGCGTGCCCGGCACGGGGGTGCGGCCGACGCCCGGCGACCAGCCCCAGCCGACGAGCGTGTCGTCGCCGATATGGACGACGAGATCGGCCAGCGACTTGCCGCCATTGCGGGCGGGATCGCTCATCTGCACGCAGATCTGCCCGAGCGTCCGGCCCTCCCACACCATTTCGCGCGGCGCCATCGCCCATGGATCGTGGCCGGGCATGCGGGCGGGATCGAAATTGCCCTTCTGGTGGCAGACCGAACAGCGCATCGCCGGCAGTCCCATGCCGTCCACACCGCGAAATACCGGCGGCTGGTGCAGGCGCCCGCTATCGCCCTGGCGCGGGCGGTCATTGGCCGAATGGCAGTTCATGCAGCGCGGGCTGGTGAGCACCTTGCCGATCTCGCCGAACAGCGCCAGCGAGCGCTCGCGCGTGTTGGCGATGGTGGCGAAGCTTTCCGGCGGCGCCAGCGTGCCGGGGGTCGTGTTCTCGACCGCCCGGGCGGCGAGCAGACCCGTCGCCAGGCTCACGGCAGTGACCAGCAGCGGCACGGCAAGGCGGGCGAGCGGGCGCGTCATGGCGCGCTCCCCGCTTTGAGATAGCGAGCGGGATCGGCCAGCACGACCTCACGGACCGCCTCGTGATAGCGCACATAGCCGGTGCAGCGGCACAGATGCCCGTCGAGCGCCTCGAGGATGGTCTGTTCCAGCTGCGCGCGCGCCACCGGCTCCGCCGCCAGCCGTTCCAGCAGCACCTGCGCCTCGTTGAGAAAACCGGCGGTGCAATAGCCGCACTGGAAGGCGAAATGCGCGATGAACGCCTTCTGCAAAGCGGTCAGTTCGCCGTCTTTGGCATGACCTTCGATGGTGCGGATGCTCTTGCCGTCGAAATTCAGCGCCGGCACGACGCAGGTCGGGTTGGTGGCGCTGGTGCCATCGGGCTCGTCGACGATCACCACGCAGCTGAGGCACTGCGCGGCGCCGCAGCCGAACTTGGTGCCCGTCATGCCCAGCACCTCCCGCAGGAAGTCGTTCATCGACAGGTCGTCGCGCACCTCGATCGGACCATGCGCGCGGCCGTTTATGGTGAGGGAGATGGCGCTCACGGCAGGACTTCCTTCAGCATGGCGGGCGTGACCGGCAGCGAACGGAAGCGGTGGCCGGTGGCGTCGAATATGGCATTGAGCAAGGCCGGCACGACGGGGATCATCACCACCTCGGCCATGCCCTTGGGCGGCTCCTTCGGCGAGACCGGTGGCAGGACCTCGATCTGCAACTGATGCAGCGGCAGGTCCGAGGCGCGCGCGACGACATAGTCGCCGAGGTTCCACCGGCCATTGCCGGGCCCGTCCTCGAAGGGCGGCAGGGTCTCCAGCAGGGCGTAGCCCACGCCCATGGCGAAGCCGCCCTGCGCCTGCCCCTCGACCAGCTCGGGCACCAGCACCTCGCCGCACTCGAACACGCTATAGGCATCGGCGATGCGTATGGCGCCGGTCGCGGGCGTGATTTCCACCCGCACGGCGGTGCCGCAGGAGGAGGTGAACGACGTGCCGATGCGGTTATAGTCGGTCGGCGGGAAGAAGACGAAGCTGCGGTCCAGCACCGTGAAGGCGCCTTCCCCGCGGCGAATGGCGAGCGCGTCGATATCGGCCGCCCAGTCCATGCCGCCGAGCGGGAAGGCCGCCTGCGCCCACGCCCAGCGCGAGAAGGCATGCGCCATCGCGCCCGTCACGCCGCCCTGTTCATGCGCCTTGGCCGCCACGTCCGCCTGGGCGAGCGGCGGCAGGCCGGAGAGGATCAACTCGCTGTCCTGCCAGAACGCCTCCTCGAACAGGAATTCGCGCGGGTCGCCGGGCGGTATGCCCCACAAGGCGAGCGCCGCCGGCCAGAGGCCGAAGCGGAACACGATGCGCGCCGCCTGCGCCGCCGCCTGGGTGCCGACATGCGCGCCGATGGAGGCGCTGGTCGCCGAGCTGATCTCCGGCACCCAGCGCGGGTTCTTCGCCGCGGCGTCCTGCTCGGCCTGCGTCATCGAATAGGGATCGCCCGTGGTGACGAGGCCAAGCGCGTCGAACATGTCGATCCGCGCCACGCTCACCGCGTCGGAGGTGCGGCCGAGGATCGCGGCGACGCGCCGGGCGATGGAGGTGCCGATGCCGTTGCCCATCTCCACCGCGTCGGCATGGATGGAGATGGCGCCGTCCGGGGCGAGTTCGATCCGGCCCAGCGAGCAATCGGCGCCGGTGCCGTAGTCCTTGGTGCAGCAGGCGACGCCGGTGCCGACCAGCACCCCCTGCCCCGCCGCCTTGCGCGCCGCCCGCTCGCGCCAGATCGGATGCGCGGCCAGCTTGTCGAGGATCTCGGGCGTGCGCACGGAGACGGTCCATGGATTGCCCGTCATGGTCCGCCCGCCGGTCTTCAGCAGGTTGCGGCGGCGCAGCTCGATCGGGTCGAGCTTCAGTTCCGTGGCGGCCTCGTCGACCAGCGTCTCCAGCGCCGTCAGGGTCTGCAGCGTGCCATAGCCGCGCATCGAGCCGGCGGTGACGCCGCGCGTGTGCTCGGCAAGCGTGGTGACGTCGACCCTGGGGATATCGTAGATGCCGATGGCGGCGGTGGCCCCGACCACGGCGACGCTGGGCGAATAATTGGCGAGGCCGCCACCATTGAGCACGTGGTCGCCGGCGAAGGCGACCATCCGTCCGCTGGCTCGATCAAAGGCGATCTGCGAGCGCATCTCGAAGGCGTGGCGCTTGACGCCGCCCTGGAACTGCTGGAACCGGTCATGGGCGAGCCGCACCGGCCGGCCGGGCAGGAACAGCGCGGCGAGCGCGGAATAGAGCGGAAACGGCGTGTGGTCGCGCCCGCCGAAGCCGCCGCCAATATAGGCGAAGCGGGCCTCGATGCGCGCGGGCCGGATATCGGCCCTCGCCTCCCCCAGCAGAAACGCCACCGCTTCCGCCGCCTCGAAGGGCGACTGCACGCCCATCACGATATCCAGCGTTTTGGCGCCCGGCTCGAACCAGGCGAGCCCGCATTCCGGTTCGAGGAACATCGGGTCGATCGACTGGGTTTCGAACATGCGGTCGAGCACCACCAGATCGGGGCCGGGCGCCTTGAGCGCCGCCCGGATCTCCTCGCCATAGGTGGCGCCCCTGGCATAGGTGCCGCCCTCGGCTACCGGCAGCGGCTTCCACACCGGGCGGCCGCTGCTTTCCTGGAAGCCGGGGCTGATCCAGCCTTCCTGCAGCGGCGAATAGATATCGGGCGCGCCCGGTGTCGGCCCGGCGATGCGGGTGAAGCGCAGCGCGGCATAGTTGGGCCGCGTGAGCGGGCCGGTCTCGGCGCCGAAACGCAGCAGGTCGTTGTTGCGGAAGGCGGTACGCGCACGATCATAGGCGTCGAAGCGCTCGAACAGCAGCAGCGCCACCGGCTGGCCGAGATAGAGCGGCGTCTGCCCGACCGGACAGAACAGGTCGCCGGCATAGAAGGGCGGCACGCGCAGACCGGACGTGGCGATATCCTGCGCGGTGACGACCACGCTCGGCTGCGCGCCGGGCTCGAGCGCCGCGAGGTCCAGCCCCTGATAGACATGCGTCGCATCAGGCGCCCGCACCAGCAGCGCATGCGAGGTCTCGGGCGGCCAGCCCGGCATGTCGGCGGCGCGGAAATCGGAGACGTAGAGCTTGGCGCCCGTCACCTTCGCCCGCCCGTCGACGCGGCCGCGCGGTGCGCCACCGGAGCGGACACCACGGCCGGGAAGGGTTTCCAGCGTGTTGAAATCAGTGGCCTGAAAATCGGCAGCATGGGCGCCATTGAGCGGCGTCATGCTCAGCAGGATGCCGCTGACCGTGCCCCATTTCAGAAATTCCCGCCGCGACGGCTGCATAAATACGCAATCCCAATGGCTTTACAGGAAAGATGGCGACGGATTCCATGAAATGCACGCCCATATCCGAATACCGTCGGAGGGATCCGAAAGTTATGTGCGTTGTTTCGAGGATCGCGAGAGGTATTTGAGTTGAATTTAGCTGGCGTATATTATTGTCAGTTCGAAAAACTGTATTTGCTGCATGGCACAAAATGTGCGCGCCATCAGGCATATAACATATATCCGTGCGTGAAACATGTATACGGGATTTTCGGTATGACTTCCCTGGAAATGGTCCAAAAATTGGCGATACCAGCCTTTTTATATCCCATAAAATACAGCTTCGAGCTGGCGTGCCGACTGAATGGCGGCGTTCCGGTGGATACGGTCCGCTGCCGCGCTTGAAGGATCTGTGCTTCACCTGCGAAGCAGAGAGGCGGGATGATGCGTGGCGGCATGGTGAGCCGGCTGTCGGAACCGCTTGATGGGCAATGGCGCAGCCGCCCGACGTGCATCCGAGGTGCATGCGGCGCGCGTGCGTACCCTCGCGTGGCCGCTCGACATCTCGGCCCATGTCGGTGCCGAACCTTTTGCCAAACGTCGCGGGTAACGGGTTCGAGTTCAGGCCGTTCCCAGGGCGTCGCTTCGCGGGAAGTGCCGATCCGCCATACAGATCGGCCCCAGCTTCGATTCCGCGTCGCCGTGGCTGGGCCGTGCCGGCATCCGATGCCGGCGAAATCGGGGATGTAGAGCCGGCTCTCGCCCGGTGAGAAGGCCAGTGGTCGAGCGTGGAGCGGGCGCCGGAGCGGGCGGGCAACCCGGTGTCCGGCGGCGCCATGCGCGAGCGGCTGTTCATCTGCGGCCACACCGCGCTCGGCGCTGTCTTCGTCGACACGCCGGGCGGGGATGGCGCGCCGCCTCCCGCCCGGCGTGGTCGCTTATTCCGGTGCGGGCTCCTTCAGCCGGAACCACGCCACATAGAGCGCCGGCAGGAAGAGCAGCGTCAGCACGGTGCCGACGATGATGCCGCCCATCATGGCGTAGGCCATCGGGCCCCAGAAGATCTCGCGCGCGATGGGGATCAGCGCGAGGCTGGCGGCGGCGGCGGTGAGCAGGATGGGGCGCATGCGGTGTTCGGTCGCCTTCACCACGGCGGACCAGCCATCCATCCCTTCGTGTCGCAATTCCTCGATCTGCACCACCAGGATGACCGAGTTGCGGATGAGGATGCCGATCAGCGCCAGCACGCCGAGAATGGCGACGAAGCCCAGCGGCGCCCCGCTCGGCAGCAGGGCCGCGACAACGCCGATCAACGCCAGCGGCGCGACGATGAAGACCATGAACAGGCGCTGGAAGCTCTGCAGCTGGATCATCAGGATGGTCGCCATGGTGAGCAGCATCAGCGGCACGACGGCGAGGATCGGCCCCTGGCTCTTGGCGCTTTCCTCCACCGCGCCGCCAACGGCGATGTGGTAGCCGGCCGGCAGTTGCGCCTGCACCGCCTTCACCGCCGGCTCCAGCGCGGCGACCACGGTTGCCGGCTGGGCATTGCCGTTGATCGCCGCCTTGATGGTCAAGGTCGGCAGCCGGTTCCGCCGCCAGACGATGGGCTGCTCGAACTCGTAGCGGATGTTGGCGATGGCCGCGAGCGGCACCGATTTGCCGCTGCTGGTCTGGATCTGCAGGTTCTGCAGGGTATCGAGCGAGGAGCGTTCATTCTCCTGCGCGCGGCCGACGACGTCGACGAGATAGATGTCGTCGCGCACCTGCGTGATGGCGGAGCCGCCGACAAGGCCGTTCAGCGTGGTGGCGACCGTCTCGGAGGTGACGCCGAGCTGGGCCGCCTTGTCCTGCAGGACGTCGATCTTCAGCACACGGGCAGGTTCGTTCCAGTCATAGACGATATCGGCGAGGCCGGCATTCTGGCCGATGGCGCTGGCCAGTTTCTGCGCCTGTTCGCGCACCGTGGCGATATCGGGCCCGCTGACGCGATACTGCACCGGGCGGCCGACCGGCGGTCCGATATCGAGCAGGTGCACGAAGGCATCGATGCCGACGAAGTCACGGTCGAGGATCGGCCGCAGCTTGGCCCGCAGCCGCTCGCGCGCCGCGATGTCCTTGGTGACGATGATGATCTGGCCGAAATTGGGACTGGCCGGCTGCACGTCGAGCGAGAGCAGGAAGCGCGGCGCGCCCTCGCCGATATGCGAGGACCAGTGGTCGATATCGGGATCGCCGGCCAGCGCGGTCGTCTCGAAGCGCTCGATCTGCGCCAGCGTCTCGGTGATCGCGGTGTTCTGCCGCGCCGTCCAGTCGATGATGACTTCGGTGCGGTCGGAGGACGGGAAGAACTGCTGCTGCACGAAGCCCATGCCGAAGATGGACAGGCCGAACATCATCACGGTGGCGGCGATGGTCATCCATTTCCAGCGCACGCACAGGCGCAGCAGCGCGCCGAACCCCCGCGTCAGCCGACCGGGCTGGTCGTGATGGCCCTTCATCGTCTTCGGCAGCATGGTCACGCCGAGCAGCGGCACGAACAGCACCGCCACCAGCCACGACACGATCAGCGAGACCGCGATGACGACGAACAGCGTGAACGTGAACTCGCCGGCATTGCTGTTGTTCAGCGCCACCGGAAAGAAGCTGACCACGGTCACGAGCGTGCCGGTGAGCATGGGAAAGGCGGTGTGGCTGTAGACATAGGTGGCGGCCTTCTCGATGGGGTCGCCCATCTCCAGCCGCGCCACCATCATTTCCACCGCGATCATCGCGTCGTCGACCAGCAGTCCCAGCGCGATGATGAGCGCGCCGAGCGAGATGCGCTGCAGGGAAATGCCGGAAAACTCCATCACCACGAAGGTGATGGCCAGCACCAGCGGGATGGACACCGCCACCACGAGGCCCGCGCGCATGCCAAGGCTGACGAAGCTGACGAGCAGCACGATGGCCACCGCCTCGACCAGCGCCTGGATGAAGCCGCCGATCGCGTCGCGCACGATTTCCGGCTGATCCGACACGAGGTGCACACCGATGCCAATCGGCAGTTCCTGCTCGATCCGCGCCATCTCGGCCTTGAGCGCCTCGCCGAACGCCATCAGATTGCCGTTCGGCTTCATGCCGATGGCGACGCCGATCGCCGGCTCGCCATTGACGCGGAACAAGGCGGACGGCGGGTCGACATAGCCGCGGCGGATGGTGGCGACGTCTCCCAGCCGGAAGAAGCGATCATTGATGCGCAGGTTGATCGCCCGGAGGCTGTCCTCCGAGGCGAACTGGCCGCCGACGCGCATGCTGATGCGCTCGCCCTCGGCCTCGATGACGCCGGATGGCGAGATGGCATTCTGCGCCTGCAGCGTGTCGATGATCATCTTCTGCGTGATGCCGAGCGCGGCGATCTGCCGGGTCGAGAATTCGAGATAGATCACCTCGTCCTGCGCGCCGATCAGATCGACCTTGCCGACATCGGGCACGGTGAGGATCTTGGTGCGGATCTCCTCGACATAGTCCCGCAGTTGGCGCTGGCTCAGGCCATCGGCGGTGAAGCCGTAGATATTGCCGAACACGTCGCCGAAGCTGTCATTGTAGAACGGCCCGACCACGCCTTCGGGGAACTGGCTGCGGATATCGCCGATCATGTTGCGGATCTTGACCCAGATATCGGGAATATCCTTGGCCTTGGTCGTGTCGCGCAGATTGACGAAGATCGTCGTCGCACCCGGAGTGTTCAGGCTGCGGGCGTAGTCGAAGGAGGGGAGCTCCTCGAGCTTCTTCTCGATCCGGTTGGTGATCTGGCTGACCGTGTCCTCCACCGACGCGCCGGGCCAGCTGGCCTGGATGATCATCGTCTTGATGGTGAAGTCGGGATCCTCGGCGCGGCCGAGATTGAAGAAGGAGAACAGGCCCGCCAGCGAGAAGACGAGCATGAAATACCAGACCAGCGAACGGTGCCGCAGCGCCCAGTCGGAAAGGTTGAACGTCTTCACTGGCTGGCCTTTTCGTCTATCTGTATGGGCTGGCCTTCGGTCAGGCTGTGCACGCCGGCGATCACCACGCGGGCGCCCACGTCCAGCCCCTCGGCGATGCGCACGCTGGCGTCATCCCGGCGGGCAATGACCACGGGCACGGTCTTCACCGTCCGCGTGGCGGAATCCACCACCCACACGCGCGGCGCCCCATCGCGCTCCAGCACGGCCGAGAGCGGCAATTCGATGGAACGATCACCCCCCGCATCGACAGGCGTCGCCGAGATCGTCGCGCCCAGCCGGAAGGCCTCGGGCGGATTGTCGAGGGTGATCTTGACCCGCCGCATGCGCGTGGTCGCGTCGGCCTGCGGGGCGATCTCCCGCACCGTGCCGATGGCTGCGACCGATGGCGCCGACTGGAGCGCCACGGTGAAGCGGGTGTCGCTCGACAGCGTGCGTGCCACCTCCTCGGGAAGATCGACCACCGCTTCGCGCTCATCGGTGCGGGCGACGGTGACGGCCTTTTGGCCCGGCGCGAGGATCTGGCCAACCTCGGCGTCGATGGAGACGACGATGCCGTCGACATCCGCGCTCAGCGTGGCATAGCTGCGCTGCTCGCGGGCTTTCGCGAGAGCCGCCTTGGCCTGCTCCACCGAGGCGGCTGCGGCCTCGCGGGCCTGCAGCGTGTTCTCGAATTCGGCCTGGCTGACCACCTTCTTGTCGCGCAGCGTCTCGCTACGCGTCTCGGCCGCCGTGGTGTTCGACAGCTGGGCGAGCGCGGTGGCGAGATCGGCCTCGCGGGTCCGCACGACGAGATCGAGCACCATCGGATCGAGCTGCATCAGCACCTGCCCCGGTTTGACGCGATCGCCGACATCGACATTGCGGGTGATGACGCGGCCGAGCACGCGGAAGCCGAGTTCGGTCTGGTAGCGCGGCTGTACCGTGCCGGCGAAGCCGGTCGTGCGCTCGGAGGCCGGCTCGGCGAGCACGCTGAGCACCGGGCGCGGGGGCGGCGCGGCATCGGCCTGTTCGCCCTCGGCCTTGCAGCCGGCAAGCGCGAGGCTGCCCAGGATGAGGAAAACAATGGGGGAGTGTTTCATAGCGCCTGCCCTTCCGCCGGCCGGGGGACGACGACCTGCCCGGGGCGCAGCAATTGCGCGCCGGCTGTGACCACGCTCTCGCCGGGCGCGACGCCGCTGCGCAGAACGAACTTGCCGCTGCGATAGCTATCGATGACAACCGGGCGTAGCGACACCGTCCGGCTGGCCGGATCGACCACCCAGACGGCCGGGCTGTCGCCCTGCGAGAAGAAGGCCTGCCAGGGAAAGGTCACGACTTCGCGTGACTGGAAGCGGCCGACCCCGACCACCGACGTGCCGAGCCCCATCTCCGGCGGCGGGTCCTGTATGGCGAGCTTGATGCGCAGCGTGCCCGTGGTGGAATCGATGGTCGGCGCGACCTCGCGGACCTTGCCCAGGGCCCGGATCGCCGGATTGGACAAGAGGGTGATGGTCAGCGTCTTGTCCTTCAGCTCGTCGGTCAGCAGGGCTTCATCGATGTCGAACACCGCGTCGCGCGCCCCGTCATGGGCGAGGGTGAAGACAGCCTGCGCGGCCTCGACGACCTGTCCGGCTTCGGCATCGCGGGTGGTGATGGTGCCCGCCGAATCCGCGCGCAGCGAGGTGTAGCCGAGCTGCTGCTGCGCCGTGGAGAGGTTGGCCTGCGCCGTCTTCAGCGCCGAGTCGGCCGCCGTGAGCGCCTGGCTGGCATTGTCGTAGCTGGACTGGGTGGTGAACCCGCTCTTCATGAGTTCTTTCTGCCGCTCGAAGGCGCTGGTCGCCTGCCGCAGCGTGGCTTCGGCCGATTGCACGCCGGCGGTGGCGGAGGCGACCTCGGCGGCCTGCTCGGTGGTCTCCAGCGTGGCCAGAACCTGACCGGCCGCGACGGTGTCGCCGACATCGACAAGGCGCGTCGCGATGCGGCCGGCGACCCGGAAGGACAGGTCGCTCTCGACGCGGGCGCGGACCTCGCCGGTCAGCGACACCGTATTGGTGACGGGGGCCAGCACCGCCGTTTCGGTCTCCACCGGCAGCGTCGCCGTGGCGGCGGGTGCCTTGTCGTCGCCACAGGCCGCGAGCGAGGCGGCCAGAAGCGCGATCGCGCAGGCGGCCCCTCCTCTCGTGGGCCATCGTCCAGTCTGCCAGACTGCCATCTGCATTCTCATCGGGTTTCGGGCGCGTTGGGAAAAACCACCGGATTCGTTCGCGAACGGAAGATATGTGTTATTGAACGGTACCGTATCGTTCTATTAATATTTCCTTGAAGCCGGGTCAACCGGCGGGCAACCTGAAACAAGGCGAGGACCGAATGCGAGAGGCGGACATTGTGAGAAAAACCGGCCGCCCCGATCCGCAGCGCGCGATGGAGCTGGATCGACGCGTGCTCGAAGTCGCGGCCGAGATGTTCGTCACGCATGGATTTGCCGGGACATCGATCGAGCGGATCGCGGCGGTCGCCGGCATCGGCAAGCTCACGATCTATCGGCGCTATCCCTCGAAGGACGCGCTGTTTTTCGCGGTCGTCAAAAGCCTGGGCGACGTGCTCACCCAGTCCCATGTCGACGCGCAGAAACTGTCTCCGGATCCGCTGGTGCAGCTGAAACTGTCGTGTCGCGCCACGCTGGACGTGGTGACGCAGCCGTCCGTCGTCGCCATCTACCGCATTCTGCTGATCGAGGCGTCGCGCTTTCCCGAACTCGCCGTCTGGGTGCATGACAATGTGATGCGGCCGATCGAGGACCTGACGCGCCAGCTGCTCATCGACGCGTCCCGTGCCGGCCAGCTGCGGAGCGATCTCGACACGGATACCGCGATGCGCGCCCTGAGCGGCATGCTGACCGGCTGGTCCCTCAAGGAGGCGCTGCTGGGCTTTGACGGGCTGGCGGACGCCACTGCCCGCGCCACATTCTTCGACTATGCGTGGGACATGTTCCTCAAGGGCGAGCAGCCGCGCCCGCCTGAGGCGGTTTCCACGTCGATCGAGCCCTCACGCGATGCGTGAGCCGCCATCGCCCCGCCAGTGGCGCGGGCGATGGCGGCCCCTGTTCGGCCGGGATGGGTCAGGTCAGGATGAAATACACCTTGCGCACATGGGACAGGTTCTCCCACGTGCCCTTGAAGCCGCGCGCCACTATGAAGCTGTCGCCCGGCCCGAAGATGCGGGCATGGCCCTCGGCATCGGTCAGGCGCACCTCGCCTTCCAGCAGGTGGCACATCTCGTCATAATCGCAGTCGACGCGCTCCAGATGCGGCCCCGCCTGCCAGATGCCGGCCAGCGCGCCCTTCTCGGCATGGGTGAAATGGCGCCAGCTTTCCGCGCGGAACGGCGTGTCGACCACGGCCGGGTCATCGGTCAGGATTTCGCGCGCGGGCACGGTGTCGGGGTCGAAGGCGATGACATGGCGGGGGGACATTGTGAGCTCTCCCATGGCGGGCACCTCCTATGAATCGAAACCGACGCCGAAGGCATCGAGCAGCCGGTTGAATCGCGAGCGCCGCCCGGTGCGGTCCTCGCTGGCCAACCCCGCCTGCGCCCAGCTTATGCCGAGCCAGCGCAGCGGCTCGGGCGGGAAGGGAAAGGGCCGCCTGCGCAGCATGGCGAGCCGCGTGCGCTCGGTCTCCTCCCCGGCCAGCAGGTCGAGCATCGTCCGCGCGGCGAAGCGGCTGGCGGAGACGCCCTGCCCGGTGAAGCCCATGGCATAGGCGAGCCGTCCCCCGAAGGCGAGCCCGGCGAAGAACGTGGTGCGGGCCGAGGTGTCGATGATGCCGCCCCAGGCATGGGTGAACGGCACATGAGCGAGCGGGGGCAGCGCGCGGCGGAAATGGCGTGCCAGCCGGTCATAGCTCTCCGCCCGGTCCAGCAAGGCGGCGTCGCGGCGCGAGCCGAAATGATAGACGGCATCATAGCCGCCCCACAGGATGCGGTTATCGGCGGTCTTGCGGATGTAATGGAACTGGTTGCCGCTATCGGCCACCGAATGGCGCCCGGTCCAGCCGATGGCGGCCAGTTCGTCGGCGTCGAGCGGGCGGGTCATGATGGCGTAGTCGTAGATGGGGATGACCGCCGGCTTCAGCCTCGCCAGCAGCGGCACCGCCGCATTGGTCGCCAGCACGGCCCGCGCGGCATGCATCACCCCGCCCGGCGTGACCAGCTCGATGCCCGAACCGGTGTGCCGCAGCGCCGTGACGGGGGTTTGCTCGTGGATGTCAACGCCGAGCGAGAGCACCACGCGGCGCAGTTCCGCGACGGTTTTCGCCGGGTTGACCAGCGCGTAATTGGGCTCGAAAAACCCGGCCCGATAGACCGGGCTGTCGAGCTTTGCCGCCAGCGCGTCGCCCGAGAGCCGCTCGCCCGCGATGCCGAAGCGGCGATAATTGGCCGCCATGGCGTTCAGCCCCTCCACCTGCCACGGCGTCGCGGCGAGGGTCAGCTTGCCCGCGCGCTCGAATTCGATGGCCAGTCCGTGCGCGGCGACGTCCTGCGCGAAACCGTCGAGATTTTCGCGGCCGAGCCGCACCAGCGTCTCCGCCTCCCGCGGCCAGCGGCGCAGCGCATTGCCGACCCCGTGCGAGATGGATGGCGCGCAGAAGCCGCCATTTCGCCCGGAGGCGGCATTGCCGGTGCGGCCCGCCTCGACCAGCGCGATACGTGCCTGCGGGTCGCGCTTGCGCGCCTGCAGGGCCGTCCACAGGCCCGTGAAGCCGCCACCGACAATGGCGAGATCGACGCGCAGATCGCCGGCCAGCGCCGGGCGGGCCGGCTCGGGCGGCACGGTGTCGAACCAGTAGGGGCGCAGGGCGATGCCCGCTAGCGAGGGGCCGTGTTCGCTCATGAGGCGGCATCCGCGAGACGGGCTTCGAGCGCGGCGAGTTCCTCACGCGAATTGACGCCGCTCACCTCAAGCTCCGCCGCCTCGACGATGGCGACGCGATGCCCATCGCCGCGCGCCAGCGCCACGATATCGGTGAGATAGTATTCCCCCTTGGCATTGGCGCAGCCCACGCGCGCCAGCAAGGGGAACAGAACCTCGCCCCGCACCGCCATGACGCCGGAATTGCACAGGTCGATCCGGCGCTCCTCCTCGCTGGCATCCGCATGCTCGACGATGCGGGCGAGGCCGCCATCGGGCGCGGTGACCAGCCGGCCATAGGCGCGGGTATCACCGGGGCGGAAGCCCAGCACGGCGAGCACGGCATCTCCCGCCACCGCCGCGCAGAGCGTGCGCATCGTGGCGGGCGCGATCAGCGGCACGTCGCCATAGAGGATGAGCACCGTGCCGGGGAAATCGCCCAGCTCCGCCTCGGCCGTGCGCACCGCATCGGCCGTGCCGCGCTGTTCGCGTTGCACGACCTTCGGCGTATCGGGATAGGCACGCTCGATCTGCTCGCGCCCGGCGCCGACCACCAGCACGATGCGCGCGGCATCGATATGGGCGAGACTGTCGAGCAGGTGCCCGAGCATCGGCTTGCCCCGGAGCGGGTGCAGCACCTTGTGCAGCTCCGATCCCATGCGGCTGCCCTTGCCGGCGGCCAGCACGATGGCGGCGATCGCGTGCGTCGGGCGGGCGGTCATTGGCCACCCGCGAGATACCAGCCCCAGCTCTCGGCCGGATCGAAGCGGGTGATCTGCTTCGTCTCGAAATAGGCCTCAAAACCGGCGCGACCCAGTTCGCGGCCGATGCCGGAGGTCTTGGTGCCACCCCAGGGCAGCTGGACGAAGGTGGGCTGCGAGCAGTTGATCCAGACGATGCCGGCGCGCAGCCGGCGCGCCACCCGCTCGCAGCGCTCCAGATCGTCCGACATGACCGCGCCGGCGAGGCCGAACGCGCTGTCATTGGCGAGCGCGAGCGCCTCCTCCTCGGTGTCGAACGGGTTGACGCACACGACCGGGCCGAAGATCTCCTCCCGCCAGATGCTGGCCTCAACAGGCACGTCGGCGAAGATGGTGGGTTGCAGGAAATATCCCGTCGGCCGGCCGGCCGGCCGCTCGCCACCCGAGACCAGCCGCGCGCCGGACGCCTTGCCGGAGGCGATGGCGGCGAGGATCTTCTCGTACTGCCCGCGGGAGACGATGGGCCCGAGCTTCACCCCCGGCTCCAGCCCCGCGCCGATGGGGATCGCCTCCGCCGCCTCTTTCAGCCGTGCCAGCAGGCGCGGATAGAGGCTGCGCTCCACCAGCACGCGGGAGGTGGCGGAGCAGACCTCGCCCTTGTTCCAGAAGATGCCGAACAGGATCCACTCGACGGCTTTCTCGATGTCGCAATCGGCGAAGACGAGGAAGGGCGACTTGCCGCCAAGTTCCAGCGCCACGGTGCGGATGCCGGCCGCCGCCGCCATCATCACCTTGCGGCCCGTGGCCACCGATCCGGTGAAGGCGATCTTGTCGCAGAGCGGATGATCGGCGAGCGGCTGCCCCGCCTCCGGGCCGGTGCCGGTCACGAGGTTGAACACACCGGGCGGGAGGCCGGCGGCATGGATGATCTGCGCCAGCGTGGCGCAGGAGAGGGAGCAGATTTCGGAAGGCTTCAGCACGATGGTGCAGCCCGCCGCCAGCGCGGGCGCCACCTTCCACACCGCCATCAGCAGCGGGTAGTTCCACGGTGTGATGGCGCCCACCACGCCCAGCGGCTCGCGGGCGATGCTCGCGAGGAAGCGCGCATCGCCGACATCGACCTCCTCGTCCGGGCGGCTGTCCTCGGCCTCGGCGAGGCCGGCATAATAGTCGAAGGTGAAGGCGGCATCGCCCACGTCCCATTCCGCCTCGGGAAGCGGCTTGCCATTGTCGCGCACTTCCAGTGCCGCGATCTCCGCCAGCCGGTCGCGCAGCCCCTGCGCGATCCGGCGGAGATGGCCGGCGCGCACCGTGCCGGAGAGGCCGGACCACGCGCCGCTGTCAAAAGCGCGCCGCGCCGCGCGCACGGCACGGTCGATATCGGCGCCCTGCCCGGCCGCGACCTCGGCAAAGGCCTGCTCGGTGGCGGGATCGATGGCGAGGAACGTACCGCCGGCTTCCGCATCGGCGAAGGCGCCGTCGATATAAAGCTGCGTCCTGTGCATGGCGCGGACCTTCTCAGACATGCTTGCGACCGCCGGTTCCCGCGCGATCGAGGAACCAGTCATCGGGATAGGGATACCACCAGCCGTGAATCTGCGGCTTGTGATCCATCACCACCATCTTGGAGCGCCGGAAGGCATCCAGACCCTGCCGGCCCAGTTCGCGGCCCATGCCGGAGGCCTTCCAGCCGCCGAACGGCAGGGCGTCATTGTCGATCATCGGGTTGTTCACCCAGACCATGCCGGCCTCCAGCCGCTCGGAGGCCTCGATGGCCTCCTCCAGCGAGGTCGTGAAGATGGAGGCGCCGAGGCCGAACGGGCTGTCATTGGCGGCCGCCACCGCCGCATCGAAATCCGCCACGCGGCACACCGCGACGACGGGGCCGAAGGTCTCCTCGTGCAGGATCTCCATGTCGGACGTGCAGCCGGTCAGAATGGTGGGCGCATAGAACCAGCCGGTCTCCAGCCCCTCGGGGATGCGCCCGCCGCACTCCACGCGCGCGCCCTTGGCCACGGCGTCGGCGACAAGGCGCATCACCTTGTCGCGCGCGGCCTTGGCGACCAGCGGGCCGATCTCGTTCCTCTCCAGCCCGTTGCCGATGCGCAGCTGTTTCGTGCGGGCGACAAAGGCGCGGACGAAATCGTCATGGATGGCGTCCACCGCATAGATCCGCTCGGTGGAGGTGCAGACCTGGCCGGACATGTGGAAGGCGCCCGTCACCGCGCCCGCCGCCGCGACATCGAGCGGCGCCGAGGCGGCGATGATCATCGGGTCGGAGCCACCGGCCTCGATCACCGCCGGTTTCAGCCGGGAGGCCGCCGCCATCGCGACCGCACGGCCCGCAGCTACGGAGCCGGTGAAGGCGACGGCATGCGTGCGCTCGCTGTCGACAAGCGCCCGGCCCACCTCCGCCCCGCCCGGCAGGCAGGCGACCAGCCCCGCCGGCAGTTCGTCGAATACCTTCATGAAGTCCAGCGTGCAGAGCGTCGTCGCCTCGGCCGGCTTGACGATGCAGCCATTGCCGGCGGCGAGTGAGGCCGCGACCGTCCAGCACATCAGGAGGATGGGGAAATTGAACGGCATGATGTGGACCGAGACGCCCAGCGCCTCGTAGCGGGCGTACTGGGTCGAGCCGATCTGCGTGGTGCCGGCGATCTTGCCGGCATCGTCGCGCGCCATCTCGGCGTAATAGCGGAAGATCGGCGCGACATTGGCGAGTTCGCCGATGGCCTCGGGATAGGGCTTGCCCATCTCGCGGCTCATCAGGATGGCGCACTCGGTGAAATCGGCGGTCTCGATGCGGTTGGCGAGCTGGTGCAGCATCCGCGCCCGGCTCTTGGCGTCGGTACGGTTCCACAGCTTCTGCGCCGCATTCACCCGCGCCAGCACCTCGACGACTTCGTCCGGCGTGACCTCGGCGCGGGCGCCGACCTCCTCCAGCGTCGCCGGGTCGACCACGCGATGCGTGGGGCCGGCGGACAGGCGCAGGCCGGGGGCGAGGTAGTAACGCGGGCTGGCGAGATCGGGCATGGCGGGATCGGGCATGGCGGGGTCGATGATCGCGGAGCTGGACATTCGGTCTTCCTTCAAGCGAGCGTGCCGGCGGCGCCGAGACGCCGTGCCATCGCCACGCCGCGGGCGCGCCAGTCGGGCAGTTCCACGGCAAGCAGGTCGGCAATGGCGGTGAGTCCGGCGGCCTTCAGTGCCGCCTCCAGCTGCCCGAGAACGCGGGGCAGCCATGCGAGGTAATGCGCCTTGCCGTCGCGCAGGCAGAGGCGGACGAACACGCCCGCGATGCGCGCGTGCCGCTGGGCGCCGAGAAGATGATAGCGCGCGCGGATCGCCGCCTCGCCGCCCGGGCCCGAAGGGAGCGCGGCGATGTAGCGTTGCAGCATGGCCTCCTCCAGCCCCGGCGCGAGATCCCGCCGGGCATCCTGCAGCAGCGAGACGAGGTCGTATTCGCGCGGGCCCAGGGCCGCGTCCTGAAAATCCAGCAGGCCGCAGCGCCGCACGCCCGCGCGATCCTCCAGCGCCATCAGGTTGTCGACGTGGAAATCGCGCAGCACCAGCGTCTCGAACCGGTCGCAGACGGGGCGCAACGCGTCGTCCCACAGCGCGAGGAAGCGCGCGGGGAAACCCTCGCGGTCCAGATCCGGGGCGATGGCCGGGGCGAACCAGTCGGCAAACAGGCGCAACTCATCCAGCCATGTCGCGTGGTCGTAGCGCGGTTGCGCGACCGCCGGGCCGTTGGGCGCGCGGTGCAGATGCGCCAATGCGTCGACCGCCACGCCATAGAGTTCCGCTTCCGACCGGCCTTCGCCAAGGCGCCGCGCATAGGTGGCGTCGCCCCAATCCTCGATCAGCGCCAGGCAATGCACCGGATCCGTCGCCTCGACGCGCGGCGCCGACAGGCCGAGCCCGTTCAGATGCCGCGCGACGCGGACATAGGAGGCGAAGCCCTGCGGATCGGTGCGGTCCTCCATCAGCAGCAGGCCGGCCCCCGCCAGCCGATGGTAGCGGCGGGCCGAGGCGTCGCCCGGCAGCGCCACAAGCGGCACGCCGGACTGGCCGAGGCGGGTGAGAAAGGTGATGCCCGGCGGATCGAGGCGGGGGCGGCAGGTCACGGCCGGCATCATCGGATCATGTAGACCTTCTTGATGGTCTCATGGACCGTGCAGACGCCCTTCCAGTCCTTGGGGAAGAAGGCGGCGGTATCGGGGGTGATCTCGATCACGTCACCGCTCTCATGCACATAGGTGCAGCGCCCCGCCAGGAAATGGCAGAACTCGTCCGAAGTGACGTGGCAGTCCCACTTGCCCGGCGTGCAGATCCACAGCCCGCATTCGGACTGGCCGTTCGGCCCCTTGTGCAGCACCTGGCCCGATACATGGGACTGGCCTTCGATCATGGTCGGGATGATGCCCCAATCGACCACATCGGTGATGTCGAGGGGATTCCTCATCACGGGCGTTTTCATTGTTCTTCCCTCTCAGGCCAGCATGTAGATGTTGCGGATGGTCTCGATCACCTCGGCCTCGCCCTCATAGCCGGCGGGGAAGACGACACAGGTGCCGGCCTCGACCTCGGTCACCTCACCAGTCACCGAGGTGTAGCGGGCGCGGCCGGAGACGAAGTGGCAGAACTCGTCGCGCGGCACGGCGATTTTCCAGCGGCCGGGCGTGCACACCCAGATGCCGGTCTCCGGCGAGTTGCCCGGCCCCTTGAACAGCAACCGGCCGGTGGAATGGGAAGCGCCCTCGATGGCGTCGGGCTGCGCGCCCCAGTCCGCGAGGTCGTCGTAAGTTGTGGCGTTGTGGATGTGCGGCGCGGAACTCGTGAGATTGGTCATGTCGATCACACCAGGGAGGTGAGCAGGCGCGCGGCCTTTTTCGGCCCCTCGCAGCTCTGCATGTGGGCGGAGGTGGTAGCGAGCTTGGCCTTGATCGCGGGATCGGCGAGGCACGCCTCGATCTTGGCGATCAGCTCCGCGTCGCTCCACTCGTAGCGCTCGGAGCGGAAGCCATGGCCGGTCTCCTCGACGCGCATCGCGTTGTCATGCCCGTCCCAGACATAGGGCATGATGATCGCCGGCTTGCCGAAATAGAGGCATTCGGTGAAGGAGTTGTTGCCGCCATGGTGGATCACCGCATCGACCTGCGGGATCACCGAAGGCTGCGGGAACCAGCTGCCGAGCACCACATTGTCGGGCACGTCGGTATAGCTCGCCATGTAGTCGCCGACATTGACCAGCGCGCGATAGCGCGTCTTGCCGACCAACGCGATCAGCCGCTTCAGCAACTCGGTATCGCCGGAGCCCAGCGAGCCGAAGGAGATGTAGAGCAGCGGGCCGTCATTGTTCGCGCCGAAGCTCGGCACGGTGTAGGGCTCGTCCTTGCGCACGCAGCCTTCCAGATACTGGAAGCGCGCGGGGTCGAGCGGCACCTCGCGCTGGTATTTCGCCTGCTCGGGATAGAGCAGCAGGTTGAGATAGGGCGAGGCCTCGAAGAACTGGCCGAGCGGGTACGGCGCTTCGTCATTCTCCGCGAGGAAGGCATTGAACGCGTCGTGGATCGGCTGGATGACCTCGTTGAACTTCGCGCGAAAGGCGGCGTGGCCTTCCCGGTCATGCTCGCCCATGCCCGACAGATGCGGCGGAATCGCCTCGTCCTCGATCTCGTTCTCCGAGCAGGAGATGATGCGCACCCACGGCACGCCGAACTGCTTGATGGCCGGGAACAGGATCACGTTGTCGACCGCGATCACGTCCGGCTTGATGCGCGCGAGCACGCCGGGCAGGTCCTTCTGCGCCCATGTGGCGCTGGAGACGATGGCCTCCCAGCATTCCTTGACGTAGTTGTCGAGCTGGTCGATCGGCTTCTTCGAGAAGTTCGGGATGTGGCCATTGATGAAGTCTTCCCAGAACTTGGCCATCTGCTCGGGCGGCATGGGCTCGGAGAGCGCGACGGGATGCGCCTCGAAGCCATAGCCCTCATAGACCGAGACAAAGCCGGGATCGGACAGGAACACCGCCTTGTGGCCCAGCGCGGTGACCGCCTGCGCGATGCCCACGGAGTTCAGGGCGGGGCCGAAGGCCGCTTCGGGGAAGAAGGCGAAGGTCTTCTGTTCCATGTGCTGGTACCTCTGGTCGGGATCGCCCTTTGCGGGCGTTGGCTTTGCGGGCGTCGTCATGGTCGTCAGGCGGCGAACAGGCGCGTGTCGGCGCTGTTCCAGCCGAGGGTGAGGATGTCGTCCGCCTTGAAATCGCGCGCCTCGGCGGCATCCGCCGTCACCCGGCAGACCATGGGCTTGGCCATGGCGGGGATGGCGACATGCACCTGCAGGTCGAGCCCGTGATAGGCGGTGGCGAGGATCCGCCCCGAGAGCCGGTTGTCGCAGTTTTCGGCATCGAGCCGCAGCCGCTCCGGCCGCACCGCGGCGACGATGTCCGCTCCCAGCCCCTCGGGGATCGCGGCGTGGATGGCGCTGCCATCGGCCGCCGTCAGCTTTGCGCCGTCGCGCTGCACGGGGATGAAGTTCATCACCCCGATGAATTCGGCCGCGAAACGGGTGGCCGGGTGTTCATAGACCTCGCGCGGCGGGGCGCATTGCACGAGTTCGCCGTGCTGGAGAATGGCGATGCGATCGGCCATGACCAGCGCTTCCTCCTGATCATGGGTGACGATCACGAAGGTGATGCCGAACTGGTGCTGGATCCGCTTCAGCTCCAGCTGCATCTCGCTGCGCAGCTTCTTGTCCAGCGCGCCGAGCGGTTCGTCGAGCAGCAGCAATTGCGGCCGCTTCACCAGCGCGCGCGCCAGAGCCACACGCTGGCGCTGGCCGCCGGACAATTGCTCGGGCTTGCGCGCCGCCAGCGCGGAAAGCTGGATGGTGGAGAGGATCTCGTCGACGCGCGCGCGGATCTCGGCGCGGGGCAGCTTCTCCATCTCCAGCCCATAGGCGATGTTCTGCGCCACGCTCATATGCGGAAACAGCGCATAGGACTGGAACATCAGGTTCACCGGGCGGTGATTGGGCGCCACGTTGGAAATGTCGCGCCCGTTCAGCAGGATCTGCCCGGCGCTCAGCGTCTCGAACCCCGCCAGCATGCGCAGCAGCGTGGTCTTGCCGCTGCCGGAGGAGCCGAGCAGGGCGAAGAACTCGTTCTCGCGAATGTCGAGGGACACGCCATTGACGGCGCGCACCCGGCCGAAATGCTTCTCGACATTGCGAATGGAAAGCAGCGTGGTCATTGGCCCGGCAGGCCTCCGCGGTTGAGGCGCTGCGACAGGGCCAGGGTGACGAGGGAAAACCCGATCACCAGCGTCGCCAGCACATTGATCTCGGGCGTCACGCCGAAGCGGATCATGGCGTAGATCTGCATCGGCAGGGTGATCGAGGCACGCTCGGGCCCGGCGGTGAAGAAGGCGATGATGAACTCGTCCACCGACAACGTGAAGGCCAGCAGCCCTCCCGCGATGATGGCGGGCGCCAGCGCCGGCAGCACCACGCGGCGCAGGGTGGTGAGCGTCGAGGCGCCCAGATCGGCGGAGGCCTCGACGATCGACCAGTCGAAGGATTTCAACCGCGCCCGCACCACCGCGCAGACGAAGGCGAGGTTGAACACCACATGCGCCAGGATGACGGTGTGCAGCCCCAGCCGCACGTCCAGCAGCGAGAAGAAGCTCAGCAGCGCGATCGCCAGCACGATGTCGGGAATGACCATCGGCGCGAAGACCAGCGTCTCCAGGAAGCGGCCCTTGCGCCGGCGGATTTCGATGCCGATCGCCAGCAGCGTGCCCAGGATCGTCGCGATGCCGGCGGAGACCAGCCCGACGACCAGCGTGTTGCCGGCGGCGCGCAGGATGTCCCGGTTGGCGAACAGCGCGCCATACCATTTCAGCGAAAAGCCGGTCCAGGCGGTGGGCATGCCGCCGGCATTGAAGGACAGCCCGACCAGCACGGAGATCGGCAGGTAGAGAAAGGCGAAGACGAGGCTGAGGATCAGCAGCATCACCCGCATGTTGAGGCGATCAGCCATCGGCCGGCTCCGCGGACTGGCGGCCGGTGGAGGCGCGCTCATTGGCGAAGGTCTGCGCCGTGAGCAGCACCAGCATGACGGCGATCAGCACCATCGACAGCGCCGAGCCGAACGGCCAGTCATTGGCGGAGAGGAACTGGTCGTAGACCAGGTTGCCGATCATCTGGAACTGGCCGCCGCCCAGAAGCGCCGGGGTGACGAAATTGCCGATCGACAGCACGAACACGAAGACGAAGCCGGTGGCGACGCCGGGCAGCGTGATCGGCAGGATCACCCGGCGGAATGTCGTCCAGCGCCCGGCGCCGAGATCGCGCGAGGCCTCCGAAATCTCCGGGTTGAGCCGTGAGAGCGGCGCGTAGGCGGCGAGGATGACGAAGGGCAGGTAATTATAGACCAGCCCCAGCACCACCGCGCCCTCGGTATAGAGCATCTGCGGCATCTCGCCGGAAAAGCCGAGCGCACGGGCGATGCCGACAATCAGTCCCTCACGGTTCAGCAGCACGATCCACGCATAGGTGCGCACGAGATAGTTCGACCAGAACGGCAGGATGGCGAAAAACAGCAGCGCCGGCTGGCGATGGCGCGGCATGCTCGCAATCGCATAGGCGGCGGCATAGCCGAGCACGGCGGCGATGAGCGCGGCGAGCCCGGCAATCCACGCGGATTTCAGGAAGATCCGCGCATAGAGCGGATCCAGCACCATCGCGAAATTCTCGAAGGTGATGTCATATTCGATACCGCCATAGATCCCGCGCCGGAAGAAGGCCAGCGCGAGGATCAGCAGGCAGGGCACGACCATGAAGGCGGTCAGCCACGCAAAGGCGGGCGCGACCAGCACCAGGGATTTACGGTCTTGCATGACGATACGGCACCGCTCGGTGATCCGGCGCTGGAGCACGCGCCGATCCGGTCGCGTCGCAATCGGATCGGCTCACGGGCGCTCGATGGTTGAGGGGCAGAGGGGCGCGGGGGTCAGTTCGACGCCTTGATCTCGGAGACCGTGCGCGAATAATCGCGCTGCGCGGCGCCGACATCGCGAAGCTGCTCATGCTTGAGAAGCTCGACCGGCGTCATCGTCATGTTCGGGTATTTCTCCAGCAGCTTCGGATCGAGCCCGTCCATCGCGGCCTTATTCGGCACCTTGTAGAGAATATTCTCCGCCGCCCAGCGGTGGTTGGCGCCGTCGAGCATGGAATTGACGAAGGCGTAGGCGGCGTCCTTGTGCTCGGAGGACTTGAGGATCACCATCGTGTCGACCCACAGATCCGACCCTTCCTTCGGGATCACATACTTGATCTGCGGATTTTCGGTGATGCCGTAATTGCACCAGCCATCCCACGCCTGAACCAGCTGGGCTTCGCCCGAGACGAGCTTCGAATAAAAGGTCGTGTCGTCATAGGCGAGCAGCGTCTTCTTGGCGGCGATCAGCAGGTCGCGGGTCTGCGCCAGCTTCGCCTTGTCGGTCTCGTTGACCGAATAGCCCTCGGCGAGGAAGCCCGCCGCCAGCAGCCAGCGGTCGGTCGCCAGCATCGTGGTCTTGCCCTTCAGCGCATCCGTCGGCTTCAGCAGGTCGTTCCACGAGGTCGGCGCGGGGGTCAGGTCCGAGCGGTAGCACAGGCCCGTGGTGCCCCAGGTATAGGGCACGGAAAAGCTGTTGCCCTTGTCATGGGCGAGCACCGTCGCTTCCGGGTAGAGATTGGCGAGATTGGGGATCTTGGCATGGTCGAGCGTCTCGGCCAGGCCCAGATTGTGCAGCACCTCGGCAAAGGGCGAGGAGACGAAGACCACGTCATAGCCCTTGCCCTTGGCGGCGATGAGCTTGCCCATGATCTCTTCGTTGGTGGCGTGCAGCACCAGTTCGGCGCTGTTGCCGCTGGCCTCGTTGAACTTCTTGATCGCGTCGGGGGCGAGATAGCCGTCCCAGTTCGAAATCACCAGCGGATCGGCGCCGGCGGAAAACGCGGTGAGGCTGAGCGCCACGCCCGCAATGACCGCCGCGCGGCAGGAAATTCCCACCATTGCAAACTCCTGTTGTCCCCCGCCGGAGGCGGTGTGTCGGAAGGAGCGGTTCTTGATGACCGCTGACGACAAGAGTACGTATAAGCGGAAAAATACGTCAAACTGTATTCACGGTTCTTTGCCTGTCTTGCCCGCCCTGCAGGGGCCTTCCGGGGGAAATCCATGGCCGAACGGCGCCGCGCCGCGCGTCACAACCATCAGTCGCTGGCGCAGCAGATCGTGGCGCTGGCGCTCGATCGCGGCATGAAGGCGGGCGAGCACATGCCGGAACAGGCGATCGCCGAGGCCTGCGGCGTGTCCCGAACGCCGATCCGGTCTGCTTTTAAAATATTGGAAAAAAACAATATTCTGACATGGAAGGAAGAGGAGGGCTATTTTCTCGCGCGCAGTGCGCAGGACGGGCTCTCGGATGCGAGCCTTGCCGCTGCCGATCTCGAACAGGGTCTGTTCACCCGCATCCTGGCCGATCGCGCGGCGCGGCGCATTTCCGACGTGCAGTCGGTCAGCGCGCTGGCGCGGCGTTATTCTGCCTCCCGTGTTGAAGTACTGAATGCGCTAAAAATACTGTCGCGCGATGGCATCGTCTCCCAGCTTCCGGGCAGCGCCTGGGCCTTTCAGCCGCTGCTCGATACCCCGCCGGCGATCGCCGAGAGCTTCGCCTTCCGGCTGACACTGGAGCCGCAGGCCATTCTCACGCCGGGATTTGGGCTCGATCCCACCCGCGCCAGCGCCCTGCGTGCGCAGATGCGCGCCTTTCAGCTGCTGCCCGACGGGCGGCTGACGGCGGCGGGGTTCCAGCGTCTCGACATCGATTTCCACGTGATGATCGCGGAAGGCTCGGCCAACCGCTTCGTGCAGGGCGCGCTTCTGGCGCATCACCGGCTGCGGCGCATGGCGCAGAAGGAAGCCGCACCGCCCCCGTTTCGCCAGCGTCAGGCGATGGAGGAGCATCTCGACATTCTCGACAGTCTGGAGCGCAACCAGTTGGAGCTTGCGGCCGATCAAATGGTGCTGCATCTGCGTCGCTCCGGGATTCGCCGGCCCGAAACCGCCGGGCGCGGCATGTCGGCGCTGCTCCGGGGCGCGCAACCGGCGCCCGCGCGCAGCAAAGGATCGGCTTCGTGAAGCGCCCTCCCGTCATTGCCCTTTTCCCCGAGGCGAGCTTCGGCGCGGCGCTCAACTGCGTCGGCATCGCGCGGGAACTGGCGGCGCGCGGCGCGGAGCCGGTCTTCCTGTGCCATCCCGGCTTTACCGGCGTCTTCGCCGAATACGGCTTCCGGGAATATCACCTCCAGCCCGAGGCGGGCCCGGCGCAGGCGCGTGGCGAGGCTTACTGGCAGAACTTCGTCAACACGCATCTCGCCCATTTCGACCTGACGCCCGCGGCGCAGCTGGATGCCTATGTCGCCCCGACCTGGGAGGCGATCATCGACACGGTCATCGCGGTCGACGATTCTCTGGAGGCGCTACTCGGGCAGATCCAGCCGGACGCCATCCTGCTGGACAACGTCATCATGTTTCCGGCGATCCTGCGTTCCGGCCGGCCCTGGGCGC
Organism: Ancylobacter amanitiformis; assembly: GCF_030814815.1. GTDB lineage: Bacteria > Pseudomonadota > Alphaproteobacteria > Rhizobiales > Xanthobacteraceae > Ancylobacter > Ancylobacter amanitiformis. The sequence goes on along the minus strand of NZ_JAUSVR010000001.1, from coordinate 38,668 downwards.
GGGTGGTGTCCTGCGCCGAGACCGAGATACCGGATGCGCTCGTGCCGCCCTATCTCTCGGGCCTTGGCCCCGACGACACGGTCGGCCGCGCCCTCTGGGAAAAGGCGGCCACGGCCGCGCTGCGACCCGCGCATCATCGCTACAACGCCTTCCGTCGCGCCCGGGGGCTGCGCGCGCTGCCACCGGGGCAGTTTCTGGAATGTTCCGACTGGCTCAACCTGCTTCTGGCGCCTTCCGCCGTGCGCTATCCGCGCGCCGAGGCGCTGCCGGCGGATCGCTTCACCTTTCTCGAAGGCTGCGTGCGCGACGAGGTGCCGTTCGATCCCCCGGCCCTGCCGGCCAATGACGGGCCGCTGGTCTATATGAGCTTCGGCAGCCTGGGCGCGATCGATACCGACCAGATCCGGCGCATGATCGCGGTGTTCGCGACCATTCCGGCCCGCTTTTTCGTGAATGTCGGCGGGTTTCTCGATGACTATCGCGAAGTGCCGGACAATGTGTTTCTCGGCAGCTGGTTTCCCCAGCCCTCCGTCGTCGCGCAGTCGGCGCTGTTCATCCATCACGGCGGCAACAATTCCTTCTGCGAGGCGCTGTTCCACGGCGTGCCATCACTGGTGATGGCCTATTGCTGGGACGGGCACGACAATGCCCGGCGCGCGCAGGATACCGGCACCGGGCGCAGCATGCACCGCTCGGACTGGTCGCCCGAGACGTTGCGCGGCATGATCGAGGCGCTTCTGAACGACCACGCGCTCCGAGGCCGCCTCGCCGCGATCTCGGCGCAGATGAAGGCCGATCCGGGCGTGGTGCGGGCAGCCGACGCGGTGCTGTCGCGACTGGGGGCCGGCTGAACCGGTGGCACCGCCTGATGCCATCCCGGCCGCCCGCTCCCGTCAATCGGAGGACGACAGCGCCTCAAGCCGTGGTGGCTGGGTGAGGCCGGAGGGGCTGGGCCGCGCGCCGAAGGCCGAGCCGGCATAATAGCGGTTCGCCGCCGTGTTCCTCACCCGCAGTTCGATGAGGCAGTCCGCTCCCGATACTGCCGGGAGGGGAAAACACGCCTCGCCGGCAATATGCGTTCCCACCCAGGCGCCGTCGATCCACAATTCGGCGCTCTCATGGACCGCGGGAAGCCGGATCTGCCAGCGCGCCATGGCCATCCGGGGCAACCGGACCGTGCAGCGGTAGATGCCGGTGCCGGCGAAGGTGTCAAAGCCCTGCCCTTCCCAGCCGCCGTCCACCGCGATGGGGACGGGCGGGCGTCCATCGGCCTCCAGCGTCCAACCCTCCGACAGGGTGAGGGAGGCGAGCGGTTCGGTGGCGTGCGCGGGCTTGGTCGTCATCTCGCGAGGCGCGGCCACAGGCGGCGCGGCGGCGCGTATGGACAGGCACAATATGCCCTCGGGCGCCAACGTGCCGCGAAAATGGCGGCCGTCGAAGGCGGAGGCGGGCAGCGCCCTCCTCTCCCCGGTGCGCGGGCACCAGATGTCGCCCTCCAGAGTCTCGGCCGCGAAGGCGATGCTCAGGTCGCGCGCCTGCGCCATGTCGTTGAAGACGGCCAGCCGCCACTCGTCCCCGCAATGCAACGCCGTGCACCAGGTCGTGCCGCCATCGGCAAAGCGCACATCCGGCACGGGGCGCTCCAGCTGGCCAACCCACGCGGTTATGGTCTTGACGGAGGGATCGACAAGCCGCGTGACCGGCTCGCTCGCGGTCAAATCGGGCAGGATGCCCTCGCTCACGCGGGCGTCCGCTGCCGTCTGCGAGAGGACGACATGTCCACCCCGCCGGGCGAAGGCCGCGATGATCTCCGCCGTCTCATCCGTGCCGAACAGGGTGACGGCGGGAAGGATCAGTGTTGCGTAGCGTGTTTCGTGCCCGAGGGCGGGCGCGAGCGTGGCTTCGTCGACGATGTCATAGCCGATGCCGGCGCGGGCGAGGGCCTGCGCCCAGCGGCCGAAATGGGCCCCGCACGCGTGGTCCGGTCCTTCGGCGTAGAGCGTCTGCAGGGGGTAGAACAGCGCGACCGGACGGACCGGCTCGCCCTCCTCCAGAAAGGCGGAAAGCCGGGCGAGTTCGCGGAAAATGAGGTGGCAATCCTCCCACCACGGCTCGAAATTGAAGGCGGGCGGAAAATCGAAGCGCGGATTGGCCAGCGGTCGCGGATCGTCGTCGAAGCCATCGGTCACGTTGACCGCGTGCAGCAGGATGCGGCGCGCGCCGAACAGCAGATGCCGGATCGACTGGGCGCGGAAGCGCGCGGGCGTCAGGCCCCACTGCCCGGCCAGCGCCGGCAGGCCGACCTCCCGTCCCGTCGCATATTGCTCGATCGTGCAGCGCGTGCGGCCATGCGCCCGCGCCACGCTGTCGCCAAACCGCGCGGCCAGTTGCGGGGCGTAATCGGCGGCGTCGACCGTCGTCTCGGTGCGGTAGGCGTCGATGCCGAAATAATCGATGCCGGGCATGGAGCGCGGGTCGAATCCCCTGAGATCACCCTGCAGGTTCCAGCTTCCGACATGGGTGAGCAACTCATGGCCGGTGAGGCCGATATGGTGCTCGCGCGCCCAGCGCGACAGCGTGCCGAAGAAGGCTTCGTGCATCCGCTGGCCATAGCGGCGCAGATAACCGGCCCGCAGCCGGGCGGATTCCGGCCCGACATCGCACGTGAGCGAGAGCAGCGCGCGCGCGTCCGCCGGGTCGGCCGATGTCCCGTCGGAAAGGAGACTGTTGCCGAGTGGGCCGTGATGTTCGTTCCACAAATAGAAGCCGGCATAGGGATGATCGAAGAACACGCTGTCCGCCTGCCCGCCGGCGGCCGCCAGCAGCGGGCCATAGACCGCCTCCGCGAAACGCTGCGCGGTTTCCGGCAGCAGGTAGTTCACCAGCCGCGAGGTGAGGCACCGCGCCGAGACGAAGGCTGTCACGCGCCAACCCTCCGGGATCGACACGCCGGGGGCCAGACGGATGCGGCACGAATCCGGGCCGGTCTCCTCGATGACGGCACCGTCGAGCGGGCGGATATCGTCCGGCGTCGTGACCGACGCGGGATGGGCAATAACCAGAATGGAGCGCCAGTCGCCCCAGCGGGCGACACCGCCCTCATAGAGCCAGTCGCGGCCCATCTGCCCCATGAAATCGAAGAACGGTGCGCGGATTCCGCTCACCATGAGTTCGGAAGCTTCGGCGGCGCCCGTCGCCCAGAACAGGTGCCGCTCGCGCAGGTGCTCGCCCCCCTCCACCGTGCGCCCGCCGCCATGGCCGGACATCCAGCCATATTCGTCATAGAGCGTGATGCCGAGCCCGAGGCGCCGCGCCTGCGCGCAGGCCGCGCGGCAGGCTTCCAGATAGGGCGGCGACAGATAGAGGGTCCGCTCCAGCGCCGGCCGCGCCTGGATCATCACCATGCCGATGCCCTTCGCCTTCATGTCGGCGAGCTGGGTGTGGATTTCCTCGCCGGTCGGCAGGCGGTGCCAGAACCAGAAGGTGGCGACCTCGAACGGCCGGCCGGGGGTGTGGAACCAAGCCGGTGCCGCGGTCTGTGCGGTGGGATCCTCGTTCATGCGCGGGGCTCGACATGGCAATCGAGACGGGTGCCCGGCGGCAGGCCGGTCAGATCGATCACGCGGCATCCCTCATCGACATGGGTGGGCACCTCCTGCCCGTCGCAGCGCGCGGTGAGGAAGCGGGCGGATGGCCCCTCCCCCAGCCGCAGCCACGCGCCGGCCGCGATGCGCGCGGGAAGCGTCACGGAGAGAAGCCCGCGCTCCACGATGATATGGGTCAGCCGCCCCTTCAGATCGGTGGTGAACAGGGCGCCCTCGGGGCCGGACAGGGTCAGCGCGCCCTCCGCGACAGCGACCGTCACCGCGCCGGCCGGGCTCGCCAGCGGGCCGAGCCGCGCGGGCGCGCCGTCATTGGTCACTTCCCAACCGTTCCACGGGCTGACGTCCATCACCTGCGCCACCGCCATGAGCGGCAGCATGGCGCCCCACGTGTAGAACGGGTCGTTGCCCGGCTTGTCGTCGATCTCGCCGGTCTCGGCGCCGTAATTCTCGCCGCAGAGGCGCCGCGCCGACCAGGGCCCGAGAAACAGCGCGAAGCTCGCCTCCGCCAGGGCATCGGCGGGCGCGTCGAGGCCGTAGCGGCGCAAGCCCTGCCACACGAGAAAGTTCACATTCGGCCAGATCCGGCCGCGCCAATAGGTATCGTCGCGATAGGCAGGGTCGTTGCGCGTGGCATTGGGCAGGCCGAACGGGGTGGCGAACATGTCGGGGTCGGCGAGATGCAAGAGCAGGCGCCGCAGCTGTTCCTCATCCGCCGCGCCGCAGAGCAGCGGGAAGAAGCTGGTCGGCGAGACGCTGCGCACGAAACCGCCGTCGCGCTGGCGATTGGCGAACAGGCCGCGTTCGGCGTCCCAGAGTTCATCGTGAATGCGCGTGCGGGTAACGGCGGCCAGCCCCTCGAACCGGGTGGCCTCGTCGTGGCGCCCGAGTTCGCGCGCCATCCGCGCCAGCATCTGCGCATCGAGCGCCAGCGCCGAATTGAGCCCGACGTCGAAGGTGGAGAGCGTGCGCGTCACCGGGTCATAGACCGCCTCGTCATGGGTCGACGAATTGTCCATGCCGGTCTCGTTGCGCGCCCCGAAGGCGGTGCCCTTGTACATGGCATCGCCCACATCGGAGGTGCCGCAGGACACCAACCCGCGCCCCTCGGGATCGCGGTTCGCGCGCCACCACAGCTGGTTGCGCGCCAGCGGCGGGAAGGCGGCCTCCAGCAGCGAGCGGTCGCGACTGCGCAGATACATCGACCACACGGTGAAGGCCCCGTGCGGAGCCTGGCTGCGATCGACCCAGGCATCCCTGGGGTTGACCAGGCAGGCCATGTTGCCCTGCGGCGTCGCATTGGACAGCGCCACCGCGAGATTGGCGCGGCCGAACGGCGCGTCGAGCACGCTGCCCATCAGCGCCGCGAAGCACTGGTCGTTGAACCACACGGCATCGCCGAGGCCCCAGATGCGGCTCGCCGCCGTATAGGTCCGCCGCCGGCTGGCATCGAACACGGTGTTCCAGCCGAGCACGTCGCGCACCGCGTCGAGCGCGCCGGCATTGCGGCCCTCCTGCAACGCCACGCCCGGCGCGGGGGGAGCTTCGAGCGCCTGCCGCGCCGTCGCGATGGCGAGGTCGCGATTGTCCGCCACGGCGGCGGCGAAACGCTGCCGGGGCATCATTTCCAGATTGAAGCGCAGGCCGAGCGTGGCCCCTCGCGTGCCGCGGCTCGACTTGTCGAAATAGCCATTGGCCTGCATGTCGGCGGCCAGCGCCTCGGCATCGTCATGGGTGGTCACCAGCACCGGCGCCTCGCTGGAGGCCAGCGCGACGAAGCGCCCGCCCACCTCGACGATCGCGCTGCCGCTCGCTGCGTCGAACTGGACTTCATGGCCGGCCGCGCTGATGGCGAGGACAACCCAGTAGCGCAGGCCCCATTCGCCGCCCTCCACGCGCTCCCAGCCGCCGCTGAAGGTGAACGGGTCTCCCTTTTCATAGGCGAAGGCGAGGCGGGTGCCGCCGTGAAACGTCTCGAAAGAGATGTGCTCGCCGCGCAGGTCATGCCGGCCGAAGCGGATTTCCTCGGGCGGGCGGATCAGCGTCGCCTGCCGCATCTTGCTGGAATAGAGCACCGGGGTGATGCGCACGCCGAGCGGCAGGAACACCATTTCCGCCGGCCGCTCGGACCAGCTGTTCCAGGCCTCGGCCGGGGCGATGTTCGGATCCAAAAGCATCGGGAGAGTTCCACACTTCAAGGTCAGGGCCCGGGGGCGTTACGGGCGGAGGCGATGGCGTCCGAGAGATTTTGCCACGGTGCGCGCTCGGGGGCGAAGCGCGCCCTGAGATAGCGCAGAAGATCGCCCAGCGCGCGCTGGTCCAGTGAGGCGTCGAAGGACGGCATCGCCATGGTCTCGTCGGGTTCGCCCGCCGGCGCCGCGATGCCGGCGCGCAGCGCGGCCAGCACGTTGGTGGGCTGGTTCGCGTGAAGATTGCTGTTCAGCGCCAGCGACGGCAGGCGGGTGCCGGCGCCATGGCAGGCGGCGCAGGCCCCCTCGAACAGGCGCGCGCCGACCGGTTCGGCCATGGCGGCGCGGGTGGCTGCGGTCTCGGACGCGGCGATGACCGCCGAGGCATCGCGCGCCGGTGTCGCGGTGTTGAGGCTGGCGAGATAGGTCGCCATGGCGCGGATATCGGCGTCGGGCAAGGGCCCGAGCGATTCCACCACATGCGCCATCGGCCCGGCGGCCGCGCCGTGATCGGCGGATCGCCCGGTCCGGAGATAGTCGTACAGTGCCGTTTCCGTCCATCCCACGGGCGCCCGCGAGGCGGAGGACAGGGCCGGCGCGTGCCAGCCATCGGCGAAGCCGCCGGCCAGATGCGCCGCGCCGGTCTTCTCCGCGCCCAGCGCGTTGCGCGGCGAATGGCAGGCCGCGCAGTGGCCGAGCCCTTCCACCAGTTCCGCGCCCCGGTTCCATTCCGCGCTGCGGGCGGGGTCGGCGGGCGCCGCCGCGCTGGAGAGGAACAGCGCGTTCCAGCCGGCCATCAGCGGGCGGAGGCTGAAGGGAAAGCGCAGCCGGGTCTCCGGCGCGGCAACCGGCGACGACGCCTGCGTCGCGAGATAGGCGTAGAGCCCCTGAATGTCGCGCTCGTCGGCCTTCGCGAAGGAGGTGTAGGGATGGGCGGGGTAGAGATGCCGGCCGTCGCGGCGGATCCCCTGCCGCATGGCGCGCTCGAAGGCGCGGTAGCTCCAGGAGCCGATTCCCGCCGCGCGGTCCGGCGTGATGTTGGAGGCGTAGACGGTGCCGAACGGCGTTTCCAGCGGCCGCCCGCCGGCGAAGGCCGTGCCATCCGCGCCGACATGGCAGACATTGCAGGCGCCTGCCGCGGCGGCGAGGCGCCCGCGCTCGATGGCGGCGCTGGAAAAGACGTCGCCGCCCATGGCCGAGACCGGCGCGATGGGCGCGCGCCACGGCAGCAGGGCGGCACCGGCCGCCAGCGCCCCGCACAGCACGCCGGCAAACGGCCACGCCCAGCCTCGCCTTGCCGGCTTCTTCTCTTCCTGCGCCGCCGACGCGGGCGGTGTCAGCGGGTTGAGCGCGGCGCGGACCTTCTCGGGGGTCAGCGGCAATTCGCGGAAGCGGATGCCGGTCGCATCGAACACCGCGTTGGCGATGGCCGCCGCGCTGGGCACGGAGGCGGATTCGCCCGCGCCAAGCGGCGGTTCGTCCGGGCGCGGGATCATCAGCACATCGATATCCGGCACCTCGGGAAAGGTGATCAGCGGGTAGGCGCCCCACTCCAAGCTGGCCACCGCCGTCTGCGAGAAGCGCACTTCCTCCTTCAGGACGCGGCTGGTCGACTGGATGACATTGCCGTGGATCTGGTGGCGTACGCCGTCGGGATTGACCACCTGGCCGGTATCCTGACCGCAGATCACCCGCGTCAGCGCGATCTCGCCGGTAACCTTGTTGACCGCGACGTCCGCCACCCACGCCGCCCACGCAGCGGCCGTGCCGGGAAACGTGCCATGGATGTAGACGGCATAGGCGAAGCCGCGACCATAGAGGATGTCGCCCGCCTGCCCATGGCTGAACGGGCCGGTGTGGGGCTGCCATTTCGCCCTCTCGGCCACCGCCCGCACGAGGTCGATGGCGCGCGGATCGGTGAGATAGCGCAGCCGGTACTCGATGGGGTCGACGCCTGCGGCGCTGGCCAGTTCGTCGATGAAGGATTCATGCGCGAAGCTGTTCGGCATCGCCGAGACGCCGCGAAACCATGAGGCCCGCGCGATCGGCGGCATGTCATGGACGGTGACGCGCAGGTTGGAGATGGCATAGGGCGGGATCGCGGTGCGATCGCCCATCTGCGCGACATCGGCGACCGGCGGTACCTTGCCGGTGAGCACCAGGGCCAGCGTCGGCGCGAGATTGGAGGGGTAACGCGTTTCGAAATCATAGGCGGCCGGCCCGCCCTCCGCGTCCAGCGCGCCGCGAACATCGATGACCTGCGCGGCACCCTTGGGCTCCCAGCCGTGCTCCTGCTCGCGGGTCAGCTGCACGCGCACGGGGCGGCCAACCGCCCGCGACAGCAGCGCCGCATCGGCCGTCACGTCATCGGCGCAGTTGCGCCCATAGCAGCCGGCGGCCTCCAGACGCTCGACCACGATGCGCTCTTCCGGCAGGTCGAGCAGGCGCGACAGATCGCGGCGCATCGGGAACGGGTTCTGCGTGCCGGACCAGACGGTCAGTCCCTCGTCCTGCCACTCCGCGACGGCGCAGGAGGGCCCGATCGAGCCATGCATCTGATAGGGCCAGACATAGGTCCGCTCCATCGCCCCGGGCGCGGCGTCCAGCGCCCGCCCGACATTGCCGCGATCGGCGAGCACGCGGGCGGTGGAGGGGTTGTCGCGCAGCGGCGCTTCCGGCGCGTTGAGATCGGGGATGCGCGGCGGCGTCCGCCACGCCACCTTGAGCTGGCGCATCGCCGCGACGGCGTTCTCCTCGCGCGTCGCGACCACGCCGACGAAATCACCGATCACCACCACGTCGATCAGGCCGGCAATATCCGCGACCGAGGCCCTGTCCACCGAGATGAGACTGGCGCCGACATGCGGGCCGAGATCGAATCCGGCATGGGGCGGACGCACCACCCGGCCATGCACCATGCCCGGCACGCGCACATCATGCACATATTGGAAAGTGCCCGTCGCCTTGGCCGATATATCGGAACGCGGCTGCGCGCGGCCGACCAGCGTGTACGCGGCGGACGGTTTCAGCGGCGCCTGCGGATCGAGGGCAAGGCGGATCGCGCGGCCGGCGATGAGTTCGCCGACCGTCACGAACAGGTTGTCCCCCTCCGCCGCGCGCACCACGCCGTCCTCAAGGTGGAGTGCGCCGGGCGGGCAGGAAAGGCGCTGCGCGGCCTCATCGACGAGGAAGGCGCGCGCCGTCGCCGCCGCCTGGCGCAGTGGCACGGCCGCGACCTGAATGGTCTCGCTGGCGATGGTGGGGCCCTGGTTCGGCGTCGCGGCCGTGGAGCCCAGCACCATCGTCACGCGCTCGAACGGCGCGGACAGCTCTTCGGCGACGATCTGCGCCAGCGCGGTGCGGATGCCCGTGCCAAGGTCGACATGGCCATTGAAGGCGGTGATGCCGCCATCGGCCCGCAGCGCGAGGAAAAGCTCCGGCGCGCCGCCGGCGACGGGCCGCGCGACAAGCAGTGTATCCGCATCGGCCCGGTAGTCGGCTGCGGGGCGATCGTGAGGCGCGGTCATGTCCTGTCCCCGCATGTCCTGTCCCCGCGTGTCCTGTCCCCGGTATCGGCGGGCGCGGCCGCCGCCCGGACGGCGGCGAGTATCTCGATATGCGTGCCGCAGCGGCACAGATGATGGCGCAGGGCCTGGCGGATCTCGGCCTCCGCCGGGTGCAGATTGGCGCGCAGCAGCGCCACCGTGGCGATGATCATGCCGTTCAGGCAATAGCCGCACTGCGCCGCCTGATGGGCGATGAAGGCGGCCTGCACGGGGTGCGGGTCCCGCTCGGTGCCCAGCCCTTCCAGCGTGGTGATGGGGCGCGTCTTCACCGCGCCGATCGGCACCGTGCAGGAGCGCGCGGCGCGATCGCCGATGAGCACCGCGCAGGCGCCGCATTCGCCCAGCCCGCAGCCATATTTCGGTCCGTTGAGGCCGAGATCGTTGCGCAGCACATAGAGCAGCGGCGTCTTCGAGTCGGCCTCGACGGTGACATGCCGGCCGTTGACGCACAGGATGGTGGAGGCGGTCATCGCGGGGGCCTCCCTCGGCGGGAGCGGGAGCCGGTGTGGCTCAGTCCTCGTCCGTGCCCGCGATCCGCTTCAGCGTGTAGAGCAGCGCCATGCGCTCGGCCGGATTCAGCCCGTTGAGCGTGAGTTCGGTAATGAGCTGGGCGCAGGGTATCATGCGGTCCAGCAGGGCGCTGCCGGCGGGGGTGATGGCGATGATCACCTTGCGCGCGTCGCCCGGATCCTTCGACAGGGCGATGAGATGGCGGGCCTTCAGCCGGTCGACGATGCCGCGAATGGTCGCCTGGTCGATGCCCGTGGCCTTGACCAGTTGCCCCTGCGATTGCGCCCCGCCGTCGCGCAGCGCGCACAGGGTGGAGAACTGCACCGAGGTCAGCTGCGGATCGCAGGCCTCGGCCTGAAAAATGGCGAGATGGCGCTGATAGGCGCGGCGCAGCAGATAGCCGACCTGCTCGGCGAGGACGTATCCATCCGCCTGCGGCGCTTCGGGCGCGTCGTCCGGATCGTGCATTCGCCTCCCCTTCCCTGCCATGGGCGGGCACCGGCGCACCATCGCCGCGGCCCTCGCCATGTGCGGGTACGGGCAAAGTCGGCGCAGGGCAAGAGCCGCCACGGGAGCCGCCACGGGAGCCTGCATCACAGCCTGCCCCCCTGCGATGCCCGCTCGCCTTGATCCGACCGCCGCCCGGCATATCACGCTCCCCTCACAGCCGCTGGGCCTGACCCCGCGAGGCGTGCCGCGCACCCTCCTCTCGACCCCGAGATATAAGCGTATACACTGATATCACGGCCATCAAGTTCCTGCGTTATGTCAATAACACTGTCCAAAAACGTCGTCATGACTGAATTTCAATCAGGAAAAATGCGTAAGTTGCGTGTTTTTTAGGCTTGCGATTATAGCGCATACACTATTGTCTGAGAGCAATCTCAGTTACCGCACCGCCGCTTGGAGCGCCTATGTCACCACAGAAAATCGCCATTATCGGCGCCGGACTGGGAGGCGCCGCCGCGGGCGCGCTTCTCCAGCGTGCCGGCTTCTCGGTCGATGTCTTCGAACAGGCGGATGCCTTCTCGCGGCTGGGCGCCGGCATCCACATGGGGCCGAACGTGATGAAGATCTTTCGCCGGCTGGGCATCGAGGATGCCGTCGCCCGCCTGGGATCGCAGCCCGATTTCTGGCTGAGCCGGGACGGCGCCAGCGGCGACTATCTCTCCCGCATCCCGCTCGGCGATTTCGCGCGGCGCGAATATGGCGCGGCCTATGTCACCATCCATCGCGGCGACCTTCACGAATTGCAGATCGCCGCGCTGCAGCCGGGCACGCTGCATTTCGACAAGCGGCTGACCGAGATCGAGGATGATGGCGCAGGCGTCGACCTCACCTTCGCCGACGGCACGCGCCATCGCGCCGACATCGTGGTGGGTGCCGACGGCATCAATTCACGCATCCGCGAGGCGCTGCTGGGGGTCGAGAAGCCCAATTACAGCGGCTGGGTCGCGCACCGTGCGCTGATCCCCGGAGCGACGCTGGAAGCCGCGGGCATCACCGTCGAGCCCTGCGTGAAGTGGTGGACTGAGGACCGCCACATGATGGCCTATTACACCACGTCCACGCGCGACGAATATTACTTCGTCACCGGCGTGCCGCACCCGGCCTGGGAGTTCGACGGCAATTCGGTGCCCTCCAGCCGCGAGGAAATGCATGCGGCCTTCGCCGGTTATCATCCGGTCGTGCAGGGGCTGATCGACAGCGCCGACGAGATTTCCAAATGGCCGCTGCTCAATCGCAGCCCGCTTCCGCTGTGGAGCCGGGGGCGGATGGTGCTGCTGGGCGATGCCTGCCACCCCATGAAGCCGCACATGGCGCAGGGCGCGGCGATGGCGATCGAGGATGGCGCCATGCTGGCGCGGTGCCTGGCCGAAACCGGCCTCACCGACTTCGCCGCCGGCTTCCAGCTCTATGAGGCGAACCGCCGCGAGCGCGCCTCGCGCGTGCAGGCGGTGTCCAATGCCAATACCTGGCTGCGCACGCAGGAAGATCCCGCCTGGGTGTTCGGCTACGATCTCTATGAGCATGCGCTCAGCAGCGACGCGGCCGCGTGAGGATGTGATGGAGCCCTTCCTTCCCACCGGTCACAACATCGCCGCCAACGGCATCCGCCAGCATGTGCTGCGCTTTCGCGGTCCCGGCGCGCCGCTCATTCTCGTTCCGGGCATTACCAGCCCCGCCGTGACATGGGGATTCGTCGCGCGGCGGCTCGCGGCGGTGTTCGACACCTATGTGGTCGACGTGCGCGGGCGCGGCCTGTCCTCCACCGGGCCCACGCTCGATTATGGCCTGGATGCCATGGCCGACGACCTCATCGGCCTCATCGCGGCGCTGAAGCTTGAGGGCGTCACCGTGCTCGGCCATTCGATGGGCGCACGCGTCGCCATCCGCGCCGCTGCGCGCGATGGTTCCGGTATGAGCCGGCTGGTGCTGGTCGACCCGCCGGTTTCCGGCCCCGGCCGCCGCGCCTACCCCTCGAAGCTGCCCTGGTATGTCGATTCCATCCGGCAGGCGAGCGTGGGCATGGATGCGGAAGCAATGCGCGCCTTCTGCCCCACCTGGAGCGAGGAGCAGCGCGCCTTGCGCGCCGAATGGCTGCACACCTGTTTCGAGCCGGCCATCGTCACCGCCTTCGAGGGCTTCCACAGCGACGACATTCACCGCGACCTGCCCGCCCTCGCCGTTCCGGTGGCGCTGATGGTTGCCGGCCGTGGCGGTGTCATCGAGCCGGCGGACGAGGCGGAGATCGCCGCGCTCACGCCCGGCATCGGCATCGCCCGCGTGGCCAATGCCGGCCACATGATCCCGTGGGACGATTTCGACGGCTTCTTCCGCGCCCTCGATGAGCTTCTCGGCACGGATTTCGAGGGAAACACCCCATGAGCGCGCGCAGCTATCGCATCGGACAGATCGTCCCCAGCTCCAATGTCACCATGGAGACGGAAATTCCGGCCATGCTGGCCGCTCGCCAGCTGATCCGTCCCGAGCGCTTCACCTTCCATTCCGCCCGCATGCGCATGAAGCACGTGACGAAGGAAGAACTGGCGGCGATGGACGCGCAGTCCGACCGCTGCGCGCTGGAACTGTCCGATGCGCGGGTGGATGTGCTCGGCTATGCCTGCCTGGTCGCGATCATGTCCATGGGCCACGGCTATCACCGCGAAAGCCGGAGCCGGCTGGAAGGCGTGACCGCCGCCAATGGCGCGCCGGCCCCGGTCGTCACCAGCGCGGGGGCGCTGGTCGAGGCGCTCGGCGTGCTCAAGGCCCGGCGCATCGCCCTTGTCGCGCCCTATATGAAGCCGCTCACGCGCATGGTGATCGACTATATCCAGGCCGAAGGCGTGGAAGTGGTGACGCATCGCGCGCTGGAGATTTCCGACAATCTGGCGGTGGCGGCGCATGATCCGGCCCGCCTGCCGGGCATTGTCGCGGAACTCGACACGGCGGGTGTCGACGCCATCGTGCTGTCGGCCTGCGTGCAGATGCCCTCGCTCGGCAGCGTCGCCAAGGTGGAAGCGCTCACCGGCAAGCCGACCCTCACCGCGGCGGTGGCCACCACCTATCGCATGCTGCAGGCGCTGGAACTGGAGCCCGTGGTGCCCGGGGCCGGGGCGCTGCTCTCCGGCGCCTATTGAGGAGCGAACCATGAGCGAGAGCGCATCCGACAATTATCGCGGCGTGTGGGGGCATCGCATCGGCTTCGGCACGAAGCCGGCGGTGCTGATGATCGACTTCATGAAGGCCTACACGACCGAGGGCGCCGCCCTCTTCGCCCCCGGCGTGGTCGCGGCGGTGGCGCAGGCGCCCCGGCTGCTGGAGGCGGCGCGGGCCGCACGCGTGCCGGTCATCCACACCAATATTCTCTACCACGCCCCGAACTGCGCCGATGGCGGGGTGTGGGTGAAGAAGGCGCCGGTCATGACCGCGATGGTGCCGGGCAATCCGCTCGCGGAATTCTGCGCGGGCGTGGAGCCGGGCCCGGGCGAGCCGGTCTTCACCAAGCAATATGCAAGCGCCTTTTTCGGCACCAGCCTCGGCTCGATGCTGCACGCGACAGGAATCGACACGGTGATCCTCGCGGGCTGTTCGACCAGCGGCTGCGTGCGGGCCAGCGCGGTCGACGCCTGCCAGCACGGTTTCCGCACCATCGTGGTGCGCGAGTGCGTCGGCGACCGCCATGAAGGGCCGCACGAGGCGAACCTGTTCGACATCGATTCCAAATATGGCGACGTCGTCACGCTGGATGAGGCGCTGCAGGCGATCGGCCGCGCCGCCTGAGCCTCGCCTGAGACGTGCTGCCTGAGACGTGTCGCCTGAGATGTATCGCCTGCGTGCCTGAACCGATCGGGGCTCCCGGCCCCGCCCAATCGCCCCCCGTCCAACCGCCCCGAGGAGAGACGAGACCCATGGATCGCAACGTATTGACGGAAATCTGCCTCCACCAGCTCACGCTGTCGGGCGTGCATGAAGGCGAGAAGGTCGTGGTTCTCAGCCAGGGCAGCGACCGACTCGACTATGCCGACGCCTTCCTCGCCGCCGGTCAGCGCCTCGGCGCGCAGATGTACCATATGCGCCTGCCCGCGCCGCTGCCGGCCACCGGCTCCTGGGCCGTGGGGCAGACGGGCCTTGCCGCCAATCCCGAGGCGGTTGAGGCGCTCAAGCAGGCCGACATGGTGGTCGACCTCATCTTCCTGCTGTTCAGCCCCGAGCAGATGGCGATCCAGGCGGCGGGAACCCGCGTGCTGACCGCGGTGGAGCCGGCCCCGCTGCTCGCCCGCCTGCTGCCGACCAAGGAACTGCGCGAGCGTGTCGAGGTCGGCGCGGAGATCCTCGCCAAGGCCAAGGTGATGCGCATCACCTCGAAGCACGGCACCGACGTCACCTACAAGATCGGCAAGTACCCCACCATTGCCGAATATGGCTACACCGACGAGCCGGGCCGCTGGGATCACTGGCCCGCGGCCTTCGTCTTCACCGGCGGCGCCGATGACGGCGTCGATGGCCAGATCGTGCTCGCCCCCGGCGACGTGCTGCTGCCCTTCAACAGCTATGTGCGCGAGAAGGTCACCTATACGATCGAGAAGGGCTTCGTTACCGATATCCGCGGCGGGCTCGAGGCCGAGCTGATCAAGAGCTACATGGGCGAGTTCAACGATCCGCGCGGCATGGGCATGAGCCATGTCGGCTGGGGTCTCGACCACCGGGCCCAGTGGCACGGGTTGACCCAGTTCCCGGGCGGGATGGGCATGGAGCTGCGCTCGTTCTACGGCAACGTGATGTTCTCCACCGGACCCAATAACGAACTGGGCGGGCCCAATGACACGCCCTGCCATCTCGACATTCCGATGCGCGGGTGCTCCCTCTTCCTCGACGACGAGCCGATCGTTCTGGACGGCGACATCGCGGTGAAGGAAATGCAGCGCCGCGCGTGACCTGCCCCCGGCCGGGGCGCTCCTATCGGGATCGCGCCGGCCTTCCACCGATGACGATCCGGCTGGGGCCAGGCCCGCGCCGGCAATGACGAGACGAGAACAGGCACCGATCTTCCAGCCAGCCGCCTTCCAGGCCACCTTCCAGACCGCAGCTTCCAAGGGGACAACGACAATGAAGCAGTCTCGACGCGAGTTTCTCACCCTGCTCGGTGCCGGCACCGCCGCCCTGTCCGGGCTCAGCGCCACCTCCCGCCCCGCGCGGGCGGCGGGAACCGTCACGGTGCTGAACTGGCAGGGATACGGCACCGACGAGAAGTGGGCGCTCGAAGCCTTCCGCAAGATGACGGGCATCGAGGTGGTCAATGACTACTTCAACGCCGAATCCGAGATGATCACCAAGCTGCGGACCAATCCGGGCGTCTACGACGTCGTGCTCATCAACAGCGCGCGCACCCAGCAGGCGATGGCGGACGACCTGCTCGACGCCGTGGACCTCGCCAAGATCCCCAATGCCGCCGGCCTCGTTCCCAAGCTGCGCGACAACGCGGCCTTCACCGTGGACGGCAAGCATTACGGCGTCGCGTGGCTGTGGGGCATGAACTCGCTCGCCATCCGCGACGGCCGGCCGCTGCCGGAGAGCTATGGCGCGCTCGCCGACCCCGCCTACAAGAACAAGGTGGCGATGTATGATGATGCCGTCACCGCGATCGCGCTGGGCGCCTTCATGACCGGCCAGGACATGAACGCGCCCAAGGACCTGAAGCCGATCGGCGACTGGCTGAAGAGCCTGAAGCCGAACATCAAGACGCTGTGGTCCAGCGAGGACCAGTGGAACAAGGGCTTCGCGGCCAACGAGTTCGACCTCTCGGTCTATTGGTCGGGCGCCTCGGTGCGCTCGCAGCGCAATTTCAAGTTGCCGGTCACCTTCGTCGTGCCGAAGGAGGGCGCCGTGGGCTGGCTGGACACGCTGGCCATTCCCGCTTCCAGCACCAACAAGACCAATGCCGAGGCGTTCATCAACTACATGATCAGCCCCGATTTCTACCACGAATGGGCAACCAAGATCGGCGCCCCGGCCTCGGCCAATGCCCTTGCCATGGACCGGCTGCCGGCCGACGATCTCAACCGTCGCGTCCATGCCGCCCACTATCTCGAAACGATGACGCTGATGGCCCCGCTGCCCGACGACCGGCGCGAGGGCTTCAACAATCTCTGGCAGGAAGTGAAAGCCTATTATGCCGGCTGACGCCGCCTCCCGGACCCCGCCGACCCCGGACCGCGCCCTTGGCGCGGTCCCTTCGGCCGGCCTGCGTCTGCCGAGCTGGCTCGTCACGCTGACGATGCTGCTGCCGACCTATGCGTGGCTGACCCTCGCCATCCTGCTGCCGCTCGGCGCCATGCTGAGCTTCAGCTTCATGACCGCGACGCCGCTCGGCAAGAAGGAGGTGGCATTCACCTTCAAGCATTACCGCGCCTTCATCGACCAGCCCTATCTCATCGGCGTGGCCTGGACCTCGCTGCTCATCGGGCTGTGGACCACCTTCCTCTGCGCCGTGGTCGGCTTCTTCACGGCGCTGGCGCTGGCGCGCGCCACCGCCGGGCGGCTGCGCGAGACGCTGCTGATCCTGGTCATCCTGCCCTTCTGGACGAACGGGCTGGTGCGGGTGTTTTCCTGGACCATGGTGATCCGCGAGGGCGGCTTTCTCGATCTCCTGGCGCGCAGCGTGTGGCCGGATGCGCCCTCGCTCGGCTTCCTCTATTCGCTGCCCGCCATCATCCTCGGCCTCGTGCACGGCTACCTGCCCTACATGGTGCTCACCTGCTACATCGCGCTGGTGACGATCGACGATTCCATTCTGGAAGCGGCGGAAAGCCTTGGCGCGCGCAAATGGACCGTGCTGTGGCGCATCATCGTGCCGATGGCGGCGCCCGGGCTCATTTCCGGCTCGGTGCTGATCTTCGTGCCGGTCATCGGCGCCTTCATGGAACCGCGCATTCTCGGCGGCCCGCGCGGGGTGACGCTCGGCACGGTGATCGAGGAACAGTTCACCCAGGCCTTCAACTGGCCGCTGGGAGCGGCGCTGTCCTTCACCATCCTGGCGCTGGTGCTCGGCATCTTCGCGACCTTCTCCGGCGTGCTGCGCCGCAGTTCGTCCCTGTGAGGCAGATGCGCCATGAAGCTCGCCGCCCGCACCTATATCCTCGCCGTCCTGATCTTTCTCTATCTGCCGATCGCGGTGCTGATCGCGATGGGGTTCAATGAATCGCCGCTCTACCAGCTGCCCTTCAGCTTCTCCTCCCACTGGTATGTGGAGTTGATGAGCAACCGAAAGCTGCTCAACGCGAGCTGGAACAGTGTGCTCATCGCCGCCATCACCGCGGTGATCGCCACGGTGCTCGGCACGCTCGCCGCGGTGGCGCTGTCGCGCCGCCAGTTCTTCGGCAAGGAGGCGCTGCGCCTGCTGCTGCTGCCGCCGATCGCCATTCCCTGGCTGATCACCGGCACCGCGATGCTGGTCTTCTTCTACTGGACCGGAATCGGGCGCGGCTTCCACGCGATCCTCATCGGCCATGTCGCGCTCGCCATTCCCTATGTGGTGCTGGTGGTCGGAACCGGCCTCACCACCATCCGCGCCGATCTCGAAGAAGCGGCGATGAGCCTTGGCGCGCCGCCGGTGAAGGCCTTCTTCCGGGTGACGCTGCCCTTGCTGGCACCCAGCATCTTCGGCGCGGCGCTGTTCGCCTTCGCCGTGTCGCTGGATCAGTTCGTGGTGTCCTATTTCCTGGCGACGCCGGGCTCCTCCACCCTGCCGGTGGAGATCTATTCCGCCATCCGCAAGGGATTCACGCCGGAGATCAACGCCGTCTGCACGATTCTGCTGCTCGGCTCGGTATCGATCTTCCTGCTTTTCACTCTGTTCGCCAAACCGGGAGCCTCCCGTGACCGCAGTTGACGTCACCGCCATTGCCAAGTCCTACGGCAAGGTCGAGGTGCTCTCCGACATCACGACCCATTTTCCGGAAGGCTCGTTCACCAGCCTGCTCGGCCCTTCCGGCTCGGGGAAAACCACGCTGCTGCGCATCATCGCCGGCTTCGTCATCCCCGATACCGGGCGAGTGACGATCGGCGAGCGCGATGTCACGCGCGTGCCGGTATGGGCGCGCAATATCGGCATGGTGTTCCAGTCCTACGCGCTGTTCCCGCACATGAGCGTCGCCGACAACGTGGCCTTCGGGCTGGCGCAGCGCGGCGTGAAGGGCGAGCCGGCCCGCCGCGAGGTGCAGCGCGCGCTCGACATGGTGCATCTCGGCGGCTTCGGGACGCGCAAGCCCAAGCAGTTGTCCGGCGGCCAGCAGCAGCGCGTGGCGCTGGCCCGCGCCATCGTGACCCGCCCGAGCGTGCTGCTGCTCGACGAGCCGCTCTCGGCGCTCGACCGGCGGCTGCGTCAGGAGATGCAGGTGGAATTGCTGCGCATCCAGCGCGAGAGCGGCCTCACCACCATCTTCGTCACGCATGACCAGGAAGAGGCGCTGACCCTCTCCGACAAGGTCGCCATTCTCGATCGCGGCCGCATCGTGCAGATCGGCGCGCCGACAGAGGTCTATGAGCGGCCGCGGACGCGGTTCGCGGCGGAATTTCTCGGCGACACCAATTTCTTCACCGGCACGGTGGCGGATGGCCGGGTGAGCCTGCGCAATGGGATGCGCATCGCCACGGCCTCGCCGCTGCCGGCCAATGGCGCGCCCGTCACGCTCGCGGTGCGGCCCGAGAAAATCACGGTGGCCACGCGCGATGCCGCGCCGGAGGATGGGCTGACAAACCGGGTGGAGGGCGCGATCATCGCCTCGCTTTATTCCGGCACCGCGCTCACCTATGAGGTGGACGCCGCCGGCCAGCGCTTCAAGATCTTCGCGCAGAACCGCGATGCGCGGCCGCTGGCACGGGGCGACGAGGTGACGCTGAGCTGGTCGCCGGACCACACCGTGCCGATCGAGGACGCGCCATGAGCCTCGATATCGCGGGCGACGACATGGCGGGCGACATGGCGGTGGCGCCGCGCCGTCCCGGCCCGCATGCCGTGCATCTGTGCATCGACATGCAGCGCCTCTTCTCGGAAACAACGCCGTGGCACACACCGGCCATGGCGGATGTGCTCCCCAACATCCTGCGCATCGCGGAGGCCAAGCCGGGCCGCAGCCTGTTTGCCCGCTTCATCGTGGCCGACAGCGCGGAGACGGCGCCGGGCTGCTGGCAGCCCTATTATCTCCGGTGGTCCACGCTCACTCTTGAGCAGATGGATCCGCTGCTGCACGAACTGGTCGCGCCGCTGACGGCGCATGCCGCGCCGGACCGGGTGTTCGACAAGGCCGGCTATTCCATCTTCGCGAATCCGGGCTTCAGCGATTGGCTGGCGGCCAATGCCGTCGACACGCTGGTCTTCACCGGCGTCGAGACCGACATTTGTGTGCTGGCGAGCCTGTTCGATGCGCTCGATCGCGGCTTCCATGCCATTGTCGTGACCGATGCCGTCACCAGCTCGGCACCCGCCTCGCATGAGGCGGTGATGACCCACCTGCTGCCACGCATGCCGGAACAGGTGGCGCTGATGGACACCGCCACGCTGCTCGCGCTCTGGACGGACTGACCCGCGATGATCATCGTCTTCGGCTCCGTCAATCTCGATCTCGTCACCGAGGTTCCCCATATCCCCGCGCCGGGCGAGACGGTGATCGGGCCTGGCTTTCGCAGCATTCCCGGCGGCAAGGGCGCCAATCAGGCCGTTGCCGCCGCGCGCAGCGGTGCGCGGGTGGCGTTCGTCGGAGCGGTGGGGCGCGATGATTTCGGCACGCTGGCCTTGCGCTCGCTGGCCGAGAGCGGCGTGGACCTCGCCGGGGTCGCGCGGGTGGACACGCCTACCGGCGTCGCCTTCATCAGCGTCGATGCGCGGGGCGAGAACGCCATCGTCGTGGCGGCCGGCGCGAATTACGCGGTGGATGCCAGCCAGCTCGCCGCCCTCGCCGCTCCCCCCGGCAGCGTGTTGCTGCTGCAGCGGGAGATCCGCGACGAGGCGCTGTTCGCGGCCGTGCATCTGGCCGGGCAGCGGGGCTGGCGGACGATGCTCAACGCCGCCCCCTCTGGCCGGGTGCCGGAAGACATTCTGCGCCGGATCGACACGTTGATCGTCAACGAGCATGAGGCACTGCACGTTGCCCGAGAGGCCGGCCTCGCCGCCGCCGATGCGCACGGCGCGGCGCAGGACCTGCATCGCAGCTATGGCCTCACCGTGGTGGTGACGGTGGGTGCCGACGGCGTGGTGGCCTTCCGCGACGGCGTCATCCATCGCCAGCCCGCGCCTCGCGTCGAGGCCATCGATACGACGGCGGCCGGGGATTCGTTCGTGGGCACCTTCGCCGCCGCCATGGACGAAAGCCGCCCGTTCACGGAAGCGCTGCGGCGCGGCGTCGTGGCGGGCTCGCTGGCCTGCACCCGGACGGGGGCCCAGGACAGCATCCCCGATCGCGCGGCGGTCGATGCCTGTCTCCGCCGAGCCTGACCGCGAGCACTGCCGGGCGCGGCGGCTCCCGGTTCCGGCCACGACCCGCGCAGCCGCCCTCTTGAAACGTAGTCGCAAGTCAAGAATGGTTCTAATTCAGTAGATTGTATCAATACTAAAAGACGTCTCCGCAACTTACCTTGATAATTGGTGCATGATAGTGATCCACGCACGCCTTCGTGATGTGGAGAGTGGGCCGGTTCATGCAACCAGACCTGTCGCTTGTGTTTTCAAGCCATAGCCGCGAGCTGCGGACCTATCTTCAACGCCGGCTCGGCGACGGACATACGGCCAGCGACCTCATGCAGGACACGTTCCTGAACGTGCTGGAGCGGCCGGAAACCTGCATCCAGGACATTCGCGCCTATCTCTACGCCATCGCCCGCAATCTCCTCGTGAACCATCACAAGCAGGAGCGCCGGCGGCGCACGCAGACGCTGGCCCCGGAAGCCTTCGCCCAGATGGTGGATGATCGCCCCTCGCCGGAGGAAATCGTCGATTCCCGCCTTCAGCTGGAGCGCCTGCACGGGCTGGTTCGCGAAATGCCCGTGCGCACGCAGGAGATCTTCGTGCTCAGCCGCATCGAGGGATTGACCCAGATCGAGGTGGCCCGGCGCCTCGGGATATCCGAAAGCTCGGTGCAGAAGCATCTTGCCGTCGCGATCGCGCACATGACCCGCCGCCTGCGCGGACGATGAGCGGGACGGGGCGACGAGACCGCGGTCATTTTCGACGCGCCCTCGGTTGGAATGTCCTATAGCGGCGCGGACATGAATTGGGGGCTTCGATGTGCGGGCATCGATTTGCGGACGTTCGGCGGTGAGCTGGGTCGACGGGCAACCGGATGAAATCGGCCTGCGCGCCGCCGAATGGGTGGCGCGGCTCGAAGGCGCGTCGCTCAGCGAGGCCGAGACACGCGCGCTGCGCGACTGGCTCGCCGCCGACCCCGAGCACCGCGCCGCCTTCGAGGAGGCGGGGTCGACCTGGCGTGAGCTTTCGCTACTGCGTCACGATCCGGGCCCCCTGCGGGACCTGCTGCCCGACTGGCGCCGCAGCCGTGCCAGACGCCGCAGGGCCGGCATCGGTATCGCCCTGGTGCTGGCCGTGCTGGTCGCCGCCGGCGCTGCCCGCTTCCATTTTGGCGATCCGTGGCTGCTGGCGGCGGCGGACTACCGGACCGCTCCGGGCGAATTGCGCCGCGTGGCGCTCCCCGATGGCAGCGAGGTGGAGCTTGGCCCCGACAGTGCCCTAGCCCTCGACTTCACCGACAAGGAGCGCCGCGTCCGGCTGCTCGCCGGGGAAATCTTCTTCGCAGCCGCGCCACGAGCGGGGATGGAGACGCGCCCCTTCGTGGTCGAGGCGGCCGGGGGAACCGCCACGGCGCTTGGCACGCAATTCGTCATCGAGCAGGCAGGCGAAGGTGCCGACGTGCTGGCGGTCGAGCACGATGTCGAAGTCGCGCTGAAGGACCGCGCCACGGGCAATGGCGTCGTGCTCTCGCCGGGGCAGGAAGTGCGCTACGCCGCCGGGCGGGGCATCGGCGAGGTCCGCACGCGCGACATCGAGACGGCGACGGCCTGGCGGCGTGGCATGCTCGTGTTCAGCGACACCCCGCTGCGCCATGTGGTGGAGACGCTGAACCGCTATCGGCGCGGCCGCATCGTCATTCTCGATGACAGCCTGGCCCGGCGCCGGGTCAGCGGCGTTTTCGCCACGAATGACCTCGGCGACGCGATCGAGACGATCACCACCGAACTCGGCATCGGCGCAAGGTCTATTTATCCTTTTATCACAGTGCTTTATTAGATTTTCGCGGAAAGCCTCGAGAATCTTTTACGGCTTTCCCCCGCTCGGTTGTCTTCCCTACTGCAAGCCGGTGCCAAGGCCGGACGATGCGTGTGTCGCGCCATCTGGCAGGAAGGAACAAGACCCCATGACGCGTTCGGCTCCTTTGCGGCAGCGGCGGCATTTTCGTGGGAATGTGGCGCATCGCGCCCTCACCCTCGCGGCAGTGGCCGCTGGCGTCAGTCTGATGGCCCCCTCCGCCCCCGCGCAGGCGCAGGCCACGGCCAGCGTGACGCCGGCGCGCATGGCCTTCAGCATCCCCGCGCAGGATCTGAACGACGCCCTGCTCTCCTTCGCGCAGAAGGCCGGCGTGCGCGTGTTCTTCGACACGGGAAAGTTCGGTGGTCGGCGCTCCAGCCCGGTGGTGGGCACGCTCAGCGCGCCGGAAGCGCTGGACATGCTGCTGCGCGGCACCGGTCTGAGCTATCGCTTCACCGCGCAGAACCGCGTCACCGTCATCGATCCCGCCATTCGTACCGGCGCGGCGAGCGCCGATCCGGATTCCATCGAGCTTGAAACCATCGCCGTCGAGGGTCAGGGCACGGTCGGCTATGTCGCCTCGACCAGCACCGCCGGCACCAAGACCGACACGCCCCTCATCGAAATTCCGCAGTCGATTTCCGTCGTCACGCGCGAGGAACTCAACGACCGCAACGTGCAGACGCTGACCGATGCCGTGGCCTACACGCCGGGCGTGCGCACCCAGCAGAGCGGCTACGATCCGCGTTTCGACGCGTTCTCCATCCGCGGCTTCGACGTGACCTATAACGGCATCTACCGCGACGGCCTGCGGTTGCCGGGCGCCAACATGTCGATCTTCAAGGTCGAGCCCTATGGCGTGGAGAGCGTGACGGTGCTGCGCGGCCCGAGTTCCGCCCTGTACGGGCTCGGCTCGCCCGGCGGGCTTGTGGACATGACCTCGAAGCGGCCGACCGAGGAGGCTTTCGGCGAGGTCGAGCTGCAGGGCGGCACCTATGACTGGTGGCAGGGCCAGTTCGACATTGGCGGCCCGGCCGACAAGGACGGCACGTGGCTCTACCGCCTGACCGGCGTGCTGCGCGATGCCGGCTCGCCGAACGTCTATAATGGCGGCACCAACGACGTGAACTTCATCGCCCCGGCGCTGACATGGAAGCCGAGCAACGATACCCGCATCACCTTCCTCGGCGAATACCAGAAGTCGGAAACACCGGCCTCCCTGCCCTATTTCGGCTGGACCGGCAGCGGAACCGAAACCTTCTCGAAGAATTTCGGCGACTACAACGCGCAGAACCAGGAGCAGTACCGCGTCGGCTATCTCGCGGAGCACGACATAAACGAGGTCTTCACCGTCCGGCAGAACCTGCGCTATGGCAGCGCCAACACCTCGGTGCGCTATGCCGGCACCAGCGCGGTGGACGCGGCGACCAATATTGCCAGCCGCTACACCGGCTTCGTGCATGATTATCTCGACTCCTTCGTCGTCGACAATCAGCTGGAGGCGAATTTCGCGACCGGTGGAATCGAGCACAAGCTGCTGGTGGGGCTCGATTATTCCTATCTCGCGCTGGATGGCGGCATCGGTTATGGCACGGCGTCCGACTATGACCTGAATGCCGGCCAGCCGGTCGGGCCCACCTATGATCCCGAGCTCAACGCCTCGCGCTACCGCCAGCGGCAGAACCAGACCGGCCTCTATGTGCAGGAACAGGCGACCTTCGATCGTCTCATCCTGACCCTGAGTGGCCGGCAGGACTGGGTCGACACCAAGAGCGACGACCTGCTCGACAACAGCTCCGAGACCATCGACGACAGCGAATTCACCGGGCGCGCCGGTCTGACCTACCGCTTCGACAACGGCCTCGCGCCCTATGTGAGCTATGCGACCTCCTTCGCGCCCAATCTCGGCGTGGACATGGCCGGCACGGCCTTTACGCCGACCACCGCGAAGCAGATCGAGGCGGGCGTGAAATACCAGCCGACCGGCTTCGATGGCTATATCGCCGCCGCGGTGTTCCAGATCGACCAGAATAACGGTCTGGTGACGGATGATGCGAACCCGCTCTATCAGGTGCAGACCGGCGAGGTCCGGGCGCGCGGCTTCGAGCTTGAGGCGGTCGCCAATCTCGGCGCGGGGCTGAAGGTGCGCGGCGCCTACAGCTATCTCGACATGGTCAATGTCTCGGGCGCCGCGGAGACGATCGGCCTGGTGCCGTCGGGCACGCCGGAAAACACGTTCGCGTTCTGGGCCGACTACCAGTTCCAGCCCGGCTCGAAGCTGGTGGGCCTCGGCATAGGTGCCGGCGTGCGCTATGTCGGCGCCACCTGGGGCGACTCGCTCAATACGTTCCAGAACAGCGCCTACACCCTCGTGGATGCCAAGATCAGCTACGATTTCAGCCATCTCGACCCCAAGCTGAAAGGGTGGAGCCTGCAGGTCAACGCGCAGAACCTGCTCGATGAGGAATATGTCACCTGCGATGCCGGCTATTGCTATCTCGGGGCACCGCGCACCGTTCTCGCCGGCCTGAAGTATCGCTGGTGAGCGTGTCGTCCATGCCCTCCCGCCGGGCCGTGATGCTCGGCGGGCTTTCCGCCGCCGCCGCGATCCCGTTGTCGCGTTCAGCAGCGGCGGAGCAGGTCATTGCGGGGCTGCGCATCGTCTCGATGGATTTCGGCCTTGCCGAGACCCTGATCGAGATGGGACTGCCCCCGGTCGCGCTGCCCGATCCCGCCAGCTGGGCGCAATGGGTGGTCGAGCCGGCGCTGCCGCCCGGCATCGTCAATCTCGGCACCGACCGCGAGCCCAATCTGGAAATTCTCGCCGCGCTGAAGCCGGACCTCATCGTGACGACGCCCTATCTCGACGCCATCGCGCCTCTGCTGGCACGTTTTGCCTCGACCCGAACCTTCTCGGTCTATGCGCCGCCGGTTGGTCATGCCTTTGACCGCAGCGTGGTGGCCACGAACCAGCTCGCCGCCGCCCTCGGCCGGGAGGGTGCGGGCGAGGCGCTGATCGCACGGGCGCAGGCCTGCATGGATGAGGCGCGCCTTCATCTCGCCGCGGCCGGCCTCGCGGGACGGCCGGTGCTGGCGGTCAACTTCCTCGACGCCCGGCATGTGCGCGTCTATGGGGCGGGGAGCCTGTTCGGCGATGTCCTGGAGCGTGTGGGGTTGGTCAATGGCTGGACCCAGCCCAGCAATTACTGGGGCTTCAGCACCGTGGGCATCGAGGCGCTGGCGGCCAGCCCGGCCAGTCGCCTGGTCTATCTGGAACCGATCGCGGCCGACACGCTGGGCCGTCTGGAGGCCAGCCCGCTCTGGCGTAGCCTTCCCTTCGTGCAGGCCGGGCGGGTCATCCGCCTGCCCGCCGTCCTCATGTTCGGCATGCTGCCCTCGGCCATGCGCTTCGCCCGGCAATTGACGCTCCATCTCGCCGGAGAGCGGGATGATGGCTGATGCGGCACGCGCGCAACCGCGCACGCCGGCGCCGTTTCGCGTCGGTCCCGCCCTGCTGGTTCTCGGCCTGGGCGTCCTCGGCCTTGCCGGCACGGTGGCGAACCTCGCCATGCTGCTGCCGGCCGGCGGATGGTGGGCGGCGATGGTCCGGCCGGACGCAAGCGTCCCGGTCCAGTTGCTCGCTGCCTACAGCTTCGCCCCGCGCCTCGTGGTGAGCCTGCTGGCGGGCGCGGCGCTTGGCCTTGCCGGCGCCATCCTGCAGCAGGTGCTGCGCAATCCAATCGCCTCGCCGACGACGCTGGGCATCGAGTCCGGCGCCAATCTCGCGCTCTCGTCCGCCCTGATCTGGATGCCGGGCCTGCTCGACTTCGGGCGGGAATGGGTGACGCTGACCGGTGGCCTGCTCGCTATCGCCGTCGTGCTGCTGCTGTCGCGGCGCAGCGGCTTCGCGCCGCTGGTGGTCATCCTCGCCGGCATGGTGGCCGGGCTGTATTGCGCCTCGCTCGCCGCGCTGCTCGCCCTGTTCGAGAGCCATTATCTGGCCGGCCTGTTCCTGTGGGGTGCCGGCTCGCTGAGCCTGCAGGGGTGGGAGGAACCGCTGTTCCTGGCGCCGCGTCTGGCGATTGCCGCGCTCGCGGCCGCCCTGCTGCTGCGCCCGCTCGCGCTGCTGGGGATGGAGGACGCGCAGACGCGCAGTCTCGGGCTCTCCGTCGGCATGGTTCGGCTCGCCGCGCTGCTGGTGGCGGTCGCGTTGACCGCGTTCGTCGTCGCCAGCGTGGGCTGCATCGGCTTCATCGGCCTCGCCGCGCCGGCGCTGGCGCGGATCGCGGGCGCGCGCCGGATCGGGGCGTGGCTCCTCGCCTCCGCCGCGACCGGCGCCGCGCTGCTCTGGGCCACCGACCAGATGGTGCAGGTCGCCGCCGGCGTCTATGCGCAGATGATTCCGACCGGCGCGGTCACCGCGCTGTTCGGCGCCCCGCTGCTGCTCTGGATCATCCCGCGCCTTCGCCTGCCGCCGGCCGCCGCCGGCAGCCTCGCCGTCCGGCTTGGGCAGAGTGCGGGACGACCGGGGCGACGCCTGCTGCTGCTGGGCGCGCTGCTGCTTCTCGCGCTCACGGTGTCGAGCCTGCTGGGGCCAGATCCGCTGGGGTCAAATCTGGGCGGGTGGAGCTTGGCCCTGCCGGGCGATCCCTCGGCCGTCTGGACGCTTCGCCTGCCCCGCGCGGTGGCGGCGTTGGCGGGGGGCACGCTGCTGGCGGTGGCGGGATGCGTATTGCAGCGCCTTACCCGCAACCCGATGGCGAGCCCGGAAGTGATGGGCGTCAGCGCGGGTGCCGCCGGCGGCCTCACCGTCGCGATTTTCCTGATCGCCGAGACCAGTCGTCTGGAACAGACGCTGGCCGCCTCGCTCGGGGCCTTTCTGGCGCTGATCGTGCTGCTGCTGGTCGCCCGCGTGTCGAAGGCCAATCCGGAGCGGATCATCCTTGCGGGCATCGCGGTCGGTGCGCTGCTCGACGCGCTGGTCAGCGTGCTGATGGCCAGCGGCGATCCCCGCGCCATCCTGCTGTTCAACTGGATGACCGGCTCGACCTATGGCCTCGATACCTCGGCCGCCGGCGCGAGCCTCCTTGCCGCGCTCGCGCTGCTGGCGCTGCTGCCGCTGGTGCGGCGATGGCTCGGCCTGCTGCCTCTGGGCGAGGACACGGCGCGCGCGCTCGGCATGCCCCTTGGCGCGGGCCGGCTGCTGCTGCTGATGCTCGCGGCGGTGGCGACGGCGCTGGCGACGCTGCTGGTCGGGCCGCTGTCCTTCGTGGGCCTCGTGGCTCCGCATGCGGCCCGGCTCCTCGGCCTGCGCCGGCCTCTAAGCGAACTCTACGGCGCGGCGCTCATCGGGGCACTCATCCTGGTGACGGCCGATTTCCTCGGCCGCACCGTCGCCTTTCCCTGGCAGATGCCGGCCGGGCTCGTCGCCTCGATGATCGGCGCACCGGCCTTTCTCTGGCTCCTTTCGCGAAAGCAGGTCCTCGCATGATCGCCGCCCCCATCCCCGACACGGAAGTCTTCGAGATCGCGGCGCCCGCGGGCGGCGACCCCTCCGGCGACAAGCCCTGGCGCATCTATCTCTATCGGCCGCCGGGCGAGGCGCCGGCGGCGGGATGGCCGGTGCTGTATTATCTCGACGCGAACGCCGTCGCCGGCACCGCCGCCGACATCCTGCGCGTTCAGGCGGCCTATCCGCTGGGCACCGGCCTCGCGTGGGGCGTGATGGTGGGCATCGGCTATCCCGTCGAGGGCGCCTATGACAGCGTGCGCCGCTCCTGGGACATGGGGCCGCCGCCCGGCCAATCCTATCCGCCCCACACGCCGGACGGGCCGGAGGTTCGCACCGGCGGCGCGGACGGGTTCCTCGCCTTCATCGAGGACGTGCTCAAGCCGGAAATCGCCCGTCGCGTTCCGGTCGATCCGGCGCGGCAATCGATTCTCGGCCATTCCTTCGGCGGCCTGTTCGTGCTGCACGCGCTGTTTCGCCGCCCCGCCGCCTTTGCCCGGTGGATCGCCGCCAGCCCGGCCATCTGGTGGGAGGGCGCGGGCATCGTCGATAGCGCCGAGACCTTCGTTTCGAAGGGCATCGCGAGCGAGGGGCGGGTTCTGCTCCTTGCCGGCGAATATGAGCAGAAGCTCGCGCCGTTCCAGATCGGTGCCGCCGATGAGCAGACGCGGCGCGCCGGTTTCGAGGAGAGCCGGATCGTGGACAATACACGCGAGATGGCCGAGCGCCTTGCGCAGGTACCGGGCCTGCGACCGGAATTCGCCCTCATCCCCGGCGAGACGCATATGTCGGTGCTTCCGGCGACGCTCAATCTGGCGATACGTTTTGCCTTCGGCCGGGATCGCGCATGATCGCCCCGCCCTCACCCGCACCCGCGCTGTTTGACCTCCTCGATGCCCAGATGCGCATTGACGGCCGCACGCTGCTGCACCCGCTCAGCCTCACGCTACCGGAGGGGCGGGTTGTCGGGCTGATCGGGCATAATGGGTCGGGCAAGTCGACGCTGCTGAAGCTGCTCGCCCGGCAGCACGCAGCCACGGGCGGGGAGATTCGCTTCGAAGGTCGGCCGCTCTCGGAATGGGGCACGCGGGCCTTCGCCCGCCATGTCGCCTATCTCCCGCAATCATCGCCCGCGACGGGCAGCATGACCGGGCGGGAACTGGTAGCCCTCGGCCGCTATCCCTGGCACGGCGCGCTCGGCCGGTTCACCACGGTGGATCGACAGAAGGTGGAGGAGGCGATCACGCTGACCGATACCGGCGCCTTCGCCGACCGTCTGGTCGACACGCTGTCCGGCGGCGAACGCCAGCGTGTGTGGATTGCCATGCTGGTGGCGCAGGACGCGGGCTGCCTGCTGCTGGACGAGCCGATTTCCGCGCTGGACATCGCGCACCAGATCGAAACGCTCTCGCTGATCCGTCGGCTCTGCCGGGAGCGCGGCACCGGCGTGATCGTGGTGCTGCACGATGTGAACATGGCTGCGCGATTCTGCGACGACATCATCGCGCTGCATGGTGGCCGGCTGATCGCGCGCGGCGCGCCGCAGGAGATCGTGACGCCCGATACGCTGGCGCGCATCTACGGCATTCCCATGGATGTGATCCGCGGGGATGGCGGGGGGTATGTCGCGGTGCCCCGCATCTGACAGCGGCGAACAAGCCGCAAACCCGGAACCCGCTCCACGGCGGGCGAGCCGCCATAGACGGGGGCCCGCGCCCTCACGGGTCTCCGGCCGCCAGCCCCGCATCGATCGTCGCCGTCCGCAGCGCCCATTCGGCGAAAGAGGCCGCAAGGTTTGCCCGCAAACCGGCGGGTGCATAGCCGAGCCGATACTCCGGTCCACTCACGCGCAGGAGCGGGAAAGGCTCGACGAGATCGCCACGGGCGAGAAGATCCGACACGACCTCGATCGGTGCGGCGATGGCGCCCTGCCCGGCCAGACAGGCTTCAAGCGCGATATAGAAATGGCCGAAGCGCGATGCGCCGGCGGCAAGCTCGGCCGGCATGTTCGCCGCCAGCAGCCAGCGTGCCATTTCGCCGGGCCGCGTCACCGATTCCAGCAGACGAATGCCGGCCAGATCCGCGCAGGTGGCGAGAGACGCCGCGACCTCCGGCCGTGCCAGCAGCCCGATTTCCTCGCGCAGCAAGGTGATGCTGCGCAGGTCACCCTGCAGCGCCTCGCCGCGCCGGATCACCACATCGAAAGGAATGCCGCTCCACTCCTCGCCCGTGTGAATCGGCCGCACGCGGACATCGATATGGCTGAACTCCGCCTCGAAGGCCGGCAGGCGCGGCATCAGCCAGCGCATGGCGAACGTGGCGGGGGCGATGACATCGAGCACCTCCGATGCGTCGTCCGGCATGAAGCTGTCAATGGCGGCGGCGAGCAGGTCCAGCGCCGCACCGGCCGCGGAGGCCAGCCGCAGGGCCGGTGGCGTCGCCGTCATGTGGCGTCGATTGCTGTCGAAAAGCGGCGCGCCGAGCCAGGCCTCCAGCACCGCGAGCTGCTTGCTGACCGCGCTATGGGTGACGCCGAGTTCCTGGGCGGCTCCCGTGACGCTGCCGATGCGGGCCACCGCCTCGAATGCCACGACCGCCTTCAGCGGCGGAAGACTGCGCGCCATGCCCTTGTTCCAAATACTCACACTATGACGGAACTAATATCGCTTTACTCACACAGTGTATAGCCAATAATAAAGACAACAGTAACGAGAGATAATAACAAACAAAAACAAAATCTTACCTCTCGTTTGCGACGATTTAATAACGGAATAGATAAAATGGACATGATAACGACCGACGTCAGCGCGTCGCGCGAATGCATTGACGTGAACGGGCGAAACTATCGCAGGCCGCGGCGTGCCACCGTGGTGATCTGTTTCGATGGTTGCGACCCGGCCTATATCGAGGCCGCCACGCAGGCCGGCGTCACGCCGGCGCTCGACGCCATGCGCATGAACGGTCACTTCGCCCTCGCCGATGCGGCCATGCCGACCTTCACCAACCCGAACAACGTGTCGATCGTGTGCGGCGCGCCGCCGGCGGTGCATGGCGTGGCCGGCAATTTCTATCTCGACCGTGCCACCGGCGAGACCGTGATGATGCTCGATGCCGCGCTGATGCGCGCGCCCACCATTCTGGCCGGCCTGGCCGGCATCGGCAGCGCGGTGGCGGTGGTCACGGCCAAGGACAAGCTGCGCAAGGCTCTGGCCTTCGGGCTCGACGGCATCGCCTTCTCCGCCGAATGTGCGAATGGCACCACGGAGGATGAACACGGCATAGACGATGCGGCGAGCTTCGTTGGCCTGCCGAAACCCGACCAGTATTCGCCGGAACTGTCGCTCTTCGTGCTCGATGCCGGCATCCGGCTGATCGAGGCGCGGCGTGCCGAGGTGCTCTACCTCTCGCTGTCCGACTATGTGCAGCACAAGCATGCGCCGGAAGCCCCGGAGGCGCTGGCCTTCATGGCGGCGGTGGATGCGCGCGTGGCGCGGCTGCTGGAACTCGGCGCGGTTGTCGGCATCACCGCGGATCACGGCATGACCGACATGGCCCAGCCTGATGGCGCGCCGCGCGTGACCTATCTCGGCGATGTGCTGGACACCGCCTTCGGCGAGGGCGCGACGCGGGTGATCTGCCCGATCACCGATCCCTTCGTGAGGCATCACGGCGCCCTCGGCGGCTTCGTGCGCGTCCACCTGCTCGGGGACGGCATGTCCCGCCAGGCCGTGCAGGATCTCCTGATCGCCCAGCCGGGCGTCGCGCTCGTCCTGACGGGAGAGGAGGCCGCCGCCCGTTTCGAGATGCCGGAAGACCGCGAGGCCGATTTCGTGGCGGTGGGGGCCGAGGGCTTCGCGCTCGGCGCCCGTGCGGTAGACCACGATATCACCCAGCTCGCCGGCGAGCGGTTGCGCTCCCATGGCAGCCTGTCGGAACAGCGCGTGCCCTTCCTTCTCTCGCATCCGCTGCTGGAGGCGGAGGCGGGCCACCGACTGCGCAATTTCGACATTTTTGACTTCGTGCTGAACCGGGTGGGCTGAGCCATGCGCCGCGCTGTCCTCGTCATTCTCGATGGCCTGCGTCGTGACTTCGTCGACGCGGAGCGCACTCCCCATCTGGCGGCGCTGCGCGAGCGCGGCGCCTTCTTTGCCGGCTATCGCTCCGCCTTCCCCTCTGCCACACGGGTGGTGTCCTCAACCCTGGCGACCGGCTGCTGGCCGGCGCGGCACGGCCTGCAGGGCAATTCCATGGTGCTGGTCGAGGACGGCCGGCTGGTGCGCCACGATGTGGGCCACCCCGACTTCCTGCAGCACAAGCGCCGCGTCACCGGCCGCTCCCTCGCCACGCCGACCCTTGCCGAGCGGATGGCCGGCCATGGCGGTGCGATGGTCTTCAACAATGTCTCGCCCGGCGCCGCCTATGCCCATGACCCGGACGGCCACGGCCGGGTGTTCCATCGCGCCGGCTCCTTCGGACCCGGGCGGGTGCCGATTCCCAACGGGCTCGACATCGCACTGGACGTCGCCGGCGATACGGCGATGACGTCGCGTTTCATCGCGGAAGCGCTGGTTCCCGGCGGCCCGGCTCTCGCGGTGCTGTGGATGGGCGAACCGGACCATATCCAGCACGAGACGCCGCTGGGCTCGCCGGCCCATCTTTCGGTGCTGAGGGCAGCCGACGCCAATCTCGGCCGCGTCATCGCCGCGGTGGAAGCGCTGCGCCGCGAGGGCGAGGACGTGCTGCTGGTCGCCGGCTCCGATCATGGCCACGAGACCATCACCTGTATTATCGACATCGAGGAGGAACTCGTCGCTTCTGGCCTCAAGGCGGAGCTTCATTCCGACGATGTCGTGGTTGCCGCCAACGGCACCGCGGCGCTGATCTATCTGCACCCCGACCATGAAAGCCGGCGCGGGCGGCTCGACGATTTCCTGCGCGGCCGTGCCTGGGCCGGCGCGGTATTCGGCAGGGACGAACTCGGCGCCGTCGGGCAGGCCCCGGCCGGCGCCCTCGCCTTCGCGGTGTCGATGAAGGGAAACGAGGCGCCCAATGCTTTCGGCATTCCCGGCTCCTGCCTTGCTGTGAAGCCGCAGGGCGGCAAGGCCGACCGGCTCGGTTTCGGCCAGCATGGCGGCCTGAATGCCCATGAACAGGCACCGGTGCTCGTCATCGACGGCGCCGGCTTCACATCCGGCGAACGCGCCGCCCCGGTGGCGGTGGTCGACATCGCCCCCACCCTTCTCGCCCATCTCGGCCTGCCGGCGGACCAAACCGACGGCACGCCCCTGCAGGAGACCGGACCCTCGCGTTCGGGCTCCCGCCCCCTCTCCCTTCAGCTTCCCGTTTCGGAGACCCGCCCATGACCACGCTACGTCTCAGCCGTCGCACATTCCTGGCCGGTACCGCCGCTGTCGGCCTTGCCGGCGGGCTGACCGGCTTCCAGCCGCACAATGCCCGCGCCGCCGCCGATCCCCAGCGCGGGGGCGTCCTGCGCTACGCGACGCTCGGGCTCGATACCGCCGATCCCCATCGCCATACCGGCTCGATCTCGGTGCAGCAGATCTATGTCGAGGCACTGACCTCGATCGGCGATGACGGCTCGGTGAAGCCCTTCCTCGCCGAGAGCTTCAGCATCTCGCCGGACGGCAAGACCTACACGTTCACGCTGCGCGACGGTGTGAAATTCCACAATGGCGCGGTGATGAATGCCGGCGACGTGGTCGCCAACATCACCCGCGTGAAGGAGAAGGTGAAGGGCGGCTGGCTCGCCTCGGCCATGAAGCTGGTCGACACGGTGACGGCGCCGGACGACCGCACCGTGGTCATCGCCATGCGCGAGCCCTACGCGCCGCTGTTGAACCTGATGTCCGAACTGTGGATCCTCTCGCCCAAATCTCCGGGCTGGGACGACACCATCACCACCCCGATCGGCACCGGCCCCTTCACCTTCGGCGACTGGCAGCCCAAGGTGAAGCTCACGGCCCCGGCCCACACCGCCTATTGGCGCGGCGGCATGCCCTACCTCGCGGCGATCGAGGCGGACCTGCGCGATGGCGCCGACCGCCAGCTGGCCCTGCGCGCCGGCGAGATCGACATTGCCAGCGTGCCGGCCGACATCGCCAAGCAGCTCGCCAAGGATCCGAACCTGCGTGTTTCCCAGCTGAAGGACGCTGGCTGGTACTTCGTAGCCTTCAACAACCGCAAGCCCCGCCCGCCCTTCGATGATGTGCGCGTGCGTCAGGCGCTCACCTACGCGATCGACAAAGCGGCATTCATCAACTTCGCCTCGGCGGGCACCGGCGTTGTCTCCAACCAGATGGTCGGCCCGGGCAATCTCTATTTCGACGAGGCGCTGTTCAAGGCCGACCCGCATGCCAAGGCGGACCTCGCCAAGGCGAAGGCGTTGCTGAAGGAGGCGGGCGTCGATCCCACCAAGGAAACCATCGAGTTCGTCTCCTGGCAGGAAAGCTACCCGCAGGTCGTGGTGCAGATGGTGCGCAAGCTCGGCTTCAACGTGAACCATGTCGCGCTCGACGACATCGGCACCCAGAAGCGGCTCGGCCAGTATGACTGGGATATGAACTGCATGAGTTCGGGTCCGCGTGCCGACATCTTCCTGCGTTATGTGCGGCTGATGAGCGACGGGCCGAACCCGGTGCTGTGGGGCGGCCTGCAGGATGAGGCGTTCGACGCGCTGGTGAAGAAGGCGGTGGCCGAAACCGACCTCGTCACCCGCCGCCAGCTTTATCTCGACGCCTGGAAGATCGTGATGGACAAGTATTATGTCGTCGCGCTCGGCATGGATGCCGACCAGATCGTCATCCGCAAGGGCGTTGAGGGCTATGAGACCGGCTTCACCTGGTCGCCGAACCGGGTGGATGGCGGCGTGGCCCAGACCTGGCTCGCGGGCCGGTCGTGAGCCTCGCGCTCCCCTCCGAGGCGGGCGAATCGGTGCGGCGGGGGCTTTCCCCCCGCACCGTCATCGCCGCGCTGGTGCTGGCGGCGATTGTCGCACTGGCGCTGGCCGCGCCGCTGGTCGCCCCGTTCGACCCGCTCGACCAGGACCTTCTGGCGCTGAACCAGCCCCCGGGGCCGGAGCACTGGCTGGGCACCGATCACATGGGGCGGGATGTTTTCTCCCGCCTCGCCATGGGTGCCCGTACCACGCTGATGGTGGGCTTTGGCGGGGCACTGGTCGCCTTCGTCCTCGGCGCCGGTTTCGGCCTTGTCGCGCTGTCGCTCGGGCGCGTGGCGGAGACGGTGATGTTCGCGCTCATCGACCTCGTGCGCGCCATGCCGGACGTGCTGCTGGCGCTGCTGCTGATCGTGGCGCTCGGCGCGGGGGCGCAGCCCGTGGTCATCGCCCTCGGCGTGGCCTTCGCGCCGTTCTTCGCCTATGTCGCCCGCGCCACCTTCCACCGCGAGGCGGTGAAGGACTATGTCACGGCGGCGCGGCTGTTCGGCGGCGGCAAGCTGCATGTGCTGCGCCTGCATCTGGCGCCGAATCTTGTCGGCGGGCTCGTCACCCAGGCGGCCATCCTGCTGCCGCGCTGCGTGGTGACGGAATCGGTGCTCAGCTTCCTCGGCCTCGGCTCCTCGCCCGACGAGCCGACCTGGGGCCGCATGGTGGCCGATGCCAGCCGCTATATCGAGACATCCCCGCACGTCATCCTGGCGCCGGTGATCGCGATCATCCTGCTCACCCTGTCGCTGTCCATCCTCGGCGAAGCGGTGCGTCGGCATCTCGATCCGCTGCGCGCGGCCGGCGAGGCCACGCTATGACCAACCTCCTCCACCGCCTCGCCCCCCTCGCCTTCACCCTGGCCCGGATGCTGGCGCAGGCCGCCGGCATCGTCGTCATCGTCTTCCTGCTGGCCCGGCTCATTCCGGGCGACGCCGTGGATGTGAAGGGCCTTGAGGGCGATCTCACCGCCGCCCAGCAGGTGGAACTGCGCCATCAACTCGGGCTGGATCGTCCCGTCGTCGAACAGCTCGCCGGCTGGAGCTGGCGGCTGCTCAACGGCGATTTCGGCGCGTCGATCCGCTTCGGCCGGCCGGTCTCGGCCATGCTGGCGACCGCGCTGCCGACGACCCTGCTGTTCACGGCGCTGAGCTTCAGCTTCGCGCTGCTCC
Organism: Ancylobacter amanitiformis; assembly: GCF_030814815.1. Lineage (GTDB taxonomy): Bacteria > Pseudomonadota > Alphaproteobacteria > Rhizobiales > Xanthobacteraceae > Ancylobacter > Ancylobacter amanitiformis. The sequence continues at coordinate 2,342 of NZ_JAUSVR010000001.1, read as the reverse complement.
TCGCGCTCGGCGTCGCGGTGAGCGCGGTGACGACCGGCCATCGCGGCCTGCGCGGGCTGGTCGATGTGCTGAACGTCTGGTCGATCGCCCTGCCGACCTTCTGCGTCGGGGTGGTCGGCATCCTGGTCTTTTCCATCTGGCTCGGCTGGCTGCCGGTGCTCGGGTCGATGGTGCTGCCGGTGATCATCATCGGGATCGACAGCGCCGGGCTCATCGTCAAGCCGCTGCACGAGGAACTGCGCGAGGCCGCAACCTCCGCCCATGTGCGCACCGCCCGCGCCAAGGGGCTGGCGCCCTCGCGCATCGCGCTGCGCCATCTGCTGCCAACCGCCGTTCCGGTGATGCTGGCACTGTCCGGCCTCGTGCTGACCAGCCTTGTCGCCGGCACCCTGACCATGGAAGTGCTGTTCGGCCTGCCGGGCGTCGGCAGCCTGCTGCTCAACGCCATTCACGGCCGCGACTATCCGGTGATCCAGGCCGCGATCCTCGTCATCGCTATCGCACTGGTGATCATCAACGCCGCCACGGATCTCCTCCATCGCCTGATCGACCCGAGGATGACGTCATGACCGCACCGCTTCTCTCCCTGCGCAACCTCATCATAAGCGCTGGCGGACGCCGGCTGGTCGATGGCGTCTCGCTCGATCTCGAGGCCGGGCGCACGCTGGCCGTCATCGGCGAATCCGGCTCCGGCAAGTCGCTCACGGGGCTGTCTCTACTCGGCCTGCTGCCGGATGGGTTGGAGGTCGATCCCGCGACCCGCATCGCGGTGGACGGTCGCGTGCTGGCGCCGCGCGACGAACGCGGCTGGCGGGCGCTGCGCGGACGGCGCATCGCCATGGTGTTTCAGGATCCGATGGCCTGCCTCAATCCGTTCATGCGGGTGGGCGAGCAGATCGAGGAGACGCTGCGGCGCGCCGGCATCGCCGCGCCCGCCGAGCGGCGACAGCGGATCGTGAGCGGCCTTGCCGAGGTGGAACTGCCGGACCCGGCGGCGCTGGCCACGCGTTACCCTCACCAACTCTCCGGAGGCCAGCAGCAGCGGGTGATGATCGCCATGGCGCTGGCCGGCGAGCCCGACCTTCTCGTCGCCGACGAACCGACCAGCGCGCTCGACGCCAGCGTGCAGGCCGACATCGTGGCGCTGCTGGCGCGGCTGCAGGCCAATCGCCGCCTCGCCCTGCTGATCATCACCCATGATCTGGCGGTGGCGGGCGCGCTCGGCCATTCCATCGCGGTGATGCAGCACGGCCGCATTGTCGAGACCGGGCCGGCGGCGGAGGTCATCTCCCGGCCGCGCGATCCCTACACCGCCCGCCTCGTCGGCGCGCGGCGACGTCTGGCTGACGTGCCGGCGGCGCAGACGATGGCGCGCCCGGTTGCGGTGACAGCTGAAGCCGTGTGTGTCGACTATGCCGCGCGCCGGCTGTTCGGCACGTCGTTCCGCGCCGTGCACGGCGCCTCGCTCTCCCTGCTGGCGGGCCGCACGGTCGGGCTGCTCGGGGAATCGGGCTCGGGCAAGAGCACGCTGGCGGCAACGCTTGCCGGGCTGCGCGCGCCTTCCGCCGGGCGCATCCGCCTGCTCGGCCATGTGATCGAGCCGGGCGGGCGGCCGCTGCCCGGCGCCTTGCGCCGCCGCTGCCAGATGGTGTTCCAGAACCCCTATGGCGCGCTCAACCCGCGCCTCACCATCGGCCGCGCCCTGGCCGAGCCGCTGGCGCTTGCCGGCGTGCCCGCATCTGCGCAGGCCGCCCGCATCGTCGCGGGGCTCCACGAGGTCGGTCTCGATGCCGACCACGCCATGCGCTATCCGCACCAGCTTTCCGGCGGCCAGCGCCAGCGCGCCTGCATCGCGCGGGCGCTGCTGTGCGAGCCCGAGGTGCTGATCTGCGACGAGGTGATCTCGGCGCTCGACATGACGGTGAAGGTGCAGATCCTCGACCTCCTGAAGCGGCTGCAGGCGGAGCGCGGCTTCGCCATGCTGTTCGTCGGCCATGACATCGAGGCGGTGCGCTGGATCTCCGACGAGGTGCTGGTCATGCATCAGGGGCGCATTGTCGAGCGCTGCCGTCCCGAGCAGCTCGACCTTTCGGCCGTTCGCGACCCCTATACGCGGCGTCTCCTCTCCGCGCGGCTGATGCCGGAATTCGACGGCGCGATCGTCGAAAAAACCGGCGGGGAACCGCGGCTGCACGTTGCGACCGCCGCCGATTGCCTGCCGGCCTGGTAGGGTCCACGCGCCATCAATGCAGGATCTGGCTGAGGAAGAGCCTGGTGCGCTCGTGCTGCGGGTTGGAGAAGAACGCCTCGGGCTCGTTCATCTCGATGATCTGCCCGGCATC